>NZ_JALJRD010000025.1:0-53801 GCF_024519875.1 Bradyrhizobium sp. Bra64 | reverse complement strand
GCGTCCGCCACAACCCATCCCGCGTTTCGTGACGATCGCGATACGCCCCTCTGACAGGGATGAGGTGAGGAACGATGCGGTAAATCCGCATTTCTGTAAAGGCGAATATTTTCGCAAGGCCGGCTTGACCCTTTGCTTGGGTGTTTTGCCCGTCGGGCAACGCAACGGCTTGTAGCTCGCATCTCACGGCCGCCGGCACACCAGATCGATCTCGATCAGCGCATCATAGGCAAGGCCGGTGACGCCGACGCAGGTGCGCGCCGGCAGGCGGCCGGGCGCGAAGTACGTGCGGTAGGTCTCGTTCATCGCCGTGTAGTCGTCCTTGAAGCGCGTGAGATAGATTCGCGCCATCACTACGTGCTCGAGGCCGAGATCGAGACCGGCGAGCACCAGCTTCAAATTCTCCATCACCGCCCTCGTCTGCGCGACGATGCCCTCTGGCAGCACGCCCGGGGTTTGCGGCGTATCCGGCATCTGGCCGGTGACGAAGACGAAGCCGTCGGTTTCGACCGCGTGGCTGAAGGGCGCGACCGGCTTCGGGCCGCCGCTGATCATGTGGAATTTCACTGGGGTATCCTTCGGTTCAAGGCGCGTCCTGAAACAGCCGCTTGCTGATGATCGCGTGCACGCCCCAATTGCCGTCGACGACCTGGGTGACGCCGAAGTCCACGGCGGCTGACATCAGGGCGATCGCCTCGTCCTCGCTGAGACCCTTCACGTTCATCAGGAAGCGCCGCATCTTGCGGAAGGCGTCCTTCATGGCGAGGTCGAGCGAGGACTTTGCATAGACCTCGCTCTGGCCCTGCGCGCCGAACTCGGCGAGATAGTTGGGATGGCTGAAGCCGGTCAGCACCCAGTCGGTCGCGGTTTCAATCAGGGGATAGCTGAGATCGGCGAAGGGCTGGCCGGCAAGGTCGGCCTTCTTGTGCAGGATCACCTCGAACGTGCCGGTCATGGAGCATTCGATCGCGGTGCCGCTCAACTCACCGTCGCCCTGGGCTGCGTGGGGATCGCCGACCGACAGCAGCGCGCCGGGGACGGAGACCGGAAGATAGACCGTGGCCCCCTTCCCCAGCCGCCAATTGTCGAGATTGCCGCCGAAATAGGATGGCGGCACGGAATCGATGAAATCGACCTCGCGCGGCGCCACCGCGATTACGCCGAAATGCGGACGCAGGGGAATGCGGATGCCGTCGAGCACGGCGTGGCGGCGTTTCACCGTACCGGGCGCGACGGGAATGCCGGGATAATCGTAGGTAGGGTGCACGACGCCGAACGGATCGGTCTGCGGCTCCCAGCGGTAGGAATACAGCGCGCGGGCGTGCGGCGCATCAGCGTCGTCAAGGATCTCGTAGATCGTCACCGCTTCGCGGGGCTTCGGTCCCGAAAGGAACTCGTCGTAATGATAGCCCCACCAGGCCGCGACCGAGGAGCCGAACACGCGGCCGGCATGTTTCGGATGACGGCTCGCCCGCGGCACGATGTCGAGGATCCGCACTTCCAGCACGTCGCCCGGCTGGGCGTCCTTCACTGCCACGGGCCCGGTGCAGATGTGCACGCCGAAGCCTTCGCCGGCGCCGCGACCAAACACGCTGGCGTCCATCGGACCGGCGCCGCGGCGATCCACGTTCTTCCTGGCCTTGGTCCATCCGAACACGCTTTCGGCGGCGGCATCGCCCGCGATCATCAGTTCAGGGTCGTCGGAGGCGTGCTGGGTCAATGTCTCGATGGTGATGGTATCGCCCGAGGCGATCTCGAGCTGCGGCGCCAGCGAACGGCTGAAATAACCCCAATGAACACGGTCGGCCTCGATCGGCAGATGATGGTGCTTGCGTCCGGCTGTTCTCGGCTCATCGGTGTCGGTGCGGGAAACATTGCTGCGCGCCTCCGCTCCCGCCTGGTGTGCGCGCAGCTGCGCCAGCGCCTCCTGCGGCCAGCCGCGCTGACCGGTGATCCCGTGCTGCAAGGTCGCCCGCTCCGCCTCCTGCTGGCGGAACTCGCGCGGCGGCAGGCCGAAGCGGTGGCGGAAGGCGCGGCTGAAATGCGCGGAGTCGCCGAAGCCATAGGCGTAGGCGATCTCCGAGATCGAGCGATGCGCTTCAGCCAGATTGGACAGGTCGGCCCAGGCGCGCTGCAGCCGCCGCTCGCGGACGTAATGGGTGAAATTGTCGCCGACCGTCTCGAACAGCTTTTGCAAATAGCGCTCGGAAATCCCCTCGGCCTGCGCGACGCGCGCCGGCACCAATTCGGGATCATCGAGCCGCCGTTCGATGGTGCGGCAGATCCGGTGCAGCAGCGCGGCCTGCGTCGCGCTCGATCCGGCATCGGACGTCGAGGCCGCCAGTTGATGCGCAAGGGTCAAGAGGAGGTCGACGAGCGACTGCGCGACCGCGTTCCATTCGGCATCGCTCAGCGTCTCGAGCGTGCGCGCGGTCGCATCCAGCAGACGCGCGAACACATCGGCGAAACCGCTGGCCGCAACGACCCGGGGCTCGCCGAGCCTTGGCTTGCCCGAAAGGCGACCGTGCAGCGCGCCCGATGTCACCGACAGCACGATGGCGCGCATGTCGCGCTGGAACACGATGCTCCAGTCCCCGCTCCGCGGCAACAGCACCAGATGGCCGACCGGAACGATGCGGTGGCCGCCGGCACTTCTGAGCACCATGCCATCGTCGAGCGGCATCAGGGCGATCGGAAGCTCTTCGTTCGCGTGAGACAGAGGTCCGACGCTCTGCGCGCCCGCGGCCATGCGCGTCATCGCGACGCCCGCGGCCTGACGATGCGACGCCGTTGCGTGTCCGTCAAAAAAGCAATGGCCGCCAGCCGGTTGCAGGCCGACGGCAGCGAGCACGTCCCGCCAGGCTTCGGGGCGGTCGTCTTGCGTGTAGGACTCGCTCGTGAACGGCCGGAAGCTCATCGGATCAACCCAGATTGCCGTTGATCGAAGCAACCTCTGTGCCAGCCGCACTCGATCATCCGTCGTAGCGACGGGCCGCAAATGACGATCGCTGCTCATCCTCTCATCCCGGAAACACGCGACGCTTCAACGCATTAGTCGCAACGGAAGATGTTCTTGCGGATCGTGCCGTGAACGCCCCAATTGGCGTCGACCACCTGGGTGACGCCGAAATCGGCGCCGACCGACATCAGCGAGATCGCCTCGTCCTCGCTGAGGCGATGCACGGTCATCAGGAACCGTCGGAGCTTGCGGAACGCATCGCGCATCGCACGGTCGAGACTGCTGTGATTGGCAATGTCGGTTTGGGCGTCGGCGCCGAGCGCGGCGAGATAGTTCGGATAGGTGAAGCCGTAGAACGACCAGGCCTGATCGGTCTCCAGCATCGGATGGTCGAGACCTTCGAGGCTGGTGCCGGCGAGGTCGGCTTTCTTGTGCAGGATGAACTCGAAGTCGCCGGTCAGCGAGGTCTCGATTGCGGTGCCGCCGAGCTCGCTGTCGCCCTGCGCGGCATGGGGATCGCCGACCGAGAAATACGCGCCGGGGACGGCGACCGGATAGAACATGCGCGCACCCTTGCCGATGCGCCAGTCGTCGATGTTGCCGCCGGTATAGCTCGGCGGGATCGAGCTGACGAAATCGGCCTCCGACGGCGCGAGCCCCATCGTGCCGAAATGCAGACGGGCCGGCACCTTCACACTGGACAGGATGTTCTCGCGCTTCTTGATGGTGGCGTGATCGACGCGCACGCCGGGATAGTCGATCATCGAGTGCACGATGCCGTCGGGATCGGTCTGCGGCGTCCAGACGTAATTGTAGACCGCCTTGGCGTAGGGCTCGCCGGAGGTGTCGAGCTCGAAGATGGTGACGACCTCGCGTGGCTTCGGCTCCTCGATCAGGTCGTGATAATGAAACCCCCAGTTCGCCGCGACGTTGGAGCCAAAGCAGCGCCCGGCATGGCAGGCACTGCAGCTCGGTCGTGGCCGGACGTCGAGGATGCGCACCTCCAGGATATCGCCGGGCTCGGCTCCTTCGATCGCGACCGGTCCGGTGAGGAGATGCACGCCAATCCCCTCGCCTGCGCCGCGGATGAACGGGCCTTCGACGGGACCTGAGCCGCGGCGCGCCACCGCCTTGTGCTCACGCGTCCACTGGAACACGCTCTCGGCACCGGGATCGCCCGCGATCATGCGCTCGTAATCGTCATTGGCGTGATGGGTCAGCGTCTCGATGGTGGCGCGATCGCCGGAGCGCAGCGTCAACGCCGGGGCGACGGCTTTGGAGAAATAACCCCAATGGACCGTCTTGGGCGACACCGGCAGCGTGACATGCTTCATGACTTGATCTCTTTTGACTTGGCCTCTTCAGGTGACTTGGCCTCTTCGGGGAACGCGGTCGCTGGTCTTGCGAGGCCGGACGGCAGGTCATCGCACCGCCTCCGGAATCTTGTCGGCTTCCATCACGCTGAGAAAACGCGCGGTCAGCGGATTGCGGGGATTGGTGAGCACCTCATGCGCCGGCCCCTCCTCGATGATCACCCCGCCGCTCAGGAAAGCGACGCGGTCGGCGACTTCATCGGCGAAGCGGATCTGGTGCGTCGAGATGATCATGGTGAGACCGTCGTCGATGGCGAGACGGCGGATCACTTCCAGCACCTCGTTGACGAGCTCGGGATCGAGCGCGGAGGTCGGCTCGTCCAGCAGCAGCACGCTCGGGTTTGGTGCGAGTGCCCGCGCGATGGCGACGCGCTGCTGCTGGCCGCCGGAGAGATGCCGCGGCAGCGCATCGGCGCGATGTGTCAGGCCCACGCGCTCGAGCAATTCGGCCGCGCGGCGGTCGGCATCGATGCGGGTCATGCCGTGCACCCAGCGCAGCGGACCGGCGATGTTCTCCCTGGCCGACAGGTGGGCAAACAGGTTGAATTGCTGGAACACCATGCCGACGCCAACCGTTGCCCGTTCGTTGGCCATCGCCCGTGGTGACAACAGCTTGCCGTCATCGTCGAAACCGAGACGGCGGCCGCCGACGCGCACGGTACCTGCGTCCCAGCTTTCGAGATGATTGATGCAGCGGAGCAGCGTGCTCTTGCCGGAGCCGCTGGGACCGAGCAATGCGACCACCTCGCCGACGCGAACGGTGAGATCGAGACCGCCGAGCACCTTTTGCGCGCCGTAGCTCTTGGTGAGGTCCTTGGCCTCGACCGCGATGTTGTTGCGCGCGATCGTCGCTGCGCGCCGGGTGCGTTCCTCGCGCGTCAAGGCCAGCGGAGGCGTCTCGGCAAGCTGCTCCGCCACTACCGGCTCGGGATCGGCAGCGGTCGCCTCGGCAAGCTCGAGCCTGGTGGCGAGATCGACGCGACGCCACGGCAGATAGTCGGCGAGCTTGCGCTCGCGGCCTTGGGCGCGGTCGAGATCGAGCAGCCATTCGACGAACAGCTGGATGACGCTGATGGCAAAGGTCAGCACCAGATACAAAAGGCCGGAGGCGAAGAAGATCGAGAAGAAGTCGAAGGTCGAGGACGCAAGCTGGGTCGAGCGCAGCGTCAGCTCCTGGACCGCGACGACGGAGGCGAGCGAGGAATTCTTCAGCGCGCTGACGGCCTCGTTGCCGAAGGCCGGGATCATGGTGCGGATCGCCTGAGGCGCGATCACCCGCCACATCAGGATTCTGGGCGTCATGCCGAGCGCCTGGCCCGCCGTCACCTGCCCGCGGTCGACGCCGAGCACGCCGGCGCGCAGCATCTCGGCGATGAACGGCGCCTCGTTGCAGGCGAGCGCGAGGCCGGCGGCCAGCACCGCCGGCAGCTTGATGCCGATATGCGGCAGCGCGTCATAGGCGAACACCATCTGCAGGATCAGCGGCGTCCCGCGGAAGATCACGGTGTAGGCCCGGGCGATCGCCGCCAGCAGCCAGAAGCGCGACAGCTGCATGCCGGCGAGGATCAATCCGAGGATCAATCCGCCGCCGAGCCCGAGGGCAGTCACCTCGAGGGTGAGCTCGATGCCCTCGAGCAGATACGGCATGCTCAGGTAATGGAGGAACAGCGACATCAGTCTGCCGTCAGGATGTCAGGCTCCTTGAAGTTGTTCACGTCGAGCCCATGCTTCTTCAGAAGCTCCATATGCGTGCCGGCCTTCTGCACCTCGATCAGCGCGGCGAGCACGGCGTCACGGAATTTCGGCTTGTCCTTCGGCACTGCGATCCCGACCGAATACGGGATCGTCACCGCGATCGCCTTCTCCAGCTTGTCCGGATAGGCCTTCACCGCGCTGTCGACGGTGTTGACGTCGTTGACATAGGTGTCCGCCCGGCCGGCGAGGATCGCCTGGATGCAGTTGGCGTTGTTGTCGTAGAGCTGGACGGTCGGCTCGGGCTTGCCGGCCTTCTTGCACTCCGGCATCAGGGCCTGGATCAGAGGCACCTCGACATATCCGGTGTTTTCGGCGGCAGCCGCGCCGCACATCGACATGTTGATGCCATTGATGCCCTTCGGATTGCCCTTGGCGACCAGCACGCCGTCGAACACCTTCGAGTAGGTGATGAAGTCGGCGGCCTTGGCGCGCTCCTTGGTGGCATAGATATCGGAGATGACGATATCGGCCTGTCCCGCGGCGAGCGTGGTCAGCAGTGCGGCGAACGTCACCGGCTTGTAGGTCAGCTTGAAGCCGAGGCATTCGCCGATGGCTTCGCCGAGGTCGATGTCGAAGCCGATATATTTGCTGGGATCCTTCGGGTCGATCGTCTCATAGCCCGGCGTGTGCGGGTTGATGGCGTTGACGAGCGTCTTGCCCTTCCAGTCCGGATATTTGGCCTGCAGCGCGGCGCAGGCGGCGGGCGCTGCGGCCTGCGCGCTCAGCGGTGCAGCGGCAACGAGGCCGATAGCGATGGCGGCGCCGAGCGCCAGCCTGCGCCACGGCTGTGATGCGCGCGCGATCCCCCGCCGCGCCTGGGGCAATACCCGTGTCTCCATCTCCAGCTCCTTCGAATTGTCATGGCAATGGCCATGTTCCAGATCTCGGGAGCGAGCCTAGGTGGAGTGCGGACCGGAAAGCTTGTCCGCGGGCGTACAAAAAATTGGATGGAAGGGGCCCGTGATTTGGGCAAGCGACTGCACAAAAACTGTTCGCAGGCACGACGTGTCTCGGCGCGGGATTCCGAATTCGGGAGAACCATATCGTTCCGGATGACGTACCGATCTGCGCGATCCGAGAATCATCCGGTCAGCTTATTTGACAGAGATATGACGATGACCGGCGGAGATACGACGATTTACGGATCCATCTGCGGCCGGCATCCGAACTGGATCACCGCCGTCCACAGCCTGTCCGCAGCATATCCACAGGCCGATCATGCCAGATTCGCGAGCTGGCACGAGCCACTTGCTGCGCACAAACTCACAGGCCTGGTATGTCAGCCGCCGGCCTGATCGAACACGCTGCGGCAAGCCTCGCTCAAGCTTGACCGGTTACGGCGCAGGCAGGCTGTGATGGCGCGGACGTTGGGGATCTCGCCGGCGCAGAGCCGGTAGACGTCGGGCGTGCAGGCCCGACGCTGCTCGGGCGTTCCCTGCTGCGCATGTGCGGCGGAGGCAAACAGCGTCAGAAACAATCCGAGCGTCGAGGCGCGACGCGCCCGGCTCTTCACACCCGCAAACCGCAAGAACCTTGCCTTCATGACGAAGTCTCCTGTCTGCCCTGCCCACCCCCGGCCTGCATTGGCCGGGCTTGCGAAGGGGTAGGAGAAATAAACCGCCGGGAATGTGATCTCTTTCACACGGGCAGCCGGTCGGAGGCGCTTACGGTTCCCGGGGGATTTTCATGAATCGCTAACTAATCGGGACCCGATCGCCGGATCGTTAAAATGCGAACGATCGGTTCAATCGGGTAACAAGCCGACTTTGCGACATTGCGCCATCCGCGGTTCGGAGGGTGTGATGAGCGAAGCCGAATTCAACTTGCTGCTGGATGCCGTCCAGGACGCCATGGTCCATGAAGATCCGGCGTTCGCGCCGGGGGAGGATTTCGTGCCGCGCTCGTGGACGTTCAACGCCAAGCCCAAGGCCGCCAACGACAATGAGGGCGCCTGGCCCCTCCTGCCGTTTCCGGACGGCTGGTACGCGGCCTGCTGAGGCCAATTTCAACTCGAAAACGTAGCGGCTGCCCGCGGGCGTTTTGCGCCAGGCCCAGCGCCGCACGGGCACGACCGTGATCAGGTCTTGATGCGCTCCTCGCCGTCCTGCAACGCCCGGTCGGGCGCGGTCGGCGGAAAGATGCTGTCATAGATCGCTCGGGCCTCGCGAATGAGGCGAGCCCGCTCCAGCTCGGATTTCGGGACAAATCGGACGATTTCGCTCACGTGCTCTCCAGCGCTCGATCGCTCGGGGAATACATCACCTGGCTGATGCGAACTCTATGCCAGCAGGCCTGAATCACGGGTTTCCGGCAGGCCCGGGCAAACCCGGTGTGCGCCAGCGCGGCCTTCGTGGCCGGATCTGCATGCAGGCGCGGCGGAACCTGCGCCGCAATCAATTTGTGCTGAAAGATCAGAACTTTGCGATGGAGGCCACGTCGGGACTCGAACCCGAGTAAACGGTTTTGCAGACCGGCGCGTAACCACTCCGCCACGTGGCCCCAACGAGGGCGGAGCAATATAGGGGATCATGGATTTAGGCAACCCCGACCGGAGCCGGCCATGCCTTCGCACTGCCGAGATATCTGCCGGGAATCTCATCGATGGCGCCGGCCGTCGCGACGCGTCCCTCCTCCAGGAGGATCGCGCGGTTTCAGGTGCTTGGGACGAGTCAGGCCCGCTTGCCGCGCCGGACACCACGCCGGCGGTCCTTGACCACCGGTTTCGGCGCCAATTCCGGCATCTCGGCCTGGACTTCGCGATAGCGGGTTAGCATCCGTTCAAAACTCGCGTTCAGCGTCTGCGCGATGTCGGGGCGCTTCTCGAGACTGGCCAGGATCGTTGCGGCAGCCTCGATGGTGGAGAGTCCGTCCTTGCGCGGCTCCTTGCGCAGGCGCCCGTAGCGCGAGGGGTGCGCCGGGTTGAGGATCACGCGCTGGCACTTCAGCATCCAGGGGTTGCGCCACCACAATGCCTTGGCCTGGCTCCACGTGCCGTCGAGCAGCACCACGCCTTCGAGCTTGCCCAGGATCGCACGCTGGTTCTCCGCAATCGCGCCCTTGCGGTCGAGTGCGACAATCTCGCCCTCGACCTCGAGAGCGGCCGCGCGTGCCGAGCCGAGATAGAGCACGGCCCAGCGCGCCGCATTCTCGACCGGCTGCCCCAGCGCCTTGGACAGGCTCGGCCAGGACAGGCCGACGCGCACCGTCGCCTTGGCGAAATGCTTCGCAAGCAGCCGTGCGGTGCCAAGCGCCCTGTCCTGCTCCTGCGGATGCTGGAGGATCAGGAGCGAGAGCCGGTTTTCGATCGGCGTGACGCTGTCGCAGATGCACAGCGGCATCGGCTTCTGGCAGTGCGGGCATTCGGGGATCGGATCGGCCGGCGCGGCGGCTGCTGGGTTCGACATGGTCGCCGCTATACGCTTTGCGCGGCGCTTCAACAACCCGCCTATTCCGCCGGCGCGGCCAGCGGGCGCGGCTCGGAGCGCCGGCGCAGCCGGTCGATCAGGAGGTAGATCACCGGCGTCGTGTAGAGCGTCAGGATCTGCGAGACGAACAGGCCGCCGATGATGGTGATGCCGAGCGGGCGGCGCAGCTCCGTGCCGGGGCCGGTCGCGACCACCAGCGGAATGCCGGCGAACAGCGCCGCCATGGTCGTCATCAGGATCGGGCGGAAGCGCGCCTGGCAAGCCTCGAAGATCGCCTCGGCGGAGGACAGGCCGCGCTGGCGCTCGGCATCGAGCGCGAAGTCCACCATCATGATGCCGTTCTTCTTGACGATGCCGATCAACAGGATGATGCCGACGAAGGCGATCACCGTCAGCGGCGTGTTGGTCACCTGCAAGGCGAGCAGCGCGCCTAATCCGGCCGAGGGCAGCGTCGAGATGATCGTGAGCGGATGGGCGAGGCTCTCATAGAGCACGCCGAGCACGATATACATCGCGACCAGCGCGCCGAGGATCAGCAGCGGCTGTCGCCCGCTGGTCTTGGCAAAATCGCCGGCATTGCCGTCAAAACTGCCGCGGATGCCTTCCGGCATGTGCAGCTCCTCGACCGCGCGCTGGATGTTCTGCGTCGCGGCCTGGAGCGCAACGTCCGGCAACAGGTTGAACGACACCGTGGTCGAGGGGAAGGACTGCGAGTGATAGACCGCGAGCGCGGCGAGCCCGCGCGTCGCATGCACCACGGCCGACAGCGGCACCTGCGCGTCGCCCGCGCCGGCGACATAGATGCGGTCGAGATTGGACGGATCGACCTGGAATTTCGGGTCGATCTCCAGCACCGTCATGTATTGGTTGCGCTGGGTGTAGATGATCCCGATCTGCCGCTGCGAGAATGCGTTGTTCAGCGCGTTGTCGATATCCTGGACGCGGACGCCGAGCGCCGAGGCCTTCTGGCGGTCGATGGACAAGGTCAGCTGAAGCCCGCCGGGATCGCGGTCGCTGGAGACGTCGGTGATGCCGTCGACGCTCTCCATGCGCTTGGCCACGATCGGAGCCCACTTCTGGAGCAAACTGAGGTCGGTGCTGGTCAGCGTGTACTGGTAGTCGGAATCGCTCTGCCGTCCGCCGGCGCGGACATCCTGGGCGGCGAACATGAAGAGGCGGATGCCGGGGACCGGAAACAGTGCGCGCCGCAGGCGATCGATCACGACCTGCGTTGAAACGTGATCGCGCTGCTCCGGCGGCTTCAGGCTGATGAACATGGTGCCGCGGTTCGAGGTCGCGCCGCCCGGCCCGCCTCCGCCGCCGACCGTCGAGCCGATGCCGGCCACCGCCGGATCCTGCATGACGATGTCGGCGAGCCGCTGCTGAAGGCTGAGCATGGACTGGAACGAGATATCCGCCGAGGCGCGCGTCGCGCCGATGACGAAGCCGGAATCGTCGGTCGGAAAATAGCCCTTGGGGACCTTGATGTAGAGCACCACCGTCAGCCCGATCGTGGCGAAGAACACCAGCAGCGTCAGCAGCGGGAATTCCAGTACGGTGCGCAGGGTGCGGGCATAGAATGCGACGATGCGCGACAGCGAGCCCTCGATGATGCGATCGAACAGCGTCGCGGAGCCGGACGTGGTCTGCCGGATGTAATGGGCGCAGATCATCGGCGTGACCGTCAGCGACACGAGCGTCGACACCACGATCGCGAAGGTCAGCGTCAGCGAAAACTCGCGCAGCAGACGGCCGACGATGCCGTCCATGAAGATCAGCGGCGTGAACGCCGCGATCAGCGACAGGCTGATCGAGACCACGGTGAAGCCGATCTGCCTGGCGCCCTCGATCGCCGCCTGGAACGGCCGCATGCCGTGCTCGAGATTGCGGTACATGTTCTCGATCATGACGATGGCGTCGTCGACCACGAAACCGACCGAGATCGCCAGCGCCATCAGCGACAGATTGTCGATCGAAAAGCCGGCGACCCACATGCCGGCGCAGGTGCCGGCCAGCGCCAGCGGCACCGAGATGCCGGCCGCGATCGTCGGCGTGAGACGGCGCAGGAACACGAAAACCACGACCATCACCAGGATGGCGGTCGCCAGCAGCGTCCATTGCATATCCATCACGCTGGCGCGGATCGTGCTGGTGCGGTCGACGAGGGTGGAGACCTCCACGCCGGCCGGAATCCACTGCTTCAGCGCCGGGATCAGCGCCTTCACCCTGTCAACGGTGTCGATGACGTTGGCGTCGCCCTGCTTGGTGATCTGGATCAGCACCGCAGGCTGCTTGTTGAACCATGCGATCGAACGGGCATTGCGGACGCCGTCCTCGATCTCGGCGACATCGGCGAGGCGCACGAAATTGCCGTTCGCGCTCTTGATGACGATGTCGCGGAACTCCTTGGCCGTGCGCATTTGCTTGTTCAGCGACAGCGTCTCGCTCTGGCGCTCGCCGTTGAAGATGCCGACGGGGCCGAGCGGATTGGCGTTGATGATGGCGGTCCGGACGTCGTCGGTGGCGATGCCGGCGTTCGACAGCGCGACCGGATTGAGCTGGATCCGCACCGCCGGCTGGTCCGCGCCGCTGATCGTCACGTTGCCGACGCCGGGGACCTGCGAGATGCGCTGGGCCAGCACGGTGTCGGCGACATCGTAGATCGCGCTCGCCGCAAGGGTCTTCGAGGTCAGCGCCAACACGAAGACGGGCGCGCCGGCGGTGTTGGCCTTGCGGAAGCGCGGCAGCGTCGGCAGATCGCTCGGCAGGTCGACCAGTGCGGCGTTGATCGCCGCCTGCACGTCGCGCGCGGCCTTGTCGATGTTGCGGCCGATGTCGAACTGGAGCTGGATGTTGGTGGTGCCCAGCGACGACGTCGAGGTGATCTGGTTGATGCCCGAGATCTCGCCGAGCCGCCGTTCCAATGGCGAAGCCACGGTCGCGGCCATCACTGACGGGTCGGCGCCCGGACGGCTGGCCGAGACGAAGACGGCGGGGAAATCGACGTTCGGGACCGAGGCAACGGGCAGGAACTCGTAGGCCACGACACCCAGCAGGAACAACCCGATCGACAGCAGCGTGGTCGCAACCGGGCGGCGGATGAAGGGCTCCGAGATCGATGCCATCACTGCATCCCCTCGGTCGCGCCCGCGACGGGCGGACCGCCGGGCTCGACCGGCGGCAGCGCCTGCTCGAGGCGGCGGTTGATGCGGTCGAGCGCGAGATAGATCACGGGCGTGGTGTAGAGTGTGAGCAACTGGCTGAGCAGCAGCCCGCCGATGATGGAGATGCCGAGCGGAAACCGCAGCTCGGCACCGGTGCCGCTTTCGATCGCGAGCGGCAGCGCGCCGAACAGCGCCGCCAGCGTCGTCATCATGATCGGGCGGAAGCGCAGCAGGCAGGCCTGCACGATCGCCTCATGCGCCGGCATGCCCTGCCCGCGCTCGGCCTCGAGCGCGAAGTCGATCATCATGATCGCGTTCTTCTTGACGATGCCCATCAAGAGGATGATGCCGATCAGGCCGATCACCGAGAGGTCCTGGCCGCACAGCATCAGCGCCAGGATGGCGCCCACGCCGGCCGACGGCAGCGTCGAGAGGATGGTGATCGGGTGGATGTAGCTCTCGTAGAGCACGCCGAGCACGATGTAGATCGTGATCACGGCGGCGAGCAGCAGCCATGGCTGGCCGGCGAGCGCCTTGGCGAATTCGGCAGCGTCACCGGCGTAGACGCCGACGATGCTGTTGGGCATCTCGATCCGGGTCTCGATCGTCTTCACCGCCTCGACGGCATCGCCGAGCGCCGCGCCCGGCGCGAGGTTGAAGCTGAGCGAGATCGACGGGAATTGCGCCTGGTGCGAGATCGCGAGCGGGGCCGTGGTGCGCTTCAGCGTCGCCACGGCGGACAGCGGCACTTGCGCGTTCGGCGCGCCGACGGTGGCGCTGGCGGCGCCCGGCAGATACAGCTTCGACAGGATCGAGGGATCGCGCTGGTACATCGGCAGCGCTTCCAGCACCACGCGATACTGGTTGGCCTGGCCGTAGATCGTGGAGATCTGGCGCTGCGCGAAGGCGTCGTTGAGCGTGTCGGTGATGCCTTGCAGGCTGACGCCGAGCTGTCCGGCGCGGGTGCGGTCGACATCGAGCTGCGCCCGCAGGCCGCCTTCCTGCGCCTCCGAGGACACGTCACGGAACAGCGGGTCGTGCCGCATCTCCGCAACCAGCTTGCGCGCCCATTCCGAGACCAGCGCCGCGTCGGTGCCGGTCAAGGTGTACTGGTATTGCGAGCGGCTCGACTGGGTCGATATCTGCACGTCCTGCACCGGCTGGAAATACACGGTCATGCCGGGGATGCCGGCCACCCGCTCCTTCAGCCGGGTAATGACCACGCTGACATCGTCGCGGCGCTCGCCGCGCGGTTTCAGCGTCATGACGAGGCGCCCGACATTGGTGGTCGGGTTGACCGAGCCGGCCCCGATCACCGAGACAACACCGGTCACATCGGGATCGGCCTTGATGGCGTCGGCCGCCGCGGCCTGCCGTTTCTGCATCTCCGCGAACGAGACGTCAGGCCCAGCCTCCGTCACCGCCGTGATCGAGGCCGTGTCCTGGAGCGGCAGAAAGCCTTTTGGCGCCACGACGTAGAGAACGAGAGTTGCGATCAGCGTGGCGAAGGTCACGACCAGTGTGGCGCGCTGGCGTTCCAGCACCCACAGAAGCGTGCGGTGATAGGCCTCGACGGTCCGGTCGATGAAGCGGCTGATGGCGGCCAGTCCCGGTACCGCCAGCTCCTCGTGCGCGTGCTTGAGCAGGCGCGAGCACATCATCGGCGTCAATGTCAGCGAGACCACGGCCGAGGTCACGACCGCGATGGTCAGCGTTAGCGCGAATTCGCGGAACATGCGGCCGACGAGGCCCGACATGAACAGCAGCGGGATGAACACCGCGATCAGCGACACCGTCAGCGAGATCACGGTGAAGCCGATTTCGCTGGCGCCCTTCAGCGAGGCTTCCATCGCACTGTCGCCATTCTCCATGTGGCGGACGATGTTCTCGATCATGACGATGGCGTCGTCGACGACGAAGCCGGTGCCGATGGTGAGCGCCATCAGCGACAGATTGTCGAGGCTGAAGCCGGCGAAATACATGATTCCGAAGCTGGTGATCAGCGACAAGGGCAGCGCTACGCCCGCGATCAGCGTGGCCCGCAGCGAGCGCAGGAACAGCAGCACCACCAGCGTCACCAGCACGACGCTGAGGATCAGCGTGAACTGCACGTCCCGGACCGAGGCGCGGATGGTCACGGTGCGGTCGGAGACGATCGTGAGATTCACGCCGGCCGGAATCGCGCGCTGGACTTTCGGGATTTCGGCGCGGATCTGGCTGACGACGTCGATCACATTGGCGCCGGGCTGACGCTGGATGTCGATGATGACGGCGGGCGAGCCCTGGTACCAGCCGCCGGTGCGGTCGTTCTCGAGGCCGTCGACGATCTGCGCGACGTCGGCGATGGTGACGGGCGAGCCGTTGCGGTACGTGACGATGATGGGCTTGTAGGCGTCGGCGGCGGCGATCTGGTCGTTGGCCGCGATGATGTAGGATTGCTGCGCGCCGTCGAGCGAGCCTTTCGGCCCGGACACATTGGCGTTGGCGATCGCGGTGCGCAGATCCTCCATCGCGATGCCGTAAGCCGCGAGCCGCGCCAGATCCGCCTGGATGCGTACCGCCGGCTTCAGCCCGCCGAGCACCGAGACGCGACCGACGCCGGATATCTGGCTCAGCCGCTGCGCCAGCAGCGTGTCGGCGATGTCGCTCATCGCCCGCAGCGAGATCGTGTCGGAGCGCAGCGCCAGGGTCATCACCGGCGCGTCCGCCGGGTTCACCTTGGCGTAAGTCGGCGGATAAGGCAGCGTCTTGGGCAGCACGCCGGCCGCTGCGTTGATCGCCGCCTGCACGTCCTGGGTCGCGCCGTCGATGTCGCGGTTGAGGTCGAACTGGAGCGATATCTGGCTGACGCCGAACGAGCTGGTCGAGTTCATCGCCGAGAGCGACGGGATCTGGCCGAGCTGCCGCTCCAGCGGCGCGGTGATCAGCGAGGCGATCACGTCGGGGCTCGCACCGGGCAATTGCGTCGTCACCTGCACGGTCGGGAAGTCGACCTGCGGCAGCGCCGAGACCGGCAGCGCGAAATAGCCCAGCAGCCCGCCGATCAGGAGCGCGATGCCGAGCAGCGAGGTCGCGATCGGCCGTCGGATGAAGGGTTCGGAGACGCCCATGGGATGCGCCTGCCGCTCAGGCGGCTGTTGTCGGGATCATGGCTGCTTGGCTCCACTTCCCGATGCCCCAGGATTCGGCGGAGGCCCCGGTGCCGGTCCAGTCTGGCCCTTCTGGTCGCCTTCGCTGCTGCTCCGTTTCGCGCGGCGCTCGCCGTCCTTGCCTTGTCCGTCCCTCGGACCGTCTTTGGCGCCATCCTTCTTCTGACCGTCCGGCGCGCGCGCGCGCTTGCGCGGCGCGAGATCGGCCGACGGGGTCTGGTCGTCGCGGCCGATGACCACCTTGGAGCCGTCGGACAGATTGGCAAAGCCCGTCGTGACGACCCTGTCTTTCGGCGACAGGCCGCTGGCGATGACGGCGTCATGCTCGTTCTGCTGGGTCACCGTCACTGGCTTGGCCGCGACGACATTGTCCTCGCCGATGACATAGCTGAAGGTCCCGATCGGGCCGCGCTGCACGGCCGAGGTCGGCACCACCAGCGCCTGCGTCAAGGTCTCGACCTTGAGGCGGACGTTGACGAACTGACCCGGCCAGAGCTGGTAATTGGCGTTGGGGAATTCCGCCTTGAGCCTGAGCGTGCCGGTGGTCTGATCGACCTGGTTGTCGATGCCGGTGAGCTTGCCGGTATCGATCACGGTGATGCCGTCATTGCCGAACACGTCGACCGCGAGCGCGCCCTTCGATGCCGCCGCGTTGACGCGCATGATCTGCTGCTGCGGCAGGCTGAACCACACCGCGATCGGCTGCAATTGCGTGATCACCACGAGGCCGGTGGTGTCGGAGGCGTGGATGATGTTGCCCTGGTCGACCTGGCGAAGGCCGGCGCGGCCCGAGATCGGCGCCACGATCCTGGTATAGCTCAGCGTCGCCGCCGCGTTGTCGATCGCGGCCTGGTCGGCCTTGACCAGCGCCTCGGTCTGCGCGACCAGCGCGCGCTGGGTGTCGGCCTGCTGCTTGGAGCCGGCGTTGGACGCCGCGAGCTGCTCGTAGCGCGTGAGGTCGATGCGCTGGTTGGCGAGCTGGGCCTGGTCCTGCGCCTTCTTGGCGACGGCCTGATCGTACGTCGCCTGATACAGCGCCGGATCGATCTCGCCGACCACGTCGCCTTTCTTGACATCCTGGCCTTCCGTAAAATTCACCGCGATCAGCTTGCCGTCGACCTGGGAGCGCACGGTCACGGTGTTGAGCGCGCGGATCGCGCCGACGCCGTCGAGATAGACCGGAACGTCCTGGATCCGGGGCGTCGCCGCCAGCACCGGCACCGGCAGATCGGGCCGCTGGTTGCGGTTGTTGGCCTGAGGCTGCTGATGCATGGCGCTCCAGCCGAGATAGCCGAGACCACCGAGGATCGCGAACGTGATCAGGGTCATCACGAAGCCGCGGCCGCGCGACGCTTTCGCCGTCCCCTCCTTGGCGTCTTGCTTGGCATCCGGCTTAAAGAGCATTGACCGGTTTCTCCATCCTCGGCTCCCAGCCACCGCCGAGCGCCTGATACAGGCTGACGATGGCGAGGAGCCGTGCGAGTTGGGCCTGCGACAGCGCGTCTTCCGCCTGGAACAGGGTCAGTTGGGTGTTGAGCACGGTCACGATGTCGGCGGTGCCGGCGCGCAATTGCTGCTCGGCGAGGTCGAACGCGCGACGCGACGCGGTCACGACATCGCGCTGCAATTGCAGCTTGATCGTGGTCTGCTTGATCGAGAACAGCGCATTGTCGACGTCGGCAAACGACTGGACGATGGTCTTGCGATAGGTCTGGAGCAATTCGTCCTGCCGGGCCTTGGCATATTCGAAATTGCCGAGGATCTTGCCGCCGTCGAAGATCGGCTGCGTCGCGCTGCCGACGAGCTGGAAGAAGGCCGCGTGCGGCTGGAACAGCGACACCAGCGCGGAGCTCTGATAGCCGCCATTGCCGGTAAGCTGGATGGTCGGAAAGAACTGCGCACGGGCGTTGCCGATGTTCGCGGTCGCGGAGGCGAGCTGCGCCTCCTGGCGGCGGATGTCCGGCCGCTGCGTCAGGATCTCGGACGGCAGGCCGGGCGTCACGCGCGGGATCGCGATCCGGTTCAGCGAGCCGCCGAGCACGCGCACGCCCTCCGGCGGACGCGACACCAGCACCGCGAGCGCATTGACGTTCTGGTCGAGCGTCTGGCGCAGCGGCGGCACCAGCGCCTTCTGGTTGGCGAGCACGCTCTCCTGCTGGGCGACGTCGAGATCGGTGCCGGTGCCGGCCTTGCGCCGTTCCCTGACGGCATCGAGGATGCGCTGCGCGCTGGCGATGTTGCGCTGTGATGTCCTGATGCGATCCTGGGAAGCCAGCACCTGGAAATAGGCGTTGGCGACCCCTGCCAGGGTCGTCAGCGCGACGACGTCGCGATCGAAGCGGTTGGCGTTTGCTGTCTCTTCGGCGGTTTGCAACGCGTCCCGGTTCTGGCCCCAGAAGTCGAGCTGGTAGCTCGCGCTCAGCGAAGCCGAATAATTGACCACCTCGCGGCCACCATTGGTGAGGCCCGAGGACGACGAGCCGGAGGTGCGCGAATAGGTTTCGGAGCCGCCGCCCGACAGGCTCGGCAGCAGCGCAGCCCCCGCCTGCCGCGCCTGGGCGTCCGCCTGTACGATACGCGAGACGGCCGCGGCGATGTCGAGATTGACGGTCTGCGCCTCCTCCATCAGCTGCGTCAGCTCCGCGGAGCGGAAGCCGCGCCACCAATCCAGCGTGGGTGGCGCGTCGGCCTTGCCGGCGTATTTGTACTGCGCGGGAACATCGAGCGCGGGATCCGGCAGATCCTGCGTCAGAACGCAGGCTCCGGAGGCCGCGGCAAGGCACAGCACCACACCCCAGCGCGCCGCATGCCGCGCTGGAAACACCGACCCAAAGGATCGCCGCATGGCGACCACAGGACCATCCCGTGTCACATCCACCCTCCGCCGGGCAGATAAAGCCGCCACCGCGCAGCCGGATTAACCGATTCGCGGCGGGGCAGTCGGAGGGCTTTGGACAGCTCGTTCACCACGGTGATGCTTTCTGCGGAACCTGGGCTTCATACTAGCCGGGTGTGCAACAGCGTGACAGTCCCGCAGCTGCGAAACGCACACCCCAACATACCGGCATCGGCGCGACTCAAATGCAGAATAGACCTGTCCTGCAGCAATCTTTCGCATTGCCGCGCCACCATGAACGCGTTCAAGCTTACCAAGATTTCATGTGATATTGCCGCCACACCTGCACCGGAGCCGTCCGACCACTCTCACGAGGTCGTCAGCTTCCGAAAGCGGGGACGCGTCCGCTCGCAGGTCGGACTTCCACCCTCGACGCGCGCTCTCAACACCGTTGAGGCCCCCTCCTTGGTCGAGCTCGCATGCGCTTCGACATTGCAGCGTCCCGCGAGGGCGCACAAGGCCGATCAGCTCCGCTCGCCGCGACAGTTATCTTCCATATCCCGATGGCGGCTTGCCATATCCATCTCCTGATCATCGGCTTCGCGGCAAGCAGGTCTCTCCTGCCGGAATATCGCTGCTTTGGCGGGCGTTTGGGCCTGTTTCGCCGCAGCGCAAAAGCCTTCCCCTTTTGCTTCCCAAGCACTAGGTTCTGGCCAACCTGATCAACCTCTTTGCCAGTGATTTTCCCCGACATGACCATCAAAAACGACGTTGTCGAAGCCATCGGCAACACCCCGCTGATCAAGCTCAAGCGCGCATCGGAATTGACCGGCTGCACCATCCTGGGCAAGGCCGAGTTCATGAATCCCGGCCAGTCGGTGAAGGACCGCGCCGGCAAATGGATGATCCTGGAAGCCGAGAAGCGCGGCGAGCTCAAGCCCGGCGGCCTCGTGGTGGAAGCGACCGCCGGCAATACCGGCATCGGCCTTGCCGTGGTCGCGAGTGCCCGCGGCTACCGTACGCTGATCGTGATCCCGGAGACGCAGAGCCAGGAGAAGAAGGATTTTCTGAAGCTGTGCGGTGCCGAGCTGCTGGAATCGCCGGCCCTGCCCTATTCCAATCCGAACAACTACCAGCATGTCGGCCGCCGGCTCGCCGATGAACTGCGCAAGACCGAGCCCAACGGCGTGCTGTTCGCCGACCAGTGGAACAACCTCGACAACGCCAAGGCGCATTACGAGTCCACCGGCCCCGAGATCTGGCAGCAGACCGGCGGCAAGCTCGACGGTTTCGTCTGCTCGGTCGGCAGCGGCGGCACGCTTGCCGGCACCAGCCGCTATCTCAAGGAGAAGAACAAGGATATCCGCATCGCCTGCGCCGATCCGCACGGCGCCGGCATGTATGAATATTTCAGGACCGGCGATGCCAAGGCGACGCCCGGCGGCTCAATCACCGAGGGGATCGGCCTCAACCGCGCGACTGCGATCGTCGAGACCGCGAAGGTCGATGACGCCTATCTCATTTCCGACGCCGAAGCGGTCTCGGTGATCTACGAGCTGCTCCAGCACGAGGGCCTCTGCCTCGGCGGCTCCACCGGCATCAACATTGCCGGCGCGATGCGGTTGGCAAAGCAGCTCGGCCCCGGCAAGACGATCGTCACCGTGCTGTGCGATTCCGGCAGCCGCTACCAGTCGAAGCTGTTCAACGCCGACTTCATGCGCGCCAAGAATCTGCCCGTGCCGGAATGGCTGGAGAAGCGCAGCAACATCAAGCTGCCGTTCGTTTAGCTCCAGGTCGGCCGCGGCGATCCCCGCGATACCCGTGCGAGACGCGCGTTCGATAGCGAGGGCTTGACCTCGCTCCGGTGCGACTCGAGGGGAGTGCCGTAGGAGCCTTCGCCGTCGCCGCCCGGCCAGAAAATCAGCACCAGCATCAGCGCGAGGTTGACGAGCGCTCCGAGCGCCGTTCCCTGATGCTCCTGCCCGATCGCCCAGGCCGGAAACCGGCCTGCGACGAGATGGTCGACGATCATGAGCGCGAACCAGGCCGGGATCACGCAGACCGGATCCCAGCCGATGTCGCGAATGCGCATCGACTGCAGCGTGAAGGTCGCAATTCCGAACAAGACGATCGCAGCGATGATTGCCCAGCTAACCCGAGGCACAATAATCGCGCCAGAACTCGCGATAGCCCGCCTCGACCCTGCGCGTGTACGTCTCGACATTGCCGGCGGGCGAAGCTGCGATCCGGGCCGGCAGCTCCGCGCGCAGCTTCGCCAGATGATCAAGCTGCGCTGCGTATTTGCAGGCGATCGCGGCATAGCCCTCGTCGTCGTCGGCAACCCAGTCGCTGAGACCGACGGCGGCCACGATCGAGCCGCCGGCGCGCGACGAGGAGCCGCTGCCGAGCTTGGCGATGACCGGAACTCCCGCATAGAGGGATTCCCAGGTGCTGATGCCGCCATTTTGCGGGAAAGTGTCGAGCGAGATGTCGACATTGGCAAAGGCCCGCAGATGCTCGGCGCGGGGGGTCGAGCCCAGGCACGTGACGTTCGCTTCGGCAATGCCCTGCGCCACGAACCGCGCGATCAGGCTGTCGCGCAACAACGGATCGTCAAGCAGCGTATGCTTGACGATGATCTTCGACCCGGTCACCTCCCGCATCACTTTGGACCAGACGCGGATAGCCTCGTCCGAAATCTTGTAGATGCGGTTGAATACGCCGAAGGTGACATGGCCGTTGCGGAGCATGGGAGGCTCCGATGCAGGCACATCCAGAACGGGATCGATCGTGATCAGGCACGGCAGGTCAAAGACCTTCTCGACCAGCAGATGGCGCGCCGATTGCGGAATGAAGACCGGATCCGCGAGCACGTGGTCCATGGCCTGAAGGCCCGTGCCGGTCGCATGCCCGAAACCCGTGACCTGAATGGGGGCCGGCTTGCGGGCGAAGACAGGAAGCCTGTTGCCGGTCGTATGCCCGGACACATCGATCAGGATATCGATCCCGTCGGCCTGAATGCGATCGGCCAGCTCGTCGTCCGAAAGCTGCCAGGCGTCGACCCAGACGTCGGCCGCCGCCTTGAATTCCGCAGTCATCTCGTCCTGTCGCGGCGAGCAGGAATAGCAGACGATCTCGAATTTGGCGTGATCGTGATGGCGCAGCACCGGCAACAGCGTGAACGCCGCCGAATGGTACCAGAACTCGGCAGCAACGTAACCGATCACGATCCGCCGCTCCGGATCGAGCTGCCGGGGTAAGAGAGCCCTTCGCGGGAACCTGGCGCCGATCACCTGCCCCCAGTGTTTTCGCGCAGCCTGCTGAACCGCGAAATCGGCCTCGGACAGATAGTCGAGAAAGAAGATCTTCCGCGCGATCAAGTCCGCATTATCCGGCGCGATTGCCAGCGCCGCGTCGAGATGCCGGATCGCGGACGCGATCTCTCCCTGGTTTGCGAAACAGGCGCTCAGCAGGGTCATGGCGATCGCAGAGCGCGGGTTTTCCTCGAGCAAGGTGTTGCAGGCCAAGATCGCCTGCGCCGTATTGCCCATGCTGAGCGAGACTTGCGCCTTCCCCTGCAAGGCCACCTCGAGCCTGGGCGAAAGCGCAAGCGCTGCATCGAAATCCGCCGCCGCCTGTTGCGGGCGCGACAGCGCGAGATTGAGCCGCCCACGATGCGCCAGAGCCTTGGCCGAACCGGGCCTGATCTTCAGCGCCGCCGCGAGCGCGGCTTCGGCCTCATCGTAATGCTTGAGGTCGATACCGACTACGCCTTTGCCGACGAGCGCTTCCGCGTGACGCGGCTGGAACAATAAAGCGCGATCGAAACTTTGCCTGGAGCGCTCAAACTGGCCCAGCGCCAGCTCCGCCAAGCCACGATTGCAAAGCGCATCCGCATGGTCGGGCTTCAGCCTGATGGCGCGATCGTACAGTTCGATGGCCTGCTCGGGCAGGTTCATGTGGAGCAAGGTATTGCCGAGGCCGGTCAGGGCCAGCGCAAAATTCGGCTTCAGCGCGATCGCCTTCTCCTGACAGGTCCGGGCGGCCTCAAATTTCCGACGGCCGAAGTGTACCGCCGCGAGATTGTTGTAGGCCTCGTGCGAACGCGGATCGATCGCGATCGCGCGCTCGAGCAGTTGTTGCGCCTCCTCCAGGCGTCCGCCCTGCTGCACGGACAGGCCGAGCAGGTGTGTGGCGTCGAAATGATCCGGAACAGCTTGCAGGACCTGGCGGCAGAGCGCCTCGGTCTCCGCATATCTGCCCTGGCCATAGGCGCTCGCCGCGGCGGTAATGATACCGTCCGCCTGCTTCTTCAACTTCTTCTGCAATCGCGCATTCTGAAATGCGCGCGCGCCGGCGCTGCTCTGCAAGGTTCTCTCCGGAGGATGGCCCGGGAGGAGTCTAGCTGATTCGCAGCCAGGACCGGCTGCTCAGCCGGTCCGGCAAACTCCGGGATATGCCGGTGCTCGGCGCAGGCTTCGCCTACGCAACGTCGCAGCGTTCGGAGGCATCGGCGCAATAGTCGCGCCAGAACTGGCGGTAACCCGCTTCGAGCTCACGCGTGTAGATCTCGACATTGCCTGCGGGCGAGGCCGCGATCCGGGCCGGCAAATCTGCGCGCAACTTCGCCAGATGATCGGGCTGCGTCGCAAACTTGCGGGCGATCTCGATGTAGCCGTCGTCATCCTCGGCGACCCAGTCGCCGAGACCGACGGCGGCGACGATGGAGGCGCCGGCACGCGAGGACGCGCCGTTGCCGAGCTTGGCCACGACGGGAACGCCCTTGTAGAGCGATTCCCAGGTGCTGATGCCGCCATTCTGCGGGAACGTGTCGAGGGATATGTCAACCTGGCCAAAGGCAAGCAGGTGGTCGTTGCGGGAGGTGGTGCCGAGGCACGTGATGCTCTCCTCGGCAATGCCCTGCGCCACGAAGCGCGCGACCAGGCTGTCGCGCAGCAATTGATCGTCGAGCAAACCATGCTTGATGATGATCTTCGATCCCGGCAGTTCGCTCATCAGGCGCGACCACACACGGATCGCGTGATCCGAAATCTTGTAAATGCGGTTGAAGACGCCGAAAGTGACATAGCCGTTGCGGAGCATCGGAAGCTCGGAAGGCTGCTGATCCGAGACGGGCTCGATCGTGATCAGACACGGCAGATCGTGGATCTTTTCGGCAAACAGATGCCGGACCGATGGCGGAATGAAAACGGGATCCGCGAGCACATAGTCCATGGTCTGCATGCCCGTGCCCGTCGCGTGCCCGAAGCCGGTGGCCTGGATCGGAGCCGGCTTCCGCGCGAAAGTCTGCAGCCTGTTACCGGTCGTGTGGCCCGATACGTCGATGAGGATGTCGACATTGTCGGCCTGAATGCGATCGGCGAGCTCGTCGTCCGAAAGCCCCCAGGCGTCAACCCAGACGTCCGCCATTGGCTTGAACATGGCGGTATACTCGTCCGCTCCCGGCCAAGTGTAATAGCAGATGATTTCAAATTTCGTGTGATCGTGATGGCGCAACACCGGCAGCAGAGAGAGCCCCGCCGAGTGCTGCCGGAATTCGGCAGCGACATAGCCGACAACAATCCGCTTTTCCGGATCGAGCGGCCGCTTCGGCAGCGTCCGCCGCGGCAGCTTGGAGCCGATCAGGTCCCACCAGTCTCGTCGCACCGCCTGCTGGACCACGAAATCGGCTTCCTCGCGGTAGTCCTGCAGGAAGATTTTTCCCCTGATCGCATCGCCATAGTCGGGCCTTATCGCCAGCGCGCGATCGAGATATTCGATTGCGGTGTCCATCTCTCCCTGGTTCGAATACGCGAAGCCCATCAACGCCAACCCAATTTCGGAGCGCGGATTTCGCTCGATCAAGGTCGTTGCGGCCGCGATCGCCTGCGCGGTCTTTCCGACGACGAGGCAGGCCTGCGCCTTGCCCCGGAGGGCTAGTTCGAGCTTGGGCGAGATCGCAAGTGCCGCCTCGAAATCCGCAAGTGCCTGCTCCACGCGCTGCAATTCGTAGCTAAGCCGCCCACGCTGAGCCAGGATTCGCGGCGAGCCGGGCTTGATCGCGAGCGCCATGGCAAGCTTGGCTGCCGCATCGTCGTGGTGCCGGAGTTCCATGCTGACCATGCTGTTGCCGACGATTGCCTCGGCATGGCGCGGCTGAAACAGCAGGGCGCGCTCGAAACTTTCCCTCGCGCGCTCGACTTGTCCAAGCAGGATCTCGATCATGCCCCGATTGCAGAACGCATCGGCATAGTCCGGCTTCAACTTGATGGCGCGTTCGTGCAGCTCGAGGGCCTGCCCATACAGCCCCAGATGCATCAGCGTGTTGCCAAGATTGGTCAGCGCGACCGCGAAATTCGGCTTCAGCGCGATGGCTCTCTCCTGGCACCGCCGCGCCT
This sequence comes from Bradyrhizobium sp. Bra64, assembly GCF_024519875.1. NCBI lineage: Bacteria > Pseudomonadati > Pseudomonadota > Alphaproteobacteria > Hyphomicrobiales > Nitrobacteraceae > Bradyrhizobium > Bradyrhizobium sp. Bra64. The sequence continues at coordinate 28,742 of NZ_JALJRD010000025.1, read as the reverse complement.
CTTCGTAATTGCCGAGGTCGAAATGCACGGTAGCGAGGTTGTTGTGGGCATCATGCAGGCGCGGATCGAGTGCAATCACGCGCTCGAGCAGCTCTTGCGCCTCCTCCAGTCGCCGGCCGTCATGCGCGCACATGCCGAGCAGGTGCATGGCGTCGACATGATCTGGAAGCGCTTTCAGGATCTCACGGCAGAGCGCCTCGGTCTCCGCATATTTACCCTGGCCATAGGCGCTTGCCGCGGCGGAGAGGACGGCATCCACCTGCTTCTTCAACTTCTTCTGCAATCGCGCGTTCTGGAACGCGCGCGCGCCGGCGCTGCTCTGCAAGGTTGCTCTCCGAAGGGTGACCCGGGATGAGTCTAACTGATTCGCAAGCCTTCCCGGCCGGTCGGCAGGACCGGCGGCACCCCCGGAATTTCCCGGTGCTCAGTGCAGGATCTGGCTCTGGAACAGCCGACCGGCCTACACAGCATCTCCGCCTTCCGGGGCCGCGGCACAATAGTCGCGCCAGAACTTGCGATAACCCGCTTCGACCTCGCGCGTGTAGCGTTCGACGTTGCCGGCGGGCGAAGCTGCGATCCGAGCCGGCAACTCCGCGCGTAACTTCGCCAGATGGTCAGGCTGCGCTGCGTATTTGCAGGCGATTGCAGCATAGCCCTCGTCATCCCCGGCGACCCAGTCGTCGAGGCCGACGGCGGCCACGATGGAGCCGCTGGCGCGCGACGAGGAACCGTTGCCGAGCTTGGCGACGACCGGAACACCAGCATAAAGGGATTCCCAGGTGCTGATGCCGCCGTTTTGCGGGAAAGTATCGAGTGAGATGTCGACATTCGCAAACGCCAGCAGATGCTCGCGGCGCGAGGTCGAGCCCAGGCAGATGACGTTCTCCTCGGCAATGCCCTCGGCCGCGAACCGCGCGATCAGCCTGTCGCGCAGCAATGCATCGTCAAGCAGCCCGTGCTTGATGACGATCTTCGATCCGGTCACCTCTCGCATCACTTTCGACCAGACGCGGATGGCCTCGTCCGAAATCTTGTAGATGCGGTTGAACACGCCGAAGGTCACATGGCCGTTGCGGACCATGGGAAGCTCCGATGGGGGCATATCCATAATCGGCTCGATCGTGATCAGGCACGGCAGATCATGGACCTTTTCGGCAAGCAGATGGCGCGCCGATTCCGGAATGAAGATTGGATCGGCGAGCACGTAGTCCATGGTCTGAAGGCCGGTCCCTGTGGCGTGTCCAAAACCCGTGACCTGGATGGGGGCCGGCTTGCAGGCGAAAACAGGAAGCCTGTTGCCGGTCGTATGCCCGGACACGTCGATCAGAATATCGATCCCGTCGGACTGAATACGATCGGCCAGTTCGTCGTCCGAAAGCTGCCCGGCATCGACCCAGACGTCTGCGAGAGACTTGAATCTCTCGGTAACCTCATCCTGCAACGGCCAGCAGGAATAGCAGACGATCTCGAACCTGGCATGATCATGATGGCGCAGCACCGGGAACAGAGCGAACGCGGCCGAGTGGTTCCTGAATTCGGAAGCGACATATCCAATCACGATCCGTTTGTCCGGATCGAGCTTGCGGGGCGACAACGCCCGTTGCTTCAATTTGGCGCCGATCGCATCGCCCCAGGATCTTCGCACCGCCTGCTGGACCACGAAATCGGCCTCCGGCAGATAATCCAGCAGGAAGATCTTGTATCCGATGGCATCCGGATAGTCCGGCGAGATTTCCAGCGCCGCGTCGACGTGCGCGAGCGCCGTCGCGATGTCTCCCTGGTTCACGTAGCAGGAAGCCAGAAGCGTCATTCCGATGTCGGATCGCGGATTTTCCTCGAGCATGGTCTTGACCGCCGCAATCGCCTGCGCCGTGTTTCCCAGGAGAATGTTGACTTGCGCCTTCCAGCGCAGCGCGAGGTCAAGCCTCGGCGATTGCGCCAGCGCCGCATCGAAGTCCGCTGCCGCCTGCTCGTGCCGGGACAGGATCAAATTGAGCCGTCCGCGCTGCACCAGAATCCTCGGTGAACCTGGCTTGATCGCGAGCGCTGCCGCGAGGGCGGCCGCCGCCTCTTCGTAGTGCCGGAGCTCGATGCACACCATTCCCTTGCCGGCGATCGCTTCGGCATGACGCGGCTGAAACAACAGGGCGCGATCGAAACTCGCCTCGGCGCGCTCGAACTGACCCATCGTCAGCTCCGCCATGCCACGATTACAAAATGCATCGGCATAGTCCGGCCTCAGATGAATGGCGCGGTCGTGCAGTCCGATCGCCTGCTCGCCGAGGCCCATGTGCAGCAGCGTATTGCCGAGATTGGTCAGGGTGATCGGACAATTCGGCTTGAGCGCGATGGCCTTCTCCTGGCTTGCGCGGGCGGCCTCAAATTTCTGAAGATCGAAATAGACGATCCCGAGATTCCCATGGGCGTCGGGCGAGCGCGGATCGAGCGCAATCGCGCGCTCCAGCAGTTGTCGCGCCTCCTCCAGCCGCCGGCCGTCGTACGCGCGCAGGCCGAGCAGGTGCGTGGCGTGGAAGTGATCCGGAACTTCCTGCACAATCTGGCGGCAGAGTGTCTCGGCCTCCGCGTACCTGCCCTGCCCGAGCGCCTGAATCGCGACGGCCATAACGGCGTCCGCCTGCTTCCTCAGCTTCTTTTCCAAGCGCGCGTTCTGGTATGCGCGCGCGCCGACACTACCCTGCAAGGTCTCTCTCCGGAGTATGGCCCGAAGAGAGACTGGCTGATTCGCATGGTGCCAAGCTGACCGGTCAGTTAGACCGGCGATTCCAGCGAATAGCCGGTGCTCACCGCAAAATCTGGCTCAGGAACAGTTTTGTGCGGGCGTGTTGCGGGCTGGCAAAGAATTCGTGCGGGGTGTTGGCCTCGATGATCTGGCCGGCATCCATGAACACGACGCGGTTGGCGACCTCGCGGGCAAAGCCCATCTCGTGGGTCACGACCAGCATCGTCATGCCCTCCTCGGCGAGGTCGACCATGGTGTCCAGCACCTCCTTGACCATCTCGGGGTCGAGGGCCGACGTCGGCTCGTCGAACAGCATCACCTTCGGGTTCATGGTCAGGGCGCGCGCGATCGCGACGCGCTGCTGCTGGCCGCCGGACATCTGCCCCGGAAACTTGTTGGCCTGGTGCGGAATCTTGACCCGCTCCAGGAATTTCATTGCGGCCGCCTCGGCGTCCTTCTTGGGGATGTTGCGTACCCAGATCGGCGCCAGCGTGCAATTGTCCAGCACGGTCAGATGCGGGAACAGGTTGAAGCTCTGGAACACCATGCCGACTTCGCGGCGCACGGCATCGACATGCTTGAGGTTCGGCCCGAGCTCGATGCCGTCAACGACGATCTCGCCTTCCTGAAACTCCTCGAGCGCGTTGATGCAGCGGATCAAGGTCGACTTGCCCGAGCCCGAGGGGCCGCAGATCACGATGCGCTCGCCCTTGTGGACATCGAGGTCGATGTCGCGCAGCACGTGAAACTCGCCGTACCATTTGTTCAGGCCGGAAATCTTGACGATGGGGTCGGACATGGTGAGCTCGATCAGTTGCGGCGGTGAGCATTGAGGCGGTGCTCGACAAAAAGCGAGTAGCGCGACATTCCAAAGCAGAAGATGAAGTAGATGATGCCTGCGAAGGCGAAACCGGTGAACGCGGTCGACGGCGTCGACCATTTCGGGTCCGAGAACGACGCCCGGAGCGAGCCCAGCAGGTCGAACAGAGCCACGATCGAGACCAGCGAGGTGTCCTTGAACAGCGAGATGAAGCTGTTGACGAGGTTCGGAATGACGTGACGCAGCGCCTGCGGCAGCACGATCAGCGAGGTCGTCTTCCACCAGGACAGCCCGAGGGCCGCCGCGGCCTCGCCCTGCCCGCGCGGGATCGCAGCCAGCCCGCCGCGGACGTTCTCGGCCTGATACGCGCCGGTGAACAGCGCGATGCCGATCAGCGCGCGCACCAATCCGTCGATCGTGAAATTGCCGGGCAGGAACAGAGGCAGCATGTAGGTCGCGAAGAACAGCACGGTGATCAGCGGCACGCCGCGCCAGAACTCGATGAAGGCGATCGAGAAGATCCGGATCAGCGGAATGGTCGAGCGACGGCCGAGCGCCAGCGCGATGCCGATCGGCAGCGAGGTGACGATGCCGGTGACGGAGACCACTAGCGTCACCAGCAGGCCGCCCCACAGATTTGTCGAGACGACCGGCAATCCGCCGTGGTCGAGACCCATCAGTTTGATCACGATCGCAATGGCGACGAAGGTGGCGATGCTGGATGTCAGCGCCCGCCCGCCGGTGCGAACGCCGCCGCCGAGAACGAAGGCGATCAGGGACACGATCGCGGCCGTGATGGCGAAATCGGCCCAGACCGACTGTCCCGTCCCCTGGAGCTGGTCGCGGAGCCAGGTCAGCGGAAAGATCAGCCAGTAGATCGCGGTACCGACCAGCACGATCAGATTGCCGGCCACCCACAGCAGCGGCCCGATGGCCGAGCTCTTGCTGAGAGCGAGCACGGCCCGCCCCGCGCCGATGATACTGTCGTCGAACAATTGCAGCAGGCCGGCCGTCCAGCTCAGGCCGAAGCCGGTGATGCCGCCGCCGTACAGCAGAAAGAATGCAACCACCGGAAAAGCGAAGAAAAACAGGCCGGCGTTCAGTCCTTTCGACGGCAGGCGCGGAATCAGCAACGGCAACAGCAGAACCGCCGCCAGGACGAGCGTGAGGTTGACCCGCCAGCGTTCGGCCTCGGGATAGAAACCGTAGATCAGTTGCGGCAGCTTGGCCTGGATGTAGGGCCAGCAGGCACCGACGGCAAAGCCGGCGGTCTCGGTCAGGCATGCCGTGCGATCATGACCGGTCCAGACCGCATCGACCATCAGGAACTTGACGCTGGGAATGATGGTGAACCACAGCAGCAGGGCGCCGACGATCGTGAGCAGGATATTGGTCGGCGAGTTGAACAGGCGCGTGCGCACGAGGCCGATGAAGCCCGTGGTCTTCACCGGCGCGGGACGCTCATTGAGAAGGTCCTGGCGGACGAAACTGGACGAGGTGATATCGCTCATGCGCCGAGGCTCCGGCTGACGCGCCAACCGTAGACGCTCATGACGGCGCTGGTGAGCAGCGAGATCAGGAGATAGACGCCCATCGTCATGGCGATGATCTCGATCGCCTGCCCGGTCTGGCTCAGCGACGTGCCGGCGAACACGGAGACGAGGTCGGGATAGCCGATCGCGACCGCCAGCGAGGAGTTCTTGGTCAGGTTGAGATACTGGTTGGTCAACGGCGGAACGATCACGCGCATCGCCTGCGGCACGACGATCAGGCGGAGCGTGGTGCCGCGGCTCAGGCCCAGCGAGGATCCGGCCTCCATCTGGCCGCTGTGGACGGAGAGGATGCCCGCGCGCACGATCTCGGCGATGAAGGAGGCCGTGTAGGTCGACAAGGCCAGCGTCAGTGCCACGAACTCCGGGATGATCCGCGAGCCGCCGGCAAAATTGAAGCCCTTGAGCTGCGGCAGCTCGAAGCTGAAGGGCAGACCGAAAATCAGCATGGTGACGAGCGGAAGGCCGAACAGAAGGCCCAGCACGTAGGGCCAGATGCGGATCACCTGGCCCCGCTGGAACAGCGCCCGGCGTGCATGGACGCGGAGCGCCAGCGAAGCCACGATGCCGAGCGCCAGCACCACAACAAACGCCTCGAAGCCGCTCTCGCCGATCGGGCGCGGGATGACGAGACCGCGATTGCTGACGAAGGCAAGCCCGAACAGCGAAATGCTTTGCCGCGGATTGGGCAAGGCCGCGAGCACCGCCAGGTACCAGAACAGGATCTGGAACAGCAGCGGCAGGTTGCGAATGATCTCGACATAGAGCTCGCCGATGCGCGACAGCAGCCAGTTGGGCGACAGCCGGCACAGCGCGACGATGAATCCGATCACGGTGGCAAAGAAGATGCCCACCACCGAGACCACGAGCGTGTTGAGGAGCCCGACCACGAACACGCGCAGGAACGTGTCCGAGCCGGTATAGGAGATCAGGGTCTGGTTGACGTCGAAGCCGGCATTGTTCCTGAGGAAGCCAAACCCTGCGGCTATGTGCTGGTTCTCGAGGTTGGCGCGGGCATTGGAGACGATTTCATAGGCAATCCAGCCGAGGACCGCAGCGAAGACAAACTGGACGGCGATGCCGTTCCAGCCTGTCTTGCCGCCCAGCACGCGCCTGATCTTCAGCGCGATCTGGGTCGGCGGTTTTCGGGCCTCGGTGCTCATCGCCGCTATCAGGCGGGATCAGCGGATCGGCGGCGCGTACTGGAGACCGCCCTTGTTCCAGAGATTGTTGAGGCCGCGATTGATGGCGAGCGGCGAGCCGGCGCCGACGTTACGGTCGAACACCTCGCCATAATTGCCGACGGCTTTCACGATGCGCACCACCCAGTCCTTGGTCAGTCCGAGCTGTTCGCCGAAATTGCCGTCGGTGCCGAGCACGCGCTTCAGCTCCGGGTTTTCCTGCTTCGCCTTCTCGTCGACGTTCTTCGAGGTCACGCCGAGCTCTTCGGTGGTGATCATTGCGAACAGCGTCCATTTCACGATGTCGAACCACTGGTCGTCGCCGTGGCGAACCATCGGCCCGAGCGGTTCCTTCGAGATGATTTCCGGCAGCACCATGTGATCGCCGGGGTTGGCGAGCTTGAGGCGGTTGGCGTACAGGCCCGACTGGTCGGTGGTGAAGACGTCGCAGCGCCCGGCCTCATAAGCCTTCACGGTTTCGTCGTTGGTGCCGAACGCGATCACCTCGTACTTCATGTTGTTGGCCTTGAAGTAGTCGGCGAGGTTCTGCTCTGTGGTGGTTCCGGTCTGGACGCAGACCGAGGCGCTGTTGAGCTCGAGCGCCGAATTCACCTTCAGCGACTTCTTCACCATGAAGCCCTGCCCGTCATAATAGGTCACGCCGGTGAAGTTGGCGCCGAGCGAGGTATCGCGCGAGAGGGTCCAGGTGGTGTTGCGCGACAGCACGTCCACTTCGCCGGATTGCAGCGCCGTGAAGCGGTCCTTGGCGGACAGCGGCACGTACTTGACCTTGGTCGGATCGTTGAAGATCGCGCCCGCGATCGCGCGGCAGACGTCGACGTCGAGGCCGGTCCAGTTGCCCTTGTCGTCGGGCGAGGAGAAACCAGGGAGGCCCTGGCTGACACCGCAGGCCAGCATGCCGCGGTCCTTGATGGTCTTGAGCGTTTGGGCATCGGCGGCTTGGGCGGAGAGGCCGGCGGCGAGAGCAAGAGTGAGAGCCAGGGTTACGCGTTTCATGGGCTTTGGGCCTTTCAAAGTCGTCTCAAGGTCAGGAACGTTATCTTTGGGATCGTCTCTGCCAGGGCTAGCCGTATCAAGACCAGCCTTGCAAGAGTCATGCTGGAAACCTTGCCGAACACCCGCCGATCCAGGGAGGCCACACCTTAATCCCCGCCGAGAGGCGCCCGCCGCTTATGGCTATGGCGCAAGGTCCGGTCAGGCGATGGATCGAAGGTCGCAGCAGGCCCCTCAACATGCGGCGACTGAATAGCACCTGCGCATCACAGAACGACTGGCGAGCCGGGTCAAGGGGTTGACGGGACTCTTCTGTGATCTGTTATTAACGAGGACGGCCTCCGGCCGGCCCGCAAGGTCGCCTCGCGCCAAGCGGAAACGCGGTTTTGAAAGCAGACGCATGGATTCCTCGCACCCCACCGAGCAGCACGCCGAGACCCGGCTGGTCACCTCCGGCCGCGACACCAAGGCGCAGAAGGGGTTCGTCAATCCGCCGGTGTTCCACGGCTCGACCGTGCTCTATCCGACCGCCGAGGACCTCCATGCCCATCGCGGCGAGTTCACCTATGGCCGCCACGGCTCCCCCACCACCAAGGCTTTCCAGGAGACGCTGATGGCGCTGGAGGGGCCGCAATGCGCCGGCGTCGGCATCGTGCCGTCGGGCCTGTCGGCGATCTCCACCACCCTGCTCTCAGTGCTGAAGACCGGCGATCATCTCCTGGTCTGCGACAACGTCTACCGGCCCTCGCGCAATTTCTGCAACGCCATGCTCGCCCGCCTCGGAATCGAGACCACCTATTTCGATCCGATGATCGGCGCCGGCATCGACAGGCTGTTCAAGCCGAACACCCGTGCGGTGCTGGTGGAGGCGCCGGGCTCGCAATCGTTCGAGATGCCTGATATCCGCGCCATCGCCGAGATCGCGCATGCGCGCGGCGCGCTCGTCATCGACGACAACACCTGGGCGACGCCGCTCTACCACCGCTCGCTCGAGCAGGGCGTCGACATCAGCATGCAGGCCGCGACCAAATATATCGGCGGCCATTCCGACATCATGTTCGGCACCGTCTCGGCCAACGCCAAGGCGTGGCCGATGGTGGCCGAAGGCATCCGCCTGCTCGGTGTCTGCGCCGGTCCGGACGACGTCTTCCTGGCGCTGCGCGGCCTGCGCACCCTGTCGGTACGGCTCGCGCAGCATCATCGGTCCGGGCTCGACATGGCGCGCTGGCTCGCAGCCAGGCCCGAGGTCGCGCGCGTGCTGCATCCGGCACTCGAAACCGATCCGGGGCACGCGATCTGGAAGCGCGACTTCACGGGCGCCTCGGGCCTGTTCAGCATCGTGCTGAAGCCGGCGCCACGGGAGGCCGTCGACACCATGCTGAACACGCTCAAGCTGTTCGGCATGGGCTTCTCCTGGGGCGGCTTCGAGAGTCTTGCGATTCCCTTCGACTGCGACGGCTATCGCACCGCGACCAAGTGGGCGCCGGGCGGCCCTACCCTGCGTCTCCACATCGGGCTCGAGAGCACCGACGACCTCAAGGCCGATCTCGACCGCGGTTTCGCTGCCCTCAAAGCGGCAATGTGAGCCTGCTCACAAGGCATTCCGCCTGAGGACGCGGCACCGCGTCCCGGGGAACGCGCAGCCGCCCAAGGGCGTTGACGCCCACGCGCCAACAAAGGGTTGATCCGCTGAAATTTGGCGCTAGCCTCACCAATCGACTCCAATCCGGACACGGAGCATGGGAACGTTGGTTCTGCTCGATCTGATGGGCGGCGTGGCGCTGTTGCTGTGGGGCCTGCACATGGTCCACAGCGGAATTCTGCGCGCCTTCGGCCCGGATTTGCGGCGGCTGCTCGGCAGGGCGCTCGGCAACCGCTTCAACGCGTTCGCCGCCGGCCTCGGGCTGACCGCGCTGCTCCAGAGCAGCACCGCGACCGCGCTGATCACCAGTTCGTTCGCAGCAGAAGGACTCGTCAGCCTCGCCGCCGCACTCGCCATCATGCTGGGGGCCAATGTCGGCACGACGCTGATCGTGCAGGTGCTGTCGTTCAACATCGCAGCCATCGCGCCTGTCCTGTTCGTGCTCGGGCTGGTCGCCTTCCGCTCCGGTCCGCGCTCGCGCATCAAGGACATTGGCCGCGTCCTCATCGGCCTCGGCCTGCTGCTGCTGTCGCTGCACATCCTGCTCGACACGCTGGCTCCGGCCGAGAACGCGCCCGGCGTCCGCGTCATCATGTCGGCCATCACCGGCGATCCCATTCTGTGCATCGTGATCGCCGCACTCATCACCTGGGCCGTCCATTCGAGTGTCGCCAGCGTGCTCTTGATCATGTCGCTGGCCTATTCGCAGTTCATCACGCCCTATGCAGCGCTGGCCCTCGTGCTCGGCGCCAATCTCGGCAGCGCCATCAATCCCGTGTTCGAGGGCGCCAGGCGCGACGATCCCGCCAGCTATCGCCTGCCGCTCGGCAATCTCGTCAACCGCGTGGTCGGGATTGCGCTGGTTCTGCCGTTCCTGAACGGGATCGCGGCGCACATGCACGCATGGCAGCCGGATCTCGCCAGGATGACGGCAGCCTTCCACATCGCCTTCAACGTCGGCACCGCCGTCATCTTCATCGGGCTGCTCGACACCATGTCCCGGCTCCTGACCCGGCTGCTGCCCGATCGGGTCCAGGAAGACGATCCGGCCCGGCCGCGCTATCTCGACGAGAGCGCACTGGAGACGCCGTCACTGGCGCTCGCCGATGCCGCCCGCGAGACGCTGCGGATGGGCGACTTCGTCGAGGTGATGCTGCGCAAGGTCATGGCCGCGATGATGACGGGCGACCGCACCTTGGTCGACCAGGTCACGAAGATGGACAATGTGGTCGACGGCCTGGATGAAGCCATCAAGCTCTACGTGACGAAACTTATGCGCGGCAGCCTCGACGAGAGCGAGGGACGGCGCGCGATGGAGATCATCTCCTTCGCCATCAATCTCGAGCATATCGGCGACATCATCGACAAGAGTCTGAGCGAGCTTGCGACCAAGAAGATCAAGCGCCGTTTCCAGTTCTCGGCCGAGGGCGCCGACGAACTCGCCGCCTTCCACAAGCGAACGATGGAATCGTTGCGGATCGCCTTCGGCGTCTTCATGTCGGGCGATGCCAACGAGGCAGGCAAGCTGCTGGTGGAGAAGACCACGCTGAAGAACGCCGAGCTCGCCGCCGTCGAGCACCATCTCGACCGCCTGCGCGAGGGCCGCCCCGAAACCATCGAGACCACGTCGCTGCACCTCGACGTGCTGCGCGACCTGCGCCGGATCCATTCGCACATCTGCTCGGTCGCCTATCCCGTGCTGGATGCCGCGGGCGAGCCGTATCGCAGGACTGAGACGGAGACCGCCGCCCTGCCCGCATCGGGCGCGGCGTCGGCGCTGCCGCGCTAAGGTTCCTGGTCAGCGCTCCAGCGTTTTCGACGTGCGGCCGCGGTTCTTCCAGATCAGCATGATGTTGCGGACGTAGATGATGGTCGCGAGCGACTGTCCGAGGATGATCACTGGCTCGCGCTTCACGACGCCGTAGACCAGCGTCATCAGCCCGCCGCCCATCGAGCAGAACCAGAACGCCACCGGCACCACGCTGTTGCCGGCCCGCTCGCTCGCGATCCACTGCACCAGGAAGCGCGCGGTGAAGAACAGCTGCGCGACGAGGCCGAATGCCAACCAGAAATCGAACTTGGCGACGAAGACGTCGTAGAAATAATTGCTCAGCGCCTGACCGTATTGGATGATCATGCCGTCACCTCAGTCACATCCGGTGTCGGCTTCTTGCGGCGGATCAGCCACCACACGCCGGCGAGATCCATGATGCCGATCCACAATCGGTCGAAGAAACCGTAATTCGACACGCCGGAGTGGCGCGGCCGGTCGATCACGTCGACATAGGCGATCTCGTGGCCTTCCCGGCGGACCAGCGCCGGCAGGAAGCGATGCAGGCCGTCGAAATAGGGCAGCGCCAGAAAGACGTCGCGACGGAACGCCTTCAGTCCGCAACCGGTGTCGCGTGTGCCATCGTTCAGGATCGCATTGCGGACCTTGTTCGCCACGCGCGACTGGAATTTCTTGAAGCCGGTGTCCTTGCGCCCGACCCGCTGGCCGGCGGCAAGACCGACATGGGCGCCTTTCTCCACCGCCGCAATCAGGTCGGGCAGGAAGGCCGGATTGTTCTGCCCGTCGCCGTCGAGCGTCGCCACGATCGCCCCGCGCGCCGCGCGCACGCCGCTGCGCACCGCCGCCGACTGACCGCCTGACCTGGCATGGCGAAGCTGGCGCAGATTGTCCCGCTGCTTCATGATCGCGCCGAGCCGTTCGCCGGTTGCGTCGGTCGAACCGTCATTGACGTAGATGATTTCATAGGCCCAGCGGCCGTCGAGCGCCGCGCCGATCTCCGCGATCAGGGGAGCGATGTTGTCGGCTTCGTTGCGCACGGGAACGACGATGGAAACCGCAGGCTGGGAAACCGAAGGCTGGGACGACGACAAATCGAAAGCTCGTGGTTGGAATTGGCCTGCCCCTGGGGAACCGGGCGCCCCGGCAGGCAGCCGCTTTTATGGGGCGGATGGCCCGTGGGCAACCCTTTTGAGGCCGCCCGAGACCGCCCCTGCAAGAGGCACAATGGTGCCGTCGGCACGGATCGCAAAGCCGAGCCTCCGGGCCGCGAACCAGTAGCGTACCGCCATGGCGCCGACCATGCCGACCAGGGCGCCGGCCACGACGTCGCTGGGATGATGCGCGAGCAGCACCAGCCGCGTCAGCAGGATCACGATTGCGTAAGTGAACATGAACACGCGCAGGCGCGGCCACAGTGCCGAGACTGCAAACGCCAAGGCGAACGCCGTCACGGCGTGGCCCGACGGCAGGCTGGCATAAGCCCCCGTTCCCTCGAACGGGATGAAGTTGAACGGATTGGGCTTGCCGCCGACGAACGGACGTCCGCGGCCGATGAGATATTTCAGTATCTCGGCGACGAACACGGACAGGGCAACAGACAGAAACATGAACTGGAGCCGCGTGCCGAGGCCGAGCAGCAGCGTGCGGCGGGTGCCGTGCAGCCCGGCCGCAACGAGCGCAACGGTCACAAGCGCAATCCCGAGCACGATGAGCACATTCTCATCCTTGCCGAAATCGGTGAGGATGCGGATCGGCCACAGAGAGGGCGTCCCGCGCGCCGGCATCAGCTGGATCTCGGTCTGGTCGAACGCGAGCATCAGCGCGACGACCAGGGCCGCGCCTGCCGCGCTGAGCCACAACGAATGCCGCGCCAGCTTTCGCGCGGCCTCGGCGCGGCGCGAATGCGAGGGCGAGCGGACAAGCTGCGCCAGCGCACGCCCCGCCACGGCGAGCAGTTGCGCGGGATAGCCCGGGCGCTGCGCGATGTCGGTCGTACCGGGCATCCTACTCGGTGCCTTCCGAGCGGAAGATCGAGATCGAGATCGCGCGTCCCTGCGAGAAATTATAGCCGTCGATGCGCGTGCCGACCTTGTAGCGCAGCCCGATCGCCTCGGCGCGCTGCGCGAAGCTGCGTTCCGAACGCTGCTCGATCAGCGCAAAACGGCAACTTCCCTGCCGCAGGAAATCCGCCGCGCCCGAGCCGTCGGTGAGCAGCGTCTGCGTGCCCGTGAGGAACACGAGGCTCGGCTCGTGATAGCCGGCGGCGGCGGCCTTCGGCCCGACACAGGTGACGTTGCGAAGGGCGCGCGCGACCTCGATGCTCGGAAACAGCGGCGTCAGCGACGGCAGTACGATGCCGTAGACCACGACCGCCAGCATCAGGGCTGCGACCAGCGCGTTGAGGACCGAGCGTTCCGCGCGGTTGTTGTCGTAGAGCCACCAGGCGAACAGACCGAAGATCAGCGAGGCCGCGATGAACGGCCAGGCGACGAAGGCCGGCTGCCGCGTCAGCACGACCGCGCCGACCACGGCGATGATCGAGCCGAGCGCCGGGATCGCAAACCACCAGGCCGAGCCGCGCATCAACCAGGATCGCGACAGCACGCTCCGCTCCATCGCGCCGACGGTGAGGATCGCGATCGCCGGGTACAGCGGCAGCACGTAATGCGGCAGCTTGGTCAGCACCGCCTCGAACACGATCCAGGACGGAACCAGCCAGGCCAGCAAGAACTGCGCGCCCGGCTCGCGCCGTGCACGCCAGACCGCCGGCGCCGCCATCGCCGCGAGCGGCGCGCCGGGCCAGAACGTGACCCAGAACAGCACGAGGTAAAGGCCGGGCGGCGCGCCGTGGGATTCCTGGGCCCCTAACTTGCTCAGCATGTCGCCGCCGACGGAATCGGCGAAGAAGGCATCGCCCGCGCGCCAGAAGATCGCGACGAACCAGGGCAGCACCAGCACCAGCATCCACATCAGGCCCCAGAGCGGGCGCAGCTTCCACAGCCAGGAGGCATCGCGGTCCTGGATCGCGAGCGCGACGATGGTGAGCCCTGCGAACATCAGGATCAGCGGGCCCTTGATCAGGATGCCGACGGCGAGCGCGGTCCAGAAAATCGCGGGCCAGCTCCACGGCGGATGGGTCTCGTCCTCGGCGCGCTGCCACGACAGATAGGCCCGCGCCATCGCTCCCATCGCGGCAGTCACGCACAACAGCAGCATCGCGTCGGTCTTCGCAAGCCGCGCCTCGACGCCGAGCAGCACGGAGGCGCACATCAGGAGCGCGGCCAGCACCGCGGCGCGCCGCGTGACGAAGCCGAGCGCCGCCCAATAGGTCATCAGCACGGCGCCGATCGCACCGATCAACGACGGCAGCCGATAGACCCAGATGCGCAACTCGGCCTTCGGCAGCTTGAGCGCCGAGGCGGCTTCAACCGCAGCCGATTGCAACCAGTAGATGCCGACCGGCTTCTTGTAGCGGACGTCCTCCTGGAAGCGGATGTCGACATAGTCGCCGCTCTCGACCATCTGCTTGGTCGCCTGGGCAAAGCGCGCCTCGTCGCGATCGACTGGTGGAATCGTGAAGAAGCCGGGCAGGAACAGCAGCAGCGCGCACAGCAGCATGAAGCCGACGGCGCGGGCATGGCTGGCCGTGACGATGTCGAGCATGGACACGAGCCGGCTGCCCGGATTGACGGGCGATTTCGGCTCGCGGGGCGCTCCAAAACGAGGGCTGGGGTAGGTCTCGGCCATTGGTTCCGCTTACGCTGAAACCGCCATCGCCACAACCGCTTAAGGCAGGGTCATTGAATTCGAATGACAACTGTGTCCGCGGCGCCAGTGGCATCAATCACGGTCAGCCGCGCAAAGCCGGGACCGGGTGGATCGATCAGCCGCTGGCGGCGTCCGTCGATCTCGCCGAGCGCCGTTCCGTTAACCATGACGGTCATGGGCAGGACGCCGCCCGCGACCTTCACGGGCATGGCTGCGCTCCCCTCGCCGCCGGAGCGATCGACGTCGATCCGCGAGCCGTTCAGCGGGAACTGGATGTGCAGCGCCTGCTCGCTGCCGATCCGCACCAGGTCCCCGACCGGACGGAACCGTTTCAGCGGCAGCGGCAGCTTGGCGTTGCTGGCAACCAGCGTTCCCCTGGGCGGCTTCGGCAGCGGGGTCAGCGTCTTGCCGGTCCGGGCGAAGGCGTCGAACAGGATCGGCGCTGCAGCGACGCGTCCGATCAGGCCGGGAACCGGCGCGCCGTCGGGACGGCCGACCCAGACGCCGATGGTCATGCGCCCGTCGAACCCGACCGACCAAGCGTCGCGGTAGCCATAGGACGTACCGGTCTTGAAGGCGATGCGGTTGTGGGCGGCATTCTCCGGCGGCGGGGTGCCGAGAAGGACGTTGCCGACCTGCCAGGCCGCGACCTGGTCGAGTAGCCGCAGCGGCTCGCGGTCGTCCCTGCCGGTCATGATTTCGCGCAGTGGCCTGGTGGTGCCGAGCCGGGCGAAGCCCGCATAGAGTTGGGCGAGATCCTGGAGTGTCACGCCGACGCCGCCAAGGCCCATGGCAAGCCCCGGCGCCTCGTCCTTGGGCAGCACCAGATTGCCGCCGGCCTGTCGGAGCCGCGACGCCAGCCGGCTCGCGCCGACGCGGTCGAGCAGCACGATCGCCGGAACGTTCAACGACATCTGCAGCGCCCTCTTCACCGGCACGGTGCCCTGGAACGTCATGTCGAAATTTTCCGGCGCGTAGGAGCCGAAGCGGACCGGCCGGTCGTCGATCAAACTGTCGGGATGAACAAAGCCGTCCTCGAAGGCGAGCCCATAGATGAACGGTTTCAGCGTCGAGCCCGGCGAGCGGATCGCGCGGGTCATGTCGACCTGCCCTGCCCGGCTCTCGTCGAAATAGTCGGCCGAGCCGACATGCGCGAGCACGTCGCCGCTCTCGTTGTCGACGACGATGATGCCGACCGAGATGTTCGTACCCAACGCAAGGGCGCGGTCGTGCGCGAGCGGCTCCAGCACCTTCTGCAAGTTCGCGTCCAGCGTCAGCTTGATGATTGGCGCGTCCTTGACCGTCGCAAGCGCCGCGTCGGAGGCATGCGGCGCCAAGATCGGCATCGGTTTGCGCAGCTTCGGCACCGGTACGAGCCAGGCCTGGTTCGCATCATCGAGGCTGATCTGGTGTTCCTCGACCATGCGATCGAGCACGCGGTCACGGGCTTTATGCGCGGCCTCGGGATGGCGATCGAGCCGACGCGTCTCCGGCGATTGCGGCAACGCCACCAGCAGCGCGGCCTCGGCCAGCGACAGTCGCTTCGGCTCCTTGCCGAGATAGGCGATCGAGGCGGCGCGAATGCCCTCGAGATTGCCCCCGTAGGGCGCCAGCGCGAGGTAGAGATCGAGAATTTCGTCCTTGTTCAGCGTTCGCTCGATCTCGATCGCACGGACCATCTGCCGCAGCTTCGCATAGAGCGAACGCTGCCGCCGCGGCTCCATTAGGCGCGCAAGCTGCATGGTGATGGTCGAGCCGCCCGACACGATGTGACCGCGTGTCGCGAGCTGCAACGCGGCTCGCCCCAGCGCCAGCGGGTCGAGACCGTTATGCGCGTAAAAGCGCTGGTCCTCATAGGCAAGCAGCAGTTTCAAATAGGTCGGATCGACGTTGGTCTTGGCCTCGACCGGCAGCCGCCAGCGGCCGTCGGCCATGGCGTAGGCGCGCAGCAGCTTGCCGTTGCGGTCGACGATTGTGGTGGACACCTGGCGCGCTTCGTCGAGCGGCAGCGGGCCGAGGGAGTAGACCCAGCCGACGAAGGCGCCGATGGCGAGGACGAACGTCAGCGCGGCGGCCGAGAGGGCACGCATAACACCGCGCCCTGCTCCGCAGCCGCCCTTGTCTACCTCACTCATCATGCCATCACTCACTTCGCAGCCCGCACCTCGACAGTGCCCGTTCCGGTGCGGCCGTAACGCGAGGGGTTGTACATGTCCTCGACATAGGCCTGCGGCAGCACGTATTTGCCGGGCGAGACAACGCGCACGACATAGGCGACGGTGAAGACCGCCTTGGAATCCGAGGCACGGTCCACCGCCGCGGTGAAGCGATCGTCGCGGAACTCGGTATCCTCAGGCTCCTCGCCGTCCTCGATCCAGTCCAGCGTGCCGCTGTCACCCGACGACACCAGCTTCGGATTGTCGATCTCGAGGCCCGCCGGCAGATAGTCGGACACCATGATGTGGCCGTACTCCGGCTTGGCCTCGGTGATCTTCAGCACCACGGCGAAGCGGTCGTTCTGCTTGACCTTGCTGATGTCGGCGGGCTTGCCTCCGAGCGTGAAGTAGCTGCGCTCGATCTTGAAGCCGTTCGACGCCGCCGGCTCCGGCGTCACGGGCGAGCCCGACACCGAGACCACCGCCTGCACCGGCGCGTCGCCGGTGTTGGTGATCTTCAGCGGCTTGCCGTCCAGGGTCGCTGCCTTGTAGCTGCGGTAGAGCGCGGTCTTGACCGGCTGGCCGTCGACCTCGATCGAGAGGTTTTCCTTGGCCAGCGCGCGCGCCGCCAGCACCAGCCACGCATTCTCCTGCGTGGAGGTGTAGGGCGTCAGCCCGCGCGCGGTCTCGACCCGCGACACCGCCTGCGTCAGCGTCGCCTTCGGCGCGTTGCCTTCGCTGGCCAGCGAGACCAGTGCCGCCGCATCGCGAAGCTGCGAGCCGTAGTCGGTGCGGCCGAATTCGAGCACCGGCTTTGGCGCGAGCGAGTCGAGTGCCGCGCCATAGACCCGCTCCGCACGGTTGCGGTCGCCGACCAGCGCCAGCGCCGCCGCAAGCTGCGACTTCGCGATCGGCGTCGCGAGGTTGGAGAGCTTGGTGTCGGCGAGATAGCGGAGATCGCCGATCGGCGCCGCGCCATTGCGCGCGAGCACGTAGAGGCCATAGGCGAGGTCGCGGCCGCCGTCCTTCTCCGGCTCGTTGCCGTTGACCACCGAGTTGCGGATACGATCCAGCGCGTTCTTGAACAGCACGTCCGGCACCACAAAGCCCTTTTCACGGGCGCGGGTCAGGAAGTCCGTGACATACGCATCCAGCCAGGCATCGTCGCCGCCGGCCGACCACAGGCCGAACGAACCGTTCGAGCCCTGGCGCGCCAGCAGCCGCTCGATCGCATCGCGGATGCGCTGGTCGACTTCGGTGTCCATGGCCAGATGCGCGCCGGCCGCGAGGTCGTTGACATAGAGCAGCGGCATGGCGCGGCTGGTGATCTGCTCCGAGCAGCCATACGGATAGCGGTCGAGCGCTTTCAGGATCGTCGCCGCATCGAGCGCGGTCGACAGGCTCGCCGAGACCGAGACGCTGCCGGTGCCCGGGACGAGGTCGCCGAACATGTCCGACGTCAGCGTCAGGCTCTCGCCCTTGGCCAGGGTCCGGATCGAGCGCCGCGCCAGAACCTGCGTCGCCGCCTTGACGTCGAGCGCATAGTGCCGCGCCAGTGCCAGGCCATTCGGTCCCTTGATGTCGACGTCGAGCGTCGCCTGCCCCGCCGCGGTCGCATCGATGGCGAGCGCAAACGAATTGCGCTGCTTGGCGGCGAGCTTGACCGTGGTCGCGGGATTGCCGGTCATCTTCACCGGGCCGCCCGCCTTCACGTTGATGACGTAGTCGCCGGCTTGCCCCTCGACATTGTCGATCTCGAGATTGACCGTGCCGTGGTCGCCGTTGAGCAGGAAGCGCGGCAGGGTCGTGGTCAGCACCACGGGATCGCGGATCACGACATCGGTGTTGGCGCGGCCAACCTTGGTCGCGGTCCACGCCACCGCCATCACGCGCGCGGTGCCGGCGAACTCCGGAATGTCGAAGGCTACCTCCGCGGTGCCGTCGGCGGCGACGGTCACGATGCCCGAATAGAGCGCGAGCGGCTTTTGCGCGGGCGGCGAGCCCTGCAATTCGCCAGCGCCGGCATCGCCGCCGGACTTGATCTGTCCGCGCGTGCCGGACATGCCGTCAATGAGCTGCCCGTAGAGGTCGCGGATCTCCGCGCTCAGGCGGCGCTGCCCGAGATAATAGTCGTCCGGCGCAGGCGGCTTGTAGCCGGTGAGATTGAGGATGCCGACGTCGACCGCGGCGATGACGATCTTGGCGTCCTCGCCCGGATTGAGCCCGTCGAGCTTGACCGGGATCTTCAGCATCGCGTTCGGCCGGATCAGCGCCGGCGGCGTCAGCTTCACTTGCAACGTGCGGGTCTGCTTGTCGATGCCGAACCATTTCAGCCCGATCGCCCGGCCCGGCATGCGTTGCGCAGCCGCATCGAGCGGTCGGCGCAGCGTCGCCACCACATAGGCGCCGGTGCCCCAGTCCTTGCCGACCGGAAGCTTGACCTGTGCGGTGCCTTCCTTGACGTCGATGGTCTGCGTCGTCAGCAAACGGTCGCCGAGCACGTTGACGGTGAGCTTGCCGGCGCTGCGGACGTTGACCGACACGGTCATGGTGTCGCCCGAGGCATATTGCGGCTTGTCGATCGAGGTCTCCAGCAGGTCCGGCGTATCGGCGCTGCCGTCGGAATACCAGCCGACGTCGAACTGCACCGAGGTCACCGGGCCGTCGGCGTCGTTCGACTTCACGTCAAGCCGGTAGCGGCCGGGCTGAGGATTGAGAGAAACGCGCGACGGCTTGTCGGCGGCAATCGTGACCTCGCCATCAGAGACGCGCGAGGTCGACTTGACCGGCTCGTATTCCCAGTAATTGTTCTGGCGGTACCACTGGTAGCGCGACTCCATCTTCAGGAGCTCGTAGCGCAGGCCGTCACGGCGAAGCGTCTGGCCCTCGGGCGAGACGAACACGACGTCAAATTCGGCCTTGTCACCCTCGGCGACGTTCTTGTCGCCGAACAGCGGCTTGATGCCGATCATGGCGGTCGCGGGCGCGACCGGCAGCACGATCTTGCGCTCGACGGCGCGCCCCCCCGTCTCGACCATGCGGACGAAGATCTGCGCCTCCTGCGGACGCGTCGAGGCCGGCTGCTTGTCCAGCATCACCGGGAAGGTGGCAACGCCGTTGGCGTCGGACTCGGGCAGGTTCTCCAGCGGCGTGCGCTCGTTCGAGGTGGTCTCCTCGTCGGCGACGCCGAACTGGTAGCCGGCAAAACCCGGACGCTCGCTCGCGGGCGCGACCAGCATGTCGCCTTCAAGCTGGAGGCCCGAGGCCGGCGCGCCATAGAGGAAATGACCGTCGGCCTTAAGCTCTACAGGAGCGTTAGCTTTGATCAGCTTGTCCTTGGCGGACAAGTCGAATTCGATCCGATCGGGGACGTAATCCTCGACCATGAAGGTGGTCTCGCCAACCGACGAGCCCTTCGGGTCGGTGAAGGCGCGCACCCGCCAGGTCCCGGTCGGCACGGCCGAGTTGAGCGGCACGGACAGTGTGCGGCCGCCGGCGCCCTGGTCGGACAGCACGGCACGGCGGAATTCGACGCCGTCGGGGCGCTCGATCACGAGGGTCAGCGGCCCGCCGGTGACGGCATTGCCCTGCCCGTCGCGCAGCAGCGCGGTGAGATAGACGGTCTCGCTGGAGCGGTAGACGCCGCGCTCGGGATAGACGAACGCATCGGCGCCCACAGGCACCGCGCGGCCCGAAACACCGCGGTCGGACAGATCGAAGGCGGAGGTCCTGAGGCTGAGGAAGGCGTAGTCGGCCTTCTCGCCCGTGACCGTGAGCATCGCAGGCGACAAGCCGCCCTCGCCGCGCGCGAGCCCCGCCTCGAACAGCACGTGGCCAGAGTCGTCGGTCTTGCGGGTGGCCAGGATCTCGTTGTTGCGGGCGAGCAGCCGAACCTCGGCCTTGCCGACCGGATCGGTCGAAGCCAGCGAATTGACGAAAACGTGGATGCCGTCATTGCCGGAATAGGCTGTGACCCCGAGATCGGAGACGATGAACCATTGGGTGGCGAGCTGATAATCGTCGTCCGAGCCCGGGCCCTTCGCGGCGGCCGTCATCACGTACACGCCGGGCTGGAGCTCGCCGAGCGCCTGGTCGACGGGGAATGCGGTGGTGACGTCCTGGTTGAGCGTCATCGCAGTCGCAAGCTCGCCGGTCCAGACCTTGACGCCGCGCTCGCCGCCGAGATCGCTGAGCTGATATTTCGACAGCGTCTTCTGGAAGTCGCTGTCGACCACCGTGTTGATCAGATTGCGGTCGCCGATCCGGAACACGTTGATGTTGACCGCAGGCGTGTTGACGCTGACCACGGGAATGCCGCGCTGGCCGGTCCGCGGCAGCACATAGGCGCGGCTGGTGAAGCGCACGAAAGGCTTGCGGTCGCGCACATAGACGTTGAACTCGGCCGATTTCGGCAGCCCCTCCTTCACCGTGGACGGCAGTCCTGCGCGCAAATTGATGTTGTAGCGCTCGCCGTGCTTCAGCCCGTCGACACAGAGCTGCTTGCCCTCGGCTGACAGCGCCGGCTTGTCCTGGCCCGCCAGGGCGAGATACGGCGCGAAATCCGTCCGCTTTGCGAGTTCTTCCGAGAACTGGAAGCAGGCGCGCGGGCTGGCCGAGTCCGAGTCCACGGTATAGTCGAGCAGGCGGAAGCCGTGCTCGTCGCGCATCTTCTCATATTGGCCGCGGACGTCGGCGACCTCGCGCATGTCAAGCGACAGCCGCAGCGCATCCAGCGCCGGCCGCCACAGCTTGCGCTCCGCCAGCGACTTGCCGAGCACCGCGAGCGCGTCGGCCTCCTCGCTCGCGTTGCCGGCGCGCTGATAGGCGATGTAGGCGGCGGTCGAGGCACGCTCCAGGAGGAACGTCTGCTCGCTCGAGCTTTTCGGCGATATCTGGAAAATGACCTTGGCGAGCCGCAGCCAGTTGCCGGTATCTTCAGGCGTGGTGGCTGCGATCTGGCCGAGCACCGACAAGCCGGTCCGGAAATCACTGCGCCGGAATGCGGCGTCGGCATCCGTACGCAGTGTCGCGTTGGTCTTTGCGACGGGGCCCGCCTCGCTCTTGATCTGGGCCTCCAGCTTGATCGCGGAATCGGCGAGGTCGTCGCGCTTGAACGCCTTGTCAGCAGCCTGCGCTGAAACCAGCCCAAGGCAAAGCGTTGCGCAGATTGTGACGGCGCGAACCAGACCGATCATGACGGAAAACTCCAGGAAGCGCGGACGAACGCCGCGTCAGGCAATGAAATGCGCGGAAAGGTGACGGACTCAAGGCGATGGAACCAGGATAGCAAAACGCCGCATGCGCCATGGCAAGCCAAGCCCAGAGGAGACCGATCAAGATACCGCCGCGCACGCCGTCCTGATGGCGCAGCAACACCCGACCAGTCGACCGGCGGCCGTGTCCCGGAAGCTGACCAGCGCCCCCGGCGATGTGATCCATCGTCCAGTACGCTGCCGCTCAACCCGGCACCCTGACACGCTACCGTTCCGCTTTGTCGCGGCTTTGAGCAAAACGGTTCGGTTCAGACTTGGCGAAACGTCAGATTTTTCATATGTGGCGTGATAGAAGACCGGCAGGCGGTAGCCGAGGCCGGCCCAGCGACGGTCCCATAGCTCAACTGGATAGAGTAGCGGATTTCTACTCCGCGGGTTGCAGGTTCGAGTCCTGCTGGGATCGCCACTTCATTTTGCCCCTCCAGTACTTTCAATGGGTTGATCGTCAATTTGGCTCACCGGTTTCGAAGGTGAGCCAACACTTGTTCCGGAAATGATCTTTGCAGCGGCATTTTCGGCGAGCTTTATGCGGTTAGCCTCTTCGATGTAGCGCTGCGCTTCGCCGATCGTCTTCCAGCCAAACCAAGCCATCAGCTCTGGAGCGGTTGCGCCGTTGAGAGCGTGCCTCACCGCAGAGGCCTTACGCAGTCCGTGTGCCCGCCCCGGTACCTTGGCCTCGATACAGCGGTCCGCGAACCAATTGCCGAAACCGGCAGCCGTGAACGGTTTTCCGGCCTCAGTGATGAGGAATGCAAGCTGATCGGTCTTGGGATGTCGATCGAGCTCGGCGGTGAGATCAGGTAGAACTGGGATGTCAAACTGCACCCCCGTCTTCTGGCGTCGCATCGAAAGCTTGCCGCTTTTGACATGCTGACGGCCCATGCGGGTGACGTCGCAACGAGCGTGGCCTGTGTTGATGAGAAGTTCGAGCGCCAGCCTAGCCTTCGTTCCCTGCGCGTGTTGCGTTTTATATCTAGCGATCTCGTCCTCGGTCCACGTGTGAAAGCCGCTCGACTTCTTTGCCTTGGAGAGCTTGATAGCTGTCAGAGGGTCTATCTTGATCATTCCGAGCGCGAGGCAATGATCGATTAAGCCGCGCATCGCCTTCTTAAAGCTGCGTTGTGAATTTGGCTTCTTATTGTAAATGATGTTCTGCAACGCTGTCGAGTGCAGCAGTGCGATCCGCTTATCGCCATGGGCCTCTCGGAAGCGTTCGAGGATCGCGCGGCGCTGCTGCTGAGTTGACTTTGCGAGCCCTGCCGTGAATGCCGTCGACTGGTAATAACTCACCAAGCCTGCATTTACGGTCCCGGGCAGCGTGCGAGTGGCGCCAATCGTCGACGGAGTTGCCTCCCCAGCTTTCGCAGCGTCATACTCAGCGAGAAATTGCGGTGAACCAGGGAAGCCGTGTAACCGGACCTTAGGCAGGCCTGGCCGCCTCAAGTAAAACACCGCCTTGCCGTGCCGCGTTTCGTATCCGTGGACCCCTGGAGGCAGTCGCCATTTCATCGAACAGCGTCCCATTCATTTTGGTCGGCCACCGAGATTTCAGACTTGGAATGATCTATAAATAAGAGGATCTTACCATCGCTGGCCAGTTCAATGCGTTGCAGAAGTAAACCAGCCTTCAGCGCACCGCGGACGGCTTTGGCAACATCATTTTGTGTGAATAGCTGCTTCTTTCGAGACATAAACGACCTCCATCGCAATGGCGGTCGGACCGCTCTTCGCTGGAGGTCCCGCAAATCTCGACCCCCACCGACCTGGAGGGACTAGGGCCCGCTGCCCTGATCACTGGACCAAAACCATTAGTCGAGGTTCTTTTTGGCGCTTTAAGGGCAATTTGTCGCTGAAACGATCGACTCGATCATTTTGTGGCGTTGAGTGGCGAATTGCGAACTCTCATTACTTTATTTCCTTCTTGGGCATATTGCGGCGAATATTATTCACCTCTCTGACTATTGAGAGCTCAACACACGAAAAATTCCAACCTGCAAAAGCCATCCTCTCAACTCTGAGACGAAATTACCGTAAGTGCGGCAGCCCCACCCGTCTAATTCCGGCCTCGCTCCAATAGCTTGGCAATTAGGAAACATCCTCCAATGAAGGTAATGATGCCAAACAGGCCATAAGAGCCAGCGATATGAGGCGCTACGGAATACTTCACGATTGCCAGTACGGCCACGGTGATAGCGATTGCGATCAAAAGTGTCAGCCGGTCCAACTGGTGCTCCTATTGGCAGACGGTTTGAACAGATCCACGCATACCAGGCGTGGACCGGCAACGAACTTGCGCGGGCAACAAGTTTGGAGCGGGCAGGTCCGGCTCATTGGTTCGAGCCGCGGGAGCAGGCCCGCCCGAGAGTGCGGCGGCGGCTGCGGATAGTGCAGCAGCGGTCCTCGCGGTCTCCGGGCTTGCAGAGCATCCAGCGACGCTCGTTGCTAAAGCCAAACGACGCATTGTCCGACAGCGGTGACTGCGCGCAGTCGCTTGGTAATTCGCATCCCCAGACAAAGCAGAGCCCATGCCGCAATCCTAAAATGCGGTAGTTTGCAATCCGCTCCGAGCGGGCCATCGTCGTGTTGCCCCAAGCAGTTTTACTGATTCGCGCAAGCTCGAACCCGCACGCCAAGCAGAGCATTCGGATGAAGCCGCTCTGAGAATGCCTGCGTTCAGTCGGCATATTCTCCTAATTTGGGAGAATTTGCGAGAGCGATTTTTATCGGCGTCCAGCCTTTCTGGACTGCTCTTTTGCCCAAAACCATCCACACGCCCCGTCATAAGAAGCTGTGTGAGCTGCTGAAGACGCATCGCAAGTCCGCGGGCCTGACGCAAACTGTCGTGGCGGAGCGTCTCGGCCGTCCCCCCTCCTACGTTGCGAAATATGAGGGCGGAGATCGACGATTAGACCTACTTGAATTTCTGGACGTTGCCGCTGCTATAGGGTTTGACCCGCTCAAATTCATCAAAACCTTCATCTCGCGGTGACTTAATGCTCCGGTTCGCCGCCCCTAATTAAAAGTTGCCCTACCCGGCTTTCAGGAAGCGGACATCGAGGCTGCCAAACGCAGCATCTCGTCCGGAGGGGGTCTCGGGTTCGACAGTCGCGTCAGTGGCGCTCGTCGAGTGCTAAACGTCTTACTAGTTTTATTCGCTAGAGCCGCTATACGAGCGGGCCACTGGGAACACATTGACATGCTCGGGCGCCTCGTCTTTGGGCCCCCTTCGACTATCTCAGCATCGAAGCAACAGCTGACGCACTGTATGGCTTACTTTTGGGCGTCTGGAAGCCAGCAGAGAATAGCTCAGCGCTGATCTGGCGTAGAGAAAGCCGCGGCCGCTGATCTCTGAGCGACCGAGCAAGCCCAACCAATTCCGGGTTGGTCTCCGCATAGCTTTTTCGCCCTTCGACCTTACCCCCTGTCTTACGTCGCTTGCGCTCCCGTGCGCCTCGCAGCTTCGCCACCGTCATGGCCTTATCGAACTGGGCGACGGCACCAAGGATCTGACGCACTAGGACCGCGGTAGGAGTGTCGTCGACGAAAGAGTCGGGTTTGTCGGCGGCGATGAGGGTGACCCCGTCGGCTTGCAAGCGCCGGAAGCCGGTCTCCTGCACGATTAGGTCGCGCGCGAAGCGGTTGGCGGTCTCGACGATGATCGTCCGGACGCCATTGCCGGCGATCTGCTCAAGGGCAGCCGCAAAGCCCGGTCGGATATCGATCGGATCGGCACCTGCCACCGCGGGATCGTCATGCCATGCCTCGATCTTGTAGCCGGCACGGTTGGCGTACGCCTGTATCGCCTTGCGCTGGCGCGTGAGGCTATCCTTGTCCTCGCCTACGTTCGCGGCTGAGCTTGTCCTTGTGTAACCGATCGCCGGTTTTCGTTGCCGCTTTTCACTTTCGGTCAATAACTTAGCTCCGATTTGTACCATTTTCTCAGGAAATTAGTACAAGGCACTCCTTAGTGCAACAGCACCCGTTAGAACGGCAAGCCCGCCCACAACTTATAACGCCCTTTCAGTCACAGGGCCGGGGTTCGAGCCCCAGCGCCCACGAAATAAGTCAGGTACTTGGGTAGAGACGGCCCGGTGAAGAGCGCCATGCCGGCACTGTGTCGGCAAAAAAGATGGCCCCCTCAGCCACTCCAGCGAAGTTGAATAACGTTGGAAAGCATTAACCCCCGCTCGACGACGAATCGGTATCATGCTGAAAGTTGTCGTCGGGGGTCGACAAATGATGGTTGCCGCGGGTGAGGAGCGAGGCGAGCGCCCTGAGTTGGTGCTTTGCCTTTGCGTAGCTGCTGGGACAGACACACGGCTCGTTACCGATGCCTTTTCAGAGGCTCTATTAGCCGTGAACTACAAGCCGACGCCGCTGCGCTTGAGTCAGCTAATGGGCCAAATTCCCGGCCTCGAATTTCTCGCGGGGATCAAAGAAGAAGATACGCGAATTCGTCGAAGCATGGCAGCAGGCAACGAAATTCGCAGGGTAATTGATCATGCCGACGCAATGGCCAGGATTGCCCTCTCCGAAATTCACAATATCAGAAAAACATTAAACAAGGACAGCGACGAAAGCGTGCCGGCAGAAGGACACTGCTTCATCGTCTCATCGCTGAAACGTGCCGAGGAGCTCGAGACCCTACGCCGCCTCTTCGGCCAGCGGGTGCTCCTAGTCTCTGTGTATGAACCGAAAGTAGCCCGTATCGACAATCTCTGCCGAAGCATCGCTCGGAGCCGCAACTCACCAAATCCAGACGCGTTCGCCACCGTCGCTGAAGAGATTATCGGCGTTGGCGGTTTACTTTGCGGTATAGTCAGCGTCGCAGCGATCATCTGGAACAACCCAGTAATTCTCATCGGTATTGCAGCCGGGGCTGGCTGGGCGCTCTCTATCGTGTTCGCCACCCGAGCCACTTCGGCTGCATTACGATCGTCCTGTGAATACGTCGGATAGCGTGTCGAGGACGCGCAGCGCGCGCTTTGGCCGTGTCACTATCGGCCGTTGATTCGAAGAGCGATCCAAGTCCATGGCGGTGTACGACGAAGACGGCATTGAGCGGCGCGGACTGATGTTCGTGCTGTCGGCGCCTCCGGGTGCAGGCGCGACCACGCTGTCGCGGCTTCTGATTGCCCGCACACCGGGTCTCCGAATGTCGGTCTCGGTAACGACACGGGCTATGCGTCCCGGCGAGGTAGACGGCCAGGATTATTTGTTCGTCGATGGGGCGCATTTCGAGGACCTAGTCAAGCGCGATGAGCTTCTGGAATGGGCGACTGTGTTTGGGAATCGTTACGGCACGCCGCGCGCCCCGGTCGAGGCGGCGCTGTCGGCGGGAGAGGATGTATTGTTCGACATTGATTGGCAGGGCACGCAACAGCTGCGCGAAAAAGCGCGCGCCGACGTGGTCAGCGTTTTCATCCTGCCGCCGTCTCTGGCCGACCTCGAAAAGCGGATGCTATCGCGCGCGCAGGATTCCCATGACGTGATCCGGCGCCGCATGGGCCGCGCCAGCCAGGAGATGAGCCATTGGGCCGAGTCCGATTACGTCGTCTTGAACCAGGATATCGATGCTGCCTTTGCCGAAGTGCAGTCGATCCTTAAGGCAGAGCGGCTTAAGCGCGAACGGCGCTTTGGGCTGCCCAATCGGATCCGCGCCGCGATAGAAATTTGGTCCACGTCATCACGCGACCAAGATTTGACAGCGGCAGACGGCAATAACCCGCCTTCGCCTCCCATAGAGCCACTTGGTATAGCGCCGACCGCTGACAATTTATCTCAAAAGAGCGGACGCGGACGGTCTCGTAACGTCGGTCTGACTGGTCGTGGTCTGAGCATGGCAACCGATCGCGAGACCGCGTCGGTTCAGGCGAACGCGCACCAGTCATGGGAGTCTGCCTTTGAATTGCTGCAAGCGCGCGTTGCTCTGTTAGAAGCTGCTCTAGCGTCTCGACCGGTCGGAATGGGCCACAACAAAGGTCCCGATCTCGACGTCGGATTGAACATTGACGAAGAGGAAATTCAAACGTTCATTTCGATCTTAAAAGACCAACGCCCGACCGGGCCGGTTGATGCGCCGAAGCTGGTCGAAGCCGCCAAGATTGCTGATCCCACAACAAACAAATGGCGGGAACGAGTAGACGAATTTGTGAAGGGTACACTGAAGGGCGCGGGAATGGAGATCGGCGAACATGTCATTCTGCACCTTGCACAAGCTCGATGGTTTTCCTCCGTCTATTCCGCGCTTGAAGCGGTGTATGAAGTTCTAAAGAAGTGCCTTTAGGCGCTCGACTAAATCCTCGATCTCTTCGTGCGAGTGTAGATAGTTCAGCCTGCCAGGCGCCCTCATACCCAATTGCACTCGCCCCATCCGTCGGAATTCCTCCGGCAGGATTTCGTGAAGTTCATCCCAAGTGACCTGCCCCTGAAGTTTCACCCAGTAGCCCGAACAGCCGGCGATAGCCGAACCGCCGACGGGCATTAGCAAGCTCGCGCAAGCGGCTGCGTAGTTCGGTGTCCGGCGGTCGGCACGATCTAGCGAACCATCTTGCGGTCAGCGCCGACGATGCCGCAGGCCCGCCGCTCCGACAGACCCATGACGGCCTGCAGGTGCGCGACGGCTTCGCGCTTGGCGACGGGCCCTACCATTTTTTTGACAAAAGCTCGCGTAGCGCTGCAGCATCCAGCATCTGCTCGGCCAGCAGCTTCTTCAGCTTGGCGTTCTCGTCCTCGAGTTGCCGCAACCGCTGGTCGTGTCCCCGGAGGTGGTGTAGCTCGGTAGAGCAAAGCCGCCCGGACGCGCG
>NZ_JALJRD010000024.1:0-60861 GCF_024519875.1 Bradyrhizobium sp. Bra64 | reverse complement strand
CACGGCGACGCGAATCTACTGCGAATCAACGATTGCGAACTTGTGACTCAGGACAATAGCCTGCATTTCACTCCTGCCGAAGCAGCGGGCGTATCCAGCGCGAGAACCACTCCTCGGCGTCATTGTGCGGACTGCCTGCACCATCCACTCCAAAGATCGGTGGCGGAATGAGATAGCTCGGCTCGTTCGCAAATGGGCCGATCGGCCTGCTCGGCTCCGGCTGCCGGCCGTCAGCGGTCGGCATGGTCCAGTTGCCGAACCGATCGTTGAATTCCGCGGAAGGCAGATAAGGAACTGGCGCACTCCCCGACGTGAAAGCACTACCCGCATTCGACTCATTGACACGGGTGAGGCGGCGA
Organism: Bradyrhizobium sp. Bra64; assembly: GCF_024519875.1. Taxonomy (NCBI): domain Bacteria; kingdom Pseudomonadati; phylum Pseudomonadota; class Alphaproteobacteria; order Hyphomicrobiales; family Nitrobacteraceae; genus Bradyrhizobium; species Bradyrhizobium sp. Bra64. The sequence continues at coordinate 60,502 of NZ_JALJRD010000024.1, read as the reverse complement.
ACCTCTTCGGGCGCGACTGCTCCCGCGGCGGAAGGGAGCAGTGGTTCTGGCGAGTTTTGGGCAGGCATGGTGCCGGCCGGCGTATCGGTCAAGTTTCCGAAGCGATCTACAAATCTACCGGCCCGCCCCGTTTCTGGACCAAGGATCCTACGCTCAGTTTGCGATAATTCTGATGGTCCGGCAGAATCGTCCCAACCATTAACGGAGCCTAGACTAGGAACGTTGACGTCGAACGCTTTGTAGGGAGCCGCGCCGTCGGAAAAGACGCTGCCATCTGCAACCTTGGTATCGTGGGGGGCAGTTGTCGAGAAAGCGGGTCGAGTGAGAGCGGCGGCAGTCAAGCCTGCGAGCAACGCAGCGCCAAGGCCTTGTGTTCCAGGTACCATCATGGCTCCTGCAGCAAGGACACCTGCTCCCATTAGCAACGCGGAGCCTCGATCGGGAGGTTCTTGCGGTCCGAGCACCGGCGATCCATCAGAGAGTCGCGTGAGCGGTTGGCCTGTCTCTGAATGGAACTGCAAGACCTGCGGCTCCGGCAGCGCCGCCGTCGTCGGGGGCAATTGACCAAGCCGTTGTTCATTTGGCCTTAGCGCAGGAAAGGCCGGCAGCACACCTGTGAGGCGCGGATCAATTCGCGAGAACCTTTCTTGTTCGTTCAGACCTGCGAGAGAAGGCGAACTGTAGCCTGGCAGCGGCGGAAAGTCGCTCGGGTTGGCTGGTGTCGAGCCGGGTATACGAAAGATGCTTGAGGAGGGACCAAGGCCTGCGAACTCGGACCAAGGTGTCCCCTCCAAGTCTCTGGAGCCGGCGGTTAAGTTGAGGCCAGGATTATTGGCCATTGCCTTACTGAGCTGTTTTTCCCTGTCGAAATTACCCAAGTACGGCGAGAATTTGATGAGATGACTTCCCGTCTGCCTGAGTTCGCGGATTCTCTTCTGCTCTTCGGTGTGATCGGCAAGATATTTTCCACGATGCGCAAGAAAGCTCTGGTTGACAGATGTCACATCAGCGCTGGTACTCGGCTTGTTCGTGAAAAGGTCTCCATTCGCAAGCGCAATTCTCATTGCATCTTGTAGATCCTCGATAGCCTTCGAGCGAAGAACAGGGTCAGAGATCTCTGCAATCGCGTCAAGCTCATTGCAGGCCGCGTTGTATGATTCGAGATGCCCACCGGGATGAGGAGATAACCCCATTTCGGCAGCGAGCAGCCGACTTCTCGGAAGATAAACAACATTTGCAGGCGCATCCAAATCCACTCCTTGCAAGGCCCGACGGTCTGCACAGTGCTCGGGAATAATATGGTGACCCCATAGAATTGAAGTTCGCATGATGTTCCCTCAGGGGGGCAGCGGCCGCTTGAGCCGTCAAATTTTCAAAGCATTATTGAACTTGATTCCGATAAGGTCGGCTGCCTTGCAGGCATCCTTGAGCGCCTGATCGCAAATAACCTTCATAGGGCAGAAGGCCATTCGGAATATGTGTGCACTTCCCACCGCGTCTTCGTTGAAGACGAGTTTGGCGTCGCCCACCAAGTTGTAGTATTTCTTGCCGAAATCATTGTACTTTGGGTCTTCCCGGATACCTATCTCAAGCCGTGACTGCTTTTCGTCCAGCGCGTCGAGGACGCGAGTGACATCGCACAACCAGTATCGCGGGCCATCGTAGATACCCCGCGAAACCCGCACGTCGCACGCTGTGAATTCAAATCCGGCATGGTCGACGGTTTGAAAGACCGTCTTCGCACGGTCGGACACCAGCCAAAAGTAGTGAAACTCTCTGATGTCCAAAGGCCGGCGTACCCGCTTCTTCTCAAACAGGAAGCGCGGTCGCTCTGAATATTCCGGAAATCCCCGCCGCTCCGGCGGCGGCGCCAATATGGTTCTACCAGGATTGAGAGCAGCAATGTTCTCCAACTTAAGACGAGGGCGACTGGGGCGATAGTCAAAAGCCATCTCATAGTAATGACTCGTCCGTGCACCGCGCCGACGCATTGCGACCTCCTTGTTGTCGTCAATCATGATGCTCTGCTCGACGTTTGCAATTTGAAGAGTACGTCGTACATCAACAAAGAGATGCTTAACCCAAACTTCAATACGGTTTACTGCCAAGCCATTTCCTCGAGCGATATTCCTGGGCCCTGCTGGATTGCAGACGTCCCTGCGGCTGGGTTGATCTAGATGCCTCGTGCTCCGCGAGAACGATGATGACGTGGCCTACTCGCTGCAGCGTGATGAGGCTCGATCATCGAAGAACCAATTTGCGCTTTCGAATGCGGCAAAGCGGTCGAAAATGTCACGGCCAACTACTGTAATGCGAGCGATCGCATCGCATACAAAGCCAACTGTACAAAAATAAAGCCCGCGGCATCCCGCGGGCTTTATCCGAACTCTTTCGATGATGCCATTCTGCCAGTGTTTTGCCCGACGTGTCAAACCAGCCCGTCCTGACCGGGATGCCTGCAACCCTCGCCGCACATCACCCTGGATCATATCGAACCGTCATCACAGAAAAGCACGGGCAAGCCATCGAACCGCTGGGAGTTCTTGTAACGGACCCTGAAGCGCTCGCGAATGTTGCCGCCAAACGTATCACCGTCTTTGACGACAAGTCCGTGCTCAATCAGATAGACGGCAAGACCGTCCACCTTGTCCATCAACGCTGCAAGCGTCAGCTTGTGGGTCTCGAACTCGATTTCACGTCCGGCAAATGCCGACAGCCCCACCGTCACGGCGCCGATGCCAGCCTCTGATCGGAACGGCAATATGTCGACCCACAGCGTGGAGGGATAGTCTGGGTACGGCGCAAATGATCGACCGGACATGTCCAACCATAGATCGGAAGGTCGAGCGACCTTGCCATTCCATACAACGCCGCAACATTGCGGCATGGTCGCGATCAATGCGCCGATGACAGCAGTCGTCAGACGAGCGGCGGGCAACTGTCGCTGCTTTTGGCCAAGCACCGAGACGATCAGATGCCCGCGATGCCGTGCCGCGATCGCCTCGCCCTGCGGCCAGGACGAGGACGCGCGCGACCACAGGCCGGGATCGTCAGGAATGCGCGCCGGCATCGACATGACGGCAACAAACTCGTTGCCACAGCGAATGAGCGGCGAGTTTGCCTGGACCTGTTGCGCGCCTTCGTTCTCCGCAACCTCAGTTGCCAGCTCCGGATGTCGAGCGCGCAGGGTCTTGGCAACCGCCGACATGTCCGGCGTTGCCGGAGTGTCCAGGAGGACCAAAGCGAGAAGCGAGTTACTCATCGGCGACCCCGCGGAAATTTCCGGCGAGACCGAGTATTCGGCGCTTCGCCCACAGGTTGAAAGTTTGGTCTACTAGAACAAAACACGAACATTGTCAACTGACACGTTCCGTGTACGCATCGCGCGGACCAGAATAGAGATATCGGCTTTGAGCCCGCGCCAAATCTCTCAAGGCATTCAAGACCAGAGCGGCTTCGCTGGCAGGCGAACGCGCAATCGTTCTGAAAGCAATCTTCTCGCGAGTATTGACGTCATCGACGTCGCTGCGCTGAGCGCCGCAGCGCTCGAGCCGACGCAGAAACGTTACGCCGCACGTTCATGATCCGGATCGTCCCTGCCCGCACGACCTGACCTCGCTTCTGTTCAAAACTGAACATTGGAATCGCAAGCCACTCAAGATGAGTAAGTCACTCAAGTCACTGAACTTGCTCGCGCAATTTAATCTTCCAACGTATCAAATGATGTGACTTTCCCGCCGGCAGAGGCGTAAGCTCAATCCATCACCGCAAGGCACTTGGCAACGGCCGGTGATGAGAACGCGAACCAGCGCTCCCGCCCGATGCGAACGAGGGAGATGTTCATGCCGACCCGCCGACGTTTCAAGCAGACCAGAACGCTCAACGAGCGGCTCGCCGACGAAGCCGCGCGGCTTCGCGCGGAGGCCCGCGCGCTCGCGCCGGGACGCCGCCGCGAGATGCTGCTGCGCAAGGCGCGACAGGACGAGACCGCCATTCACATCGATGCCTGGCTGCAGTCGCCCGGCCTGAGGGCGCCGACATGAGCCAGCAATATCGCGCCTATCTCGTCGGAGAGAATGGCGTCTTCCGCTCCGCCGAAGCCTTCGAGGCCTTGTCCGATGCGTCCGCGCTCACCTTCGCGCAGCAATACACACGGCACGGCAAGGTCGAGGTCTGGCAGCTCGGCCGGAAGATCGCCGTGCTGGAGCCCGATCAGGCCCCGTTGCAGGCCCCGCCGAATTTGCTGACGCGTCAATGATCGCGCGCATGCGATCGCGTCTTGAAATCCTCGATCTCGAACGAGAATATCACCTGCATCACGGGGCCGCCGGCGTCGCGAACGTCGATCGCCAGCGTCTGCTTGCTGCCCGTGAGCGGCGCGGACAGGATGGCGTCACGCGCCATGTCCGCAACCGACTTGGCCGCCTCCGCCTGCACGGCGCGGGCAGTGGCAAGCTCCAGCCCCTCCTCGTCGCGCGCCGTACCATTGTCATCGCGTAGGTCGAAGTAATACCGGGCCATCGCTGCATCCTTTGACCAAGATAGGTCCGAAGCGGGCAAAGGTTTCAGGCGGGACGAAAAGATTCCTTGAGATCAATGGGTTCGGGAAGCAACGAGTTCCGGGAACAACGCGCTTGTGCGGGATGATCGGGCCCCGTCAACGCGCCCCTGCCTGGGCCGGCACGCTCACTCCTCCGCAAGCTTGCGCTCGATATAGGCGTCCACCGTCTCGGCGAACGAGCGCTGCACGCCGACCGCGGCACCATGCTGGTCGAGCGCGTCGCGCTGGAGCACGCGCAGGCCGCGTCCGCGCATGCAGACCGGCGCCGTGTTCAAATATTGATCGATCGCGCCCTTGGCGAGCGGGATCGCCTTCGGGTCGCCCCTGGCGATCAGGAGACGCAGGAGGCTCTGGCATTCGGCCAAACCTGGCATGGCTTTCCGCTTTCAGCTCTGTCGCGATTTCGGCTGCGGCTTCTTGACGGGCTGGGTATGCGTGCCGAACAGCGCCAGCAGGAACGCGACTTCTTCCTTCGAACCGATCTGGATCATGATGATCTCCTTCTCGTTCCGTTGGTCGGACCGAGCGGGCGCGGCGTTCAGGGCAATCTGGTTTCAACACTGTTTCAGGGGTGTTTCGTCGAACAGCGCGCAGGCAGGACCATCTCCTTGACCCGATGGCCGCGGCTGTCGATTGGCTTGATGCCTACCGCGCCGGCGATATCGAAACCATTCTGAAGATGTTGCCAAGGGCCCAACAGACGTCATTGCAGGTTTGGCAACGAGGTCGCCAACCGGGACGGCCCTACTTCTCTTTTTCTTCCACGAGTTCGCGCTCCAGATCATCAATCAGATTACCGATGCGCTTTGCAGTCGTAGCGTCGGTCACCCCCCGCAGCAAGCGCCTGGACTGTCCCAGACGGCGGGCAATTTGCTCTTGGCGTGCTAGTTGATCAGGCATCATCGGTGTCGCCTCCGCATGTTCAACCGGATGGGGAGGCGAATGGTTCAAATCTATTTTGGTGGCCTCCGACTGAGGCGGCCTTATCCCTTGAAGGGGCTTTGTGAGTCGGCGCGTTTGTCCGCCTCTTGCGCAAATTTCATCCAATCCCCCGCGAGGCGAAGCCACGTTTCCTGTCGTGCGCGGTCATAGCCCTGGCGGCCTGCTCCCGGCATCTTCCGCTTCCTTGCGGAAACTGCATCACGGTCCTTTTTTTGGTGGTCGGTCCTTGGCTTCTTCGTCGGCGAGAAGCTTCACAAGTGTATCGTGCAGGATCTCGCTATGGGGCTCGGCGAGGCGCTTCCTGAACAGAGCCAGGTTCTCCTTGTGAATGTAGTTCTCCATAGCGTCCTCCTTTCAGGGGGTCGCCTAGCAGGTGCCAAAGGTCGAGACGGCAACGCAATCTACATGGAACAGTTTGAAGCTCAGCCGCTGCGCAAAATTGCTCACTTCCAAATCCGTGCCGCTCTGCGACAACTTGAAGTGGCCCCCACTGCCCAGTGGTATCCCGTTGGTCAATTTCCTTCTGAATGGCGATGGCGCTTCGTTCGGTCTCTTTTCCCATAGGGGGATCAGCGCGGCCGTCATTACTGCATCGGCCTCAATTGCCAGCCTTCTGCGAAGGCAGCCTAGCTTCTCCATGTTGACGGGGTGGTACAAATTGGAAGGCCGCCGCTCGACATGCAACCGCGCGCTCCGCCGGGGGCGTTGTCGCGGACCACGCACGATCCAATGTGCGGCGCTCTCAATTCCAGATTTCTTCCCGGCACCGGTCGCAGCGATAGATCTGCACCGGCCTGTCGTTCTTCAGGTCAAGGATCGAGGTCGTGAAGCGCGAGGGCGCCTGGCACTTCGGACAGGATGGTCCCCATTGCGAAGGCCGCGGCGACAACGGCTCAGCTTCCCTGGTCTCGGACATGACTCACCTCGCATGATGCGAGTTCCTAAGCGCCAAAGTGGACATAAGTTCCGCCGTCCTGTGTTGGCAAGATCCACGCTGCGCGAAGTGGGCCTATCTTGTGCGGGTCAAAACCGGCATCAGCCAACAACAAGGTCGTGCCGCCAGCGCCAGTCTATTCCGTCGCCGTGTTGGGCGGTGCCGCGTTGAGAAGATGCGATACGGCGGTGACGAGCTGCGCCGGCGCGAACGGCTTGTTGAGGAGGACGCTGTTGGGCACGCCCTTCGACGCCCATTCGTCGGCCGCAGCGCCGGTCATGTAGACGACGGGAATGTTGGCGTTGATCTCCCGCGCCGCGCGCGCAACGTCCCAGCCGTCGAGCTTGCCTCCCAGATGGATGTCGGTGACCAGCGCGCGAAACCGGTCGGCGTCGGCCGTCAAGAGTGCAATCGCTTCTTCGCCGGTCGTCGCCGTGGCCGTTTCGAAACCGCCCTCGGCCAACGCTTCCTCGACGATACCCTGCACGAGCTGGTCATCTTCCGTGACCAGGACCACCGGTAAACCCTGCACGCCCTGGCTCCCCTGTCATCGCCGCGCCGCTGCGAGCCGGGGACTACGCGGCAGGGGAACTTTGGTTCCAGGCGAATGTATAAAAGTGAACTGAAGAACGAGCCAGCCGGCGCACCCGCAGGCGCCAGTGGGATGCTTGCGATGACCCGTCGAGGTTTATCTAAAATGCAGCGGACCCGATTTGGCGGAATGAAAGTTCCTTGTGCCACGCTGGCCGCGTACCCCTTCGCCGGTGCTTCGGCCGCCCTGTGCGGCGGCGCCAGGCGAAGCCGTTTTTGGCAAATCCGAGGAGTGACCGTCGATGTATTACGTCGCCGCTGCATTGCTGGTGCTGTCGGGACTGTTCTATTCCGCGAGCAATCACGAGATCGGCTCGTTCGGTGTCACCATGTGCACCTATGGCGGGGCGTTCTGCGACAACCCGCTGATCGTCTTCTCCGGTGCGGCGCTGGCCGGCGCCTGGGGCATGTTCGTCAGCATCAAGTAGCGCCGAGCGCCCGCTCAGGGGATGAACCTTTCGCTGGTGTCCATGCGCACGTTGCGGATGGCGCGACAGGCGTCCATGGCTGCGCGATCACGCTCCGGCATGAAGCTCAGCAGCAGCGAACGGCGCAGCGCGCCGGAGCGGTTGCAGGTCGCCCCATGCGGCAGATCGGCGTCGAACACCAAAATGTCCCCCGCCTCGCCCGCGATCTTCAGGGCCAGGGTCTCGTCCGGCAGGGCCTGATTGGCGAGGCCTCGATCGACAAGGGGCTGGCCGACAAAGCCTGGATCGAGATGGCGCGGAACGAGCCGCGTCCCGCCATTGTCCGGCCCGTATGCGTCGAGGAAGACCAGGGCGGCAACGGCCTTCGTGCCTGCACCGTCGCGATGCAGGGGCTGATGGCCGCCGCCTTGCAGCGGCTCGCGGCCCTCGACCTGGGCAAGAAAGAAGGGACCGCCGAGCACCTGTGCTCCCGCAGCCAGCAGCAAAGGCAGGCGGCAAGTCTGCTGCACCACCGGATCCAGATCGACGAGAGCGTGGCGCCAGCCGGCGCCGCGCGGCGCGGACCATTGGTCGCCGGCGCCCACGCCGCACTCGAAGGCAGCGCGCAAGCCGTCGCGCCAGGCTTCGGGCACCGCACTGCGCAACAGCAGATAGCCGTCGCGGTCGAGGCCGGCAGCCTGCTCCGCGTCCAGCCGACCGACCTTCGTGGCCGTCAGACAATCGCTCATGCAATCGTTCATGCAATCGTTCATGGCGCTCCCTACAACCTCAACGCGAGGTGTGCAAGGGTCAGCCATCATCGCGCCGGGACTTGGAGGGAGCAGGACGCGGTCCAAGACAAACCGCGACGGGCGCCGCCATGAGCCTCGGACCTGTTGCGATGATGACCTTATACAGGTGTTTTGCCCGACGGGTCAAATTGATTTCATAAAATCCGAATCGTGAAATCGGATTGTCGGGGGTGGGCGAGCTCGGCAGACCTGCCGCGATGGCTCAGGCGGATGCCCGCAGTCCCTCCTCGCTTGGGGCGAGCGCGGCCGAAATCCAGCATCGAACGCCCGCCGGATCGAAATCCAGCCGGAAGCGCCCGGCGATGTCGCGGCTTGCGTGCTCGATGAGGCGGCTGCCGAACCCGCGGCGGCTCGGAGGCGCAACCGGAGGGCCGCCACTTTCGCGCCAGCTCAGGTTGACCTCGCCCTCCTGCACGGACCAGCAAATCTCGACCCGGCCTTCGGGACGGGACAGCGCGCCATACTTGGCCGCGTTGGTGGCAAGCTCGTGCAGGGCCAGCGAGAGCGCCAGGGCCTGTGTCGGCAAGACCACCAGCGAAGGTCCATCGAGCACCATCTGGCCCGCCGGGAACGGCGCAATTGTGCGCGCCACGAGGTCGGCAATGTCGGCGCCCGCCCAGGCCCGCGCGGTCAGCAGATCATGAGCTCCGGCCAGCGCAAGCAGACGCGCATTGACCGTCTTGCGCGCGGCGTCAACCTCCACAGCGCCCCGAAGCGTCTGGTTGACGATCGACTGCACGGTGGCAAGCGTGTTCTTGACCCGATGATTGAGCTCGTTGGTGAGCAGGCGCTGCAGCTCTTCAGACTGCTTCAGCTCGGAGAGATCGCGGCTGGCGCCGGCGATCGCGACCGGCTTGCGCCCGGCGCCTTCGCCCTCGAACTCCACGAGGCCCCAGGCGCTCAGCCACCGCCAGCTGCCGTCGCGTTGCCTGACGCGGTATTCGACCTCGTAGCGGCCATCGCCTTGCGGATCGAGCGCCCTGGCCACGCGGGCCCACATCAGATCCATGTCGGCGGGGTGGAATTTGGCTTCGACGCCGTCCTTGTCGTGGAGGAAGCGCGCCTCGGTCAGGCCATAGAGCCGCTGAGCGTTGTGATCATAGATGCAGATGTTGTCGGCCAAAGTGTAGCGCCACGTCCCCATATTGGAGGCGATCATTGCGAGGTCGAAGGTGCGCTGCTGCCGCTCCAGCGCAACCCGCATCTGGTGCTCGTGGGTCACATCCTGGAAACAATTGATGCCGCCCACGACCGCGCCGTCGTCGTCGCGCAGGGGTGCGACATTGACGCGCGCGACCCATCGTTTTCCATCGGGATTGTGGACGACCGCCTCCACGCCCTCAAAGCTCTTGCCGGTCAGCACGGCAAGCGCCATCGGCGTCTCGCCGGGCGGGATGAAATCGCCGTCAAGGCTTTCGACGCGGAACGAGCCGCAGAACTTCTGCTCGGGATCGCGCAGTTTCGGCGCCCGGCCCCAGAGCTCGACAGCGCGCTGGTTGACGCGAACGATCCGCCCCTCGACATCGCATGCGTAAACGCCGATCGGCAGCGCATCGAGGATGGCCTGGTCGAGCGCCAGAAAGGACGCGAACAGGGCCGGCGTCGGGACCGAACGGTCGAATTTCAGCAGGGACATTCGGCACGGTAACCGGAAACCGCGTATTCGACAACGCGGTCGCCCGCGAGTTTATTTTCGAAAAGCGACCGGAACTTTTTTCGCGATGCTGCATTCGCGCGGCTCGCAGCCGCGAGTCTTCGACCATCCGCGCCCAAGATCCGTCCGCAAGATCCGTGCCCATGGGGGACTCCAGAAAACGGCGCTTCACGGGCGCTTAGCATAATCGGAAATGGCAAGGAGCCAACCGCCTGTCAGGAACCTTTGTTCCCTCGCTGGCATTTGCTTTCAACCGCCGCACCGATCGAGGTTCTTCTTCCATGAGCGACAGCGCCCTCACGCCGACGAAATCCGCGCCGACGCTGTTGCAGAGACTGGGGCCGGGCCTCGTCACCGGGGCCGCCGACGACGATCCGTCGGGCATCGCCACCTATTCGCAGGCCGGCGCGCAATTCGGCTACGGACTGCTGTGGACGGTTTTTCTGACCACCCCGTTCATGATCGCCATTCAGCTCGTCAGCGCACAGATCGGCCGGGTCACCGGCAAGGGACTCGCCGCCAACGTCATGCGCATCGCGCCGCGCTGGGCGGTGCTGGCGCTCGTCGCCATGCTCGTGGCCGCGAACACCTTCAACATCGCCGCCGACATCGCGGCGATGGCCGAGGCGCTTTCGCTCGTGATCGGCGGCCTCAACCACGAGCACGCGCTGATCTTCGCGGCAGGATCGACCATCCTCCAGGTGTTCCTGCCCTATCGCCGCTATTCGCCGGTGCTGAAATTCCTCACCTTGGCGCTGTTCGCCTATGTCGCAACCGCCTTCACCGTGAAGATCCCCTGGAGCACGGCGCTGCTCGCGGCAGTGTGGCCGAAGGCGAATGTCAGCCCCGACTATTTCATGATGGTCGTCGCCGTGCTCGGCACCACGATCAGCCCGTATCTGTTCTTCTGGCAGGCCTCGCAGGAGGTCGAGGAGATGAACCAGGGCAAGCGTGACAAGCCGCTGCGCGAGGAAACGCAGCGCAAGGGCGATCCGGAGCTGGCGCGCATCCGGGCCGATACCATCGCCGGCATGCTGCTCTCCAACGGCATCGCCTTCTTCATCATCCTCACCACCGCCTCGGTACTGCACGCCAACGGCGTCACCAACATCGGTTCGGCGACGCAAGCCGCCGAAGCACTGCGCCCGCTCGCCGGCGACTTCACCTTCGCCCTGTTCGCGCTCGGCATCATCGGCACGGGCCTGCTGGCGATCCCGGTGCTGGCGGGCTCGGCCGCCTACGGCGTCGCGGAGATCTTCGGCTGGCGCGCGACGCTGGAGGCGAAGCCGGACGAGGCGGTCGGCTTCTACACCATCATCGCCGCGGCAACCATCATCGGCTTCGGACTCGGTTTCACCGGGATCGATTCGATACATATGCTGGTGTGGAGCGCCGTGCTCAACGGCATCGTCGCCGTTCCGATCATGGCGATGATGATGCTGATCGTCTCGAGCAAGGCAATCATGGGCCGCTTCAGGGCCCGGTCATGGTTGATCGCGCTGGGCTGGCTCGGCACCGCGCTGATGGCGCTGGCCGTGCTCGCGCTGCTGGCCTCGTCCGCGATCGGCTGATCAGCCTTGCCCCCAAGGACAAAATGAGCCTTGGCCCGCCGCGCTATTCCACCCCTTGCGCGACGTGCTGGTCGGCCGTCAGAAACTGATCGGAAATCGCGCCCCCGCCCATCGTGAGCAGCGCCAGAATCGAAATCACGGCCAAGAATTTCATGGCGGCAGGATCGGTCGCGATTGTGGCCAAATAAGCCTGAGCTTGGCGCAATTTCGGGACGACCCCGGAAAAGATCATGGCGATCCCCACCGGATTCCACAGAATTTTCCAGCTCAAAGGGCCGAATGGCGTGTCCTGACGCGACTTGGCGGGCTTCACGACGGCCGATCGTTAGCTTAACAATTGAGGCTGGGCTCGTGCTTGCAAAGTCACAAGAAAAACAAGGCCCGGCCGGGCGACAGGGAGCGACATGACCAAATCATCAAGAGCAACAAGTCTGGAAATTCTTGCCTGCGATGCCGGCTGGAGAAACTACCACTTCGTCAAGCTGACCACCGAAGACGGGATTGTCGGCTGGAGCGAGTTCGACGAGGGCTTTGGCTCGCCCGGCGTCGGCGCTGCGATCCAGCGCCTGTCCGCCCGTGTTATCGGGCAGAACGTTTTCCAGCACGAGCGCATCTACGCCGAGCTGTTCGCGGCCACACGTCCCGCCGCCGGCGGCGTGGTGGCGCAGGCACTTGGCGCGACCGAGAATGCGCTGCTCGACGCCAAGGCAAAGTGTCTCGGCGTGCCCTGCTACGAGCTGCTCGGCGGCAAGATCCGCGATCGTATCAGGGTCTACTGGTCGCATTGCGCCACATGGCGGATCAACCACCCCGCCTGGTACAAGCCTCCGATCGAGAACCTCGACGGCGTCAAGGCGATGGGCCGCGAGGTACGCGAGCAGAAATTCACCGCGCTCAAGACCAACATCTTTTCCTATGATGATGGCAAGCCGACCGGTTGGCGGCCCGGCTTCGGCTCTCCGTTCGCCCCAGAGATCAACGTCGACCGCAAGATCCTGCGCGACCTGCGCATGCATCTGGAAGCGATCCGCGACGGTGCAGGCCCCGACGTCGACATCCTGCTTGACTGCAACTTCAACGCCAAGACCGAGGGCTATCTGAAGATCCTGCGCACCATCGCGGACCTCGACATGTTCTGGATCGAGATCGACAGTTTCAATCCGGAAGCGCTCGGTTACATCCGCCGGCAAAGCCCGCATCCCATCTCGTCCTGCGAGACTCTTTTGGGCTTGCGGGAATTCCTGCCCTATTTCAAGGAGCAAGCCATGGACGTCGCGATCATCGACACGCCCTGGAACGGCGTCTGGCAGTCGATGAAAATCGCGGCCGCCGCGGAAGCGTTCGAAGTCAACGTAGCTCCCCACAATTTCTACGGCCATCTCTGTTCGATGATGAACGCGCATTTCTGCGCCGCGGTGCCGAACCTGCGCATCATGGAGATCGACATCGATCGCCTGGCGTGGGACCGCGAGCTATTCACGCATGAGCCCGAGATTGCGAACGGCCATCTGGTCATTCCGGACCGGCCCGGCTGGGGCACCGATCCGAACGAGGAAGCCCTTCGCGCGCATCCGCCCAAGGCCAGCGGCGGACTTCTCAACTACGGTCGCAAGAGCTGAGGCCTATCAAGAGTTGAGGCGTATCACGGCGTCACGGGATTGACGGTCGGGGACGTTTTCGGCCCCGGCCGTTCCGGCTCGACCGGCGATTTTGGTTGGGTCGGAAGCACCTTGGCGCCAGCAGCGTGCGCGGCCTCACCGGTGGTATGATACATCGCGACATGCGCCGGTTGCGTCTTGGCCCGGTTCCACGGCCCGTGGTCGACGATCAGCATCGCAGCAATCGTCAAGGCGGCCACGATCAACGCGATCACGCCGGGATGGCGCAGCGCCGAGGACATGGAGTTTGCGAAGCGATCAGTTGCCATCGAAGGACCCATACTGTTTTCCTCTCGCGGGTTAACGCAAGCGCGTCCCGCGAGTTCCGCCCTTCGCTTAAGCAAGTCCCGCGCCACCGCGCGGAACTCGCTCATCACGATACGTTCACTTTTTCACGTCGGGGCGTGCATCGCCGAGGAACCTGTCGCGGTTCGGCATTTTGACCGCTGCAAGCGATTTGGCATCGAGCGTCGCATTCGCTCCCACCAGTCCATTCAGGTTCAAGATGTACGCAGACACTGCATAAACGTCCTCCTCGCTCAGCGATTGCGGCGCGTTCTGCGGCATCGCACGGCGGATGTAATCGAACAGCGTCGGCGCATAGGGCCAATAGCTGCCGACGGTTCGAATGGGCTTTGGCGTTCCGATCGTGTCCTGCCCACCGACAAGCCGATCACCCAGCCCACCCTCGCCCTTGTCGCCATGGCATGATGCACATTGCTGGGCGAACACCTCGCGTTCATGGCTGACCGAGCCACTTCCCTTCGGCAGATTGCTGCCATCGCGCCCGATATCGATGTTCCAGCCCGCGATCTCAGCTGCCGTTGCAAGCCGCCCGATGCCGTAGGAAGTTTGCGCCCGCGCTTCACTTGCCCAAGTGCTGAACAGGATCGCGAAGGCAATGCCGAAAATCTCATGCCAGCGCATTGGTCACCTCGCCGCCGGCCGCAACGCGCCAGGGCCAGATCGCGTTGTTGTGGTAGAAATAGTTCTCGCCGCGAACCGCGAGCAGCTCGGCAAGCGTCGGCTGCACATAACCGGTCTCGTCGATCGCGCGGCTCTGGATCACGGCAGGCTTGCCGTCCCATCGCCAGGGCAATCGAAAGCGCGCGAGGGCCCGCGTCAGCACCGGATCCTGCAATTGCGCGTCCTGCCACCTCATGCCGTCATCGACGGACACCTCGACCCGCGCGATCTTGCCATGCCCGCTCCAGGCAATGCCGGTGATCTCGTGGAAGCCGGGCGCGTTCAGACGCTGGCCGCCGGACGAACGCGTGATGATCGACTTCGCCTCCATGTAAAACGAAAATTCGCGCGCCGTCCCGTCCGGCAGGAGGTCGGTGTATTTCGAGGTCTCCTCGCGCGAATAAACCGGCTCCGCAGTCACATGCAGGCGCCGCAGCCACTTCACGCTCATATTGCCTTCGAACCCCGGCAGGAAGAGCCGTAGCGGATAACCCTGCTGCGGGCGGAGCCGTTCGCCATTCTGGCTGTAGACCAGAACGGCGTCCTCGAGGCATTTCTCGATCGGGATGCTGAGGGTCAGCGCGGCCGCGTCGGCGCCCTCGGCGACGACCCATTTGGCCTCCGGCTTCAATCCAGCCTCCTGCAGCACCAGCTTGAGGCTCACCCCGGTCCATTCCGCACGACGCACCAGACCGACAAGGTCCGATGCCGTCTTGCCGTAAGGCTTGCTGTAGCCGGGATTCCCGGAACATTCGATAAAGTGGATGCGCGATTCCGATGGGAAACGCCTGAGATCGTCCATCGTGAAGATCAGGGGGCGCTCGACCAGCCCGTGCAGCATCAGCCGGTGCTGGGCCGGATCGATGGTCGGCACGCCGCCATGATGCCGCTCGTAGAAGAGTCCGTTCGGCGTGATGATGCCATCGAGCTCCTGCAATGGCGTCCATCTGGGCTGATCTAACTCCGCTGGCCGTGACAGCGGTTCTCTTCTTTGCACGCACAAAGGGCCCGCGTTTCATTCGCCCGGCGCGATCGCGTTGCTGGGGGTCGGCCGGTCGGCGATCTGCTGGCCGAACAGGCTGCCGATCAGTTCGACCGCGGTGCGCGCGGTGCGGCCGCGCTCGTCGAGGAACGGATTGAGCTCGACGATATCGACCGATCCCACCACGCCGGAATCGTGCAGAAGTTCCATGATCAGATGCGCCTCACGATAGGTCGCGCCGCCCGGCACCGTCGTGCCAACGCCTGGCGCGACGCAGGGATCGAGAAAATCGACGTCAAAGCTGACATGCAGCACGCCATCCCTCGCCTTGACGCGTTCGATGACGCGGCGGATCAGCACGGCGACGCCGAACTCGTCGATCTGGCGCATGTCGACAACCCGGATTCGGCGCGTGCGCATCAGCTCCTTTTCGAGCTTGTCGATCGAACGCGCGCCGAACAGGTCGAGCCTGTCCGGATCGATCGAGGCGCGCGGATCATTGCCGAGCAGTCCGTCGAGGCCGGGTTCGCCGCACAGGAACGCCGCCGACATGCCATGCATGTTGGCGGTAATCGTCGTCTCCGGCGTGTTGTAGTCGGCATGGGCATCCAGCCACAGCACGAACAGTTCGCGTCCGCGCTCCCGCGAGTGACGGGCCATGGCATTCACCGATCCCATCGACAACGTGTGGTCGCCGCCAAGAAAGATCGGCAGCGCACCGGTTTTCGCGATCTCGTAGCCTCTCAGGCTCAGCACGCGCGTCCAGCGCTGGATCTCACGGTAGTGATTGGCTTTTTCGGGGGGCGTGTCTGCGAGATCCCGAAGCTCGGCGACCGAGAGATCGCCGTAATCGACGACTTCGAAATCCAGGCTTTCGAGCAGTGTCGCAAGGCCCGCGGTGCGGAGCGCAGCAGGCCCCATCAGGGTGCCGCGTTGCGAAGCTCCCATGTCGATGGGGGCACCGAGCAAGGCGATGCGCCGGGCTCGATCCGTCGTGGTCCGATCGGTCACAGCAGCCTCCTGAGATCGGCAAGGTTAAGCCAGCCTAACAGAGATTCGCATCCGTCGTTTCACGGGGAAGGCCACGCTCGGGCGGATCATCCCGGAACAAAATCCCGCGCCCCGCATTGCTTATTCAAGGCCGGTACCCGCCGTAAGAAACACGGCGCCTGTCGCGGATAGCCAAAGGTCATGCGACCCGCTGTTCAAAACGAGCGCTCGCGCGGATAGCCAAAGGTACCGGCCTCCGTCACACGATCAGCCCGGAGTCGCACGCTTGAGCACCGAGATCCCGCAGTCCGATTCCAAACCCGGCATGGCCGAGCGCGCCATCGATGCAGCGACGGACGTCTCCCGCACGGTGGGTGAAGTCGCTGGTGGGCTGCATGCAGCTGTCGACCGCCTGGGCTCTGCAATCGAGGAAGCGCGAAAGCCCGGCCGGCCCCTCTCCACGGTTGCGGCGATCACGCGCGAAGCGCCGCTTGCCAGCCTGTTCGTCGCCTTCCTGTTCGGCGTCGCGGTTGCGCGTCGGCGCTAGGGCGTGTGCTCACCAAGCGGCAGGCCGCCTGATGTCCGGAGAGCGGAAGGCCTCCGAAGTCGCAGGTCGGCCAGAAGCTGACCTCGCGAGTGCACCGGTCACGAAGCCTGGTGCGTCGAATCGAGTTCGGCGATAATGCGCGCCAGGTTTGCCGCAGCTCGTGGACGCGCTTCTCGCAGACGCTCAAGAATGCGTGTCCCTTTAGGACTCGACGCTACGCCGGTGTCCGGGAAGCCGGTGCCAGATAGCCTGTGCTCGTCGATCCAACGACGCAGCTCCTTTTCGGTCGTCCATCGTCGCTCATTTCGCAAAGTCGCGATCATGGTGCTGAGAAAGTCTTCGGCGACCTCAACTGACGGAATTGGCGCACACAAATCGTTCTTGATCGCGTCATCGTTATAGGATGCTTCCACATGTGCAATGAAGGCCGCGCTAAAACTGAGACGTCCGGGACGTACTTGCTGTAGCGTGATCTGATCCGCATTGAAGATCGGAACCGCAGGGCGTTTTCTGAATCCTTTCGCGGTACAATCGACATAGAGATCGTCCGGCGCGGCATCGACATTGCCTCTGTCAAGGACAATGGAGTCGCGCTCGATCCGCCTAACACGCCCCTTGCGCACCACGTCCTTGATGGTGCCCAACGCTTCCGCTTCGAGTATCGAAAGCGTAGCTCCGCGAAAAGCCGTCGGCCAGATCGTCCGATCGATGCGCAGTATCTGACCTCGTTTTTCCAGACGCTCGAAGAGATCGGCGACCGAAGTGGCCTCGGCCGCTGCCTCAAACAGATCGGCCGTTCCGCCAACAGTACGCTCGAAAAATGCATCTCCGGGCTGCATCATATCGCGATTTCGTACCCAGGAATCTTGTGGCACGATCCATCGGATACTTTCTGGCCGGGCGCCCATCTGCTGTAACCAGATACAGACATCCATCGCTGTTTTGCCACCTCCGAGGATAACGCGTCGTTCGTGTCCGGGCGCATACATGGGCAGCAGGTTAGGCGTTGTAAGCTCGACACCTTCGGCAACTTGAAAAGATGGAGTGTGCGTCGAGGGCACCTGTGTGTCCTGGAACGTGGCGTTCACGAGCCTCTTGCCAAATGCGACCTGTTGCATTGTGCCTGAGAGGCGAGAAATAAACCGTCCGTGCCCCAGGTACTCACACATCGGAAAATACTGGACACGGCCGGATGGAAGAAATCTCTCTTGCATCAACTTGTCGAAATAACTGACGATCTCCGCACCCGAGGCCAATTCATAATAACCCCTGTTTAGGCCGGATACGTCGATGCAGTCGTTGCCGAGGCGTCGTGAGCCCACGCCATAAAATGCAGATGGCGCGTGCAGGCGGACAAACGAATAGGCGTCGTTCCAATGGCCACCAGGCAGGTGATGTCTATCAACGATGACAATGCTTGCATTGGTTTCGGTCAACAACTGATCTGCGAAGCTCATGCCCGCGGCACCGCTGCCGATGATCAAATAGTCGGTCGTCAGCATTTGCTAAATGCTCCTGGTGCCTACCCCAGACGCCGCATCTCGGCTTGCCGCCTCGGCGTGATGTCTGCCGTCGGCGAAAATATGTCTTAATTGTCAGAGAATGGAAACGGGCGCGAGCGAAAATCGCAGGCACTTTGGGCTGAATGTCCAGTTCAGGTCAATCGCAGACCGATCGCTGCGGCCAACGGCCATCAGGTCAAGATTGCCGGTCTGGTCGATCTAAGGCTGCTTCTCGAACGTTCGCATCGAATCGACATGTTTAAGCCAGGGCTGAGCGGAGCGAGACCACCACTGCGTATGGGGGACGATCTGGTCGCGTTGACGAATGGATCCCACGCGGATGGCGAAGACCTTGGGGCCTGCTCCGAGCGCCGTAGCGTAGATATGCGTTCCACATTCCGGGCAAAACGCCTGTGGCCTCTTGTTGCCGCTTTCGGCGGTCTTGACGTAAATTTTCGGTTCGCCCGAGAGCAACCTGAAATCGTCTTCCTCCGCGAAGGCATGCACGCGAAATGCCGAGCCGGAGAACGTCTGGCAGTCGGTGCAATTGCACAGCAGGGTCTTGTCCGGCTCGATCTTGGCTTCAAAGGTGATGTATCCACAGTGACAACGCCCGTCGATTTTCATCCCAATCCTCCGCAGCGCGTTTCATGCGAGAGCCCGTGCAAACGTGCGCATGAGGCTCAGCATGCATTTTTGCGCAGAGACTTTAGCATCAAATAAGCCAGCCAGCACGTCTGGTTTGGGTCGCCGACTACCGGCTCCAGGATCGTTTCGGCGGCATCAACTTCGCGACGTTGACCTACCGCCAGGGCCTCGACATCTTCGGTGCCTCCCATTTCGACGACGATCTGTTGTCGCGGGATGGCGCATCATCGAACTTCTCGGTGCTGAACCTCTGGTTCACGCGCTACCAGACACTCAACGACGCCTGGTCGCTCAAGCTCTCCGCGGCGAGCCACACGGCGTCGCGGCCGCTGTTCACCTCGCAGCAATTCTATCTCGGCGGCGCGGCCTTCGGCCGGGGCTACGGTGCAGTCGAGATCAGCGGCGACAACGGTCTTGCCGGCTCGCTCGAACCGCGCTTCGACCAGAAGCTCAATTTCCGCTACTGGACGGGCTATCAGCTCTACGCCTTCGGCGACGCCGGGGCAGTCTGGAACGACGGCTATCGCCCGAGCGACGGCCTCTCTCTGACATCGGCCGGAGCAGGCGTGCGCTTCTTCCTGCCAGACGATCTCCAGGCCGACCTCGCCGTGGCCGTCCCCCTAAGCTATCGGGCGCCCGACAACGAACGCCGCAGTCCGCGCTTGCTGTTTACGCTGTCGAGCGCGTTCCGGCTCTGCCCGGAACGCGGCAAGGGCGGCTGCCTTTTGTCCAACGTCCATCGCGCGGCCCCCCGGATGCAGCCCCTTTTGGGGCATTGCTCACAGACTTGCCTAAATTTAATCCCGTAACCTTCTCACGATCGCTCGACCCGGGCGGTCACAATGGCCATGTTCAGTCAAACGTGATTTGAGACGAGACCATGAAAAGGGTGTTTGCAATTCTGGCGCTTCTCTGCGTCCTCGGCGTCGGCCAGTATTTCGTCGTCAGCCGGTTCGCGATCCGCCATGAGCTTTTGACCCTGTTCGACGCCGCGCGCCAGCGGCCGATCTCGGTCGAAATTGCGGTGCGGCGTGACTACGAGACCAAGGCCAATCTCGGCCTCTGGAAGCTCCCGCTCGCCATCATCAGCAACGGCAACACCGTGAAGGCCACCGAGTATTCCTTCCTCGCCAACGTGCTCGCCGCACGCGGCTATCTCGTTGCCAGCATCCAGCAGGACTTGCCGAGCGATCCGCCGCTGATGACCCAGGTCGGCCAGCCATATGTCGGACGGCGCGAGGTCTATATCCGCTGCGAGGCCAACATCCTCTTTGCCCTGGGTGAGCTGAAGAGGCGGCAGGAGAACGCCGACTACGACCACATCACGCTCGTCGGGCATTCCAACGGCGGCGACGTTTCGATGTATGTCGCCCACCAGCACCCGGAGCTGGTGTCGAAAGTGATCACGCTCGACAATCTGCGGGTGCCTTTCGTGCTCAGCGACAACATGAAGATCCTGTCCTTCCGATCGAAGGATCCGCATTTCGTCACCGATCCCGGCGTGCTGCCAACGCCGGAAGAGGCCAAGGCGCGCGGCATCGACATTGTCCACACTGGCGCTCAGCATACCGAGATGAGCGATCGCGGGCCCGATGCGGTCAAGGAGAAGATCCAGGCGACGCTCGACCGATTCCTGCGCGACAGCGCCAGCAGCGCGCTCGCGCCGGCCGATACGAAGAGCCCGATGATCATGAACCCCGGCGACTATTAGCCGGGGGACGCCTTGCGGCAGATCAAGGCGCCTCCGGACCAGCCACGATACAGAGAGCCTCACAATCTCGGAGAGGCACGTGTCGCAGTCCATCGAAAGCCTTGATACGAAACGTTTGGGCTTGCGCGCGACAAGGACACCTGGATTCGCGCGGCATCTCTATCGTTCGGTCCGCAGGCTGCTGCGGTCGATCGTCGCCCGCATCGATCTCTCCCAGTTTCCGGGATCGTGCTGCGGATGAGCACAGTGGCCGCAAGCGAACGCATGAAGGTTGCCCGATGCACCAGCATTTGAGACGAATCTGCCTGTTGCTTGCCGTGGCCGCGGGCTTCAGCACGTCGACCGCTCTAGCCGCCGATGCCGGTCACGGTGCCGACCTGGCCAAGCGCTGGTGCGCAAGTTGCCATGTCGTGGCGGAGGGCCAGGCCCAGGCAAGCGCAGACGTCCCCTCCTTCGCGTCCGTTGCGCGCCGGCCGGACTTCAGTCCGGAGAAGCTCGCCTTCTTCCTGCTCGACCCACATCCGAAGATGCCGAGCTTTCCCTTGAGCAGGACCGAAGCCGGCGACATCGCGGCCTATATCGGATCGCTGCGTCCGTAGAGCGCCAGCCAAGCGCGACACCTGTCACAAAATGCAAATCCCTGCCGGAGGACCGGCAGGGATTAGCAGATAAGGATGATGGACGGCGCATGAGCTCGAGTCGGCGGCCCATCATGGAGTTGCGCCAGCATCGAGCTGCGGATTCCATGCCGCCCAGGATCAATCAGGACTTGCCCTTGCCAGGTTGCATGAGGCTGCCGGTCATCTGGCGCATGTGGTCTCCGGCGCTGGTGAACTGGCTGCGCAGGAAATCGGATTGGATTCGCATCGCTTCCTGCAGGTCGGTGGCATGAACGAGCTTGCGTGCATGCTCAAACGCCGACTTCATGTTCTGCTCGGTGAAAACGAGGGCCTGCTTCGACACTTCCGTCCCCGCGCCCGGAACGGACGACATCGATTTGGTGGCGGCTTCGAAAAACATGCCGAACGCCTTTTCGGCCTGGTCAATCGTCTTCTCGGCCAGGTCGCGCAGTTCGGCCGGAACTTCGAGCTTCGGTTCGATCATGATCGCACTCCTCCCTTTTTCTTAACTGAATACCACACTTGCCGGATTGCCTACCAGCGGCCAGCCGGGGGCAAACGTCGCCCTGCGGCCCGCTTCAGCGAGGAAAACGCGGGACAAGGCGTGAGGCCGGCGCGTGGCCTGGCTCAGGACAGGGGGTGCTCGGGGAGGGATTCGTCGGTGGCAAGGTCTTCAACGAGCTTGATGACCTCAAAACGCTGCCGGGGTGCGAGCTTCAAAAACGCGCGGAGCAGGCGCAGGCTTTCGACGGTGCTGCCCGCAGGCGCGCCGAGCTTGAGGTGCAGCTCAGCCGCGAAATTGAGGTTTTTCATCTCGCACCTATGACAAGCATCGGCCTTCGTGATCCGACGTCGAGGGTCCCACTCGATAACCGAACGCCATAACCGGATGGCATGGCGACGGCGAACTCTCGGCCGGGAAACCCGGCGGGTTAGCACGCTGAACGACAATATCCCGAACCGACGGGCTCGACCGAACAGGTTGCAATTATGCCAAGCAACAACCCTTCCGGCAAGTCCAACGGTCGGCATAGCGATGCTTTGTCTGCATCGCAGCACGGCAATTCCGGATAACAGGAATATGAAGCGCCGTCACCCACCTGCGTCAAGAAGCGTCATTCATACCGCACACGAACCCGCCTGCAGTCAAATCGGCGGTGCATTTCGCTCTGTTTCGGATGTGAATGGACATTGGCGAGTGCGAATTAGTGCTTCTTCAGCGTATACACGTAATTGTTGAGTCCGATCTCTGCGGTTGTATCGTCGACGAAATGAATGTCGATCTCACACCCGGTCTCCAGCGTCCGGATCCGCGCAGCGGTGAAGCCGAGCGAGGTGGCAAGCGCCTTGGGATCGACCTTCCTGTCGGCGCGCCGCATCTCGTCGAATGCCCCCTGGAAGACCATGTCGGGGCCGTAATACGTGACCTTGTATTGCGGATTTTCACAGGCAAAGGAACGGGGTCCTGATATCTCTCTCGCCTTGAAGACAACCGCTTTTCCGATCAGCCGCGCCTGCTCGGTGCCATCAGGCTTGTGTTGAGGATCGGCCCATGGCGCGACCACGGCGGCCGTGAATGTCCAGCTGCCGATGTAGAACGGATCGGCTGCCGCCGCAGAGCCTGCCGCACCAAGAGATGTGAGAAGGCAGACCATGCCGGTGAATTTCATCTGCTCCGTCGCCTTGCGCCGTTGGAATTGGACGCAACTCTTCGCATCGGGGTTCATCGGTCGCCGAATATGTTTCCGCCCGTGAACCGTTGTTGCAGAGAGCACGACAGAGCGGTTGCGGAACAGTCACTCAAATCAAGCGCGCCATGGCCGATGGACGAATCCATTCGGGCGCCGCCACCAAAGGACGACGGCATGCTTTCTCGCTGCGATCTCATCAAGGGCGCCGCAGTCGCGCTTCTCACCCTTTCGATACCAGGCACATGGGCGCAGGAGACCAAGATGAACCTGTTCAAGATCGTCACCATCAAGGACGAAATCGTCGTCGGATTGTCGGCGGAGGAGCTTCACGCGCTCGGCGGCATTGATGCTAGCGCGGTTGCACACGCTCTGGCGCAGAAGGGCGATCTCACCGTCTGGCAATACAACGTGCATCGCGGTCCGAACGGGGAATTGCAGCAGGCGCCGACTGCCAGGATCGGGCTTTTGGCGAACGCCTCGCTGCGCGTCGAGCCTTATACCACGCCCTACCAGATCCTGCCGCATCCCTGAGCAGCAGGTTGGCACGCCGGCGGTCGCCATGGCAGGCGTGCCGTTGTCATCTGCGCTGCCCTGCACGCTGTTTCCCCGCATCCGTCGCAAAGCCATAGATCAGTGCCAGCCGATCCAGGCATTCACGAAAACGCCTCGCAAAATAGTCGTTCCAGCGCTGCGTCCGGACGGCGCGACGCTGCCCGATCTGGTCCATGGTCAGGCCGAGCACCAGCACGTCATGCACCAGCGCAGCGCCGTCGGTGCCGAGTTCACGCTCGATCCGGTTGAGCCGGAGCACCGCCTGGCGCTGGCTTTCGGTGACAGGCTCGCGCGTGCGCGCGCCATCGACATATTCTCGGGTCGGGTCCATCGCCTGAGGGCCTCGCTCCGCCATCTCCCAATCGCTCTGGAAGGCACGTCCACTGCGGTATTGTGCCTCATCGATCTGATGGTGCGCGTGCAACCGGCCGAGCGGATCGCCGCGGATCGACCGCACGGCCACAATCTTCTCTCCGGGGTCGAGCGCCAGCGGATTGTCGATCTCGACCTCGGCCACTTCGGCATTGAACGGCACCTCGCGCGAGCGGCGGTCGTGGATATTCGCCAATTTGTAGGACTTGTTGCGTCGGACGCGAGCCACTTGGATACTCCTTGTGAAATTGACGATCGAGCGGGTGACTACGAGGTCAGGCAGCGGAGACCAGCCTCAGCATCACGGGACCGGCGATGCGGGCGGCCTCGGCTCCAGAACGGCACGTCAGGCGCGCATGCGGCGTGCAATAGCTCGAGCCCGGCTGGCGCGGGTGCCCGCAGAAGGCAATCTCCTCCCCCTCCCTGTCGCCGCCATAGGGATAGCGGCAATCGCCGCGCGCGAGTTCGACCAACGGGATCAGGCGCGGCTGGACCCCGACGCAGCGCAACTTGGCCCGCGCAGGCTTCATTGCGGATTTCGGCGGTAAGTTGAGGTTCGGCAACGCCGGACGGGGCGGCGCGATAGGGCGGGCTCCTGACGGCAAAGATGGCACGATCGATGGACCCCTCATCCGCGTCGGTGCGGCGAGCCCAAGCCGCTTGGCGCGGCCAGCCACCGCGTTGCGCGTGTAAGCCGTTCCAAACCTTGCATTAATCTGCCTTCCGATCTCCGCATAAGACATGCCCTTGAGAAAATAGTCGCGAAGCGCGTCGGAGTGCTCCGACGGCCAATGGCCCGGTTCCATGCTGCTGTCCTGTGATGCGCCTCCTCCGATCGCACGATCGCGAGGCGAAACGCACATTCCGGTATTCCGAAACCGAAGTCAAGCAATAATTCTGATATTCATAATTGCATCAATTCCGAATTTCGGATTACAAGAGGGTGAGACGGCGCGCAATCAAGGGAATCAGCATGTTGGACGTTGCAATGATCGAGCGGGGCCTGGAAAAGACAGGCAAGAGCAAGGGCGGCTTGGCGGCGGCCATGGGCGTGCGACCCGGCGCGGTTTCGGAGATCCTCGGCGGCGAACGCCTGGTAAAGGCGTCGGAAATCATTCCGATCATGGAATACCTCGAGCTCAACCTCGCGCCGATCATGGGCCGCGTCGGCGCCGGCGCTGTGATCGAGCCGGACTACGAACAGGTTCCCCCGGAAGGCCTCGGCGATATCGCGCTGCCCTTCCCGATCATGGAAGAGACCGTCGCATTCGAGATCGTGGGCGATTCGATGCTGCCAAAATACGAGAGCGGCGACGTGATCGTGGTCTACAAGGATCAGCGCCATCCGCTGTCGAGTTTCTACGGCGAAGAGGCTGTGGTCCGGCTCAAGACCGGCGAGCGCTACCTGAAGACCATCGAGCGGGGCAAAACCCCTTCCGTCGTCAATCTCAACAGCTTCAACGCTAAGCCGATCGTCGGCGTGAAACTCGAGTGGGTGGGAGAAATCTGCCTGTCGATGCCCAAGGGCCAGCTCGAGCGGCTGCGCGCCAAGTCTGCGCGCCCCCGCAAAAAGGGCAAGTAGGAGGCCAGTCAAGATTTCCGATTTTCGAAAATCACCCTTGACTTAATTCCGTTTTTCGGAAATACTCCTGCCGCGCTCCCGGTCACGGGGCGCGGCAGGATTGTTTCATGCAGTATTTCGTCGTGATGATCGACTATGGGCGACGCGGCCGCGAGGCGGTGGTCGATCCCGAGATCACAAGGCGCGAGGTCATCTCCCGCGTCACTTCGGGTGAATATCAGAACATCTCGTTCATCCACGAAATCGTGGAGAACTCGGTCGAGGACGTCACCGAGGCGATAATGAACGAGGCCGCCCTCCCCCAGATTCCTCCTGAAGATGTCGACCTTCAGGCGATCCGCCTCGATCACGCCCGCGACCTGCGCAAGCACGAACGGACGTGACGCAGGCCCGGGCGGCCTGCGTCAGCGCCCGTTCGGCAGATCACACGGTGAGAACGGTCGATCCCGTGGTCTTGCGCGCGGCAAGATCCGCATGCGCCTTGGCGGCATCCTTCAGCGGATAGGTCTGGTGCACCTCGATCTTGACCGCGCCGGACTTCACGACGTCGAACAGTTCGTTAGCCATCGCGACCAGGTTCTCGCGCTTGGCGGCGTAGGTGAATAGCGTCGGCCGGGTGACGTAGAGCGAGCCTTTCTGGGCGAGCAAACCGAGATTGAGCGGCTCGACGGCACCGGAGGACGCCCCGAACAACGCCGCGACGCCGAGCGGCGCGAGACAGTCCAGCGACTTCAGGAACGTATCCTTGCCAACGGAGTCATAAACAACCGGCACTTTCTTGCCCCCGGTGATCTCGTCGACGCGCTTCACGAAATCCTCGCGCGTGTAGATGATGACATGATCGCAACCATGCGCCTTGGCGAGCTTTGCCTTCTCGTCATTGCTGACGGTGCCGATCACGGTCGCGCCGAGATGCTTGGCCCACTGGCTCAGGATCAGTCCGACGCCGCCGGCGGCGGCATGCAGCAGGATGGTGTCGCCGGCCTTCACGCGATAGGTCTGCCGGATCAGATATTGGGTCGTGAGCCCTTTCAGCATCATCGCCGCTGCGGTCTTGTCGTCGACGCCATCCGGCAGCTTCAATAGCCGGTCGGCGGGAATCAGCCGCGCCTCGGAATAGGCGCCGAGCGGCGAGGCGCCATACGCGACGCGATCACCGGGCTTCAGGTCGGTGACACCGGGCCCGACTTCCTCCACGGTTCCGGCCGCTTCGCTGCCAAGACCGCTCGGCAATTCCACTGGATACACACCCGAGCGATTGTAGATGTCGACGAAGTTGAGACCGACAGCTGTGTGGCGAATTCGCGCCTCGCCCGGCCCAGGCTTGCCAACACTGACCTCCTCCCAGACCAGGACTTCCGGACCGCCGGTATTGCGAAAGCGAATGGCATGCGTCATGGGTTGCTCCCTTGGAAAGCGGATCACCCTGTGAAATAGGCATTTGGTCCGCCCCTTACAGTACAGCGACGTAACAAGAATGTCACAGCGAACGACAAACGCCCATCGTTCCGCCTCTGTTCGAAAGAGTTGATCTCAGGCTTGGGCCGACCGGCAGTAGCCTTTGTGCGGGGTTTGGTGGTCGCCTGCGAAGGAGAGCCGAGATGCCAGCTTATGTACAGCATCATCAGGATATCGAGATCGCGCCTGTGATTTGCCCGTCCTGCATGGGATTCCTGCCGATGTATGTGCGGGAGGTCGAACCGCATTGGAGCCTTGCCAAGATCGACTTCGTCTATGAATGCGCCGATTGCGGCGCCGAGGTCAGACAGACCATCCGCAAGCCGGAACTGCTGCGGCACTGATCGCGCGGCCGGTCGGTCGCCCCCGAATTTGCGTTGAGCGGAAAAAGCGCCGTCCGTGCGGGTCTGATGTCTCCCAAACGAGGCTTGTTCTTTGCCGGGAACGCAGGCAGAACAAGCCCCAAGCAAGACCTTTGGGAGCGCTCTTTCGTGGCTGAACAGAAGCCCTCGATCGCGATCGAGGCAGTCGAGAGCGGCCTCGCCGCGCAAGGCTATATCGCGAGCCGGCAGATCGCTACGGCCGTCTATTTGTCGCAACAGATCGAGAAGCCGATTCTGGTCGAGGGCCCCGCGGGCGTCGGCAAGACCGAGCTCGCCAAGGCGATCGCCGCCTGGCGCGGCATGAAAATGATCCGCCTGCAATGCTATGAGGGCCTCGACGAGGCCAAGGCGCTCTACGAGTGGAAGTACGCAAAACAGCTTCTCTACACGCAGATCCTCAAGGACAAGCTTGGCGAAGTTCTCGGCGGCGCGCAGACGCTGCACGCCGCACTGGCGCAGCTCCACGATTTCGGCGACGTGTTCTTCTCCAAGGAGTTCGTCGAACCACGACCGCTGCTCCAGGCCCTGGAACAGCCGGGCGGCTGCGTGCTCCTGATCGACGAGATCGACAAGTCGGATGCGGAATTCGAATCCCTCCTGCTGGAAATCCTCTCCGACTTCCAGGTCACGATCCCCGAGCTCGGCACCGTCTCGGCGATCACGCCGCCGACGGTGATCCTCACCTCCAACAGCGAACGGGATCTCGGCGACGCCCTGAAGCGGCGCTGCCTGCATCTGCATATCGGCTTCCCCGAGCAGCGGCTCGAAGAGCGCATCGTCGAGAGCCGCGTGCCCGGCATCTCGCAGACGCTAAGGCGGCAGATGGTCGGCTTCATCCACGAGATCCGCTCGCTCGACCTCAAGAAGCTGCCCTCGGTCAGTGAGACCATCGACTGGGCGCGCGTGCTGGTGCTGCTCCAGGCTTCCGAGCTCGACACGGACATCGTCAAGGACACGCTCAACGTGCTCCTGAAATACGAGGCCGACATAGAGGCGGCCCAGCCTCAGATTACGACCTTCATTGCCAAGGCAGCACGATCCAACGTCTTCGGTTGACGCCGATGCGCGAAAACATCCATCGTTTCTTCCGCGCGGCGCGGGGCGCCGGCGTCCATGTCTCGCCCGCCGAAAGCATCGATGCGATGCGCGCGGTTGCGCAGGTCGGCATGTCCGACCGCGCCATCCTGCGCGACACCCTTCTGTTGACCCTCGCCAAGTCGCAGGACGAGAAGCTCGCGCTCGGGGATTGTTTCGATCTGTTCTTCAGCCAGCCGGAGCCGCGGCAGGATCAGCCCGAGGCCGACAGCAACGCCGCCTCGCAGGATGCGGATCAGTCGCCCTCGTCCAGCTCGGCCAGCGAAGCGGGCGAAGGACAGCCTCCCGAAGGCTTGGGCCCGCTTGCCCGGATGCTGCTGTCGCAAGATCGCAATGCGGTCGCCGCCGCCATCGCCAGCGCTTCCGGGGCAGCCTCCCTGTCCGACATCCGCTACTCCACGCAGCGCGGCATCTTCTCCAGCCGCATCCTCGACGCCATGGGCCTCCAGCGCCTGCGCGACGATCTCGACGAGCTGACCGCGTCCAACCCGGCACTGGCCGAGCGGCTTCGGGCCGCGCTCGATGCCTTGCGGGAAGCCGTGCGCGATACCGTTGCGCAGGGGCTTGCACTCTATGCCCGCGAGGAGGCTGAAAACCTCCGCAACGAGATCCTGCGCAATGCACCGCTGGCCCGCATCGAGCGGCGCCAGATCGCCGAGATGCGTGCCCTGATCCGCCAGATCGCGCGGCGCCTGCGCGAGCGCTATTCGAAACCGCGCAAGCGTCAGCGCCGCGGCCATCTCGACGTTCGCCGCACACTGCGCCGCAACGCGGCCTGGGGCGGTGTGCCGTTCCTCACCGCCTGGAAGCGCAAGCACCGCGACCGGCCGAAGATCGTCGCGCTGTGCGACGTCTCCGGCTCGGTCGCGCAGGTCTCGGATTTCTTCCTGCTCCTGATCCACTCGCTGCACGAGGCGGTCGACGACGTCCACTCCTTCGCTTTCTCCTCGCATCTGATCGAGGTCAGCGAGATCCTGGAGAAGAAGTCGCCGGAAGAGGCGATGGCCGAGATCATGTCCAAGGTCGGCTTCGGATCGTCCGACTACGGATCCTCGCTGGTCGATTTCGAGAAGGACTTCATGAGCACGCTCACGCCGCAGACCACGGTGATCGTGCTCGGCGATGCCCGCAGCAACAATCTGGACCCGCGCGCCGACATCCTGCGCCGCGTCTCCGAACGCTCGAAGCGCCTGGTCTGGCTCAATCCCGAGGGGCGGCTCGCCTGGGGCTTTGGCGATTCGGAAATGCCGCGCTACGCGACCTTTTGCAGCATCGTCCGCCAATGCGCCACCGCGCAGCAGCTCGAGCGCGCGGTGTCCGATATCGTGGCGACCTATCAGTAAGTCTTCACGTCACTGCCGACGTCAGTTTCGCGCAAGCTCCGTCCGAGCCACATTGCACTCTCGGAAGTGATAGGCGATCTCGTCAAGCGCGCGCTGCTCCCATTCCTGGGCTTGCGCGAGCCAGAAGATCCGGCGCTCAGAATCGAGCGCGGCGCGCTCCCGGCACAGGGATTCCTGACTGCGAATTTCCACCAGCCTGTTCATGCACTCCACTCCTGCTGTGTGAAGCCATTCCCCGCGAATCAGCGTAACAGAGTCCCGCAACCTTCGTCTCATGGTTTCTGTGCGTATTGCGACGCGGAATGGGACAGCAGCGCTTCCCGTGCAGCGCGGTAGCTCGCGGCGCAATATCAAGTCTTCATCATCAATGTGTGATCGCGGCGCGGGACGAAATTCGCGCCCGACCGATCTTAACTGTTGTGGCGCAATGAAGTGCGGCAATTCGTGAAGAGGCGTTCTAGACAGATCACCGAATTCCCGACTCATTGTCGTCGCACGGTCTTCACGCAGCGCCGCTAACAGGGGCGCACGAACGGTACTATCGCTTGAGGCAACATGAGCAACGACGTCGACTTCGATCTTTCGCCGGAGCAATGGGAAGCCTTGCGCGCACTTCGCAAGCCGGCGTCAAGCAGTCGCCTCTCGAAGGCCTATCTCATCGAGAGCCTCGTCAAGCTTGGTCTTGTCGTCGTCAGCGACGGCGTACCTGCAATGACGCCGAATGGCCGCAAGGTGCTGGTACGCGGATCGTGTCGCCTACTGGATCTCGCGGCATAGGCTTCCGCGACGTCGATGCATCTAGAATATCTGCGCGATCACGATCGCGTAGGCAACGAACACCACACCAAGGCCCCAGACCATCGCGGGAATCTGCGATCTCCGGCCCATCGTGACCTCCAGCGCGATATGGCTCAACGTGCCCAGGGCCATGCCGTTGATCAGATTGTTGGTCAGTACGGTAACGAGCAACGTCAGCACGATCGGCACCGCATTGACGAGATCGGTCATGTCGATGCGGGCGAGCCCCTGCATCATCAAGACGCCGACGAGCACGAGTGCCGGCGCGGTGGCTTGCGGCGGGATGATGACGAAGACCGGCCAGAAGAACAGCGCGAAGCAGAAGAACGCTGCGACCGTCAGCGAGGTCAGGCCGGTGCGACCGCCGGCCTGCACGCCGGTGATGGATTCGATATAGGCCGTGACGACAGAGGTACCGAGCAGCGGCCCCACGATTGACGCCGTCGCATCCGTCGCAAATGCGGCGGTGGCGTTCGGGATCGAACCATCGGGCCGGCGCAGATTGGCGGCGCCCGTCACGCCGATCAGTGTGCCGAGGGTCGAGAAGAATTCGGCGCAAAGGAAGTAGAACAGGAGCGGCAACGCCACGATGAAATGGCTGAAGAGATAGCCGAAATCGAGCGCCATGAAGGTGCTCGTAGGCCAGCGCGGCCACGACATGATGGCCGAGGGCACTGACGTGACCATCTTGCCGTTCGCGCCGGGAACGAAAAGGCCGATCAGCGTCAGCACCGCAATCGACAGGATCAGCGCGGCTGGTACCCGGCGCACCACCAGTACCGGTGTGAGCAAGAGACCGAACAGGGTCAACAGCACCGATGGGCTGCGCAGCGATCCCATCGCAATATAGGTCGAGGGATTCTGCACCACGAAACCGGCGCCGCGAAGCGCGATGAAAACAATGAGCGTGCCAACGGCCGCCTGGATGCCGATCTTCAACGCCTCTGGAACATCCCTGGCAACGCGCTCGCGCAGCTTCGACAGGCTGAGGATCAGGAACAGGACGCCGGTGAAAGCAACCATGGCAAGTGCGCCTTGCCATGGCATGCCCATCTGCTTGACGATCACATAGGTGAAGATGACGTTCGAGCCCATGGCCGGGGCAACGGCGAGCGGCAGATTGGCCCAAAGTCCCATCATCGCCGAACCGAAGATGGCGGCAAGTGCGGTGGCGCTGACGAGATCGGCTCGATCCATTCCGGCGTTGGACATGATCGCAGGGTTCACCGCGATGATATAGGCCATCGCGGCGAACGTGGTCGCGCCCGCCATCACTTCCCGGCCAACGCTGGTGTCGCGCTCGGTAAGGCGGAAGATGCGGTCGAGCGAACCACGGGCCGGGTTCGACGTCGGCTCCGCGGAAGCCGGTTGCGGTTGCGTCATCTCGTTCATCGCAGTCGCTCCTCTACCAGACCACCGGGTGCGCTTCGCCGGTCTGCACGTTGATAAATCCGAGCGGCGCCTGCTCGCAGGGCGCGACCAGAACCCAGCTCCAGGGCGCGCAGGTCAGCGTCGCGAACATCAGGCGCTCGGGAAATCCGGGATACCAGCGCGGACGGAAGGTCGGCTCGTACATCCAGTCCACCTTGCGGCCCTCCGCGTAGAGTGCCTGCATCTCCGCATCGAGCGCCTGCGCCGAGCGACAGCTCATCAATCCGCCGACCTCGAACCGCACGGTGGCGACGAGCTCGCCTTCGCGCACCAGCGCCCATCCGCCTTGACGTTCGACCAGCGCGTTCACGGCCTTGGCCATCGCAGCGTCGGACGAGCCGACCACCCAGATGTTGTGCTTGTCGTGCGCGACCGAGCAGGCAACCGCGGTATCCGGCGTGCGCGGTCCGCAGCCGCGCCAGAACATTTTTGCAACCCGGCCGTCGCCGGAGAAGCGATCGACGATCGCAAACTTGGTGATGGCCTCGCTCTCATCGCGCTGCACGGCGCCGTCACGCACCGGCAAATCGAGGGTGTAGAACTCCGGATGCCAGTGGAACGGGCGGATCACGGCGGCTTTCATCGTGGCGCGGCCGGGTTCAGCCGGCAGCTCGAAGTCCTTCGGCTCAATCGTACGCTTGATATTCACCGTCCTGGTCGCCCAATCGGGCCAGGAGATTTCGGGGACCCTGCCCAGATAGCGCTTGCCTTCGGACACCTGCGCGCCGTCGGCCCAGACCTCGGTGATGGTCAGCTTGGCGACATCCGATAGCAGCACAACATCGCCAAATCGCCCCGGCGCGAGACTGCCGACGAACGGCGTGATGCGCATGTGACGCGCGGGATTGATGGTAAGACACTGGATCGCGACTTCCGGCGCGAGACCGGCCTCGATCGCCACCCGCGCGTTGTGATCGCTGGCGCCGAGCTCGAGCGTATGGCTGGCGCTGCGGTCGTCGGTGGTGAAGGCGATCTGCGACCAGTCCTGCAGACCCTTGGCGAGCAGCCAGGCGACGATCTCGGACATGGCGTAGACGCGCAACTCGATGAAGAGGCCGCGGGTGAGCTTGTCCCAGGTCTCCTCCGGCGTCTGCACTTCATGATCGGAGGCGAGGCCGGCCGCGGCGAAGGCGTTGATGGATGGCAGGTCCCGCAGACCGGAGGCGTGGCCTTCGACGACGCCGCGGGCCGCGAACGTGGCCTCGATCATGCCCCATAACCGTTTGTAGGACGGGTTTTCCGGATTCCAGACCGCGGGCCAGTCCATCACCTCGTCAAGTCCGGTGACCATCAGGCTCTCCGCCATGAAGCGCGCCTGCTCGTCGTGGCCATACCAGCCGCCGCCCCACTCATACGCCGTGGGCGGCACCGCCGATCCCGGTTGCGGAAAGATCTTCAGCGGCGATCCGCGACGACGTGCCTCGAACCAGAATTCGAGATTACGTGCGCCGTTGACATTGGAGAATTCATGGCTCGCCTCGCACGTCCAGGTGTTGCCATGGGGCAGCACCAGCGCCGCTTCCCATTCCGGCGTCAGATGCGAGCTTTCGATATGCTTATGGACTTCGCCGAAGCCGGGAACTGCTGCGAGGTCGGGACGATGCACGCGCTCCCGGACCTCGCCCGGATAACTGCCGGCCGGCCCGACCCATGCGATCCGTCGGCCCTTGAACACGATTTCCTGATCATCGCTCCAGGTGCGGCTGTGCACGTCGAGCAGCCGGCCGACCCGCAAGGAGCGATCTGCCGGACGGCGGCCGAGCGCCGTCAGCACCAGATCCTGGCGGATGCGAATCTCATCAGGCGCGTTGATCAGGAGGTCGTCGGGTATCGCATTCATGGCTCGCCTCATTCTACGCCGGCACCTTCGACGTTGCGGTTCGCTTGCGGGGCGATTTGCCGGCCTTGCCGCTCCGTGCCGCAGCGGCATCGCGCTGACGGACATCGTTCAACAGGGTCCTGAGCGCCCACTCGATCGCATCGGCGATCTCCGCGCTGGACATGCCAAAGTCCTCGCGCATCGCATTCCAGGCCAGCACGTTGTTGAGATAGGACGCGAGCGCCTCCGCCTTGCGGACCTCCTTCGCGGGGAGATGTCGCACCAGGGGCGCCATCGCCCTGCGATGCTGATCGATCAGGTGCCGCCGGAATCCGGCGCGCACGCGGCGGCCCGCCCGCGTCACCGCAATGGCGCGCGCCAGATGCGGATGACGATCGAACCGCTTGCAAAGCTTCCGGAAAATATCAGGCAGCTCGTCGGGCGAAGTGAAGGGAATGTAGCTGAAGACGTTGTCCTCGATCCATTCGCCGGCCGCTGCAAACAGCTCCGCGCGGGTCTTGAAGTGCCGATAGATGGTTCGCTCGGCCACCTTCGCGCGCTTGGCCACCGCGGCCATGGAGATGTCGTCAGCCGCCTCATCCTCCAGCGTCTCGACAAAAGCCGCAACGATGCGCTGCCGCGTCATCTCGGCATACTCGTCACGAAGGCTGGCGATGTGTCGCTTTGCTGTACTCATGTCATAAGTCTGACATTGAGCGGATTGGAGGGTCAAGCCGAGACTTGAGGCACGCCCCGCCGCAACAATGGGGCGTCAGCCGCCTGAGGGGAGCGCCCACGCGCCCTCGCGCGACCGACTTTCGCACGTCGCCTGAAAAATAGACTTTTGCGCCTCACCAAAATCGGATTTGCTCTGCCGAGAACTGCGCGCAGAGGCGCCGCGCGGACGGCAAGGGAGCTAAATATGAACGGGCTTGGCGGGCTGAACAAATCTCCCAACGGCGTCGTCATCGGGCTGGTGCAGTTGCAGTTGCCGAATGTCGTGACCCGCGCCGACCTGGCGAAGCAGACCGAGCGCATCGTCTGGATGGTCGGCAAGGCCCGCCGCAATCTCTCCACCATGGATCTGGTGGTCTTCCCCGAATATTCGCTGCACGGGCTCTCGATGGACATCAATCCCGAGATCATGTGCCGGCTCGACG
Organism: Bradyrhizobium sp. Bra64; assembly: GCF_024519875.1. Classification (NCBI taxonomy): domain Bacteria; kingdom Pseudomonadati; phylum Pseudomonadota; class Alphaproteobacteria; order Hyphomicrobiales; family Nitrobacteraceae; genus Bradyrhizobium; species Bradyrhizobium sp. Bra64. Next base: position 25,722 of record NZ_JALJRD010000024.1, on the reverse strand, counting down.
GACCTGAGGTCGCGGCTTTCAAGAAGGCCTGCATCGACAACCGGATCTGGGGCTGCTTCTCCATCATGGAGTTCAACCCGCACGGCAACCCCTACAATTCCGGCCTGATCATCGATGACCACGGCGAGATCAAGCTCTATTATCGCAAGCTCCATCCCTGGATTCCAGTCGAGCCGTGGGAGCCCGGCGACGTCGGCATTCCCGTGATCGAGGGCCCCAACGGCGCAAAGATCGCACTGATCATTTGCCATGACGGCATGTTCCCGGAGATGGCGCGCGAATGCGCCTACAAGGGCGCGGAGATCATGATCCGCACCGCCGGCTATACCGCACCGATCCGCGAAGCCTGGCGCTTCACCAACCAGGCCAATTCTTTCCAGAACCTGATGGTCACAGCGAATGTCTGCATGTGTGGCTCCGACGGCTCGTTCGATTCCATGGGTGAAGGCATGATCGTGAATTTCGACGGCAGCGTGCTGGCGCATGGCACCACCGGGCGCGCCGACGAGATCATCACCGCCGAGATACGTCCCGATCTGGTGCGCGAGGCCCGCATCAATTGGGGCGTCGAGAACAACATCTACCAGCTCTGGCACCGCGGCTACGTCGCGGTGAAGGGCGGCGCGATGGACTGTCCCTACACCTTCATGCAGGACATGGTCGCGGGCACCTATCGCCTGCCCTGGGAGGATCAGGTCAAGGTCACCGACGGCAGCTCCTGCGGCTTCGCAGCGCCGACTCGGATGTTCGGCAAGGCCGCGAAGGCGGCCGAATAGGCATTTCCAGCCAAGACCGCGACAATCTGGCACGGTAGTTGCTCCTTTTGACGATCGAGACGTCGTCAAAACGGGGGAATCACCATGTCGACCATTGCTGCGGTCCCGACCGCCGAGCGCAAGCCGCTCTACACCTCGCTGTTCGTCCAGGTCCTCGCGGCGCTGGCGGTCGGCATCATCCTCGGCGTGGCCGCGCCGGAATTCGCCATCTCGCTCAAGATCCTCAGCGACGCTTTCCTCAAGCTGATCTCGATGATCGTGGCGCCGATCGTTTTCTGCGTCGTCGTGCACGGCATTGCCGGCGCCGGCGACCTCAAGAAAGTCGGCCGGGTCGGCGTCAAGGCACTGGTCTATTTCGAGGTGATGACCACTGTCGCCCTCGTGGTCGGGCTCATCCTGGCCTATCTGTTCGGCCCGGGCCATGGCATGAACATCGATCCCTCGACGCTGGATGCCAAGGCGCTCAACGCCTACGCCGACAACGCCCACAAGCTTCAGGGCGGCGGTATCGGCTCCTTCCTGCTCAACGTGATTCCGACCACCTCCTTCGACGCGTTGTCGCGCAACGACGTGCTCCAGGTACTGTTTTTCGCGGTGCTTTTCGGCGTCGGCCTGGCACTGGTCGGCGGCGAGAAAGGCAAACTCGTCACCTCGATGATCGACGCCGCCTCCACCGTGCTATTCCGCGTCATGGGGCTTATCGTCCGCGTTGCTCCACTTGGCGTGCTCGGCGCGGTCGCCTACACCGTCGGCAAATACGGCGTCGGTTCACTCAGGCAGCTCGTCTCCCTGGTGGCACTGTTCTACGTGTCGGTCGGCATCTTCGTGCTGGGCGTACTCGGCGGCGTGATGGCACTCGCCGGAAGCAACATCCTTAAATTCCTCGCTTACCTGCGCGAGGAACTGACCATCGTGCTCGCGACCGCCTCGTCCGATGCGGTGCTGCCGCAAATCATGAAGAAGCTGGAGCGGATGGGCGTGAAAGATTCCGTCGTCGGACTCGTGATCCCGACCGGCTATTCGTTCAACCTCGATGCCTTCTCGATCTACCTCACGCTCGCCGTCGTCTTCATCGCGCAGGCGACCAATACGCCGCTGTCCTTCGGCGATCTCCTGCTGGTGCTCGGCGTCTCACTGATCACGTCGAAAGGTGCTCATGGCGTGCCGGGCTCGGCGATCGTGATCCTGGCCGCAACACTCAACGCGGTGCCGAGCATCCCTGCCATCGGCCTCGTGCTGGTGTTGTCGGTGGACTGGTTCATCGGCATGGCCCGCGCGGTCGGCAACCTCATCGGCAATTGCGTGGCGACGGTCGTCGTCGCGGCCTGGGAAGGTGACCTCGACCGCGCCAAGGCGGCCAAGGTTCTCGACGGCGGCGAGTTGGTGGACGTGACGGCGGGATAGCGCCCGACGGATCAATCATTCCAATGGAGGAGCGGCGTTCCATATGCCCTCCTCCAGACGGACAGGAATCGCGGAAACCAGGAGTGAGCAACCGCGCCCTTGTAGGCCCAGGTGCGATATTTGAGACCCTGTTCCGAGATCAGCTCCTGATAACCGCCGTGGACCTCGGTTGCAGTCCGAATGTCCCTCAATATTCCCTGGGCGCAGGCACGGTAAGTGTCGCGACCTGAAAATTCGTCGTAGTCGAGCATGCGATCGGCAAATTCGACGTTGAACGTCGGCCAGGAGGAACGTCCCTGGTAGGCGGGAGCCGCGATCTTGTGGATCATCTTGTTCCGCGGATTATCCGCGGACACCAGGAAGTGGAACGTGCTGGGGATGCGAAAGCGCGGCTCCGCAATGATCAGATCCGCCGTGGCCGCGAACAACGCGCGCTCGCTCGCATCGTTCATATCCCAGAAGCCGCGATGCACACTGACGAAATCCAGGGCCACTGAAGAGACCGGCGAGCTTGCCGGGCCGTCAAGGGAATGCCTGATATAACCGCTCTTGCCGAAAAGCTGGAGCAGGTCCCTCTTGTACTGCGCGAGGTCGCGCCCGAGCAGCCGCTTCAACTCGTTCTCGTCGATGACTCCGAGCTGTACGCCCCACATGAATGTCGTGTAGACGCAGGCATTAGTGACAAACCGCCGGCGCTCCGCGCGGGTGTCGGTTGCCGCAGAGCGCGGGGCGCGTGCATCGCACAGCAAATACCGGATGCCGTCATGATCGAACGGCTCCAATTCGCTTGCGAGTTGGAGGATCGCGCGCTTCAGATCGCCGCCGTATTCGGCCAGCAGCAGGCGGCCGGCATGCGCACATTGCGACATCGCCAGATAGGGTGACGCCCTCCCCTCTGCGCTCATCATCTGCTGCAGGCCGGCAAGAACGCCGAGCAGCGTATCCGAGGGGCGCGAGAAATAGTTCACGCCGAGATACCGGGCGCGCCCCGCCGGGACGATGGTCGTCGTGACCACGTCGGCGCGAACCGCCTCCAGCAGCAGGCGGACGCTCTTGTCGAGCAGCCGAACCCGACGGACCGCGTCCTGCGAATCCATGATGGTTTCGGGGTCGAGAACATCAGGATAGAACCAGGCGAAGTCGCGTGGGTAGCAAGCGGAAGCGTGCGGCGCGCCGGTGACGAGAAACGACTCGGACACCGAAAAGGCGCTGTCCATCGAATGCCGGTAAAGGTCCTCGATGGCCGTGAACGAATGATGCGACCTCCTCAGGAATCGATCGCCCAGAAAATTCACCGCCTGAAGGGCGTTGGCGACGAAGGTCGCCGCCAGCCCCCGATAGAACCGGTTTTCGCGATGCGATGGAAAAGTGATGTCGCTGTTCATATGCGTCAATCGGCTGGTGTCTCGTGATCCCGGCAATGGCAGTCGCCATTCCAATGGTGCCTGATTCGTATCTCCATCCGGTGACTTGCGGGCTCGACTTAGCCTTCCCGCGGCCGAAAATTCTCGATCACCCGCAGCAGCACCCGCGCGCCGGCGTCGGCGTCGGCGAACTCCACATGCTCGTCCGGGTGATGGCTGATGCCGCCGCGGCAGCGGACGAAGATCATGCCGACATCGGCGATGTCGATCATCGCCATGCCGTCATGCCCCGCCCCGCTCGGCAGCTCGAACCCGGAAAAACCTTCCGCCTTGATCGCCTGCGCGATCTGCTCCTTGAGCCATGGCGCGCAAGGCGCGGTACGGTTTTCGTGGGTGACGTCGAGCTGAAGCGCCAGTTGACGGCGCTTTGCGATCGCCTCGATCTGCCTGACGACATCCGCGACCGCGCGCTTGCGATGCATGTCGGTCGGCGCGCGCATGTCGATGGTGAAGGACACCTCGCCCGGAATGACGTTGGTCGCGCCGGGCCTCGCCTGGATGTAACCAACGGTGCCGACGAGGCCGCTCGCGTCGGTCCGGCAGAACTGCTCGATCGCGCCGATGCATTCGGCCGCACCGGCGAGCGCATCACGGCGCAGCGCCATCGGCACCGTGCCGGCGTGACCGGCCATGCCGGTCAGCCGCGCGGCAAGGCGCGTGGCGCCTGCGATCGCGGTAACGACGCCGACGGGAAGATTCTGGGCTTCCAGCACAGGCCCCTGCTCGATGTGCAGCTCGAGGTAGGCGAGCAGCTCGCGCCGGGTCCGCGCGGCCGCGCCGATGTGATCGGGGTCGAGCCCGAACTGCACGAGCGCATCGCGCATGGACACGCCATCACGATCACGCGTGTTCAGAACGCTCTCGTCAAAAGTGCCGGCCAGCGCGCGGCTGCCCAGCAAGGTCGAGGCGAAGCGCACCCCCTCCTCATCCGCAAAACCGACGATTTCGATCGCGAACGGCAGGCGCTTGCCGCGGCGGTTGAGATCGGCGACGCAGGCAATGGCGGTCACCACGCCCAGCGGTCCGTCCCATTTACCGGCATCGCGCACGGTGTCGTAGTGCGAACCAAGCATCAGGCAAGGCGCCCCCGGCCGCTCGCCTTCGTAGCGCCCGCAGACATTGCCGATCGCGTCGAGATGCGCACTCATGCCGGCATCGCGCATCCAGCTCAGGATGAGGTCGGCAGCCGTGCGCAGCTCTCTTGTGAGATAGATGCGGGTGAGCTTGTCGCCTTCTTCCGAGATCGCACCAAGCTCGTTGATGCGACGCACGATCTCTTCGCCGAGCGATGCAGTCTGAACGGCGTTACCAGCACCCATCTCGGCGAGCTTCCCATCTCATGGGACCGCGGCAGCGGCGGTCCTGGCGGCAAATCGATACAAGTTCGGTGCCAGCGAAATCACGCTGCCGACGCCGTTCCGGTCAGCGCGTGGTTAGCATGAATGCGGGTCGGCGGCAGACCGCCCGGCTCTTGTCATGCACCCGTCCAGACCTGTTAACATTGCTTAACTCCCTTGCATACAATCATAAATTCCTGCCTAAAATTTCATCTGGTGATTTCCTGATCAGGGATCGGAGCAGAGACTATAATATATATATTTCAATTACTTGTATGATCTCGCTCACTTCCCGGCCTCTGGCACGAAGCTTGCGACAACCTATCCGGGCTCCGCCAGACCGGCGCAGCCGCGAGATTGGGGCGGTTCATCCGCCAAGGGGAGCGAGCAATGGATTTTGGCAGGATTTCACGACGTCATTTGTTGCAAGGTAGCGCGGCCCTCACCCTCGGGGCGGCGGCCGGCGCCCGCCCGGCCTTCGCGGCCGATACCACCATCGGCTTCATCTATGTCGGATCGCGCGATGACTACGGCTACAATCAGGCGCATGCGCAGGGCGCGGCAGCGCTGAAGAAAATTCCCGGTCTCAAGGTCGTGGAAGAAGAGAAAGTGCCGGAGACCGACGCGGTCGAGAAGACGATCGAGTCCATGATCAATCTCGACGGAGCCACCCTGCTCTTCCCGACCTCGTTCGGTTACTACAATCCTCACATGATCAAGATGGCCAACAAGTTTCCGAAGCTTCGCTTCGAGCACTGCGGCGGGCTCTGGTCGGACAAGGATCCTAAGAACGCCGGCAGCTATTTCGGTTATATCGACGAGGCCCAGTACATCTCCGGCATCGTCGCCGGCTACACTTCCAAGAGCGGCAAGCTCGGCTTCGTCGCGGCTAAGCCGATTCCGCAGGTGCTGCGCAACATCAACGCCTTCGCACTCGGCGCCCGGCTTGCCAATCCCAAGGCCACGACGCAGGTGATCTTCACCGGCGACTGGTCGATGCCGGTCAAGGAAGCCGAGGCCACGAACAGCCTGATCGACCAGGGCGTGGACGTGCTCACCTGCCACGTCGACGGCCCGAAGACGATGGTCGAGAACGCCGCGCGCCGCGGTGCCATGGTATGCGGCTATCACGTCAACCAGTCTCCGCTCGCGCCGAAGGCCTATCTCACCGGCGCCGAGTGGAATTGGGAAGCGCTCTATCCGAAGTTCGTCAAGATGATCGCCGCCGGCGAGAGCATCCCGAACTTTTACCGCGGCGGCCTCAAGGAAGAGATCGTCAAGACCTCGCCCTACGGCGAAGCGGTGTCTGCCGAGGCGCGCAAGCATGCGGACGAGGTCAAGGCCAAGTTCCTGTCCGCCGAAGGCTACGCCATCTTCAAGGGCGGGCTGGTCGATAACAAGGGCAAGACGGTGATCCCGGCCGGCACTGATCGCGGCCAAAAGGATCCTGAACTCGAGAAAATGGACTACCTGGTCGAGGGCGTGCTCGGAGCGACTTCGTGACGACGGAAGCGGTGGATTCCACTGAAGCGGTCGGGACTGTTGCCCCGGCCGCCGATGCAGGATTCCTCCAACGTCACGGCGGCACGATCGAATATGTCCTGATCCCGGGCGCGGCGCTTGCCGGCGCGCTCGTGGTCTTCGGCATCTTCGTCGCAATGTTCGGCAAGAACCCGCTCGACCTTTATTTCTACATGTATTACGGCGCCTTCGGCACCTGGTTCTCCTGGCAGAACACGCTGACGCGCGCGGCGCCGCTGATCCTTACCGCGCTCTGCACGGCGCTGCCCGCGCAGCTCGGCATGGTCATCATCGGCGGCGAAGGCGCGCTCCTGATCGGCGCGCTGTCGGCAACCAGCGCCGCGCTGGCGCTGCAAGGCCTGCCCCCGCTCATCGTGCAGATCGCCATGGTCGTTGCCGGCGTGATCGGCGGCGGCCTGTGGGTCATGCTCTCGGGCGCGCTGCGGCAATATCGCGGCGTCAACGAAACGATCTCGAGTCTGCTGCTCGTCTACATCGCGCTTGCGGTCCTCAATCATCTCGTCGAAGGCGCCATGCGCGATCCCGCCAGCCTCAACAAGCCTTCGACGCGCGAGATCGGCGCGGCCAACATGATCGGCACCATCCCCGGCACCGACGTGCATTGGGGCCTCGTGTTCGGACTGATCGCCGCCATCGCCGCCTACATCCTGATCTATCATACCGTATTCGGCTTCGCCGCGCGTGTTGCCGGCGGCAACATCCGCGCCGCAAAGATCGTCGGCCTCGGCGTCAGCAAGCTGATCCTGACCATCTGTTTCCTCGCCGGCGGCGCCGCGGGCCTTGCCGGCATGGTCGAGGTCGCGGCCGTGCAGGGGCGCACCAACGCCAACCTCGCGGCCGGCTACGGCTTCACCGGCATCCTCGTCGCGTTCCTGGCGCGGCAAAATCCGCTCGCCATCATCCCCGTCGCGATCCTGCTCGGAGGAATTAGCGCCAGCGGCGGCTTGCTCCAACGCCGCCTCGGATTGCCGGATGCATCCGTGCTGGTGCTGCAGGGCATCATCTTCGTCTTCGTGCTGGCCAGCGACGCGCTCTATGGCCGCATCGGATTCCTGAAAGGCAAGTCCTGATGGCAGATGGCTCGATCGGACTCTGGACCGTCCCGCTCGCCGTGCTCGGCGGCGCAATTCGCGTCTCCACGCCGTTCCTGTTCGTGAGCTTGGGCGAATGCATCACCGAGCGCTCCGGCCGCATCAATCTCGGCCTCGAAGGCACGCTGGTGATGGGCGCGATGAGCGCATACAGCATCTCCTATCTCTCGGGATCGCCATGGTTGGGCGTGCTCGCCGCCGGCATCACCGGAGCACTGTTGGGCGCCCTTCACGCCGGCATCTGCTCGTTGCCGCGCGTCAACGACGTCGCCGTCGGTATCGCGCTGATGCTGTTCGGCACCGGGCTTGCCTTCTACCTCGGCAAACCGCTGATCGAGCCCACCGCGCCGCGCCTGCCCGCGATCGATTTCGGCTGGTGGAGCGACATCCCGCAGGTCCGCGCCGCCTTGCGCGTCAATGTGCTCTTCCTGATCGGTGTCGCCCTCGCGCCGATCCTCCATTGGGCGTTCCGCACCACGCGCTGGGGCCTCCTGATCCGCACCGCCGGCGAGAGTTCGGACGCGGCCCGTGCGATGGGCCATTCCGTGCTGCTGATCCGCTTGCGCGCCACGATGGTGGGCGGCTTCCTCGCCGGCATCGGCGGCTCGTTCCTGTCGTTGTTCTATCCCGGAAGCTGGAACGAGGGCCTGTCGTCCGGCCAGGGCATCACGGCGGTGGCGCTCGTGATCTTCGCGCGCTGGGATCCGCTGCTGTGCCTGTGGGCCTCGCTCGCTTTCGGCGGCGCCGCGGCGCTTGGACCGGCGCTACAATCGGTCGGCGTCACGTCCGGCTATCATCTGTTCAACGCCGCGCCCTACATCCTGACGCTGGCGATCATGATCATCACCTGCTCGCCGAAACGCACGTTGACCGGAGCCCCGGCCGAATTGTCGATCACACGCTAGAGAGCGAAATCATGCCCGAGCGCACCATCAAGTCCGAGCCCTACGCCTGGCCTTATAACGGCGATCTGCGCCCCGAGAACACCGCGCTCATCATCATCGACATGCAGACCGATTTCTGCGGTGTCGGCGGCTATGTCGACAAGATGGGCTACGACCTCTCGCTGACGCGGGCACCGATCGAACCGATCAGGAAGCTGCTCGCGGCGATGCGTGCCCAAGGCTTTCACATCATCCATACGCGCGAAGGCCACCGCCCCGATCTGTCCGATCTCCCCGCCAACAAGCGCTGGCGTTCGCGGCAGATCGGCGCCGGCATTGGCGATCCCGGCCCGTGCGGGCGCATCCTGGTGCGCGGCGAGCCCGGCTGGGACATCATCCCGGAGCTGGCGCCGCTGCCGGGCGAACCTGTTATCGACAAGCCCGGCAAGGGCTCGTTCTGCGCCACCGATCTCGAACTGATCCTGCGCGTGCGTGGCATCGCGAACATCGTGCTGACGGGCATCACCACCGATGTCTGCGTCCACACCACCATGCGTGAGGCCAACGACCGCGGCTTCGAATGCGTGCTGTTGCACGATTGCTGCGGCGCGACCGACAAGAGCAACCATGAGCACGCGTTGAAGATGATCAAGATGCAGGGCGGCGTGTTCGGCGCGGTCTCGACCTCCGACGCGTTCATCGGAGCGATTTCGTGATCATCGGCGAAATGCCTCCGCCGTCGGGCGCCTTCGGCGTCGATGCCATCGCCATGACCATGCGCTTCGGCGACTTCGTGGCGCTCGACAATGTCGAGCTGAAGGTGCGGCCGGGCTCGTTCCATGCCCTGCTCGGCGAGAACGGCGCCGGCAAGTCGACCCTGGTCAAATGCATCATGGGCTACTACCACGCCACCGAGGGCGACATCCTGGTCGGCGGGCGCGAGCAGGCGATCGGCAATCCGAAGGACGCCCACGCACTCGGCCTCGGCATGGTCTACCAGCACTTTACGCTGGTGCCGGCCATGACGGTCGCTGAAAATCTCGTGCTGGCGCGCGACGACGTTCCGGCAGTGGTGAACTGGTCCAGCGAGATGAAGGACCTTGAGGCCTTTCTGGCGCGGATGCCGTTCAAGGTGCCGCTCTCGGCAAGGGTCTCCGACATCTCCGCCGGCGAGCGCCAGAAATGCGAGATCCTCAAGCAGCTCTATCTGAAGCGCCGCTTCCTGATCCTGGACGAGCCGACCTCGGTGCTGACGCCGGCGGAGGCCGACGAGGTGCTCGGCATGCTACGCGACATGGTGGTCAAGGGCGAGCTGACCATTTTGATGATCACGCACAAATTTCGCGAGGTCATGGCCTTCGCGGACGACGTCACGATCCTGCGCCGCGGCAAGCTCGCCGGAGCCGGCAGGGTCACCGAGCTGACGCCCGATGCGATGGCGCGCACCATGATCGGCGCCGAGGAATTGACGGTGCAGCCGCCGCGCACCGGCGAGGCCGGCACTGCCAGACTGGAACTCGAAAGGGTCCGTGCGCTTGACGATGCCGGCGCCATCGCCGTGCACAATGTCTCGCTCACGGTCCGCGCCGGCGAGATCGTCGGCATTGCCGGCGTCTCCGGCAACGGCCAGCGCCAGTTGGTCGAGGTTTTAGCCGGCCAGCGCGAGGCGGAGGGCGGAGAAATCCGCGTCGCCGGCGATCCCTACCATGCCAGCCGCGAGGAGATGCGACGGCACAAGATGTCGCTCCTTCCCGAGGAGCCGCTGAAGAATGCCTGCGTCGGCGGCATGAGCGTTGCCGACAACATCGCCTTCCGCGAGTTCGACCGCGCACCCTTTGCAAGTGGCGGCTGGTGGCTCAACCGTGGTGCCTTCCGCGACGACGCGAAGAAGAAGATCGCCCAGTACAAGATCAAGACCCGCACGCCCGATACGCCGATCTCGGCACTGTCTGGCGGCAACGTCCAGCGTGCCGTGCTCGCCCGCGAGCTCGGCGGCGACGTCGAGGTGCTGATTGCCGCCAATCCCTGCTTCGGCCTCGACTTCGCAGCCGTGGCGCAGATCCACGCCGAGATCATGGCGGCACGCAACCGCGGCGCCGCCGTGCTGCTCGTCAGCGAGGATCTCGACGAGCTGCTCGAACTCTCCGACCGGCTGGTGGTGATGTTCCACGGCGAATTCGTGTATGAAGCACGGACCAGCGAAGCCGACCTCACCGTCGTCGGCCGGCACATGGCGGGCCATTGAGCGCACCCTGATGGACGGCGGAACCGAACGCGACGAACACTTCCTTCGGCTGTCCTTCGCGGTCGCCCGCCGTTCCCTCACCCATGGCAACCACCCCTTCGGCTGCATCGTCGTCGACGCGGACGGCAAGGTGCTGATCGAGACCGAGAACGGTTACATGCCGGACCACGACGGCACCGCGCATGCCGAGCGCTTGGCGGCCACGCAAACCTGCCGCACATCGAGCCGCGAGGCGCTGGCGAAGGCTACGCTCTATTCCTCCGCCGAGCCCTGCGCGATGTGCGCCGGCGCGATCTACTGGGCCGGCATCGGTCGCGTCGTCTACGGCCTCAGCGAGGAGCGTCTGCGTGGGATCACCGGCAATCATCCCGAGAATCCGACGCTCGATCTGCCCTGCCGTGATGTTTTCGCCAGCGGGCAGCGACCGACCGAGGTCGTTGGGCCGCTGCTCGAAGACGAGGCCGAAGCGCTGCACGACGGCGTGTGGACGAAGTAGCCGCTTGCCGAGCGAGCCTTGCTCCCGCTCTCGCGGAAGGCCCGGGCGACGGCACCAGCGCATCCCACACATGAAGATGACGCCGCGGAGGTTGACGCGGCGTCATCGTCGTTCACCTGACGCGTCAGGTGGTTAGAACTTCACGGTGATACCGGAGTACAGCGAGGATTCGGTGCAGGAGCCGGTGCTCACCTTCGTGCCACCGACGAAAGTGGTGCAAGCAAAGGCGTTGTTGTGATCGAGGCCGAACTTGTTCTGCCAGTAGCGATAGGCGACCCAAACGTCGACGAAGTGCGAGTACTTCTCACCCCAGACCGCCTTCGAGGCATCGAGCGTCAGGCGGATCGGTTCCGAGTTGAACTCGACCTTGGTGGGATAGACGTTGTTGGCAACGCTGGCCGGAAGCGGCTCCGTGTCCGTTCCCTTCTTGCCGTACCAGCCGGCGCGGCCGCTGATCGAGAAGTACTGCATGTTCGCCGGCAGGAAACCGAGGTCCATATAGTAGTTGGTTTCGACCGCCCAGGTCGGCTTGAACGACGTGTTGCCGTCGGCGATGCACGGGGCCGACCAACCGGCGCCGCACTGCGAGAAGGAGTTGTGGTTGGCGAACTCCCAATACACCAGCGGCGCTACGTTGAAGTAGCCCTTGTAGGGAAGATCGAAGGCGAACTGCAGACCGGCGACGACGTCGCGCTTGGCGGCGCCGAAGTACCGGTTCTCCGTGTTGGCATCCATGCCAACCTCGAACGAGATGTTATGCAGCGGGCCTTGCGTGAAGGCCTTGGTGTTGAAGATCTCGTTCCAGCCGAAGGTCGAGCGGAACAGGCCATAGATTTCGGTTGCGCCGGCGCAGTTTGCGGGCGTCGCTGCGAAGCCTGCAGCCGGCGACACGATCACGCCGGTAGCGGTGCAGGGACCTGCCGGGTCGTTGTGGTCCGACTTGAACAGCGAGATGGTGAAGAAGTTGGTGCCGTAAGCCCAGGCGTCGAAATGGGTGAAGGAGTAGACCTGCTTCGTCGTCTTGGCGTTGATCACCCCGTTAGTGTTGGTGAACGCGCCCGGCTGCGAGGCGTCGAAGATGTAGGAGAAGGTGACGCGGTCGTCGATCACCAGGAAGAACGGGAGGTCGGCCGCCTTCTTGGCGGCCTTGACCGGCAAGTCCGCGGCCTGAGCAAGGCCACTTGTGGCGAGCGTGGCAAGTGACAGCGCCGCTGCTGCAATTGCCCTGAAACGAAACGACATCCTGAATACCCCCAAGTTTGGACACGTAAAAATGAACGTCCCTTGGGTGCGACACTTGCGCCGATCTCCCGGGGTGAGAAGCCCCAACTTCTTTCAAGCCATGCCGCACGTTTCAGCAGCAAGCGGCGCCTCTCAGCGAAATTCAGAAGATTTTTTTTGCTTCGCTGTCACGTGCGCCAGGTCGCGCGATGGCCGTCCTTGCCGGACATTCCCGATTGATTTCGTTTGTCTTTTGCGTCGAGCGGACGGTGTCGACAAAATTGGCCACGGCGATTGTCCTCACGATCGGGAATTGCATACGCGCACTGGCGGAGTTTTGCTCAACTTCGCATCAAGCCTGCACAGCAGGTTCCGATTTGGCTTGAACCGTCACAAATTTGCAACAGACGCCATAAGCAGGAGGCGGCAGCAACAGTTCTCCAGAGGCGGCCGGAGGCGACCATCCGCTGACGAGCGCCGCGACTTGCCGACGCGTCTGCCTGCCAAAGCGTTGAGCAAGGGATGACGCTTTTTCACACCTTACGCAGCCGTTTAAACTAGCCCACTATTGAGGCACTTCACCCCAAGCAAGCGCATCAGCGAATGTTGGATCCCACGGCTAACGGCCTGCATTCCGGCGAGTCTCCGCTCCTCAGGACGATCGGGCTCACCAAGCGCTATGGCGATTTGCTCGCCAACGATTCCATCGACATCGATATCTGGCCAACGGAAATCCACGCGCTGCTCGGTGAAAACGGCGCCGGCAAGTCGACGCTGGTCAAGGCGATCTACGGGCTGATCCAGCCCAGCGCCGGCCAGATTTGCTGGCAGGGCCTGCCGATCGTGTTGGCCGGTCCCTCGGAAGCGCGCGACCGCGGCATCGGCATGGTGTTCCAGCATTTCTCGCTGTTCGACAATCTCACCGTCGCCGAGAACGTCGCGCTCGGCCTTGACGGCAAGGAATCCTTCAAGGACATGTCGGCGCGACTGGAGCAGGTGTCGAAGACGTATGGACTGCCGCTCGATCCCAAACGCGAGGTCTGGCAATTGTCGGTCGGCGAGCGCCAGCGCATCGAGATCGTCCGCGCGCTGATGCAGAATCCGAAATTCCTGATCCTGGACGAGCCCACGGCGGTGCTGACGCCGCAGGAAGCCGACCAGCTCTTCATCGTGCTGGAGCGGCTGAAGGCCGAAGGCCGCGCCATCCTCTACATCAGCCACAAGCTGGAGGAGGTGAAGCGCCTCTGCGACACCGCAACGATCCTGCGCGGCGGCAAGAAGATCCAGACCTGCAATCCCGGGCTCGAGACCGCAGCTTCGCTCGCGCGCATGATGGTCGGTGGCGAAATCAAGCAAGTGAAGGCTGCCGCCGGCCGGACGACCACCGTACCTCGGCTCGTCGTCAACGATCTTTCGCTGGCCCCTAGCGAGGCGCACGGCGTGCGACTGGAGCACATCTCGTTCGAGTTGAAGGGCGGCGAAATCCTGGGCATCGCCGGCGTCGCCGGCAACGGCCAGGACGAGCTATTCGCCGCGCTGTCCGGCGAGCGCCTGTCCAAGGATCCCGGTACGGTGGTGATCGAAGGCATCGCCGCAGGCCATCTCTCGATCACGCAGCGGCGCAAGCTGGGTGCGGCTTTCGTTCCCGAAGAGCGGCTCGGCCACGGCACCGCGCCGCGCATGAGGCTGTCGGAGAACGCGCTGCTCACCGGCCATGCCGCGAGCGGTATGGTCAATCATGGCTTTATCGACACCGCGGCCACGCTCAAGACCGTCGACCGCGCAACCGAGACGTTCGACGTCCGCAAGGCCAAGCGCGATCCGGAAGCCGCATCCCTCTCCGGCGGCAATCTGCAAAAGTTCATCGTGGGACGCGAGATCCTGCGCAACCCCGCCGTGCTGGTGGTGAGCCAGCCGACCTGGGGCGTCGATGCCGGCGCGGCCGCCGTCATCCGCCAGGCGCTGCTTGATCTGGCAACCGCGGGCGCCGCCGTGCTCGTCACCAGCCAGGACCTCGACGAACTGGCGGAAATCGCCGACCGCATTGCCGTCATGTTCCATGGCCGACTGTCCGCGCCGCTCGCAACAAGCGAAGCCACTCGCGAAAAGCTCGGCCTCCTCATGGGCGGCAGCAGCCTGGAGCCGAAGGAGGCCGCGCATGCAGTTGGTGCTTGAGAAGCGCGCCGAGCGTTCCAACACGATCGCGCTGGTCTCGCCGCTGATCGCAATCGGCCTGACGATCGTCACCATGGTCATCCTGTTCGCGATCCTCGGCAAGAATCCGCTCCTTGCCCTGCACGCCTATTTCATCGCGCCTCTGACCGACAGTTATTCGCTGCAGGAGATCGCGGTGAAAGCGACACCGCTGGTGATGATCGCGATCGGGCTGTCGCTTTGCTATCTCGCCAATGCCTGGAACATCGGCGCCGAGGGGCAATTTCTGATCGGCGCTGTCGCCGGAAGCTGGATCGCCGTGAAGACGCAAGGCACCGACGCCGGCGCCTGGGTACTGCCGGTCATGTTCGTGCTCGCCGCCGCGGCAGGCGCGCTCTATGCGCTGATCCCGGCAATCTGCAAGGTGAGGTTCGGCGCCAGCGAAATCCTGACCAGCCTGATGCTGGTTTATGTCGCCGATCTCTTCCTCGACTATCTGGTGCGCGGCCCCTGGCGCGATCCGAACGGCTTCAACTTTCCGACCACGGCCGAATTCGATCCGGTCGCAACCGTTCCGCTGCTGATCGAAGGCGGCCGGCTGCATCTCGGCTCGATCATCGCCTTGCTTGTCGTCGCGGCGGTGGCGATCCTGCTCGGACGCACCATCAAGGGATTCGAGATCCGCGTGGTGGGCGCAGCCCCCCGCGCCGCGCGGTTCGGCGGATTCAATTCGAACCAGTTGATCCTCCTGACCTTCGCCGTCTCGGGTGCACTCGCGGGCCTTGCCGGCATCATCGAGGTCGCAGGTCCCGTCGGACACCTCCAGCCCGGCATCTCCCCCGGCTACGGCTTTACCGCGATCATCGTTGCCTTCCTCGGTCGGCTGAACCCGCTTGGAATTTTAATTGCAGGCCTTTTTCTCGCATTGACCTTTATCGGCGGCGAGCAGGCGCAGATCGCGATGAAGATCCCGTTAGACGTCACCAAGGTCTTTCAAGGCATCCTGCTGTTCTACGTGCTCGCCTGCGATTCCCTCATTCTCTACCGCTTCAAGCTGGTCTTCCCGAACCGACAGGTGGCTCGTGGAGCTAATTGAAGCCATCATCCTCGCAGTGCTCGCCGCCTCGACGCCGCTCCTGATCGCGGCGACCGGCGAGCTCGTGACCGAACGATCCGGCGTGCTCAATCTCGGCGTCGAGGGCATGATGATCGTCGGGGCGGCCTGCGGCTTTGCCGGCGCCTGGCTGACCGGTTCGATCTTCATCGGCGCGCTGTTCGGCATCGTTGCGGGCACATTGATGTCGCTGGTCTTCGCTCTGATGACGCTCGGGCTCGCGGTCAACCAGGTTGCGACAGGCCTTGCTCTGACCATTCTCGGCATCGGACTGTCCGGCCTGATCGGCGCCGGATTTGTCGGTGAGCGCATCACGCCGGCGGTTCATCTCCACATCCCCGGTCTCACGGACATTCCGCTGATCGGCCGCGTGCTGTTCGGCGAAGACGCCTTCGTCTATTTCTCGCTGGCGCTGATCGTCGGCGTCTGGTGGTTTCTATACCGTACCCGGCCGGGCCTGATCCTGCGCGCCTGCGGCGACAACCACGTCTCCGCCCATGCGCTCGGCTATCCCGTGCTGCGCATCCGAACCTTCGCCGTGATGTTCGGCGGCGCCTGCGCCGGACTTGCCGGCGCTTACTTGCCGCTCGCCTATACGCCGTTCTTCATTCCCGGCATGACCGCAGGCCGCGGCTGGATCGCGCTGGCGCTGGTCGTGTTCTCGTCCTGGCGACCCGGACGGCTCGTGGTCGGCGCCTACCTGTTCGGCGCGGTGACGATCCTGCAGCTGCACGCGCAGGGCTGGGGCGTCGGCGTTCCCTCGCAGCTCATGTCGGCGCTGCCTTACCTTGCGACCGTCATCGTCCTGGTCCTGCTCTCCCGCGCGCGCACGGGCGGATCGACCGCGCCGGCTGCGCTGGGCACCGTGTTCGTGCCTGACCGCTGAGTTTCATTTCCGCACCATGCGCGATGGGGCGCGCACGGTGCGGATCGTGGCTTTCCCCTGATGTTTGGAGATTGATGATGAGGAAAACACTTCTTGCGCTGGCTGCCGGGCTTTTGCTTGCCGGAAGCGTCAGTGCAGCCTCCGCCGCCGACAAGCTCAAGGTCGGCTTCATTTACCTCGGTCCGATCGGAGACCTTGGCTGGACCTACCAGCACGACCTCGCGCGCCAGGCGCTGGTGAAGGAACTGGGCGACAAGATCGAGACCACCTATCTGGAGAATGTGCCCGAAGGTCCCGATGCCGAACGCGCCATCGAGCAGCTCGTCCGCGCCGGCAACAAGCTGATCTTCACGACCTCGTTCGGCTACATGGATCCGACGCTGAAGGTCGCCAAGAAGTATCCGAACGTGCATTTCGAGCATTCGACCGGCTACAAGCGCGACAAGAACATGTCGACCTATTCGGCCAAATGGTACCAGGGCCGCTACATCCAGGGCCTGATCGCGGCCAAGATGTCGAAGTCCGGCGTGCTCGGCTATATCGGCTCGTTCCCGATTCCGGAGGTCGTCTCCGGCATCAACGCGACGATCCTGGCGGCGCAGACCATCAACCCGAACATCAAGGTCAAGATCATCTGGGCCAACACCTGGTTCGACCCGGGCAAGGAAGCCGACGCCGCCAAGGCGCTGATCGACCAGGGCGCCGACGTGATCATGCAGCACACGGACTCGCCGGCGGCGATGCAGATCGCCAGCGAACGCGGCAAGCTCGCCTTCGGCCAGGACTCCGAGATGATCAAGTTCGGGCCGAAGACCCAGCTCACCTCGATCCTGGACACCTGGGGCCCCTATTACATCGCCCGCGTCAAAGCCGAGCTCGACGGAACCTGGAAGTCCGAGGACACCTGGGGCGGCCTCGACAGCCACATGTTCGCGATGGCGCCCTACACCAACATGCCTGACGACGTGAAGAAGATGGCCGAAGATGCCCAGGCGGCGATCACCGCGGGCAAGCTGCATCCGTTCAAGTGCCCGGTCATTGGGCAGGACGGCAAGCCGGTCGAGTGTAAAGGCGGCGATCACCTCGACGACGGCCAGATCCTCGGCATGAATTTCTACGTCAAGGGCATCGACGACAAGCTGCCGGGCAAGTAGCACGCTTCTTGCATTGCCTAGATCACCTGCTCCTCCCGGAGGAGGTTCGGAGGGGGTGGCCAGAAGCACCCGGCACTTGTGGTCGCCCCCTCTTTCTATTTTCGCCGGGATATTATCCGGCCTGCATGGCCCGCGCCGCCGCACTATGGCGGCGGATGAGGTCTGCAACGTCGAGGCCCGGGATCGCGCCATCGACTACGGCCCATTTTCCAGCCACCATCACCCGATCAGCCCGATGCGCCCCGCACAGCACCACTGCGGCCAGAGGATCGCCATGGCCGGAGAAGCGCAGCTCATCGAGCCGGAACAGCGCAAGATCGGCTGCCTTGCCGACGGCGATCTCACCGAGTTCCGGCCGGCCGACGCAGGCTGCCGAACCCTTGGTGGCCCAGCGCAGCGCATCCTTGTGGCTGACCTTCGCCACCCCGTAGCGCGCCCGCTGCAGGAGGAACGCCGCCCGCACCTCCTGCATCAGGTTCGATCCATCATTCGAGGCCGAACCGTCCACCCCGATGCCGATGCCGACGCCGGCTTCCTCCAAATCGCACACGGGACAGCAGCCGGATGCCAGGAGCTGGTTGCTGCAGGCGCAATGGCTGATGCTCGTCCCGGCGCGACCCAACCGCTTCATCTCGTCGGCATCGAAGAAGATACCATGGGCGAGCCAAGTGCGCGCATTGAGCCAGCCGCATTGCTCGAGATAGTCGAGCGGACGGCAGCCGTACATCTGCTGGCAGAACCTGTTCTCGTCCTCGGTCTCGGCGAGATGGGTATGCAGGCGTACTTCGAGCTTGTCGGCGAGCTCGGCGGTGGCACGCATCAGGGACGTCGTCACCGAGAACGGCGAGCACGGCGCGAGCGCGATCTGCACCATCGCATCCGCACCTCGCTGATGATGCTTGGCAACCACGCGCGCGCTGTCGGCGAGGATGGTGTCTTCGTCCTGCACGACGCTATCGGGCGGCAGGCCGCCATCGCGCTGCGACAGGTTCATCGAGCCGCGCGTGAGCAGCACGCGCACGCCAAGACGTTTTGCGACGTCAACCTCGATGTCGACGGATTCCTCGAGCCCCGCAGGGAACACGTAATGGTGGTCGGTCGTGGTGGTGCAGCCCGACAGCAGCAGCTCGGACATCGCCACCGTGACGCCGAGCTGCAGCCGCTCCGGCGTCAGCTTCGCCCAGACCGGATAGAGCGCCTGGAGCCAGGGAAACAGTTCGCGATCCATCGCCGCCGGCAACGCCCGCGTCAGGGTCTGGTAGAAATGATGGTGGGTGTTGATGAGGCCGGGCAGCACGACGTGTTCGCCGGCATCGAACACTGCGACATCCGCAGTTGCGGGCGCAGCGCCGACCGGCACCAGCTCGACGATCCGGCCGTCCTTCACCACGACCCCGCACTCGGCCCCGTCGGCGAGGATGGCCAGCGGATCCTTGATCCAGATCGGCTTTGCGTCGCTCATGATCCTGCTCTCCTCACATCCGCTGACGGCAGGCCTGCAAGACAGACGCCAGCCCGAACGCCATCCTGCTGCGACTTGTTGTTGCGACTTGGCTCCGGTCTTGCAAGACTCATCTGCACGATTCACCGGGCGGAAGCGTTGGCGCGGCCATGGATTTGAATACCATCACAGCGGTCACCCATCCGCAAACGCGCGCGCAGCTGCCCGTTTGGACGCCAGGTGATGCTTGGCTCGCGGGCGGCACATGGCTGTTCTCGGAGCCGCAAGTCCACCTGGCTCGGCTCATCGATCTCACCGACCTGAAGTGGCCGGCGCTGACGGTCACCGACAGTCATCTCAGCATTGCCGCCACGTGCACCATCGCGCAGCTCGATGGGCTCGCCTGTCCGTTCGGCTGGTTCGCGTCGCCGCTGATCAACCAATGCTGCCGCGCCTTCCTTGCTTCGTTCAAGATCTGGAAGACGGCGACGGTCGGCGGCAATCTCTGCATGTCGTTGCCGGCAGGACCGATGATCTCGCTCACCGCGGCGCTCGATGGCGTCTGTACCATCTGGAAGGCCGGCGGCGGTGAACAGAAGATGCAAGTCGCGGACTTCGTCACCGGCAACCAGCGCAACCTTCTGATGCCGGGGGACCTGCTCCGGCAAATCGATATTCCGATCGCCGCGTTGAAGCGCCGCACGGCCTTTCGCCAGATCTCGCTGGCACCGGTCGGCCGCTCGGCGGCGCTCCTGATCGGCAGCCTGGATGCCGACGGCACGCTGACGATCACGGTCACCGCATCGACGGTGCGGCCGATCCGATTGTCCTTTCGCAAGGCCCCGGAGGCGAGCCCGCTTCGCGACGCTATTGCTCGGCAGATCACGGACGATCTGTACCACACCGACATCCACGGCAAGCCGCTCTGGCGCAAGCACATGACACTGCGGCTTGCCGAGGAAATCCGTGACGAACTTCTGGACGCGACGCCATCATGAGCTTCGAGATCAACGGCAAGCCGTTTTCGCAGAGCCCGCGCGCCGGCCAGTGCCTGCGCACGTTTCTGCGCGAGCTCGGCCATTTCGGCGTGAAGAAGGGCTGCGACGCCGGCGATTGCGGCGCCTGCACCGTGTTGCTCGACGGCGAGCCGGTACATAGCTGCCTGATCCCGGCTTTCCGCGCCGAAGGCCGTGCCGTCACCACGATCGAAGGTCTCGGCGACGACCACGGCGCGCATCCGATGCAGCAGGCCTTCCTCGATGCGCAAGGCTTTCAATGCGGCTTCTGCACCGCCGGCATGATCCTGACCTGCGCGTCGCTGAATCAGGCGCAGCGCACCGATCTCGGCGTCGCGCTGAAGGGCAACATCTGTCGCTGCACCGGCTATCGTTCGATCGAGGATGCGCTTCTCGGCAAGATCAATGTCGAGGAGAGCGTCGAGCCCGGCGCTGCATTCGGCCGCAGCCTGCCGGCTCCGGCTGGACCCGACGTCGTGCGCGGCAAGGCGCGCTACACATTCGACACGCAGATCGACGGCCTGCTGCATATCAAGCTGCTCCGCTCGCCGCACGCGCACGCGAAGATCGTCGCGATCGACAAATCGGACGCCCTTCGCGTTCCCGGCGTGCACGCGGTGCTGACGCATGAGGATGCTCCAACGATCCTGATCTCGACCGCGCGGCATGAGAAGGACTGGATGGATCCGGAGGATACCCGAATCCTCGACGACGTCGTCCGCTTCATCGGCCAGAAGGTCGCCGCCGTCGTCGCCGAAAGCGAGGCCGCCGCCGAGGAGGCCTGCCGCCGGCTGCAGGTCAGTTACGAGCTTCTGCCTGCGCTGATCGACCCTGAGAAGGCGATGGCGCCGGGCGCGCCGATCATTCATCCCGATCGGACCAGCGAAAATCGCGTTGCCGACGCCCAGCGTAACCTCGTCGCGGAGACGCACGGCGAATTCGGCGACGTTGCGGCCGCGCTCGCGACATCCGCCGTCACCTACGAGGCCACCTTCCACAGCCATCGCGTGCAGCATGCCGCTCTGGAAACCCATGGCGGGCTCGCCTGGCTTGATGCGTCGGGCGTGCTCAATGTCCGCACCTCGACGCAGGTACCGTTCCTGACCCGGCGCGCGCTGTCGGATATCTTCGAGCTTCCCATGGACAAGGTCCGCGTGTTCTGCGAACGCGTCGGCGGCGGCTTTGGCGGCAAGCAGGAGATGTTCGTCGAGGACATCCTGGCGCTTGCCGCGCTGAAGACCGGGCGGCCGGTGAAGCTGGAGCTCACCCGCGAGGAGCAGTTCATCGCAACCTCGACGCGGCATCCGATGCGCGTCCACATCAAGGCCGGTGCAGACGCGGACGGCAAGCTCACCGCGCTCCAGCTCGAGGTGCTCTCCAACACCGGTGCTTACGGCAATCACGCCGGCCCGGTGATGTTCCACTCGCTGGCCGAGTCCATCAGCGTCTACAACTGTCCGAACAAGAAGGTCGACGGTTTCGCCGTCTACACCAACACGGTGCCGGCGGGGGCATTTCGCGGCTATGGCCTGCCGCAAACGCAGATTGCGATCGAAGCCGCGATCGACGAGCTGGCAACGCAACTCGGGATCAGCCCCTACGACATGCGCCGGCGCAACGTCGTCAAGCCCGGCGATCCCATGCTGTCGCCGCCGCCATCCGAATTTCACGACGTGCTCTATGGCTCCTACGGGCTCGACCAGTGCCTCGACCTCGTCGAGCGCGCGATGCAGGCCGATGGTCCGCAGCCGGACCTGTCGCCGGAATGGCTGGTCGGCGACGGCGTCGCGCTGACCATGATCGACACGGTGCCGCCAGCCGGCCACCTCGCCGACGCCAAGATCGCGCTCAACGACCACGGCGGCTTCGATCTCACCGTCGGCACCGCCGAGTTCGGCAACGGCACAAGCACCGTGCACCGGCAGATCGCCGCCACCGTGCTGGCGACCACCGTCGACCGCATCCATCTGCGCCAGTCCGACACCGCCCATGGCGGCCACGACACCGGCGCCTATGGCAGCGCCGGCACCTTCGTCGCCGGCAAGGCGACCCATGAGGCAGCCATGCAGCTTGCGACCGAGTTGAAGGCGGCGGCAGCCGCTGCATGGCTCTGTGAGGTCGGCGGCTGCACGCTCGAAGGCGACGCTGTCGTCAGCGGCGTGCGGCGTATGTCGTTTGCGGAATTGGCCAGGCTTGCGCGCGAACGCGGACAGCCGTTCGCAGGCACCGGCCGTTCCGGCGGCACGCCGCGTTCGGTCGGCTTCAACGTGCAGGGTTTCCGCGTCGCCGTGAACAAGGGCACCGGCGAGCTGAAGATTCTCAGGAGCGTGCAGGCGGCGGATGCCGGCGTCGTCGCCAATCCCATGCAGTGCCGCGGCCAGGTCGAGGGCGGCGTCGCGCAGGCGCTCGGTGCGGCGCTCTACGAGGAGATGGTGATCGACGCGGACGGCCGAGTCACCAATCCGAAATTCCGCGATTACCACCTGCCCTCCTTCGCCGACGTGCCGCGTACGGAAGTCTTCTTCGCCGAGACCAGCGACACGATCGGACCGCTGGGAGCGAAGTCGATGAGCGAGAGCCCGTACAATCCGGTCGCCGCCGCGCTCGGCAATGCGATCGCGGACGCCACCGGAATCCGCTTCACCGCGCCTCCCTTCAAGCCGGACCGGCTGTTTCCGGCACTGCACGAGAAATTTGGCGACTAGCTGCCACGATAGGTCGAGTAGCTCCACGGCGTGACCAGCAGCGGCACGTGGTAATGGCTTTCCGGCTCGCTGATCGCAAAGCGCAGCGGAATCACGTCGAGGAACGCCGGGTCGGTGAGCTGGACGTTGCGCTCGGCATAATATTTGGCCACGCTGAAGCGGAGCTCATAGCTGCCGATCGGCAGCGGACGACCGCCGATCAGCGGTTGATCGGTACGCCCGTCCGCATTGGTGAAGGTGCGCGCGATGACGCGGCTCTCGCCGAGAGCGGCGAGTTCGACGAGCTCCACCGGGATGCCTGGAGCGGGCTTGCCTGCGTGATTGTCGAGCACGTGGGTCGACAGCCGGCCGTGCACTTTCAGCTTATCGTCGGCAACAACGAGCTGATCGAGGCGCAACGCCGAGATGCGGCCAATCTCCTCGATCGCGCGGCGCATCTCGGTCTTGGCGATATTGCGCAACCGCGCCTCGAAGTCGCTCAGCACGGAATCCTTGGTGTGACGACGTACGCAGACGATATAGGGGATGTCGAACTTGTCGCGATAGGCCTTGTTGACGCGCTCGAACGCGGCGTATTCGGCATCAGAGAGCCGGTCGAGGCCGGCGCTGTTCTGCTCGTCGGTCGATTCCGCCGTGAGGCCCGCCGCGCGCTGGGTCTTGTTGGCGAGATCCGGATGCGCACGGATCAGCGCCAATTGCACGTCGGGTTCGGCACTCTGGATCGCCGCCATCAGCGCGGCGTGCAACTGGTTGATGCCGGCGAACGGCCGCTTCCCGGCGAGCTGCTCTGCGATCCACGGCGAATATTCTACGACATTGGCGAGCGCGGCGATGAAATCGGCTTCGCTGGCGGCATTGAGATCAGAAAGCGAGATCTGCGACATCGTCTCTCACCCGATCTCGAATGCGTCGGCCGCAAGGTGCGCGTGCTTGTCGTGCCAGTGCTGTGCGATCTGGAGCCGCGTCGGAACCCAGACACGCTCATGCTTGCCGATGTAGTCGAGGAAGCGGATCAGCCCCGCCGCGCGGCCCGGCCGGCCGGCGAGGCGGCAGTGCAGTCCCACCGACATCATCTTCGGCGCGGTCTCACCTTCGGCGTAGAGAACATCGAAGGCATCCTTCAAATAGGTGAAGAATTGCTCGCCTTCCGCAAATCCCTGCGGGTTGATGAAGCGCATGTCGTTGGCGTCAAGCGTATAGGGGATGACCAGCTGCTTGCCGCTGGCGCCCTTGACCCAATAGGGCAGATCGTCGGCGTAGGAGTCACAGAGATAAAGGAAGCCGCCCTCCTCCATCAGGAGACGGTTGGTGTTGATCGAGGAGCGCCCGGTGTACCAGCCAAGCGGCCGCGATCCGGTCGCCTCAAGATGGACGCGGATCGCTTCGGCGATTTCCGCACGCTCCTGCGCCTCGGTCATGTCCTTGTGCTCGATCCACTTCAGGCTATGGCTCGCGATGTCCCAGCCCGCCTCCTTCATCGCCGCGACGATCTCCGGATTGCGCTTCAACGCGGTGGCGACGCCGAACACGGTGGTCGGCCATTTGCGTTCGCTGAACATCCGACACAGCCGCCAGAAGCCGGCGCGCGAGCCGTACTCGAACATCGATTCGATATTGGCATGGCGCTGGCCCGGCCAGGGCTGCGCGCCGAGCACGTCGGACAGGAACGCTTCCGAGGCGCGATCGCCGTGCAGGATGTTGTTCTCGCCGCCCTCCTCGAAATTGACCACGAACTGCACCGCGACCCGCGCATTATCAGGCCATTGCGGATGCGGCGGGTTGCGGCCGTAACCGCGGAGATCGCGCGGGTAGCGGGTCTCAGTCACTCAGACTTCCTCGAAGCGGATCGGCAGCGCGCCCTTCCACAGCACGCTCTTGCCGAGCGTTGCCAGGTTCTCCAGCCCAGAGGTCACGGTGATGAAGTGGTTGCCGGCGAGCTGGCCCATCTTGCTGGCGAAGCTCACGCCGCCATAGGCCATCAGGATCTCGGTCTCGCTGATGCCGCCGGGATAGAGGATGATCTGGCCGGGCGCGGGATAGCTGGTGTGGTTCTCGTAGCCCACGCCGAAATCGAGGTCGCCGAGCGGCATCCACACGCCCTCGCCGCTCCAGCGCACATGGATGATATGGCTTTCGAACGGCAGCGCCTTGCGGAACGCAGCGACGGTCTTGGGCGCGGCTTGCTCCTCGAAGCGGGCATCGAAGGTAAAATCGCCGGCGCGGATAACGAGTTTGCTCATCTCATCTCTCTGGATCGGGGGCGCTGCCCCCACGGGGAATCTTCAAGCAAAGAGCATTCCAGACAGGTTCGCGCAAGTGGGAGGCCACATCACCTGCGGTCGTAGGACCAGCCGAAAACGCCGCTCCGACGCACCTCCGGCTCCGGCTCGGCGGCAGGCAGCGGCGCCTCCTTCAGTTCCGCCTGCGGCGGCGGCGCGGGCGGCGCCGGCAGGTTCTCGCATTTCATGGAGTAGACCAGCTTGCCGTCCGCGGTTCGCCCGATCGGCGCGCAGGGGTCCGGATGCGCCGCCGTGGTCTTTGGGGTCAGCTTGATCTGCGCCATGGCCGGCGAGGCGATCAGCAGAATAACCAGCAGATATTTCGACATCATTGTCGCTCGATAGACCCTCATTCGCCGCATTGAACCGGATTGCGCCAATCAAGTCCATCGGCGGTGCGGGCACGATTGCCGAATATTTAGCTTCGCTGCGATCGCAATGACGGAGTATGAGGCGACGGCTCCGCTCTTCGAATTGTGTCGCAGGCACGCCTTCGCATCCTCGCGGCGCAATTCGCCCGAGCTTTGCTTGGTCGCTCCACCCTCTTTAAGCC
>NZ_JALJRD010000023.1:0-68444 GCF_024519875.1 Bradyrhizobium sp. Bra64 | reverse complement strand
CCGGCCTTCCCTGCGCCCTCTGACATCCTGGGGGCGAAGCCATGAAGCAAAGCTCAGGCAAGGCAAGCCGCGAGAACGCGAAGCTGTGTCTGCGCCGAAGGCCTCTCGCTCCATCACTGCGAGCGACTTGTCCGCCGAGTCTCGGAGAACGAAGGCGGAAGCGAAGCAATTCAGATCCATCCATGGAAAGACCCTGGAATGCTTCGTCGCAAGAGCTCCTCGCAATGACGGTGCTGAAACCCTCGTGCGCCTCTTTGTGAGTTGTACCGCAGCGGCAGAACGTTACCATGCGCCCGCACCCGTGGAACACGGGACAAGCAGAGCGAGCGGAGGCGACATGAGCGGGCAGGAGCGCAATGCGAAGGGATCGGACCTGTTTGTCGCGGCGCTGGAGAACGAAGGCGTCGATCGCATCTTCGGCGTCCCCGGCGAGGAGAATCTCGATGTGGTGGAATCGCTCCGCACCTCCAGGATCGAGCTGATACTGACCCGCCACGAGCAGGCCGCCGCGTTCATGGCCGCGACGCACGGGCGCCTGACCGGCAAGCCCGGCGTTTGTCTTTCGACGCTCGGCCCCGGCGCGCTCAATTTGTCCACCGGGGCGGCCTATGCGCATCTCGGCGCGATGCCGATGATCCTGATCACCGGGCAGAAGCCGATCATGAGCAGCCGGCAGGCGCGTTTCCAGATCGTCGACGTGGTCGCAACCATGAAACCGCTGACGAAGCTGTCGCGGCAGATCATCAACGCCTCCAGCATCCCGACCGTGGTCCGTGATGCGTTTCGCGTGGCGATGGAGGAGCGGCCGGGGCCGGTGCATCTCGAACTGCCCGAGGACATCGCCGGCGATGAAGTGCCTTACGCTCCCGTGATCCCGGTCCATCCGATTGAGATCCCCGTGGCCCACCGCGCCGCGCTCGACCGCGCCGCCGAGATGATTTTAACTGCAAAGCGTCCTCTGGTGATGATGGGCGCAGCGACCAGCCGGCCGCGCTCCACCCACGGCATTGCGAGCTTCGTGCGGCGGACCGGCATTCCGTTTTTCACCACGCAGATGGGGAAGGGCACCGTGCCCGGCGGCACCAACCTCTACATGGGTACCGCCGCGCTGTCCGAGCGCGACTACGTTCACGACGCGATCGATGCCGCCGATCTGATCATCGCGATCGGCCACGACCCGATCGAGAAGCCGCCCTTCATCATGGGGCCGTCGGGCCCGAAGGTGATTCACGTCAGCTACACGCCGGCGAGCGTCGAGCAGGTCTATTTTCCGGATGCGGAAGTCGTCGGCGATGTCGGCCCGAGCCTGGAGCTGCTCGCCGACCGCGTCGAAGGCAAGCTGCCGCAGGCCGCCGCGCTGCTGCCGCTGCGCGAAAAGATCCTCAGCCAGATCGCCGATCGCGCCACGGAGGCGCGCTGGCCGCCGACGCCGCAGCGCATCGTGCACGACATCCGGCAGGTGATCCCGGAGAACGGCATCGTCGCGCTCGACAACGGCATGTACAAGATCTGGTTCGCGCGCAACTACCGCACCCGTGTCGCCAACACCCTGCTGCTCGACAATGCGCTGGCGACCATGGGTGCCGGCCTGCCGTCGGCGATGATGGCCGCGATGCTCTATCCGGACCGCCGCGTCCTCGCGGTCGCCGGCGACGGCGGCTTCATGATGAACAGCCAGGAGATGGAGACCGCCGTCCGCCTCAAGCTCAACCTCGTCGTGCTGGTGCTCGAGGACAACGCCTACGGCATGATCCGCTGGAAGCAGGCGGTCGATCATTTCGCCGATTTCGGCATGACCTTTGGCAATCCCGATTTTGTCCTGTACGCAAAAGCCTATGGCGCGAAGGGGCATCGGATCGAGAGCATCGACAGTTTCGCTCCGACGCTCGACAAGGCGTTCAAGGAAGGCGGCGTGCATCTGGTCGTGATCCCGATCGACTATTCCGAGAATGTGCGGGTGCTCGTCGACGAGCTGCGCGCGCACGAGAAGACAAAGGCGTGAGTTTGTGCGTTGCTGTTGCCTTCCTCGTCATTGCGAGCGCAGCGAAGCAATCCAGGCTGTCTCCGCGGAAGCGGCCTGGATTGCTTCGTCGCTTTACTCCTGGCAATGACGGCGTATGCGGAACGGCCTCAATACGATAACAAGTTGCGTCGATATCATCCAACCACAGGAATTATGAAATGACCCGCGTTCGCTGTATCACCGAGATGGGCATGGGCGTCGACGTCCACGGCAGGGACGCCACCAAGGCGGCGAAGCGAGCGGTGTCGGATGCGATCCGGCATTCCAGCCTCGGCTTCTTCCGGATGATCGGCAAGACCGCGAATGACATGTTCGTTGACGTCACGATCGCTGTGCCCAATCCGGAAGCGGTAGACAAGGAAGCCGTTGCGAAGGAACTGCCTTACGGCACCGTGACCGTGACTGCGGTCAAGGGCGGGCTGGAGATACCTTCGGCCACGGAAGTGGCCAACGACCCCATCCTCATCGCCAACGCGGCCGTCATCGTCAGCTTTGACAAGGACTAGGCCGGTGTCCAACAGTGACGAGCGGCTGCTGGATCGCCCGATCTGGAGCGCGCTGACAACGAGCCAGAAATATCTGGCGGAGGGCGGCCCGCAGGCGCGGCGCTATCCCGTGGACATGACGCCTTTTGCCGACATGACGGACATGTCGGCGACGAGCTTTGCTGCGCTCGGTGATCTCCTGTCGGGCTCGCAGGTTGCCGCGCTGTTCACGCCGGAGCCCGTCGAGGTACCCGAAGGCTTCAAGGTCGTGCTCGCCGAGACCGGCGAGCAGATGATCGGCTCGCCCGCCGACAGTTCGCTTCGCGATGCCGAGATCGTCACGTTAGGCGCCGCCGACGTTCCCGCCATGATGGCGCTGACGGCGCTGACCAAGCCCGGCCCGTTTGCCGCGCGGACGCACGAGCTCGGCACTTTCCTCGGCATCCGCGTCGGCGGCGAACTGGTCGCGATGACGGGCGAGCGCATGAAGCCGGGCAGGTTCACGGAGATGACGGCGGTCTGCGTGCATCCCGACCATCGCGGTCGCGGCTACGCACAGGCGCTGCTCGCGGCGGTCGCGCGTCAGATCGAGGCGCGCGGTGAAATTCCGTTCCTGCACGTATTCTCGAGCAACGCGTCCGCCATCGCGCTGTACCAGCGGCAGGGCATGACAATCCGCCGTCGCCTGCACGTCACCGTGCTGATGAAACAGGGATGAGCGGCGATGCGCTGGGCTTCATGTCCGGCGGATTCACGCTATATCCATCCCAACCAGACTTTGGGGGAACACATGGACGCCAGGACACCGGATTTTTCCGCCGTACGGACGGCGATTCAGCGTTACGTCGATCAGGAGATCATTCCCGGTGTATCCTGGGCCGTGCTGAAGGGCCGCGACGTCGTCGATCAGCAATGTGTCGGCTTCGCCGATCGCGAGGCGAGCACCGCGTTGCGGCCCGACCACATCTTCCGCGCGTTTTCCAACACTAAGATCTTCGTCACCTGCGCGGTCATGCTGCTGGTGGAGGAGGGCCGCATCGGGCTCGACGACGTCGTCGAGAAATTCCTGCCGCAGCTGGGCAATCGAAAGGTCTTGAAGTCGGGCGCCTCGAGCCTTGCCGATGTCGAGCCGGCGAAGAGTCCGATCACGATCCGTCAGCTCCTGACCCATACGTCGGGCCTCAGCTACGGCATCTTCGATCCGGGCTCAGTGCTGTTCAAAGGCTACAACGAGGCGCGCATCCTCAATCCGCTGACGCCGCTGACCGACATGATCGACCAGCTCGCCGATCTGCCGCTGTCCTATCATCCCGGCACGAGCTGGGAATACTCGGTGGCCACCGACGTGCTCGGCCGTGTCGTGGAGGTCGTCTCGGGCAAATCCCTCGATGCCTTCCTCAAGGCGCGCATCTTCGATCCGCTCGGCATGGTCGACACCGGCTTTTACGCGCCTGAGGCACAGCAGGGCAGGCTGGTCGCGCTCTATAATGGCGCGGACG
This sequence comes from Bradyrhizobium sp. Bra64, assembly GCF_024519875.1. Classification (NCBI taxonomy): domain Bacteria; kingdom Pseudomonadati; phylum Pseudomonadota; class Alphaproteobacteria; order Hyphomicrobiales; family Nitrobacteraceae; genus Bradyrhizobium; species Bradyrhizobium sp. Bra64. The sequence continues at coordinate 64,437 of NZ_JALJRD010000023.1, read as the reverse complement.
TGCTCGATCCGATGAAGCCGGGCCTCACGCGGGCCGACAATCTTCCCTTTCCGCAGGCCTATCGGCGGCCGTTTCCGCGGTTGTCGGGCGGCGGCGGTCTGGTCTCGACCTTGCCGGACATGCTCGCGCTGATCCGCGCGCTGCTGCCCGGCTCGGATGCGCTGCTGAAGCCGGAGACGTTGCGGCAGATGATGACGAACCAGTTGCCCGTGGGCCAGACCATCCGCTTCGCCAGTCTCGGCCCGATCCCCGGCAAGGGGTTTGGCCTCGGCGGCGCCGTCACCTTCGCGCCGACGCCCGTCGATCCCGACAATTCGGCCGGTGAATTCCAGTGGGGCGGCCTCGCCGGTACCCATTGGTGGATCTGCCCGCAGGCCAACACCGCCGGCGTGCTGATGACCCAGCGCTACATGGGCTTCTGGAATCCGTTCTTCTTCGACTTCAAGCGCCTGGCCTATCGGGCCGTCGGAGGCTGATCGCGAAAAAATTGCAGGCCTCCGCGAATCCCTTCCGGCCGTCGCATCCTTTCGCCTCGGAGCTGTTAACAATGAGCAACGGTAGGGTATCGGGTTCATACGCGTGAAGAACTATCTCGGCCTCGATGGCTTCCGCTTCGGCTGGGTCGCAGCCTGGATCGACGATCGCGGCGATCAGGGCTTCGACTATTCACCCGGTCTCACGCGATTGCTGGCGATGCCGCACGAGCGCGCGATGATCGACATGCCGATCGGATTGAAACCGAGCGGCTACCGCACGTGCGATTTGCATGCACGCGAACTGGTCGGCTCCGCCGTGTTTCTCGGCGCGCGCCGCGATCTGTGGACATTTCCCGACATGGCAGCGGCCAATCGCCACTACTGGGAGCGCGAGGGAAGGGGCAGGGGCGTGTCGGCGCAGCTCTGGAACATCAGGGACAAGATCCGGGACGTCGACGAGATCATGACGCCGGCACGGCAAGTCACCATCGGCGAAGCTCATCCGGAGTTGATTTTCTGGAATCTGGCAGGGCAAGTCCGGCTTGCAAGGAAGACGTCGGCGGACGGCCGCGAGCAGCGCATCGCGCTTCTGGCGCAGCGCGGCTTCACACGCCTGCCGAAATGGCTGACGCAGCGTCACGGCACCGGTATCGGCCGCGACGATCTCATCGACGCCTGCGCCTGTGCCGTTGCAGCGCGCGACAGCGAGCAGCGTGTCGGCGGGGAGGAGGTCGATCCGCGCGGGCTGCGGATGGAGATCAATTATTGAGGTCGTCGGCCGATACGGATCGGGAAATAACGGCAAGTAATTGAAGCGTGCAGGAACTGTGGATGGCTGGCCTGCGTTCCTCGTGCGAAACGGGCACAGAGAAGCACTTACGATGAGGGATGCCAGTCGATTCGCGACCGCGATGCTCGCGCTCGTCCTTATCGGAGCGCTGCTCGTCACCGGCCAGCTCTTCATCGAGCAACGCGCACAGCGCGACGTGATCTATGCCACCAGCGATCTGCTGTGGCCGTTGTAACCTGGTCCCGGTGCGGGACGATGATGTAACGGCTGCCCTGCCTTGCGCCATTCGCGGTCTCGCCTAGATTAGGCGACGTCTCACGAACGCAGCCGGAGTCCCGATGTCCGATCTGTCCGCCTTTCCGATCACCAAGCGCTGGCCGGCGAAGCATCCCGAGCTGCTTCAGCTCTATTCGCTACCGACGCCGAACGGCGTCAAGGTCTCGATCGTGCTGGAGGAGATCGGGCTGCCCTACGAGGTCCATCTCGTCGACTTTGGCAAGGACGATCAGAAGACGGCTGAATTCCTCTCGCTCAATCCGAACGGCAAAATCCCTGCGATCCTCGATCCCAATGGTCCCGGCGGCAAACCGCTGCCGCTGTTCGAGTCCGGGGCGATCCTGCAATATCTCGCGGAGAAGACCGGCAAGCTTTTGCCCGAGGACGCCGCCCGCCGTTACCAGACCATCCAGTGGGTGCATTTCCAGATGGGCGGCATCGGGCCGATGTTCGGCCAGGTCGGCTTCTTCCACAAATTCGCCGGCAAGGAGTTCGAGGACAAGCGGCCGCTCGAACGCTATGTCAACGAGTCCAAGCGCCTGCTCGGTGTGATGGAGACGCATCTTTCGGGGCGGCAATGGTTCATGGATGACGATTACACCATCGCCGATATCTCCATGCTCGGCTGGGTGCGCAACCTCGTCGGTTTCTACGGTGCCGGCGATCTCGTCGAGTTCACCCGGTTCAAATCGGTCGGTGCCTGGCTCGAGCGGGGGCTGGCGCGTCCGGCGGTGCAGCGCGGGCTGAACATTCCGAAGCGGCCGTGAAACTAGCCAACGCCTTGTAGGTCATGTACAGCGCCATCAGCGAGACCAGGGCGATCATGGTCCGGCGCAGCACCGATTTGCTGACGCCGTTGGCCATGCGTGCGCCGAGATCGGTGCCGATCCACAGGCCGACAACGATACCGATGATGGCCGGCCAGCCGACAACGAGTCCCTTGCTCCAGTAGATCCACGCCGCCGGAATGTTGGTTGGGATGACCGAAAAGACGAGGCTGACGAGTTGCGCCTGATGCTGCGGCACGCGCAGGCCGGCGGCGAGGCCGACAGTGATCGCAAGGCCGCCGCCGATGCCCATGAAGCCGGAGGAAAAGCCGGCAAGCATGCCGATGAGGAGCAGGGGCAGCCAGGGCAATTTGTCGGGATTGGCAGCCCCGCTGCTGCCGTCCTTGCGGTCACGCCGCAGAACCAGCGCAGCGATCAATGCGACGAGGTAGACGACATAGGTCCATTGCAGGACCGCGTCGGAAACGGCGGTTGCGGCATAGCCGCCGCTGACACCACCGAGCAGAAATCCGACGCCGATCCAGACGACCCATTGCAGCGGGCTGCGATTGCCGTTCTGCCAGTAGCGGCGCACGCCGGCGAGGCCGGTCGGCGGCACCTGCGCGATCAGCGACGTGCCTTGGGCCACATGCTGCTCCGCGCCGAGCAGCAGCACGCAGAAGATCACCAGGCCTCCACCCGGGCTCGTCCCCATGAAGCCGGACGTCAGTCCTCCGACGAGACCGACGCCGATACAAGCGAGCAGGTCGTGAATCCAGGACATCGCTCACACCCGGGTCCGTCGCTTGATGTCGGGTTTCGTGGTGCGGAAGCCGTCGATCGCGCCTGCGACAGCCGCCATGCAGGCCTCGACGTCAAAATCCTCGCCCCAGCACTTTTGCAGCACGAAGCCCTGGAAAATCGCAACCAGCACGCGCGCGATCGCATCTGCGCCGAGGTCGCTCCTGATGAGGCCGTCGTGCTGGCCGCGCTCGACCAGCGCGACGATGAGCGTGCGCGGCATGTCGATGCCTTCGACGACGCTGGCGCGGACGCGGCGGTTGCGCAGCGCTTCGGCCCAGCCATGGATGCCGACACGGCGCCGCGCTTCGCCGGCGGGATCGGTGAGCCATTGCGCATAGACGCGGACCAGTGCGTGAAGTCCCTCGATCGGATCTCCCGATCCTTGCGCGACCGAGTTAAGCACGGCTTCGCGGCGCCGGTCGTCGGCGAGCGCCTCGATCAGGTCGTCCTTGCTCTGGAAGTAGAGATAGACCGCGCCGTGGCTCAGTCCCGACCGCTTGACGATGTCGGCCATGCCGGTCTGGTGAAAACCGTCCTCGGCGAAGCATGCGAGGGCAGCTTCGAGAATCTGCTGCCGCCGGTCTTCACGCTGCTTGTCGCTGATCTTCGGCATCCGCGGTGTCCGTAAATAACTGACTGTTCAATCGTTTTTGATGTCCAGCCCAAACAGCGTGGAAGGCCCGTCCGTAAAATAAAAAACGATCGATCAGTCATTTTTAATTCGATGCGCGAGTTTGGTCAAGGCCCAATGGCCTGGGTCGAGGAACCGGGAGGATTTGACGGTTGGCAGGTCGACGGAGGCCGCGGCGTAGCCCTTGAATGCGCTCGGCTAGAACAGGCGTCCGCCGTTCGGCACGGGTTTGCTCGGCTGCACCAGCACGACCTTGCCTTCGGCATCGGGGAAGCCGAGCGTCAGCACCTCCGAAACGACCGGGCCGATCTGGCGCGGCGGGAAATTGACGACGGCCGCGACCTGCTGTCCGACCAGCGTATCGAGCGGATGGTTTTCGGTGATCTGCGCCGAACTCTTGCGCACGCCGATCGCCGGGCCGAAGTCGATCCACAGCCGCCAGGCCGGCTTGCGCGCCTCCGGGAACGGTTTTGCATCGACGATGGTGCCGACACGGATATCGACCGCGAGGAAGGTGTTGAAGTCGATGGTCGGCGACACGGTCGCGGCGGGATCGTGGGTGACGTGCATGGCGTGTCCGTTCGAAGAGCTGGCGTCATTCGCAAATATTGTCGCGCGGACCGGAGTTTCGTACAACGCCGGGATCACGATACGACGCATGCGCGAGGGACCTCTTGCCCAACATCATCTACGGCATCAAGAACTGCGACACCATGAAGAAGGCACGCGCCTGGCTCGACACCCATGGCGTCGCCTACGAGTTTCACGACTACAAGGCGGCGGGGGTGGAGAAGGACAAGCTCAAGCAGTGGAGCGACAAGGTCGGCTGGGAGACGCTGCTCAATCGCGCAGGGACGACCTTCAAGAAGCTGCCCGACGCCGACAAGGAGGGCCTCACCGAGAGGAAGGCGCTGGCGTTGATGCTAGCGCAACCATCGATGATCAAACGGCCGGTGCTGGAAGTCGGCGGCAAGCTGCTGGTCGGCTTCAAGCCGGACATTTATGCCAAGGACGTCGGGACCAGGTAAGTCGAGGCCAAATCGCGCTGGCCGCTATTTCAGTTCGACGATCTCGGTGACGAGCCCGGGCTGATCGGCGAATTCGACCAATTCGGCGGCCGCGATGCGGCCGGGAGTGCGGTGAAACAGGTCACGATCGATCACCGCGCGCAATTTTTCGCGCGGCAGCGCGTCATTTCCGCGCATCAGATTCTTGATCTCGAAGCCGCCGTCCTCGCAGAACGTCTTGAGCGAGGCGATGACGTGACAGATCCTGCCCTCGGTCTGGAACGGCAGCAGCAGGCGCTCATAGGCGACGATGCGCCCGTAGATGTCGTCGACGTCGGCAACGCTGTAGACGGGCAACCCGCGCGCCACGCATTCATGATAGACCGGCATCACGAAGGGCACGAGCCGCGGCCCGATATAGTCGTCGAGCAGAACGCCCTTGCCGGTGTGTCCATAGGCACGCGAGATGCGCGTGCCTTCGCTCTGGATAGTGAGGCGCGGCGTCGGCGTCGACATGTCCACCGTATAATAGATGAGATCGGACAGCTCCTCCTCGAGCCGCGCGGGCTGGTACTCCCAGATCGCCGGCGTCGTCTGTTCGCGCGCATAAAGTCGCAGCCACGTGTTCAGGAGATCACGCTGCCTGATGGATTTGACCAGGGAAGGAGCGGCGCTTGCGAAATCCAAGACAATATTCCCGACGTATAAAACCCGCGCATGATCCGGGTTGCGGGAAAATTTTCTATGAAGGCTGGCGCATGGAACGAAAGACCGTTAACGACGGCTTGATGACCGGTGCCTTGCGAACCGGGAGGCCGGGCAGGCACGACGTCAAAACACCTCCGACTAAGGGAGCATTTGTATCCCGGCCGGAGGCCTGATCTGCTCAGCTTTCCGCCTTGCCTAACCCCCGTCAACTCCGGCATATTCCGCGCCCGGAGGCGGCGGTTCCGGGTGGGCTCCAGGGCCTCCGGAATGCCGAAGCAACAAGGACAGCCACGCGTATTGCGCGGGCAGGGGGAAAACTGTTTGGCCGATGAGTTCATTCTCGAAACGGAAGGCTTGACCAAGGAGTTCGCGGGCTTCTTCGCCGTCCGCGACGTTGCGCTCAAGGTTCGCCGTGGGAGCATTCACGCGTTGATCGGCCCGAACGGCGCCGGCAAGACGACCTGCTTCAATCTTTTGACCAAGTTCCTCAAACCGTCCGCCGGAAAAATCCTGTACAAGGGCCAGGACATCACCGCGATGGCGCCCGCCGACGTGGCGCGCATGGGGTTGGTTCGCTCGTTCCAGATCTCGGCGGTGTTTCCGCATCTCACCGCGCAGGAAAACGTCCGTGTCGCGCTTCAGCGCCAGCACGGCAGCTCCTTCGATTTCTGGCGCTCCAAGTCGGTGCTCAACGTCTTCAACGATCGCGCGCGCGAGTTGTTGAACGATGTCGGCCTCAGCGAGTTTGCCAATACGCCCGCGGTCGAGATGCCCTACGGGCGCAAGCGCGCACTGGAGATCGCAACCACGCTCGCGCTCGACCCCGAGATGATGCTGCTGGACGAGCCGATGGCCGGCATGGGCCACGAGGACATCGACAAGATCGCGGCGCTGATCAAGCGTATCTCCGCGAAATACACCATCCTGATGGTCGAGCATAATCTCAGCGTCGTGGCCAATCTTTCCGACATCATTACCGTGCTGACGCGCGGGCAGGTGCTGGCGCAGGGCCATTACAGCGAGCTCACCAAGGACGAGCGCGTCAAGGAAGCTTACCTGGGAGCCGGTCATGCCTGACACTGCGATCGCCGAGGCTCCGGCAAAGGCCGCGACCGGCGGGACCATCCTTCAGGTCCGCAATCTGGAGGCGTGGTATGGCGAGTCCCACATCCTGCACGGGATCAACTTCGACGTGAATGCGGGCGAGGTCGTCACCCTGCTCGGGCGTAACGGCGCCGGCAAGACCACCACGCTGAAGTCGATCATGGGGATCATCGGCAAGCGAACCGGCTCGGTGAAGTTCAACAACCACGACATCATCCGCACGACCTCCGACAAGATCGCGCGCATGGGCATCGCGTTCTGCCCGGAAGAGCGGGGGATATTCTCCAGCCTCGACGTACGTGAGAATTTGCTGCTGCCGCCCATCGTCCGCGCGGGCGGGCTGCCGCTCGATCAGATCTTCGACCTGTTCCCGAACCTGAAGGAACGGCTCAACAGCCAGGGCACCAAGCTGTCCGGCGGCGAGCAGCAGATGCTCGCGATCGCGCGCATCCTGCGCACCGGCGCGAGTTTCCTGATGCTGGACGAGCCGACCGAGGGGCTCGCACCCGTCATCATCCAGCAGATCGGCCACACCATTGCCCGGCTCAAGAAGGAGGGCTTCACGATCCTCCTGGTCGAGCAGAACTTCCGGTTCGCATCCACCGTCGCCGACCGCTATTATGTGGTCGAGCACGGCAAGATCATCGACGGATTTTCCAATGCGGAGCTTGCCGCCAACATGGACAAGCTCCACACCTATCTCGGCGTCTAGAATTGCCAACGAGAAAAATTAAAGAGGTACGTTGCATGAAGACCAGGTCGATTGCGTCATTGCTGCTGACCACCGCGCTCAGCTTCGTGATGACTGGCGTCGCGTCCGCGCAGGACAAGACCGTCAAGATCGGCGCGCTGTCCGATCAGTCCGGCCTTTACGCCGACCTCGGCGGACCAGGCTCGACGCTCGCCGCGCAGATGGCCATTGAAGATTCCGGCCTCGTTGCGAAGGGCTGGAAGATCGACATCATCTCGGGCGATCACCAGAACAAGCCGGACATAGGCACCGCGATCGCGCGGCAATGGTTCGACGTCGACAAGGTCGACACCATCGTCGACGTGCCGAATTCCGGCGTGGCGCTCGCCGTCAACAACGTCGTCAAGGAAAAGAACGGCGTCTACATCAACTCCGGTGCGGCGACCTCGGATCTCACCAACGCGCAGTGCTCGCCCAACACGGTGCACTGGACCTACGACACCTACATGCTGGCCCACACCACCGGTCAGGCGCTGGTGAAGGCCGGCGGCGACACCTGGTTCTTCCTGACCGCGGACTACGCCTTCGGCGCGGCGCTGGAGCGCGACACCACGGCGGTCATCACCGCCAACGGCGGCAAGGTGGTCGGTGGCGTCAAGCACCCGCTCAACACGCCGGACTTCTCGTCCTTCCTGCTGCAGGCGCAGGCTTCCAAGGCCAAGATCATCGGCCTTGCCAATGCCGGCGGCGACACCACCAACACGATCAAGCAGGCGGCCGAGTTCGGCATCGTCAAGGGCGGCCAGAAGCTCGCGGCGCTGCTGCTGTTCCTCACGGACGTCAAGGCGATCGGGCTCGAGACCGCGCAGGGCCTCAACTTCACCGAGACCTTCTACTGGGACATGAACGACCAGACCCGCGCGTTCTCCAAGCGCTTCGCCGCGAAGATGAAGAACAGTGCGCCTCCGACCATGGTGCAGGCCGGCGTCTACGCGGGCGTGCGCCACTATCTCAAGGCGCTGGAGGCGCTCGGCGGCAATCCGCACGATGGCGTCAAGGTCGTGGAGAAGATGAAGTCGATGCCGACCGAGGACGATCTGTTCGGCAAGGGCGAGATCCAGCCCAACGGCCGCACCATCCACAACGCCTACCTGTTCGAGGTGAAGAAGCCCTCCGAGTCCAAGGGACCGTGGGATTTCTACAAGCTGGTCGGCACGGTGCCGGGCGACCAGGCCTTCACGCCGCTGTCCGAGAGCAAGTGCGCGCTCTTGAAGAAGTAGGATAACCGCCCGCGGGCCATCAGGCCTGCGGGCGACTTTCAGGGAACGCCGAAGGGACCGGGTGCGGGATCGATGCAGGCTCTTTACGCTCAGCTACTGGTGGGATTGATCAACGGCTCGTTCTACGCGCTGCTCAGTCTCGGGCTCGCCGTGATCTTCGGCATGCTCAACATCATCAATTTCGCCCATGGCGCACTCTACATGATGGGCGCGTTCGTCGCCTATTTCCTGCTCAACAATGATTATCTCAGTATCGGCTACTGGCCGGCATTGATCGTCGCTCCGATTGTCGTCGGCATCTTCGGCATGATCCTGGAACGGACCATGCTGCAATGGCTGACCGGGCTCGACCATCTTTACGGTCTGCTGCTCACCTTCGGCATCGCGCTGATCGTGCAGGGCGTGTTCCAGAACTATTTCGGCTCGTCCGGCATGCCTTACGCCATTCCGGACCAGCTCAAGGGCGGCATGAATCTCGGGTTCATGTTCCTTCCTATCTATCGCGGCTGGGTCGTTGTCTTCTCGCTGGTGGTGTGTATCGCCACCTGGTTCCTGATCGAGAAGACGCGGCTTGGCGCTTACCTGCGCGCCGCGACCGAAAACCCGACGCTGGTGCGCGCTTTCGGCGTCAACGTGCCGCGCATGATCACGCTGACCTACGGTCTCGGCGTCGGTCTTGCAGCACTCGCCGGCGTGCTTTCGGCGCCGATCAACCAGGTGCGGCCGCTGATGGGCGCCGACCTCATCATCGTCGTGTTCGCGGTGGTGGTGATCGGCGGCATGGGGTCGATCATGGGCTCGATCATCACCGGCTTCGCGCTGGGCGTGATCGAGGGCCTGACCAAGTATTTCTACCCCGAGGCCTCCAATACCGTCGTCTTCGTGCTGATGGTGCTGGTGCTCTTGGTGAAGCCAACCGGATTGACGGGAAAGGCGGCCTGATATGACAGCCTTGACGGACGACACGCTGCCGGTGACCCCGCGCGCGATCCGCGACGAGATGATCGTGTTCGTTGTGATGGCGCTGCTGCTGGCTTCGGTGCCATTCACGGGAGTCTACCCGTTCTTCGTCATGCAGGCGCTGTGCTTCGCGCTGCTCGCCTGCGCCTTCAACCTGCTGATCGGCTACGGCGGTTTGCTGTCCTTCGGCCATGCGATGTTCTTGGGGACGGCCGGCTATTGCAGCGCGCATGCGCTGAAGGTATGGGCGCTGCCGCCGGAGCTCGGCATCCTCGTCGGCATCGCCGGTGCCTTCGTGCTCTCGCTCATCACGGGCTATATCTCGATCCGCCGCCAGGGCATCTACTTCTCGATGATCACGCTGGCACTGTCGCAGCTTTTGTACTTCATCTACCTCCAGGCCCCGTTCACCCATGGCGAGGACGGCATCCAGGGCATTCCGCAAGGGCACATGTTCGGCGTGTTCGATCTGTCCAAGCCGACCGTGCTCTACTACGTCGTGCTGGTCGGCTTCCTTGCCGGCTTCCTGCTGATCTTCCGCATCATCAACTCACCGTTCGGCGAAGTCCTCAAGGCGATCCGTGAGAACGAGCCGCGGGCGATCTCGCTGGGTTACCGGACCGATCAGTACAAGTTCCTGGCTTTCGTCCTGTCGGGCACGCTCGCGGGCTTTGCCGGATCGCTGAAAGTGTTCGTGGCGCAGAACGCCTCGCTCACCGACGTGCACTGGTCGATGTCGGGCGAAGTCGTGCTGATGACGCTGGTCGGCGGTCTCGGCACCGTGTTCGGCCCCGTGGTCGGCGCCTTCGTGATCATCGCCATGCAGCAATATCTGGCGGGGTTTGGCCAATGGGTGACTGTGATCCAGGGCTCGATCTTCGTGATCTGCGTGCTCACGTTCCGCCGCGGGGTCATCGGCGAAATCGCGCATTACTTCCGGCGTTCGCTCTAAACAATTGATATCGCAACAATTTATCTGGTGCGTGAAAGCGGTGGATGACCCGGCTCCGCGGGCGTGAGATGACACGCACGCGGATCGAAAATGGTCTATGACAGTTTTGTGACGGCCGGTTCGGCCGGGCCATTTCCAACCGGTAGTCTCTTCCCATGATGCGATGGTTTCGCGCTTTCCTGCCCAAGGAAGAACGCTTCTTCGACCTGTTCGACCGCCACGCCCAGACCGTGATCCACGGCTCGATCGCGCTCCAGAGCATGCTCAACGGGGGCGAGGAGACGCCGGTCTTTTGCCAGCGCGTCAACCAGTTCGAGAACGATGCCGACAACATCACCCGTGAGGTGCTGACGGCGGTGCGCCGCACCTTCATCACTCCGTTCGATCGCGGCGACATCAAGAACCTGATCACCTCGATGGACGATGCCATCGACCAGATGCAGCAGACCGCCAAGGCCGTGATGCTGTTCGAAGTCCGTACCTTCGAGCCACCGATGCGCGAGATCGGCGGGCTCTTGATCGAATGCGCCAATCTGGTCGGCCGCGCGCTGCCGTTGATGCAGCAGATCGGCAAGAACGTGGCGATGCTGACCGCAATCACGGAAGAGCTGGGCAAGCTCGAAGGCCGGGTCGACGATCTCCACGACATCGGGATGAAGGAGCTGTTCCTCAAGCACCGCGACGGGAGCGCGATGGACTTCATCGTCGGTGTCGAGATCTACGACCACCTCGAGAAGGTGGCCGACCGTTTCGACGACGTCGCGAACGAGATCAACAGCATCGTCATCGAGCAAGTTTAGGCAGGGCGCCGTGGATGCTGCGTTGGGTCTTCCCCTCCTGGTCGGACTGATCGCCGTCGCGCTGCTGTTCGATTTCCTGAACGGCCTGCACGACGCCGCCAATTCGATCGCGACCATCGTCTCGACCCGCGTGCTGCGGCCGCAATTCGCGGTGTTCTGGGCCGCGTTCTTCAATTTCGTCGCCTTCATGGTGTTCGGTCTGCACGTTGCCCAAACCATCGGCACCGGCATCATCGATCCCGCGATCGTCGATGCCCAGGTGATCTTCGCGGCCCTCGTCGGCGCCATCGTCTGGAACCTCGTGACCTGGGGGCTCGGCATCCCGTCCTCGTCGTCGCATGCATTGATCGGTGGCCTGTTCGGCGGTGGCGTGGCCAAGGCGGGGATCTCCGCGGCGGTCTGGAGCGGATTATCCAAAACGGTGATCGCCATCGTGCTGTCTCCACTCGTCGGCTTCCTGCTCGCGATGGTGCTGGTCGCGATCGTCTCCTGGGCCTCGGTCCGGTCCACCCCTTTCGCTGTGGACCGCGCTTTCCGCATCCTGCAATTCGCCTCCGCCTCGCTCTATTCGCTCGGCCATGGCGGCAACGACGCGCAGAAGACCATGGGCATCATCGCCGTGCTGCTCTACTCGCAGGGCCATCTCGGCAGCGAATTCTCGGTGCCGTTCTGGGTGGTGCTGTCCTGCCAGGCCGCGATGGCGATGGGCACGCTGATGGGCGGCTGGCGCATCGTCCGCACCATGGGATTGCGAATTACAAAGCTGACGCCAATGCAGGGTTTTTGCGCCGAGACCGGCGGCGCCGCCACCCTGTTCATGGCGACCTACCTCGGGGTTCCGGTGTCGACCACCCACACCATCACCGGCGCCATCGTCGGCGTCGGCGCCGCCCGCCGTCTCTCGGCGGTGCGCTGGAACGTCGCCAGCTCGATCGTCTACGCCTGGGTGATCACCATGCCGGCCTCGGCCATCGTCGCTGCGCTGACCTGGTGGGCGGTCAAGATTTTCCTCAAGTAACGAGTTTCAGCCCGACAATGCCGGCGACGATCAGTCCGATGCTGGCTAGGCGAAACGCGGTGGCGGGCTCGCCGAACAGGATGATCCCGAGCGTCGCCGTGCCCACCGCACCGATCCCGGTCCACACCGCGTAGGCGGTTCCAATCGGCAGTGATTTGAGGGCCAACCCAAGCAGCAGGATGCTGCCGGCCATCGCGGCGAGGGTCAGGACGGAAGGGATCAGCCTGGTAAAGCCCTCGGTGTATTTGAGCCCGATCGCCCAGCCTACCTCCAGAAGGCCAGCGACGAACAGGATGCTCCAGGCCATGACGACCCTCCATATCAAGGCAGGGTCGTCCCCGCGGCTGATGTGCTGAAAGAGGGGAAAGGTCGTCCTTCCCCAGGTCGATATGGGGCTGGCCGGAAGGCTCTGCAATCACCACATGAGGCTTGATCGGGCCGATTTTCCCTGTCAAACGCTCCCGCAATGTCCGACATCGCCACACCTGCCGAATCGACGGCCCGTTCCCCGCTTGCCGCTGAAGTGTCGCGGCGGCGCACCTTTGCGATCATCTCGCATCCGGACGCCGGCAAGACCACGCTGACCGAGAAGCTGCTGCTGTTCGGCGGCGCCATCAATCTCGCCGGCCAGGTCAAGGCCAAGGGCGAGCGGCGCAACACGCGTTCGGACTGGATGAAGATCGAGCGCGAGCGCGGCATCTCGGTTGTGACCTCGGTCATGACCTTCGAATTCGAAGGCCTGGTGTTCAACCTGCTGGACACGCCGGGCCACGAGGACTTTTCGGAAGATACCTACCGCACGCTGACGGCGGTCGATTCCGCCGTGATGGTGATCGACGCCGCCAAGGGCATCGAGGCACGCACCCGGAAGCTGTTCGAGGTCTGCCGCCTGCGCGACATTCCGATCATCACCTTCATCAACAAGATGGACCGCGAGAGCCGTGACGTGTTCGAGCTGCTCGACGAGATCGAGAAGACGCTTGCGCTCGACACCACGCCGATGACCTGGCCGGTTGGCCGCGGCCGCGACTTCCTCGGCACCTATGACGTCGTCAATGGCGGCGTGCGCCTGCTCGAAGGCGGTGGCGCCAAGACCGGCGCGGCGCAGCAGATCGAGATCGCCGAGCTTGGCAAGCTCAACGCCAATCTCGACGTCTCCGCGGTGAAGGACGAGCTCGAGCTCGTGACCGAGGCATCAAAACCGTTCGAGCTCGCCGCGTTTCGCGAGGGCCATCTGACGCCGGTTTATTTCGGCAGCGCGCTGCGCAATTTCGGCGTCGGCGACCTGCTGGAAGGCCTCGGCAAGTTCGCGCCCGAGCCGCGCGCGCAGGACAGCGACCAGCGCAGGGTCGAGGCGACCGATCCGCGCATGAGTGCTTTCGTGTTCAAGATCCAGGCCAATATGGATCCGAACCATCGCGACCGCATCGCGTTTGCGCGCCTCTGCTCCGGCAAGCTCAGCCGGGGCATGAAGGCCAAGCTGGTGCGCACCGGGAAGAGCATGCCGTTGTCGAGCCCGCAATTCTTCTTCGCGCAGGACCGCTCGGTCGCGGACGAGGCCTATGCCGGCGACGTCGTCGGCATTCCCAACCACGGCACGCTGCGCATCGGCGACACCTTGACCGAGGGCGAGGATTTCAACTTCGTCGGCGTGCCGAGCTTTGCGCCGGAAATCGTCCGCCGCGTGCGTCTCACCGACGCGATGAAGGCGAAGAAGCTGAAGGAAGCGCTTCAGCAGATGTCGGAAGAGGGCGTGGTGCAGGTGTTTCGCCCGCGCGACGGCGCGCCCGCGCTGGTCGGCGTGGTCGGTGCGCTCCAGCTCGACGTGCTGAAGGCGCGGCTGGAGGCGGAATATTCACTGCCCGTCGAATTCGAGGTCAGCGAGTTCCAGCTTGCGCGCTGGGTCTCATCGGATGACCGCAAGAAGCTCGATACCTTCATCGCCGCCAACACCTCCAGCATCGCCGACGATGTCGACGGCGACCCCGTGTATCTGGCGCGGAACGAGTTCTATCTGGGCTACACCAGGGAACGCGCCGAGGGCATCGAGTTCACCAACGTCAAGGACGTCAAGAAGAGGGGGTAGGGCGCCCCCGTCCCGCGGCCGAACGCGAGCATGTGAACGAAAGCGGGCTTGACGCCCTCTTGGGCGATGCCACGTTTCAGCCATGTGGCGCGGCATCCTCGTTTTTCTCCTGCTGGCAATATCGACGGTTGCGGCCGATGCGCAGCGTCGCCAGATCAACCCGATCCCGTTTGCGCACGAGCCGTGCAGTGTGCTCGACAATCGTCCCTGCACGCCGTCCTATTGCAGTCCGCTCGAACCCGGCCCCTGCATTCCCGAGATCGACTATCCCTACGGGCAGAACCTCCAGCTCACGATCGAAAGTGTGCCGCAGGACTCCGACCGCGCCAAATACCGCAAGCCCGATCACGACCTCGATACGATCGGCGATCTCTTCGCCGAGCTGCGCACCTGCTGGTCGCCGCCATCGGACAATGCGCGCGCGGGCATGCAGATGGCCGTGCGTTTCAGCTTCAACAAGGCGGGCCGCCTGATCGGCCCGCCGCGGCTGACCTTTGCGACTGCGGGCGTCCCCGCGGGTATCCGCACGACCTATCTGAATGCCATCAACGCGTCGCTGAACGCCTGCCTGCCGCTGAAATTCACCAGCAATCTCGGGGGCGCTCTGGCCGGACGGCCAATCGCGATCCGCTACGTCGACAACCGCAATCTCGCCAACTGATTTGCCAACGAGACCAGCCCGGCGGCGTTGGCCTCTATGGGAGGTCTAACGCCTCGCGTACAGCCGCAGTTGATCGGCCGTCTCTCGTTCGCGAGCCGCCGTACTCAGTTCAGCAGCTTCCATTTGTCCAATTTGAGCACGATGGTGGCCTCGAGGTCTTCGATCCTATTGAATTCCTCATAAGTGACCCCGTTGAGATCCGATGGCAGTCTCAGCGGTTTCTTCAGCAGGATGGCGACGCGCTCGAAGGCGCGGAATTTGGCGAACAGCAACCCCATCTCGAAGATGACATTCTCACGTGCGCGTGCCCCGTAAGGCTCGTTGGCTCTGGCCAAGCGTCCTTCGTCGTCGGGCGTGGCGAGGATGAAGCCTGCCCTGCATGTTCGGATCAACTCTTCCAGGCCCGACAAGATCGTCGTTGCGTTCTTGTCTTCCCGCAACAGCACCTTGGGGGTGACCTTGTTCTGCCGCAAGATCGACTCCAGCGCCTTTCGGCTAGTGTCGTCCCGTCCGTGCACGATGAAGACGTTGCGCTCGAGCTGAAGCTCCGGGTGCGGCGTGTGCAAAGCCAACGCCAGAATATCGGTGTAGGCCTCCAGGACGCGCAGATCGTCGGGAGAGAACACCTTGCCCGTAACGTTGTTATGAAAGCAGGCGACGCCAAATGGGCTGCGGCCCTGTCCTAATTTGATTGGAAAGCAGACCATGTTCTGGATGGGACTGTCGCCGGAGAATTCCCCGCCGAGAGCGCGCGAAAAGACCGTCGGCGTACCCGTGCGGAAGCAATTTCCGGCGATGGTTCCGAAGTAACCCAGCGTGGCCGGAAAGCTGGCCCGCGCTTGAGGATCCAGCAGTTGCTTGTCGAACAGGAAGTCGCCCTCGTTGAAGAGCACCAGCCTGTTCATCTTGGGGTGGTCGATCAGGACCGATCCCGCATCGGCCGCCGGGCTGATCGCGATCGCGGTTTGCAAAAACTCGACAATGATCGCTTCCTGCGAACGGCCGTGGGAAGCGCGAAGGAAATCCAATATTCTGGCGTCAAAACTGATTTTGCCGGTCATAACTAACCGTCCAATCCATCTGCAATGTTTCGATCATATTCCGTCGGGGGCCGAATTCAACAAGAAGTTGTCTTGGGCGAATTTGACCCGTAGCTTCGACCCATTCAATGCAGGATGCCCCGGGGGCCGCGTGAACCGATGGACGCCAGGATCAGCTATTTCCTATTTCTGCTCACGCTCCATTCGGCGCTGTTGGTCACAAGCACGATCGCAGGCTCGAAACTGTTCGCGTTGCCTTTCGGCCTGGACGCCAGTGCGACGGTCTTCAGCTATCTTCTGACGTTCATCATTCTCGATACGATCGCCGAATTGTTCGGCAAGGAGTATTCCAGGCGGGTCATCAATCTCGGCCTGCTTAGCATGGCCCTGTCGGCCGCCTATTTCGAGTTTGCCGCGTATCTGCCGGCGGCGGCAGGCTGGCACCACCAGCAGGATTTCGAGGCGGTCGTTAGCTCTTCCGTTCGCATCTGGATCGGCGGCTGGCTGGCTTACATGATCAGTCAGCACTTCGACCTGTCGTTCTTTCTCCTGTTGCGCGAGACGACATTCGGCAGGAAGTCCGTGGTGCTGTCTGCCTGGCTCAGCCTGATGTTGGCCCAGCTGTTGGACACCGCCATCTTCGTGTCGGTCGCGTTCTATGGTACCGGCGTTGTCCTGCCGACAATCGTCGGTCAGTATCTGATCAAGCTCATTTTCTCGACCGTTGCCGCGCCTCTGGTGAAGCTGAGCATCTCGTTTGGACGAGGCTGGATCGATGCGCGCAGCGGAAAGGTGGCCGAGCAGGACTAGGGCCGTCCTCTTGCCGGGATGGCGGCGCTCCGCGTGATGCATTGCGCTTCTCGGGGCGAAGATGCTACCTGAAGACGTGCGGCTTTGCGAAAGAGGGACGTCGTGGGTTTGCTGGTGATGATCCTGGGGCTGGCGCTGTTTTTCGCAGCCCATCTTTTCACGACGAAACGAGACGCGCGCGCGGAGGCGATCGCGAGGCTGGGCGAGGGTACCTACAAGATCGTCTATTCGCTCGCCTCGCTCGCGGGGCTCGCGTTGATCATCTGGGGTTTTGCGCATTACCGTGCGACCGGCTGGATCGACGTCTGGTACCCGCCGAAGGCGCTGAAGCACATCACGCTCGCGCTGATGCTGCCCGCGGTCATCCTGGTGGTCGCGTCCTATCTGCGTGGCCGCATCTACGCGACGCTGAAGCATCCGATGCTGGCCGGTATCAAGCTGTGGGCTGCGGCGCATCTTTTGGCCAATGGCGATCTCGGCTCCATCATCCTGTTCGGCTCGTTCCTGGCCTGGGCAGTGTATGATCGCATTACGCTGAAGCGTCGCACCGATGGCGGCGGGCCGCCGATCCCGGTGGGCGGCGTCAGCAACGATCTGATCGCGGTTGCGGTCGGAATCGTCGCTTATCTGGCGCTCGCCTTTGCATTCCATCCGGTCGTGATCGGCGTTCCCGTAGTGGGGGTCTAGCCGGTCAGCACAAGACGGAACCCTGATGCCCGTGCGCGGAAGGTAACAAGAGCAACAAGCTTTAAGGCGTTCCGATGAACTGGTCGCAATCTCAGATCCCGCCGATGCGGCTCGAGGCGCGCTTTGGCGATCGGGTGGTGCCCGCCTTTAGCGACCGGCCGGCGAGCTTGTGGGCGATGATTGCCGACGCGTGCGCCGGCAATGCCGACGGCGAAGCCTTGATCTGCGGGGATGTCCGCCTGAGCTGGCGGCAGGCTGCGGAGCAGGCCGCGCGGATCGCGGCAGGCTTTCGCAAGCTAGGCCTGCGGCGTGGCGATCGCGTCGCGATCCTGCTCGGCAACCGGATCGAATTTCCGCTGCTGCTGTTTGCCGCCGCGCATGAGGGGCTGGTCACGGTGCTGCTCGGCACGCGCCAGCAGAAGCCGGAAATCGCCTATGTTCTGAGCGACTGCGGCGCCAAGATCCTGATCCATGAAGCGGGGCTGGCCGAGCGTTTGCCTGATGCGCGCGACATTCCAGACGTGATCCACCACATCGCGATCGATGCCGACCCGCAGCGGTCGCGTTTCGCGATGCTCGCAGACAACGCGCCGGCGCCGGCGCCGGTCGATGTCGGCGAGGAAGAAACCGCGATGATCCTCTACACCTCGGGCACGACGGGCAAGCCGAAGGGCGCGATGCTGGCTCATTGCAACATCGTGCACTCCTCGATGGTCTTCGTGTCCTGCCTGCAATTGACGGCGGCGGACCGCTCGATCGCGGCTGTGCCGCTCGGCCATGTCACCGGCGTCGTCGCCAACATCACGACGATGATTCGCTGCGGCGGCGCGCTGATCATCATGCCGGAGTTCAAGGCCGCCGATTATCTCAAGCTCGCCGCCCGCGAGCGCGTCACCTACACGGTAATGGTGCCGGCGATGTACAATCTCTGCCTGCTCCAGCCCGATTTCGACGGCTACGATCTGTCGAGCTGGCGCATCGGCGGCTTCGGCGGCGCGCCGATGCCGGTCGCAACCATCGAGAAGCTCAAGGCGACAATTCCCGGCCTGCAGCTGATGAACTGCTACGGCGCGACCGAGACGACGTCGCCGTCGACGATCATGCCGGGCGAGTTGACGGCAAGCCATATCGACAGCGTCGGCCTGCCGTGTCCGGGTGCGCGTATCGTGGCGATGGGGGCGGACGGGCGCGAGCTGCCGCATGGCGAGATCGGCGAGCTCTGGATCCAGAGCGCATCCGTCATCAAGGGCTACTGGAACAATGCGACGGCGACGTCAGAGAGCTTCACCAGCGGATTCTGGCATTCCGGCGATCTCGGCTCGGTCGATGGGGAGGGGTTTGTCCGCGTCTTCGACCGGCAGAAGGACATGATCAATCGCGGCGGCCTGAAGATCTATTCGGCCGAGGTCGAATCCGTGCTGGCCGGCCACCCCGCGGTGGTGGAGAGCGCTATCATCGCCAAATCATGCCCCGTTCTCGGCGAGCGCGTCCACGCCGTGGTGGTGACGCGCGCGCCCGTGGCGGGCGAGGTCCTGCGCGCCTGGTGCGCCGAGCGGCTGTCGGACTACAAGGTCCCTGAAACCATGGTGATCACGGCCGAGCCGCTGCCGCGCAATGCCAATGGCAAGGTGCTGAAGCGGCAGTTGCGGGAACTCCTAGGAGCCTGAGCCGGGCCGGCGGGCATTCCTGGGCGTTCCCGGGTGGTTAACGCCTTGATCGGGCTCGCTTTGCCTTGCCACCGCCATATCGATAGGGTATCGCCGCCGCGACGCGGGGACGGGTTTTTGACGCGGACGATCTGGCGCGCATTCCTGACCGGGTATGGGGTTATCTTAAGTGTCTGAATTATTTGACGAAGTCGACGAGGAAGTACGTCGCGAACAGCTCAAGAAGCTGTGGGACAAGTATTCGATCTATTTCATCGCGCTGATGGTGCTGATCGTGGCCGCCGTCGGCGGTTGGCGCGGCTACCAGTATCTGGAGGCCAAGAAGGCCGCCGAGGCCGGCGCGGCGTTCGAGAAGGCTGTCGAGCTGTCCGAGCAGGACAAGCACGCGGAGGCCGAGGCGGCCTTCACCGAGCTCGCCACCAAGGCTCCGTCGGGCTATCGCACCCTGGCGCGACTGCGTGCGGCGGCCGAGGCGGCGGCCCGCGATCCCAAGGCGGCCGCCAAGCTGTATGACGACATTGCCGACGACCGCGGCGTGGGCGGCGAGTGGCAGGATCTGGCGAAGATCCGAGCGGCCGGCCTCCTGCTCGACAGCGCCGGCTATGCCGACATGCAGCAGCGGCTGGAAGCTTCCGCCGCACCCAAATCGACCTTCCGTCACAGCGCCCGCGAGATGCTGGCGCTGTCGGCGTGGCGCAACAACGACATGACTGCGGCCCGCAAATGGCTCGACGCGATCGCCGAGGACGGCGAAACGCCGCCGGGCTTGCGCTCACGCGCCGAGGCGCTGCAAGCCCTGCTGCCGCCCGTCGCCAAAAGCTGACCACGCGCCGACGGCCCCGAGAGCTGAGACGAGATAAATCGATATGCGCCGCACGCCCCGCTTGATCGCAGCCGCCGTCCTGATCGCCTTCACGGGCGTCCTGGGCGGTTGCTCGAGCTTCGATCCGACCGACATGCTCGATTTCCTCGATACCAAGAAGAAGCTGCCCGGCGACCGCAAGCCGGTGTTTCCGGAGGGCGTACCGGGGCTCGAGCAGGGCGTCCCGAAGGATTTGTACAAGGGCGCGCAGCAACAGTCCGATCCGAACGTGCCCGCCGTTGCGGCCTTGCCCGCGGAGCCTGCGCCCGAGCCGGCCAAGCCGGCGAAGGGTGCCAAGGCGAAAAAGACCAGGCAGCCGGCCGCCGCCGCAGTCGCACCGGCCGAAGCGCCGGCTGGCGAAGTCGATGGCGAGGCTCAGCCGGAGGCCGCGCCGCCCGCGGCCGCTCCGCCGCCCAAGCAGAAGATCGTGCGCAAGCGCACCACCGCGCCGCCGCCCGATCAGCCCGTCCAGCAGGCGCAACCGAGCCAGACCACCCAGCAGCAATCGCAGGGCGCCTTCCCGGCGCCGCTGCCGAGCGGCAGCTTCTCGCGCTGAAGCATGATCCGGAAAAGTGCGAAGCGTTTTCCGAAAAGATCATGCTTAAACAACAACCTAAAGCGCGGTGAGGATGCATTCCAGCCTCATCGCGCTTTAATCGTTTCATTTCATTGACAGGCGCGGCCCCGGCAGCGCACGAATGACCAATGTCCTTCACAATCGCCATCATCGGCCGGCCCAATGTCGGCAAATCGACGCTGTTCAACCGCCTGGTTGGACAGAAGCTCGCGCTCGTCGATGACCTGCCGGGCGTCACCCGCGACCGTCGCGAGGGCGAGGCGAGGCTCGGCGATCTGGAATTCACGATCATCGATACCGCCGGCCTCGACGAGGGCGCCAAGGGCTCGCTGACCGCGCGCATGCAGGAGCAGACGGAGGCCGCGATCGCACAGGCCGACGCGCTGTTCTTCGTGATCGATGCCCGCATCGGCCTCACGCCGACGGATCGCGCCTTCGCCGATTTCGCCCGCAAGGCCAACAAGCCGGTGCTGCTGGTCGCCAACAAGAGCGAGGGCAAGCACGGCGATGCCGGTGCGATGGAGGCCTTCGCGCTCGGCCTCGGCGATCCCATCCAGATCTCGGCGGAGCACGGCGAGGGCATGGGCGAGCTTTACGATGCGCTAGCCAAGCTGATGCCGGAGCCCGTCGACGAAGAGGAAGACGACGAGGACGACGCGCCGCTCTCGGAGGAAGAGGCCGCGACGCGCCCGATCCGGGTCGCCATCGTCGGGCGGCCCAATGCCGGCAAGTCGACACTGATCAACCATCTGCTCGGCGAGGAGCGCCTGCTGACAAGCCCGGAGGCCGGCACCACGCGCGATTCCATCGCGGTCGAGATCAACTGGAAGGGCCGCGAGTTTCGCGTGTTCGATACCGCGGGCCTGCGCCGGCGCTCGCGCATCGAGGAGAAGCTGGAAAAGCTCTCGGTCGCCGATGCGCTCCGCGCGGTGCGCTTTGCCGAAGTCGTCGTGATGACGATGGATGCGCAGAACCGCTTCGAGGAGCAGGATTTGCGCATCGCCGACCTGATCGAGCGCGAAGGCCGCGCGATGGTGCTCGCCGTCAACAAATGGGATCTGATGGAGAGCAAGGGGGGCGGCGCCATCTCCGGCCTTCGTCGTGATGCCGACCATCTGCTGCCGCAGGTCAAGGGCGTGCCGATCATCGCCATCTCCGGCTTGATGGGCGAGGGCATCGATCGCCTGATGCAGGCGATCCAGGACGCCTACGCGCTCTGGAACAGGCGCGTATCGACCGCGGCCTTGAACCGCTGGTTCGAGGAGGCGGTCCAGGCCAATCCTCCGCCGGCGGTGTCCGGTCGGCGGCTCAAGCTCAACTACATCACCCAGACGAAGGCGCGTCCGCCGAGCTTCGTGCTGTTCTGCTCGCGCGCGGACGCGGTGCCGCAGTCATATTTGCGCTATCTCACCAATTCGCTGCGTGAGGCCTTCGAGCTGCCGGGCACGCCGGTGCGCATCACCTTGCGCGAGAAGGCCAATCCGTTCGCCCACAAGCGCAAGCGGCCGTCGTGAGCGGCGACGCCGGCGGGGCGATGGCGCAAAGCGCAGCGCCGGTCCGGCGCGGCGCGGTCGCTTTCATCTTCGTGACCATCCTGCTCGACATGCTCGCGCTCGGCGTGATCATGCCGATCCTGCCGAAGCTGATCGAGAGCTTCGTCGACAACGACACCGCGCACGCGGCCCGCATCTTCGGCCTGTTCGGCACTGCCTGGGCGCTGATGCAGTTCGTGTTCTCGCCGGTGCTCGGCGCCCTGTCGGATCGCTTCGGACGGCGGCCGGTGGTGCTGCTGTCGAATTTCGGGCTCGCGGCCGACTATGTTCTGATGGCGCTGGCGCCCTCGCTGGTCTGGCTGTTCATCGGCCGCGTGATCTCCGGCATCACCTCGGCCAGCATCTCGACCGCCTTTGCCTATATCGCCGATATCACGCCGCCGGAACGGCGTGCTGCAGTCTTCGGCAGGATTGGAGCTGCCTTCGGCGCCGGCTTCATTCTGGGCCCGGCGCTCGGCGGCCTGCTCGGCGATATCGATCCGCGCCTGCCGTTCTGGGCCTCGGCTGCCCTGAGCTTTGCCAATGCGCTGTACGGGCTCTTCGTCCTGCCGGAATCGCTGGCGCTTGAGAAGCGTGCGCCGTTCCGCTGGGCGAGCGCCAATCCGATCGGAGCGCTGCACCTGCTCCGTTCCAACGCGGCGCTGGCCGCGTTGTCGGTCGTCAATTTCATCGCCCAGGTCGCGCATGTCGTGCTGCCGTCGACTTTCGTGCTCTATGCGACCTATCGCTATGGCTGGGATTCCAAGACGGTCGGCCTGACGCTGGCCATGGTCGGCATCTGCGCCATGGTGGTGCAGGGGCTCGCAATCGGCCCGATCGTGCGTGTGCTCGGGGAGCGGAACGCGCTGGTGCTCGGCCTGTGTTGTGGCGCGATCGGCTTCGTCATCTTCGGCGCGGCGCCGACCGGACCGCTGTTCTGGATCGGCATTCCCGTGATGTCGCTGTGGGGCATCTCGGGCGCCGCCATGCAGTCGCTGATGACGCGGCTGGTTGCGCCCGATCAGCAGGGCCAATTGCAGGGGGCCACCGCGAGCGTGCAGAGCGTGTCGCAGCTCGTCGGCCCGTTCCTGTTCACGCTGACGTTTTCGTATTTCATCGGCACCAGCGCGCCGTGGCATCTGCCCGGCGCGCCGTTCCTGCTCGCGGCGCTGTTGATGGCGGCGTGCGTTGCGATTGCGATGCGAACGCTGGCGACCACGAAGACGGTTGCTTAGGGTGGGCAAAGGCGCTCTTGCGCCGAGCCCACCATCTCTCTACGACCTGAAGAAATGGTGGGCACGCTTCGCGTTGCCCACCATCCGGCAGCTATGCCCTTACTTCTTCACCAGCGGGCACTCGCTGTCCTTGAGCGGCTTGGCCGCATCTTCCGCCGGAATGGTCGCGAGCAGCTTGTAATAGTCCCACGGTCCCTTCGATTCTTCCGGCTTCTTCACCTCGAAAAGAAAGGCAGGAATGATACGGCGGCCGTCCTCGCGCAGCGGGCCCTTGCCGAACAGCGGATCGTCGGTCGGAAGCTCCTTCATCTTGGCGACGACCTTGGCACCGTCGTGCGGATTGCCGCCGAGGGCGTCCATCGCCTTCAGAAGATGCAGCACGGAGGCGTAATTGCCGGCCTGCGTCATCGAGGGCATCGCCTTGTTGGCGACCTTGGCCTGGAAGCGCTTCGAGAAGGCGCGCGTGCCCTCGTTGAGGTCCCAGTAGAAGGATTCGGTGAAGGTGAGGCCGTGCGCGGTCTTCAGGCCGAGCGAGTGGACGTCGTTGATGAACAGCAACAGCGCGGCGAGCTTCTGGCCGCCCTCGACGATGCCGAACTCGGCCGCCTGCTTGATCGAGTTGGTGGTGTCGCCGCCGGCATTGGCAAGACCGATGATCTTCGCCTTCGAGTTCTGCGCCTGGAGCAGGAAGGAGGAGAAGTCCGACGTGTTGAGCGGATGCTTGACGCCACCGAGCACCTTGCCGCCATTCGCTGTGACGACCGCACTGGTGTCACGCTCGAGCGCGGCGCCGAAGGCGTAGTCGGCGGTCAGGAAGAACCAGCTGTCGCCGCCGGCCTTGGTCAGCGCCTTGCCGGTGCCGTTGGCGAGCATGTAGGTGTCGTAGGTGTAGGAGATGGTGTTGGCGTTGCAGGCCTTGCCGGTGAGGTCGGCGCTGGCGCCGCCGTTGTTGAGCAGGACCGCGTTCTTCTCCTTGACGACGTTGCTGACGGCGAGCGCCACGCCGGAATTCGGCGTATCGGCGATCACGTCGACCTTCTGGGTGTCGATCCACTGCCGGGCGATGTTGACGCCGACGTCAGGCTTGTTCTGGTGGTCGCCGCTGATGACCTCGATCTTCCAGCCCTTGGCGCGGAGACCGGAGTCCTCCACCGCCATGTTGATGGCCGCCACGGCGCCGGGGCCGCCGATGTCGGCGTAGAGACTGGACATGTCGTTGAGCACGCCGATCGTGACGGTCTTGTCCTGGGCGTAGGCGGATGTGGCAAAACCGAAAGCGGCGCAGGCCAGAAAGGCCGCGGAGCGGCGTGAGAACGTCGTCGTCATGAAAGAATTCCTCCATTGTCAAATATGCGGACGGCTCTCTTGCGAAGCCCTGTTCCGGCTGATGGCTCTACCGTGTCCGACGGTCGTCGGCAATGCGCCTAAAGCCGGATGACGCTGCGTCCTGGCGTCATCCGTCGGTTAACTTTTGGGCAAAATGCGTTGAGACGCTATTTGAGCGCGTCGGATGTGAGTTTGAATTTCTGGATCCGCTTTCCGGTGTCGACCTCGGCGGTATAGACGTTACCCTTGGCGTCGATCGCCATGGCATGAACCCAGTGAAATTGCCCGGCATTGCGGCCGTTGTGGCCGAAGCTGCCGACCACGCTGCCGTCGTCGCGCCGGATGACCCTGATCTCGTTGTTCTCGCCATCTGCGCTGAGCAGCCAGGTCTGCTTCGGATCGGGCCAGATCGCGATGTCCCACACCGCGCCGTTGCCGAGCGTGTTCTTCTCGAAGAAGAACTCCTTCACGAAGGTGCCGTCCTTCCTGAACACCTGGATGCGGTTGTTGATGCGGTCGCAGACGTAGACGAGACCGTCATTGGCGAGCTTCACGCAGTGGACCGGATTGCCGAACTGCTGCGCAACCGGGGCCTTGGGATCGTAAGGCGCCTGCTTGGCGTCATCGGGCTTGTTGCCGTAGGCGCCCCAGTGCCGCTTGTAGGCGAGCGTGGTTGCGTCGAACACGATGACGCGGCGGTTGCCGTAGCCGTCGGCGACGTAGATTTCGTTGGCGTCCTTGTCGATCGCGGTTTCGGCGGGCTTGCCGAGCTGGGTCGTGTCGTTGCTGCCGAGGCTCGGCGCGATCTTGCCGATCTGGGCGACGAACTTGCCGTCGAGCGTGAACTTCAGGATGGCGTTGTCATTGTCGGCGTTGCCGCCGACCCAGACGAAGCCGCGTTCGTCGACCTCGATGCCGTGCTCGCGGCCGACCCATTCATAGCCTTGGCCCGGACCGCCCCATGAGCGCAGCAGGTTCCCGTCGGCATCGAATTCGAGCACGGGCGGCGCCGACACGCAGCACTTCGAGCGCGGCGGGTTGAGGCTCGCGCCTTTCTCGTCGTCAGTGAGCGAGCGCGGGCGATGGATCACCCAGATATGGCCCTGCCAGTCGACGGTGATGCCGCCGACCTGGCCGAGGATCCAGTTGTTCGGCAGCTGTTTTGGCCAGGAGGCATCGACCGCGAATGTCGGCACGTCGCCGGCGGTCGCCACCTGCGGAAGCACAAGCGCGACGGCCGCGATCAGGATGGAGAAGGCGTGAGAGACATTTGCGAGCGCACGCGTAAAGCCTGCGCGATTCCGCCACGGCGCCATGGCGACCTCCCTTTTTTGGCTTGCGGCTTGCTGCCGCTTGAGCGCGGGCAGTCAATCGCGGGGAGGCCTTCAAGTCAATCAGGCCGGCGAGCGGAAGCTCATCAGGCTGCGCGTCTTGTAGTCGTAGAACTTGCCGGTCTCGGTCCAGCCGGGGGTGCACATCGGCACGATGAATTCGGCGACCTGCTCGGCTGTGTCGAGTGTCGCCGGATCCTCGCCCGGCATCAGGGTCGCGCGCATGCGGGTGCGGACCGGGCCCGGGTTGAACAGGTTGACGCGCAGCTTCGTGTTCGCGGTCTCCTGCGCCCAGGCGCGGGCCAGCGTTTCCAGCGCGGCCTTCGAGGCGGCGTACGGGCTGACATAGGCCGTCGCCTTGTTGGCGGCGCCGGAGGTGATGAACACGGCGCGGCCGGCGTCGGACTGCTTGAGCAGCGGCTCCATGCAGCGGATCAGCTGGAAGTTCGCGGAAACGTTGACCGCCATCACGTCGGTGAAGGCCTTCAGCTCGATATGGCCGATCGGCGAGGAGGGGCCGAGCACGCCGGCATTGCCGACGAGGATGTCGAGCTTGCCGTAGCGCTCGTGCAGGCCGGCGCCGAGCCGCGCGATGCCGTCGGAATCGGTGAGGTTGAGCGGCACCAGCGTGGTGCTGCCGCCGTCCTTCCGGATCTCGTCGTCGAGTTCCTCGAGCCCGCCCTGCGTGCGCGCGACCGCAACGATATGCGCGCCGGACTTTGCCAGGGCCTTGGCGGTGGCAAAACCGATGCCGCGCGAGGCGCCGGTGACGAGAGCGATGCGGTCAGCGAGGGGCTTTGTCATGGCGGGGTTTTACAGGCGTGGATGGCCGGGACAAGCCCGGCCACGACGGAATTTTGCCATGGGCTTCAGCTACCGCCGCCCTACTGAATGTTATTGCTGAATGTTATTGCTATTGGGTCCGTTTCCCGAGCTATCGGGCGTCACCTTCATGCCCGGCCTGTAAGCGAAGACGATGAAGCCGACCAACAGCCCTCCGCAGAGAATGGCGATGGTCAGCTGCATCGTCGCGGCCTTGCGTCAGCTCGCCTCCGCCAGCAGCGACAATTGCCGCGGCTGCTGCTCGGTCTGGGTCTGGTCGGTGAGGTGGGTCGGATACGCCCCGGTGAAGCAGTGATCCGAGAATTTCGGATTGGCGGGGTCGCGGCCGGGCTCGCCCATGGCGCGGTACATGCCGTCGATCGACAGGAAGGCCAGCGAGTCGGCGCCGATGATCTCGCGCATTTCCTCCAGCGAGTGCGTCGCTGCAAGAAGACCGCCGCGATCGGGCAGGTCGATGCCGTAATAGTCGGGATAGAGGATCGGAGGCGAGGCGAGGCGGAAATGCACTTCCTTGGCGCCGGCATCGCGCATCATGCGCACGATCTTCTTCGAGGTCGTGCCGCGCACCAGCGAATCGTCGATCAGGATGATGCGCTTGCCTTCGATCGCGGCGCGGTTGGCCGAGTGCTTCATGCGCACGCCCGATTCGCGGATCGCCTGCGTCGGCTGGATGAAGGTGCGGCCGACATAATGGTTGCGGATGATGCCGAGTTCGAACGGCACGCCGGAATGCTGGCTGTAGCCGACCGCGGCGGGCACGCCGGAATCCGGCACCGGGACCACGACGTCGACCGGCACATGGCTCTCGATGGCGAGCTGCGCGCCGAAGGCCTTGCGCACCTCGTAGACCGAGCGGCCGTGGACGATGGAATCTGGTCGGGAGAAGTAGATGTATTCGAAGATGCAGGGCCGCGGCGCGATCGGCGGGAATGGCTTGTGGATGTCCTGGCCGTTCTCGTCGAACACGATGACTTCGCCGGCCTCGATGTCGCGGATGAAGCGCGCGCCGATGATGTCGAGCGCGCAGGTCTCCGAGGTCAGGATCGGGCAGCCGTCGAGCTCGCCGAGCACCAGGGGGCGGATGCCGCGCGGATCGCGCGCGCCGACCAGCTTCTTGTTGGTCAGCGAGACCAGCGCATAGGCGCCCTCGATCTCGCGCAGCGCGTCGATATAGCGCTCGATGAAGCGGCTGCGCCTGGAGCGCGCGACCAGATGCAGGATCACCTCGGTGTCGGTGGTCGACTGCATCATCGCGCCGTTCCTCACCAGCTCGCGGCGCAGCGTCAGGCCGTTGGTGAGGTTCCCGTTGTGGGCGACTGCAAGGCCGCCAGCATTCAGCTCGGCGAACAGCGGCTGCACGTTGCGCAGGATGGTGGCGCCGGTGGTGGAGTAGCGGACATGGCCGACCGCCATGTTGCCGGGCAGGCGGTCGATCACCTCGCGGCGGGAGAAGGTGTCGCCGACGAGGCCGAGGCGGCGTTCGGAATGAAAGCGGCTGCCGTCATAGGAGACGATGCCGGCGGCTTCCTGACCGCGATGCTGAAGGGCATGGAGGCCAAGCGCCGTGATGGCGGCGGCGTCGGGGTGGCCGTAGATGCCGAATACGCCGCACTCTTCGCGCAGCGTATCCCCTTCCAGATCATCCTGCAGCTCTAGCGCGGCCGGGCCGTGGTCACGTTGGGCGTCCTGGTCAGGGTGTCGCATCTCGTCCACGCCTCTCTTTGGGCCTAAATCAACGCGCTGCAGGTTTCTCGATCAGCTTTTTCAGGCTGTCACGAGCCGGTTTGCTGTATCCGTCGCCACTGCCCGAAGGCTGCTGCTCGGTATCAGCTTGATCATCATCTGGTTTGTTTTTCTTGAATCTCTTCAAGATGGTGTTCTCGGGGTCGTCAGGCAAGAGGGCCATCAGCCAATCGCCGGTTCCCTGCAGCACCACGCGGGATTTCGCCCCGGTGACCCAGTCCGGGCGCTGCTTGTCCGGCACCAGCCAGGTGAAGAACAGAAAGGCGACCACGACGATCAAAAGCCCGCGAGCCAGCCCGAACAGGAAGCCGAGGGTGCGGTCGAGCGCGCCGATGCGCGAATCGAGGATCATGTCGGAGATCCGGACCGTGATCACGGAGACCACGACCAGGGTGCCAACGAACACGCCGGCGACGACGACGACGCTCGCGACGGTATCGTTGTTGAAATAGGTCTTTGCAGTCGGCAGCAGCTTCGAGAACGAATAAAGGGTTACGATTGCCGCCGTGCCCCAGGCCGCGATCGACAGGATTTCGCGCATGAAGCCGCGGACCATGGCGAGCAGGCCCGAAATCAGCATCACACCGAGCAGGATCAGGTCGAGGAGTGTTACAGGCATCGGCTGGTCTGGTCCGCTCGTACGTCGAAGGTGCTCAGCGAATCGGTGCTTGGCCGCCGCCCTAAGTGAGGGCCAGACGACGTTCCCGGCAAGGCCGCAACCACGCAATCCCATGCTGCTTTTGTGACGGCTGTATAGCTGTGGGGGCGGGGGACGTCACCTCCACCTAACCCTCTCCACGGCGGAATCTTGCCGGTGTGGCATTTTTCTCTGCCGGTGCGCTCTGCTCGCCCCGGCGGGAGCCGCGGGCGGCGATTTCGGCGACCAATGTCGTCAGGCTGTTGATCGCGTTCAGCGACAGTCCGGCATCGCCGCCGGCTTCGCCCCGGGCCGATTCGGGCAGCACGGCGCGCTGGAAGCCGAGTTTTGCCGCTTCCTTGAGCCGGGCAGGGGTCTGCGCCACCGGGCGCACCACGCCGGACAGCGAGATTTCGCCGAAATAGACCGCATCGCTGGGTAACTGCGCGTTAACCAGGGACGACACCAGCGCCGCCGCGGCGGCAAGGTCAGCCGCCGGCTCGTGGATGCGCAGGCCGCCCGCGACGTTCAGATAGACGTCGTGGCCGGACAGCTTGACCCCGCAATGGGCCTCCAGCACCGCCAGCACCATCGACAGCCGGCTCGGATCCCAGCCGACCACGGCCCGGCGCGGGGTGCCGAGCGAGGTGGGAGCCACCAGCGCCTGCAATTCGACCAGGACGGGCCTTGTGCCCTCGATGCCCGCGAAGACTGCGGTACCGGGCGTGCCGAGATCGCGCTCGGACAGGAACAGCTCCGAAGGGTTGGTGACCTCTCGAAGCCCGAGGCCCGTCATCTCGAACACGCCGATCTCGTCGGTCGGCCCGAAACGATTCTTCACGGCCCGCAGGATGCGGAATTGCTGCGAGCCTTCGCCCTCGAACGACAGCACGGCATCGACCATGTGCTCGACCACGCGAGGGCCAGCGATCTGGCCGTCCTTGGTGACATGGCCGACCAGGATGATGGCAGCACCCGTCTTCTTGGCGAAACGGATCAGCGCCTGCGCCGAGGCGCGCACCTGCGTCACCGTGCCGGGCGCCGATTCCACCGTGTCGGTCCACATCGTCTGGATCGAATCGATCACGATCAGCCGGGGCACCGCGCCTTCCGACAGCGTCGAGACGATGTCCTCGACCGACGTCTCCGCTGCGAGCTGCACCGGCGCATCCGACAACCCGAGCCGCTCGGCGCGCAGCCGAACCTGCGCGACCGCCTCTTCGCCGGAAATGTAGACGACGCGATGCCCGGCGCGCGCGAGCAGGCTGGTGGCCTGCGTCAGCAGCGTCGACTTGCCGATGCCGGGATCGCCGCCGACGAGTAGCACGGAGCCGCGGACGAAGCCGCCGCCGGTGACGCGGTCGAGCTCGGTCATGCCCGAGGACAGGCGAGGAGCGTCCTGGGTTTTTCCCGACAGGCTCTCCAGCGCGAATGTCCGTCCCTTGCGCTTGGAGCGGATTGAGACCGGGACGCTTCCGGTCGTGTCCTCCTCGGCCAGCGTATTCCACTCGCCGCAGGACTCGCACTTGCCCTGCCAGCGGTTATAGGCCGCGCCGCAGTTCTGGCAGACGAAGGAAAGCGTGTTCTTGGCCATGGGGACCGCGAGCCTTGGGGACAGCGAGTCGAGGGTTTCAGGTTTGCTGATAGCACGGAATGACGGGCCGAGAGAGCGAGCCGGGCCGCAGCCCGAATATCGCAATTCAGCTCGCCCGATACACCCTTTGTTAGCTCTAAGCCGCCGCAACCGGCCGGACTTTGCCAAATCTTAGCGGACGCGGGTCCAGTTTCGGAACCAATACGGGATGGCGAAGCGAATGACGGGACTCTTGCGGATATTGCTCGCTGTGGGCATGGCCTGCGGCATTCTTGTGCCGCCTGATGGCGCTGTTGCGGCCGATGCCAAGCGTCTCAACATCGTCTTCGTGAACCCGGGCAAGACCGGTGAAGTTTATTGGGACATGGTCGCGCAGACCATGCAGGCCGCCGGCCGCAAGCTCGACGCGCATGTCGAGGTGCTGAACAGCGAGCGCAATTACCGCACCATGCAGGAGCTCGGGCTCGGCGTGGTCGCACGTGGCGACAAGCCCGACTTTCTCATTCTCTCGAACGAGGAATCCGCCGCCGTCCCGATCCTGGAGGCGGCCGAGGCCGCCGGGGTCAGGACGCTGCTGCTCTCCAACACGCTGATCGGTGACGACGCGGCGCGTCTTGGACCGCCGCGCCAAAAGCTCAGGACCTGGCTCGGCGACATCACGACTGATCTCCAGACCGCGGGCGCGCGGATGGCCAATGCCCTGATCGGCGCGGCGCGCGCCGAGAAATGGCAGAGCCCGGACGGCAAGATCCACATTCTCGGCATCGGCGGGGACGAGATCACGCCGGCCTCGATCGCCCGCAATGCCGGTCTCCAGCTTGCGGTAGCGGCCGCACCCGACGTGGTGGTGGACCGGATGCTGTTCGCCAACTGGACGCAGTCGGAGGCCGAGCAGGTCACCACGAATTACCTGAGCTGGGCCGCGCGCAAGCAGATCCGGCCTGCCGGCATCTGGGCCGGAAACGATCCGATGGCGCTCGGCGCGCTCCGTGCGGTCACTGCTGCCGGCCTCACGCCCGGCGGGGACATCCAATTGGTCGGCCTCAACTGGTCGGAGGACGCGCTGCGCGAGATCAAGGCAGGCCGTCTGCTGCTGACCGATGGCGGGCACTTCCTGCTCGGCGGCTGGTCGATCGTCCTGCTGCGCGATTATGCCGACGGCTGCGATTTTGCGGCAACATCGCCTCGCGTCGAGGTCAAGACGTCTGCGATCACGCGCGACAACCTCGCGGCGGTCGGCGACCTGATCAAGACGCGCGCCTTCGACCGGATCGATTTCACGCGTTTCAGGGCAAGGGCAGGCCGCTGCGGTCAGTACGACTTCTCCATCGATGCGCTCATCTCGTCGCTGACGCCTCTGGAAGGCACGGCTGACTGATGCAAAACCGTGATGACATGACCGATCGGGATGGCAAGCAGGCGGCGCGGCCCCGCTTGCGCTCGGTCGTCCGCGCGATGATCTGGGCCACGGTACCCGTGCTGCTGCTGGTGCAATTGCTCGCCTCCGCCGGCGTCGAAGCTTCGAGCTTCTGGTCGCAGATCAGGCAGCTCGACGCCCGCATCGCCCGCGTCGCCGAGAGCCGGGCCGAACTGATCGCCGAACCGCTCTGGAAGATGCGTTACGACCAGGTCACGGGCGTGCTCAACGAGATCATGCACGACGAGACCATCGCCGCGGCGGCCGTCTACGACGATACCGGTACGGCGATTGCCCGCGTGGTGGCGCGTCCGGCAGGGCAGGCGGTCGCGGAGGTCTCGCGTCCGATCAACTACAGCAACGGCAATATGTCGGTTCAGGCCGGCCGCATCGCGATCGCCTATTCGTACGCGACGCTCTATTCGGACACGGGCAGCCGGCTGGCGCTGCTGCTGGTCGTCGGCCTGCTCGCAACATTCGCGACCCTGATCGCAATGCGGATCTCCGCCAACATCTTCATCGGCAAGCCGCTGGCGGCGATGATGTCGGCGATCCAGCGCAGCAAGCAGGACGGCCGCGCCTATCCGGCGGAGGTCAGATCCTCCAACGAGTTCGGTCAGCTCGCACATGCCTTCAACGCCATGCAGCACACGACGTCGGGCGCGCTCGACCGGCTCGGGCACATGGCCGCGCACGATCCGCTCACGGGGCTGCCCAATCGCCGCTCCCTGTCCGAGCACCTGATGACCCTGAGCAACGATGCCGGCTCGCCGGACTCCCTGATCGCGTTCTGCTTCATCGATCTGGACGACTTCAAGGGCATCAACGACACCTTCGGCCATGATGCCGGCGACAAGTTCCTGGTGCATATCTCCGAACGCCTTCGTGATGCGGTCGAGCCGCAAGACTGGGTGGCCCGGCTCGGCGGCGATGAATTCGTCGTCATCCGTCCCGAGGTCAGCAATGAAGCGACCGCACAGAGGTTTGCGCGCCAATTGCTGGATGCGATTTCCGAGCCGATCCGGCTCCACGACAAGCAGGTCGTGCCGCGCGCCAGCATCGGCCTTGCCGTGCGCCGTGCCGGCGATCCCGAGCTTTCGCACCTGCCGGCGCTCGCCGACATCGCGCTCTACCATGCCAAGAGCAAGGCGCCCGGCACGGTCGCCGTGCTCGACGAAACGCTCCAGCGCGACTATCGCCGCCGCCGGGATCTCGAACTCGCCATCCCGACGGGCTTCGCCGAGGGGCAGTTCGAGGTCTGGTATCAGAGCCAGGTCGATCTCGTAAGCCACGACGTCGTCGGCCTGGAAGCGCTGATCCGTTGGCGCCATCCGGAACATGGAGTGATCGGCCCCGGCGAATTCTTGCCGCTGATCGAGCGCAGTGGCAACAATGCGCAGCTGACACGCTACGTGCTGACCGATGCCTGCCGCGCGCTGAAGCGGCTGGCCGCCGCCGGCAGGCCGCAGATGCGGATCGCGATCAACCTGCCGCCGTCCGAGCTCGCCGACCATTCGCTTGCCGCCGAGCTGCGCGCGACCTGCGCGCGCTTCGATGTTGCGGCATCATTGCTGGAGCTCGAGATCACCGAGGGATCTCTGATCAACAACATCGCCAGCGCGTCCGAGACGCTGCACCGCCTGCGGCGCCTGGGGGCGACCATCGCGCTCGACGATTTCGGCACGGGCTACAGCTCGCTCGCCCATCTCAGGCGGTTTCCGCTCGACAAGGTCAAGATCGACAAGGCGTTCATCAGCGAGATACCTGACAGCGCCGAAGACAAGGCGATCGTTGGCGTCATCGCGTCGCTCGCCGGCACGCTGGGGCTCACCCTGGTGGCCGAAGGCATCGAGCGCGCCGAGCAGGCCGAGGCCATGCGCGAGATGGGTGTGATGCTCGGGCAGGGTTTTCTCTATCATCGGCCGCAGCCGCTGGAAGCCGTGCTGGAATGGCTCAAGGAACAGCCGGCACGCGAGAGCCGCGTCCTCGCGGATAGCCCGCCGATCGCGCCCGAATTTGCCGCCTGAGCGCAGCGCGGCTACGGCTGCGCCGCGTTCCAGAGCATGGAGAGACCAGCCGCGATCATGATCGCGTCCATCACCAGGCGGAAGATTTCGGGCTTGAGCTGCAGGACGAAACGCTTGGCAATGAAGGCGCCGGCCATCAATGAAGATCCCGCGACCAGGCCTTTGAGGAACACGTCGCCGGTCAGCGCGCCGAAGCGTTCGAAGGTCACGGATTTCGCGAAGTAGAGGCCGAGCGAAGAAGCCGCCTCGGTGGCGAGGAAGGCGCCCCTGGACAGGCCATAGAACAAGAACAGCGGGACGCTGAGCGGGCCGGTCGAGACGACGATGCCGGTGAGATATCCGATGACGGCCCCGCCGATCGCCAGGTGCCAGAGGTTGGCCTTGAGATCGTGCCGGGCCAGCCAGTGCCGCACCGGCACCATCGCGATCAGGAAGACGCCGATGGCGAGATCGACGGCGTGTGCGGGCAGCGCTAGCAGCGTGCGCGCGCCGAGCACTGCAGCCGGAATTCCCGTGACCGAATAGGCCGCGCAGGCGCGCCAGTCGACTTCGCGCCACCAGGCCAAGATCCGCGAAAAATTCGCCATCACAGCGGCCACTGCCATGATCGGGACGGCCTCCTTCGGCCCATAGGCATAGACCAGCACCGGCATCAGCATGATCGACGATCCCGTGCCGACGATGCCGGAGATGGTACCGGCGATGAGGCCGACGCTGAGGACGAAGAGAAAGGCCAAGGCGGTCTCCACGAATCGGGAGAGTTTAGCCGCGGACCGTCACGGCGGCGATCCGTCCCAGGCCATGGAACCTATTGCACTCCGCATCGGCATGCCGGTCTGGGCGCCGGGCTTGAGACACTTCAATGCAGCGGCCTCGCAGCTTATCCCGAGTGCGCGTTGCAGCGAGGCGCCCTCATGCAGCATGGCTGCAAACGCGCCGGCAAAAGTGTCGCCGGCGCCGGTGGTGTCAACGGGTGTGATGCGCGGAGCAGGTGCTCTGATGCGGACACCGTCGGCGGTGACTGCCAGCGCGCCTTGCGCACCCGCAGTGACGATGCAGGTGAGGTCGCCGGTTCTCGCGAGATCCGCGGCTGCGGCCCCGTAGTCCGACGCGACGAGGCCGATTGCTGCCGCGGCGTCGAGCGCCTCGTGCTCGTTGACGAGAAGATAGTCGGTCACGGTGAGAAGCTCCGTGACCATCTGCCCCGTCATCTTCTCCGGGACGGGTGCGAGGTTCCAGACGACGGTGCCGGAGGCCGACGTCATCCGGCGCGCGGCCTCGAGCGCCTCCGCAAACGGCAC
Organism: Bradyrhizobium sp. Bra64; assembly: GCF_024519875.1. Taxonomy (NCBI): domain Bacteria; kingdom Pseudomonadati; phylum Pseudomonadota; class Alphaproteobacteria; order Hyphomicrobiales; family Nitrobacteraceae; genus Bradyrhizobium; species Bradyrhizobium sp. Bra64. The sequence continues at coordinate 28,797 of NZ_JALJRD010000023.1, read as the reverse complement.
TTCCATCTGAAGCACCAGCACGGTGTCCGGGCCAAAGAGCGAGCCGGGCAGGTCAAGGGCGCCCGCGGCCAAGTTGGCTCCGCTCGCCACCGTGATCGCATTCTCGCTGGCCTGATCGACCGTGATGAAGGCGCAGCCGGTCGGCTCATCCGATCTGATGACGAGACTGGTATCGACACAGTTTGCCGCGAGGTTGTCGATCGCGCGGTCGCCAAATCCGTCCTGGCCGACGCGGCCTGCCATCTGGACCTGTCCTGCTCCTGCGATCCGTGCCGCGGCCACGGCCTGGTTGGCGCCCTTGCCGCCGAAATGCGTCTGGTAGGACGGCGCCAGCACGGTGCGGCCGGGGCCGGGAATGACCGGAACCTGCGCGACCAAATCGATGTTGAGTGACCCGAACACCAGGATCATGGCAGGCGGGACCGCCAACCTTGCTCGTCCATGACACGAAGCTTTTCAACGCGGCGGCGGAAATCCTCGTCGGTGGAGAATTCGGCGGAGAGATAAGACGAGACGAGATCCACGGCGAGCCAGGCTCCGACGATCTGCGCGCCGATGCACATGACGTTGACGTCGTCGTGCTCGACGCTTTGATGGGCCGAATGAACGTCGTGGCAGACCGCGGCGCGAATGCCCCTCATCTTGTTGGCGGCGATTGAGGCGCCGACGCCGGTGCCGCATACCATGATGCCGCGTGCGGCTTCGCCCGAGGTCACCTTCTGCGCAACGGCGCGTGCGATGTCGGGGAAGTCCACCGGCTTGTCGTCATGGGAGCCGACGTCGATAACGTCGTGGCCGAGCTTGCGGATATGGTCGATGACGGTCTGCTTGAGCGGCCAGCCGGCGTGGTCGGATCCGATGACGAGACGCATGTGATGTCCTTTTCGATTGTCCTGTGGCCGTGACGACCGTGGATGGTCGTCACGGCCCGGTGCGGTTCAACCACGCATATCGGGCGGCAGCTCGACCCCGTGGAACTTCTTGTAGATGGCGTTCAGCTTGCCGTTCTTGACGTTCTGGTCGACCCAGGCATTCAATTTTTCCAGCAGCTTTGGTTCTCCCTTTTTCACGCCGATAGCTAGATCGAAGGTCGTGATCGGAATCTTGGCTTCGAATATGCGCTCCGGATTTTTCTTGCCGATCTGGGCGATGATCGGCAGCGAGGTGCCGATGCAATCGATCTGACCGGAGACGGCCGCGGTCACGTCAGTGGCGTCGTCCTCATATCGCGCGATGTTGAATTCCTTGTCCTTCATGTTCGTCAGGGTAGTGTCCTGGGTCGTGCCACGCGTGACGCCGACCGTCTTGCCCTTCAGATCAGGCCAATCCTTCACATTCATCGACTTCAGGCAACCGACATCGGATTCGAGCGTCGCATAACGCTTAGAGAAATCGATCACCTTGGCGCGGTCGGGGGTGACGGACAGCGTCGAGATGATGACGTCTGCTTTTCCGGTCATGACGTTGGGGATGCGGGTCGCGCCAGTCGTCTGGATGAATTCGAGCTCCAGACCCCAATCCTTGGCGAGCAATTGTGCGACCTCGACGTCGGAGCCGGTCGGCTTCATGTTGGCGTCCATCATGCCATCAGGCGGAATCGCAAGATCCGTCGAGACCCGGATCTTCTTCGCCTTCATGATGTCGTCGAGCAGATCGGCCGACGCGGGCGTGGCCGCAATCATGATGAGGCCGCACAACGCGGCGGCGGTGCCCAGCAAGGTCTTGTTTGTCATCTTGGTCTTCCTCTCCCTGTTATGATTTTAGGTTTCCCGTCCCCACGAATTGCGTGAGTTCGGGCGTGGTCGGCGACGTCAGGATCGAGGCAGGTCCGGTCTCGTGGACCCTGCCGCGATGCATGAAGACAATCCGGTCGGCGATGCCCTTGGCAAAACCCATCTCGTGGGTGACCATCACCATGGTCATGCCGTCGGCCGCGAGCTGCTCGATCACCTTCAGCACCTCGCCTGTGAGCTCGGGATCGAGCGCCGAGGTGACCTCGTCGAACAGCATGACTTTCGGCTGCATCGCCAGCGAGCGGGCGATTGCGGCGCGCTGCTGCTGTCCGCCCGACAGCTGCTCGGGATAGGCGTGCAGCTTCTCTTCGAGCCCGACCTGCGCCAGCACCTTTCGCGCCAGGTCCTTGGCCTGCGACGTCGCCATGCCCTTCACCGTGCAGGGCGCGAGCGTGATGTTCTGCTCGATCGTGAGATGCGGAAACAGATTGTAGCTCTGGAAGACGATGCCGACGTCCTGGCGCAGCGCGCGCAAGTTCACGTCGGGACGGTCGACCCGATGTCCGCAGACGACGATCTCGCCGGCATCGACCTTCTCGAAGCGGTCGATGCAGCGCAGCGCCGTGCTCTTGCCGGAGCCGGAGCGGCCGATCAGGGCGATCACCTCGCCGCGTGCGACGGCAAAGGAGACGCCGTCGAGCACCCGGAGCGGGCCAAAGCTCTTCTGCACGTCGCGGAGCGACACGATCGGTTCGGCGGAGGGAGCGTTTTGCTGCATGTCAGGCTGGCGCGAGGTTGGACCGGCCACGCCCCATCCGCCGTTCCAGCTTCTGGCTGAACAGTGACAGGGGATAGCACATGGCGAAATAGACGACGGCGATGATGGCGTAGATGGCGAACGGCTCGAACAGCGAGTTGTTGACGATCTGGCCCGAGCGCATCAGCTCGACGAAGCCGACGACGGAGGCGAGCGAGGTGTTCTTGATGATCTGGACCATGAAGCCGACGGTCGGCGGCGTCGCGATGCGGATCGCCTGAGGCAGGATCACCTTCATCATGCGCTGAGTCCGGCTCAGCGCCAGGCCGTCGGCGGCCTCCCATTGCGGCTTCGGCACCGACTCGATGCAGCCGCGCCAGATCTCGCCGAGATAGGCGGCGACGTAGAGCGTCAGCGAAGCACCGGCGGCCGCAAGCGGCGAGACCTTGAGGCCGATCGCGGCAAGGCCGAAATAGCCGAGGAACAGGATGACGAGCAGCGGCGTGCCCTGGACGAGCTGGACATAGACGGCGCTGCCGATCCGCACCGATTTGAGTGGCGAGATCCGCGCGAGCGCGATCACGAAGCCGACGATGCCGCCGCCGATCAGCGCGATCACGGACAGCCCTATAGTCCACAGCGCGCCCTGGCCGAGGAACATCAGATGGTTGATGTTGAGATGTCCGCCCATGGTCATCTCACAGTGGCGTGCCGAGCCGGCGCCGGCGCGGAAACAGCACGAGGCCGAGGCCCCAGAAGCCCGCGCGCATCACCAGCGACAGGATGACGTAGAGCACGGCGACGATGATGTAGGTCTCGAACGCCCGATAGGTGTCCGACTGGATGTAGTTTGCGACCGCGGTGAGTTCCTCGGCCGAGATCTGCGAACAGACGGAGGAAGCCAGCATCAACAGCACGAACTGGCTGGTGAGCGCGGGATAGACCTTCTCGATCGCCGGCAGCAGGATGATGTGCCAGTAGATCTGCAGGCGCGACAGCGCCAGCCCTTCGGCGGCCTCGATCTGCCCGCGCGGGATCGCCTCGAAACCGGCACGCATGATCTCGGCGGTGTAGGCCCCGACATTGATCGTAAGCGCGGCCACCGCCACGGTGAAGGCCGAGAGTTTCAGCCCCAGACTGGCGAGGCCGAAATAGACCAGGAAGATCTGCACGAGCAGTGGCGTGTTGCGGATCGCCTCGACATAGATTTTGCAGGCTCCCGCGATCAGCGGGCTTCGCGAGCCGCGGCCGATGGCTGCGAGCGTGCCGATCAGGGCGCCGAGCACAGTCGCGAAGCACGCCAACTCCAGCGTCAGCACGGCGCCGCCGAGAAGGCTCGGCCAACGCTCCAGCACTGCGGGAAAGTCGAGTTGGATGCTCATCGTAACAGGGTCAGCCGGTCGTCTGGTTGGTCATGCGGTCGTAGACGCGGAACAGCGCCTGGTTGCCGTTGGCGCCTTCGCCATGTGCGCGGGCGTCGACATACTGGCTGGTGACGAGCGCGGTGCCGGGCAGGGGCACGCTCAGCGATTGCGCATGCTCCTGCACCAGGCGGAGGTCCTTCAGCATGAGGTCGATGCGGAAGCCGGCCGCCGCGTCGCCGGCGATCATGGCGGGGCCGAGCTTGTCCAGCATCCAGGAGGCGGCGGAACCGCCGAGCAGCATCCGGCGCAGCAGATCGAGATCCACGCCCGAGGCGCGCCCGAGCGCAAGTGCCTCGCAGATCGCCTGGATGTTGATGCCGCAGATGAGCTGATTGCAGAGTTTCACGGTCTGGCCAGCGCCGCTGGCGCCGGCATGGGTGATGGTCGTGCCCATCGCGCGGAAGAACGGCTCGGCCTTGGCGAAGGCGTCCGCCTCGCCGCCGGCCATGATCGACAGCGCGGCGTTCTTTGCGCCCAGTGGTCCGCCCGAGACCGGCGCGTCGATGAAGCTGACCCCGGCCTTTTGCAGGTCGGCATGGATGCGGCGGACGGCGACCGGCGAGATCGTGCTCATATCGACGATGAGCTTGCCGGGCGGGGGCGACTCCAGGAGGCCATGCTCGCCGTAAATGGTTGCTTCCACATGGGGCGTGTCCGGCAGCATGGTGATGACGATGTCGGCGCCTTGCGCGGCAACGGCAGGGCTGTTGGCGCGAGCCGCGCCTTCCTTGACGATCTCGGTCAGAGCCGCCTCGTTGAGGTCGAACGCGCGCACCGCGTGCCCGGCCTTGAGGAGGTTGCGCACCATCTCCAGGCCCATCGTGCCGATGCCGATGAAGCCGACGTTGCCCTTGTCGTTCCGTCCCATGTTGTCAGTCCGCTTCTTGGTTCGCCCGCGATCAGCGCGAGGCGCTGGTCTTGTCGCTGGTCTTGTCGATGTCGCCGACGACGGCCCGCCTGCGGTATTCGTCGCCGATGGCAAAATGCTTGCGCAGCGTTGCGTCCGCCCGCTCCGGATCGCGCGCGATGATGGCGTCGAAGATGCGCCGGTGGTCGTCGATCAGATAGGTCTTCATCGACGGGAAGGCCTGCACCAGCTCACGGCGACTACGATGCGAATGCGTCAGCAGGCCCGCCATCGAGCTATGCAGCACGGTAAGCGTCTCCGAATGCGATGCCACGACGATGGCGCGATGGAATTCGAAGTCGGCCATGCCGCCGGCATCAGCCTCGTCGATCGTCTCGCCGATCTTTGCGAGCGTCCGCTGGAGGCGCTCGAAATCGGCGATGTTGGCGCGTTCGCAGGCGAGGCGGATCGCCTGACATTCGATCGCGACGCGCGCCTGCATGACGTCGTCGAGCATGTCGGCCTGCTGGGCCAGCGCGAAGGTGAAGAAGTCGTTCAGGACCGACACATCCGGCCGGGTCACGACGGTGCCGATGCGGTCGCGGATCTCGACGATGCCGAGCACGGTCAGGGCGCGCAGCGCCTCGCGAACGATCGGCCGGCTGACGCCAAGCAGGGTCGCCAGCTCGCGCTCGGAAATCAGGCGGTCGCCGGGCTTGAGCGAGCCCGCAAGCAGGCGCTCCCGCAAGAAGGCGAACACCTTCTCGAACCCTTTTTCGCCGTCGGCGGCCCGCTTCAGCTCCATCCCGGTCTCTTTTGGTCTGATCTTGGTCAGACCAGTATGCTAACCAGAGTGCCCGCGTCAAGGGCTCTGGTTAATCGGCGGTGTCTCGGGCGCCGCCAATCCGCTCCACTTGCCGGCCTGATCCTTCAAATTTGACGCGTATTGATCGGAGCGTTCGCTCAAAGAACTTGAGGTGCGTGATGCCCGACCATGAGTCCTTCTCCGCGCTCGACCGCCATGCGGTACTCGGCGGATCCGACGACGGTTTTCCCTGGTATGCCGGCGCGATGCTCGCGGTCGAAGCGAGCGAGGTCGTGCGGCTGCGCTGTGAGAAGCTCAGCCACGGTGATGAGGCCGCCGGGCAGGAGGCCGTGCTGATGGTCAGCGAGAAGATCGCCGCGGCCTTCGAGGCCGCCGCGAGCCTGCTTGCCGGCGCAACGCCGGGGACCATCGTCCGGCGCTATCGCGAGCATGTGGCTGCGAACGCCGAGCGGCTGTCGGCGAACGAGACGTCCTGACGGAATGGTGCTGCTGACAGCATGTTGGCAGCAGGGACCGGCTACGACCACCTCCTGACAAAACGGAGAGTGGGTCATGCCGATCGAGGCAAGCTGTCATTGCGGTGAAACGGTGTTCGAGGTGGCGGAGGCGCCCTCGGGCGTGACTCGCTGCACCTGTTCGCTTTGCGCCAAGCGCGGCGCGCTTTGGGCCTATTACACGCCGGCGCAGTTTCGGCTGCTGTCGCCGCCGGAGAACGTTGCGACCTATCTCTGGGGCAGCCGCACGGTCAAACATCATTTCTGCGCGAACTGCGGCTGCGGCACCTATTCGGAATCGCCGGACTGGTCGACCGGCAAGCCCGATTTCGACAATCCCAAGGTCGGCGTCAACGCGCGCCTGTTCGACGATTTCGATCTGGAGGCCGTGCCGGTCAACCTGATCGACGGCAAGAATTTGTGGTGAGCAGTATAGGTTCGTACAATCTATCTCAGCATGATCCACGCCGGCGCGTGATCGCTCGCGCCGTCCTCGCCGCGGACCTCCTTGTCGACGCCCGCTTTGGCCAGGCGTGAGACGAGGACGGGGCTAACCAGGAGGTGATCGAGCCGCAAGCCCGCATCGCGCGGCCAGCGGTTCCGCTTGTAGTCCCAGAAGGTGTAGATGCGCTTGTCCGGATGCAGCTCACGGATCGCGTCGCACCAGCCCTGTGAGACGAGCGAGGCAAAGGCCGCGCGGCTCTTCGGCTGGATCAGGGCATCCTTGTCCCACGATCGTGTCGGATAGATGTCGATCTTCGTCGGCGCGACGTTGTAATCGCCGGCGAGCACCACCGGCAGATCCTGCTTGATGAAGGTCCTGGCGTGGCGCTTGAGACGCGCGAACCAGTCGAGCTTGTAATCGAATTTCGGTCCCGGTTGCGGATTGCCGTTTGGCAGGTAGATGCTGGTGAAGATGATTCCGCGCACCGCAGCTTCGATGTAACGGGCTTCGTGATCATCAGGCTTTCCCGGCAAGCGATCGCGCGTGAGAACCGGCTCGGCATTGCGGGCGAGAATGGCGACGCCGTTCCACGTCTTCTGTCCACACCACACTGCGCCGTAACCGGCCTTTTCGATGGCGGCCGCCGGAAATTCGCCATCACTTGCCTTCAACTCCTGAAGCGCGACGACGTCAGGCTTCGCCGTTCGCATCCACGCCAACAGATTGGGCAGGCGGCGATTGACGTTGTTGATGTTGAATGTCGCGATCTTCATGTAGAGCTACCGGCTCCTGCCTTCCGTCACCGGAGATACAATGTCCAGATTGAGCTTTGTCGCCATCGTCGTCACCGCTGCCTTCTCCGCAGCGGCTTCGGCACAATCGGCCGATCCGCGCGGCGCATGCAAGGCGGACTATGATAAATTCTGCGCCGGCCTCGCACCCGGAGGCGGGATCGTCGCCTGCCTCAATGGCAAACGCGACCAGCTCAGCGCGACCTGCAAGGCGGCCCTGGACAGCAGGAAAAAGAAGTAAGCGGCGAACAGCTCAGCTCAGCTCAGCTCAGCAGCGGCGGCGGCGGGCTCGCCGGCTGCTCGATCGGCGGCGTGGCGGGCGTCTGCTCGGCCACCGGCGCCGGACGTCCCAGCGGCTCGACCGCGTTGCCGCCCTTGTAGATACGGGCGTAGCGATGGCCGAGGCTGGTCAGCACCTCATAGCCGATCGTGCCGAAATGATGGGCGAGCTCGTCGACGGTGATGCCTTCGCCGAGCAGTGTCACCATGTGGCCGCGCCGCGCCGCGTTCGGGGGCAAATCGGTGATGTCGATCGCGATCAAGTCCATGGAGACGCGGCCCGCGACCGGGCAGCGTTTGCCGGCGACGATGACCTCGGCGCCGCGAGTGCCGTCATTGGAGCTGGCGGCGCGGAAATAGCCGTCGGCATAGCCGACCGCGATGATCGCGAGCTTGGTCGGCCGCCGCGCGGTCCAGGTGCCGCCATAGCCGACGCTCTCACCGCGCTCGACATTGCGGATCTGCACGATGCGTGCCTTCAGATCGACCACCGGCTGCATCGGATTGTCGGCCTCCGGCGTCGGATTGACGCCGTAGAGCGCTGCGCCCGGCCGCACCAGATCGAACTGGAAGGGCGCGCCGAGGAAGATTCCGGAGGAATTGGCGAGCGCCGCGGGCACGCCGGAGAATTCGCTGGCGATGCTGCGGAAGGCTGCGAGCTGCTTGGCATTGACGGGGCTGTTGAGCTGCTCGGCCGAGACCAGATGGCTCATCACCAGCGTGATGCCGTGATCGCCGGCATTGATGCGGGGGATGATGGCCTGCGCTTCCGCCAGCGTCAGCCCGAGCCGGTTCATGCCCGTATCGATGTGGATGGCGGCGCCGCCGGTCCAGCCGGTGCGGCGGCAGAACACGTCCCATTCGGCGAGCTCGTTGAGATCGCCGATCACGGGGCGGCAATTGATCTGGGCGTAGTGCTCGCCGGTGTTCTGGAAATAGCCGCCGAGCACGTAGATCGCCGGCTCGGGGACCGCGGCGCGCACCTTGCGCGCTTCCTCGATGGTCGCGACGAAAAAGGTCTTGCAGCCGGCCTTGTTCAGTGCGCGCGCGACCTGCTCGGCGCCGCAGCCATAGGCGTCGGCCTTGATCACCGCCGAGCATTCGGCCGGGACCGCCGTCTTCTCGAGCTTGCGCCAGTTGGCGATGATGGCGTCGAGATCGACGGTGAGCACGCCGCCGAAGCCAGCGAGTGCGGCTGCCTGATTGGCCTCCGCCGAGAGAAGGCCGGATTGAGGGATCATTTTCGGGTCGGACGCCATTGTCATGGCGCCGTTTTACGCAAGAGGCCGGTCCGGTTCAAGGAACTCAGTACTCGCTGCGATCCGGAATCTGGCCGTCATGCGCGAGGTCGCCGAAGCGCGTGACCGATGCGTCGAAGTGCAGCTCGACGGTGCCGGTCGGGCCATGGCGCTGCTTGCCGATGATGACTTCGGCGCGCCCCGCCGTGCGTTCCATGTCGGACTGCCATTTGGCGTGTTCCTCGGTGCCGGGGCGCGGCTCCTTCATGGCGAGGTAATATTCCTCGCGGAACACGAACAGCACGACGTCGGCGTCCTGCTCGATCGAGCCGGATTCGCGCAAGTCCGAGAGCTGTGGCCGTTTGTCCTCGCGCGATTCCACCTGACGCGAGAGCTGCGACAGCGCAATCACGGGGACGTTGAGCTCCTTCGCCAGCGCCTTCAGACTGGTCGTGATTTCCGTGATTTCCTGAACGCGGCTGTCGCTGGCGCGCTTGCCCGAGCCGGACAGAAGCTGGATGTAGTCGATCACGAGGAGATCGAGGCCCTTCTGGCGCTTCAGCCGGCGCGCACGCGCCATCAGCTGCGCGATCGACAGGCCGCCGGTTGCGTCCACATAGAACGGCAGCGACTGCAGCTCGATCGAGACCTGGCGGATCTTCTCGAAATCGGCCTCCGAGATGCCGCCGCGGCGGATGTGGGAGGAGGGGATGCCGGTGCGCTCGGCCACGATACGCGTGGCGAGCTGGTCGGCCGACATTTCGCAGGAGAAGAAGCCGATGACGCCGCCGTTGGCGGCCTTCATGGTGCCGTCGGCCTGTAGTTCCGGAACGTAGGCCTGCGCGACGTTGTAGGCGATGTTGGTCGCCAGCGACGTCTTGCCCATGCCGGGACGTCCCGCGACGATGATGAGGTCGGAGTGCTGCAAGCCGCCCATCTTGGTGTCGAGATCGCGCAGGCCCGTGGAGATGCCCGACAGCTTTCCGTCGCGCTGGAACGCCTTGGCAGCGAGATCGACCGCGACTGTCAGCGCCTGCGAGAATTTCTGGAAGCCGCCGTCGTAGCGGCCGGATTCCGCGAGCTCGTAGAGGCGGCGTTCGGCGTCCTCGATCTGCGCCCGCGGCGCAAAGTCGACCGGGGCGTCATAGGCGACATTGACCATGTCCTCGCCGATGCCGATCAGGTCGCGGCGCAATGCCAGATCGTAGATGGTGCGCCCATAATCCTGCGCATTGATGATGGTGGTCGCTTCGGCCGCGAGCCGCGCCAGATATTGCCCGATGGTCATGCCGCCGACATCGGTGTCGGCGGGCAGGAACGTCTTCAATGTCACCGGCGTGGCGATCTTGCCCATCCGGATCAGGCTGCCGGCGGTCTCGTAGATGGTCTGGTGCAAGGGCTCGAAATAATGCTTCGGCTCCAGGAAATCGGAGACGCGGTAGAAGGCGTCGTTGTTGACCAGGATCGCGCCCAGAAGGCTCTGTTCCGCCTCGATATTATGCGGCGCGCTCCGATAAGCGGGAGTTCCGGCTTCGGGCGCGAGTTTGAGAACGTTCGAATCAGTCAGGGCCATGGTCGAGCGATAGCAATTTTCTGGGGCGGATGCGGGGCCGGGATAAAGCGCCGCCTCGGCCCAAAGCGGAAGCGAAAGCTGGCTGCTATCAACCGATCATTAAAATGGTGGATGATTGGTCGCCGCAGCCCGCGCCGCGCTTGACGGGTTTTCGCGGAACTCGGGGCGCGGCCTGGAAGCGGCCGCAGCGGCGCCACGGAAAACTCCGGATGAAGTGAACCTAATGGATTGGCGGGCAGACGTATCGAGATGCGCGCGAAATGACGCACGCTGGGAGCTTTCGGCTCGGCTTCAGACCAGCAGGAGGTAGACCAGCGCAACCACGGCCGCCCCGACGCCGGTCACGATCAGGGCGTAATCGGTGCGGAGGTCGTCCTGCACGTCGAATGAGGTTTGGGTCTCTTTGCTCATGGCGACGGTCTAAGCCAGGCCCGACGAGACTTATGTGAAGCAGATCACATCTCCCCGGATTCTTTCGGGGGTAGTGCCGGAACAGGCAGGCGGGCAGGGACTTATCCCGTGATCCGCCAACGGGGAGACGAGGCAGGCGATGCGGCCAGAACGGCAGCCCCAGAATTGGCGGAGCGAGGCAGGCAGCCGGCTTTGGCTGTCGGGCCTGATCGCGGCCATGGAGCACGCCGAACGTCCCGAAATCCGGCGCCAGCCGGTCGCACCCGAGGTCATCGTGGAATTGCGCGCGCAACTGGCGTTAACAGCCTCTTTCCGCCTCTCCCAGATATCGACCCTGCGCCACTAGGCCATCATTCATCTGCGACCTTTCGTCTGAGCAGCCTCATGTGCGCCATGGCGTCGCGGGTGGAGCAGAAATCAGTTCAACATCGGGGCACTGGCGAGCCGTCATTGCGGTCTGCTATTGCGCTGTGATCACAGCCGATATTCCAAAAGCGCTTAATCACATCCTTGCGTGTGGAGCCTGCTTCCATTCGCGGCTCAATCCGCTAAAAGGTGACCCGCCGCCGCGCCTTCTGCCGGCTGGACCTCTCGGAATTCAGTGGAGATGATGGGAATGTCGAGCCGAGCGCTCAGCCTCGCGACGGTGTTGCTTCTGATCGGCTTCGGTGCGACCGATGCCGCTCTTGCACAGGCGACGAACCTCGAGGCCGGCAAAAGCCCGTCCCAGATTTTTGCGCAGACCTGCACTGCCTGCCACAAGAGCCCGCGCGGACTTCTGAAGTCCGTGGCGCCGGGTTCGCTGCCGGGATTCCTGCGCCAGCACTACACCACGAGCTCGGACATGGCGGGCGTCCTCGCCTCCTACCTCGTCTCCAACGGTGCCACCGACACCCGCTACCAGGCCAAGGACGGCGGCAAGGACGGCAAGGACAAGAAGGACGGCGCCAAGGAGAAGGAAGCGAGCACCAATCCTGAGCATCATGGCCGTCGCCAACGCTCCCAGGAGGCCGCCAAGCCGGAAGGCGAGGCTGCTGTCGCCCCGGCGGCCGAGGGCGCGCGCCAGAAGCGTGCTGCGCGACCGAGCGAGGAGGGTGCCAAGGAAGCTGCAAAACCCGAGGGGCAAGCCACGCCGGAGGGCCGCAAGGCCAAGCGTCTCAGCAAGCGCGGCAAGCCCGAGACCGAAGAGGCGCCGAAGGCCGATGCCGCCACGCCGGCCACCGACGACAAGAAGGCCGACGACAAGAAGAACGAGTCCAAGCCCGAGACCGTCAAGCCCGAGACCGCCAAGGTCGAGCCCGGTCGCGATGAGGCCAAGCCCGACAGCGGCAAGGCATCGGAGAAACCCGCCGAGTCGAAGCCGGAGAGCGCCAAGGTCGAGCCGCGTGGCACTGATACGCCGGCGCTGCGGCCCGATCCGGTGCCGCAGGTGACGCCGGCGCCGCCGGCAGCGGCCACTGCCGAACCCAAGCCTGCCGAACCCAAGCCCGCTGAGCTCAAGCCGGCGGAAGAGGCGGCTCCCAAGCCGGCCGCGCCCGCCGCCAGCTCCGAACCGGCAGCCAAGCCGCCGGAGCCGGCGCCGCCCGCGACTGCTGCGGCCCCGCCGCCGGCGTCATCTTCCGGACCGCCGGCGCCGCCGATCTCGCGGTAGGCCGCACCCCATTTTTATTCGACAAACGGAAGCCGCGCTCATCGCGGCCTCCGCATCATCTTGACCATGACTAGAGCACTGCTCTAGAGTAATGCTCCAGGAGGCGCCGATGACGGCGAGCGTGCGCGACGATCTGCTGGCGGCGGGGCTTTTCGTCTTCGACCGCGTCGGCTTCGAGGCTGCCACGGTGGCTGCGATCCGCGCCCGGGCGCGCGCCTCCAACGGCAGCTTCTTCCACGTCTTCGGCTCGAAGAAGGAGCTTGCCGGTGCGCTGTTCCTGGACGTGCTGCGGCAGTATCACGCCGCGATGCTGGCCGCGCTCGATCCTCTGCCTGACGCCGGGCAGGGCATCGATGGCCTGATCCGGGCGCATCTCGACTGGGTCGTCACCAGCCGGCGCCAGGCGCGCTATCTGTTCGATATCTCGCGCAGCGAATGGGGCGAGGACGTTCGCGACGCCCAGCGCGCGCAGAATGCGCGCCTTGCCGAAGGCATCGAGCGCTGGCGCGGGCCGCTGGTGGGGCGCGGAGAGCTTTTGCCGATGACGCCGGCGATGTTCGTCAGCCAGCTCATCGGTCCGGCGCAGATTTTTTGCCGCGCCTTCCTGTCGGGACGCGACCGCACCGATCCGCGCGCCGAGGCCGAGACGTTGATCGCCTGCGCCAGCCGTGCGCTGCGGCCACTCGATCGTATCAACACGCCGTGAGGAGAGGCCCATGCCAGCCGAAGCAGATCCCGAATTCGCGGCGGTAGCCGAGCGCATCCACGCCAATGTCGGCCGGCAGGGCTTTATGAACCTGGTCGGCGCCGAGCTGTCCGAATTGTCGCGCGGCACCTGCACGATCGCGGTCGAACGCCGGCCGGAGCTGCTGCAGCAGCACGGCTTCTTCCATGGCGGCGTCACCGCCTTCCTGGTCGACAACGCGACCACGATCGCGGCGGCCACTTCGCGCGGCCAGCCGGCACTGACGGCGGAATACAAGCTCAATCTGCTCTCGCCTGCGGTCGGCGAGAAGCTGATCTGCCGGGCAAGGGTGATCAAGCCGGGCCGTCAGGTCGCGGTGGTCGCCGCCGACGTGTACTGCGTCAGCGGCGGTGTCGAGAAGCACACGGCCACTGCGCTTGCCTCGATCGCGATGCTGAGCGAGGAGGCCGCCGCCAAAACGATCAGCCCGGCCGCCTGAGGCGGCCGGGCTGATCCATTTTCCGTCGTCATTGCCGGGCTTGACCCCAATCCATCTTCTTGAGCAAGGCTCTTTTGATGGATGCGCGGGTCAAGCCAGCGCATGAGGCGTATTTACTTCTCGGTCTCTGCCGCCGGAGCCGGCTCGACGTCGTCGTGCTCGGCTTCCGGATCGAAGAACTCGCCTGCGGCGGCGATCGCTTCGGCAGCCGCGTCGCGGTCTTCGTTGCGGGTCGAGATGTCCTCGCCGCGGTTGATGCGCTCGGCCTCGTCCTGGCTGCGCGCCACGGTGACACTGATCTCGACCTCGACCTCGGGGTGGACCGCAACCGTGATGGTGTGCTTGCCGATGGTCTTGATCGGCGCGTCGAGCTGAACCTGCGGGCGGGACAGCGAAACGCCGTCGGCTTCGAACGCCACGACGATGTCACGCACGTTGACCGAGCCGAACAGCTGGCCGGCTTCCGAGGCCTGCCGGATCACGATGATGTTCTTGCCCTGGATCTTCTCGGCGACCTTGGACGCCTCGCCCTTGGACTGGAGGTTGCGAGCCTCGAGCTCGGCCTTCATGCCGTCGTACCTGGCACGGTTGTCGGCGGTGGCGCGCAGGGCCTTGCCGCGCTTGAGCAGGAAATTGCGGGCATAACCGTCGCGAACCTTCACGACTTCGCCCATCTGACCGAGCTTGTTGACGCGTTCCAGCAAAATGACTTCCATATTCGTTCTCCTTTGAAGTGTTGAGTGAGTTGGATTTTCGGACTTGAACTCAGGGGGTCGGCAGCGGCGGTGGCTGGCGCATACGCAGGAAGCGCTCGCGGAAGCCGAACACGGCATCCGCAAGGCCGAGGATGACCATTGCAATGACGGGCCAGCCGAAAAAGACGACGACGGCGTAGGTCGAGCCGAGCCAGAAGGTGCGGCTTTTCAGTGCCAGCGTCAGCGTATGCAGCACGGCAAAGCCGGTCAGCGCATACCCCATCATCAGCGCCGCCGTGGTGATCTGCGCGACGATCGCGAGCAGTCCGCCGGTGAAGCAGAGGGCGATCGCGATGCAGAGCGCGACGAGCGTCATCGGCGGCAGCTCCGCCGTCATCAGGTCCGGCCAGGGACGTCGCAGCCGCCCCGACGTCGCGGTCACCTTGGCGCTGAGCCAGAGATTGAGTGTCAGCGTCATCATCGCGACGATGGTGGCCGCGGCCGGTGCGATATTTACCAGCGCGTCGACGAACTGGCCGGCTTCGCCGGAGGCCTGCGGGTCGGCGGTACGGAGGAGGCGCATCAGGCCACGTCGCAGCGCGCCGGTGATGGTCTCGGCGTCGGTACCGAGCGTGAGCAGGGCGGCGATCGTGGTCAGCGTGGCGAAGCCCGCAATCCAAAGCAGGATGCGGCCAACCGGATACCACTCGAGCTCGGGTTCGGCCGGCGGCGCGGCGTCGGCGGCGGGCGCTGCGCCCGGCACCAGCCGGCTGAGCAGGACGAGATGGCCGAGCCACCAGGCCGGCAGTGCGACGGTGACGGCGAAGGCGATGCAGTAGGGCAGTCCGAACAGGGCGCCGAGACCGAGCGCGGCAGCGATGCCGCCGAGCGTCGCGCAAAGCGGTCCCCAGCCGATCGAGGCGACCATCAGCGGCAGCGGTGCGAGATAGAACAGGACGAGCGAGACCAGCGCGCCCGAAATGATCGAGGCGAACATCAGGGCCGACGCAGCGCCGGCGATCAGGGCTATCAGTCCAAAGGCCATCATCAGCTGTCCCGCTCCCTTCGAGCGGTTAGAGGCGTCTTGCCCCAACCATCGGCGACCGGACGACCCGGAAGCCTTATGAAACTCAAGCATGATCCGGAAAAGTGTGCAGCGGTTTTCCGGAAAGATCATGCTCAAACGACAACCCAAAGCGCGATGATGATTCATCGCGTTTTGGAGTGCGGCCGGCGGCGATGTCGTCGCCGGCCGAGTTCGTCTTAGCGAATGACGTAGGGCAGCAGGCCCAGGAAGCGCGCGCGCTTGATGGCGCGGGCGAGCTCACGCTGCTTCTTCGCGGACACCGCGGTGATGCGGCTCGGCACGATCTTGCCGCGCTCGGAGACGTAACGCATCAACAGCTTGGAGTCCTTGTAGTCGATCTTCGGAGCGTTCGCACCCGTGAAAGGGCAGCTCTTGCGACGACGGAAAAACGGACGGCGTGCACCAGCTTCAGCCATTGATCTTACTCCGCATCCGGCGTTGAGGTTTCAGCTTCGTCGCGCGGACGGCGCGGACCGCGGTCACCGCGGAAGCCACCACCGTCGCGATCGCCGCCACGGAAACCGCCTTCGCGGTCGCCACGGAAGCCACCGCCTTCGCGATCACCCCGGAAGCCGCCGCCACGGTCGTCACGCTCGCGGTCGCGGTCGGCCTTGCGCATCATCGCGGACGGGCCTTCCTCGAGTTCTTCGACGCGGACGCTGAGATAGCGGATCACATCCTCGCTGATGCGCTCCTGGCGCTCGATCTCGGCGATCGCGGCGGACGGCGCGTCGATGTTGAGCAGCACGAAGTGCGCCTTGCGGTTCTTGTTCATGCGGTAGGTGAGGGAGCGCACGCCCCAGTTCTCGGTCTTGGTGACCTTGCCGCCGAGACCCTCGACGATGCCGGTCATCTGCGCAGTCAGCTCTTCGACCTGCTGCGTGCTCGCGTCCTGACGCGCGAGAAAAACATGCTCATAGAGAGCCATGGTGGTCCTTTCCTCATGTTGGCGCATCGCCCGGCGTCAAGCCCTTAAGAGGCCTTCGGAAAGGACTCTGGGATTAAGCTCAGAAGGCGGAAACACGGGACGACGGGCCGACTGGCCCTGCCACACCAAAATCACGAATGATTTGCTGAGACCGTCCGTTCAGCTCCCGGCCGGGGTCTGCGGATGCGCGCCTTATACGGATTTTGGCCGACTTGGCAAGGATGCAGGCGGCTATTCGCCCGGACGGTTCCCGTCCAACGGCATTGGGCCGGTCCTTTCATACCACAATCCAGCTTGATCTATTTGTTTGTATGTCATACAAATAAACGAGCAAGAGGGCTCCATGGCGGAAAAGTCGGTTCATGAGCCGTTTGAGGCGGCTGGCGACCCCAAGCATACCGCGCGCGCCACGCGCTCGGCAGGCCGCAAGATGCGGTCGCTGCTGCTGGATGCCGCGAGCCCGATGTTCCGGGAGCGGGGGCTGTCGGGCACCGCGATCACCGACATCGCGGCCGCTGCAGACGCCTTCCCGAGCCAGATCACCTATTACTTCCGCACCAAGGAGGCGCTGTTCGTCGAATGCGCCTGCCGCGAGCTGCTGTATCTGGCGCGAAAGACGGAGCAGGCGGCGCTGAAGGCGCGCACGCCACGGGAATACACCCATGCGCTGGCCGAGACCGTAACGGCGAGCGATTCTGTCGCTTTCTTCGCCGAAGCCCTGACATTGACACGGCGGCGCCAGGATATCGCACCGCTGGTCGAGCGCACCATCGAGCGTCTGCACAGCGAGGGCGCGCGGGCCTATGCCAGTCAGGTGGAGCGGCACGGCTGGCGCTCCCTGCGTGCGCCCGACGAAAGCTCCCGGCGGTTCTGGGCCGTCGCCATCGGCATCATCCTCGAGGGTTACGCCATGGGCCGTTCGCCCGAGGAGCTCTGTGCCGAGATGCTCCGCGTGCTCGGCGAGCAGGCGAAATCCGTCGGCGACGCCGCGCGCCTGCGCCTCGTCGACGCGCACACTGCATCAAGCAATTCGAACGAGGAGGGTAGGCCATGACCGCGCTTCGCATGCGTGCCCGTGATTTCCTGACCGACGATCAGCTCGCCGACGTGCGCCAGCGCGTGACGTGGAAAGGTGTCGCACTGATCGCCCACGCATGGGCATTGATCATCGGTGCGATCGCACTGGTCGCGTGGTGGCCAAATCCGGTCACCTATGTTCTCGCCGTCGCCATCATCGGCTCGCGCCAGCTTGGGCTCGCGATCCTGATGCATGACGGTGCGCATGGTTGCCTGTCCGCCGACGAGAAGACCAATCTGGCCCTGAGCCAGTGGTTTTGCGCCTATCCACTCTTCGCGGAGACGCGAAGCTACCGGCGCTATCACCTTCAGCATCATGCGCGCACCCAGCAGGAGGACGATCCTGATCTCGTGCTGTCGGCGCCGTTTCCGATCACGAAGCTGAGCTACCGCCGCAAGTTCATTCGGGACATCACCGGGCAGACCGGCTACCAGCAGCGCAAGGCGCAACTGCTCAATGCGCTCGGTCCGAAGGACTGGTCGTGGCGGCAGCGCGCGGCGCATTTCCGGGAGCAGCTCGGGCCGCAATGCCTCGTCAATGCGGCGATGTTCGCAGCGCTTGCGGCGGCCGGTGTGTGGTGGGCCTATCCGCTGCTATGGCTGGTGCCGCTGCTCACATGGATGATGGTCATCACCCGCATCCGCAACATTGCCGAGCACGCCGTCGTCCCCGACAGCAGCGATCCCCTGCGCAACACCCGCACCACTTACGCCAATTTTCTCGAGCGCCTGTTCATCGCGCCGTATTACGTGAACTATCACCTCGAGCATCATCTCTT
Source organism: Bradyrhizobium sp. Bra64 (assembly GCF_024519875.1). NCBI lineage: Bacteria > Pseudomonadati > Pseudomonadota > Alphaproteobacteria > Hyphomicrobiales > Nitrobacteraceae > Bradyrhizobium > Bradyrhizobium sp. Bra64. The sequence goes on along the minus strand of NZ_JALJRD010000023.1, from coordinate 10,578 downwards.
GTTCTACGTGCCCTGCTACAATCTGCCGAAGGTGCATCGCCTGCTGAGCGCGAGCCGGCACGCCGGCCGCATGGAGGTGCAGCCGGGCTATGCGGCCGTGCTGCGGCTTGCGACGGCGAAGCCGAACCGCGACGACCGGCCGGGTCAACTGGTGAACAGCGCACGCCGCGCGCAGGCCGGGTCGGAGGTCGATGCCAACCAGACCGCCGGCGGATTTTAAGGGGGCGCGTTCCCGGTTGAATGCCGGTCGAAGTTCCCATCTTGGCTTGACAGTCCGACCCCGGACAGTGTCTACGGCCCCCTTTGGAGCATGATCCGGAACCATGGCCTAAGGCCGTGCGTAATCGGCTGCCGGTTCTCGCAGAGATCACGCCCGACAAGCAGGGAGCGCCGATGACGGCTGCATTCACATTTCCAGGGCAGGGTTCCCAGGCGGTTGGCATGGGCAAGGCTCTCGCCGACTCATTTCCGGTGGCGCGCGCCGTGTTCGACGAGGTCGATGCCGCGCTTGGGGAGAGGCTGACGGCGACCATCTGGGAAGGCCCGGCCGAAACCCTTCAGCTCACCGAAAACGCCCAGCCGGCCCTGATGGCGGTGTCTGTTGCCACATTGCGTGTGCTTGAGGCTGAAGCCGGTTTTTCCGTGGGGCGGGACGCGACCTTCGTCGCTGGCCACTCGCTCGGTGAATACTCGGCCCTGGCTGCGGCCGGCAGCCTGACGATTTCCGACACCGCGCGGCTGCTTCGCACTCGCGGTCTCGCAATGCAAAAAGCGGTGCCGGTCGGCGCCGGCGCGATGGCCGCTCTGCTCGGCCTCGACTACGAGGCCGCCATGGAGGTCGCGCACGAGGCGGCGCAGGGGCAGGTCTGCCAGGCCGCCAACGACAATGGCGGCGGGCAGGTGGTCGTCTCCGGCGACAAGGCCGCGGTCGATCGCGCCGTCGAGATCGCCAAGACCAAGGGTGCCAAGCGCGCGATGTTGCTGCCGGTGTCCGCGCCGTTCCATTGCAAGCTGATGCAGCCGGCTGCGGACGCGATGGCCGAGGCGCTGGCCAAGGTTACGATCAGGGCGCCGGTGGCGCCGCTGGTGTCGAACGTGCTGGCGCGCGCGATTACCGATCCCGACGAGATCCGCCGCCGTCTGGTCGAGCAGGTCACCGGCACTGTGCGCTGGCGCGAGTCGGTCGCCTACATGGCGGGGCAGGGCGTCACCCGTTTCTTCGAGATCGGCGCCGGCAAGGTGCTGACGGGACTCGTCAAGCGCATTGCGGACGGTGCCGTCGGGGTTGCGGTCGGCGGGCCGAACGACATTGCCGCCGCCAGGGATGCATTGGCCGCTGCGAAGCAGGGCTAACGCGCGATGGTTCGTCATCGCGCTTCAGTTCTTTAAGTTTGCGCACGATCTTTCCGGACAACTTCTGCACGCTTTTCCGGATCGTGCTTTGAAGGAGTTATCGATGTTCGATCTGACTGGCAAAAAGGCGCTCGTCACCGGCGCAACTGGCGGCATCGGCGGCGCGATCGCGCAGGCGCTGCACGCGCAGGGCGCCACCGTAGCGATTTCGGGCACGCGGAAGGAAGTGCTGGATGAGCTTGCCGGCAAGCTCGGCGAGCGTAGCCATGTGCTGCCCTGCAATCTCTCCAAGGCGGACGAGGTCGAGGCGCTGGTGCCCGCCGCGGAAGCTGCGATGGGACAGGTCGACATCCTCATCGCCAATGCCGGCATCACCCGCGACAACCTCTTCGTGCAGCTCCGTGACGAGGACTGGGATGAGGTCATCAACGTCAATCTGACTGCGACCTTCCGCCTCGCGCGCGCCGCGACCAAACTGATGATGCGCAAGCGCTTCGGCCGCATCATCGCCATCACCTCGGTGGTCGGCGTCACCGGCAATCCCGGGCAAGGTAATTATACGGCCTCGAAGGCGGGCCTGATCGGGATGATGAAGACGCTGGGTGCCGAGTACGCCAAGCGCGGCGTCACCGCGAACTGCATCGCGCCCGGCTTCATCAAGACGCCGATGACCGATGCGCTCAACGACAAGCAGCGCGAAATGATTCTGACCAAGGTTCCGGCTGCCCGCCTGGGGACGCCTGAGGACATTGCGGCGGCCGCCGTCTACCTGAGTTCGAACGAAGCTGCCTACGTCACCGGCCAAACCATCCATGTCAACGGCGGCATGGCCATGATCTGACCCATGATCTGACGCCTCGCTCCGCGCCGCCCCTCGGGGCGGGCCGGATGCGGCAAACGGCCGTTTCCGGAGCGAAATGAGGCTTGTAGTCAAGGCAATTGAAGTATGATAACCGGACCTTCAACGGATGGGCAAAGAACGCCATTGCAGGTTTTTGAAACCCTGTATATTGGCGATGCTGAGCCTTGGCCGTCGTTCGCCGGGCCCTGCATCGGTTAGGATGGGGCCAAATCAAAGTTCGTAAGCGAAGGCAGTCAAACGACCACGACGGCTCGTATCGTCCCGGGGGGTCGGGTCTACAGGGAACAACACGAGGTTAAGCAATGAGTGACATTGGCGAGCGGGTTAAGAAGATCGTGGTCGAACACCTTGGTGTTGAACCCGAGAAGGTTGTCGACGCTGCGAGCTTCATCGACGACCTCGGCGCCGACAGTCTGGACACCGTCGAACTGGTGATGGCGTTCGAAGAAGAATTCGGTTGCGAGATTCCGGACGACGCCGCGGAGACGATTCTCACCGTCGGCGACGCGACGAAGTTTCTCGAGAAGAACGCGAAGAGCTAAGGCTCTTCAATTTCGCGGGGACAACATTGAAACCGGACGGGCCGCTTCCCAGCGGTCAGCCGGTTTCTTGTTATTGGCCGCGAATCTTTCGATACGGAGTTTTCAGATATGAGGCGGGTTGTCGTCACGGGTCTCGGCATGGTGTCGCCACTCGGCTGTGGCGTCGAACCGACCTGGAAACGCATCCTCAACGGCGAAAGCGGTGCGCGCAGGATCGAGAGCTTCGACGTCTCCGATCTGCAGACCAAGATCGCCTGCACGGTCGTGCGTGGTGACGGAACGAACGACACCTTCAATCCCGACAAGTGGATGGAGCCGAAGGACCAGCGCAAGGTCGACGACTTCATCATCTTCGGCATGGCTGCGGCCGGCCAGGCGCTCGACGATGCCAACTGGCATCCCGAGACCGAAGAGGACAAGTGCGCCACCGGCACCATGATCGGGTCCGGCATCGGCGGCCTCAACGGCATTGCCGACACCGCGATCCTCCTGAAGGAGCGCGGACCGCGCCGGGTCTCACCGTTCTTCATCCCGGGCCGCCTGATCAATCTCGCTTCCGGCTACGTCTCGATCGCGCACGGGCTGAAGGGGCCGAACCATTCGGTGGTTACGGCCTGCTCGACCGGCGCACATGCCGTCGGCGATGCCGCCCGGCTGATCGCGCTCGGCGATGCCGACGTGATGGTCGCCGGCGGCGCTGAATCGCCGATCGGCCGCATCGGCATTGCCGGCTTCAACGCCGCGCGTGCGCTCTCCACCGGCTTCAACGACACGCCCGAGAAGGCCTCGCGTCCTTACGACAAGGACCGTGACGGCTTCGTGATGGGCGAGGGCGCCGGCGTCCTCGTCCTGGAAGAACTCGAGCACGCCCGGCGCCGCGGCGCGAAGATCTATGCGGAGGTGGTCGGCTACGGCCTCTCGGGCGATGCCTATCACATCACCTCGCCGGCACCCGATGGCGATGGCGGCTTCCGCAGCATGGCCGCCGCGCTCAAGCGCGCCGGCATCACGGCGTCCGATCTCGACTACATCAACGCCCACGGCACCTCGACACCGCTCGGTGACGAGATCGAACTCGGGGCTGTCGAACGTCTGCTCGGCAATGCAGCATCCAAGGTCGCGATGTCCTCGACCAAGTCGTCGACCGGACATCTGCTCGGTGCAGCCGGCGCGATCGAGGCGATCTTCGCCGTTCTGGCGATTCGCGATAATGTCGTGCCGCCGACCATCAACCTGGAAAATCCGTCGGTCGAAACTGCGATCGATCTCGTGCCGCGCACGGCGAAGAAGCGTGAAGTCAACATCGCGTTGTCGAATTCTTTCGGTTTTGGCGGTACCAACGCGTCGGTGATCGTCCGGCGTCTGGACCATTAGTTTGTTGTTGCGACGAATCCACCGTTTTGCCGCATTCGGCGATAGTCATGGAAGTGGGCGCGTGCATCTGGCTCGGCAAGCGATCGTCGGGCCGCGATTGAACCGGCAGGATTCAGGTTGCATCGATGAGTGAAAGGCCGCCCATTTCGCCGCGGAGTCCGCGGGCAGCGCTCGAGCCCGAGCAGGTCCCGCCGCCGCCGAAGCGATCGGACCGCGCGCGCAATCCTTTCGTGATCGTCGGCAACGCCATCATCACCCTGCTGCTGATCGCGATGATCGGCGCCGGCGGCGTCTATTATTACGGCCGGCAGGTGCTCGAGGCGCCAGGGCCGCTGAAGGACGACAAGATCGTCAACATTCCGCAGCGTGCGGGCAAGCGCGACATCGCCGAGACGCTGAACCGGGAAGGCGTGACCGACGTCAATCCGTGGGTGTTCATCGCCAGCGTTGCTGCGTTGAAGGCGAGTTCGGATCTCAAGCCCGGCGAGTACTCGTTCCAGAAGAACGCATCCTTGCGCGACGTCATCGCCACCATCGTCGAGGGCAAGGTGGTGCAGCATGCCGTCACGATCCCGGAGGGCCTGACCTCCGAGCAGATCGTGGCGCGGCTGTCCGACAACGACATCTTCACCGGCAGCGTGCGTGAGCTGCCGCGCGAGGGCACGCTGTTGCCGGAAACCTACAAGTTCCCGCGCGGGACCCCGCGTGACCAGGTGGTCCAGCGCATGCAGCAGGCGCACAAGCGCGTGCTGTCCGAGATCTGGGAGCGCCGCAGCCAGGACATCCCGGTCAAAACTCCTGAGCAACTGGTGACGCTGGCCTCGATCGTCGAGAAGGAAACCGGCAAGCCGGACGAGCGCAGCCGCGTCGCCGCGGTGTTCGTCAACCGCCTGAAGCAGAGGATCAAGCTGCAGTCCGATCCCACGATCATCTATGGCCTCGTCGGCGGCAAGGGCACGCTCGGCCGTCCGATCAAGCGCAGCGAGATCACGCAGCCTTCGCCCTACAACACCTATGTGATCGAGGGACTGCCGCCGGGGCCGATCTCCAATCCCGGCCGCGCCTCGCTCGAGGCCGCCGCCAACCCGGCCCGCACCCGCGACCTCTATTTCGTCGCCGACGGCACCGGCGGGCATGCCTTCACCGAGACCTACGACGCGCACCAGAAGAACGTCGCCAAGCTCCGCGCGATGGAGAAGCAGATCCAGAACGACACGGTCGAGCCGGCCGAGGACGCGCCGCCGCCGGCCGCCGCCGCGCCCAGCGCCGCCGACACGCCGACCGCGACCACGCCGGCTCGGCCCAGCCAGCAGAAGAAGCCGCCTGCGGCGCGCCCCGCGCCCGCCCGGCAGGGCGCGGTGCAGACCTCGCCCCCGGTGGTCCAGCGCTAACCCGGCGCAGACCTGTCAACCGCAGACCTGCCTGCGGGACTTTGCGGATTCCACTTTCCTGCAAAATAGTCTTAAGATTCGCGTGCCTTGATGGGCCCGCGAATCCCGTGTTTCTGGAGAAATTGACCTGATGGCGTTGTCGTCCATGACGGGCTTTGCCCGAAGCCACGGCGCTAGCGGGCCGTATACGTTCGAATGGGAATTGAAGTCGGTCAACGCCAAGGGCTTTGACTTGCGCGTGCGGCTGCCGCAGGGGTTCGACGAGCTCGAGGCTCATGCCAAGAAGCGCGCCGCCGAGCTGTTGTCGCGCGGCACCGTCTACGCCAATCTGACCGTCAAGCGCGCCAATGCCGCGGCGTCCGTCCGTGTCAACGAGGATGTCCTCAACGCCGTCCTGAAGGCCGCAGCCGTGATCGCCGGCAAGGTCGACGCGGTCGCGCCGAGCGTCGACGGACTTTTGGCCATCAAGGGTGTCATTGAGGTCGCCGAGCCCGAGGGCGACGAGGAGGAGGACAAGGCCGCGCGCACTGCTGCAGCCGACGCCTTCGACCAGGCACTCGCCGATCTCGTCGAGATGCGCAAGCGCGAGGGCACCTCGCTCGGGCAGATCCTGACGCTGCGGGTGGACGAGGTCGAGCAGCTGGCGAAGAAGGCCGAGGCTGCGCCCGGCCGCAAGCCCGAGGCGATCAAGGCCAGGCTCGCCGAACAGATCGCCAGCCTCCTCGACACCTCCGACCGTTTCGATTCCGACCGCCTGATGCAGGAGGCGATCCTGATCGCGACCAGGGCCGACATCCGCGAGGAGCTCGACCGCATCGCCTCGCATATCGCGCAGGCACGCGAGCTGATCGGCAAGGGCGGCCCGATCGGCCGCAAGCTCGACTTCCTGGCGCAGGAGTTTCACCGCGAGGTCAACACCTGCTGCTCGAAGTCTAACGACATCGAGCTGACCAATACGGGGCTCGCCATGAAGAACGTGGTCGAGCAATTCCGCGAGCAGGTCCAGAATCTGGAGTGATCGATGACGACGGGCGGTCACGGAACTGACGGTGTCGAGCGGCGCGGATTGATGTTCGTGCTGTCTTCGCCCTCGGGCGCGGGCAAGACGACGCTGTCGCGTCTGCTGATCGAGCGGATGCCCGGCCTGCGAATGTCGGTGTCTGCCACCACGCGGCCGATGCGGCCCGGCGAGGTCGACGGCCGCGACTATCTGTTCGTCGACAAGCCCCGCTTCGATGCGATGGTGAAGGGCGACGAGCTGCTGGAATGGGCGACCGTGTTCGACAACAGCTACGGCACGCCGCGCGCGCCGGTCGAGGCGGCGCTGTCGGCGGGGCAGGACGTGCTGTTCGACATCGACTGGCAGGGCACGCAGCAATTGCGCGAGAAGGCGCGCGCCGACGTCGTCAGCGTCTTCATCCTGCCGCCCTCGGCGGCCGATCTCGAGAAGCGGCTGCACTCGCGCGCGCAGGATTCCGACGAGGTGATCCGCAAGCGCATGAGCCGCGCCAGCCACGAGATGAGCCACTGGGCCGAGTACGACTACATCGTCATCAACCACAACGTCGATGACGCCTTTTCCGAGGTGCAATCCATCCTGAAGGCCGAGCGCCTCAAGCGCGAGCGGCGGACTGGCCTCGTGGGTTTCGTGCGCGGTCTGCAAGGCCAGCTTCAAGGCTAGGCTGCGACAGGCGCGGCCCGTCCTGCGCCAGCCGTTCCAGCATCGCCGTGATCACGTCGACGTCGACGGCGTCATCAATTGCCTCAGCCTCATCGCGATCGGCCGGCTCTTCGTCATGAGCCTCGTTGGCCGCGAGCCGGGGCGCAGACGCCTCGATCTCGAACTCTCCGCTGAACACATCGGCCTCGTCGAGTTCTGCGGCCGCGTTGCGGGCCAGCGGCTCACGCGCGTCGATCACTTCGATCTCACGATCAATCGCGGCCAGCTGCAAGGGTTTGGGCTCCAAGGGTTTGGGCTGCAAGGCTTCGGGCGCCAAGGCTTTGAGCTGCGAGAGTGGGGGGCGTACAGCATCGAAATCGATCGGGCGCGGCTGCTGCGCGCGCGGTGCGATGTCGGTTGCGTTGAGCCAGGGCGCACGGCCGTCGCCGTGATCGTGCGGTTCAAAATTGTCCCAGTTGACGCGGCGATGGTCGGCGGCCTGGACGCGGATGCGTCCGCGGGCGGCGAAGCGGTAGACGATGCTGGCGAGGATGCCGGCAAGCGCCAGGGCGCCGCCGATCACGAGCAGCAGCATCTGGAGCGAGCCGGCCGGCTTGTCGGCGGTGCTGTCTGCCGCGGCCAGAGCCATCGGAGCAGGGGATTTCGACGGCTTTGCACTCGGCTGTGCCGTCGTCGTGACAGGAGCGGGCGCCGGCTGCGGTGCGGGCGACGTGGACGCATCGGGCCAACGCGTCGCAACGGCAGGCTGCTGCGCGCTGTCGTCGGCGGCGGGGCTCGCAGCTTGTTGCGTCGGCGCCGCCGGTGCGGGCACCTTCGGCGCTGCGGGGCTCTGCGGCGTCAGATATTCGGCGCGGGCATCCTGCACCGAGTGCGGCTGCGGCGCTGCTGAATCGGCTGTCGGCGCGTCGGGCGCAGCCTGCGCGGTCTGTACGGTTTTTGCATTGTCCTTGCCGCCTTCGGCACGCAGATACCAGCATTGCCGCTTGGTGGCGCGCTCGAGGCGATAATGCCAGTGCTGGCCCTGCGGCGCAGCGCCCTTTGGCGAGGCAAGGCAGTCGCTCGCGGCATTTGCCGTGCTCGTTGCCGTGGGCGCAGTCTGCGACACGGCGGCCAGCGGCGCACCTGCAATGATGCTGCCCGCAAGCGCGGATATGAACTTTGCGGTGCGGTTGCCCATCCTGGTCTCCCGGTTACGCATGACGCAACTCTTAACCAGCCCTTTCTCGTCAAAGACTTGGGTGGCAATGAGCCGCAAATCCGGAGAGGATGTGGCCTGAATTGGGCCTGCGCGCCGTTCGTTCCGCCCCGCAGCCAGGCTTTTTTGCTGTTATTGCTTGGTCGAGGTCCAGGTTCCGCCGCAGCCGTCGGAGCGTCGGAAGGTGCCGGAACCGCTGCGCGCTCCGAGGCGGCCGGCGCCCGTGAATGTCACACCCTCGCCTTGGCCGAACGTGCTGACCGATCCGCTTGGGCTGACGGTGCCGGTGACGCCCTGGCCGATGACCTTGCCCGAGGAGACCACGACCGCGCCGGACGTGGTGCCGCCGCAGCCGACGCTGACGACCATCCAGGCGCCGTCAAAACCGCCACCGCCGCCACCCCCACCGCCGCTTCGCCGCGACGACGCGCGTGGCTCCTCGGCCGGCTTGCTGCGTCGCGCCGAAGGCGCCGGTTCGGCCGAACGGTCAGAGCGCGAGCCGGACAGCGACTTCTCGTCATTGCCGATCGAGCCGCCGGCGCTGCCGGACTGCGCGAGCGCGGACGATGAGGCGGAGGCGGTGAGCAGGAAGGCGAAAGCGAACGTCCGGGTGGCGGCATTGGGCATGAGCAAAAATCCAAAATGAAAATCGTATCAGCGGCCGGAGCCGTCGGCGCAGACGGATCCGATAATGCGGCAAGCTTTGCCAGCCTTTCCGCATTCGTCAAGCGCGGCGTCCCTGGCGCGCTGGACGCTGTCGCGCTGGACCAGCGACCAGGACTTGTCCGATATCGCGAAGGCGCCGCAGCTCTTGCCGTAAAAGGAAAGCTCGATCGGACATTTGGCGTCGGCGCAATTGCCGCGCGCGTCCGCCACCGCCGCGCGCCGCGAGGCGTGATTCCACGATATCCCCCATTTGCTGTCGTCGGGCCCGTAGACGATCGAGCCCCACGGCTTCAGATCCTCCATCTTGCGCATCCGCAGCAGCAGGCCTTCGGTCGGCTCACCCGTGGGCGCCATGGAAATCCGCTGCTGGAGTTTCGTGATCGCGCGGGTGAGTCCGTCGGCCGTGTCCGGGTCGAAATTGAGCTCGTAGAGCCGCTCGCTGAGCTCGCTCAGCAGGGCGGCATCACGCAAGGGGACGCGGTCGGGGTCGGCGCGCAGCCGCTCTGCCGGAAGCGGATCGGGCTGCATTGCGGCCACCTGCGGCGGTGCGGTTTGCGTCGGGGCCACGAAATAGAAGGTGCCGTCGATCGGCGAGGACGACACCCAGGGCTGCTGCGCGCCTGACGTGGCGCGCTTCACGGCGAGGCCGACCTGGTTGAAGGTCTGGAAGACGTCGAGACCGGCGGTCCGGACCGTCGCGGCCAGCGCCTTGGTGTAGGGGCTGTGGCCGTCGCTGCCGTCCTGCGCGACGTTGCCGGGCTGCGTCGCATAGGAGATCAGCGTGCCCTCGGGCGCGCGCATCTGCGCTAGGCCGCCATCTGACGACCGCAGGCCGCGTGAACCAAAGGGGTTGTTGCGGCAGGCGTCGAGGATCACGAGGTTGAGGCGCGTGCCCGATCCCTGCATCTGGCGCAGCACGAGGTTGACGTCGGTCATCTGGAAATCGACGTCGGCCTCGCGCGTGGGATTGGCACCGACCGGCACGAGATAGTTCGAGCCCGCGACCTGCACGCCGTGGCCGGCATAATAGAACAGCGCGACATCGGCACCTTGCACCTGCCGCCCGAAGCTCTGCACCGCGAGGTCCATCGCGCCCTTGTCGAGATCGTGCTGGGCGCGGCCACCGACCAGCGCGAAGCCGAGCAGTCCAAGCGTCTCCGCCATCAGGCTCGCGTCCCTGGACGGGTTGTCCAGCGGCGTGATGTTCTTGTAGGCGGAGTTGCCGACGACCAGCGCGACTCGCTTCTCGGCCGATGCCGCTGCAACCGTGGCAACGAACAGGGCCGCGGCCAGCATCGTCACCGTCAGGACGCGATTGAAAAAGCTCGCGCGCATCAAAATTCCCCAAAGCCAAATTCTTCAGAGTAATCGCGTCAATCTACCAGCTCGAGGCGCGGGCGAAAAGCGGTGCGACGTCCTATACGGGGAGGGCCTGGGCGTATCAGCAGGGCTATGGCAGATGACAGCGGGAGGTTTCCGAAAGAGCTCGGCCTGCATGGTTCGAGACGCCCGCT
>NZ_JALJRD010000022.1:0-85052 GCF_024519875.1 Bradyrhizobium sp. Bra64 | reverse complement strand
GCAAAACGCGACCTCATCCTGAGGGCCCGCCGTAGGCGGGCGTCTCGAAGGATGGGCCGCAGGCAAGCTGTCCGCCACGCTTTTCTTCATATGCGATAGCCCTGCCCCTCACCCGAATTTGCGCTTTGCGCAAATTCGACCTCTCCCCGCAAGCGGGGCGAGGTGAAGCACCTCACTCCCGCCTGAACCGGTAGTCGAACGCGGCGCCGAGCGGCTTGATGAGGCCCACCGTCGGCGTCGGAAAATGGATCGGCAGGATCAGCGTGTCGGTGTCGGCGACGGAAGCGAAGAACTTTCGCCGCGACACCGCTGACTGCTTTGCATCCCAATCGGGCTTGGCCGACCAATCCGGCTCGCGGCACTGGATCTGGTGATGCATGAGGTCGCCCGCGACCACGGCGCGCTGCCCCTTCGAAAAGATGTTCACGCAGCAATGACAGGGCGAATGCCCCGGCGTCGGCGTCAACGTGACCGTATCGTCCAACGCATAATCGTCGTCGACCAATAGCGCCTGGCCTGCCTCGACGATCGGCAGGCAGTTGTCGCGGAAGACGGTGCCGGGCGGGTTGTTACCTTCAGCGTTCTCGGCCTCCCAGGCCGCATACTCGCCCTTGTGGAAGACGTATTTCGCGTTCGGAAACGTCGGCACCCAGCGGCCGTCGCGCAACGTTGTATTCCAGCCGGTGTGGTCGATGTGCAGATGGGTGCAGAAGACATAGTCGATCTGCTCAAAACCGATGCCGAGCGCGAACAGCTCGTTGCGCCAGCGCTCCTTGCCGGGAAAGTCGAACGGCGGCGGATGGCCCTTGTCCTCGCCGGTGCAGGTGTCGACCAGGATGGTGTAGCGCGGCGTGCGCACCACGAAGGTCTGGTAGGTGATGACCATCATGCCGCGCGCGGCGTCGAACACCTCCGGCTCCATCGTCGGTAGATGGTGCTTGAACACACCGTCGTCATAAGCCGGGAAAAAGTCTTGCGGCCGCCGCCACGGCCCTTCCCGCTCGATCACCGCATCGATGGTGATGTCGCCGATCCGCAGTTGCTTCATGGTTGTTTCGCTCCCTTTTTGAAGGAGCGTAACGGGTGGCGTCAGCGCGTCAAGGCACGCCGCGAAACGCTAGCTCCGCAACCCCGGCGCCTCTTGTCCGGTCCGCGCGACGTATTCGGTGTAGCCGCCGCCGAACTGGTGGATGCCCTCCGGCGTCAACTCCAGCACCCGGTTCGAAAGAGTCGCAAGAAAATGCCGGTCATGCGAGACGAACAGCATGGTGCCCTCGAAATCCGACAGCGCCGTGATCAGCATCTCCTTGGTGGCGAGGTCGAGATGGTTGGTCGGCTCGTCCAGCACCAGGAAGTTCGGCGGATCGAACAGCATCTTGGCCATCACAAGTCGCGCCTTCTCGCCGCCCGAGAGCACGCGGCAGCGCTTCTCGACATCGTCGCCGGAGAAGCCGAAGCAGCCGGCGAGCGCGCGCAAGCTCCCCTGCCCCGCGGTCGGAAACGCGTATTCGAGTGATTGAAACACCGTCTGCTCGCCGTCGAGCAGGTCCATCGCATGCTGGGCGAAATAGCCCATCTTCACACTGCCGCCGACCGCGACCGTGCCCTCGTCCGGCTCGCTCGCACCGGCGATGAGCTTGAGCAGCGTCGACTTGCCGGCGCCGTTGACGCCCATCACCGCCCAGCGCTCCCTGCGGCGGATCATGAAATCGAGACCGTCATAGATGCGCTTGCTGCCGTAACCCTTGTAGACGTTCTTGAGCGCGACGACGTCCTCGCCGGAGCGCGGCGCCGGCGGGAAGTCGAAGGCCACCGTCTGGCGGCGGCGCGGCGGCTCGACCCGCTCGATCTTGTCGAGCTTCTTGACCCGGCTCTGCACCTGGGCCGCGTGCGAGGCGCGCGCCTTGAAGCGCTCGATGAACTTGATCTCCTTGGCGAGCATCGCCTGCTGGCGCTCGAACTGGGCCTGCTGTTGCTTCTCGTTCTGCGCGCGCTGCTGCTCGTAGAACTCGTAATCGCCGGTGTAGGTGGTGAGCGAGCCGCTATCGATCTCGATCACTTTCGAGATCACGCGGTTGATGAACTCGCGGTCGTGCGAGGTCATCAAGAGCGTGCCTTCGTAATCGTGCAGAAATTTTTCCAGCCAGATCAGGCTCTCGATATCGAGATGGTTGCTCGGCTCGTCGAGCAGCATGACGTCGGGCCGCATCAGGAGGATGCGGGCCAGCGCCACGCGCATCTTCCAGCCGCCGGAGAGCTTGCCGACGTCGCCCTCCATCATCTCTTGGCTGAAGCCGAGACCGTTGAGCGCCTCGCGCGCCCGGCCATCGAGCGCGTAGCCGTCGAGCTCCTCGAAACGGTGCTGCACCTCTCCGTAGCGAGCGATGATCTCGTCCATCTGGTCGGCCTTGTCAGGATCGGCCATCGCGGCTTCGAGCTCGCGCAGCTCGCTTGCGACCTCGCTGACCGGACCCGCCCCGTCCATGACCTCGGCGACCGCGCTGCGGCCACTCATCTCGCCGACATCCTGGCTGAAATAGCCGATGGTGATGCCGCGATCGGTCGAGACCTGCCCTTCGTCGGGCAGTTCCTCACCGGCGATCATCCGGAATAGCGTGGTCTTGCCGGCCCCGTTCGGGCCTACGAGGCCGATCTTCTCGCCCTTGTTGAGGGCGGCCGAGGCTTCGATGAACAGGATCTGGTGGCCGGCTTGCTTGCTGACGTTGTCGAGGCGGATCATGGGGTCTTTTTGGGGGGATTTTTGCGTTGCAGCGTCTTAGGCCATGCGGGCCGCCAGGGGAAGCCCGGCTGGACCCGGATTCCGCCCTCGCCAGCCGCCAAATTCCCGCAATCCGCCCCGAGACTTAATGGCTATGGGGCAGTGGCTCATACGCCCTTTGGAGGCGTCAGGCACCGAAGGCCGCAAGACCTGCCGCGGCAACCTGCGCATCCTGGGTTGACTGCATACCCGATACGCCGATCCCCCCGATCACCCTGCCGTCTCGCAGGATCGGAAGGCCGCCCTCCAGAGGCGTCAGGTTGGTCATGCCCAGCAGCCGCAAGTGAAGGCCGCCGTCCGCCAACGCGGATTCGAACGCCCCCGTCGGCCGCCTGAAATCGACGGCTGTCTTCGCCTTCTGCTGCGCAACAAGCACGCTGCCGTGCTGCGCCTGATCGAGACGGTACAACAGAACGAGATGGCCGCCGCTGTCGGTAATGACGACCACCATGGGCCAGCCATGACGTTGCGCTTCGGCCCGCGCCGCATCGGCCACGAGCGTCGCCTCATCAAGAGTGATCGGGACACCATAGAGAGGCGTCAGGGCCGCCAGGGGGGCTTTTGCCGCGCAGGCATCTGGTTTTGTCATGGGAAGCTCCAGGTCATTGGGAGCCCATTCACAACACATCACACTTCTGATGATAATAGCCGGCCGCACAGACATATTATCTCACTTTCCGGGAGAGTAACGCTGACCTCGCTTGCGGATTTTGCGACGTTTCTGGCCGTGATTGACGAGGGTAGCCTGACGTTCGCGGCAACGCGTCTCGGCAGATCGCTACAGTCGGTGAGCCGTTCGCTTGCGCGGCTCGAGGACGATCTTGGCGTGCAGCTCGTATCGCGGACGACGCGCCGCCTGCACCCCACACCTGCAGGCCTCGAATTCGCCGGCCGCATCCGCATCGCCCTCACGACCATCGACGCCGCGCGCGAGGATCTGCTCGCCAGCGACCGGCGGCTTGCCGGCGCCATCCGCATCGGGACATCGAGCCTTTTCGGCCCCGAATACGTCACTCCCATCCTGAGCCAATTCCTGGCGCGGAATCCGGAAATCAACCTTGAGCTCGTCCTGTCCGATGAGCATGTCGATCTCGTCGCCGAGAAGCTCGATTTTGCCATTCGCATCGGCAACCTGCCGGACTCGAATTTGCGGACTCGCCGGATCGGTGGACTAAGCTGGGCAGTGTTCGCTTCGCCGGCCTATCTCGCCGCCCATGGTCGTCCCGAGCATCCGCAGGAATTATCCCGTCATGAATGCGTGTTGCGAGCGAGCGATGACGACAGATGGGCATTCGGGGGCAACAATAAGCGTATCGAAGTGCATGGTCGCTTCCGGTCAGAGAGTGCCGCGGCACGCAATGCGACCGTCGCGTCCGGCTTTGGTATCGGGCTCGCTCCGCTCTGGCAGGTCCGCAGGCTCATCGATCAGGGGATCGTCGAGCAAATCCTTGTCGGCCACGAGCCGCCGCCCATCCCGCTCCAGATTGTCTGGCCCAAGCGGGGAGCCGGTGCGATGCCTCGGCGAGTCCGCGCTGCCATCGAATTCCTCGTGGCCCGGCTTTCCGCTCTGCGGATATGACTTGCTGTCTCCGATGCGCCGACGTCGTCAGGCATGATCGAACGAATTGACGTTCACGCCCGACGCATCAGCTTGAGCGAGGCCGCAAGGCGCAGGCTGCGCTTGCCGGCGAGCGCGATGCCTTCGAGCTCGCCGCTATCCGCTGTGCAGGTGCCGGAGAAGCCGATCCCGACCTCGTAGCCGCCGAACACGGGATTTTCACCCTTCGCCGGCGTGTGCTCCTGGTTCAGCATCTCGCCCTTCCAGCGGCCATTCGCCGACGAGTAGGCGCCGAGATAGTAGAAGAACGCATCGCCCCCGAGGATGCGGCCATCCATCAGCAGCATGACGCCGGAGAGCCCGGCCTCGACGCCGTCGAGCGCGCGCAGGCTGACTCCGTAGAGACCGTTGACGATGCCGCCCTCTCCGATCGTGCCGCGTGGCGGCAGCGCTCCATCATCGTCGAGCCGGGTGAGATTGGCCCAGAAACGACCGCCCGGCATCGTGTCCGCGCTGCCCTCCAGACGGATCTGGTTGCCGATCAGCCGGCCGCGCGCGCCGATCGAAGCGACATCGGCCCCCATCAGCGGCTTGTAATTGGGATCCTCGTTATGCCGTTCGGTGATGACCTCGGCGACGATCTCGCCGTCGTCGCGCTCCTGATACTGTCCAAGATGGGCGAACGCCGAATTGCCGCCCAGCATCTTGCCGTCATGCAGGCACATGATGCTGCGTCCGAAGGCATCGTGGATGCCGTATTCAACCTTGTAGAGCCCGTCCAGCAACGCAATAGACCCGCAAAATCAAAAGGAATCGAGGCTACCTAGCACCGCCGCCGCGCTGAGGCCATCCGGCTTTTCCGCGCAGGGCCGCTCGCGGAGCCCATCGTGCCATGATGACATCATGCCCCTGTTTTGCCCGACGGGTCAAATACATTTCGCCAAATCAGAACTATTTATTCGTTTCAGCACTTTGGCTACTGTGCATGGGGTTGTTTTCCAATTTTTTTTGTTTGTCCGGTCCGGCGCTCATCGCTGGGCTAGTGGCGCTTGAAATACTGCACCTCGCGTTCGTGCTTCTCGGCCGCCGCGCGGCTCCTGAACGTGCCGAGGTTGCGGCGCTTGCCGGTCTTGGGATTCACCTTGCGCGAATAGAGGCGATATTCGCCGGATGCGAGCTTGCGTATCATGGTGGCGCCTTCCGTCGTGCCTTTCGGGATCAACCCTCTTCGCACAAGGTCCGTTCCTTCACGGCTTGGCTTGCGGCGCGAACTGCTGGTTGGCGAACGGCTGCGGATCGGAGGGAACCTTCATGACGACGAAGCTTCGTCCCATCGAGCGGTGGCAGGCATTGCAGCCTTCGGTCAGCCCGCCCAGGGCCTTTGCGAATTTGCGCCCGTCCTTCGCCGCGATCGCGTCCGACAGCGATTGCAGCGACGGCTCCAGCGTCGTGACGTTGCTGACGGGAATGCCCGAATAGAGCACTGCGGCCTCGACCAGGTTCGCCCTCAGCTGGTGCAGCTCGTAGGCGGAAAGCTCCCAGTTCTGCGCCTTGCCGGCCAGCCAAAGCTTCTGATGGCGTGTCTGCGCGGCGCTCATGATGTCGCCGAGCCGGGGCACGTACTGGTCCGCGGACGGCGATCTGAGGTCCTGCGCAGCCACGGCGGTCGCCGCTCCCAGGCCGGCCAGCGCCAGCATCCAACCCCGAAGCTTCATCGCAGATCTCCATTCCCGTGCGGCCCAAGTTCCTGTGAGGCAAAAGTGTAGGACGACGCGGCGGCCTGCGGCCTTGCGCTCGATCAAGGCCGGCTTCGAACCCGCGGGTAAAGGCGCGCGACAAAGCGGCATGGAACGGTTCGAACCATCAGCCGAGGCGCAGATCGCGGCCTTGATCGCCAGCGCGGCGAAGCAGCCGCTGCTCGATGCCGCGTTCGAGCTCTGGCGCTGGCGCTATCGTCTCGACTCGATCGAGGGTCGGCCGACCGACGAAGAGGTCCGCATCAATCGTACCCTCTCGCCGCAGCAGATCAGCGAAAACTATCGCTACGCTCGCGACCACGCCCATGAGGGCCCGATGTTCGGTTATGTGAAACGCGCCCATCCGCGAGCCAGCGACGATGCGATCAGGCAGGCCATCATCACCGCCGTCAATTTCGAGGGCGCAGCCGAGGCGCATTTCAAATGGGACGGCGATTTCTGGGAGTGCGTCGTCCGCGCGGTCGCGCGGGCTGCCGCGGAATATCCTGATTTCCTCGAGACCACCTATCGCGACGCCCGCAACAATCTCGCCTACTACATGAAGTGAGCGAGAGCACGACCCGGAAAAGCGTGCAGCGGTTTTTCTCGCCGCGCTTTAGAAGCACAGCGTCGTGACGAGCTTGCCCTGCTTGTCCTTGATCGCATAGGGACAGCGCAGCCGCTCCAGCGCCTTCTTCGCATCGTCGTCGCCGAGGGCAGCTGCGCGCTCGTAATAGGCTTTCGCGGCATCCTTGTCCTTTGGCCCGCCGCGGCCGTCCTGGGCGAAGGCGCCCATCCGCTCCAGCGCGCCGGGATGGTTCTGCGCCGCCGCCTTCTCGAACAACGCGCGCGCAGCGACGTCGTCCTTCGCACCGCCCGCTCCTTCGGACAGCATCAGGCCGAGCTGGTACTGCGCTTCGGCGTTGGTCTCGGCGGCCTTGCCGAGCAGTGCGCGCGCCTGCGCGGGATCGGCGGGCGCGCCGCCGGTACTGCCGAGTGCGGCGAGATTGCTGATGCCGCGGGGATTGCCCGCCTGCGCCGCCTTCTCGAATAACTTGCGCGCCTGCGCTTCGTCCTTGGCGACACCCGTGCCGGTGCCATAGGCGACGCCGAGCTCGACCATCGCGGCGCTCGATCCCTTGTCCGCGGCCTTGCGCCAGGCCGCCATCGCGTCCGCCGTTTGCCGATTGGCCGCATAGGCGCGGCCAAGCGCGAACATCGCGCGGCGCGATGACGGCGCGGCCTGCTTGCAGAATTTGATGGCGGTCGCGACGTCGGACGCCGCGATCTCCGTCACGCCTCTCACATCGGCCGGTTTGTCGGGATCGCCGGGATCGGCGGCGACCCGGTCGCACAGGACGAGATCGGCGGATTGCGCATGCGCCGAAAACGGCGCCGCAAGCGTGAGGAGGATGGCAACGAGGAAAGTCCGCATGAACGTCAGGTTGCGGTGCCGCCCCGGAAAATTCAAGGCTCGAGTCCCGATTGGCGCAGCACCGGGACGACCTCCGGCGATGCCAGGTAGCGCAGCAGCCGGTCCGCGGCGCCGGCATGCTTCGCGCTCGCCATGCGGCCGGCCGAGAACACGGCCGGTGTCTGCAGATCATGCGGGATCGGGCCGATCACCTCGATGCCGCCAACCTGCTTCAGCTCGCTGATCTGCTGCACGGCCAGATCGGCCTCGCCGCTGACAAGCCGCTCCGCGGTAAAGCCCTGCTCGACGATGGTCGCCGTGGCGTTGATCTCCGCCGCGATCCCCATCCGCACGATCAGTTGGGCGAAGTAGACCCCGCTCGCGCCGAGCCGCGAATAGGCGACTGACCGCGCCGCGAGCAGCGTCACGCGCAGCGCAGCTTCGGTGGCGATGTCCGGATGCGCCTGCCCTGCCCGCACCGCGATTCCGACGAAGGAGCGCGCCAGATCGGCCGCGCCGCCCGTGACCACGCGGCCCTCGCCGATCATCTCGTCGAGCCCCTCACGCGTGAGGATCACGAGATCGGCGGCCTCGCCGTCGCGCAGGCGCTTGAGCAGTGCCAGGGTCGGCGCGAAATCGGCGTCGACATGGACGCCGCTGGCGGCCTCGAAGGCGGAGGACAGGCTGCGCATCGCGCCCATCAGGCCGAGCGTCGAGAGCATGCGGATTTTTTCCATGAGCTGTTCCTGTCGCGATCAGGCGCGGTGCATCAGCTTGAGCGCAGCGGTGAGGCGCAGGCTGCGCTTGCCGGCGAGCGCCGTTGCCTCCAGCACCGCCTGCTCCGCGTCATAGGTACCGGAAAAACCGATGCCGACCTCGTGGCCGCCGAAGATCGGATCGTCCTTGGCGGGCGTGTGCTCCTGGTTGAGGATCTGGCCCTTCCAGCGACCGTTGGCGGCGGTGTAGCTGCCGAGATAGTAGAACGATGCATCGCCGCCGAGGATGCGGCCCTTGTTGAGCAGCATCACGCCGGTCAGGCCACCATCGACGCCGTCGAGCATGCGCAGATGGACCGAGTAGAGCCCGTCGGCGATTCCGGCCTCGCCGACGCCACCGGCGATCGGCACCTCGTCTTCGGTGATCGGCGTCATCAACGACTGGAACGGCACGCCGGGCAGCTCCTTCAGCTCGCCCTTGAAGCGATAGAGGTCGCCTTCGGCCCAGCCCTTCGCCAGCAGGGTCGCATCGTCGGTGCCGGCCATGGCGCGATAGTTCGGGTCTGGATTGTGGCGGACGGTCTTGATGACGATGTCGACGCCGCCGCCGGTCTTCTCGTAGCTGCCGATATGGGCGAAGGCCGAATTGCCGCCGAGCATCTTGCCGTTGCCGGCATGCATCACGCTCCGGCCGACCCCGTCGCCGAGCTGAAATCGCACCTTGTAGAAGCCTTCAAACACCAGCCGTGTCCCCGGCCCCGCGCGCATCCAGGGACATTCTAGCCCGGTTTCGCCGGCGATGGACAGACGTCAGGCCGGCAGACGCACAACAACGGCTTTCATCAGAATATAAAAATCCGCCGGTGTCTTTCGACACCGGCGGATTGAAGTCCAACCCGGGCCAGCCCCCAGCCCGGGCCGGGAGGATCTTAGGCCGCGGCCTTCTTGTCAGCCGGAACGGACGCGATCGTCTTCAGGATCTGCGAAGCGATCTGGTATGGGTCGCCCTGCGAGTTCGGACGGCGGTCTTCCAGATAGCCCTTGTAGCCGTTGTTGACGAAGGAGTGCGGAACGCGGATCGAGGCGCCACGATCGGCAACGCCGTAGCTGAACTTGTTCCACGGCGCGGTCTCGTGCTTGCCGGTCAGACGCTTGTCGTTGTCCGGGCCGTAGACGGCGATGTGGTCCATCAGGTTCTTGTCGAAGGCCGCCATCAGCGCCTCGAAGTACTCCTTGCCGCCGACCGTACGCATGTACTCGGTGGAGAAGTTGGCGTGCATGCCGGAGCCGTTCCAGTCGGTGTCGCCGAGCGGCTTGCAGTGGAATTCGATGTCGACGCCGTACTTTTCGGTCAGGCGCAGCATCAGGTAGCGGGCCATCCACATTTCGTCAGCGGCCTTCTTGGAGCCTTTGCCGAAGATCTGGAATTCCCACTGGCCCTTGGCGACTTCCGCATTGATGCCTTCGTGGTTGATGCCGGCAGCCAGGCAGAGGTCGAGATGCTCTTCGACCATCTTGCGGGCGATGTCGCCGACGTTCGAATAGCCGACGCCGGTGTAGTACGGGCCCTGCGGCGCCGGATAGCCGGAGGCCGGGAAGCCGAGCGGACGGCCGTCCTTGTAGAAGAAGTACTCCTGCTCGAAGCCGAACCAGGCGCCCTCGTCGTCGAGGATGGTGGCGCGCTTGTTGGTCGAGTGCGGGGTCTTGCCATCGGGCATCATGACTTCGCACATCACGAGCACGCCGTTGGTGCGGGCGCCGTCCGGGAACACCGCGACCGGCTTCAGCACGCAATCGGAGCTGTGGCCTTCGGCCTGCTGGGTGGAGGAGCCATCGAAGCCCCAGAGCGGAAGCTGCTCGAGCGTCGGGAACGACGCGAATTCCTTGATCTGTGTTTTGCCGCGCAAGTTCGGAGTCGGCGTATATCCGTCGAGCCAGATGTACTCGAGCTTATACTTGGTCATTGAGCCTCTCTGTTGATGATGCGAAAGGCGGGGGCCCGGAGGCCCCTGCACGTTTGTACCCGGCCATCATCGGCCGACCGTTTACAAGCATTTAACGTGCCAAAAGGCCGCAGCGTGGAAGGTTCTGCACCCGGGCCGTGGGCTCTCTGCCGACGGCAAACCGACCACAAAGGCGTGCGTCATAGCGGCGCACCTTTGCGTGAAGCTGCACTGCAAAAATCCAGCGGAAATCGCCTGATTCTGAAGCAGGCGCCCCCATGCCGGAGGTTGCCGATGAAACTGGCATCAACGTCCAGCAATTTTCGCGAAGGCACCGGCCCTCACCCGCAACCTTTGGAATGGCTCAAGCGTTGGTCACGCATGAGGTGCCTTTGGGGATGCAGAAGGCTTCGTGCCTAGAAAATGGGCTACGGCTGATTTTCTTTTCAGCACTTTCCAATTCGTGGTGCGGGGCCGATATGGGGAGTCCGGTAACCACAATCAAACGAGTCGGGCGCACCATGGAGGCCAAGGCGCTTCGACTGAGGAGCAAATCGAAATGATGAACAATGGTCTGAGTCACGGATCTGCAACGATCTACCAATTCCCCATCGGGGGCCGCGCGGCTCTCGCCGGGCGCCGCTATGGCGACACCCGCTTTCCCGCCGATCATGCTTCGCTTCCCGCGAACGTCTCGATCTGCAGCGATAGCTGGTACCACCAGGACGCGGTCGACGAAGCAAAACCCAAATGGGAACGCTGATGCCTATCGTTGGTTTGATACCGCCGCGCTCTCGCAAGCTTCCGGCGGCAGTTTGAAAAAGGGTCGAAACAACGAGGTTTCGGCCCTTTTTGATTTCCGGCGGACTCCCGGCTAGTCTAAAGCTCAGACTTTTCGATCACCGCACAGGCCGTGACCGGCCGCTTCAGATGCTTGACCGTGGTGGCTCCGCTCTTGGGAATCCTCAGCGTGATCCCCGCCCCCGAATAGCGTGCGCCAGAAACCGTCAGCCGCTTGGCAAGCGTGACCGGCTCGCCGTCGATCTGGACGAACGCGCGCTTGTCGTAGTCATAAAACCCCACGATGAACTGCGTACCATCGGCGCAGTGATAGGTCCGGAACGTCTGCGCATCGGCCTGGCGTACACCGGTGATTCCGCCCGTCAGCAGGGTGACCGCCAAAAGTATGGCCTTGTGCCGGCCCATGATCGCCCCCTGTAATAGACCCCAAGGACGCCTGTCGTGCGTCCAGTGGAAACATAACCCAAAGCTGATCCCATGCCAGAGTCCCCCGCCCGTCATCTCGCCTTGCAAGGCGCCAGCAATTTCCGCGACCTCGGCGGCTATCCGACCGCAGACGGCCGTACCACGCGCTGGCGGCACATCTTCCGCTCCAATCATCTCGGCCAGCTCACCGCCGCCGATATCGAGATCGTCCGCACGCTCGGTGTGCGCCATGCGTTCGACTTTCGTGGGCTGGAGGAGCGCGCGGCCGGCGTCTGCGTGGTGAACGAGATCACGGTGCATTCGCTGCCGATCGAGCCGACGGTCGTGGCCGCGCTGCGCACCGAGCTCGCCCGGGGCAGCCTGACCGCGCCGGTCGCACTCGAGCTCATGCGCGAATCCTATCGCAACTATGTCCGCCACAACACGGCCAGCTTCCGCAGCCTGTTCAGCCATCTCCTGGAAGATCGCGCGCCGCTGGTGATCCACTGCACCGCCGGCAAGGACCGCACCGGCTTTGCAAGCGCGCTGATCCTGCATGCGCTCGGTGTGGCCGATGAAATCATTGCCGAGGATTACCTCCTGACCAACAGGCTCTACAGGCGTGATCCATCAAGCGCCTCCGATCTTCCCGCCGACGTTCTCGACGCGATCGGAAGCGTCGAGGTCTCGTATCTCGCTGCTGCATTCGAGGCCGTCGGCCGCGACTACGGCGATCTCGAAACCTACTTGCGCGACGGGCTCAAGCTCGGCACATCGGAGCGGTCCGCGCTGAAGGCGCGTTATCTGCAATCGTAGGCGGCCGCGCCGGGAGAACGACGATGCATGGCAAAGTTCTGATCGTAACCGGCGCACTCGGCGCACTCGGAAAAGTCGTCGCCGAGACCGCGCAGTCGCGTGGCGCGCGCGTTGCGGCCATCGATCATGCGCCTTCGCAGATCCCCGCAGCCCCTGAACGCATCGAGATCGGCGGTGTCGATCTGTCCGATGCAGGCCAAGCGAAGGCGGCGGTGGAGGCGGCGGCAAAGCACTTCGGCAGGCTCGATGCGCTGATCAACATCGCCGGCGGTTTCGCCTTCGAGACCGTCGGCGACGGCGACATCAAGACGTGGCAGCGCATGTATGCCCTCAACGTGCTGACCGCCCTCAACACCTCGCACGCGGCACTGCCGCGTCTCGCCGCGTCCAATGCCGGCCGCATCGTCAACATCGGCGCCATGGGCGCGCTTCAGGCCGGCTCCGGCATGGGCCCCTATGCGGCGTCGAAAGCCGGCGTGCATCGCCTCACCGAAGCGCTTGCGAGCGAGTGGAAAGGCAAGGTCACGGTGAACGCGGTGCTGCCCTCGATCATCGACACCAAAACCAACCGCGCCGACATGCCGAAAGCGGATTTTTCCAAATGGGTGACGCCGCGGGAACTCGCCGAAGTCATCCTGTTCCTCGCCAGCGACGCCGCAAGCGGCATCACCGGCGCGCTGATCCCGGTGGCCGGGCGGGTCTGATCCGGCACTATTCCGGCCGCAGGATCACCGCAGCATCGGTTCCCGATCAAATGGCGCAGAGCCGCGAATCCGATCCGGGCTAGACTGGCCGCAACTGATTCTCCGATCGGAACGCAAGACTCGGACGCTATCTTTGGAAACCGCGCTCTACCTGCCCGTCAAACGCTTCCTCGAAGAGCTCGGCTTCACGGTCAAGGGCGAGATCGGCGGCTGCGACCTCGTCGGTCTCAGCGCCGGCGATCCGCCTGTCGTGGTGATCGGCGAGCTGAAGCTCGCCTTCAATCTCGAGCTGATCCTTCAGGCGGTCGACCGTGCGCCCGCCGGCGACGAGGTCTGGATCGCCGCCAGGATCTCCATGCGCGGCAAGGGCCGCGAGAGCGACGCGCGCTATCGCAATCTCTGCCGCCGCCTCGGCTTCGGTATGCTCGGGGTAACCGAGCGCGGCGAGGTCGAGGTGCTGGTGAAGCCACCGACCGCGGCGCCGCGCCGCGAGCCGAAGACGCGCTCTCGCCTCGTCGCAGAGCATCAGCGCCGCCAGGGCGATCCCGTGCTCGGCGGCAGCACGCGCGCGCCGATCATGACGGCGTATCGCCAGCAGGCGCTGGCCTGCGCCTCCGAGCTAGCGGCCGGCCCGCGGCGCGTGAGCGAATTGCGCGAAAGCTGCCCCGACGCCGGCAAGATCTTGCTTAACAATGTGTATGGCTGGTTCGAACGCGCGGACCGGGGAATCTACGGACTCACGGAAGCGGGCCATGCGGCGCTGAAGCGCTGGCCGCAACAAAAGGTTGAGATCGGCGCCGGCGCCGCGTCACCGCCATGACACCCGACCGGTGCATAGCTGAGATGCCACACCGATTTCATATTGCAATGCAACATCACCGGCACTAGGTATCCCGGCATCGAAACGAGGCCGTTATGAGCGCAGACTGGAATACCAAATATGGCACGCGGCGCGTGCGCCACGATCCGCCGACCCTGGACGAGGCGATCTTCGCCGCCGTCGGCATCACCGACGATCATGAGCAGCAGGCCGAGATCGCCGCTGCGTTGATGGGCATGCCGCTCGATGTCGTTCAGGCCGAGGTGAAGAAGCAGGCCCGCACCAACAGCCGCATCACGGCAACGCGCGTGATCGCCGGCGAACAGGGCGCGCAGCGTTCAGTGGTGGTCGAGCGCCGCGTCGTGCGCCGTTTCGGCAACGACAAGCGCACCGGCACCTGAGCGCTTAGTCCCTCCCCCAATAAAGAAGCGGACCGGTTTTGCCGGTCCGCTTTTTGATTCCGCCCGCCTTTACAGGTCAGGCGGCGCGATTGCCATACATGCTGGAGATGATCTTCCAGCAGGTCGAGTTGAAGCTGAGAAGAGCGCGCCCAGCGGCAAATGGCGAGGCTGCGAGATCAGCCAGTTCGTCCTCGGGCGACTTGGCGAGGTCGATCGTACCGGTCGATTCGCCGTAGCGGAATTGCAGATTTGCTCCGAACTTCCTGGCGAGCGCCCGCATCGCATGATTCTCGGCGCCCGTGGTGATGCGCAGGCGCTTGTAGCCCTTCCAGCGCGCTTCCGCGATCAGGCGGCTGAACAAGATGGTGCCGACGTTCTGGCGCCGTGCGGAGGCTTCCACGCTGAAGGCGACCTCAGGCAGCGAATCATCCTCCGGCGGATGCAGCTCGGCCGCACCGCGCACCACGCCGTCGACGATGTAGGCGACGATCACGGTGCCATCCTCGGCACAGCGGGCGGCGTAACGCTCGATAAAACTGTCGTCGAGAAAACCGTTGAAACGGTCGTGCCGGCTTTCGGCATCCAGCCTGAGCAGGTGATCGCGCAGAAGCGGCAATTCTTCCTGTTGGCTCAAGGTCCGCACATAGCCCGGAACGGACTTGGCGCGGTTGGTTTCTTCAAATTCCAGATCTGCTTCGAGTGACAAGTCAAAACTCCTCTTGGTGTCCCTCGAGGAGGCGTTCGAATCCCTAGGCCCCCAATATTGTGCGTCGCAGCATAATTTTCAAGACGGGAACCTGCTCAAGTTTCAGGCATCGGAGACGACTAATTCGTTAACAGAATCAAGCCCCCGTATTCATACGAGGACGAGCTGAGTCTGGGTGACGACGGCGACCAGCTTGCCGTCCTCGGTTTCCAGCCGGGTGGTCCAGACCTGGGTCCGCCGCCCCCTGTGGATCGGGGTCGCGGTCGCGATGACCGTGGTTCCCTGCTTGGCCCCGCCGATGAAGTTGGTCTTGCTCTCCAGCGTGGTCGTGCCCTTGGCATCGTCAGGCAGATTGATCACGGTCGCCGCCGCACCGACGGAATCGGCCAGCGCCATCACCGCGCCGCCGTGAATGGTGTGATGAAGCGTGCAGAGATCGGGCCTCACCGTCATCCGCGCTACCACACGGTCCTTCTCGGCTTCGACGAACTCGACGCCCTTGAGCTCGGCGAACGGCATCTTCATCGCTTTGAGTTTCTCGAGCGGCGTCATCGGATATCCTCCCAATTCATTGTTGTCCCAGCGTGAATGGCTTCGCGCGGCAAAGCAATGACGTCAGAGGTAATCGCCGTGCTGACATCTGCGCCCGCATTTGCGCATATGCTCTTCCCATGCGCCACTTCCCCCCCCGCCGTATCGTCTGCCTGACCGAAGAGACGGTCGAAACGCTCTATCTGCTGGGCGAGCAGGATCGCATTGTCGGCGTCTCCGGCTACGCCGTCCGGCCGCCGCAGGTGCGGCGCGAGAAGCCACGGGTGTCGGCCTTCGTCTCGGCGGACATCCCGAAGGTCCTGGCGCTGGAACCGGACCTCGTGCTGGCGTTCTCCGATCTTCAGGCCGGCATCGTTGCCGATCTCGTCCGCGCCGGCGTCGACGTCCACGTCTTCAACCAGCGCGACGTCGCCGGGATCCTGACAATGCTCCGCACCCTCGGCGCGCTGGTCGGCGCGGCCGAGCGCGCCGAGGAACTCGCGCGAAGTTTCGAAAAGCGCCTCGCTGCGATCGCCGAGACGCCCCGCCGTCTGCCACGGCCAAAGGTCTATTTCGAGGAGTGGGACGATCCGCTGATCTCGGGCATCGGCTGGGTGTCCGAACTGATCGAGATCGCGGGCGGCGCGGATGCGTTTCCGGAGCTGCGGCATCAGCAGGCCGCGAAGGATCGGATCGTTTCGGCGGACGCGGTACGCGAGGCCGCGCCCCAGGTGATCCTTGCATCTTGGTGCGGCAAGAAGGTCGTGCCGGCCCGCATCAAGCAGCGCGATGGATGGAGCGAGATTCCCGCCGTGCGCGACAACCGCATCGTCGAGATCAAGTCACCGATCATACTGCAACCGGGGCCTGCCGCGCTGACGGATGGGCTCGATGCGATCGTGAAGGCGTTGTGGGGGACGTGCTCTTGACCTCTCTGCCGTCATTGCGAGCGCAGCGAAGCAATCCAGAATCTTTCCGCGGATACATTTCTGGATTGCTTCGCTGCGCTCGCTTTGACGGTTGAGGCAGCCTTCGTATCTCACGTCACCGCGTTCACGACCTGATATTCCGGCTGCCGCCACACCTCGCCTGCGATCACGTCCTCGATGATCTCGGCCGCCCGAACGATCTCGCCTTCGCCGATGTACAGCGGCGTGATGCCGAACCGCATGATGTCGGGCGCGCGGAAATCGCCGATGACACCGCGGGCGATCAGGGCCTGCATGGCGGCGTAACCGCCGTCGAAGGCGAATGAGACCTGCGAGCCCCGGCGCTCTTGCGTGCGTGGGGTGACGAGCTTCAAGGACGGACATCGGCGTTCGACCTCGGCAATCAGGAGATCGCCGAGCGCCAGCGAACATGCGCGGACCTCCCGGATGTCGACGCGGTCCCAGATGTCGAGCGAGGCTTCCAGCGCCGCCATTGCAAGCACCGGCGGCGTGCCGACACGCATCCGCTCGACGCCACCGGCAGCCGCATAGGCCAGTTCGAACGCAAACGGCTTTGCATGCCCCATCCAACCCGACAAGGCGGCGCGGACGCTGTCGGCGTGTCGCGGCGCGACGTAGAGGAACGCCGGCGCGCCGGGGCCGGCGTTGATGTATTTATAGGTACACCCCGCAGCGAAATCGGCGCCGCTGCCCGCGAGATCGACCGGCAGCGCACCAGCCGAATGCGCGAGATCCCAGACGGTGACGATGCCGAGCGCATGCGCCTTCGCCGTCAGCCTCGCCATGTCGTGGCGGCGTCCGGTGCGATAATCGACCTCGGTGATGTAGAGCACCGCGATCTCCTCGGACAACGAATCCTCGATTTCCTCCGGCGCAGCCAGGCGCAATTGATGGCCGCGCCCGAGCGTCGCGATCAGCCCCTCGGCCATGTAGAGGTCGGTCGGGAAATTACCGGTGTCCGACAGGACGACCTTGCGCGACGAGTTCATGTCTAGCGCGGCGGCAAGGGCCTGATAGACCTTGAGCGACAGCGTGTCTCCAACCATCACGGAGCCGGCCTCTGCGCCGATCAGCCGCGCGATGCGATCGCCGACATGGCGCGGCTGCACATACCAGCCCGCGGTGTTCCAGGCGCGGATCAACTCGTTGCCCCATTCCGCCGTGATGACGCGGTTGACGCGCTCGGCAACGCCGAGCGGCAGCGCGCCGAGCGAATTGCCGTCGAGGTAGATCACCCCGTCAGGCAGATAGAACAGTGCTTTGGTGTCGTCATAGACGCGAAGCCTGGTCATGGACATCTCTACAATATCGTACGCACGCGCCAGAGTTCGGGGAACAGCTCGACCTCCAGCATGCGCTTGAGGTAGCTGACACCGCCGGTGCCGCCCGTGCCGCGCTTGAATCCGATGACGCGCTCGACCGTCGTCACGTGGTTGAAGCGCCAGCGGCGGAAATAATCCTCGAAGTCGACCAGCTTCTCGGCAAGCTCGTAAAGCATCCAATGCGTCTCAGGCGCCTCGTAGACGACACGCCAGGCCTGCAGCACGCCCTCGTTGAAGCTATGGGTCTCGCGAACATCGCGCGCCAGCACGGCCGCCGGCATCTTGAGCCCGTTGCGGTCGGCGAGCCGCAGCACTTCGTCATAGAGACTTGGCGTCGCGAGTTCGGTTTCGAGCAGCTCGGTCGTTTCCACATCGTGCGCGTGCGGCTTCAGCATCGCGTGGTTGCGGTTGCCGAGCAGAAATTCGATCAGCCGGTATTGCCGCGACTGGAAACCCGAGGACTGGCCAAGCTGGGAGCGGAAGCGCGTATACTCGCTCGGCGTCATGGTGCGCAGCACGTCCCAGGCACCATTGAGCTGTTCGAAGATGCGCGACATCCGTGCCAGCATCTTCATCGCGGGCTGCACCTCATCCTTCGCGATCGCACGGCGAGCGGCGCTGAGCTCATGGATGGCGAGGCGCATCCACAGTTCGGTGGTCTGATGCTGGATGATGAACAGCATCTCGTCATGCGCTTCCGAAAGCGGATGCTGCGCGCCGAGGATCGCGTCCAGCGCCAGATAGTTGCCATAGGACATGCGCCGGGCGAAATCGGTCTCGGCGCCTTCGCTTGAGGGATCGTAATCGCTGGACGTCATGACAGGCCCTTTCGATCGATCTTGCAGGCCTCGTCAGTCGAGGCCGATCAGGCGCGCGGTGATTGGCGACGACGGATCTTTCAAGGCATCGATCACGGTAAAATGGTTGAGCCCGGGATCGACGACGAGGCGCGTCGGCACGTCGAATCCAGTCCAGACATTGGCCATCAGATCGGACTGGCGGATGAATTCGGGTCGCTCGCCGCCGCCGACCCAGGCGGTCACAGGCGAGTGTCCACGCGGCAGATGCAGCGCGGCGCTTTCCAGCGTCGCCTCTTCCATCGTCATGCGCAGCGTCTCGTTCATCCCAGTCTTGAGCAGCGGTCGCAGATCATGCAGGCCGCTGATCGAGAGCGTGCCGGCAATGCGGTTGTAGACGGCGGGCTCCAGCCGGCTGTCGTCGCACAGCATCCGCGTGACGAGATGGCCGCCGGCGGAATGGCCGGCGAGCCGGATTGGCCCTGCGACGAGCGAAGCCGCTTTCGCAATCGCGGTGGTGATTTCCGCCGTGATGTCGGAGATGCGCGCGGCCGGCGCCAGCGTGTAGCTCGGCAGCGCCACGGTCCAGCCATGAAGCCGCGCGCCCTCGGCCAGATCGGTCCAGGTCGATTTGTCGAAGCGCATCCAGTAGCCGCCGTGAACGAACACGACGAGGCCCTTGCTGTCGCCCTCGGGCAGGATCAGGTCGAAGCGCTGGCGCTCGCCCGGACCGTAGGCGATGTCGGCGCGAAAATCCTTCAGCCCGGCGCGGTAAGCCGCCGCTCGTTCCGCCCACTGTGCCGGCATCTTGTCCGAGCCCGGGATGTGGGCCGAATTGGCATAAGCGTCATCCCAATCGCGCATTGTTGCTCCCAAGGACTCAGGCCCCGTGACCAGGCGCCAGTCTGCCATCGAGGCGGCCGCCATCCTAGTCTTTATTTTAAGCTTAAAGCATCTGGGAGAGCCGGTGGATTGGGCAGGCGCCGCTCGCGACGACCCGAGCGCAGCGAAACAACCCAGAGTTTTTCCGCGGCGGTAGCCTGGATTGGAGAAAGCACAGTTCGCCGCTACGCCTTCTCCACCCCGCACCAATCCGCGATGAACAGCGCCATCGCCTTGGTCGTCTTCTTCAGCGAATCCAGATCGACATATTCGTTGAAACCGTGCATCTCGCCGCCGCTGGCGCCGAAGCACAGGCTCGGGATGCCGTGATTGAGCCCGTAGAAACGCGTATCGGTGAGCGCGGTGAAGACGAGGTCTTCGACGGCGCCGCCATAGACGGTGTTGAAGGCCTTGCCGAACGCGGCCTCGGGCGCGGCGGCGTTGGTCAGTTCATACCCCTCCGAAAGGAAGCCCGACCATTCGATCTCAGGCGGATTGTTGGCGAGGAAGCGGTGGTTGCGCGCGGCAGCCGCAACGCAGGCCGCGATCTCCCTCTGGTGATCGGCGATCGACCAGCCAGGCAGCACCGCAATCCGGCAATCGACGTCGCACCAGGCCGGCACGCTCGAGGCCCAGTCGCCGCCCTTGATGATGCCTGGGTTGAAGTTGATGGGATGGTTCAGCGTCTTGAAGTGCCGATCCGCCTTTGCGCGCTCGTTCCATTCGATTTCGAGTTTTTGCAGCGCCTGGATCAAATGATAGGCCGCCATGATGGCGTTGGCGCCGGAGCCGGCAAAGGCGACATGGGTCGGATGGCCCTTCACGCGCAGGCGAAACCAGATCACGCCGACCTGCGAGCGCACCATCTTGCCCCCGGTCGGCTCAGGAATGAAGCAGGCGTCCGCGCGATAGCCGCGCTGCAATGTCGAGAGTGCGCCGACGCCGGTGCTCTCTTCCTCGATCACCGACTGGAAGAGGATCCGTGCCGTCGGCTTGAGGCCCGCGGCCTTGATGGCATCCAGCGCGTAAAGCGCGCCAATGGTGCCCGACTTCATGTCGCAGGCGCCGCGGCCGAACATCTTGCCGTCCTTGATGACGGGCGAGAACGGCGGGGTGTCCCACAATTCCAGCGGCCCTGCCGGCACCACGTCGCAGTGGCCCTGCAGGATCAGCGACTTGCCGGCCTCGGTCTTGGGGCGATAAGTGCCGACTACCGAGCGCGCCCTGGAGAAATCATGCTCGATCGGGCCGAAGCCGCGCAGATCCTTGAGATCGTCGACATTGATATGCCAATCGTCGACCTCGTAGCCACGCTCGCGCAGGAGGTCGCCGATCATGTCCTGGCACGGCCCTTCCGCTCCGCGCGTCGAAGGGATCGCGACGAAATCGCTTGTGGTCGCAAGCTGGGCTTCGAAGCCGGCATCGACGGCGTCAAGAATCCTCTGCTGCGTCTCGGCATTCATCAGGCAACTCCAATCGGGCATTCAGATCATCGATGGAGCGCAAGCTAGCCGATTTCAGCCGTTCGGGTACTCTGCAAAATAGGCATCCCGCAATGCATCTTCGAGCAGTCGGCCTTCCGAATAGCCATCGAGCGTGGCGGGGCGCGTCACGCCGTCGAGCAGGCGCGGGCACGGCTCGGGCGCGCCGAGCACGGTGCGTACCGGAATGCGCTCGGCATAGATCGGCAACTCATAGTCCTCATCATCGTCGGCGACACCCTTGGCGCGGATTTTCGCCGAGGCCTCCTCGATCTCCATCGCGATGAAGGAGGTCGCCTTGATCTCCTGTGTGTTGCTTGCCCGCAGGCTCGCCGTGCGCTCGGGGAAAAAGCGATCGACCATGGCGGTCACCGCCCGCTTCTTCTCCTCGGAATCGGTAACGAGATAGGCCGTACCGAATGCCATCACGGCCCGGTAATCTGCGGAGTGGTTGAAGCCGCAGCGCGCCAGCACCAGGCTATCGAGATGGGCGACCGTCAGGCAGACGCGCTCGCCCTTGGTCTGGTTGCGCAGCATGCGGCTGGCGCTCGAGCCGTGCCAGTACAGTTTCGTCCCCTCGCGCCAGAAGAAAGTCGGCGTGCAATAGGGCTGGCCGTCGATCGCATAGGAGACGTGGCAGAGCATCGAGGAGTCCAGGATGCGATGAACGGTGTCGTGATCGTAGAAGCCGCGGTCGTGACGGCGCTTCACCTGGTTGCGCGCCGACGTCGGGTAGGAATTCTGGCTTTCAGTCTGGCTCACGGCCGCTCCTGTCGGGCTTTGAACAGTTCCAGGATGGTTGTAGCGGCCGATTTGGTCTGTGATAGTACCAATTCCATGCAAAAAATTCCGACCAATTTCGCCGCCTCGCCAGCCAAGGCCGAACTGCCGCTCAACCTCACCGGTCCGCACATCACGGCGGGCGCCTCGTCGGCGCACCGGCTTTACCAGGCACTCTGCGAGATGATCGTTTCCGGCCTGGTGAAACCCCGCGAGCCGCTGCCACCGTCGCGCACGCTGGCGAAACAGACCGGCTTTCGGCGCAACGCCGTCGTCACCGCCTATGAGCGCCTGATCGCCGATGGCTTTGCCGACGCAATTGTGGGTTCCGGAACGTTCGTCGCCGCGCGCATCCCGGCGCGCGCGGCGGAGCCGAAGAAACCGAAGGCGGTGGTCGAAACGCCCGGACAAGGCGCGTTCTCCCTGGGCTGTACCCATATCGATGAGCGGGCGGTGCAGCGCTTCCGCGCCTTCGTCGGCCGGCGCATGCGCGCCTTCGGGTCCGAGCATCTGCACTATGGCGACCCGCGCGGCAGCCGCGAACTGCGCGCGGCGATCGCCGATCATCTGCTCTCCGCGCGGGGCCTGCGCTGCGATCCCGACCAGATCATGCTGACGTCGGGCACGCTGCACGCGCTTCGCATCGTGCTGAGCGCGATCCTGAAGCCGGGCGACCAGGTCTGGTGCGAAGACCCGGGCTACCCCGCGGCGCGCAAGACCATCGCGCATTGCGGCTATCGCGCTGCGCCCGTTCCCGTCGACGAACACGGCATGCGCATCGCCAAAGGCCGCGCTGCGGCGCCCAACGCGCGCGCGGCCTATGTGACGCCGTCGCACCAGTTTCCGCTGGGCGTGCAGATGTCGATGCCGCGGCGGCTCGAGCTGCTGGACTGGGCGAGGCAGGCCGGCGCCTTCGTGCTGGAAGACGACTACGACAGTGAGTTCCGCTATGACGGCGCGCCGCTGATGTCGCTTGCCGGCATCGATCACCTCCAGCGCGTGATCTACATGGGCACGTTCGCCAAGACGTTGTTTCCGGGCCTGCGCATCGGCTATTGCGCCCTGCCCGAGCGTCTGATCGCGGACGTCACCGCGGCGCGCGCAGCCCTCGACCGCTTTCCAGGCACGCTGATGGAAGGCGCGGTGGCCGACATGCTCAATTCCGGCGCGTTCGCCGCGAACCTGAAACGGGTACGAAAGCTCTATCGCGAGGCGCGCGATGCGCTGGCCGAGACACTGGAAGCCGGCTCCGACGGCGTGCTGTCGGTGCCGGTCCCGTCGCAGGGTCTGCACCTCGTTGCCCGGTTCGATCCTTCGGTCGATCCGGCGGTGGCAGCGCATGCAAAACAGGCGGCCGGCGCGGAAGGCTGGCTGCTGGCCGACACCTACACGCGCGCGCGCGCCCTGCCCGGTTTCGTGCTGGGATTTTCCGGCCACGCGGTTCCGAAGCTGGTGGCATCCGCCGAGCGGCTCGCGCGGGAATCGCGCGCGGCCCTGGGTGTGCGGCGCAAATCGGCCCGGCGGGCCTGACCAACGTTCACTATGAGAATCGGCTGCCGCTCCCTACATTGCGGGATTGTGCCGGGACCTCACATCATGCTGCTGCACCGTGCGATCTTCCTCTCGCTCCTGATCTCCATCACGCTTGCCGCGGCGGCGCGCGCAGGCACGGTCGGACGCGAGCAGGACATCGTCGATCTCAAGCTCGGCCAACGCGTGCAGGTGGATGACGGAACCTGCCCCGCCGGGCAGGTCAAGGAGGTGCGCGGCGCCAGGATGACCGACAAGGGCGTGGCGCGGACCAGCTCCTGCGTGCCGCGCTACGGTCCGAAATTGAGGTGACGGCTACGATTTGGCCGGATCGAACATGCACTGAAGGGTCGGTTTGGCGATCTTGGTAAAGGTCGGGCCGATCTCACCCTGCTTCGACGTCGGCACCCAATCGGTCTCGATGGTTGGCACGCCGGTCTCGCTGATGCCGCGCAGCAGGGCCTCGCGCAAATCACGATCCTCGACGACTGCGGCGGCATGGTCGTGCAGACAGCCGCAGACCTCCTCCGGATGCTCCCAGCGCCCGAGCATGCGCGGCGCGCACTGACGCACGAATTCGCTACGCGGATCCGGCAGTCTGGAGGGCGCGCGCACCTGCGCTTGAGCGGCAGCGATGGTCAGAAGTGAGACGAACGCCGCAGCGCAGAGACGAACAATCATGATGGCCTTTATCGGCTGATTTCTTGTTGGCGATCAGAAGCGCGCGGCGACCACGATCGGCTGCGGCGCCGTGACCGTGACCGGCGAGCCGCTGTACTGGAAGGTGCCGATACCGGGAAGGCTGCCGTCCGGCGCGCCCGCGAACGAGGAGCCCGCGAGCACGAAACCGAAAGCAAGGATGAAGCTGAGCGCGCGCATGGACTTGTCTCCAGGTTCCGTGGCCGGCGGGTTCCGCCGTCTCGTTGCAAGGTTGATAACCATGGGCGGTTTCGCGCGTGATGCGCCAAAAGCGGAAAATGGTTTCATGTTCGTGAGAATTGTTTCGTCCCGTTCAAAGCGACGAAACATTCGGCGGAAAATCCCAATCTTTTCAGACGGTCGTGCCGCTGCCCGAAGTGGTCTGATAAGTCCCCCTGCGAGCTCGGACGCAGGCCGCCGTCATGCTTCCGCCTCACACGCTTCACATGCGTTTTACGTTTTTCTGCTGAAGAGAAGCCAAACGAGGGCTGGGCCTGTCGAACCGGGGAAGCTTCGGCTGCGACCCAAGCCATCGAGACCCAGACGCCCGGGATCACCGGGCGCGTTCATTTGAGGAATGGCCATCATGATGGCGCAAGATCGCGCAACGGCGCGCGATGCTGACCAACGGACGGACCGCGGGGACCAACGCCCTGGCCGCAGCAGCACCACGTCGCCTGGCGCAATGGCGCAGCAATCGAGGCGCGGCTTCGAAGCCGCGCCGCAGATGTTCGTGCGGCTGACCGGCTCGCATCTTGCAAAACCGCGGGCCAGCCGCGAACCCGTCACTGGGTGAAGAACTCGCCGCATTTCTGGACGTTTGCGTCCGTCGGTCCCCACGGCATGATCGGCACGGTCGAGGTCGAGTTCTTCGGCGACCCCTCGATCAGCCTGTCCGAATAGACCATGTAGACCAGCACGTTGCGCTTGGCATCACAGCCGCGAACGATCTGCATCTTCTTGAAGAAAAGCGAGCGGCGCTGGCGGAACATGTCGTCGCCCTGCTCCATCTTGCTGGCCTTGAACTTGATCGGGCCGATCTGGCGGCAGGCGAGCGAGATGTCCGAGACCTCCTCGGCAAGGCCGAGCCAGCCCTTGAAGCCGCCCTTCTCCGGCACCGTGAAATGACAGGCGACGCCCTCGACCTCGGGGTCGTCGAGACCGTAGGTCGCGAGCTTGTCGTTCGGGCTCATCCATTTGAACACGGTCGAGCGGCGGAAAATCAGATCCGGCTCGTCGGCTGCGGATACGGACGCCGCCGGCACGACCAGAGCCAGGAGGAATAAAGCGAGGCCTTTCAAGCGGATGCTGGGAAGACCGGGGAAACGAGATGACATGAAGTTCTCCAGTAACAAGTCCCAACAATGTAGGCATCGGGCGGCCTGTCAGGAAGGTGACCCGCGGGCCGATACAGCCGCCGTTTACCGCTCCGTGAGGCTTTTTTGCTACGGTTTGGACAAATGTAGCTGATGGCAGAACTGCCGTGCTGGTGAACGCGTATCCCCTCTGAGAGACTAACGTCTGATTTGGATTATGGATTCGAGGATGAATAGCGTGTGCGTGTCCGGTGTTTCTGCCAAGCCGACGCGGCTGTGGCAGGTGGCCATTTTGACGGCCGCAGGTGCAATCGGTACGGCAAGCCAGGCGGACGCAGCATTCTATTACTGGACGGATTATTCCGACGGATCCTACGGGCGCCAGGAGCGCCACCTCGAAGTCCCGCGCCAAAAGCCGCACAAGCGCGGTGCGGTGGGCAAGAAAGAAAGCTTCGCCGAGAAGGAAGCCGGCACGAAGCCGCAAGGTCCTCTCGTCATCGTCGTCTCGATCGACCGGCAGAAGGTCACCGTCTACGACACCAACGGCGTATTCGCGGAATCACCGGTGTCGACAGGCATGAAGGGCCATTCGACGCCGATGGGCGTGTTCAGCGTCATCCAGAAACACAAATTCCATCATTCCAACATCTATAGCGGCGCGCCGATGCCGTACATGCAGCGGATCACCTGGTCAGGTGTCGCCATGCATGCCGGCGTCCTGCCCGGCTATCCGGCTTCGCATGGCTGCATCCGCATGCCGACGGCGTTCGCGGTGAAGATGTGGAACTGGACCAGGATGGGTGCGCGCGTGATCGTCTCGCCCGGCCAGATGTCGCCGCAGAACTTCTCGCATCCGCTGCTCGCCTCCGTGCGCGTGCCGCCGCAACCCGCCGCCAGCGTCGTGCCGCCGACGACGGTCGGCGACAAGGCAGACAAGGGCGCGGTCGATCCCAAGGTCACCGAAGCGAAGCCGGTCGAGACAAAGACGGCCAGCGCAGACGCCGTGCTCGAACTGCGGTCGACGGTCGGCCACGCCGTGATGTCGGATGCGACGACCGGCAACGCGCCGGCCCGCGACGCGGCGGCCAAGACTGAAGACAAGACCGAAGACAAGGCCGAGACCAAGATCGAAACCGCTGAGGCGGCGAAGCCTCAACCCGCAGAGGCCACAAGGCCGGCCGACACCGCGAACAGCGAAGCGAAGCCCTTTGAGGCTGCCGAAGCGCCCAAGGCGACGACCGCCGATGACAAGTCCGCTGAAAAGGACGCAGCCAAGCGTGAGCAGGCTGAAGTCCCGAAGACGGCAGCCTTGAAGTCCGAAACGGCCAAATCTGAGACGACGCCCGAGCAGGCCGCTTCGCCGGACGCGAAAAGGGACCAGACCCGCATCGCCGATCCCGCTCCATCGGCGAAGCTGGAAGCGCCCCGGCGCGCCGGCCAGATCGCAGTCTTCATCAGCCGCAAGGATTCCAAGCTCTACGTGCGGCAGAATTTTGCACCGCTGTTCGAGGTGCCCATCACGATCGCCGCGAGCGACCGGCCGCTCGGCACGCATGTCTTCACTGCCGAGGTCGACAAGACCGACTCCAATTCGCTGCATTGGTCGGTGGTGTCCTTGCCGGTGTCCGCCCGTTCCGCCGCGCGCGAGGACGACAGCCGCCTGGCGCGCCGTCAGCGCGGCGCGGCCGTGATCCCGGTCGCCGCGAAGCCCGTGATCACGCCCGACAGCCCGGCCGAGGCTCTCAGCCGCATCTCGATCCCCGCCGATACGATGACGAAGATCAACGAGATGCTGACCTCGGGCGGCTCGATCATCGTCTCCGACCAGGGCATCAATCAGGGCGAGACCGGAGAAGGCACCGACTTCATCGTCCGCCTGTACTAGCGTGCTTCGGCGCGTCAGATAACGCGGTATTGAGCAGGCGCCTCGTGCCGGTGGAGTAATGTCAGGCCCAGGATCACGTCGGGGGACGTCGTCATGCTGAACCGCAGGACCATGCTCGCCGCGCTTGTCGCGACAACCTCGTCTGTTGCACGTGCGCGAGCCGATAGCGGCATGAGCCGGATCTCGGCCTTCGCCTTCACTTTCCCGGCCTTGTCAGGCGAAGATATCCGCCTTGCGGCGTTCACCGGCCGACCGCTGCTGGTAGTCAACACCGCCTCGCTCTGCGGTTACACGCCGCAATATGCCGGCCTGCAAGACCTCTGGACCGAGTTTCGCGAGCGCGGGCTCGCCGTGATCGGCGTCCCCTCAAATGATTTCGGCGGACAGGAGCCCGGCGGCACCAGTGAGATCTCGGAGACCGCCCATCACCAATATGGCGTGACCTTCCCGATTGCGGCCAAGGCTGTCGTGGTTGGGGCGAAAGCGCATCCGTTCTACAAATGGGCAGCAGAGGCCCGGCCGAGGGAGGTCCCGAAATGGAACTTCCACAAATATCTCATAGGCCGGGACGGCTACATCGCCGCGGTATTTTCGTCCGCGGTCGAACCGGCCGATACGCGAATCAAGACGGCCATCGCCAAGGCACTGGCTGAGACTTGACTTGACGCAAACGCCCCATCCGGTTGGGCACAATTGTGACGGCGCGCCAAACAGCCGTTGCAATGGCGAGGGCCCACCATCTAGGCTAGGATCGTTTGGGGCAGGATGGTTTTGCCGGAGGCGAAAAGCCACGGCGGAACAACGGGATCAATCTCGAGGACAACACCATGCGTGTGGCGGCAGGACTGATTTTGGCAAGCGCGATGTCTTTAGGCATGACGGGCGCGGCATGGTCGCAGACCGCCGCCGCAAAGCCCGCAGCCGCGACGCAAGCCGCGCCGGCGGCAACGCCGGCCGCGGCAGTGCCCGCTGCGGCTCCGGCAGCCACTCCAGCCGTCGCTCAGCCCGCGGGCTTCGTCAATCCGCCGCCGCCGCAACAGGCGCCGCAGCCCGCCCGCGCCGCCTGCAACACACCGGGCGCGCTCGGCGTCGCCCGCACCGTCGAGATCGACACCACGGGCGGTCCCGGCTTCGGCTTCGAGCATTTCAAGGAGCTCGACTTCCTGCGCGACAAGGAGGTGGTGCTGACCTTCGACGACGGTCCCTGGCCCAAGAACACGCCCGCGGTCCTGAAGGCACTCGCCGACGAATGCACCACCGGCATCTTCTTCTCGATCGGCAAGCACGCCACCTACGAGCCGGAGATCCTGAAGCAGGTCTATGCCGCCGGCCACACGGTCGGCACCCACACCTGGTCGCACGCCAATCTCAACAACAAGAAGCTCACCGAAGCGCAGCGCAAGGAAGAGATCGAGAAGGGCCTGTCCGCGGTGAAGTGGGCGCTCGGCGGCATTTCGCCGTCGCCGTTCTTCCGCTTCCCGGCGCTCCAGCATCCGCCGGAGATGGTCACCTATCTCGGCAACCGCAACACCGCGATCTTCTCCTGCGACATCGACTCCTTCGACTTCAAGGCGTCCAAGCCCGAGAAGGTGATCGAGACCGTGATGAAGAAGCTCGACAGCAAGGGCAAGGGCATCATCCTGATGCACGACTTCCAGAAGCACACCGCCGAGGCCCTGCCCGAGTTGCTCAAGCGCCTGAAGGCTGGCGGCTACAAGGTGGTGGCGATGCGCGCCAAGTTCCCGGCCTCGACGCTGCCCGAATACGACCAGGAGCTGCTCAAGGACGTCAAGCTGCCGACGGTGAGCACCCGGCCGGTCAACAGCGTCGTGACGACGGTCTCGGAATAAAAGGCCATTGTCTTTCCGTTTCGAAGGCTACGTCATCGTCTCCGCGGACGGCATGCTCGCGGATGCTGCGCATGTCATGCCCGACAGTCTGAAGTTCGAAGGCGACAAGCTGTTCTTCGAACAGGCGCTCGACCGTGCAGCGCTGATCGTGCACGGCCGGCATTCGCACGAGCAGCAGCCGAACTCGCCGAAGCGCAAGCGGCTGATCACGACCCGCAGGATCAAGACCCTCACTGTCGACCCGGAGATGCCGAACGCGACGCTGTGGAATCCGGACCATTCGAGCTTCGAGGACGCCTGCGCCTTCGCCGACGTCGCCTCGGGCACCGTTGCGATCATCGGCGGCCCCGTCGTGTTCGACATGTTCATGGACCGCTACGACACGTTCTGGCTATCTGAAGCCCCGCATTTGCGCCTGCCCGGCGGCGAAGGCTGCTTTGTCGGTGTCCCGGAGCGGACGCCGCACGAGGTGCTGGCTTCCCACGGGATGAGGCCGGGCACGCCTTACATGCTCGACGCGGCGCATGACGTCACCGTCACGCCGTGGCGTCGGGCGGCGGCGCGATAGCGCCACCCAACTCGCGGAACCTCATACGTCCCCGTACGCCGCCTCGGCCGGGCGGGTGGTGCGGCCATAGCCGATGATCATGCAGAGCGCACCGATGATCGACAGGTTCTTGAGCGCGTCGACCAGCATCTTGGCGTTGTCGGGCGCCGCCATGTTCCAGAAGTCGTAAAACAACACGGTTGCGACCGCGACATAGATGATCAGCAGCATGGCGAAGAAGCGCGCGCCGAAATTCAGCGCGATCATCAGGCCGGCAATGACCTCGAGCGCCCCGACCGCGATCGCCAGCAACTGCGGTGTGGACATCGCCGTCGCGGTCTCGAGCTGCTTGGCATAGGGCGCGACCATGTCGGGCACCACGACCTTGGTGGCGATGAAATCGGCCGTCGCCTGGATGGCAATGAGCTTGGTCGCGCCCGAGTAGATGAACAGCACGGCGAACAGTATTCGCCCGAAAGTCACGAACGCTGGCATGATCGGCCTCTTGGCTCAGGCTTTCTGAAACCGGAATTTGGCGAAAGCACCAGGCGATTATGATGAGTCATTCGCCGGTTTACAAACGCGGAAATCGCGAAATCGATTTGAAAAGATTGAACCGCCGACGCGCCGAAGGTGCGCCCCCTCGCCCCGCCTGCGGGGAGAGGTAACGCCCCGACGCCTCTACGTAAACAACGTCGGCTGCTGCCGCGCCGCGCGCTCCTGCGCTTCGACCACCGCAACTGCCGTCATATTGAGGATGCCGCGCGCCGTCACCGAGGGGGTGAGGATGTGCGCGGGGCGCGCCGGGCCGATCAGGATCGGGCCGACGGGCAGCGCATCCGCGAGCGACTTGATCATCTGATAGGCGACGTTGGCGGTATCGAGGGTCGGCATGATCATGATGTTGGCCTCGCCCTCGAGCTTGGAGTGCGGCAGCACCATTTTCCGCGCAGCAGCCGAAAGTGCGGTGTCGCCCTGCATCTCGCCGTCGGCCTCGATCTCCGGATGCTTCTCCTTCAGGAGCTGGGTTGCCCGCCGCATCTTGCGCGAGGACTCGGTGTCGTAGCTGCCGAAATCCGAATGCGAGACGAAGGCGATCTTCGGCTTGATGTTGAAACGCTGGACATGAACCGCCGCGAGCGAGGCGATCTCGGCAAGCTCTTCGGCACTCGGATTGGGTCGCACCTGGGTGTCGGCGATGAAGAAGGCGCCCTTGCTGGTGATCAGCAGCGCCAGCGCCGCATAATCGCTGATCCCTGCCGAGAAGCCGACGATCTCGCGGACATGACGCAGATGGCTCATGTAGCGCCCCTCGACGCCGCAGAGCATCGCATCCGCCTCCCCGCGCGTCACCGCGAGCGCGGCGATGACCGTATTGTTGGTGCGCACTACCGTGCGCGCCGCATCCGGCGTCACGCCGCGGCGGCCGGCGACCTCGACATACGACTGCACATAGGATCGATAGCGCGGATCGTCCTCGGGATTGACGAGGTCGAAATCCTTGCCGGCCTTGATCGACAGACCGAAGCGCTGGATGCGCGCCTCCACCACCGACGGACGGCCGACCAGGATCGGCGTCGCCAGCTTCTCCTCCAGCACCACCTGCGTGGCGCGCAGCACGCGCTCGTCCTCGCCTTCGGCGTAGATCACGCGCACCGGCTGAGTCTTGGCCTTGGCGAACATCGGCTTCATGACGAGGCCGGAGCGGAAGGCGAAGCGCTCGAGCAGCGCGGTGTACTCGTCAAAATTGGTGATGGGGCGCGTCGCGACGCCCGATTCCATCGCGGCCTTGGCCACGGCCGGCGAGATGCGCAGGATCAACCGTGGATCAAAGGGG
Organism: Bradyrhizobium sp. Bra64; assembly: GCF_024519875.1. Taxonomy (NCBI): domain Bacteria; kingdom Pseudomonadati; phylum Pseudomonadota; class Alphaproteobacteria; order Hyphomicrobiales; family Nitrobacteraceae; genus Bradyrhizobium; species Bradyrhizobium sp. Bra64. The sequence continues at coordinate 53,846 of NZ_JALJRD010000022.1, read as the reverse complement.
CTCGGGATCAGCGAGCCCGGACCGAAGCCTTGCGTCTCGCCGGTGTCAAAGCCCTGCGCTACCGCATCCGACGGCGCCTCGCGCGCGAGCTGCGCGATGGCCTCGACCGCGGCATGCTTCATCTCCTCGTTGATCGCGGTGGCGCCGACATCGAGCGCGCCGCGGAAGATGAAGGGAAAGCAGAGAACGTTGTTGACCTGGTTCGGATAGTCGGAGCGCCCGGTGCAGATCATGGCGTCGGGGCGGGCCTTGCGCGCCTCCTCCGGCATGATCTCCGGGGTCGGGTTGGCGAGCGCCATGATGAGGGGCTTTTCGCCCATCGCCTTGGCCATCTCCGGCTTGAGCACGCCCGGCGCCGAGAGGCCGATGAAGATGTCGGCGCCGCCGATGACGTCGGCGAGCGTACGCTTGTCGGTCTTCTGCGCGTAGACCGCCTTCCAGCGATCCATCGTGGTGTTGCGGCCCTCGTGCACGAGGCCGTCGATGTCGCAGACCCAGATGTTCTTGCGTTGCGCGCCCATCGACACCAGCAGGTTCAGCGTCGCGATCGCCGCGGCCCCTGCCCCCGATGCCACGATCTTCACGTCGGATAGCTTCTTGCCGTTGAGCCGCAGGGCGTTGGTGACGGCGGCGGCGACGATGATGGCGGTGCCGTGCTGGTCGTCATGGAAGACCGGGATCTTCATGCGCTCCTTGAGCTGCGCCTCGATCTCGAAACATTCGGGTCCGCGGATGTCCTCGAGATTGATGCCGCCGAAGGTTGGCTCCAGCGCAGCCACGGTCTCGACCACACGTTCGATCGTGTCGGCTGCGATCTCGATGTCGAACACATCGATGCCCGCGAATTTCTTGAACAGGACCGCCTTGCCCTCCATCACCGGCTTGGAGGCCAGCGGGCCGATATTGCCGAGGCCGAGTACCGCAGTGCCGTTGGAGACCACCGCGACCAGGTTGGCGCGGGTGGTGAGCGTGGCGGCCTCGGCCGGGTTCTTGGCGATCTCGGTGCAGGCGGCGGCAACGCCCGGCGAATAGGCCAGCGCGAGATCGCGTTGATTGGCAAGCGGCTTGCTTGCCTGGATCTCGAGCTTTCCGGGGCGCGGCAGCCGATGATAGGCCAGCGCCGCCTGGTGGAGATCATCAGAATAGGACGACATGCGGTCTCTGCCTCGCGTTACCGGCCTCAAAATGCACAATCCGGAGCGACCGTCCTAGTGGACGGCGATATTTCCGGGCCGTGGAAACGGGATGAAGCACGCCCGGCGCCCCGGTGGCAACATCCGATTACGCCCCCATCAACAGGGCGCGCGGTCAAATATCTGATAGCGTTAGCTTTCCCTGGACCGCATGGCATTTCGCGAATATGGCAGGTTGCGCAGTGCAAAACGAGCAACTGGAGCTGGGAATGAAGCGAATCCTGATCGGCCTGAGCGCACTCGTCGTACTCGCCGCAGGTGGGTGGTTCGGCTTCAATCTCTACATCCAGCACCGCGCCACCGCCGAGGTCGAGGCAGCGTTCGACCAGGTTCGTGCGAGTGGCGGCAAGGCAAGCCATGGCAAGATCGGGTTCGATCTGATGAGCCGGACGCTGACGGTCGAGGACATCGCGATCACGCCCGGCAGCGCGTCGCAGGCGCAGATCAAGATCGCCGGCATCAAGGGCACGGGCGTCCGCCTCCTCGACGAGACGCGCTTTTCGGCCGATAGCATCGACATCGCGGGGCTCGAACTCGCGCTGGGCGAAATCGGCCCGGCGAAGCTGAAAGGCTCGTACAAGATTCAGCAGCTGACCATGCGGGACTATGCCGGCCCCCTCCGCGCGATGAACGCGCCGGCGGGCGGTACACAGATCGACATGTACCGCTATGCACTCGAACAATATGCGAGTGTGACGGCATCTTCGGTGACGGCCCCGACCCTGGCTTTCACGTTCGATGGAGGCGGCGGTGCCGCCGGCAGCGGCGACATCTCCTATTCCGGGCTGACGATCCGGAATCTGAAGCGCGGCAAGATCGACGCCATGACGGCGGACCGGGTCAACTTCACGATCAACGTGCAGGGATCGGGCAAGGCGGACAAGGTGACCGGCGAAATCTCCACCATCGCGGTCAACGATATCGACGTGACCGCGATCACTGCCGCACTCGATCCGCAGAAGGCGGATGACAGCAGCTATCACCGGGCCTACGGGCAAATCTCGACCGGACCATATGTGGCGACGTCGACGCTGGGCATGCGTATGCAGATCGATGGGATCGCCATCGACGATATTGCTATCCAGCCGTCGAAATTCCGGTTGGCCGAGGTCCTCGCCTTGTCGCCGGCCAGCGACGGCTCGTCACGTCCGACGCCAGCGCAATCGCGCGAGATGATGGAGAAGCTCGCGGGACTCTATGAGGGCGTTCGCGTCGGCAGGGTCGATATCGGCAATCTGTCGATGACGACCCCGCAGGGGACGCCGACGCTGAAGGCGATCAGATACCGAGAGGGCGAATTCGCCCTCGAAGGCCTCGATGCGCCCACGCCGCAAGGCCAGATCAAGATGGAGCGCTTCACGCTCAAGGCCTTCAGCGTACCAAACTTGCTGCGTTGGACGGCAGGCTTCACCGATCCCGGCCAGCGGCCCTCGCCGGACCAGATGCTGGGCCTGTTCCGGGTGCTCGAAGGCGCCGAGATCCGGGGAGTGGTGGCGCCTTACAAGAACACCAAAAAGCTGGTCACGATTGACACGCTGAGCCTGGACTGGGGGCAGCTGGTCGGGTCGATCCCGAGCAAGGCGCATGTGGTTGCCAAATTTGTCGCGCCCACCGATCCATCCGACCCGAAGCAGCTCACATTGATCCTCAGCGGGATCGACAAGTTCGCGATCGACCTCGATCTCGGCGCGGCGTGGACAGAGTCGTCCAACAGCTTCGTTCTGACGCCGGCAACCCTCGACATCGCAGGGATCGCAAAAGCGCAATTGCGTATCGCGCTCAGCAACGTGCCACGCGACGTGTTTTCGGCCGATCCTGCCCAGCTTATCGGTCAGGCGGCCCGGATTGAAGCCGGCTCGCTCGAATTCTCAGTGCGGGACAACGGTTTCGTCGATTCCGCCGTGACGCAGAATGCGCGAGGGCGAAACGTCAGCCGCGACGCCGCGCGCCAGGCGCTCGTCGACCGCGTCAGGGGGTACCGCGCGGACGTCGCCGCCGCTAATCCGGATGCGGGCACGGCCGTGGATGCGATCGCAAGCTTTGTCGAGACGCCGGGCCAGACGCTCGTCATCAAGGTCACGCCCCGCGCCAAGGTGCCGTTGATGCAATTGATGCAGCTCATCCAGGCCGACCCGGAAAGCGCGCTGGCGCAATTCCGGATCGACGCGTCGACGGGGCTGTAAGCCAGAACGGCGGAGCGCTCCCTCGCCCCGTTCTTGCGGGGGGAGGGTTGGGGTGAGAGGCTGCTTCCACAATCACGATGAGAGTTGGACTCGCGGAGAGTCCCCCTCAGCCGGAATTAGCCCTTCTGCGGCAGGTTCACCTTCACATGCAGCTCGCGAAGCTGCTTGGTGCTGGGTTCCGACGGCGCCCCCATCAGCAAATCCATGGCTTGTTGATTCATCGGGAACAGCGAGATCTCGCGCAGATTGTTGGTGCCGCAGAGCAGCATCACGATGCGGTCGACGCCGGCGGCCATGCCGCCATGCGGCGGAGCGCCATACTGGAAGGCGCGGTACATGCCGCCGAAGCGATCGACGACTTCCTGCTCGCCGTAGCCTGCGATCTCGAACGCCTTCACCATCGCTTCCGGCACGTGGTTACGGATGCCGCCCGAGGCGATCTCGTAGCCGTTGCAGGTGATGTCGTACTGGAACGCCTTGATGGTCAGCGGGTCCTGGCCCTTGAGCGCATCGAGGCCGCCCTGCGGCATCGAGAACGGGTTGTGCGAGAAGTCGACCTTCTTGTCGTCCTCGTTGTACTCGTACATCGGGAAGTCGACGATCCAGGCGAGCTCGAAGCGCTCCTTGTCGGTGAGGTTCAATTCCTCGCCGACCTTGTTGCGGGCAAGGCCCGAGAACTTCCAGAACTTGTCGGGATCCCCGGCGACGAAGAAGGCGGCATCGCCTTCCTTGACACCAATCTGCGCGCGGATCGCAGCGGTGCGCTCGGGACCAATGTTGTTCGCGAGCGGACCTGCGCCCTCTCCGCCCTCGCGCCACATGATGTAGCCGAGGCCGGGCTGGCCCTCGCCTTGCGCCCACGAATTCATGCGGTCGCAGAAGGCGCGGCTGCCGCCGCCCGGTGCCGGAATCGCCCAGACCTGGTTCTTGGGGTCTTCGAGCATGCGCGCGAACACCTTGAAGCCGGAGCCGCGGAAATGCTCGGAGACGTCCTGCATCTCGATCGGGTTGCGCAGGTCCGGCTTGTCGCTGCCGTATTTGCGCAGCGCTTCGGCGAACGGGATGCGGCGCCAGTTCTTGCTCACCGGCTTGCCCTTGGCGAACTCCTCGAACACGCCGGTGATGACGGGCTCCATCGCCGCGAACACGTCTTCCTGCGTGACGAAGCTCATCTCGACGTCGAGCTGATAGAACTCGCCCGGCAGACGGTCGGCGCGCGGGTCCTCGTCGCGGAAACAGGGCGCGATCTGGAAATAGCGGTCGAAACCCGACATCATCAAGAGCTGCTTGTACTGCTGCGGCGCCTGCGGCAGCGCGTAGAATTTTCCCGGATGGATGCGCGAGGGCACCAGGAAGTCGCGCGCGCCTTCCGGCGAGGACGCGGTCAGGATCGGGGTATTGAACTCGAAAAAGCCCTGCCCCTCCATGCGCCGGCGCATCGACTTGATGATGTCGATGCGGGTCATGATGTTCTGGTGCAGCTTCTCGCGGCGCAGGTCCAGGAAGCGATACTTGAGGCGGATGTCCTCGGGATATTCCTGGTCGCCGAACACCGGCAGCGGCAGGTCGCCGGCCGGTCCCAGCACCTCGATCTCAGTGACATAGATCTCGATCTTGCCGGTCGGCAAATCGTCATTGTCGGTGCCCTCGGGGCGGCGGCGGGCCTTGCCGTCCATCCGCACCACGAATTCCGAGCGCAGCTTTTCGGCCTGCGAGAACGCCGGCGAGTCCGGATCGACTACGCACTGGGTCAGGCCGTAATGGTCGCGCAGGTCGATGAACAGCACGCCGCCATGGTCGCGAACGCGATGGACCCAGCCTGAAAGGCGGACCGTCTCGCCGATGTTGCCCTCGCGGAGCGCGCCGCATGTATGTGACCGGTAGCGATGCATGGTCGTCCCAAAATGATGTCTGAGGATCGAATCGGACGGCCGAAACGGCCGGTCCAGAGTTGCGGCAGGGTTTACCCGACGAGACCCGGGGCGGCAACCGAGGGAACGCGCTGTTTTGGGGCCGAACCGCCCATTTTTGGCCAGCCAAGGCCAGAGCCTTTGCCGATCGGCGTTCCCTGCCTATCTTGAGCCCATGACAGTCCATTTCCCCTTCCAGAACTCCTACTCGGCGCTGCCGGACAGCTTCTTCGCCCGCGTCGCGCCGACCCCGGTCGCGGCCCCCCGGCTGATCAAGCTGAACCGGCCGCTGGCGGTCCAGCTCGGCCTCGATCCCGATGTCCTGGAGACCCCGGAGGGCGCCGAAATCCTGGCCGGCAAAACGGTTCCCGCCGGCGCCGATCCCATCGCGATGGCCTATGCCGGCCATCAGTTCGGAAATTTCGTGCCCCAGCTTGGCGACGGACGGGCGATCCTGCTCGGCGAAGTCATCGACAAGGACGGCGTCCGCCGCGACATCCAGCTCAAGGGCTCGGGCCCCACCCCGTTCTCCCGCCGCGGCGACGGCCGCGCCGCGCTCGGGCCGGTGCTGCGCGAATACATCGTCAGCGAGGCGATGTTCGCGCTCGGCATCCCGACGACGCGTTCGCTCGCCGCGGTGGTCACCGGCGAGCACGTCATCCGCGAGACCGCGCTGCCCGGCGCCGTGCTGACCCGCGTCGCCTCCAGCCACATCCGCGTTGGTACCTTTCAGTTCTTTGCCGCCCGCCGCGACACCGAGGCGGTCCGCCGGCTCGCCGATCACGTCATCGCCCGCCACTATCCGGAGCTATCAGGCACCGAGCGGCCCTATCACGCACTCCTCGCCGGCGTCGTCGCACGGCAGGCCGATCTCGTCGCGCGATGGCTGCTGGTCGGCTTCATCCATGGCGTGATGAACACCGACAACAGCTCGATCTCGGGCGAAACCATCGACTACGGCCCCTGCGCGTTCATGGATGCCTACAATCCCGCGCAGGTGTTTTCCTCGATCGACGAGATGGGCCGCTACGCCTATGCCAACCAGCCGCGCATCGCACTGTGGAATCTGACGCGGCTGGCCGAATGCCTGTTGCAGTTGTTCGGCGAGGAGCAGGAGAAGGCGGTCGAGCAGGCGCAGGAAATTCTCGGCGCATTCCCTGAGACGTTCAGCAAGGCCTATCAAGCGGGCCTGCGCAGGAAGGTCGGCTTGTTCACGGAGCGCGACGGCGACGAGGCCCTGATCCAGGACCTGCTCGACACCATGGCGAAGAACCAGGCGGATTTCACCCTCACCTTCCGCAAGCTGGGCGATGCTGCAGGCGATCCGGCCGCGGACGACGCGCGCGCAGAGTTCATGGACCCCGCAGACTTCGACGACTGGGCCAGGCGCTGGCACGAGCGCACGGCTTGGGAGCCGCAGACAGCGGCCGAACGGCAGGCCGCCATGCACGCCATCAATCCGATCTTCATCCCGCGCAACCACCGCGTCGAGGCCGTGATCCAGGCCGCCGTGAACAATGACGACTATGCGCCCTTCGAGGAGCTGGTGAAGGTACTGGCCAAGCCCTACCAGGATCAGCCTGAGTATGCGGCCTACGCCGATCCGCCCCTGCCGGATGAACGGGTGCTGCAGACGTTCTGCGGAACGTAAGGCGAGCCGGGCTTCGCAGGCAGCCCTTCCATCGAGCCGCCCATCGCCGGGCCGGCCACGGCGCGCTCTGCGGATTTTCCGATGATGGCATCATGCCCCTGTTTTGCCCGACGTGTCAACGTGCGTCGAGAGGCGCGTAAGCCATTGTCCCGGCAACCTCGGCTACTGTGCATGGGGTTGTTTTCAAGATTTTTGTGCGGCATGCGACCCAGCGCCCTCGCCGGCGCGTCCTGTGGATTCCGAGCGCCGCGGAACCGCTGTCATCAAACTGAAACACACGCGCTCTAACCGCCTGTCAGGGTCGTCTTGCCGGAGGCGTCCATCCTCCAACAGTCCTGACAAGCGCGCATGCCCTTTAAATTCATCCACATCACCGACACGCATCTGGCGAACCCGGGGCTGAAGCTCTATGGCCTCGATCCACGCGCCCGGCTAGACACTGCGATTGCCGACATCAACAAGCACCAGTCCGACGCTGCGTTCGCGGTCGTGACCGGCGACCTCACCCATTGGGGCGAGCCTGACTCCTACGCCAATTTCGCAGACGCGATGGCTGCGCTGAAAATCCCGTACATCGCCATGGTCGGCAATCACGACAAGCGCGTGGCCTGCCTCGATGGCCTGAAGGCCGCGCCGCGCGATCCCGACGGCTTCGTGCAGGGCACCCGCACCACCGAGCACGGCCTGTTCGTGTTCCTCGATACGCTGGACGAGACCAGCCATGCCGGCGAGATGTGCGCCAAGCGCCTCAGCTGGCTCGCAAGCACGCTGGCCGCGGCGCCCGCCGACATGCCGTTCGTCGTGTTCATGCATCATCCGCCGTTCCCGGTCGGCGTCCACGCGATGGACGAAATCTCGCTGGCACAGAGCGCGGAGTTCGCCGAGGTGATCGCGCCCTATCGTTCGCGCATCCGCCACCTCTTCTTCGGCCATGTGCACCGGCCGATCTTCGGCAGCTACGGCAAGATACCGTTCTCGACGCTCCGCGGGACCAACCACCAGGTCTGGTTCGAGCTTGACGCTGCCGCGACCGAGCATCTCGCCAGCCATGAGCCGCCGGCCTACGGCGTGGTGCTGATCGACGGGGAGAACCTGGTCGTGCACAGCCACGACTTCCTCGACACCAGTCTGCGTTTCCCCTTCGAGCCACCGGCGGGAATGGACGGCCGCGACTATGCACTCAAGTTCGCGGCGCGGTGAGATGAGCCTGGCTGAACCCGCGGCTCTCCCCGTCGCGGCCTCGGCGCCGGCGCGTCTGCATATCCTGAATCGGTTTTCGCACCGGTTCAAAGCCTCGCTGCCGGCCTATCTGCTGCTGCTTCCGTCGCTGATCTTCCTCGCGCTGTTCACCTATGGCGCGATGGGCCGCGTGTTCGTCGATGCGCTCTACCAGCGCGCCACGCCGAAGGCGCCGCTCCGCTTCGTCGGGCTCGACAACATCAACGCGGTGCTCGCCGACCCAGCCTTCACCGGCGCTGTCGTCAACAACCTGATCTATGCCGTCGGCACCGCGATCCCGAGCATCGCCCTCGCGCTATTGTTCGCGCTGGCGCTGTCGCGCACCAACGCCGTGACCAGTGCGCTGCGGGCCGCGCTGTTCCTGCCCGTGCTGATTCCGATGGTCGCGGCGTCCGCGCTGTTCCTGTTCATCTTCCTGCCCAATGTCGGGCTGCTCGATTACTACATCGGCCGCTTCCTTCCGGTGCTGCCGAACTGGCTCGGCGATTCCGACATCGCGCTTTACGCGATCATGGTCATCACGATCTGGAAGAACGCCGGCTACTACATGCTGTTCTTCCTCGCCGGCCTCCAGGCGGTGCCCGAGGACGTCATGGAAGCCGCTCATCTCGACGGCGCCGGCCCGTACCAGCGCCTGCGCCACATCATCCTGCCGGAGCTTAAGCCCACCTTCCTGTTCGTCATCGTGATCGCCACCCTCAATGCGGTGACGCAGGTCGACCACGTCTTCGTCATGACCAAGGGCGGGCCGTCGAACTCGACCAGTCTCGTGCTGTTCTACATCTACGAGCAGGCGGTGGAGCACTACGACATCGGCAAGGCCTCGGCGGCAACGCTGCTGACGCTCGCCGCGCTGATGGGCCTCACCGCGCTTTCGTTCCGGACGATGGCGAACCGCGAGGGCGGGGCATGACGCTGATCGACCGCCTGTTCAAGGACACCCCGCTCGCCACCCGCCGCGAGATCACGCCGAAGCTGGGTTTTGCGCTGACGGTGCTGCTCGCGATCGTCTGGCTGATCCCGTTCCTGTGGATGGGCGTGGCGACGCTGCGCCCGCCCTCCGATGGCATCAACGCCATGGCCGAGCTGATGCCGAGCCTGAAGCCAACGCTCGACAACATCAGGGACGCCTGGGAGATCGGCGATTTCCCGCGATACGCCCTCAATACCACGATCATTTGCACCGGCATCCTGTCGGTGCAATTCGTCACGATCACGCTGGCGGGCTTTGCGTTCGCGCGGCTCGACTTCGCCGGGAAGTCGCTGATCTTCTACCTGTTCCTGATGCAGCTCATGTTGGTGCCGGTGCTGCTGATCGTGCCGAATTTGAGCCTGGTGGCACAGCTCGGACTTTACGACACGCTGACCGGCGTGATGATGCCGTTCTTCGCCTCGGCCTTCGGCACCTTCCTGATGCGCCAGGCCTTCGAGGCTATTCCGACCGAGCTGGAAGATGCGGCCCTGATCGACGGCGCCAGCCTGCTCCAGCGCATCCGCCACATCTACGTGCCGTTGTCGATGCCGAGCTTCTCGGCGTTCGCCATCATCTCGGTCACCAGCCACTGGAACGACTTCCTGTGGCCGCTGATGGTGATCAATTCGCCGGACAAGCGGCCGCTCACGGTCGGCCTGTCGGTCTTCACCGCGACCGCCGAAGGCACGCAGGCCTGGGGCACCATCGCCGCCGGCACGCTGATGGTGATCGCGCCGCTGCTCGTCACTTTCCTGATCTTCCAGAAGCGTTTCATCAGCTCTTTCGTCACCTCAGGCATCAAATAGGAGATTATCCGATGCTGTTTTCCCGCAGGCTCATGCTCGGCCTCGCCATCGCAGGCACTATGGCAGGCGCCCTCTCCTTCCCAGCACTCGCCGGCGAAGGTCCGACCGAGATCGATTTGTTCTTCCCCGTCCCCGTCGACGGCAAGCTCGCCCGCGACATGGGCACCTTGATCAAGGAGTTCAACGAGGGTCATCCCGACATCAAGGCGACCGCCGTCTACACCGGCTCCTATGACGACACGTTGATCAAGACGCGCGCCTCGATCAAGGCCGGCAAGCCGCCGGCTGCCGTGATCATGTCGGCGAACTTCCTGCTCGACATGCAGATCGAGAACGAGCTCACCAATCTCGATCCCCTCATCAAGGCCGACGGCACCACCAAGGACCAGTTCCTCGGCCAGTTCTTTCCCGCGCTCCAGGGCAACGCGGTGATCAATCGCTCCGTCTACGGCGTGCCCTTCCAGAACTCGACGCCGCTGCTCTACATCAATGCCGACCAGGCCAAGGAAGTCGGCCTCGACCCGAACAAGCCGCCGCAAACCTGGGCCGAGCTCACCGACTGGGCCAAGAAGCTCACCAAGCGCGAGGGCGACAAGGTGACCCGCTGGGGCATCGCGATCCCCTGCGCCTACGACTATTGCGGCTGGATGATGGAAACGCTCACCATGTCCAATGGCGGGCGCTACTACAACGAGGAATTCGGCGGCGAGGTCTATTACGACACGCCCTCGATGCTTGGCGCGCTCTCCTGGTGGAACGACCTCGTCTACAAGCACAAGGTCCACCCGCCCGGCGCCACCCCCGGCCCGGCCGTCAGCACCTCCTTCATCTCCGGCAATGCCGCGATGATGATGCTCTCCACGGGCTCGCTGACCTATGTGCGCGACAACGCCAAGTTCAACTACAAGGTCGCGTTCATCCCGCGCAACGTCCGCAACGCCGTGCCGATCGGCGGCGCTTCGCTGATCATTCCGGCAGGGCTCGAGGCCGACAAGCAGAAGGCGGCCTGGACGCTGATCAAGTGGATGACCTCGCCCGAGAAGAGCGCCTGGTGGAGCCGCGCCACCGGCTATTTCGCGCCCAACATGGCTGCCTACAAGACGCCCGACATGGTCGAGTTCCTGAGCAAGAACCCGGACGCCAAGACCGCCGTCGAGCAGCTCGACGTCGCAAAACCCTGGTTCGCGACCTACAAGACCGTCCCGGTGCGCAAGAACCTCGAAGACGAGGTCATGCTGGTTCTCAACGGCAAGAAACAGCCGAAGGAGGCCCTCGTCGCCGCCCAGAAGGCCGCTGAAGAGACGCTGAAGCCGTACAACGCGGAGACGTCGCTGAAGCTGCCGTAAGGCCGCCTCCAACGGCAAACGAACATCGGCGCTCCGTCATGCGGGGCGCCGAATTCGTTTTGAGTAGCCCGGGCGCGTTAACCCCGCGTCCACCATCCGGCCCGGCGCTCCGCCGGTAACCACGAGAATTAACAGACCCTCAATTCGCGCCAGACAAGTTTAGCAATGTTTCTGGGGGATTTTTGCCGTGGATCTGTTGGTTTTCGAGTTCCTGGGACTGGCTCTGGTCGCCATGTGCGTGCTCGTGGTGGCGCTGCCCTGCGCCCGCAAATCCTCGCAGCGGGTGCGTTACGAGTAGGAATTTTTGCCGATCCGAGCGATTCCGTCCCAAATGCAAGGCTCGAATTCGCTCCAACCCCCTTGACATCACAGCGCTTTCGGCAGAACGGCTGATGTACGTGTCATGGGCCGTTCATGGATTTGATTACCACCACCGCTGACCTTGCGGCTGCCTGCAGCCGGCTGGCCAAGCACCCCGTCATTACCGTCGATACCGAGTTCCTGCGCGAGACCACCTACTACCCGCTGCTGTGCGTGGTGCAGATGGCCAGCGCCGAGGAAGCCATCGTCATCGACACCCTCGCCGAGGGCATCGACCTCAAACCGTTCTTCGAGCTGATGGGCAACGAGAGCGTGCTGAAGGTGTTCCACGCCGCCCGGCAGGACATCGAGATCATCTGGCACCAGGCGAGCATCATCCCGCATCCGGTGTTCGACACCCAGGTCGCGGCCATGGTGCTCGGCTACGGCGACAGCATCGCCTATGACGCGCTGGTGGAGAAGGTCACCGGCCACCGCCCGGACAAGACCCACCGTTTCACCGACTGGTCGCGCCGGCCGCTGACCAAGGAGCAGATGCATTACGCAGTGTCCGACGTCACGCATTTGCGCGACGTGTTCGCGGCGCTCGATGCCGACCTCAAGAAGCGCCGTCGCAGCGAATGGGTCTCGATCGAGATGGAGGTCCTGACCTCGCCCAAGACCTACGACTTCCACCCCGAGCGCGCCTGGGAACGGCTCAAGACGCGGGTGCGCAAGCCCAAGGACCTCGCGGTCCTGATGGAGGTCGCCGCCTGGCGCGAGCAGGAAGCTCAGAGCCGCGACGTGCCGCGCGGCCGCGTGCTGCGGGACGAAGCCATCAGCGACATCGCGACCCACGCGCCGAACACGCTGGAGAAGCTTGCCCATCTGCGCTCGGTGCCGAAGGGTTTTGAGAAATCCAAATGGGGCGCGGACATCGTCGCTGCGGTCGAGCGCGGCTTGGCGCGGGATCACGCCACGCTGCCGAAGCTGGAAAAGCCGCGCAACAACAACAACGGCGCCGCGATCGTCGAGCTCTTGAAGGTCTTGCTGCGCATGACAGCGGAGCGCCATGCGGTCGCCAGCAAGGTGATCGCCACCGTCGACGATCTCGAGGAGATCGCGGCCGATGACGAGGCCGACGTGCCGGCGCTACGCGGCTGGCGCCGTGAGCTGTTCGGTGACGCCGCGCTGAAGCTGAAGCGCGGCGAGCTGGCGCTGGCGATCGAAAAGGGCCGTGTGGTCGGGGTGCAGCGGGCGGAATAGGCCTCGCTAACTATCGACGCGGAATAACTGCCACACCGTCATCCTGAGGTGCGAGGCGTGCGAAGCGTCGCACGGCGAGCCTCGAAGGTTGAACGCCCCCCTCTGCTGAAGTCGGGCCGTCACCCTTCGAGGCTCGCCGAAGAGGCGAGCACCTCAGGGTGACGGTGATGGAGTTGGACCCGCTTTAAGCCGGCGGCAGCTTCGCCACTTCGCCCTTCATGTCATCCAGCACACCTGCGATCGCGGCGACCAGCTCGTCGACCTGGGCCTTGGTCACGATCAGCGGCGGGCAGATGGCGATGGCATCGAGCATGTTGCGCGAGATCACGCCGCGCTCCTGCAACATGCGGCTCGCCATGCCGCCGACGGCGCCTGGCGTTGCCGCGGCGGTCCTGCGTTGCTTGTCGAGCACCAGCTCGAGCGCCGCGATCATGCCGACGCCGCGGACCTCGCCGACCAGCGGATGGCTGGTGAGCTCGCGCAGTTTGCCCTGCATGTAGCCGCCGAGTTCGGCGGCATGCGCGACCAGGCCGCGCTCCTCGATGATCTTCAAATTCTCGAGCGCAATCGCCGAGCCGACCGGGTGGCCGCCCGCGGTGAAGCCATGGCCGAGCACGCCGATCTTGTTGCTCTCGTCCGCGATCGGCTCGAACATGCGGTCGTTCATGATGATCGCCGACAGCGGGAAATAGCTCGAGGTGATCTGCTTGGAGACCACGATCGCATCGGGCTTGATGCCATAGGTCTCGCAGCCGAACATCTTGCCAGTGCGGCCGAAGCCGCAGATCACCTCGTCGGCGACCAGCAGGATGTCGTACTTGTTCAGGACCTTCTGGATCTTGTCCCAATAGGTCGCCGGCGGCACGATGACGCCGCCCGCACCCATCACCGGCTCGCCGAAGAACGCCGCGATCGTATCCGGCCCTTCCTTCTGGATCAGCGCATCGAGCTCCTCGGCCCGGCGCGTTGCAAAAGCTTCCTCGCTCTCGCCCGGCGCGCCGTCCTTGTAGAAATGCGGCGAGCCCGTATGCAGGATGTTCGGCAGCGGCAGGTCGAACGAGCGGTGGTTGTTCGGCAGGCCGGTGAGGCTGGCGGACGCGATGGTGACGCCGTGATAGGCGCGCATCCGGCTGATCACCTTCTTGCGCTGCGGCTGGCCGAGCGCGTTGGAGCGATAGGCGATCAGCTTCAGGACGGTATCGTTCGCTTCCGAGCCGGAATTGGTGAAGAACACCTTGCTCATTGGCACCGGCGCGAGTGCGACCAGCTTCTCGGCGAGGTCGATCGAGGGCCCGTGCGATTTGGCGGAAAACGTGTGATAGAACGGCAGTGCCTGCATCTGCTTGTGCGCGGCCTCGACGAGACGCTTCTCGTTGAAGCCGAGCCCGACGCTCCACAGGCCCGCCATCGCCTCGAAATAACGCTTGCCCGAGGCGTCGAACACGTAAGGGCCTTCGCCGCGTTCGATCACTAGGGGACCGGCCTGCTGATGCGCGCGCGCGTTCGTGTAGGGATGGAGCTGATAGGCCACATCCCGGGCCTCTTGCGAATTGGGCAGCATGGACATTTGCGGGAATCCTTGAAAGCGTCACGTCGCCGGCCCGGCCAGCGTCATCACTCGATGATCAGACTCCTTGGCTATTGCGACAGCGCAGAACTTGCAACGCCAATTCGTCGGCAGCAAGCGCTCAGCAGCGTTGCACAAAGCCGCGCATCGGGCAGCTGTCACGCCGCGCCGTCATCGTCTCCGTCGCGGTCGGCGGCAGTGGCCTCCCGCACCTCCACCAGAGCCATCGAAAGCAGATACAGCGTCGTGGGCAGACCAAGCCGCTGCGCCGTCTCGGCGGCATGCGACAGCTCGCTCGTCAGCTCTTTGAGCTCGTCTCCCCGTGACAATGCCTCATCCTATCCGCCGATCGCGGCCGCCTACACCGCAACGGCGCCGCTGGTTCTGATCAGTTCGGCGCTGGACTGGATTGTAGCAAAATTCCCGATGACATTCACTACCGCATGCTTGTAGGCGGCCGCATCGGCCGTCCCCGGCTGCCGGCAGGCCACGGCATCGGCGACCATCTGGTAGCGATGGCTGCGATGAAACCCGTCAATGGCAGTGGCCAGGATGGTCTCGTCCAGGGAAAAGCCCGCGAGCACGCAGCGGACATTGCGGATATTGGACATGTAGTCCACAAACCTTGCCGAACTGTAGGCCGACGGCAGCGGGTGCTCGAACGTCATTTCTCCCGGCCGCGGCTTCGCCTCCGCGATCCAATCGGTCAGCCTGGATGCCGGATTGAACCAGGCCGCCTGCGCGATGCGCTTCAGGTGCATCACCGGCCAGAGATTGTCGCGCCACAGCGTCAGCAGTTCCACGCAACGCGCCGTGGCGGCATCGCCGTCGAGAATGACGTGGCGACGCCCAGGGGTCAGATATTCGACCTGGAGATCCGCGCAGACCAGGATCGGCGGATCGTCGGAGATGGAAGCCAGCATGGTCTTGCGCGCAGCTGCACGGTTTCAGCGGTCGGCGAGCGCGAGGTCTCGCAGCGGCGAGGTCACCACCCGCCCTGCCGAGGCGTCGAGCACGCCGGGCCGGTCCCAATCGCCCTCGGGACGGATGATCACGTAGGGATCGCTGTCCAGCGTGATGGCGTCCGGTCCCGGTTCGATCTCCAGCAGCATCTCCGTGTAGGAGAAGTCGGAGAATGTGATCTTTCGGTTATGGCCCAGCGGCTTGGCGCCGAAATGAGCCCAGAAATCGACCAGCCGGTCCTGCGCCTGGCCGTAGATCTTGCGAAAGCCCTTGCGCTTCACATAGTCGACGCTCGCCTGCACCAGCTTGAACGAGACGCGCGAGCGCCGATATTGGTGCCGCACCGCGAGCCGCTCCACCTTGGCGAAATCGCCGAAGAACCGCACCCGCAGGCAGCCCGCAGGCTCGTTGCCGACATAGCCGATGAAATGCGCGGCGACCATGTCGTTGCCGTCGAACTCCTCGTCGAACGGGCAATCCTGCTCGGCGAGATAGACCGCTGAGCGGATTGAGGTGACCAGCATGAGATCGCTGAGATCGCGCGCGAGGCGGATGGTGATGGCGCGGGAATCGGGCTTCGCGAGAGGAATTCTAGTACCGTGCATCTGCAAAACTCCCTGCTTGGATGATCGCGCCGGGCATGCGCATCGGCTGTCGATGCCAGGGCCGCTCGTAGCACCAGAGGTCGGGCTGGAAGCTCGGAACAGGCTCGAAACCGGTCGCCCTCATGATGTCACGTCCGGCCACGGTTGACGGCTGCGCATAGCAATCCGCGTTGCGAAATCTTAGCTGTCGCAGATGAGCCGCGGCCTTGCCGAGACCGGCGATACCGCGCCCCGTCGCGGCGATCGCCCAGATGTAGATGGCGGAAACCTCCTCGCCGGCAGAGGCGAGATAGTGCGTCTCGGGTGCGGTGAGGCAGATCTCGTCGAGCAGCAGCGCGTCGTGGCCGCGGTCGTTGAGAAAGAGGAAGGCCATGCCGCCGAGCAGACGGCCGTTCCGGCTGAAAGCCAGGATGCTCTGAGGATCAAAGGTGAAGTATCTTGCAAGCTCCGCCGTCCCGATCTGCACGCCGGGCACCAGCCGGCGCGCCATCTCGGAAAGCTCCGCAATTTCGGAAAATTGTGCGCCGCGGACATCGACATCCGGACTGAGCGGCAACGCGTCGAAATCATGCCTTGCGGCAAACGAGCCCCTTTCCATACCCAGATCGCCCCTCTATCGTTCGCGGCTTTCGTACCCCGCTATGTAGAGCTTAGCGGCTGGGGATTTGGCGTATGCAGCAGTTATTGCACCGGGGTGCTGCTATGATGCAGCACCGTGAAGAAACCCTGGATGCGTCCTGGGACGATTTGAAATTGTTTTTAGCTTGCGCAAAATATAAAAGTTTCCGTAACGCCGCCGAGGAGCTCGGGCTCACCTCCACCACCCTGATGCGCAGGATCGACCGGCTCGAGGAGAGCATCGACTGCAAGCTGTTCCTGCGCGACCAGAGCGGGCTCACACTCAGTGACGAAGGCAGCGCGATGATTGCCGACGTCGCGCACATGGAGCGTCATGCCTTCAACGTCTTCCGGCGCGCCTCGCGATCGTCGAACGACACGTCGGGCACCGTGCGCGTGGCGGTGACCGAAGGTCCCGGCAATTTCTGGATCCTGCCGCGACTGATCGACTTCCAGAAGACCTATCGCAAGATCACTGTCGACCTGCGCTGCGCGATGGAGCAGGCCGACGTCGCACGACTCGAATCCGATATCGCGATCCAGCTCGAGCCGCCGACCAATCCCGACCTGATCGTTACCAAGCTCGGCCGTCTGCACATCTATCCCTTCGCCTCCAAGGAGTACGAAGACCTCTACGGCGTGCCGACGAGCCTGGCCGAGCTGAAGAATCACCGCATCATCAAGCAGAGCGCGCCGCAGGTCGACGACGGCGCCTACGCCCGCGTGCTCGGGCTGAAATCTCTCGAGGGCATCGTCGGGATCAAGACCAACTCCTCGGTCGGCGTGCTCTATGCAGTGGAGCGCGGCGCCGGTATCGGCTTTCTGCCGACCGTCTCGATCGCGCTCGGCGCCCCGCTTGTCGCCGTCGATCTCGGCGTCAGTCATCACGCCGATCTCTGGCTCACCTACCACAAGGAGTTCCGCGCCTCCGAGCGCCACAAGATCGTGGTCGATTGGCTGAAGAAGATCTTCGATCCCAGGACCCATCCCTGCTTCCGCGACGAGTTCATCCATCCGAACGCGCTGGTGCCGATGATGACGGCCGCGCGCGAGGGTTTTGGATTGACGGGCTACATCGCGGCAACGCCGACCTAGGGGACGAGAGCGGGTCGCCCCTCACCACCGATATTCGAATCCGACCGTGCCCTGGTGCGACGTCAGCTCGTTGCGGAACTTGCCGTCGTAATTGACGTAGAGCCGCGCAGTGTTGGTCAGGCTGAGCGAGGCCGAGGCCCCGGCATCCATGCCGTAGCGGCTCTCGCCGATGCCGGGCACGACGATGCTCTGGGTGCCGAGGCTGACCTGCACCGATCCCAGGTTCTGGTAGAAATTGTCGACGAACTTGCCGTAGGCGGACAGGTCGAGGATCCTCTGGTCGAAGATAAAGTAGCGTCCGATCTCTGCCCCGATCATGACGCGCGCACGCGAGAGCGCGGTTGAGCCGACATTGAGGGGATCGAGGCCACCGGCCTCCTGGAACGCCGCGCCGGTGGCGTGGACATATTCTAGAGCGCCCTTGGGCACGATTCGCATCTGGTCCTTGGTCCAGTAATAGCTGATCTCGGTCAGCGCGCCGTCGACTGCGGCGCGATAGCCCGCGGTTGCGAGGCCAAAGCCGGTGTCCCGGCTCGAACGGACCTTGCCGAAACCGTGCACCACCGCGAAGGCCCAGGTCCACGGGCCCTTGTCGACCGAGCCGCTGAAACCGAGTTGCGTCAGGTCGAGCGTCGCCGACTGGAGCGCCAGCGGCACGTCGATGTCGGTATGGCTCTGATCGATCGAGAAGCCGAGATTGACACCCGGCGCGACCCGCGCACCAAACCCGGCGACGCCGCCGAACGTCTTGCGCTTGTCGCCGACGAAGTCTCCTTGCGCATCCGTCCGGACCGAGATGCCGTAGCCCTCGAACCAGGTGCGGTAGCGCGGGTCTTCCGTGCTCGCCGACGCACCACCGCCGCCGGGATTGGTGCGAAACGCCCGGTTGACGCCGCCAGATGACTGGTTGCCGAGCCGCTCGAGGAAATTCGAGCCGAGATCGAGCGTGGCGGTAGTCGGCACCGGAATGGGAGTCGGCGACGGAATTGGCGTGGGCGTCGGCGTGGGCGTCGGGCTCTGAGCAAAGCCTGACGTGGCCGCCGACATCATCGCGACGAACGCAACGGCCATCGCAATCGCAACCCGGCGGACGCGGTCCAACCCGGTCGCCTGCCGTGTCCCGGAGGACCGCGATTGGCAGCTCATGACGACAAATCCCGAAGCAAAATGGCGGCCCGCAAAAATGCAACACGATCCGCGGCAGGTGCGGCGATTTGTGCCGAACTGCCACGAAGGGTCAACCGGTTGGCGCGCTATGGCCGAGGCTATTGCCTCGATTGTGGTTCCGCTGCCACAGGTCACAAATTGCAGAAGGAGACTGCCGGCCTGGACTTGAAATTCGCGCGCGGCTTGCTAACGGGCGATTTTCATGTTGCAATATCGGACACAATCGGAATTGGCCGCTCGACTGTGCGTTTCGTGACATTGAGACTCAAGACTCGAACAGACTTCCGGAAGCCCGTTTGTGGCGTGGCACGCGAAAAGCGGCCGCGTCGTTTTTGTATCTAGCGGAGGAGACTGAGGATGCCGCAAAAGGGCACCGTCAAATGGTTCAACCCGACCAAGGGCTATGGGTTCATCAAGCCGAACGGCAGTGACAAGGACGTCTTCGTCCACATCTCCGCCGTCGAGCGCGCCGGACTCTCCACCCTCAATGAGAACCAGGTGGTTGAATACGACCTCGTGGAGAACCGCGGCAAGGCATCCGCGGAGAACCTCAAGGTCTCCTGATTTCTCTCAGGCCAGACGCGAGAGATCATGACGTTGCCCCCGGCTCTGCCGGGGGATTTTTATTTTCGGCGACAAAGCCAGGCGTCTGGTGCGGCGCTTCAGCTCGTCACGGCGGGCGCGATCAAAAAATTCTCCGACGGCCCGCTCCCGGTTGTCTTGCAGACGTCGCCTTCGATCCGGACCTTTCCGGTTGCGAGCAGCCGCAGCGCTTCGGGATAGATGCGGTGCTCGACTTCGAGGATCCGCTCCGACAGCGTGGCCCCGGTATCGTTGTCGCTCACAGGCACCGCCCCCTGCATCACGATCGGGCCGGCGTCGGTCTCGGGGATCACGAAATGCACTGTCGCGCCGGACAGTTTGACACCGGCGCGCAAGGCCTGGCCGTGCGGGTCGAGGCCAGGGAACGACGGCAGCAGCGAGGGATGGATGTTGAGCATCCGCCCGTACCAGGCCCTGGTGAACTCAGCCGTAAACAGGCGCATGAAGCCGCCGAGACAGATCAGCTCGATGCCGTGCTGGTCGAGCGCCGCCTGCAGCACCGCCTCGAAGCCTGCACGGTCCTTGCCGAACGGCTTGCTCTCGATCACCAGCGTCTTGACACCGCTCGCCTTTGCCCTTTCGAGCCCGAGTGCGTCGGCCTTGTTCGAGATCACCAGCGAAATCTCGGCCGGGAAATCCGGCGCGGCCGCGCCCTTGATCAGCGCGGCCATGTTGGAGCCGCGACCGGAGATCAGGATGGCGACGCGGCGCTTCATCACAGCGCCAGATCGAGATGGCCGTTATAGACGACGCGGTGCTCGCCCTCGGCCGGAATCACGGTGCCGAGTTGCACGACCGTCTCGCCCGCATCGGTGAAGACCTGCATCACCTCGTCGACCTTGTCGGGCTCGACGATCGCGATCATGCCGATGCCGCAGTTGAATGTGCGCAGCATTTCGAGCTCGGCGATACCGGCCTGCGCGGCCAGCCATTTGAACACCGGCAGCACCGGCAGGCGCGCGAGATCGATGCCGACGCCGAGGTGCTGCGGCAGCACGCGCGGAATGTTGTCGGTGAACCCGCCGCCGGTGATATGGGCAAGCCCCTTCACCGCGCCGGTCTCGCGGATCGCGCGCAGGCAGGATTTGACGTAGAGCCGCGTCGGCGTCAGCAGCGCGCCGCCGAGCGTCATGACCGGGGCGAACGGCGCCTGCGCCGCGAAGCCGAGGCCGGACTGTTCCACGATCTTGCGCACCAGTGAGAAGCCGTTGGAGTGCACGCCCGACGATGCGAGGCCGATCACGGCATCGCCCGCGGCGACGTCCTTGCGCGGCAGCAGCGTGCCGCGCTCCGCCGCGCCGACGGCAAAGCCGCCGAGGTCGTAGTCGCCGTCCTTGTAGAGGCCGGGCATCTCGGCGGTCTCGCCGCCGATCAGGGCACAGCCGGATTCGCGGCAGCCTTCGGCGACGCCGGCGACGATCGACGCGGTCGCCTCCGGATCGAGTTTGCCGCAGGCAAAATAGTCCAGGAAGAACAGCGGTTCGGCGCCCTGCACCACGAGGTCGTTGACGCTCATGGCGACGAGGTCGATGCCGATGCCGCCATGCAGGCCGGTCTCGATCGCGATCTTGACCTTGGTGCCGACGCCGTCGGTGGCGGCGACCAGGACCGGGTCCTTGAAACCGGCCGCCTTGAGGTCGAACAGGCCGCCAAATCCACCGATTTCGGCATCGGCGCCGGGCCGTGCGGTGGCGCGCACCATCGGCTTGATCAGGTCGACCAGGCGGTTGCCCGCATCGATATCGACGCCTGAATCGGCGTAGGTGAGGCCGTTTTTGCGGTCGGTCATGCCCGATTTCCAGTGGGTTTGCGGCTGGTTACGTCGAATTCAGGGGACGCGCAATGGCTCGCATGGCGCCCAGCGCGATACTATGTAGATATCAACGGGTTCAGCCTTCTAAAGGGCTGGATTCGAGGTCAGGCCGGGTGCCGGGAAGCGCCGCGTGAGTATTCCGAACATCATTACCCTGGGCCGCATCATGCTGGTCCCGATCATCGTATGGGCCATCGTGTCGAGCCAAAGGGAGGTGGCATTCGCCGTCTTCCTGATCGCTGGTATCAGCGATGCGGTCGACGGCTTCCTTGCCAAGCGCTTCAACATGACGAGCGAACTCGGCGCCCTGCTCGACCCGCTCGCCGACAAGGCATTGCTGGTCTCAATCTACCTGTCGCTTGGGATCTGGGGCGACATTCCGCGCTGGATCGTGATCCTGGTGGTCTCGCGCGACATCATGATCGTCACTGCGGTGATCGTCTCCTGGCTGTTCGACAAGCCGGTCGAGATGAGGCCGTCGAAGGTGTCGAAGCTCAACACGGCGGCCCAGGTCGCGTACGCTGCGTTGGTGCTGGCTTCCCTCGCCTTTGGCTTCAAGCCCGGCCCCTATGATATAATCCTGATGGGCCTGGTCACGGTCTTCACGCTCTCCTCGGTGTCGCTGTACCTCGTCGAGTGGCTGCGGCACATGAGCACGATCGAGGCCAAGTAGCACGATCGAAGCCAGATGAGCCGGGATGCGGCCCCGCAAAAGGCCAACTCCGGCTCGATTACGTCGATTCTCTTCAAACGAAGCCGGCGCGCCGGCACGGAGCAAAGCAAGCGTGGCAGGCCGCGTTCATCCCCGACAATTGGCGTTTTCGCTTCCGCATGCGGAGAGCCTGAGCCGGGACAATTTCCTTGAAGGCCCCGCCAACGAAGCCGGTCTTGCCCTTATCGATGCCTGGCCGGAATGGCCGAACCGGATCATGTGGCTGGCCGGTCCGGAAGGAAGCGGCAAGAGCCATCTAGCCGCGATATGGGCCGAGGAGGCCGGCGCCCGCTCGACCGCGGCCAATGGGCTGACCGCCGAAGCCGTTCCGGGGGCGCTCGCCACCGGTGCGCTGGTGGTCCAGGATCTCAAGGAAAAGGAATTCGACGAGCGGGCCGTGTTCCACCTCATGAACCTCGCCCGCGAGGACGGCGCCTACGTCCTCTTCACTGGACGCGAGGTGCCGGCGTCGCTCCAGATCGAGCTCCGCGACTTGCGCTCGCGCCTGCGCGCCGTGCCGGTCGTCTCGCTGCTGCCGCCCGATGACCAGCTCTTCCGCGGCCTGATCGTCAAGTTCTGCGCCGACCGCCAGCTCGCGGTGGACGAGAGCGTGGTGAGCTACCTCGCCACCCGCCTGGAGCGGTCTTCGGCCGCCGCCCGGCAGGCCGTGGAACTGCTCGACAGTGAGGCCTTGCGGCTCGGTCGCCCGGTCACCCGGGCCTTGGCCGCCGAACTGCTCCGGGATGTCTGACTTCCGACGCGAAAACCCCCGACGCCAAGTCCTTCCGACACCAAGGCGGCTTGACGCGGCGCGGCAGCGGAACATCAATGTCATCGAAACGTCATCGCACTAACACATGCTCCCGCCGGTTTTGCGCGTAGTCGCAAATTGGGGCGAACTGGATGGACCGACTTCTGATGGACTCTGCGCAAGCTGCTGAAGTTAAAGAAAAAGCCCCAGAAGCCGAGGGCCTGCCGGTGATCGCATCAAGCCCCGAGCGGTTCATCAATCGCGAGCTGTCCTGGCTGCATTTCAACCGCCGGGTCCTGGAGGAATCGGTCAATCCCAACCATCCCGTGCTGGAGCGGGTGCGATTCCTGTCGATTTCAGCGAATAACCTCGATGAGTTCTTCATGGTCCGCGTCGCCGGCATCAAGGCCCAGGTGCGCGAGGGCATTGCCGAGCGCAGCCCCGATGGCCTGACGCCGTCCGAGCAGCTCATTCTCATCAACCAGACCGTGTCGCAGCTTGCCTCTGACCAGCAGGCGATCTGGGCCGACCTGCGCGGCACGCTCGCCGGCGTCGGCATCGCGCTGGTCGACGGCAAGGAGGTCACCAAGGCGGAGCGGACCTGGATCGAGGACTATTTCCTCAGCAACGTGTTCCCACTGCTGACGCCGCTGGCGATCGATCCGGCCCACCCCTTCCCGTTCATCCCGAGCCTCGGTTTCACCATGGCGCTGCAACTGACGCGCGCCGCCGATGGCAAGCAGATGAACGCGCTGATCCGCATGCCCGGCAAGATCGACCGCTTCATCCGCCTGCCGACCGAGGGCAAGGTTGTGCGCCTGATCTCGCTGGAGCAGGCGACCGGTCTCTTCATCAACCGCCTGTTCCCCGGCTACAATCTGCACGGCCAGGGCGCCTTCCGCATCATCCGAGACTCCGAGCTCGAAATCGAGGAAGAGGCCGAGGATCTCGTCCGCCTGTTCGAGACGGCACTCAAGCGACGCCGCCGCGGGTCCGTGATCCGGCTCGAGATCGACGCCAAGATGCCGGAGGAGCTGCGCAACTTCGTACAGCATGCGCTGTCGGCAGCCGACGACGAGGTGTTCCTGGTCGACGGTGTGCTGGCCATGAACGAGCTCTCGCAGCTCACCCGCCTCGACCGGCCCGATCTCGAATTCACCCCTTACGTGCCGCGCCATCCCGAGCGCGTTCGCGAGCATGGCGGCGACATCTTTGCCGCGATCCGGCAGAAGGACCTCGTCGTCCACCATCCTTACGAATCCTTCGACGTCGTGGTGCAGTTCCTCCAGCAGGCGACGCGCGACCCCGACGTCGTCGCCATCAAGCAGACGCTCTACCGCACCTCCAACAACTCGCCGATCGTGCGCGCACTTGCCGAAGCCGCCGAGGCCGGCAAGTCCGTCACCGCGCTGATCGAGCTGAAGGCGCGGTTCGACGAGGAGGCCAACATCCGCTGGGCACGCGACCTCGAACGCGCCGGCGTGCAGGTCGTCTACGGCTTCCTCGAGCTCAAGACGCACGCGAAGCTCTCGATGGTGGTGCGCCGTGAGGGCGGCAGCCTCACGACCTACGTCCATACCGGCACCGGCAATTATCACCCCGTCACCGCGCGCATCTACACCGACCTCTCCTACTTCACCTCGGATCCGACCATCGGCCGCGATGCCGCGCGCGTGTTCAACTTTATCACGGGGTATGCGGCGCCGAGCGATCTCGAAAAGATGGCGGTGTCGCCGCTGACCTTGCGCAAGCGCATCATCGAGCACATCCAGGGCGAGACCGCGCATGCGCGGCACGGTCGGACCGGCGCGGTCTGGATGAAGATGAATGCACTGGTCGACCCCGACATCATCGACGCGCTCTACGAGGCCTCGCAGGCCGGCGTGCAGGTCGAGCTCGTGGTGCGCGGCATCTGCTGCCTGCGGCCCGGCATTCCCGGCCTATCGGAGAACATCCGCGTCAAATCGATCATCGGGCGCTTCCTGGAACACGGCCGAATCTACTGCTTTGGCATGGGCCAGGGCCTGCCGAGCGCGAAAGCGGCTGTGTATATCTCCTCGGCCGACATGATGCCGCGCAACCTCGACCGCCGCGTCGAGGTGCTGTGTCCGCTGCAAAATCCCACGGTGCATCAGCAGGTTCTAGAACAGATCATGGTCGCGAACCTCAAGGACAATGAGCAGAGCTGGCAATTGTTGCCGGACGGGTCGTCAACGCGTATGAAGACCGCGAAGGGCGAGGAGCCTTTCAACGTCCACAACTACTTCATGACAAATCCGAGTCTGTCTGGCCGTGGAAAGTCGCTCAAGGAATCCTCGCCGCGCCGCCTCACGCGCCGTAATGAACGCCATCAATCCTGATCCGGGATCGCTGACGTGAAGCGGCCGCGCAAGCGCGGCTCGAGCGTCGCTGTCATCGATATCGGTTCCAATTCGGTCCGTCTCGTCGTCTACGAGGGACTGACGCGGAGCCTCATTCCGATCTTCAACGAGAAGACGCTGTGCGGCCTCGGGCGCGAGGTGCAGAGCACCGGCCTGCTTGCGCCCGACGCCGTCGACAAGGCGCTGACCTCGCTGAAGCGCTTTCGTGCGCTGTGCCGGGTGATGCAGGTCGGACGGGTGTTTGCGATCGCGACTGCCGCCTGCCGCGATGCCTCCAACGGCGCCGACTTCATCGCGAAAGCCGAGCGCATCTGCGCCGTGAAGATCGAGATCCTGTCGGGGCCGCGCGAGGCGCGGTTGTCGGCGCTCGGCGTGATCTCCGGCATCCATCACCCCGACGGCATCGTCGGCGATCTCGGCGGCGGCTCGCTCGAGCTGATCGACGTGCGCAAGAACAGCGTGCGCAGCGGCGTGACACTGCCGCTCGGCGGGCTCGCGCTCCAAGACCTCGCGCACAAATCGCTCAAGCGTGCCGACCGCATCGTCCGCGAGGAGCTCGACGAGGTGCCGCAGCTCGCGGCGGGCCGCGGCCGCACCTTCTACGCCGTCGGCGGCACCTGGCGCGCACTCGCGCGCATCCACATCATCCAGAGCGGCTATCCGCTCCAGGTGATGCACGGCTACTCCATTTCCGCGGCCGAAGCGCTCGACTTCTCGCGCCGCCTCCGCCGTCTGGTGGCCACCGGCACGCTTGCCGACATCGAGATCGTCGCCGATGCGCGACGCCCTCTCCTCACCTATGCGGCGCTAGTGCTCGAGCACATCATCCGCGTGGCGAAGCCCAAGACCATCGTGTTCTCGACCTTCGGCGTGCGCGAGGGCCTCTTGCACGAGAAGCTGCCGGAGTCCGAGCGCAACAAGGACGGATTGATCTGCGCGGCCGAGGAGCTGAACCAGTTGCTGTCGCGTTCGGCCAGGCACGCCCGTGAGCTGATCGCCTGGACCGATCGCCTCGCGCGCGTGGTGAAGCTGCGCGAAACCGCGGAGGACCGCCGGTTGCGCCACGCGGCCTGCCTGCTCTCCGACATCGGCTGGCGCGTGCATCCTGATCATCGCGGCGAGCAGACGCTCAGCCTCGTTGTCAACGGCAATTTCGGCGCGATCACCCACACCGAGCGCGCCTTCGTCGGCCTGTCCGTGTTTTATCGGTATGCCGGCCTGAGCGAGGAGAACCAGCCGCCGGTCACCATGCAGGAGCTGCTGACGCCGACCCAGCTCGAACGCGCCCGCCTGCTCGGCGCGGCCTTCCGCGTCGCGCATCTGATCTCGGCGGCGCGTCCGGGCGTCCTGCCCGCCACGCATTTCCGCAGCCAGGGCCGCAAGCTGATGCTGGTGTTCGAGCACCGCCTCGGCGATCTCGTCGCCGACCGCGTCGGCAGCCGTTTCCGCGCTCTCGCGCGGCTGATCAACCGCGCCGGCTCGATCGTCAGACGCTAGAAGTTATTCGGCAGAAACCTTGGCGTGGCGCTCGGAGGATCCCAGCGCGGCCGCACTGAGGCTGCGCCTCCGCCAGATGGTGCCGACGACCAGCACGACGACGACGCCGAGTGCAGCGCAGAGATATTCGCCGCCTCCGCCGCCATGGCCGAATTGCGCCGGGATGCGCAAGGCGCCGAGCATGTTGTCCAGCGAGGCGCCGAACGGGCCGTCGAACAGCGTGTGCAGCCTCGGGGCAATGCCGGGATCGGTCGCAATCACCTCGCCCGCGATCCAGCCGAGCAGCGCCGCGCCGGCCCACACCAGAACCGGCAGCTTTGCCAGCAACGCCATGATCAGCGCCGCACCGGCGACGATCAGCGGTACGCTGATGGCAAGACCGAGCACCAGCAGGGGCACGCTGCCATTGGCGGCGGCGGCCACCGCAATGACGTTGTCGAGGCTCATGACGATGTCGGCGACGACGACGATCTGGACGGCCTGCCACAGATGCGAGGCCGACTCGACGCCGTCCTCGTCCTCGTTTTCCGGGACGAGCAGCTTCGCGGCAATCACGATCAACGCGAGACCGCCGACCAGCTTCAGGTACGGCAGCTCCATTAGGCTCGCAACGATGCCGGTGAAGATGATCCGCAGCAGCACCGCCGCGCCGGCGCCCAGGATCATGCCCCAGAGACGATGCCGCGGCTTGAGGCCACGGCAGGCGAGCGCGATTACCAGAGCATTGTCGCCGGACAGAAGGATGTTGATCCAGATGATCTTGCCGACCGCGACCCAGAAGGTCGGTTCGGCCATCTCGTTGCGGAACTGGGTGAAGAAGGCCCCGATCGTAGCGGGATCGAAGATCTGCCAGAGCCAGTTCACAATACGTCCTTTCGTCCGGTCGGCTTAACTCATCGGCTGGATCAGCCGACGATCTCGTTGCCCGAGAAGAACTGTGCGATCTCGATCGCGGCGGTCTCCGGCGCATCCGAACCGTGCGCGGAGTTCTCGCCGATCGACTTTGCGTAGAGCTTGCGGATGGTGCCGTCGGCCGCCTTCGACGGATCGGTCGCGCCCATGGCGTCGCGGTACTTGGCGATGGCGCCCTCGGCTTCCAGCACCTGGACGACGACGGGGCCCGAGGTCATGAACTCGACGAGTTCGCCGAAGAACGGACGCGCCTTGTGGACGGCATAGAAGGTCTCGGCCTGCTCCTTGGTCATGCGGATGCGCTTCTGCGCGACGATGCGCAGGCCCGCCTTCTCGATCACGGCGTTAACCGCACCGGTCAGGTTACGCGCGGTGGCGTCGGGCTTGATGATCGAGAACGTGCGTTCGATGGCCATGATCTTGTCCTTGAGGAGAAAGCGGAGGGTTCGGAGTTGCGGGGCTTATATCGGCGCTGCCGCCGGACGGCAAGCGACCGCCGGAGCGGCCCTCACAGGCGCTTCGCCGCAGGCGCCAGCCCCTGATTCCAATATGGATTACAACAATTTCACCCCGATGAACCCAATCTGAAACCTCCGTCAGGGTTCGGTTCAGCTTCGCAGGCGTAAGGTCGGCCCCATCGAAACCGAAGCCTGATCATCAGGCGGACCGTTTCGGCGGCCTTTCCATCGACGCGATAGCCCCGCGCCGGCAGTCTTGAGGAGATCACCATGTTGAGGAAACTTTCGCTTGCCGCCGTCGCTGCGGTCGCGCTGGGTGCCGCGCTGGCGCCGACCTCCGCCTCCGCGCACTGGCACGGCGGCGGCTGGCATGGCGGCGGCTGGGGCCACGGCTACGGCGGCCCGCGCTTTTATGCCCGCGGCCCCGTCGTCTCCTACGGCTACGGCGGCTGCTATACGCGCCGGCTGGTCCCGACCCCCTGGGGACCCCGCTGGCGGATGATCAACCGCTGCTACTGAGCCCGACAGCACCTTTCCAAGGGTACCCGCCCCCCAAGGTACCTTCCAAGCGAAGCCCCGGCGTTCCCCTGCGCCGGGGCTTAGTATTTGAGCAGATGCGAGGACTTCCCACAATTTTTACTAGAAGGCCCGGCAATCTCCGCGAGTGGCGAAACCATTCGGGGGTCAAGGACTTGGTACCGTGACGCTCATTCGAGAACACGGAACCCCGCCATGGCTGGCCTTCTTGCCGATGACAGCGAACAAATCGACCTGCGCACCAGCCGCTCGATCTGCGATGCCGTTGGCGAACGGCTTCAGCAGAGCCTGCGTCCCGAAGCCAGGCTCCCGACGCATCTCGAGCAACTCCTCAACGAGCTGAAGCAGCGCGACAGCGATTCGCACTGACGGCAAATCCGGAAAAACGGGTTGCGTTTGCGCCCGCCTGCGGTGACAAGGCCGCATGCTGTCCATCACCGACCTTTCCATCCGCCTCGCCGGACGCCTTCTGATTGACCAGAGTTCCGTGCAGATCACGCCCGGATCACGGGTCGGCATGGTCGGGCGCAACGGCACCGGCAAGTCGACCCTGTTCAAGGTGATCCGCGGCGAACTGTCGGCCGAGCACGGCACTGTGACGCTGCCGCCGCGCTGGCGCGTGGGCAGCCTTGCGCAGGAAGCCCCGAACGGCCCCGAAAGCCTGATCTCCGTCGTGCTCAAGGCCGACCTCGAACGCGACGCGCTGCTGCATGAAGCCGAGAGCGCCACCGATCCGCACCGGATCGCCGAGATCCAGACCCGCCTCGTCGACATCGACGCGCATTCGGCGCCAAGCCGCGCGGCTGCGATCCTCTCCGGCCTTGGCTTCTCCGCCGCCGATCAGCTTCGCCCCTGCGCCGAATTCTCCGGCGGCTGGCGCATGCGCGTCGCGCTTGCCGCAACGCTGTTCGCCGCCCCTGACCTGCTGCTGCTCGACGAGCCCACCAACTATCTCGACCTCGAAGGCACGCTGTGGCTGGAGGACCACCTCGCGCATTATCCGCGCACGGTGATCGTGATCAGCCATGACCGCGATCTGCTGGAAAGCTCGGTCGACCAGATCCTGCATCTGGAGCGCGGCAAGCTCACACTCTACAAAGGCACCTACTCCTCCTTCGAGGAGCAGCGCGCCGCGCGCGAGTTGCTCGATGCCAAGGCGGTCAAGCGCCAGGAGGCCGAACGCGCGCGCCTGCAGGCCTTCGTCGACCGCTTCAAGGCCAAGGCCTCGAAGGCGCGCCAGGCGCAGTCGCGCGTGAAGATGCTCGAGCGGCTGAAGCCGATCACGGCACTGGTGACCGCGGACGTGCGCGAGATCAGCTTTCCCGCGCCGGAGAAGATCCTGTCGCCGCCGATCATCGCCGTCGACAACGCCGCGGTCGGCTACGATCCGGCCAGCCCCGTGCTCGGCCGGGTCACCTTGCGCATCGACAATGACGACCGCATCGCGCTGCTCGGGGCCAACGGCAACGGCAAGTCGACGCTGGTCAAACTGCTCGCCGGGCGCCTTGCCCCCTTCTCGGGCAAGGTGACGCGCGCGGACAAGCTGTCGATCGCCTATTTCGCGCAGCACCAGCTCGACGAGCTGAACGAGGACGCCTCGACCTACGACCACGTCCGCAAGCTGATGGGCGATGCGCCGGAAGCCAAGGTGCGCGCACGCGCCGGCGCGATCGGTTTCTCCGGCAAGGCGGCCGACACCAAGGTTGCAAAACTGTCGGGCGGCGAGAAGGCGCGGCTGCTGCTGGGCCTTGCGACCTTCTTCGGCCCCAACATGATCATCCTGGACGAACCGACCAACCATCTCGACATCGACAGCCGTGCCGCGCTTGCCGAAGCCATCAACGAATTCCCCGGCGCCGTCATCATGGTCTCGCACGACCGCTATCTGATCGAGGCCTGCGCCGACCGGCTCTGGATCGTCGCCGACCGCACCGTGACCAATTACGACGGCGACCTCGACGAATATCGCCGCCTGGTGCTGTCGTCGCGCAACGGCGAACCCGCCCCGCGCGAGCGCAGCGCCGTGAGCGAGAAGCCGCCGCGTCCGAAGTCGGACAATCGCGGCTCGCTGAAGAAGCGCATCGCGGAAGCCGAGAGCGAGATTGCACGGGTCACCGAGATCATCACCAAGATCGACACGGCACTGGCGCTGCCCGACATCTTCAGCCGCGACCCCAAGCAGGCCGCGCAACTGTCCAAGGCGCGCGCCAATGCATCAGAGGCGCTGGCGCGCGCGGAGGAGCAGTGGCTCGAGGCGAGCACGCAGTTCGATGAGGCGGCGGGCTAGGCTCCCCATCAAAATGTGAAAAACAACCCCATGCAAAGTACCGGTATTTTATTACCTGGCGATTACCCATTGAATGGGACGTTCTTTAGCCGTGGCGATTAGAGCCACCCAGGCGGCGATGCCGGCGCAAATTGCGCCGGAGTGGTTCAATCCGCGAACTGGCCGGCTGCCTTTATCATCGGCGCCCAGCGGTCGACTTCACTCGCGAGCATCGCGGCGAGCGCCTCCGGCGTCGCTTTCTCCTGCGGGGCAGGCTCCGTGTTGATGTCGTTGAACCGAGCGATCAGCGTGGGATCCTTGAGTGCGGACTGGAGCGCCGCCGTCAGCTTCTGAACGACCACCGGCGGCGTGCCCTTGGGGGCATAGATGCCGTGCCAGACACCGAGCTCGAACCCGTTGAGGCCGGCCTCGTCGGCCGTCGGCAGATCGGGCAGGCTCTTC
Organism: Bradyrhizobium sp. Bra64; assembly: GCF_024519875.1. Taxonomy (NCBI): domain Bacteria; kingdom Pseudomonadati; phylum Pseudomonadota; class Alphaproteobacteria; order Hyphomicrobiales; family Nitrobacteraceae; genus Bradyrhizobium; species Bradyrhizobium sp. Bra64. The sequence continues at coordinate 22,572 of NZ_JALJRD010000022.1, read as the reverse complement.
AGCCGCTCCTTGGTGGTGATCGCATAGGCCTTGACCTGCTTCGACAGGATCGGGCCGGTCGTGTTCGTCGCCTGGTCGCAGGTGAGATCGATCTGCCTGCCGAGAAGATCGTTCATGATGGGGCCATTGCCCTTGTAGGGCACCGCGGTGAGCTGCTTCTGGATCGCCGTCATGAACAGCATGCCGCAGAGGTGCGACGCCGCTCCGAGCCCGGCATTGGCATAGGTCAATTTGTCGCCCTGCTGCTGGGCGTAGGCGATCAATTCCTTCAGCGTGTCGGCCGGGAAATCCGGACGCGCGATGATGGTCATCGGCGCATTGGTCACAAGCCCGATCGGCGCAAAGGCCGTCTTCGTGTCATAGCTGAGGTTGCGGTACAGCGTAGCGGCGGTCGACAGGCCGACATGATGGATCAGCAGCGTGTACCCGTCGGGCTGGGCTCGCGAGGCGCGGGTCGTGGCGATGGTGCCACCGGCGCCGGGAGCGTTCTCGACGACGATCTGTTGGCCGAGCGATTTCGACATGCCAGCCGCGGTCAGGCGAGCAATGGTGTCCGTGGGGCCGCCGGCGGCGAATGGCACCAGCATCGTGACGGGCCTGACCGGATAGTCCTGGGCGAGCGCCGCGCCAAACGGCAAGAGCAGAGCCGATACGAGGGCAATGAACCGCATACTTTCCTCCAAATTTTTGCTCGCGCCATATGTACCCATTCATGGCCGCGCGACCATCACGAAACGACGTCATCAGGCGTGTCGCCCCGCGGCATGGCGTAGCTACCGGGAAACCTGATCGACCCTCAGCTCGGCGATATTGTCTCAGCGGGCGGACCCGAATGACACGAGCCCGATCCAAATCCAAATGTTCCCGCCGAAGGTCGGTCGGCGGCAGCAGGTCGGAATCAGCGTTCCCGCATGATCTCATGCCGGTAGCGCTGCAGCGGTGACAACAGGTAGCTCATGATGGTGCGCGAGCCGGTCCTGATCTCGACGGTGACCGCCATTCCCGGCGACAGGCTGACGAGGCGGTCGTCCACCTGCATCTGGCTGCGATCGAGCGAGATGCGCGCGCTGTAGCTCAACTCCTGCCCGTTGGGCTCGCTGCTGTCGTGCTGCTGCCCGAGCGCGCGGTCGCCGCGCTCCGGCGGACGATCGCGGATGATGGCGTCCTGCGAGACGCTCAGGACCCGGCCTTCGAGAAGGCCGTAACGGGTGAAGTTGAAGGTGTCGATCTTGATGGCGGCGCCCTGCCCGGCCTCGACAAATCCGATATCGCGGTTGGAAATCATCGCCTCGATCTCGAGCCGCGTATCTGTCGGCACGATCACGAGCAGCGACTGCGCCGGCGTGACCACACCTCCCACGGTGTGGACCGCGAGCTGCTGCACGACGCCATCGACGGGTGACGTCAGTTGCTGCAGGCTTGTCCTCTGGCGAGCCTTGATCAGGTCGCGCGCGACGCCATTTGCCTTCTGCTCGCTCTTGGCAAGCTCGTCGGACAGGCTCTTCCTGTACTCGGCCACGGCCTGGTTGCGGGTCTCGGCGATCGCGGCGACGGCTGACTCGGCTTCCTTGAGGCGGCTGCCTTGAACGCGAAGCTCCTCCTGCTGCTCGATCTGGAGCTGGAGCGTCTCGTAATAGGTCAGCTTCGAGCCGATCTCCTTTTCCATCAGCGTCTTGCGGATATCGACGCGTTGCTGGGTCACCGGCAGCAACGCATCCAATTTGTGGATCGTCGCCGCAATGGTCTGATATTCGGCCTCCTTCTGGGCTTCCTGGCGCGCGAGCGCAGCCAACTTGGCCCTGTGCTCGCTGACCTGATTGGCGAGAAGCTGCCGCTGCGTCGCGACCAGCAAGGGATCGGCATCCGCGGGCACGACCAGATCGGCGGATGCCGCCTCGCCGCTTGCAAGGGCCGCACGCAGCCGCGCGACATTGAGCCGTTCGGCCATGAGATCGTCGTGCAGACGATCGCGCTCTGCGGCGTTCACGGTCGGATCGAGCTCGATCAGCAGGTCGCCGGCTTTGACCGATTGCCCGTCCTGGACGTGGATGGCGCGCACCACGCCGGTCTCGAACGGCTGGACCACCTTGCTTCGCCCGCTCGACACGACCTTCCCGGCTGCGGACGCGACAATGTCGATCGTACCCCAGGCCGACCACGCCAGCGCCGCGCAGACAAGGAGCATCAGGGCCATTGCGATGGCGCGGCCGGTCGGCGACGGCGGTGTTTCCGTGATCTCCAGCGCGGCAGGCAGAAAAGCGGCCTCCTCGGCGCGCCGGCTCTTCGCATTCCGGAAGGGAACGACGGTGTGCTCGGGCCTTGAGGCCGGGACGGCGCTAGCCGACTTCATAGATCCCTCCCTGAAGACGATGCAGGGCGGCGTAGCGGCCGCCGGTCTTGATCAGCGCATCATGCGTGCCGTCCTCGACCAGACGGCCGCGCTCCAGTGTGAAGATGCGATCGGCGCCGCGGACGGTGGAGAGACGATGCGCGATGATCAGGACCGTGCGGCCCCTCGCAATCTCCTTCATGTTGTCATGGATGATCCGCTCGCTCTCATAGTCGAGTGCGCTGGTCGCCTCGTCGAAGATCAGGATCCGGGGATTGGTCACCAGCGCGCGGGCGATCGCGATGCGCTGGCGCTGCCCGCCCGAGAGCGTCGAGCCGCGCTCGCCAACGACGGTGTCATAGCCTTCGGGAAGCTCCAGAATGAAATCATGCGCGCCCGCGAGCTTGGCCGCATCCATGATGCGGTCCATCGGCAGGGTCGGATCGGCCAGTGCAATGTTGTCGCGCACCGAACGATTGAACAGCATGTTCTCCTGCAGCACGACACCGATCTGCCGGCGCAGCCAGGCCGGGTCGGTCATGACGAGATCCATGCCGTCGATCAGCACGCGGCCGGATTGCGGCACGTAGAGCCGCTGTACCAGTTTCGCGAAGGTGCTCTTGCCCGAGCCCGACGAGCCGACGATGCCGACGGTTTGGCCCGCCGGAATATCGAACGAGACGTCATGCAGGATCTCCGGCCCGTCGAGCCGATAGCGAAAAGCGACATGCTCGAAGCGGATGTTGCCCCGAAGCGGCGGCAGCCCAGCGCGGCCCGCGGAGTAAGCCGGCTCCGCCGCGCTGTTGAGGATGTCGCCAAGCCGCGCGATCGACAGGCGCGCTTGATGAAAATCCTGCCAGACCTGCGCCAGCCGCAGCACCGGCGCCGAAACGCGCCCTGCAAAAATGTTGAAGGCCACGAGTTCGCCGACGGTCAGCGCATCGCCGATCACGAGCCGCGCGCCGACATAAAGAATGGCAGCGGTGACGATTTTGCTGACGAACAGCACGAGCTGGCTTGCGGTGTTGCCGAGGCTGGTGACGCCAAAACTCGCCGAGACATAGCCGGCGAGCTGCTCTTCCCAGCGGCGCTGCATCTGCGGCTCGACCGCCATCGCCTTCAGCGTCTCGATGCCGCTAACGCTCTCGACCAGGAACGCCTGGTTCTCGGCGCCACGGCGGAATTTCTCATCCAGCCTGCGCCGAAACAGCGGCGTCGCCACCGCCGAGATCCCGATGTAGAACGGGAACGAGGCCAGCACGATGAAGCTCATCAGCGGCGAATAGGCGAACATCACGACCAGGAACACCGAGGTGAAGACCAGGTCGATGAGCAGCGTCAGCGACGAGCTGGTGATGAAATTGCGGATGTTCTCGAGCTCGCGAACCCGCGCCACGGAATCGCCGACGCGCCGGGCCTGAAACCACGCCATCGGCAGCGCCAGCAGATGATGGAACAGCCGCGCCCCCAGCTCCACGTCGATACGGTTGGTCGTGTGCGCGAACAGATAATTGCGCAGGATACCCAGCACGGTGTCGAACAGCGAGACGATGACGAGGCCGATGACGAGAACGTCGAGCGTGGACAGCGAGCGGTGCACCAGCACCTTGTCGATGACGACCTGGAAGAACAGCGGCGAGACCAATGCAAACAGCTGGAGGAAGAACGAGGCGGCCAGCACCTCGCCGAACAGCCGCCGGTACTTGCCGATCGCCGCGATGAACCATGTGATGTCGAATTGCCGCCCGAGGTTGGAGAGCCCGGCGCGCCGGGCCATCAGGATCAATCCGCCGTCCCAGATCGCACACAGCTCGTCGCGCTCCATCAGCACCGGGCGCTGCGCCTGCGGCGACTGCACCAGCACCTTGTCGGCCGAGGCTTTTGCAATGACCATGAAGCTGCCGTCACGCAGCATCGCGATCGCCGGCAGCGGGCTGCCCGACAGACGGCTCCACTGCGTTCGATAGGTTCGTGCCTTCAGTCCGAGAGACCTGGCGCAGCGGACGATGTCAGCTGCGCCGAATCTTGCCGCGCCCAGCCGGTGCCTGAGCTGATCACGATCGGCCGCAACACCCTGCAAATGCAGCAGGGTGAGCAGCGCGTCGAGACCCGTATCGGTCGAGACCGTATTCGTCGTCATGGGCGTTCTCCGGGCCGGGCTCGTTCAACCTCTCCCGCTTGCGGGAGAGGTCGCCATAGGCGGCCCGTGGCCACCGTTCTGTTGGACGCCGATGCTTCGCATCGGCTATGGCGGCGGGGTGAGGGCTTCTTCCTCTTCGGGGTTCTCGATTGCGGAGGCACACCCACCCCAGCCCTCCCCCGCAAGCGGGAGAGGGAGTGCACCTCCGTCGTTGCAACAGCAGCTTTCATCAAACTCAGGCGTGCTGCGGCGGAGCAAGCGTCTGGGTCTGTGCCGTGTGCGGATCGGCCAGCGGCATCTCGCCGTGGCCGTCACCTGCCGGAACGAAGCTGCCTGCCATGGCCTGGTTGAGCATCATCGCTGCGGCGAAGGCGGCGCCCTGGATGACGACGTTGTTGCCGGTACCGCCATCGAGGATATCGAGGCCGCCGCCGCCGATCAGCACGTCGTCACCTGCTCCACCGGCCAGTGTGTCGTTGCCGGGTCCGCCGATCAGGATATCGTCGCCATTGCCGCCGTTGGCGACGAGCTGGATGCCGCCGTGCAAGCCGGAAGCCGTGATGACGTCATCGCCATCGAGTCCGTTGATGACGATCCTGTCGCCCGCACCGGCATCGCTGATGTTGATGTCCTGGCCAAGCCCCGACACCGTGATGATGCCGTCGTGCTCGGTCACCGTGATGACGTCGTTCCCGCCGGTTGCGTTGATGGTCACGGTATCGGCGGCGCCGTCATTGGCACCGAGGTCGAGGTCGACCTGGTTCACGCCGGTGCCCGAGAGATCACCGACCGTGATGTTGTCGGCACCGCCGAGGGCGTTGAAGTCGACATGCTCGACGCCGTTCAGGTCCATCGCGATGGCGGCAACGTCGCGGGTGAACAGCACCCGGCCGCCATTGGCCGAGATGTTGATGGTCTCGTTGATATTGGCGCCGTTGAACGCCAGCGTGTCGGTGCCCTTGCCGCCTTCGACGGTGTCGCTGCCGTCGCCGGGGTTCCAGATGAAGGTGTCGTCGCCGGCTCCGAGATTGGCGAAATCGTTGCCGCGTCCGCCGATCACGATGTCGTTGCCGGCGCTGCCGGTGATGGTGTCGTTGCCGTCGCCGCCATTGATGTTGAGGCTGAACGGCTGTCCCGCCTTGATCGCGGACGAATCGATGACATCGTTGCCGCCTCCGCCGTTGACGGTCAGCACGTCACCGGCGTCGGCGTGAGCGATGGTCACCTGCGCCGCAAGCCCGTTGACCACGATCGATCCGCCGGCGGTCGTCACCGCGATGTTGTCGTCACCGGCGCTGCCGTTCACCGTCACGCGGTCGGCCGCACCGTCGCCGCTCTGGCTGCCGGGGCCGGCGCTGAGGTCGATCGCGACCTGCGTGACTCCGGTCCCCGAGAGATCGTTGACGGAGATGTTGTCGGCCCCGCCGGCAGCGGCGATCTGCACCCGCTCGATGCCATTGAGATCCATGGTGATGGCGCCGACGTCGCGGGTGAGAAGTGCACGACCGCCGTTCGCAGAGATCGACATGTTTTCGGCCACATTGGAGCCGTTGAACACCAGCGTATCCATTCCCGTGCCGCCCTCGACGGTGTCACTGCCGTCGCCGGGATTCCACGTGAAGAGATCATCGCCCGCGCCGAGAAGAGCGACGTCGTTGCCGCGGCCGCCGACGACCTTGTCGTTGCCGTCGTCGCCGATCAGGGTGTCAGCCCCCTGGCTCCCGATGATTGTGTCGTTGCCCGCGCCGCCGTCGATGGTCAGCCCGATCGCCGCGGCGAGCAGGGATGCATCAATGACGTCGTTGCCGCCGAGCGCCTGGATCACCAGCCGGTCGTTGGCAGCCTCCGCATTTACGATCGTCACGACTTCCGGCAGACCCGTCACCGTCACGGTGGTGCCCTCAGCCGTGACCTCGATGTGCTGATTGCCGCCGGCAGCATTGACGGTCACAATATCCGCCGCGCCGTCGCCTTGCGTCTCGCCGGGAACGGCTCCGAGATCGACCAGCACCTGCTTGACGCCGGTCCCGGTGAGATCGCCGACAACGATGTTGTCGGCGCCGCTGCGCGCATCGAATTCGATCTGCTCGACGCTGTTGAGGTCCATCGTGATGTTGGCGACGTCGCGGGTGAAGCGCACCCGGCCGCCATTGGCCGAGATATTGATGGTCTCGTTGATGTTGGCACCGTTGAACAGAAGCTTGTCGGTGCCCGCGCCGCCCTCGACCGTGTCGCTGCCGTCACCGGGATTCCAGATGAAGGTGTCGTCGCCCGATCCGAGCTGGGCGACGTCGTTGCCGCGTCCGCCATTGACGATGTCGTCGCCGCTGCCGCCGATGACGAGGTCGTTACCGTCGCCGCCAATGATCCTGTCGTTGCCGGCGCCGCCGTCGAGCGTCAGCGAGATCAGGCTGCCGAGCCCGTTGCCCGCGGTGATGACGTCATCGCCGCCACCGGCGTGCAGCACGAGATTTTCCGTGGTGCCGATGTCGAGCGAAAACGGCGCGGCGCCGATGCCGTCGAGCCGCACGCGCGTGCCGTTCGCCGTGATCGTGAACGTCTCGGCGTCGTTGCTGCCGTTGACCCGCGCGGTGTCGCTGCCGTCGCCGCCCTCGAACAGATTGGTGCCGCCGCCCGGATTCCAGATCATGAGATCGTCGCCCGCCTCGCCGAACAGCTGGTTGTCGCCGCTGCCGCCATCCAGGACGTCGTTATCCGCACCGCCGAACAGCAGATCGTTGCCGCCGCCGCCCTTGATCACGTCGTCACCGGCCTGCCCGAACAGCAGGTCCGCACCCGAGCCGCCCGTGATCCTGTCGTTGCCGTCACCGCCGAAAATGTGCACCGCAGGCATCGGTCCGTGGCATTCGTTGACGGTGATCGTGTCATCACCGCCTTGACCGAAAATGTCGATCGCGGTGGTGTTGTCGACGGTCGGTTCGCCACCGATCGTTTTCACGTGTCCGTTATTGACCAGGATGCGGCCTGCCTCGTCGCGGCTGATCACGAGGCCGTTATTCGCGTTGTCGCCGAAAATGGTGAGCTGCCCCGTAACCGGGGAAAAGACAGAGGTAGTAGACATCCAAATATCCTTCGATCGATCTAGCCCCTCCCTTCGATGCGTAGCAGCCGCACACATGACATTCTTGAGCCGCTGCTTGAGACGCGCGTGATTATTCTGGAGATTTCCTCCAGTTTTGCTTCGGGGCAGTATTCGACAGCGGATGCGGAGGCGCTCTCATCACGAGTCGCTGATCACGGATCACGCGTAACGACCCCGTGATTTTCAAACGCGTGGAAGAACCGCGGCTCGAGACAAGCGCGCAGCTTGACGAGGCTGCGGGGCAGCTAACGACGCGCACGCCGAGCCGAACGAAAATTGCACCTGTGGGCTCGATGCATTTGGTACTAAGCTCGGCGACGGAATTGGCGCCAGCGATAACGAACGATCCCGCTCAATAGTTGAGCGACCAGCATTTCCGGTTCGATGGATATCCAGACAAGGAATATTTGAGGGAGATCTCACATGTCGTCACCGGAACCTATCAGATTCACCGACGGTGCAGCTTACGAACGCTTCATGTCGCCCTGGAGCCGATCGGCCGGCACTCTGTTCCTCGATTGGCTGGCGTCACGCACCGGATTGGCCTGGGTGGATATCGGTTGCGGCAACGGCGCGTTCACTGAGCTCCTTGTTGCGAAGTCCGCCCCTTCGTCCGTTTGCGCGATCGATCCCTCCGACGCACAGATTGCTACCGCACGCCAGAAGCTATCGGCAAAGCCGGTCGAGTTTTCGATTGGCGATGCGATGGCGCTTCCCTACGACGCCAACCGCTTCGACGCCGCGGTGATGGCGCTGGTGCTGTTCTTCGTCCCCGACGCGCAGAAAGGTGCATCGGAAATGGTCCGCGTCACCAAGCCCGGCGGCATGGTCGCATCCTACACCTGGGACATCTCGCGGGGCGGCTCGCCTACGCAGCCTTTGTGGGAGGAGATGGACGCTCTCGGCAAACCTGCGCAACGCCCACCGAGTGCGGATGTATCGCGGTTCGAGGCACTGAAAGCGCTTTGGGCGAAGCTCGGCATCCGCGATGTCGAAACTCGCGAACTGGTTGTCGAGCGAACGTTTGCGAATTTCGACGACTACTGGCTGTCGATGGTCGTCAGCAGCCCGGCCGGCGTATTGGGAAGGCTGTCGGAGACGGAGAGCGCGGAACTCAAACGCCGGCTACAGGCAAGATTGCCGGCGAGCGCGAACGGGGAGATCACGGTTCACGCCTCGGCCACCGCGATCAAGGGATGCAAAGCCGCTTGACGATCGGGACGAGCATGCGCGGCTGATCGCATTTGACAGCCGCAACCAATTTCAGGGCAGAAGGCCGTGTTACGTCGCAGCCTTCTTCTTCGGCTTCGGCTTCGTCGCCTTCGGCATCACCGGCGCTTCCGGCGTGCCCTCGATCGAGGACAGGCGGCCGGACGTGAAGGTGTAAATGCCGGCGCGCGGACCGGCGGTCCAGGTGAGCACGGCGACGCGGCGGCCGGCGGCATCGCCGGAGAGGTTGACGTTCGAGGGCGCGCCGATGCCGCGCACCACGTCGCATTCGGTGTGGCCGAGCGCGACCGTGCCGCCCATGGGCGCCGGTGCCGTGGTCGACGCGTTGGCGTCGGCCGGCCCGGGGGGCGGCGCCATGCCGGGACAGGCGCCGTCGGCACTGACCAGGTCCTCGGCCGTCACCGGCTTGTCGGGGGTCAGCGGCGGCGATTCAATCGAGATGCTCTTGATGAACAGGCGGCTCGGCGTGTTGAACCATTGCGCGTCCTTGGACAGCAGATCGGTCGCGCCAGAGCAGCCCGCGACCAGCGGTGCTATGGCGGCTAACGCAACTATGAGCGAGCTGGGAAGCTTTTGATGTCGCACGATAAACCAAATTCCCCGCGTGAAGGACCAGCCTTAAGCGATTGTCCCAACATCACTTTGCGGCACGAAGGTGACCGAAACCATCATCGCCCGAAAAGTGCAAATTATCATTAATTGCGATCGGCCGCTAATTCCGACGCTGCCACCGGCCCCGCTCGTCGGCCTGCCAATAGGTGACATCAAATCCCTTCGCCTTGCAATCCGTCCAGGCGCTGCGGGCGAATGCAAGCGCGTCGGGATCGTCGCCGTTGAACAGCAGCACCATGCGCTCATAGCCCTGCCCGTCCTGTGGCAGCGCGGCATTGTCGATCAGGAAGCGGACATTGGCGCCGTTCGGATTGTCCTCCTCGATCGCCAGCACGATCGGCTGATCGGCGGCGTCGTTCACGCGCCATGTCGCGTGCGGCAGGAAGGAATCGTCGCGATAGGTCCACAAGTGAGCGTCGAGCGCATCGGCGCGCTCGGGCGAAGTCGACTGCACCACGACGCGCCAGCCGCGCTCGAGCGATTTCTCGAGAAGCGGCGGCAACACGTTCTCCACCGTCATGTTTTGCAGATGGTAGAACAGCACTTCAGTCATCTTGGGTCATTTGCGCTCGTAATGATCTGCCACCAGACGGTCCAGCAGGCGGACGCCGTAGCCGCTTCCCCAGCTCTGGTTGATGTCGGTCTTCGGCGCGCCCATGGCGGTGCCGGCGATGTCGAGATGGGCCCACGGCGTGCCGTCGACGAAACGCTGCAGGAACTGCGCCGCGGTGATCGAGCCGCCGTGACGGCCGCCGGTGTTCTTCATGTCGGCGAACTGGGAATCGATCAGCTTGTCGTATTCGGGGCCGAGCGGCAGGCGCCAGACCTTCTCGCCGCTCTCGATGCCGGCCGTCAGCAGCCGGTCGGCGAGCTCGTCATTGTTGGAGAACATGCCGGCATGCTCGGTGCCGAGCGCGACCACGATCGCGCCGGTCAGGGTCGCCAGATCCACCATGAATTTCGGCTTCACCTTCTTGGCGACGTACCAGAGCACGTCGGCCAGCACGAGGCGGCCTTCCGCGTCGGTGTTGATGATCTCGATGGTCTGCCCCGACATCGAGGTGACGATGTCGCCCGGGCGCTGCGCATTGCCGTCGGGCATGTTCTCGACGAGGCCGATGGCGCCGACCACGTTGGCCTTGGCCTTGCGCGCCGCGAGCGCATGCATCAGGCCGACGACGCAGGCAGCGCCTCCCATGTCGCCCTTCATGTCCTCCATGCTGCCGGCCGGCTTGATCGAGATGCCGCCGGTGTCGAAGCAGACGCCCTTGCCGACGAAGCTGACCGGCGCCTCGCCTTTCTTGCCGCCGTCCCAGCGCATGATCACGGTGCGGCTCGGCCGCGCCGAGCCCTGGCCGACGCCGAGCAGCGCGCCCATGCCGAGCTTGTCCATCGCCTTGACGTCGAGCACCTCGACCTTGACGCCGAGCTTGCGGAGCTGACTGGCGCGGCGCGCGAATTCTTCAGGAAAAAGCACGTTCGGCGGCTCGTTGACGAGGTCGCGCGCGATGATCACGCCGTCGACGACGTGGCCGGCCGAGGCGAACGCCTTCTTGGCCGCGGCGACATCGCCGACCGCAAGCGAGACGTCGGCGCGCAAGCCGCCCTCCTCGCCGTCCTTCTTCCTGGTCTTGTAGCGATCGAACTTGTAGGTGCGCAGCCGCAGGCCTGCGGCGATCGCGACCGCCTGCTCGCTGGTCATGGCGCCGTCGGGCAGTTCCGCCATGATGGTCATGGCCGTGGCGCCGGCGGAAAGCTTGCTTGCCGCCACGCCGCCGAACTTGAGGAAGTCATTCGCCTTCAGGCCGGCCGCCTTGCCGGCGCCGACCACGATCAGCCGGGTGGCCTTCACCCCCTCCGGCGCCAGGATGTCCAGCGCAGCCCCGCTTTTGCCTTTGAAGGCGGCCGCGGAGGCCGCCCGCTTCACGAGGTCGGTGGCCCCGCCAAGCGCCTTGGCGGTCGCCGGGCCGAGCTTCAGACTGTCGTCGCAGAACACGACGAGGATGCCACGGGCGGCAGCGGACAACGGGACAAAGCCGACCTTGATGGCATCGGACATGTGTAACTCCTTCAAAACACCGGGCTTTCCGTCGTTCGGCGGTCCCGGCCACGGGCCGGAGCTGAACGGCGATTCACTGGACTTTCCCCACTATGGGCCACCGGCGCGGCAGATGCCAAGCGCCCGGCGTGGCCGAGCGGCCACAACGAGGGAAATATTAACCTTATATTGAGGGTGCCACGGGGCAGCCATTTTGTTGACGGATCAAAGGGATGGTAGTGAGAGAGTGAGCTGTCGGAAGAGATGGCTGGCCGACCTTGGGGATCTCCTGATCGGGGATTGGTTGGACAGCCGGAATGCCGGCCGGCATCGGGGACTTGGTGGGAATCGTACGGTCGCGCATGGGGTCGATCGATAGGTATATATTCCGCACGACGCTCGCGTCGTTTGCGCTGGTCCTGGTCAGCCTCACGGGCGTGATCTGGATTACGCAGGCGTTGCGCGGCATCGACCTGATGACGAGCCAGGGGCAGACCATCCTCACCTTCCTCGGCATCACCAGCCTCGTCGTGCCGGCCCTGGTCCTGATCATCTCGCCGATCGCGCTGATGATCGCGGTCTCGCACACGCTGAACAAGCTCGCGACCGATTCCGAGATCATCGTGATGAATGCGGCCGGCTTCTCGCCGTTCCGGCTGTTCTATCCATTCTTCTACGCCACCTGCGTGGTGGCGCTGCTGGTCGCCTTCATCGCGGCCTATCTCGCCCCCGACGGCATGCGACGGATCAAGCAGTGGGACGCCGAGATCACCGCCGACGTGCTCACCAACATCCTCCAGCCCGGCCGCTTCGCCCAGCTCGACAAGAACCTGACGATCCGGATTCGCGAACGCCAGCCCGGCGGCATCCTCGCCGGCATCTTCATCGACGACCGCCGCGATCCGAACGAGCGCGTCTCGATCGTCGCCGAGCACGGCGAAGTCGTGAAGAACGAGACCGGATCTTTCCTGGTGCTGGAGACCGGCAACCTGCAGCGCTTCGAAGCGGGCAAGCGCGATCCCGCGCTGGTGGCGTTCGACCGCTACGGCTTCGACATGTCGAAGTTCTCGGGCCAGGGCCGCGACGTCACGCTCGGCATCCGCGAGCGTTACCTCTGGGAGCTGTTCTCGCCGTCCGAGGACGATCCGGTCTACAAGCAGATCCCCGGGCAGTTCCGCTCGGCCCTGCATGACAGCCTGCTGGCGCCGATCTATCCCTTCGCCTTCGCGGTGCTGACCTTCGCCTTCCTCGGCGCGCCGCGCACCACCCGCCAGAGCCGCAACTTCTCGATCGGCGGTTCAGTGATCGCCGTGTTCGGCCTGCGCATGGCAGGCTTCGCCTGCTCGGTGATGGCGGTGAAGTCGCCGGGCGCCGTGCTGGTTCAATACGCGATGGTGCTGGGCTCCATCGGCGTCGGGCTGTGGATGATCATCGGCGGCATCGTGGTCGAACCGCCTCCCCGCCTCATGGAGGCCATCAACAGGTCGAACGCGCGCATCGCGCGGCTGTTCGGACGGCCGGCCACCGCATGAGCATGCTCACCAATACACTCGGGCGCTATTTCGCCGGCCGCTTCGTGGTCGCGGCGCTCGGCGTGTTCGCCGGCATTTTCCTGCTGCTGGTGCTGGTCGACTACATCGAGATGGTGCGCAAGACCTCGGGGCTGGTTTCCGCCTCGGCGATCATGGTGGCCGAGACCTCGCTGTTCCGGGTGCCGCAGCTTCTGGAGAAGTTGACGCCGTTCTGCATGCTGATCGGCGCCATGACCTGCTATCTCGCCCTCTCCCGCCGGCTCGAGCTGGTGGTAGCGCGCGCCGCCGGCATCTCGGCCTGGCAGTTCATCTCGCCTGCGCTCGGCAGCGCGCTGCTGATCGGGGTGATCGCCACCGTCGCCTACAATCCGTTGTCGGCCAATCTGCGCGAGCTCTCCAAGCGCATGGAGGCCGAACTGTTCGGCTCGGCGCCCGGCGGCGGCATCCAGGATGCCTCCGGCTTCTGGCTCAATCAGGTCACCAGCGACGGCCAGACGATCATCAATGCGGCGCGCAGCGAGCAGCAGGGTATCCGGCTCACCGGGCTCACGCTGTTTCGGTTCGACACAGAGCAGCACTTCAAGGAACGCGTCGAGGCGCGCGAGGCGGAACTCGAAACCGGACAGTGGATATTCAGGGACGTCCGTCGCTTCTCGCTCAACGCGGCGCCGACCGAGCAGGCCGTTTTGGCGATTCCGACGACACTGACCGAGGCGCAGGTCCGCAACAGCTTTTCCACCCCCGAGACTGTGTCCTTTTGGCAACTACCGGGTTACATCCGCTCCTCCGAAAGCTCGGGCTTCGCGACAGCCGGATACCGACTCCAGTATCAGAAGCTGCTGGCGCAGCCGTTTTTGCTTGCGGCCATGGTGATGCTCGCGGCCTCCGTGTCGTTGCGCTTCTTCCGGATGGGCGGCGTGCAGAAGATGGTTTTGAGTGGCGTGGGCGCAGGCTTTCTGCTCTACGTTCTGTCGAAAGTGACTGAAGATTTGAGCAAGGCTGAGTTGATGCATCCGATCGCTGCGGCGTGGTTGCCCGTGGTGGTGGGCGGCCTCACCGGCTTTTTGGCCTTGCTCTATCAGGAGGACGGATAGTGACGGCCGTCCACCGAAGGCTCGTGTCTCGTTTGACGCAGCGCATCGTGGTGCGCGCGAACGGGCGCGGCTTGTCCATCCGCAGGCTCCTGCTCGCCGTCGTCACGGCCGCCTCGCTCGGCGGGCTCATCAACGTCGCCGCCGTGGCGCCCGCCTCCGCCCAGTTCAGCTATAATCCGCTGCCGCCGCGTCCGAAGCCGCCGAAGGTCGCCAACGACAACCAGATGCTGGTCCAGGCGACCGAGGTCGACTACGACTACAACAATTCGCGCGTCTCCGCGGTCGGCAACGTCCAGCTGTTCTACAACGGCACCAGCGTCGAGGCGGATCGGGTCGTCTACGACCAGAAGACCAAGCGGCTCCATGCCGAGGGCAACATCCGCATGACGGATGCCGACGGCAAGATCACCTATGCCGAGATCATGGATCTGTCCGACGACTACCGCGACGGTTTCGTCGATTCGCTGCGCGTGGACACCGCCGACCAGACCCGCATGGCCGCGAGCCGCGCCGACCGCTCCAGCGGCAACTACACGGTGTTCGAGAACGGTGTCTACACGGCCTGCGCGCCGTGCAAGGACGATCCGAAGAAGCCGCCGCTGTGGCAGGTCAAGGGTGCGCGCATCATCCACGACCAGCAGGAGAAGATGCTGTATTTCGAGACGGCGCAGATCGAATTCTTCGGCGTGCCGCTCGCCTACATGCCCTATTTCTCGACGCCCGACCCGACGGTGAAGCGCAAGACCGGCTTCCTGATGCCGGGCTTTACGTCGTACACCCCGTTCGGCTACGGCGTCGAAATCCCGTTCTACTGGGCGATCGCGCCCGACATGGACGCGACCTTCAACCCGCGCATCACGTCCAAGCAGGGCGTGCTGTTCCAGGCCGAGTTCCGCCAGCGCCTGATGGACGGCGCCTATCAGATCCGCGTCTACGGCATCGACCAGCTCGACCGCGACCAGTTCGCAGGGCAGCCCGGCGACCGCCAGTTCCGCGGCGGCGTCGAGACCAAGGGACAGTTCGCGCTCAACGACAAATGGGTCTGGGGCTGGGACGGCGTCCTGCTCTCCGACTACTATTTCATGTCCGATTACCGCCTGGCGGCGTACCGCGATCCGCTCGGATCGTTCCTGAACCTGCCGACGGACGCGATCTCGCAGCTCTATCTGACCGGCGTCGGCAATCGCAGCTTCTTCGACGCGCGCACGATGTACTGGCTGAGCTTCTCGGGCAACCAGGGCCAGGTGCCGGTCGTCTACCCCGTGATCGACTACTCGAACGTGCTCAACTATCCAGTGTTCGGCGGCGAGTTCAGCTACAAGACCAATTTCGTGAACCTGTCGCGCAATGACGCGGTGTTCGATCCGATCACGACGCTCGCCAACACCAGCAGCCTGTGCACGACGACGTCGGCCGACCCGCTCGCGCGCACGCCCTCGCAGTGCCTGCTGCGCGGCTTTCCCGGCACCTACACCCGCCTGACGGCCGAAGCGCAGTGGCGCAAGTCCTACACCGATCCGTTCGGTGAAATCTGGACGCCGTTCGCCATCCTTCGCGCCGATGCGATCAACTCGTCGATCTCGAACCAGCCGGGCGTGTCGAACTACCTTCCCGTCGGCGACACCCAGGCGTTCCGCCTGATGCCGACCGTGGGCCTCGAATACCGCTACCCCTTCATCAACGTTCAGCCCTGGGGCTCGACCACCATCGAGCCGATCGCGCAGGTCATCATCCGGCCGAACGAGACCTATGCCGGCAAGTTCCCCAACGAGGACGCCCAGAGCATGGTGTTCGACGCCTCGAACCTGTTCAGCGTCGACAAGTTCTCCGGCTACGACCGCGTCGAGGGCGGCGGCCGCGCCAATGTCGGCGTGCAGTCCACCACGCAGTTCGACAAGGGAGGCGCCGTCAAGGTGCTGTTCGGACAGTCCTACCAGCTGTTCGGCATGAACTCCTACGCGGTCCAGGACTCCATCAACACCGGCCTGGATTCCGGCCTCGACAAGCCGCGTTCCGATTACGTCGCGAGCGCCAGCTACTCGCCCAACCGCACCTATACGTTCAGCGTTCGCTCTCGCATGGACGAGCAGACCTGGAACGTCCAGCGCTTCGAGGCGGAGGGCCGCGCCAACTTCGATCGCTGGTCGGTCGCGATGATCTACGGCAATTACGCGCCGCAACCGGAACTCGGCTATCTGACGCGCCGCGAGGGCATCCTGACCTCGGGCTCGATCAAGGTCGCGACCAATTGGGTGGTGACGGGCTCGGCGCGTTGGGACCTGGAAGCCAACAAGATCAACCAGTATGTGCTCGGCGCCGGCTATGTCGACGATTGCTTCGTGCTGGCGGCGAACTATGTAACTTCGTATAGCTATTCCGCGGGCTCGACGCCGCCCGTGCTGAGCCACGCGTTCATGTTCCAGATCGGCCTGCGCACGCTGGCGACCTCGTCGGCGACCAGCGGTTCCGGGACCTCCGGCTTCCAGTGAACGGTTTGAAGTGACGGCCGCGTTTGCACCATCGCAGGCTCACCGCGGCTGACATGCGAGCGAAAAAAATATGACGACTCCATTGCCTGTCCTCCGCCTCCTCCTCGTCCTCGCCGCCCTGTTCCTGCTCGGCGCGCCGGTGCGGGCGCAGAACATCGTCGTCATGGTCAACGGCGATCCGATCACCGATTTCGACATCGAGCAGCGCGCCAAGCTCATCCAGCTGACCACGCAGAAGACCCCCGCCCGGCAGGTGGTCATCAACGAGCTTATCGACGAGAAGGTGAAGTTGAAGGAGGGCAAGAAATACGGCGTCGATCCCGGGGTCTCCGACATCAACCAATCCTACGAGAACATGGCGCAGCGCATGCGCATCTCGCCGGAGATGCTCACCAAATCGCTCGATGTTAAAGGCGTTCGCCCTGAAACATTGAAGGCGCGCATGAAGGCCGAGATGGTCTGGACCAGCCTCGTGCGCGGCCGCTTCAAGGAGAAGCTGATGGTCGGCGAGCGCGACGTCGCGGAGGCCGTGCAGGCCCAGACCGGCGACAAGCTCCAGATCGAGGGCACCGAATACAAGATGCAGCCGATCGTGCTGATCGTGCCGCGCGGCTCGTCTGCGGCCTTCCAGGAGACACGGATGAAGGAAGCCGAGCAATATCGCTCGCGCGTCGGAAGCTGCGAGGAAGCCAATTCGCTGTTCCGCTCGACGCCCAACGCCACCATCCGCGATGCCGTCACCAAGACCACCGCGGACCTGCCCGAGGCGCTGCGCAAGGTGCTCGACGACACGGCGATCGGCCACCTGACCGCGCCCGAGGTGACCAAGTCGGGCATCGAGATGGTGGTGCTGTGCTCGCGCAAGCCGACCACGATCGACACGCCGAAAAAGCGCGAGGTTCGCGACAAGATGTATCAGGAGAAATACGAGAAGACCCAGAAGGCCTATCTCGAAGACCTCCGCAAGGCGGCGATGATCGAATATCGCAACCGCTGATGGCCAAGCCCCCTGCCAAGCCCCTCGCCCTGACCCTGGGAGAGCCCGCCGGCATCGGTCCCGACATCACCATCGCAGCCTGGCTCGGGCGCCGCGAACTGGGCCTGCCCGCCTTCTATCTCCTCGGTGACCCGGCGCTGATCGCCCGCCGCGCGAAAGCGCTCGGAGCCGACATCGGGATCGCCGAAGTGAGCCCCGGCGAAGCCGAAGCTGCCTTCGCCGAGGCCCTGCCCGTGGTTGCGACCGGCACGCGCGCGACGGCCGAGCCCGGCAAGCCCGACGCATCAAGCGCCCCTTCCGCGCTCGCCTCGATCCGCAAGGCGGTCACCGACGTCCGCGAGGGCCGCGCCGGCGCCGTCGTCACCAATCCGATCGCCAAGAGCGTGCTCTATCGCGCCGGCTTCCGCCATCCCGGCCACACCGAATTCCTCGCCGAGCTCGCCGCTGAGCACGGCCGCGTGCCCCAGCCGGTGATGATGCTGTGGTCGCCTCGGCTCGCCGTGGTGCCCGTGACCATCCACGTCTCCTTGCGCGATGCGCTGGCCCAGCTGACCAGCGAGCTGATCGTCTCGACCGTGCGCATCGTCGCAGCCGAGCTCAAATCCCGCTTCGGCATCGATAGGCCGCGCATCGCGGTCTCCGGCCTCAACCCGCATGCAGGCGAGGACGGCTCGCTCGGCCACGAGGAGCAGACCGTGATCGCGCCGGCTCTCAAGGCGCTGCGCAGCGACGGCATCGAGGCGAAGGGACCGCTTCCTGCCGACACCATGTTTCACGAAGCCGCGCGAAACAGCTATGATTGCGCCGTCTGCATGTACCACGACCAGGCGCTGATCCCGATCAAGACGGTGGCGTTCGACGACGCGGTCAACGTCACGCTCGGCCTGCCCTTCATCCGCACCTCGCCCGATCACGGCACCGCCTTCGACATTGCCGGCAGCGGCAAGGCCAACCCGGCGAGCCTGATCGCCGCCTTGAGGCTTGCGAGCCGCATGGCGGCTGCGACAATCCGATGAGCGCGATCGACGACCTCCCGCCCCTTCGCGAGGTCATCCGCCAGCACGCGCTTTCGGCCCGCAAATCGCTCGGTCAGAATTTCCTGCTCGACCTCAATCTCACCGCGCGCATCGCGCGCGCGGCGGCGCCGCTGGACGACTCCACCATCGTCGAGATCGGCCCCGGCCCGGGCGGACTGACCCGCGCACTGCTTGCGCTCGGCGCCAGGCGCGTCATCGCGATCGAGCATGACGAGCGCGCGATCCCGGCGCTGCAGGATATTTCCGTGCGCTATCCCGGCCGGCTCGAGATCGTGCATGGCGATGCCATGACCTTCGACCCGCGCCCGCTGCTCGATGGCGAAAGAGCAAAAATCGTTGCCAACCTGCCCTACAACATCGCGACCCAGCTCCTGATCGGCTGGCTCACCACCGAGCCATGGCCGCCCTGGTACGAGACGATGGTGCTGATGTTCCAGCGCGAGGTCGGCGAGCGCATCGTCGCGCGCGAGGACGATGAAGCCTATGGCCGGCTCGGCGTGCTCGCCAACTGGCGCTGCGAGACCAAGATCCTGTTCGACATTTCGCCGTCCGCCTTCGTGCCGCCGCCGAAGGTCACCTCCTCGGTCGTGCGCCTGGTGCCGCGCGAAAAGCCTCTGCCTTGCGATCGCAAACTGCTCGAACAGGTCGCGGCTGCCGCCTTCGGCCAGCGTCGCAAGATGCTGCGCCAGAGCCTGAAGTCTCTGGGCGTCGATCCCGCACGCCTTGCGCAAGCCGCCGGCGTCGATGCGACGCGGCGCGCGGAGACCATTCCGATCTCCGGCTTTGTTGCCATGGCGCATGAATTGGCCGATATACGCAGCGAAGGCTGATAACGGAAATTCCGGAGGAAAGAAAATGGCGTTGATGCGTCGGCAGTCCCTGGTCAAGTTCGATGCGCCGTTGTGCGAGACCATCGTCGACACGCCAAAGCCGCAAGGGCGCGAGGTCCTGGTGCGTATCGAGCGCTGCGGCCTTTGCCACTCCGATCTGCACATCCAGGACGGCTATGCCGATCTCGGCGGCGGCAAGAAGCTCGACACCACGCGCGGCATGACGCTGCCCTTCACGCTCGGCCACGAGATCGCCGGCGTGGTCGACGAAGTCGGCCCCGACGTCGCCGCCGGCCTTGTCGGCGCGAAGAAGGCGGTGTTTCCGTGGATCGGCTGCGGCCAGTGCCGCGACTGCGCCAATGGCGACGAGAATCTCTGCGCCAAGCAGCGCTTCCTCGGCGTCTCGATCGACGGCGGCTTCGCCACCCACGTGCTGGTGCCCGACGCAAAATACCTGCTCGATTACGATCCCCTGCCCGTCAACCAGGCCGCGACGCTGATGTGCTCCGGTGTCACCGCTTACGGCGCGCTCAAGCGCCTCGTCGATCGTCCGCGCCAGCGCAATTTGCTGCTGATCGGTCTCGGCGGCGTCGGCATGATGGGCCTTTCCTTTGCAGAGGCCATGTTCAAGCAGCCGATCGCGGTCGCCGACCTCAGCGCCGCTGCGCGCGACACCGCGCTGAAGAACGGCGCGGCGGTTGCCTACGATCCGGCCGAGCCCGACGTGATCAAGCGCATTCTCAAGGAGACCGACGGCGGTTTCGACGAGATCGTCGATTTCGCCGGCAACGAGAAGTCCATGGCCTTCGCCGTCGCCGTTGCCGCGCGCGGCGGCAAGATCGTGGTCTCCGGCCTGATGGGCGGCCAGTTCACGCTGCCGATGGTGCAGTGGGTCTACAAGCGCATGACCATCGAGGGCTTCATGGTCGGCACGCTCGCGGAGGCCCGCGAACTGATGGCGCTCGCCCGTGCCGGCAAGATCAAGCCGACGCCGATGCGCGAGGAACCGATGGGCGACGTCCAGAAATGGATCGACAGCTTGCGCGCCGGCAAGGTCGTCGGCCGCATCGTGCTGAAGAACTGAGTTTCTGTGGCGGCGGAGGAGCTTCATTCGCCGCCGCGCTTTTCCTCGGCAAAATTAACTCGGAATTGACGCAAGGCCCGGTTCCGAATAGGGGAACCGGCGACCAGCACACTATATATCTCTCCAGCTTCCTTCCTGGAATTCTGGTGAGACCATGCAGACCATCCGCTGCTCCATTCGCCGATTTCTTGCCGACGAATCCGGCGCCACCGCGATCGAGTACGGCCTGATCGCCGCCGGCATCGCGCTCGCAATCATCGCCGTCGTCAACAACCTCGGCTCGACGCTGAACAAGAAGTTCAGCTCGATCAGCACCTCGCTCAAGTAGCGCCGCCCGCACTTTCGCCCAGTGACGCGACACCAAGCTCGGAACGGCAACGGCCGCGCCGCGTTGGCAGCCATGTCCATTCGCTGCACCGTCGAAAGCGCATTCTTCATCGCCTGGAGCTGTCTCGAGCTGAGCGGAGAGCTCGGCCCTCCGGACGAGACCGCGAACCTCCTGCTCGATGCCATCGAAGCCCAGCTCAGGACCGGCGAACGCCGGCAGTTGATGCTCGCCAACAGGGCGATCGACGCCTATCGCGCGCACGTGGAAAAAAGCCGGCCTGCGCATGACTGCGAAGCGCGCTTCGGGTGATGATCCTTCCCGTCGCCCTCGGGCCCGCCGGCCCGGCGGCGTTCGAGGTACAGGCCGGCGGTCCGTCGGGCAGAGCGCACGGGGTACGGCGCCCGGCGAGGACGATGCTATGCCGACCCGCGCGCCTTATATGTGCACTGCTGCACAGAGTTCGTGACACGAAATACCGCGGGTCCGGCGTTCCCTGCGGCCTGACCACGGTGACTTCCGGAATTCCGTAAGCCGGACCTGCAAGTTTTCAACGCACGAAGCCGCCTTGTGTGCACTTTGGAACCGTCGCCTTCGTCGCGGAAACGTAGGGTTCCGGCTCGCGCCGATTCCCGGCCAGAGCAAGACACGTGACCGGCCGGCCCCAAAACGATCTTCTCCAGCAGCTCAGCCACGCGGATTTCGAACTGCTCGGCCCTCACCTCCAGCCTGTCGAACTGGAGGCGAGCGATATCCTGCATCACGCCGGCGACGAGGTGGCGGCGGCTCATTTTCCCTGCGGCCCCACGCTCGTGTCGTTCGCCGTGCCGGTCGAGGACGATCGCGAGGTCGAAAGCCTGCTGGTGGGGCGCGAGGGCGCCGTGGGCATTGCCTTCGGCGGCAGCGCCTCACTCGCTTATTCGCGCATCGTCGTGAAGCTGGGCGGCACCCTGGTCCGGTTGCCGCTGCGCGCGCTCGAGCAGGCGCAGCAGCGGTCGGCCACGCTCCAGCAGGTCTTCTTGCACTATGCCGACTGCCAGTTCGCGCAGCTGCTCCAGAGCGCGGCCTGCAACGCCGCGCATTCGATCGAGCAGCGCGCCGCCAAGTGGATCATCCTCGCGCGTGAGCATATCGGCGGCCCCGAGATCCCTCTGACCCACGAGCAGCTCGCCGGCCTGCTCGGCGTGTCCCGCAGCTACGCCAGCCGCGTCATCCAGATGTTCAAGGCAAGACGGATCCTCGCGACCCGCCGCGGCGCCATTTTGATCCTCGATGCGCCGGCGCTCGAAGCCAGAGCCTGCTGTTGCAATGATTGGGTGAAGAAGCACTTTGACGAAGTGATGGGCCGGCGGCATCGGCCGAGCCCCGGCATTTCGGCGCCTCGCGCTCGCGGCGGCGATTGACGCTTCAGGCGCAGATGGGCCGGGCTGAAGTCCGCGACGCGCTGCAATTCGCGCCATTTCATGCCGATCAGCTCGCCCTCGCGCAGGTCCATGGTCCCGCTCCGCCTGAGGTCGCGGGGACGGCGAAGTCATGCTCGCTTCACACCCTGATACGCCCAGGGCTATCGCATATGAAGAAAAGCGTGGCGGGCAGCTTGCCTGCGGCCCATCCTTCGAGACGCCCGCCTACGGCGGGCCCTCATCAGGATGAGGTCGCGTTTTGCGGTGAGTATCAGACCCTCATGGTGAGGAGCCCGCCAAAGCGGGCGTCTCGAACCATGCAGGCCGAG
>NZ_JALJRD010000021.1:0-89309 GCF_024519875.1 Bradyrhizobium sp. Bra64 | reverse complement strand
CCGGCTCGCGAACATGACGACCACAAGATCGCCCCTCAAGGATGAGCCGGGATGGCCGACACATACGCCAAAACCGAATTTCGATAAAGTGGAATATTTTTTTCAGAGAGGATTGACGCGCAGGCGACACAGGTCGGCAACGCTACGCCCGCGCGGAAGAAACAAGGGGCGGTGCAAAACACCGCCCCTTGGCGAGATCAAGACCGCGACGAGAACAGGCGCCTAATACGGCTGATAATAGCCACGCGGAGCGTAATAGGGACCGCCGCCATAATATCCCGGACTACCGTAGTAAGGACGCGGGCCATAATTGTAGTGGTCTTCATAGTATTCGCGGCGCTGGCTCTCCGCGATCGCACCTCCGATCAAGCCTGCCGCCACGCCCATGAAGGCGAGGCCTGCAGCGTTCGGGCCTCGCCGATAATAGCGGTGGCGGCGAGCGGCGCTGAAATCGGTGGCGTCCGATGAGGACTGGGCTGCGGCCGGTGCCTTTGTCGTCGCGGGTGACGCCGCAGACGAAGGCGGAACGGAAGCCGCAGACAAGGCGAGGCCTGCGAGCGCGGCAAGCGAGGCGCTGCGGACAAGTCTCAAACTTACGGTCCTATCACTCATTTCAATGTCCTCTGTTCTCACCAAAAGTGACCTAAGCAAACGAACCATAACGCGCAACCCACTGAAATGGTTTCGCGATCGCGGCAATCTGCCACGCTTTGAACGATTGTAAACCGAACGACCGGATGCAGCTTGAACCATCCAACCTGAGCGGATAATGAACAGCCGCGCCGTTTTTCGGTCGCCGTAAGCGTTTGACGTGAACCAACGCATCAACCGACGCCGTCGGGATCGATGCCATTTGCAGGGTTCAACGTGACTGACGCGTCCTTTTCCCAAGAGAAACCAGATGATTGCGGTTCGCAAACTGCCGGCGCGCTATGCGCCGATCGTGATGCCATTCGTGCTGTCCATCCTCATGACGGCCGTCGTGTCGATCATTTCCACGCTTCGGAGCCTCGGCGCTACGCCGGCGTTCCTCGCAACCTGGCCAGGCGCCTGGGCGCTGTCATGGCTGGTCGCCTTTCCGACGCTGCTGATGGTGCTGCCATTGGTCCGCCGGATCGTGGCTTGCCTCGTCGCCTCCCCATCTCAACCAGGCCGATAGCCGGCGCAGATTGCGGCGGCTGGCAAAGCCGACCTCGCCGGCCGGCGCGTCACTTACGACAGCGCGCCGAGCACGCCGCGCGTCGCCTTGTCGATCTCCTCGACATAGCGGCGGCGGGCGAAAGTCTCGGTAAGGAAGCCGACCACCTTGCGGCTGTCGGTGGAATCGACCACCGCCAGCATCTCGGCTTCCGCCTCGTCGAACACCGCCATCGCCGACTTCACGTTCATTTCCGGGATCAGCACGATCTCGGTCAGGCGCGCGAGTTCGATCACCTGGATTTCGTCGGCGATGCTGTCGAGATCGCCGGAGAACAGATCGGGCAGCAGGACGAGCCCGACATATTCGTCCGCATTGTTGACGATGACGATTCCAGGCCGCGAGCCCAGCGCGAATTCGCGGCGCACCGCGGCGATCGTCGTCGTCGACGGTACCTTGCCGACGTCGGAGCGCATCAGCCGCTCGACGGTGAGGTTGCGCAGCCAGCCGACGTCGTTGGCGCTGCGGATGGTCTCGCCGCGCAGGTGCAGACGCCAGGTCGAGAACGAGTGTCCGAACATGAAGCGAACGCAGATCGAGGTAACGATGCAGCCGGCCAGCACCACGGCGGTGACGTCGACGTTGCGGGTCATCTCGAGCACGAGGAACGACATGGTCAGGGGACCGCCGACGATGGCGACGCCGAGCGTCGCCATCCCCGTCAGCATCGCGACCAGCGGATCGATCACGAAGTTCGGGCTGACCAGCAACAGCACCGCTGCAAAGAACTTTCCGATCAGGCTCCCGACGAACAGCGAGGCAAAGAACAGCCCGCCGCGGAAGCCCGAAGCGAGCGAGATCAGGCAGGCCGTCACCTTCAAGGCGATGATCAGCGCGATCAGGCCGATCGTCATGTCGTGAAACAGATCGAGCACCATCGCGCCGTGGCCGGCCGCCAGCACCTGCGGCGTGAGAAGCGCAAAGCCGCCGACGACGAGCCCGCCGATCACCGGGCGCAGCCACACCGGCAGCCAGGCGAACAGGCGTTCGAACATCGATGACGAGCGCATCACCGCAATGCCGACGCCGCTGGTGACGAGCGCGAGCCCGATCAGCGCCAGATATTGCTCGACGCCGACGGCGCTGACCTTGGGTATTTCGAGCGAGTAGGGCGCACCGCCGAGCCATTGCGCGGTCAAGGCGCCGGCGAGCGAGGCGGCCAGGATCGGCGCGGCGCTGCCGACCGAATAGACGCCGACGATCAGCTCGCAGGCGTAGAAGGCCCCTGTGATCGGTGCTCCGAAGGCCGCCGCGATCGCCGCGGCGGCGCCGCAGCCGACGATCAGGCGAAGATCGTTGCGGCGAAGATTGAAGAACTTGCCGAGCAGCGAGGCGATGCCCGAGCCGATCTGGGTATAGCCGGCCTCGAGGCCGACGGAGGCGCCGCAGCCGTTCGAGATCAGCGTCTGGCTGGACACCACCACGCTGTCGCGCATCGACAGATTGCCGCCACGCAGCGCGTTCGCCTCGATCGGATCGACCGCGCTGGAAATCTTCAGCCGTCGCCGCCACCACTCCATGATGCCGAGCGCCAGGCCGCCCAGCGCGGGAGCGAGCAGCGCGGCCCAGGGGCTGATGCGCGTATTGGCGGACAGGCGGACGTCGATGGGAATGCCATAGATCACCACGTGCGCGATCTGCGCGATCTCGGCCATCAGGGTCACGATCGCGCCGGCAAGCGTGCCGATCACGAGGGCGAGCGGGATCAGATAGAATTCGTTGCTGCGCAGCAGCGCCCGCAGCCGAACCATGGTGCGGTTCGTCCCCTTGCGATCGACGAGATGTCTGATCCGCATGAACACCTGCTGCCGCCCTATCCTTCCGACATGCCGTAACCGGACATGCGCTGGCGGACCCGCTCGATCTCGGCGCTCGACAGCAGCGGCGGCTCTCCGATCTGGAGACAGCCGTGATATTGCCGCGCCAGCGTCTCGACCTCGACGGCGAGCCACATCGCCTTGTCCAGCGACTTGCCGATCGCGATCATGCCGTGATGGTCGAGCAGGCAGGCGAGCCGTCCCTCCAACGCCCGCACCGCATGGTCGGACAGCTCCACCGTTCCGAAGGTGGCATAGGGCGCGCAGCGGATGCTGTCTCCGCCGGCGGCTGCGATCATGTAGTGCACGGGCGGAATCTCCAGGCCCATGATCGCCAGGATGGTGCAGTAGGTCGGATGGGCGTGGACGACCGCGTTGACGTCGGGCCGGGCCTTGAGGATGTCGAGGTGGAAGCGCCACTCGCTGGACGGCTTCTGATCGGGCGCGTGCGAGCCGTCCATCGTCATCAGCACGATCTGGTCCGGCGTCATGGCCTCATAGGGCACGCTGGTGGGGGTGACCAGAAGCCCGCCCGCATGCCGGACACTGATATTGCCCGAGGTGCCCTGGTTGATGCCGAGCGCGTTCATGCGGCGGCAGGCGTCGATGATGGCCTGTCTCTTGACGAGTTCGTCCGCTGTCACCGACATCTCGATTTCATCTCGACTTCTTGGCGATGGGCGTTTGTGGGACGGGAAGTACGTCAAAGCAATGTGGCAGCGCAAGCGAAAGCGGACCGGATCGCCCGCGATCGCGCCAGCCGCCTCGAAGAATCATGAAATAATGATGAAAATCAACGCATTAGCAGATTGTCGCGGCCCTACGGCAAGCTTGCCCGGACGGCCGCGATCCCGTTGATCACGAACTGCACCGAATAGGCCGCGAGCAGCATGCCGAGCACGCGCGAAAGGACGGCGTTGCCGGTACGTCCGAGGGTGCGCGCGATCAGGTGAGCTGAGACAAAGCAGAGCATGCAGAGCAGGCACACGGAGAGCACGACCGCGATGATGATCGCGAGCCTCGGCCCGTAGCCGGCGTCGCCTGTCAGCAGCAGCGTGGTTGCGATCGCGCCGGGACCCGCCATCATGGGAATGGCCAGAGGGAACACTGCGACATCGGAGGCATGCTCCGAGCTTGCCTTGTCGGCCTCGCGGGCCTCGCGATGCGGACGGTCGCCGAAGATCATCTGGTAGGACACGCCGAACAGCAGCAAGCCGCCGGCGATCTGGAAGGCGGGGATGCCGATCCCGAGCTGGCGCAGCAGCCAGTTTCCGATCAGCGCGATCACCACCAGGATCGACGCCGCGATCAGCGGCGCGCGCAGCGCGATCGTGCGTTTGATCTTGTCGGGCATGCCTCCGGTCGCGGCGAGGAAGGCCGGCGCAAGGCCGACGGGATCGACCACGAGCAGCAGGGTCACGAAGGCCGACAGGGCGAAATCGAGCATGCGGATGGGTCTCACGCGAGGTGCAGCCGCAATCCATAACGGCTCGACTCGGCCTTCGCGAGGAACATTTGCCTCCGCAGAGGCTTGGTCGCGCGAGGATTGAGGACGGGAGCGCCTTCCCGTGCCCCTCAAGAGGAGGATTTATGGCTAAGCAAGCAAAGAAACGTGCGAACGCGAAAAAGACCGCGGCGCGCCGCCCGCGTCAGGCGCCGAAGATGCTGAGCGACCTGTTCCTGGAGACGCTGAAGGACATCTATTACGCCGAGAACAAGATCATCAAAACGTTGCCGAAGATGGCGAAGGCGGCTCACTCCAAGCAGCTCTCCGCAGCCTTCACCAAGCATCTGCGGGAGACGCAGGGCCAGGTCAAACGGCTGGACCAGATTTTCAAGATGCTGGGCAAGCCAGCCCGCGGCAAGCCCTGCGAAGCGATCAACGGCATCACCGACGAGGGTGCCGAGATCATGAAGGACTTCAAGAACGCTCCTGCCCTCGACGCCGGCCTGCTCGCCGCAGCCCAGGCCGTCGAGCACTACGAGATCTCCCGCTACGGCACACTGCGCACCTGGGCCGAGGAGCTCGGCATGCCGGACGCCGCCAGGCTGCTCCAGGCGACGCTGGACGAGGAAGAGGCGACCGACCACTCGCTGACCGAGCTCGCCATCTCCGTCATCAATCTCGAAGCGGAAGAGGACTACCGCGCCGCCGCCTGAACGCGCCGCGCCCAATTGTTGCCTTCGGCGCCGCGGAACATCTCCGCTGCGCCGAAGGCGTCTGACTGCAAGGGTCTCCTCCGGTTCGAGGGACAGGCATGCTCCAGACGCGCGATGCTGGAATTTCGGGGAACCGTCCCCATATCCCCGCTTTCCAACCGTAGCGCCTTCCCCCGAGTTTTTGCCATGCAACCCAAAAATCCCCTCGACTGGATGCTGTCCGAAGCCCTGGACTCGCTGACCCGCGCCGAACGGCTGCGCCAGCAGTTCGGCCGCCAGGAAGCCTGCTGGGAGCCGCCGATCGACGTACTCGAGACCGAGCATGAGCTCCTGATCCTGGTCGCGCTTCCCGGCGTCAATCCCGACAATGTCGAGACGGCGATCCACGACGGCGTGCTCGTCATCTCCGGTCAGCGCACGCTGCCGCCGGAGCTTCGCAACGCCCGCATCCACCGGCTCGAGCTGCCGCAGGGGCGTTTTGAGCGCCGCATTGCATTGCCCCTTGGCCGCTACGCCATCAGCCGCTTCGTGATGGACGGCTGCGTCGCGCTGCGCCTCGCCAAATCCTGAGGTCGATCATGGCCACCGAACAGATGAATACCGCACAGAGCAATTCCACCGAGTCCGACGTGAAGATCCCCGAAGACGCACTGATCATCATCCCCGTGCGCGAGATGGTGCTGTTCCCCGGCGCCATCGCGCCAATTGCGATCGCCCGGCCGAAGTCGGTCGCCGCCGCGCAGCAGGCGCTGCGCGAGCAGCGGCCGGTCGGCATCGTGCTGCAGCGCAGCCCCGAGACCGAAGAGCCGGGGCCGGACGACCTCTACCGGGTCGCGACCATCGCCAACATCGTGCGCTACATCACCGCGCCCGACGGCACCCATCACATCGTCTGCCAGGGCGTGCAGCGCGCGCGGATCCTCGACTTCCTGCCGGGGACGCCGTTTCCGGCCGCGCGGATCCAACAGATCCCGGAGCCGACCACGAGCTCGCCCGAGATCGAGGCGCGTGCGCTGAATTTGCAGCGCCAGGCGATCGAGGCGATCGAGCTGCTGCCGCAGGCGCCGCCGGAGCTGGCCGCGATGTTCCAGAGCACCACCGCGCCCGGCGCGCTGGCGGATCTGGCGACCTCGTTCATGGACATCAAGCCGCAGGACAAGCAGGAGGTGCTGGAAACCATCGACCTCGCCTTGCGGGTCGAGAAGGTGTCGAAGCATCTGGCCGAGCGGCTGGAGGTGCTGCGCATCAGCAACGAGATCGGCCAGAAGACCCGCGCCTCGTTCGACGAGCGGCAGCGCGAGGCGATCCTGCGCGAGCAGATGGCGACCATTCAGCGCCAGCTCGGCGAAGGCGACGGCAAGGCGGCCGAGGTCGCCGAGCTGACGGCTGCCATCGCCAAGGCCGGCATGCCGCCGGAGGCGGACGCGCATGCCAGGAAGGAGCTGCGCCGCTACGAGCGCATGCCGGAGGCCGCCGGCGAAGCCGGCATGGTCCGCACCTATCTGGACTGGCTGATCGAGCTGCCCTGGGCGCTGCCCGCGGAGAAGCCGATCGACATCAAGGAAGCGCGCCGCATCCTGGATGCCGACCATTTCGGCCTGGAGAAGATCAAGAGCCGGATCATCGAATATCTGGCGGTGCGCAAGCTGGCTCCGCAGGGCAAGGCGCCGATCCTGTGCTTCGTCGGCCCGCCCGGCGTCGGCAAGACCTCGCTCGGCCAGTCCATCGCACGCGCGATGGATCGCCCCTTCGTGCGCGTCAGCCTCGGCGGCGTGCATGACGAAGCCGAGATCCGCGGTCACCGGCGCACCTATATCGGCGCGCTGCCCGGCAACATCATCCAGGGCATCAAGAAGGCCGGCAGCCGCAACTGCGTCATGATGCTGGACGAGATCGACAAGATGGGCCGCGGCGTGCAGGGCGACCCTTCCGCCGCGATGCTGGAGGTGCTCGACCCCGAGCAGAACGGGACGTTCCGGGACAATTACCTGGGCGTGCCGTTCGACCTGTCGCGCGTGGTCTTCATTGCGACCGCCAATATGCTGGACCAGATCCCGGGCCCGCTGCTGGATCGCATGGAGCTGATCAGCCTCGCCGGCTACACCGAGGACGAGAAGCTGGAGATCGCGAAACGCTATCTGGTGCGGCGGCAGCTCGAGGCCAACGGCTTGACTTCAGACCAGTCCGAGATCGAGCCGGAGGCGCTGAAGCTGGTGGTCAAGGGCTACACCCGCGAGGCCGGCGTGCGTAACCTCGAGCGCGAGATCGGCAAGCTGTTCCGGCATGCCGCGGTGCAGGTCGCCGAAGGCACGGCGGCAAAGGTCGTGGTGACGGCAAAGGACATTGCCACCGTGCTCGGCCAGCCGCGTTTCGAGGGCGAGATCGCGCAGCGCACCAGCATTCCGGGCGTGGCCACCGGCCTTGCCTGGACGCCGGTCGGCGGCGACATCCTGTTCATCGAGGCCTCTCGCGTGCCCGGCCGGGGCGGAATGATCCTGACCGGCCAGCTCGGCGAGGTCATGCGCGAGAGCGTGCAGGCCGCACTGACGCTGGTGAAGAGCAAGGCCCCGCAGCTCGGGATCGATCCTCAGCTGTTCGAGAAGAGCGACATCCACGTTCACGTCCCGGCGGGCGCAACCCCGAAGGACGGGCCGAGCGCGGGCGTTGCGATGTTCACTGCGCTGACGTCCCTGCTCACCAATCGCACGGTGCGCAGCGACACCGCGATGACCGGCGAGATCTCGCTGCGCGGCCTGGTGCTGCCGGTCGGCGGCATCAAGGAGAAGGTGGTGGCGGCGGCGGCCGCAGGATTGAAGCGGGTGATGCTGCCGGCGCGCAACAAGCGGGACTATGACGACATCCCGAAGAGCGCGCGGGACAACCTCGAATTCATCTGGCTGGAGCGCGTCGACGAGGCCATCGCCGCAGCGCTCGAGCCGGCCGAAGCCAAGGTCGAAGCGGCGGAGTGAATGCGATGAAGAAACTACTGGAAAGAGCGAAGAAATCGCGGACAACGCAGCGGCTGCGCCGGCTGCTCGATCGCGCCATCGACGGGGTTCGCGATGGGCTCGCAGGACCCGGGCCGCGGCTTCAGCCGATCCCGGTCCGGGTGAAGCGCCGCAAAGGCTGAGCCCCTCCGCTTCAGCCCTCGCGGGTCATCGAACACAAAAGGCCCCCTCCTGCGAGGGGGCCTTTGCTTTATCAGGACACGGCGTCCTTGGCAGCCTTGACCGGGCGGGCGCGGACGATCTTCCGGGCCGGCTTGGCCTTGAACATCATCTCTTCACCCGTGAACGGGTTGGTGCCCTTGCGCGCCTTGGTCGCGGGCTTCTTGATGACCACGAACTTGGCGAAGCCCGGCACCAGGAACAGGCCGTTCTTCTTGAGCTCCTTGTGGCCGACGTCGGTCAGCGTCTCCATGACGCTCTTGACGTCGCGCTTGGAAAGCTCGGTGGCGGTCGCAATCTTTTCGATCAACTGCGATTTGGACATTTGGGCTGGCATCGTGTCTCCTCTGATTCGTTGCCGGTTGCATATTAGACCAACCGGCGAAGGCCTAGAGCCTTCTGCACAGTTTTGTCGCGGTTTTACGGGCTTTTTTGGCCCCCTGTGGCAAAAAACCCTGCTTTTTAGCTACTTCCTGAGCGGGAGGAGCCTCGGGCAGCGGATTTTACCTTGTTTCAAAGGCCCGCACGCAGCCTTGCTAAAGCTGATTCGATGCTTTCGACAAGCGACGACCGGCCTCTTTGTACGAGGAGGAGCGCGATTCACCCTGAAAAATAAGGCTAGATCGCATCGTGAGAGCTGGACTTGCGGAGAGCCCCCCTCACCCGGATCGCATCTGACGATGCAATCCGACCTCTCCCCGCAAGCGGGGAGAGGCGAAGAAGGAAGGCTAGACGCGCTCGATGATGACCGCCGGCGCCATGCCGCCGGCAGCGCACATGGTGACGAGCCCGCGCTTGAGGTCGCGCCGTTCGAGCTCGTCAAGCACGGTGCCGATCAGGATCGAGCCGGTGGCGCCGATGGGATGGCCGAGCGCGATCGAGCCGCCATTGACGTTGACCCTGGCGCGGTCGAGCTTGAGGTCGCGGATGTATTTTTCCGCGACCACCGCAAAGGCCTCGTTGATCTCGAACAGGTCGATGTCGTCGATGGTCAGCCCCGCCTTGGCCAGCACCTTGCGCGTCGCCGGCACCGGCGCGTTCAGCATCAGGGTCGGCGAGTCCCCTATGTTCGCCATCGCAACGACGCGGGCACGCGGCTTGAGGCCGTGCGCCCTGGTGTAAGCGGGCGAAGCGAGCAGGATCGCAGCGGCGCCGTCGACGACGCCGGACGAGTTGCCGGCGTGATGCATGAAGTCGATCTCGAGGTCCGGGTACTTCTGCAGGATCAGGCCGCGATAGGTCGTGCCCTTGTCGTCGAGCGCATGGTCGGCGATGGCGGGGAATGCCGGCTTCAGCGCGGAAAGCCCTTCCATCGTGGTCTGCGGCCGCGGATATTCCTCATGGTCGAGCGCGAGGCTGCCGTCCTCGCGATGCACCGGCACGAGGCTCTTCTTGAAGTGGCCGTTCGCCATCGCATGCGCGGCGCGCTTCTGGCTTTCGAGCCCGAGCGCATCGACGTCCCGTCGCGTGATGCCTTCGAGCGTTGCGATCGCATCGGCGCAGACGCCCTGGTGCGACTGCGGATGCCGCGCACGCAGGCGCAGATTGCCGCCGTCCATCATCATCGGACCGCCGCCGCGGCGTCCTTCCATCGACATCATCTCGCAGCCGCCGGCGATGACGAGGTCTTCCGCGCCCGCCATGATCGAGCTTGCAGCCATGTTGACGCTGGTGATGCCGGAGCCGCAGAAGCGGTCGAGCGTCACTGCGCTGGCGCGCACGTCGTAGCCGGCATCGAGCGCCGACATGCGGCCGAGATCGCCGCTTTGCGTGGCGACCTGCGCGCTGCAGCCCCAGACGATGTCGTCGACATCGGCGGTATTGATGCCGGTGCGCTCGGCGAGCGCGCGTAGCACCGTTGCGCCCAGCTGCTGCGGATGAATGCCGGAAAGTGCTCCCTTGCCGGCCTTGCCGACACCGCGCGGTGTCCGGCAGGCATCGATGATCAGCGCGTCAGCCATCGGCGTGTCCTCTTGTTATGAGTGTTGATGTGGTTTTGAATCAGGGCGAGAGGGGAGTCAATGCGCGGCTTTTATGCTACTGAGGGCGGATTTTCCGCTGCGCGTAAAATCGGGCACTGCGCGCTTACGCTCCCGCCGCGTTCTTCGCGATCACGTTGCGATAGAAGCTGGCGCTGAGCTTGGGCGTGCGGACCTGGGTGTCGAAATTGACGTGATAGAGCCCGAAGCGCTTGTTGAGCCCGAACACCCATTCGAAATTGTCCATCAGGCTCCAGAGGAAGTAGCCGCGCACCGGCACGCCCTCGGCGGCGGCGCGCTGGAGCTGGGCGAGGTAGTTGCGCAGATACATGATGCGGTCAGTGTCGTAGATCTTGCCGTCGGGCGTGACGACATCCTCGCCGGAGGTGCCGTTCTCGCTGATATAGATCGCATCCGCCTTCCAGATCCTTGCCGCCAGCTTCGGCACCCAGTAGATCGTCTCGGGCCCGACGCGCAGCCAGTCCGAGTTCATGTGCGGGAACGATTTCGGGATCGGCAGCGGCATGAAGCCGGCGCCCTGGTCGGAGGCCACCACGTAGTGCTGCGGCGCGTAGA
This sequence comes from Bradyrhizobium sp. Bra64, assembly GCF_024519875.1. NCBI lineage: Bacteria > Pseudomonadati > Pseudomonadota > Alphaproteobacteria > Hyphomicrobiales > Nitrobacteraceae > Bradyrhizobium > Bradyrhizobium sp. Bra64. The sequence goes on along the minus strand of NZ_JALJRD010000021.1, from coordinate 78,412 downwards.
TGTTGAGGCCGAGGAAATCGACCGGCGAGGAGATGATCTTCAGCTCCGCATCGGTGTATTTCGGCGCGTCACGCCCGGCGAATTTCAGAAAGGCGTCGGTGTACTCGCCCGTCATGATGACGTTGAGATAGCCGGCGTTCAGCTCGCGCAGCGCGATCTCGGCGGCGCGGACATTCTCCGGCGTGTCGATCGCGGGCGCGCAGGCATCTATGTTCTCGGCCGGCCCGACGCGGGTGCTGCGCCGGCCGTGGGCGCGCACCGCCTGCACCGCGAGCCCGTGCGCCAGCGCGCTGTTGTGCCTGATCTGGTTGACCTCGGCCTGCGGCAGCGTCAAGCCCGGCGCGTCGATGCCGATGCCGTAGCCGAAATAGACGAAGCGGCCGCTCTCGTTCAGCGTGAACACGTTCTTGACGCGGTCGGTCAGATGCTTGGCGACATAGGCGGCGTAGTCGCCGAAGATCTTGCAGGTTTCCGTCGAGCGCCAACCGCCGAAGCGATCCTGCAGCGATTGCGGCAGGTCCCAGTGATAGAGCGTCAGCCACGGCTCGATGCCGTTCTTCAGGAGCTCGTCGACGAGCCGGTTGTAGAAGTCGAGCCCCTTCGGGTTGGGCTTGCCGTCGCCGTCCGGAAACAGCCGCGGCCAGGCGACCGAGAAGCGATAGGCCTTGCAGCCGAGCGCCTTGATGAGCGCGACGTCCTCCTTGTAGCGGTGATAGTGCTCGTTGGCGCGGTCGCCAGTGGTGCCGTCCTCGATCTTGCCGGGGATGCGGACGAAGCTGTCCCAGATCGAGGCCCCTCGCCCGTCCTCGTTGACCGCGCCCTCGACCTGATAGGACGAAGTCGCCGTGCCCCAGACGAAGCCCGCCGGAAAGCCGTTTCCGCCGCGTGGCGCTGCGGCCGGCTTCGCGTCAGCGCCTTCCACGGAATTTGCGACTCCGGCCACGGACAATCCCGCCAGCTTGGCAAACTGGCGACGCGAGACCTTGTCCGACATTGAATCTGCCTCCCGAGATGGTTGTTGCGGCCGCACAATGGCCGGTCACGGGCGATATGGGAAGCAGTGGAGCCGAGAGCTGACGATGCAAAAATGCGGAAGGACGCTCCCCGCTGCGCGGGTCCCTATTCAGGTTCGATGCCAAGCCCCTGAATGATCTTGCCGGAAGAGGCGAGCTGGTTTTCGAGGAAACGCTTTGCGCCCCCAGGCGTCACCGCATCACCGATACGGACGTCGAAGCCGAGGGTGGGAGCTCGCTCGCGCACGTCAGGCGATTCCAGAGCACGCGCAATCTCGGCGCTCAGCTTTTCAACGATGTCGGCGGGCGTGCCAACCGGCGCCATGAACATGAACCAGCCCTGGAGATCGACGCTTTGCAGCGCCTCCGCGATCGCGGGAACGTCCGGCAGGGAGTCGATCCGTTTGGCTCCGGCAACGGCAACCGGTCGAAGCGTACCTGCCTTGATGAAAGCCTCGGCGATGGACGCCGATTGGATTGTTACCTGGACACGGCCCGTGATGGCGTCCTGGACCGCATTCGTGGTCGTATTGTAGGGGATAAGGACAAAGCTGGTTCCGGCGCTCTTGTTGATGGCTTGGGCAATCAGACCAGAAAGGTTGCGTGCCCCGTCGACGGCCAGGCTCAACGAACCAGGCGCCGATTTCTCCAGCTTGATCAATTCCGGCAACGTATTGGCCTTCAGCTCGGGATTGACGAGAAGGACGTGATTGCTTCTGGCCGCCATGGCAACCGGCACGAAATCCTTCATGGGATCGTAGGGGAGCTTCTTGAAGGTGTAGGGGTTGGTCACGAGCGCGGCGGATGTAGCAAACAGGAACGTATAGCCGTCTGGAGCTGCGCGGGCGACCGACTGCGTGCCGACAAGGTTTGCGGCACCCGCACGATTCTCGACGATGAACTGCTGTCCGAGGGTCCGCGAGAGCTTTTCCGTGATGACGCGGCACATCACGTCCGGGCTGTTGCCCGCCGGCTGCGGCACGACGATTGTCACGGGCCTCTCCGGCCACGACTGCGCGAAGGCCGGAAGGGAAAAGCAAAGCACAGCGCCGGCAAGCAGCAGACGACGGGATAGTCCGGACATGATGTTCCTCCCTGGAGATCCCGCTTTGCGGGCTTTTATTGGTCGGTAGCGCCCCGCACGCCGTCGCCGGCGGCGGGCTTTCGATCAGGCTTCGTCTGCGACGACATTCCGCAGCACGCCGAGTCGTTCGACCTCGATCTCGACGACATCGCCGGGCTTCATCCAGAGCGGCGGCTCGCGCCGCGCACCGACGCCCCCCGGCGTTCCGCTGACGATGACGTCGCCGGGCTCAAGCCGCGTAAACGTGGAGCAGTATTCGATCTGGCGCGGGATATCGAAGATCATCTGCTTGATCCGCGCCTCCTGCATGACCTGTCCGTTCAGGCGGGTCTCCAGCTTGAGCTCGCCAAGCGGACCGAGCTCGTCCGGCGTCATCATCCACGGCCCGAATGCGCCGGTATCAGGAAAATTCTTGCCCGGCGTGAACTGATGGGTGTGACGCTGGAAATCGCGGATGCTGACGTCATTGTAGCAGGAATAGCCGGCGATGTAGCTCATGGCGTCGGCGCGGGAGATGTAGCGGCCGGCCTTGCCGATGATGACCGCAAGCTCGCCTTCGAAGTCGAGGTCGGCAGAGACGCGCGGCCGCACGATCGGCTGCAAATGTCCGGTCTGGCTGTTGGCATAGCGCGAAAAGATGGTGGGATGCTCGACCTCGGCCCGGCCGGTTTCCTTGCGGTGGGTCTCGTAGTTCAGGCCCACGCACAGGATCTTGTCCGGGTTCGGGATGACGGGCAGCCATTTGACCTTGGAGACCGGAACGGCAGCCGCCGCGGATTTTGCATCCGCAACGCCGGCCAGCGACGAACCGATGGCAGCCTTGAGGTCGGCGTAACGCGCCTTGAGCCCAGCACCGGCATCGAAAAAAGTCTCGGCTTCGACCAAGCCCCAGGTGGTGCGGCCGTCGATCGCTACAGTTGCCAGTTTCACGGCGTTCTCTCCATTGTCGGATCAAAATTGTGACTGTCTCGCCCGGCCGGGACGTCGTGCAGACGCGCCTCGATCTCGCGCAGGAGATCGCCGAGTTCGGCGGCGGTGCGCGCCGTGCCGAAAACGTAATGATCGGGCCGCACGATCGTGGCGATGGCATCGTGACGGTCGAACCAGCTCGCGAGCACGCCCTCGGTCTCCTGGAGCACATCGGGTGCGCCGGAGCCGGCGGGTGCGACGGCCGCTGCAAACAGGTACGGGCGCGCGGTGCAGAGAGCCAGGAGGTCGGCGGCGTCGGAGCGGCGGCCGTCGATGAACGCGCGCAAGCCTGGTCCCGTCACCTCATCGAGCAGGCGGACCGTGCCGGCGCTTGCGATGCGCGGCTGTGGAAACAGACTGCCACGTGCCGGCCCTTCGTGATTGGCAAGAAGGCCCGCGCGCAGCGGCGGAATGATCTCTTGCCGCGTGATCTGGAGCGGCTTGCCGCCGCCTTCGGCCAGAATGCGCGCATCACGCCGCCGCGCCGCGACGGGATCGCGTTCGCAGATCGACTGGCCGATCGCCTTGATCTTGCCGGTCAGCTCGATCACGTGGGCTTTGCGTTCCACCGTGTAGCTGTCGAGCAGCCTGTCGGAAGACACGCCCCTGAGCACCCGATCCAGCTTCCAGACGAGGTTAGTGGCATCGCGCACGCCCTGGCACATGCCCTGGCCGATGAAGGGCGGCTGCTGATGTGCGGCGTCGCCGGCGATCAGGATTCTGCCGTTGCGCCAGACGTCTGCAACGAGGGCGTGGAAACGATAGGAGGCCGCCCGCCACAACTCGCCGTCCTGTGGGGTGAGCCAGGGCGCGAGCAGCTTCCAGACATTCTCCGGCCGCTCCATCTGCCGCGCGTCCTCGCCCGGCAGCAGCATGATTTCCCAGCGGCGGTGGTTCTTCGGGCCAATCAGGAAGCTAACGGGGCGCGCCGGATTGCAGAATTGCGCGGAGCATAGCGGCAATTTGTGCAGCGCGCTCTCGTTCACGCGCACGTCGACCACGAGCCAGGGTTCGTCGAAGATGAGATCCTCGAGCCCAAGCCCTGCGATCTCGCGCACCGTGCTCGAGGCGCCGTCGCAGCCAAGCACATAGCGCGCGGTCACGGAGCGGCGCTTTCCGTTGGTCTCCTTCAACTTTGCTTCGACGCGATCGGAGGCTTGAACGAGATCGATCAGCTCGACGCCGAGCTCGGCGCGCACATTGGAAAAGCTTTTCGCGTGGCGGCGCAGCTCGGCCTCGACCGCGGGCTGGCTGAACACCATGCTCGGCGTGTAGCCGAGTGGATAGGGCTTTGCGACCATGTCGACGCGGCGGATCAGCCGGCCGTCGACGCCAAAATGCTCCGACGCGGTGAAGGGCTCGACATGGGGTGCGATCGCCTCAGCGAGGCCCATATTGTCGAACTGTCGAAAAATCTCGTGATCGAGCGCAATCGCGCGCGGCTTGTCATAGACGTCAGCGAGACGGTCGATCACCAGTGTGCGATGACCGAGGCGGCCGAGCTGGCCCGCGGCAACGGCGCCGGTCGGCCCGAAGCCGACGACGAGCACGTCATGGTCGGTGGCGGCCGCTTCCGTCATGCGCGCGCCGTCGTGAAGGGAACGGCAAGCTGTGCCGTCTTGCAGGCGTCGGACTTGGGCGGGGCAATGCCCCACTGATCCGTTCGTCCTGGCGGCCAGACCCAATCGTCTGGACCTTTCGCGACGTAGCTGTCGTCGATCTGCAGGACTTCGGCGGTGTATTCGATGACTGCGCCGGTCGGATCGACGAAATAGGCGAACACATTATCGCCCGGGCCGTGACGGCCGACGCCCCAACCGATCGGATGGCCATGGTCCACCATGCGGCCGGAGCCGCGCATGACCGACTCCAGATCAGGCATCAGGAAGGCAATGTGATTGAGGCCATTGCGAGGGGCTTCCGCGAGCACGACCGCGTGGTGGTCGCTGTTGCAGCACAGGAACGCCATCAGTTTTGACCGATCCGACAGGCGGAAACCGAGCGTCTCCTGGTAGAATGCCGAGAGTTTTTCGACATCGACGCTGTTGATGTTGACATGCGCGAGCCGCTCCGGCCGGTCCGCCACCACGCGCGCCGCCCTGGTGCGGTCGCCATGGACGAACTCCATGGCGCAGCCTTGCGGCTCCCGAACCATAAAACTTTCGCCGCCCGACGGTACCGGCGATGGCGCGGGCACACTGACCACCTCACAGCCAGCCCGCCGCGCGCGTTCGAACAGGCGGTGCAGGTCTTCGCGCGACCGGGTGCGGAAGCTGACTTTCCGCAGCGAGGTGGTCTCGCCGGGCGTGAGCTCGAGAACGTGGAAATCGCCGCCCGTCGCCGCGAGGTAGACCGTGCCGTCCGCTTCCGCCGCGACGGCGAGACCCCAGACCCCAGTGTAGAAATCGAGCGAAGCTGTAGGGTGCGGCGTCGTGATCTCGACGCTGCGCAGGGCCGCCACCGGAAAATCGGACATTGGGCTTCCTCGCCAGACGCGCGAACAGTGGCAAGTCCATAATATGTAAAAAAGCGACAGTAAAGTATAAAATTTATAAATTACTGGCTGGAAGCCTGCTAATGTACAGAATGAGTTGACGATTTTGATGGACGCTCATGAACTCTGACCTGCAGACCCCGAGGGCGGACCAGCCGGCCACACTGGCGACGACGATCTATGCGCGCCTGAAAGCCGACATCCTGACCACGCGGCTGGAGCCCGGACGCAAGCTGCAGTCGCGCTTCCTCATGGAGCAGTACAATGTCGGGCAGACCCCACTGCGCGAGGCCCTCAATCGCCTGACCACGGAAGAGTTCGTCGTCGGCATGGAGCAGCGCGGCTTCTATGTGAAGGAGGTCAGCAAGGACGAGCTTCAGGAACTGACCAAGACGCGGTGCTGGGTCGAAGGCCTGGCGCTGCGCGAGTCCATGCAGAATGCGACCCAGACCTGGGAAGAGGCTCTGCTGGTTGCGCATCACCGGCTCGATCGTACGCCGCGTTCGCTCAAGCCCGATACATTCGAGAACAATCCGGATTGGGAGAAGGTGCACCGCGCGTTCCACGCGACGCTGATCGGTCTTTGCGGTTCACGGCCGCTGCTCGGCTTTTGCGAGCAACTCGCCGACCGGCTCTATCGCTATCGCATGATGTCGATTGCAAAGGCGTATCCGGCACGCAAGGTCGGTGCTGAGCACAGTCACATCCTTCAGGCAGTGCTCGCCAAGAATAGCGAGCAGGCCGTGCACCTGCTTCAGCAGCACTATCAGCGCACCGCCGACGTCATCTATTCCGACTTCGACGGATTACTGGCGTAGCTCGGCGGCGGCACAATGGCGGCTGTCCAGCGGTTTCGAAAGAGCCGGCGGGCCGGGCCGCCCGTCAGGTTAGGACCCGCCGCTCGAGTCGCAGCATGTCGCTGCGCTCCCCACGGACATTCGGACGACGCATTTTTCATATGTTCAACGGCTCGACCTTGTCGGCACGGACCGGTTTCGATCGTCCTTGGATGGACGCATCCAGGACGTGCCGTAGATGGCCCCCGCGCACTGACGTGACGCGTCACCTTGAACCGTCGAAATCGAACCAGGAGCAATGCCCCATGAGGATCACCGTCGAAACCAGCGTCGCAGCCCCCATCAATCAGGTCTGGCGTGCCTATACAACGCCTTCCGACATCATGCAGTGGAACGCCGCGTCGAACGACTGGCACACCACCAGGGCGACGGTCGATCTGCGCGAAGGCGGCGCCTTCTCGTCACGCATGGAGGCCAAGGACGGCAGCATCGGCTTCGACTTCGCCGGCACCTACACGAAAATCGACGAGCACAAGCGGATCGAATACGCGTTCGGCGATCGCAAGGCCGAAGTCGAGTTCGTGCCCGGCCCGAAGGGCATTGTCGTCCGCATCACCTTCGACAGCGAAGCGACGCACTCGGTCGAGCAGCAGCAAGGCGGCTGGCAGGCGATCCTCGACAATTTCGCACGACACGTGGAGGCAAGGAAGAAGACATCGTGACGGCGTGTGGGGCAGACGACCACCGCGTCCCTCAAGGTCGGGGCGACGCGCGGCAGCAGCCATCAACCAAATGGTTTCCGCGATCAGCGCGAGCGCTTCGGCAATTTCGGCAGCTTGTCGGGATTGAACGAAGCGGCCTGCCCGGTTCGTTCAGGTGCGGGCGGCTGCTGCTCCGTGCGAATGAGGGTACCCTGGAGGATCATTCCCGGCACCTGCACGGCCGTCGCCGTGTAGGTCGCGACCTTGCCCGGGCAGCTTCCCTCGATCTCCAGCGTGAGCTCATCGTCGACGCCGAAGACCGTTGCACGTCCGTCGGTGTGGCGCTTCGTCGATACGGTGGCGGTGAAGCGATCGCCGTCGACCTTGCAGAAGCCGTGATACGTCATCAGGCTGTCGCAGCCCCAGATCTGTCCGTCTGGGACATGGACTATGCCGGTGCCTTGATCGAGCGGCGTCTTGTACCACGCCGTGTAGCTGCCGTCCTTGAGCATGGGAGCTGTCTCCCCTGGCATTCCCGCGTGCATCATCCGCATGATCAGCGCTAACAAAGCGTTAATCGCGCGGCCCGTGCCAATCCGGTCTGTCCCTGCGCAGCTCGGCTTCAAGGTCCTCGATGATGCCATGAAGCAGACATGCGGCAAGCGGATCGGTCACCTCCCGCTCCAAGCGCCTGTAGCGCGCGATCTGGAATTCCTGCTCTCTCAACTGGTGCTCTGTCATCGGACGGGCCCTCCGACGAACCGACGCAGAGACAGCCGAACAGTTTCGTTAAAGTTTTCGGATCATTTGCCATGGTTTCCGAGCGGTTAAGGCGCGAGGGGTGCCCCGGCGCTCGAAAAGGCGCGCAGGGGCAAACGCTGGTGCGATGTCCGAGTCAATCTCCGATGCTCCACCCAAGGCGGGTAGCTGAGAGTGGACCAGCTTGATAAGCCTCCTGCTTCTGCATGTTGCGCCGCAACCGTCGGCAGCGCACGCCGCCGCCTTGCTTGCAGGATGGCGGCGATGCCGAGCCAAGCACCGCTTAGAATTGCGATGAACCTCGCTTTCAATTGCACGCTCGGCGTGCTTCTGCTACGTTGAGGTACGTGCCTCATTTCACCTCGCGAGGTAGCCGGTGACCCGCCTCTGCCGCGAAGTCGCGGATGGCGGCTGATCTGCACGCATCTCGGGGACGGAGGCATGCGCTCAATTCGAGCTCAAGCAGAGTTGGCCGTCATCAAAGGCCGACCGCCTAAGGGGAGGATGATATGCAGCGTCTCTTGGTTGCAGGTGTGTCTGTTGCGTTCGCGATAGCGCTGGGCGTCGGCTCGGCTGATGCGGCGGACAAGAAGGTTCTGGCTTTCGTCGTCAACGGCGCATCCGACTTCTGGAAGATCGCCGAGGCCGGAATGAAGAAGGCGCAGGGCGAACTGCCCAACTACGAACTCCAGTTCAAATATCCGGAACAGGCTGCCGCCGCCGTGCAGCAGCGCGTGATGGATGACCTCGTCGCCGCCGGTGCCGCTGGCATCATGGTCAGCGCGGTCGATCCGAAGAACCAGACCGAACAGCTCAACAAGGTTGCGTCCCAGACGGTGCTGTTCACCACCGACAGCGACGCGCCGCAATCCAAGCGCGTGGCCTATATCGGCTCCTCCAACACCGATCTCGGCAAGGAGGCGGGAAAGCTGATGGTCAAGGCGCTTCCTAACGGCGGCAAATGCGTCGGCTTCGTGGGCCTGCCCGGCGCCGACAATGCGCGCGAGCGCATCGAAGGCGTGAAGGAGACGATCAAAGGCTCGAAGGTCGAGCTCGTCGACGTCCGCGGCGACGAGATCGACCAGACCCGTGCCAAGCGCAATGTCGAGGACATCCTCGCAGCCATGCCCGATGTGAGCTGCCTCGTAGGCTTCTACTCCTACAACACGCCGCGCATCTACGAGGTACTCAAGGAGGCAGGCAAGCTCAACAAGATCAAGATCATCGGCTTCGACGAGGATCCGATCACCCTCGGCGGCGTCAAGGAAGGCACCATCGTGGGCACGGTGGTGCAGCAGCCGTTCGAATGGGGCTATCAGGGCATGAAGCTGATGGCGAATTACATCGGCGGCAACAAGTCGGGCATTCCGGCCAACGGCATCATCATCGTGCCGGGCAAGGTCATCGAAAAGGCGAACGTCGACGACTTCATGAGCTCGATGAAGCAGATGCTGAAGAAGTAGGAGGATCGGTGCTGCGCGCAGCGCGGCCTGCCATGCCAGAGCCTTTTCTCGAGCTGGTCGATATCAGCAAGATCTATCCCGGCGTGGTCGCTCTCGACCACGTCGGGCTAGAGGTGTCGGCCGGCGAGGTGATTGCCCTGGTCGGCGAGAACGGGGCAGGCAAATCCACACTGATGCGCGTGCTCGGCGGAATCGTGGAGCCGAGCGGCGGCGTGATCCGCGTCGACGGCATCGAGCGAAGCTCGCTCGCCGTGGCGGATGCGATCAAGGCGGGCATCGCCTTCGTCCATCAGGAATTGAACCTCTTTGACAATCTCGATGTCGCCGGCAATGTCTTCATCGGCCGCGAGCCCGTGCACGGCGGGCCCTTGCGGCTGATCGACCGCAAACGGCTCTATGCCGATGTCGCTCCGCTGCTCGAGCGGCTGGGCTGCGATTTCGCACCGGACGCGCCGCTCGCCGAATTGTCGCTGGCGCAGCGCCAACTCGTCGAGATCATGAAGGCGCTCTCGCTCGATGCCCGTCTCGTCATCATGGACGAGCCGACCTCGAGCCTGACGCTCACCGAGACGGACCGCTTGATGCGGGTCGTCGCCGGCCTGAAAGCTCACGGCGTCAGCATCATCTTCATCACACATCGCCTCAACGAGGTGATGCAGTGCGCCGACCGCGCGGTCGTGTTGCGCGACGGGCGCATGGTCGGCGCGCTCACGCGCGCGGAGCTCTCGCCGGCGGCGATGATCAGGCTGATGATCGGCCGTGATCTGAAATCGCTCTACGTTCCGCCGGCTGCACCGCCCGGCGACAGCGCGATCGAGATCATCAATGCCGTCACCGACACCTATCCGGACCGTACCGTGAGCCTGTCCGTCCGCCGCGGCGAGATTCTTGGACTGGCCGGGCTCGTCGGCTCTGGACGCACGGAGCTTGCGCGCGCCGTCTTCGGCATCGACCGATTGCGTGGCGGCACGATGAGACTCGATGGCGAGCCGATCCGCATCGCCAGCCCGCGCGCCGCCATCGATCGGGGCATCTATCTGGTTCCGGAGGACCGCAAGATCTCGGGCCTGCTGCTCGACGTCTCGATCGCCGAAAACATCTCGCTGCCCGATCTGGCGTCCTACTCGCGCTTCTGGCTGGTCGATACGGCGCGCGAAAACGAGAATGCCTCGCGCCAGCGCGAGCGTCTCAATATCCGCGCGCCCGACGTCGCCACCGCGGTCCGCTCTCTGTCGGGAGGCAACCAGCAGAAGGTTGTGCTCGCCAAATGGCTGTCGATGCGGCCGAAGGTTCTGATCTTTGACGAGCCGACGCGCGGCGTCGATGTCGGCGCCAAGCAGGAGATCTACGACATGCTGCGCCGCCTGGCCGACGCCGGCGTCGCGATCCTGATGATCTCCAGCGACATGGAGGAGGTGATCGGGGTCAGCGACCGGATCGCAGTCATGCACGAGGGCGCGATCTCGGGTTTCCTTGATCGCAGCCAGTTCAGCGAGCACAATGTGCTCCAGCTCGCAGTCGGCCACTCAGTTGAGGCGGAGGGAATTTGACAAAGAAAGACCTCAGCCTTCTGGTTCTGATCCTCGTGGTTGGAACCGTCGTCGCCCTCATCAATCCGAGATTCCTGTTCGTAGGCAATCTCTCCAACACCGCCAACCAGGTCGGACTGTTCGGCATCTTTTCCATCGCGGAAGCTTTTGTGATCATCATCGGCGGAATCGAGCTGTCGGTTGGTTCCGTGATCGCGCTGCTCGGCGTCCTCTTCATCGACCTCATCGTCAATCATGACATCAACTGGATCGCCGCAGTCGCGATGATCGTCGCGGCTGGGCTCGCGATCGGCCTGATACATGGCACCCTGGTAACCAGGATGCGGATCCAGCCTTTTGTCGTGACGCTGTGCGGTCTTCTGATCTATCGCGGCGCGGCGCGCTACTACACCGAGGACGCGACGGCGGGCTTCGGCTTCGGTGCGAGCTTTCCCATGCTGGAATGGCTGACCGCCGGCCGCACCAACGTGCTGGGCTTCCCGCTGCCGCACAGCGTGGTGGCGCTCGCGGTGGTAACCGTCATCGCCTGGGTGGCGCTGCACCGCTCCGTGTTCGGCCGCTATCTCTATGCCGTCGGCAAAAACGAAGAAGCGGCGCGCTACTCCGGCATTAGCTCAAACCGGGTGACCATCTCGGCCTATATCATCTGCGGCGGCCTGACCGCGTTTTCCGCAATCTTGATCGCGATGTACACCCGCTCGATCTCGCCTGCCGTGCATGGCTCGTTCTACGAGCTCTACGCCATCGCCGCCGCCGTGCTCGGCGGCTGCTCCTTGCGCGGCGGCGAAGGTTCGATTATCGGCGTCGTGCTCGGCACCGTGCTGCTCCAGATGCTGCAGAATCTCGTCAACCTCCTCGGCATTCCGAGCTCGCTCAATTTCGCGGTGATGGGAACGGTGATCCTGGCCGGGGTGCTCGGCGATCAGTATCTGGTCCAGCGGCGGCATCGCGCGAGTGCGGCCAAAGGCCTGGGGCAAACGAGCGTCGCGGCCGCACCGCTGGGGCGGGCGAAGGCGGAGTAGGCGGCGGACAGCGTGGCACCGGGACGGGTCCTCGATGTCACGGCACGTCGCCGTTGCTGCGACTTCCGCCGATGCTGTGCGGCTTGTTGAGGAAGAACTCCCGATTGCCGAGAGCTGCTTCCGCGTACTGGTCGATCGCGACCTGGATGGCCTCGATGTGCATGCGGCACCAACCCTCGAGGCAGGACAGGCGCCGCGCATGATCGAGCGCCTTCAAAAATTCCGGCGGCTCCTGCATGTCGGAGAAATAGGTCGGCCTCTGTCCTTTCATGCCCGTGCCGCCTCTCGCGGCGGGACGAGACGACGCCGCTCGATACGGAGGCGCGGCGGCGTCGGCTTTCGGCGGGGAACGAACAGGCTGGCGACGACGATCGGGTCGGTGTCTCCGAGCGCGGCCCGCTCCTGGACGAGCCCGCTCATTACCGTACGCATCTTCATGACCTCGTTGGCCACGAAAGTGCAGTCCTCGTCCCGGTTGATCTGTTCATGCATGATCGCTTCAGCCTCACGCATGCTGATACGTAACGCCCTGATGATCTTACGGATTTCATTGATGCGGTTGTCCATGGCTCGCTCCCTTGGCTGGACGACCAGCATAAGAACAAAACATGAACAATGAGTCAATCGGCCTGAGGTAGAACACAGCCGTGGCGACACGCCGCGCCGGCGCACCGACGAAGCCCCCCCCTCCTCGTTACCCACACCGGCCCCGGGCTTGCCGGGCCGGGCTCAGAACGTCACCCTCATCCCCGCATAGAACGCGCGCGGCCTTGCCGGGCTGAGCGAACGCGGGTCGTTGAAGTCGGCGCCGCCGTTGGTGAAGTTGGGCACGGCTCCCGTGTCGAAGAACTGTCCGTAGGTCGCGTAGCGTTTGTCGAAGATGTTGTCGACCTTGCCGTAGAGCTGGAAATTCTTGGTCACCTGGTAGGAGGTGTGGAGATTGAACACGGTATAGGACGGCAGCTTCGCATATTGATTGGACTCGTCGCCGACCAGATATTGGCTGGAGACGAAGATCGCGTTGCCGCCGACCTTCCAGACGTCGGTCACGGCATAGTCCACGCCGACCTTGACGCGGTGACGCGGGATCGCCGGAAGCTGGTTGCCGGGCGAGACCTGGATGTTGCCGTCGGCGTCGGCGAACGGGCTGTTCGAGCCGATGGTCAGTGCGTCGAGGAAGCGCGCATCGACGAAGGCGTAGCTCGCCTGGAACTGAAGCGTCGACGACTTGATGTTGATTTCGGCCTCGAGCCCCTGCCGCCGGGTCCGGCCGACATTGGAGAAATAGCCAAAGCCGGTGCGGCCGGGAACGGGGATAGCGACGATGTCGTCGTAATTGGTGGCGCGGAAGCCGCCGACTTTCCAGCCGAGCGTGCCGATGTTCAGCTCCCTGCTGCCGCGCAGGCCCGCTTCCACGGTCTTGGACACGACCTGCTTCAATGGCGGATCGGAGACGAGAAACGCGGCAATGAGACAGGGACGGGCCGGATCGGAGCAGCCGAGTTCCAGCGGCGTCGGCACGCGGTTGGCCTCAGAATAGCCGGCATAGGCGGTCAGCTCCGGCGTGATTTTGTAGGTGCCGCCGATCACCGGATTGAAGCGGGTGAAGGTGTGATCGCCGTTTAGATCGGTGCCGAGTTGATCCTCCAGCGAGATGCGCGCCACGTTGAAACGGCCGCCGCCGGTGACGGCAAAGGCGTCGGTGATATTGAACGTGTCCATCGCGTAGAGACCGTTATATTGGTTGACGGTCCGCAGCGAGACGGGACCGGCAACGGTATCAGGTACGCCGGTCGGCCCCAGGAAGAGTCCGCTGCCGCTGACGACGTAGTTTTCTCCGATCGAGCCGATCTCGGCGGTGGCGTTGTAGCGCGTGACGCTGGCGTCATAGGTCGCGCCCATCACGAAGCGGTTGTCGTGCCCGAGCAGCTGATCGGTGTTGGTGGCCTGCCCCGACACGCCGAAGGTGGTCGACCGTATCGAGCTGCGGTCGATCTCGCCGAGGATGGTCCCGGAAGGATACGGATTGGCAAGCTGCACGCCGCTCGTGCCATTCGCCGGTGTCGTGTCGTCGCCGAAGCACAGCAGCCCGGCGATGGCGCATTCCTGCGCGTCGGTCGGGTTGCCGTCGACGAGCTTCTGCTCGTAGCGGCGCACATGCGCGGTGCCTTCGAGCGTCCAGGTCGGCGTCGCATCGACCTTGCCGGTCAGGTTGAGATAGCCGACGCGGTTGGAGGTGGTCTGCGGGGTCGTGTAGGTCGCGCCCCAATATTTGTCGAGCAGCTCGGCGGGAACGGTGGCGCTGGCGCCGAAATCGTTCTTGGCGACGCCCATGTTGGCGTGGAATTCGCTGTCACCGGCCTTGTAGCCGACGTCGCCGTAGAAGCGCCGCACGTCCGACTGGGAGAAGTTGCGGAAACCGTTGTCGTGCAGGCCCTCGAGCGCGGCATAGACGGCGTAATTCTTGTCGACCGTCTTGCCCCATTGCGCCGAGCCCTGGATGCGGCCGAACGAGCCGCCCATCAGATCGAGCTCCGCGCCCTGATAGGTAAAGCCGTCCTTCATCTGCAGATTGATCGCGCCGCCCAGCGCGTTGAGGCCGAAGGCGGGGTTGTTGGTCACGAGCGTCACCGACCTGATCGCAGCGGTCGGGATCAGATCCCAGTTGACGGCGTCGGAGAACGCTTCGTTGATGCGGACGCCGTTCTGGTAGACCGCAAGGCCTTGCGGCGTGCCGGTCACGGGCGAGGCGACGAAGCCGCGGAATTCGACATCCGGCTGAAACGGATTGCCGGTGACTTCGGTGATGTTCACGCCGGCGATGTTGTCGCGGAGCGCATCGGTGACGTTCAGCGAGCCGGTGCGCCTGATCTGGCTGGCATCCACGGCGTTGATCGCCGACGGGACCTTGTCGACGTCGAGACCCCGGCCGGTGCCCGGCGAGGTCGGGTAGACGTAAAGGCGCGTCTTCGGGCTGGCGGATGACGCCGCCCCGACACGCGCGACCGGCCGCGTTGGCGCGCTGCGCCTCACGCTCGCCGGCGGCGGCGCGGTCACCTCGACCGGCGGAAGGTTCTGGACGTTGGTCTCCTCGTCCTGTGCCGCCCACACGGGGGCCGCGAAGACCAGCCCGGACACCAGCCCGCTCGAAACCGACGCCATCAACAAACGACGCTTGCACCCAAGACGCTTGAATCCAACACGCCAAAGACGATTGCCCATCCCTGCCTTCCCATCCGTGACCACCGGCTGTTTTGATTTTCGCCGGTTGGTCGAGGGCGAGTGTAATCGGCAGCAAGGCGTGCGCCAGCCACAAAAGGTCGGGCCATATCCGCACCAATTTTCCCGACAAAATCGGGAATTCTTCCCGACGCGATCAGGCCACCGCCGTCGGAACCAGCGCTTCGACGGTCAGACCGCCATCGCCGGAGACGACGTTGAGTGTGCCGCCCAGCGCCAGGATCCGCTCGCGCATGCCGACGAGGCCGAAGCCGAGCTTCTGGCCCGGCTCCATGCCGCGGCCATTGTCGCTGACCCGCACCCGTGCGCAGAAGCGACCATCGCCCGATACCTGCTCCACCGGCTCGATGACGACGTTGACCGAGGTCGCGCCGGCGTGGCGGAACACGTTGGTCAGCGCCTCCTGCACGATGCGGTAGATGGTAAGGTCGGCGGTCTCGCCGGTGACGCCAAGCGCCGGCGAGATCACGGTCTCGATCGCGACATCGGGATGCGATTCCCGCCACAGCCGCGACAGCGATTCCAGCGCCTGACGCAGGCCGAGCTCGGCAAGGCCGACGGGGCGCAGACGCTCCAGCACCCGGCGATTGAACTGCTGGAGCGCGTTGATCTGCTCCAGCATGGCGCTGCCGTGTCTTCGCACGGCCTCGGCATTCGGGGCGCGTCCGTCCGCCTGCTTCGCCAGCGCACTGGCATGGGCGCGCAGCGAGAACAGGTAGGGGCCGAACTCGTCATGGAGCTCGCGCGCGATCTCCTTGCGCTCGACGTCCTGAAGCGACACCGTGCGTTCGGCGAGGCGCCGCTTGTCCTCGATCGCCTCGCTGAGCGTCGCCGCAAGATGGTTGAGCTTGGTGCAGATCGCTGCGAGTTCCGGCGCGCCGCCCGGCACGACGCGCGCCTGATAGCGTCCGCCCTCGAGCTCGGCCATCACATCCGCCAGGGACTGCAGCGGCGCCAGCGCCCGCCCGACCACATTCATCATCACCAGGAACAGCGCCAGCGCGATCACCGAGCCGACCTCGAGCTGGGTCACGATGCCGTCCCAGATCTCGGCGATCTCGTCGTCGGGGTGCGAGGTGATCAGCAGCGAGCCCGGCTTGCCGTGGATCGAGACCGGCACGCTCACCGCGGTCTGCTCGGGATGAACCAGACCGACGAACCAGGCCGGAGGCCCGCGCGTGTCGTCATCGGCGTCGCTCCGGGGCGGCGTCAGCGGACGACCGTCGCCGTCCCGAAGCGCGATGCTGACATGGCGCAGGCGGCTGAGGTCGCGCGCGATCTGGTTCAACCGCGCGTCAGGATCCGGCGCCTCGTTGAGGTCCGCAACGATCATCTCGATGAATTCGCGCGCCAGCCGGATCACGCTCTGGTCCTCGGCCTGCACGCGCGGCCCGGCTTCCGCGACCTGGCGGCCGATATTGACCGCGAGCCCCAGCGCCAGCAGCAGCGCCAGCAGCAGGTTGATGCGCGCGCGCAAGGATAGATTTTGCCACATTGGTGCCGCCTGTCGCCCCGCGAAGGTTGGCCCGCGCCTGTCCGGTGACGTTGACAGAGGCGAAGCGCCCGATATCTAATCGAAACCGTACAGCAATCCCGGCCGGGTTGCATGAGGCGACATGAGACGCGCATTTGTCTCGTCCGGTATCATGCGGCGGAAAACAGGTCGGCGCTGTCGCGAGGAGCGTCCATGCGCATTCTGATCGTCGACGATCATCCCATCGTGGCTTCCGGCTGCCGTGCCGTGCTCGCCGACGAAGGCGAGATCGAGATTTTGGAGGCCGCCGACGCCGAGGACGGCGAATGCGTCTTCATCGTCGAGCGCCCCGACCTCTCGATCATCGACATCAACCTGCCGACCGTCTCCGGCTTCGAGCTGGCGCGCCGCATCCTAGAGCGCGCGCCCGAGGCCCGCATCATCATGTTCAGCATGAACGACGACCCCGCCTTCGCCGCGCGCGCGATCGAATGCGGCGCCAAGGGCTATGTCTCCAAGACCGGCGACCCCGACGACCTCGTCGAGGCGATCCGCACCGTCGGAGGCGGCGGCACCTATCTGCCGAGCGCGATCGCGCGCAGCATCGCCTTCGCAGGGCCGACGCTGGCGCAAAGCCCGCTGTCGAAGCTGAACGCGCGCGAGATGGAGATCCTGCGGCTGCTCAGCGCCGGAAAGAGCCTGTCCGAGATCGCCTGGCTGGTGCAATCGTCCTACAAGACGGTCGCCAACACCTCCTCCATCATGCGCCAGAAACTCGGCGTCAAAACCTCGGTCGAGCTGGTGCGGCTGGCGATCGACAGTGGCGTCGCCTGACGCGCCGGCAGCCGCCGCAAATTCGGTCACACAAGCGTTGCAATCATGATGTGGTTAGATGCCACGGAGCCCAAAGCCATGACGATTCAGACTGTCTCGACCAATACATCCTATGGCGGCGTGCAGGGCGTGTATCGCCACGCAAGCCAGGCGACCGGAACCGACATGGTGTTCTCGGTCTATGTTCCCCCGCATGCAGCCGGCGCCAAGCTTCCAATGGTCTGGTATCTGTCCGGCCTCACCTGCACGCATGCCAACGTCACCGAGAAGGGCGAATTCCGCAAGGCCTGCGCCGAGCTCGGCCTGATCTTCGTCGCGCCCGACACCAGCCCGCGCGGGCCCGACGTGCCGGGCGACGCCAACAATGCCTATGATTTTGGCCTCGGCGCCGGCTTCTATGTCGATGCCACGCAAGAGCCGTTTGCGCGCAATTATCGCATGTGGAGCTACGTCACCGACGAGCTGCCGAAGCTGGTCGCCGAGAATTTTCCGGTCGATGCCAAGCGGCAATCGGTGATGGGCCATTCCATGGGCGGCCACGGCGCGCTGACGGTGGCGCTGCGCAACCCGCACCGTTTTCGCGCCGCCAGCGCGTTCGCGCCGATCGTGGCGCCGTCGCTCGTGCCCTGGGGCATCAAGGCGCTGACCGGCTATCTCGGGCCGAACAAGGATACGTGGCGCAGCCACGACACGGTGGCGCTGATCGAGGACGGCGCGAAGTTTTCCGGCTTCCTCGTCGATGTCGGCGAGGCCGACAATTTCCTGAAGGAGCAGCTGAGGCCAGAGCTGCTGCAGGCCGCCTGCACCAAGGCCAACATCCCGCTGACGCTGCAGCGGCAGGCGGGCTACGACCACAGCTATTATTTCATCTCGACCTTCATGGGCGATCACCTGCATTGGCATGCGGAGCGATTGAAAGGGTGATGCTCTGCACGCCAAGCGCACGCTGCCTTCCCTTCTCCCCTTGTTGTGGGAGAAGGTGGCAGCGGCGCACGCGGAGAGAAGAATCTACTCCGGCTTGCCGTAATTCGGTGCCAGCAAGCGGTTGCGGATGAGGTAGTTCATCGTGCGGGTCCAGGATTCATCCGTGTTGCCGCGCATGTCGGCGCTGGCGGCGGTGATCATGTTGCCGGTCTTCACGTCGCGCAGATAGATGTTGAGGTTGATGATCAGGTTCGAGACCTTCTGCACCATGCCGGTGATCTCCAGCTCGGCGCCGAGTTCTCCGGCAAGCTTGAGGTCGCAGCCGCCGCAGGCCTGCAGATTGGCGTGACGGGCGGCGTCCCTGACCGGCGCGATATCGAGCACCTGGAACCTGCCTGACTCAGTCAGTTCCTTGCGCAGCTGCTCGCCGATGCGATCGAGCCGCGCCTCCTCCGGCTTGGAGCCGTAGAACTCGCCCGGCAGGCTGGTGTCGATCAACTCGAAATCGAACACCGCGAGCTTCGGCGGATCGGCGCGCGCGCCCGATGCCGTCAACAGCAAAGCCATGAAACATATCAGCAAACATATCGGCGCTCGCATGATCGTGATTCCAGGCCTCCTGCGCGGGGACGAAATGCGGGGTTGCATGGCCCGGCAAATCGGTCATGCTTTAGCAGAGACAATTCTCGACCGGCGGTCAAGCCGGGGAGAACCTCTGGAGGAAACATGATCCGATGGTTGGTCGGCCTGATCGGCTTGGGTGTCACCGCGACGAGTGCGCTCGCGGCTGACCCTGTCATGATCGGCGTCGGCTATCTCGGTATCGCCGGCACCAGATCGACGCTGTCGCTGGTCGAGCAGCCCGCGGACAATGACGGCGTCGCCGGCGCGCGCCTCGCCATCGAGGACAACAACACCACCGGCAAATTCCTGGGCCAGCGTTTTGCGCTGGAGGAGCGGCGTATCAAGGAGGGCGAGGATGCCGTGCAGGCCGCGACCGATCTTGCCGCGCGCAACGGCTTCATCATCGCCGATCTGCCGGCCGATGCGCTGCTGAAAGTATCGGACGCCCTGCGCGAGCGCGGCACGCTGTTGTTCAATGCGGGGGCGATCGACGAGCGGCTGCGCGAGGCCGATTGCCGCGCCAACGTCATCCATACCGCGCCGACGCGGTCGATGCTCGCCGACGCGCTCGGCCAGTACCTGGTGTGGAAGCAGTGGAAGCGCTGGCTGCTCGTGGTCGGCTCGCATGACGAGGACAAGCTGTTCGCCGATGCGCTGCGGCGCACCGCCACACGGTTCGGCGCCAAGATCGTACAGGAGCGCAATTTCGAGGACAAAGGCGGCGCGCGGCGCACCGATTCAGGCGTGACGCTGATCCAGCGCCAGATGCCGGTGTTCACGCAACAGGCGCCGGCCTACGACGTGCTGGTCGCCGCCGACGAGAGCGAGGTGTTCGGCGCCTACCTGCCCTATCGCACCTGGGATCCCCGCCCCGTCGCGGGCTCGGCCGGTCTCGTGCCGCGGAGCTGGGACGCTTCACAGGACCAGTGGGGCGCGATCCAGATGCAAAACCGCTTCGTCAAGCTGAACTCGCGGCGGATGACCGCGCTCGACATGCAGGCATGGACGGCCGTACGCATGATCGGCGAAGCCACCTCGCGCACCAATTCCGGCGATGTCAAAAAAGTCACCGATTTCATCAAGGGTCCGGATTTCTCGGTCGCCGCCTTCAAAGGCACGAAGCTGACCTTGCGCGACTGGAACCTGCAGCTGCGCCAGCCGATCCTGCTCGTCGACGGCCGCATGGTGGTGTCGGTGTCGCCGCAGGAGGGTTTTCTGCACCAGGTCTCCGAGCTCGACACGCTCGGCTACGATCGCCCGGAGAGCAAATGCAAGTTGAAGTAAGGATACGGATGTCGCGCATGTGGCGCGTTGGGCTTCTTTCCGGGCTGGCGCTGACAGCCGCGCCGGCGCATGCGTTCATCGCCTATGTCTCGAACGAGAAGAGCAACACGGTGTCGGTGATCGACACCGAGAGCTGGACCGTAACCAAGACCATCAAGGTCGGCCAACGCCCCCGCGGCATCGATTTCACGCGCGACGGCAAGTTCGTGATGGTCGCAGTCGGCGACGACGACACCATCCAGATGATCGACGCCAAGTCGCAAACCGTGGTGGACAGTTTGCCTTCCGGGCCCGACCCGGAATTGTTCGCTCAGGATGCCGCCGGAAAGATCCTTTACGTCGCCAACGAGAACGACAACACGGTGACCGTGATCGATCTCGAGAAGCGCGCCCGGGTCGGCGACATCCAGGTCGGCGTCGAGCCCGAGGGCATGACCATCAGTCCGGACGGCAAGACGCTGATCAACACGTCCGAGACGACCAACATGGCGCACTTCATCGACACCAGCTCGCGCCAGATCGTCGCCAACGTGCTGGTCGACGCGCGGCCGCGCTTTGCCGAGTTCAAGCACGACGCGTCGGAATTGTGGATCTCCTCCGAGATCGGCGGCACGGTGTCGATCATCGACCCCGGAAAGCACGAGGTGATCGGCAAGGTCAATTTCGAGATTCCGGGCCTGAGGAAAGAAGCGATCCAGCCGGTCGGCATCGGCATGACCCGGGACGACAAGACCGCCTTCATCGCGCTCGGCCCCGCCAACCGCATCGCCGTGGTCGACACGGCCACCCGCAAGGTGATGAAATATCTGCTGGTCGGACAACGGGTCTGGCACATGGCGTTCACGCCGGACGAGAAATACCTGCTCACCACCAACGGCGTGTCGAACGATGTCTCCGTCATCGACGTCGCCGCGCAAAAAGTGATCAAGACCATTCAGGTGGGCGAGCTGCCCTGGGGCATCACGATCGCGCCATGACCAGCCCCGCCCCCATCGCCGACCAACGCGAGACGCAGAGGCCCGATCCGGCCGCGGTGCCGGCGCTGTCGATCGACGGCGTCAGCCATTCCTATGGCCCGCGGCGCGCGCTGCTGGACGTCTCCTTCAACGTGCAGCCCGCGAGCTTCACCGCGCTGCTCGGCCTCAACGGCGCGGGCAAGAGCACGTTGTTCTCACTGATCACGCGGCTGTTCGGCATCCAGTCCGGCCGGGTCGGCATTTTCGGTCATGACGTCGGCAAAAGCGCCGGCGAGGCGCTGCGGCTGCTCGGTGTCGTGTTCCAGCCGCGCACGCTCGATCTCGATCTGTCGCTGACGCAGAACCTGCTCTATCACGCCGCCCTCCATGGCATCAGCCGCCGCGACGCCGCCGCGCGCAGCGCCGAGTTGCTCGGGCGCATCGGGCTGACCGAGCGCGCCGGCAGCAAGGTGCGCGATCTCTCCGGCGGACAGATGCGGCGGCTGGAGATCGCGCGGGCGCTGCTGCACCGGCCGCAACTGCTGTTGCTGGACGAGCCGACCGTCGGCCTCGACGTCAAGGCGCGCGCCGACATCATCAGCCATGTCCGCCAGCTCGTGACCGAGCAAGGCATCGGCGTGCTCTGGGCCACGCATCTGTTCGACGAGATCATGCCGGGCGACGATCTCGTGGTGCTGCACCAGGGCAAGGTGCTGGCGCAGGGGCCGATGAGCCGGGTCATCACGGAAGCCGGCGCGCAGGACGTCAACACCGCCTTCATGCGCCTGACAGGCGCGCAGACGATGCCGGGAGGCGGCGGATGAGCAGCATCACCACGCGCGAGGCCCCACGCGGATTCTCGACGTCCGAGTACATGACCTGCCTCACCGGCATCGTCTGGCGCGAGGGGCTGCGCTTCCTGCATCAGCGCGAGCGCTTCGTCTCCGCGCTGGTGCGGCCGCTGGTGTGGCTGTTCATCTTCGCCGCCGGCTTCCGCCAGGTGCTCGGCATCTCCATCATCCCGCCCTACGAGACCTATATCCTCTACGAAGTCTATATCGCGCCCGGGTTGATGGCGATGATCCAGCTCTTCAACGGCATGCAATCCTCGCTGTCGATGGTCTATGACCGCGAGATGGGCAACATGCGCACGCTGCTGGTGAGCCCGCTGCCGCGCGGCTTCCTCTTGTTCTGCAAGCTGCTCGCGGGCACGGCGGTGTCGCTGCTCCAGGTCTATGCGTTCCTCTTGATCGCCTGGTTCTGGGACATCACCCCACCGCCATCGGGTTATCTCACCGTGCTCCCGGCGTTGATCCTGTCCGGGCTGATGCTTGGTTCGCTCGGCATGCTGATCTCCTCCGGCATCAAGCAGCTGGAGAATTTTGCCGGCGTCATGAACTTCGTGATTTTCCCGATGTTCTTCGCATCCTCCGCGCTCTACCCGCTGTGGCGGGTGCAGGAGGGCAGCCCCTATCTCTATTATCTCTGCGAGGCCAATCCGTTCACCCATGCGGTCGAACTGATACGTTTCGCACTGTACGGACAGGTCAACTGGATCTCGCTGGCGGTGGTCGCGACGTGCACAATCGTCTTCATGATCGGCGCTATTCTGGCCTATGATCCCTCGCGCGGGCTGGCGCGACGGGGCCCTGCGGGAGGCGAAGGATGACGGTTCGGATCTTGGCGATGGCGGTTCTCGCGCTCGCGCTGTCGGGCACGGCCGCACGCGCGGCCGATCCGCGCTATCCAAACTGGCCGTGCACACAGGCAAAAGTACCGGAGATTTCGCTCGCGGCCGTCTGGGCCGGCCCGGCGCTCGACGACGTCCAGAACAAGTGGAAGGACGACACCAAGGTCAGCGCGCTGGTCTCGAAGCTGTCGGCGCGCAAGACGCCGCTGGACGAGGCCGAGAAGTCAGTGAAGGAATTCCTGGCGGGCTCCGGCGCCGACAAGGCCGCGAATGCGAAACTGCTGTTCGCCGGCCTGTTCGATACGCTGAACGCCCAGCGCTCCCAGGTGATGATCGGGCTCGAACGCGTCAGCCGCAAGCAGCGCGAGGCGGCCGACAATATCCGCGAGGAGTCGGTTCAGCTCCAGGCGCTCCAGGGCGCAACGCCGCGCGACGACGCCAAGGTCGACGCGCTCAGCAACGAGCTGATCTGGAAGACCCGCATCTTCGAGGACCGCCACAAGGTGGTGCGGTTCGTCTGCGAGGTTCCCACCACGATCGACCAGCGGCTGTTTGCCCTCGGGCGCCTGATCCAGCAGGAGATGGAATAGCGTCAGCCTCACTGACCGCTTACGGAGGGTTCCCGCGGCCGCGGGCGATCGTTAACCTATTGCCACGCTATCTGCCGGAACCAAATCGATCTAGGATGTCTTGTCGATGGTAATCCAAGGCATCGGGAGGCCTCGATGGGAACCACTAGATTCATCCTCGCGGGCGCGGCAGTCGTCGGCATGCTCGCCACCAGCGCTTTCGCCGACGACATGACCGGAATGGTCACCAGGATCGATCGGCTCAACAGCACGATCTCGATCCAGCAGACCCAGAAGGGCACGGTCGGAGGCAGCGCAGGCGGTGCCGGCACGCTCCAAGAGTACAAGGCCAAGGACGCCGCGATGCTCGATGCCGTGCATGCCGGCGACAGGGTGAGCTACTCTGCGACCGACACGAGCGGTACGGGCACGCTGACGAAGCTGCAGAAGCAGTAGGCCGGGGTCTTTGCGGCCATCCTTCGAGACGCCCGCTTTGGCGGGTTCCTCAGCATGAGGTCTGGCTTCGTCGTGAGATGTTGAATCGTCATCGTGAGGAGACCGCGAAGCGGTCGTCTCGAACCACGAGGCCACCGCTACAGCACGCGATTTAGGTCGACTACTGCTCCGGCCGCGGCTCCGGCTGCGCCTCGTCGGTCGGAAGCTTGGCGCGTTCCCAGCCGTCGGTGCCGTCGGGGTACCAGGCGACGTTGGAATAGCCGTACGCCAACGCGCGCTTGGCGGCATTCCAGGACATCCAGCAGTCGGCCAGGCAATAGATCACGAGCAGCGCGGCCTTGTCGCCGCGCGAGGCGCGTGCGAGGCCGCGCTGGAAATAGTCGTCCATGGCGGGCGGCAGCGTGCCGTAGCCGGTGTCGGGCAGCCAGATGCTGTCCGGGATGTTCTTGCGCGGTGCATCGCGCCAGACGGTCCCCGCAGGAAGGTTCTTCGGCTTCGGCGGACGCGGCAGCACGTCGACGAAGGCGCCGCTCTTGGCGCGCCAGATCGCCTCGGCTTCCGACGTCGACAGCACCCGCGCACGCTCCAGCGTCGCCGGCACCGGCGCGCGGTAATTGTCGGCGCGATAACCCTCGGGCTCGAACGGCTCCTGCTGCTGCGCCAAACTCTGCTGCGCCACGTGCTGCTGCGCAAAGTGCTGCTGCGCAAAGCCGGGCGCCGCCAGGACGGCGGCAACCAGCGCAGCGGCAAGCTGTCGCCTCATGGCGTCTTCTTGGCCGTCTCCGCGCCGAGCGGCCGATCGCTCTCGTCGAGCAGCGGGACTCCGAAGTCGAGCAGGATCTTGTTGATCTCGCCCTGGTTCTCCTGGATCAGCTTGTTGAGCTGCCGCTTCCAGTTCTGGTCGGCGGGACGCACGCCCATGCCGATGCGATAGACCAGCTTCGGCCCGGTGGTCTCCTTCACCAGCGGCGTGACGTGCAGCGAGCCGGCCTTCTTGGCATAGAATCCCGCCATCGGTCCCCACAGCACACCGGCGTCGATCTTGCCGGCCGTGAGATCGTCGATCATCGCCTGCGCCGAATTGTCGTAGCGGGTGTCGATCATCAGCGGATAGGGTTTTGCATCAGCCATCAGGCCGGCAATCGCCATGTTGGTTGCGGGCGGCGTGCCCGCGACGATGCCGACATGCTTGCCCTTCAGTCTCGGATCTTCGAGCTTGTCGACATCCTCGAGTCCGCTGCCGGATTTCGCGACCAGCGCATAGGTCGTGCGGTAATAGGGATTGGTACCCTGCACGATGTCATCGCCTTGCGGAAAGCCCATGATCACGTCGCAGCGATGCGCGCCCAGCGTCATTCGCACGAAGCCCGTCGCCTGCGGGAAGAAGACATAGTCGAGCTTCTTCTGGAGCTTGTCCGCGAACAGTTCCGCAAGCTTGTTCTCGAATCCCTCGCCCTTCTCGTTCGAGAACGGCAGGTTGCGCGGATCGGCGCAGACGCGCAGCACCTTGGGATCGACCAGTTCGAAAGAAAGGTCGCCGGTTTCGCTGGTCTGCGCGACGGCGACGTCGCCGAACGCGCAGGAAGCAACCAGGATACTCAGTGAAAACAACCAGCGACGATGTCGTCCGGCCTCCGTCATCGCGCTTCCTCCTCGTTTTGATTGAATGTTATCCATGCAACGCACGACGCGCCATGTTTGCCAACTTCGTGCTGGCTTTGCTTTGCTGCAGTGCAATACGGCAAACTCTTTGAACTGAGGCGGAAAAGTGTCTCGCATCGCGCCAATGATCGCAGCCTTGTCCCTGCTGGGGACAGTGACGCTAGCACGCACTGAAGCGGCCGAATTGCCTGTGAGCGAAGTCGCGCCCGGAATCTTCGTACACTCCGGGGCCATCGCCCTGATGACGCGCGAGAACGAGGGCGACATCGCCAATGTCGGTTTCATTGTCGGCGCGGATGCGGTGGCCGTCATCGATACCGGCGGCAGCCTTCGCGAGGGCGAGGCGCTGCTCGCGGCTGTGCGGGCCCGCACCAGCAAGCCGATCCGCTACGTCATCAACACCCACGGTCATCCCGACCATGTCTTCGGCAACGCGGCCTTCGCCACCGGGGACACGCGCTTCGTCGGCCATAGCAGGCTGCCGCAGGCGCTAGCGACGCGCGGTCCCTATTATCTCGATAATTTCAGACGCATCATGGGCGACGAATTGATCTCACCTGTGAGGATCGTGCCGCCCACCCTGCTCGTGCAGGACACGCTGACGCTCGACCTCGGTTCGCGCCGACTCACCTTGCGGGCCTGGCCGGCGGGACACAGCGACAATGACCTGACCGTGTTCGACGAGACGAGCAGAACATTGTTTGCCGGCGACCTCGTCTTCCTCCGCCACATTCCGGTGATGGACGGCAGCATCCGCGGCTGGCTCGGCACCCTCAGGGAACTCGAGACCATTCCGGCGCAGCGCGTCGTTCCAGGTCACGGGCCCGTGAGCGAATGGCCTGCAGCGCTGACCGATGAACGGCGTTATCTGATGGCGCTGCTGGCGGACGTCCGGGCCTCGAACAGGAAGGGCGAAACGCTGCGGACCGCAGCTGACAAGGCGGCCGCGTCGGAACGGTCGCAATGGCAGCTGTTCGACGACTACAACGCCCGCAACGCAACCGCAGCATTCTCGGAAATTGAATGGGAGTAGCAGGCGCGCTACGCTATGTTCGAAGACTGCTTCGTCCGCGCGGGACCATGACCATGACCGGATGCACACGTCGCCTGCCCCTGATCGCCCTCCTCCTCGGCATCGGCTTCGCCGTGCCGGCGCTGGCCGAAGAGGCTGACGATCCCTGGCCGGGCCTGGTGCAGGACATCTTCAACAATCGTCCGATGAATGACGGCAACAACGTCATCGGCATCGAGATGCCGTACCGCGCCGAGGACGCGGCGATCGTGCCGGTGACCCTGCGCAGCAAGCTCTCGCCTGGCGATGCGCGCCGCATCCGTTCGATCACGCTGGTGATCGACCGCAACCCCGCGCCGATGGCGGCGAAGTTCGAGCTGGGGCCTGACGCCAACGTCAGCGAAATTTCGACGCGCGTGCGCGTCAACAACTACACCGACGTGCATGCGGTGGCCGAACTCAGCGATGGCCAGCTCTACGTCTCGAAAGTATACGTGAAGGCCTCCGGCGGCTGCTCGGCGCCGGCGGGAAAGAATATCGAGGAAGCCAGGAACCGGCTCGGCCAGATGCGCTACCGACAGTTTGCGCGCGGCGACGCACCGGCGAGCCGTATCCGCGAAGCGCAAATCATGATCGGCCATCCCAACAATTCCGGGCTGCAGATGGACCAGGTCACGCAGCTCTACATTCCCGCATTCTTCGTCAACCAGCTCAAGCTGACGCAGGACGACAGCCCCGTGCTGTCGATGGAAGGCGGCATCTCGATCTCGGAAGATCCCAATCTGCGCTTCACCTACGTCTCCAACGGCGCCAAGCGCTTTCGCGCGGAGGCCAAGGATACCGATGGGCATTTGTTCCGGAACGAGTGGGATGTGGAGAAGCCGGGGACGTGAAGGGCGTTCATCATCCTCCTTCAATATCCCTCGCCCCAACGATACTGCCATGCGATACCAACAGCCGTCAGTTCGCTTCCCGTGCGACTGGTCATGCCGGTACTGGCAGAGAGCTTGATAGAGTTCTGTCGATCGATCGGCAACGCGACCGTCAAGCCGGCTCGCGAGATCGCCTGCTCGTTGTCGCTTTTGACGCCGTTGAGGGTCGTGCGGCCGCCCGCGAAATACAGTCCGTCCAGCGCCATCCATATGCCGGACTGGAACGTATAGATGAGATGTCCCTGCACGGCATAGATCGGAGCTTGCGAGAACGTCTTGCCGCCGAAGAAGTCGGTGTTGTCGCTGAAGAAGGTCACGCTGGGGGAGAGTTCGACCGTCCATGGTCCCCATGCCTTTGAAATCCCGAGCTCGGGCCGGAACGACCAGCGATTGCCGCCGAGGTTCAGCAGCTTTGTGCTGTCATACTGCCCGAAGGGCGCGGAGACCTGCAGGCTTACTCCCACGATCAGATCCTGGTGATAGCTGGCGAAGTCCTTCGCCGAGAGCGCGGGTGCCCCAAACAGATTGACCGAGACACGAAATCGCGGATCGCCCAGGCCGGACATCTCTCGCTCGCGTGGCTCGCCGTTTACGAGCCCATGCGCGGCGAATGACGATATCGGCACGATCACGTCGAATTTGGCCGACTGGCCAGCGAGTTCAAAGGACCGAACATAGGCCGCCACGCCGGTGTCTGAGCGGAACGTGGCGTCTGCGATCGCGGTACTGGGATCGAACGCGAGCTTGCCTTGAGCGTAAACGTAGCCCGAGATCAGGAAATTCAATCCAACAGGCGTATTCGAATACGATCGCGGCTCGGCCTCCTGTGCGCTCGCATTCGAGACCGCCGACAATGCGGCGATCATTCCCAATGCCGGGCCAAGCGGGAGCCGTCTTGCGAGACGCGCTTGAGGCGCATCGGCATTTGCATCGACGATGACGGGCGCATCATCAACCGCCCGGTGCACTCCAACGCCATGCCGGTCCATC
The DNA here is from genome assembly GCF_024519875.1 of Bradyrhizobium sp. Bra64. Lineage (NCBI taxonomy): Bacteria > Pseudomonadati > Pseudomonadota > Alphaproteobacteria > Hyphomicrobiales > Nitrobacteraceae > Bradyrhizobium > Bradyrhizobium sp. Bra64. Next base: position 49,913 of record NZ_JALJRD010000021.1, on the reverse strand, counting down.
GGGATATCCTACCAAGCAAGCCCGTCGGATCATATCATCGAAGCTCCACCGGTGACCCTGGCTAGAGGAAGCGAAAGCAGCGCGGCAAGCGTCAAAAACACCTCACCTCGGCTTCCGCCTGCGCGCGCCTCAGGTCATTAACTGCGGAATTCGCCTGCTCTGACGTGCGGAACTGGACGCCGAGATTGCCGCGGACCTGGGACATGCTGAGCGCGGTCTCGGCGGTAACGTAGCGCTCATAGGGCACAATCGAGGCCACCACGTCGATCGAGCAGGAACATTGCTCGATCGCCTGCCGGCTCTCGCCATTGGCCTTCATGCAGCCATAGACGTATTCGGCGCGCGCCGACGTCGGAAAATCATTGGCCTCCTCGGCTCGCGCCGCGAGCGCGGTCGCCGCCAGCACCGTCAATGCGGCGACAATCGGTCGTAGCTGTCCGGCCAGGTTCATGAGCGTCCTCCCGCTGGTTGCGACCAAAGCTATGCTATGCGTATTGTGCTGAAAAGCACTCTATCAGAGGAAACGGCTCACAAGGTGATGAGAGTACTTGGTCGATCATTGGCGCTTGCGGCGACGCTGGTGCTGACATTAGCCGGACCCGGCCGCGCCGCGGATACCATCCGTCTCGCGGTGCAGAAGACCGGAACATTCTCCTGGGAGCTGGCCGCGATCCGCGCCGGTGGCCTCGACAAGGAGGCCGAGCTGTCGCTCGAAGTCACCGAGCTTGCGAGCCCCGAGGCCGGCAAGATCGCGCTGCGCGCCGGCAGCGCCGACATCATCCTGTCCGACTGGCTGTGGGTATCGCGCGAGCGCGCGCTCGGCGCCAAGCTCACGTTCTATCCCTATTCCAGCGCGCTCGGCGCGGTGATGGTACAGGCATCCTCGCCGATCAAGTCGCTCGCCGACTTGAAGGGCCGCAAGCTCGCCGTCGGCGGTGGTCCCATCGACAAGAGCTGGCTGCTGCTCCAGGCGCGCCTGAAGCAGGGCGGCATCGACCTGAAGTCGGAAGCGACCATTGTCTATGGCGCACCGCCCCTGATCGCGGCCAAGGCGCTCGATGGCGAGATGGATGCGAGCCTCAACTTCTGGAATTTCTGCGCCCAGCTCGAAGCCAAGGGTTTCCGCCGCCTGACCGGCATCGAAGACATCCTGCCGAAGCTCGGCGCCAAGGGTGCGGTCTCCGCGGTCGGCTATGTCTTCGACGAAAGCTGGGCCGCGAGCCATCGCGACGCCGTGGCGCGCTTCATCGCAATGACCCGCAAGGCCAAGCAGCTGCTGGTGACTTCGGATATGGCCTGGGACAAGATCGCCCCGCTCACCGGCACGACCGATCCGGTCCTGCTCAAGGTCTATCGCGACCGCTATCGCGACGGCATTCCGCGCCGGAGCATCGACGACGAGGAAAAGGACGCGCGCGTGCTCTACCATGTGCTGGCCGAGACCGGCGGCCGCGATCTGGTTGGGCCGGCGGCCGAGCTCGATCCCGGCACGTTCTATCACGCAGTCCCCGGAGATTGAGGTGCTGCGTCTTCTGTCATTTGCACTGTTTCTCGCGATCTGGTGGATTGCCGCGCTGTTCGTCGGCGGCGCAAAGCTGCCCTCTCCGCCTGCCGTGCTCCAGGTGATGATCGCGGAAGCATCGAGCGGCGCCCTGTTCCTGCATCTCGGCGCCACGCTCGCCCGTGTCATTCTCGCCTTCGTGCTGGCGATGTCGCTCGGCAGCGCGATCGGCTATCTGATGGGACGGGTCAAGCTCGCGGACCGCCTCGGCGATCCCTGGCTGATCCTGTTGCTCAACCTGCCCGCATTGGTCGTGATCGTGCTGGCCTATATCTGGGCCGGGCTCACCGAGGCCGCCGCGATCGCGGCGATCGCCATCAACAAGCTGCCGACAGCCATCGTCACCCTGCGTGAGGGCACGCGCGCGCTCGACCGTTCACTCGACGAGATGGCGAGCGTGTTCGCGATGCCGCGCTGGCGCGCGTTCCGCCACGTCGTGCTGCCGCAGCTGGCGCCCTATATCGCAGCCTCGGCCCGCTCCGGATTGTCGCTGGTGTGGAAGATCGTGCTGGTCGCCGAACTGCTGGGCCGGCCGAACGGCGTCGGCTTCGAGATCGGAATCGCCTTCCAGTTGTTCGACACGCCGCGGCTGCTGGCCTATTCCCTGACATTCGCCGCCGTCGTGCTCGTGATCGAGATGGCGCTGGTGCAACCGTTCGAAGCCCGCGCAACACGGTGGCGGCCCCGTGCGGCTTGAGGTCGAGATCACAGGCAAGACGTTCAGGAATACCGCGGGCGGAACCCAGGACGTCCTCGCGCCGGTGAAATTCGCGCTTCAGTCCGGCGAGGTCGGCGTGCTGATCGGGCCGTCCGGCTGCGGCAAGAGCACGATGCTGCGCATCATCCTCGGGCTCGACCGCGATTTCGAGGGCCGGGTGTCGCGCCCCGCGGAGGCGCGGATCGGGATGGTGTTCCAGGAGCCGCGGCTGCTGCCATGGCGCTCGGTCGAGCAGAACGTGCGGCTTGCGGCACCCGATGTCACTGACGCAAAGCTTGCCGAGCTGTTCAGGATCCTCGAGCTGGAGCAGCACCGCAGCCACTTCCCCGGCGAACTGTCACTGGGGCTGGCCCGCCGCGTCGCACTCGCCCGCGCCTTTGCGGTCGAGCCGGATATTCTGGTGCTCGACGAGCCCCTGGCCTCGCTCGACGACGCGCTGGCCGGCCGATTGCGCGACGAGATCGCAGCGCTGGTCGCCAGCCGACCCGTCACGACGCTGCTCGTGACGCACAGCCTGGACGATGCGGTGCGCCTCGGCGATCGCCTGTTCTTCCTGTCGCCGCGCCCGGCGCGCATCCTGGCCGAGGTACCCATCGGCATCCCGCGCGAGGCACGCAGCGACGCCGCGATTGCCGCGATCAAGGGCGGGCTTCCGCGGCGAGCCCCGGGTGAACAGGGCGGCGAACGCGCCGGGCGGGATGTCTCATAGGCAGCCGCGCGGCACGTGTGCTAAACAGGCCGATAGCGGAGCCTGACGATGAGACGAACCGTTGCTCTGACGACGCTTGGCTTTGCGCTCGTCGCGACCATGGCGAGCGCCCAGGATATGATGCGTGACGTCGACCTCACCTCACCCGCCATGGTCTCCGCTGAAATGAGCCGACAGGAGGTCGAGGCCGTACTGGCCAAAGCGAGCGCCGGCGCGCCCGCCGACTTCACCGGCACGCGCTTGTCGGGGCTCGATCTCTCGGGGCTCGACCTTTCCAGGGCGGTGCTTCGCACGGCACGGCTCAACAAGACAAAACTCGGCGGCGCCCGTCTTGATCGAGCGATCCTCGATCAGGCGTGGCTTCTCGACGCGGATCTCACGGGCGCGAGCCTGAGGGGCGCCAGCCTGTTCGCCGCGCAGATGGCGCGCGCTCACCTCGACGGCGCTGATCTGACCGGCGCGCGCATCGCAGCCGATCTCAGCGGCGCGAGCCTGGTCGGCGCCTCGATCGCCGACGCGCATCTCGGCGCCGACATGCGCAACCAGTCGATGGGGTTGATGCGCGCCGTGCTCCGATCGGCCAATCTGGAACGGTTGAACGCGCGCAACGCCGACCTGTCGCGCGTCGATCTCGAGTTTGCCTCCCTCAGGGGAGCCGACCTGACCGGGGCGTCGCTCCGGAACGCCCAGCTCGGCGGCGCCGACCTGACCGGGGCGACCGTCATCGACACCGATTTCGAGGGCACCGATCTCACCTCCGCCAGGCTGATTGCACCGATCGGCCTTGACCGCGCCAAAAATTTCGACAAGGCAAAGAACCGCGAGCGCCTGATCAGGCAATAACGGCGTCGCCTTGGGAGGACGATTTGATGCGTTGGGGTCTGGTGTTGATCACGTTGCTGGCGTTTGCCGGCGAAGCCGCCGCGCAGACCAAGGGCAAGGGCATCCGGCTCTGGAATCTCACGACGGAGACGATCTCCGGCTTCCAGCTCTCGCCGGTCGGCAAGACCGAGTGGGGACCGAACCAGTGCCTGAACGACAAGGACAAGGAGGTCGACCACGACGAGCGGCTGCGCATCACCGGCGTCGAGCCCGGCCGCTACGACGCCAAGGTCAGCTATGCCAATGCGCGGCAGTGCATCGTGCGCGACATCGAGGTCAGGGCGGACGCGGTGTTCTCGATCGCCGACAAGGACCTGAAGGACTGCAGCAAGTAGCTGTCCAACCCTCATCCCGAGGAGCCGCGAAGCGGCGTCTCGAAGGATGAAAGGCCCGGCTGCAGCAGTGGGGCCTGCATGGTTCGAGACGCGCGTTCCGCGCTGCTCACCATGAGGGTCTGCTACCTCTCACGCCCTGTCGTTCGGGTGCGGATACTCGCAGCGCCACCGCACCGCCTGCCACTTCGGATGGTCGCCGACCCATTGCGCGATATAGGGCGGCGCGGCCATCGCGCATTGCCGCGGCGACCCCGCAAAGTTGAACACCAGATGCTGCTCCTCGCAGGTCGCAGGCGAGAGCACCGCACACACAGTTACCACCAGGTCGATCGGGCTCATGCCGGGATCCTCTCGCAAGGCCATCAAGGTTAGCACAACAGTTTACGGTCCAGGCCTGTCGGGGTTTCAAACCGGCGTGAGAGAGCCAGGGTCCGGAACTCGCCCTCCTAGAAGTTGACCCCAAATACCAGCCTTGCCTGATGCCGCTCGAAATTGACGAGGTCGAGATTGGCGGCGGACCCGGCCGGACGACCCCAGGCCTGCATGCTCCAGCTCATGGTCAGCCGTGAGCGCTCGGAGAGCTGGAAATAGGCGGTCGGACCGACGAACAGGGCCTGGCCCGAGAACTCGCCGAGGCCGATGCCTTCATATTGCCGGAAGTAGCGCAGCTCGCCGCCGAGCAGCACATCGGGCCGCACGCGGACGAGGCCGGCGAAGGCCGCGCCGATGGTGGAGCTCTTTTCGGACAGTCCCGCCACCTCGAAGCGCGCCCATTCGGGCTGGTAGATCAGGTTGAGCGCGCCGATGGCGAAGTTCGGGATCAGCTCGCGATCGAAGGCGAGCGTAAAGTCGGTGCCGTACATCCGGCCTTTTGCGCCGGAGGTCTCGTCAATGCGGTCGCCGTGGAGCTCGGCGCCGATAGTCAACCCAAACGGCGCGCGCTGGCGATCGAGCAGGCGATAGCGCAGGTCGAGCGAAGCGCCCTGGAAGTTGAACTGGCGGCGGTCGTCGATGTCGGGGACGCCGGCGATGTCGTGCAGCGTGGCGGTGCCGCCGACCTCGACGCGGAAATTCGGCAGCGGCACGACCTCGATCTCGACCTCCTGCGAAAGGGCGCGATAGGTCCCGCCGCCCTTGCCGAAGCGTCCCGTCGTCTGGCTCTGGAATTCACGCTCGCCCGGATTGCCGACGTCGGTGCCGATCATGAAGCCGAAGATGTGCTCGGTATCGAAGCCCTCTTCAGCGCTGACGCATGCCGGTGCAAGTGCGAACGTGCAGGCAGCTATGGTCCAGAAGGTATGGGCTCTCGCGCGCATCCCCGACACTACCACGGCTTCGACGGCGTTTGCCATCGAAGCCGCGGCAGGTCGTCCGTCTTACTTGCGCGAAGCGCAGGCGTACATGTTGATTTCCATGCCGACCGACACTTCCACGATCTTCGGAGCTTTCCAAGCCATTCGGGGTCTCCCAAGGGATCAGCGCGACATCGCGCCGGGCAAAACCTAGGGCTGCGTCTGGCACAGCGCAAGCAGGGAATCGAACTGCCAACACAGCGAACTGTCGCATCGCGCTCGCAAATTTCCCTCTCGGGCAAACCGCCTTCGCTCCCAGTCAAGCGGCGTGCCTCTCACCGCAACAAGCGCAGCAGCGCGCGGCCGGCGCGCGAACTCAGCTCCTTCGCATCCAGCGTTCCATCCTTGTCGGGATTCGCCGCGTTGAAGCGCAGCTCGACGACGGAGAGATATTCGTCGACCGTGAGAGTCCCGTCGCGATCGGGATCGGCGGCGGCGAGTTCTTTCGCCGTCAACCGTCCGCGCAATTCGCGGGCGTCGAGCGTGCCGTCGCGATCGGGATCGAGCCTGGCGAACAGCACGCTGGCGGCCTTCTTCACCTCGGCGAGATCGAGCGTGCCGTCATTGTCGGTATCGAACATTTTTACGGCGTTGCCGGATGCAGACCACGCCGGGCCGGACAGCAGTGCGATCGTGAGTGCAAGCGCAACAGAGCGACGCGATATCATCAAAACCTCCCTGACCAAGAGCTCCGCTTCGAGCCGGACCGAAACGAGATAAGTCCACAAGCAGGCCCCGGTTCAAGTCCGCAATTGCAACCAATGCGCCGCACAACTGCCGGCACCCAATGGCCCGAGCGGGCTGCATTGCCTCATGCGGCGGAATTTTTTCAGCGTCTGCGCACAAGTCAGAGTCGACTGTAAGGTATCCGTCAGGTGACCGACATCCGGTGCCCAGCATATCGGCGTCGTAATTACGACTTTCGTATTGACGCGTTTTGCATTCGGGCGGAGTGTTGCTGCCGCAGCGTCAAAAGACGCGCATATTGGGAGGAACGGATGAAACGCCTTGCGATGGCCGCGAGCCTCGTCATGTTTGCACCGATTTGTGCAAATGCACAGACCACCGATCAGCTGGTCAAGGGTGCAACCGATACTTCGAACGTTCTCAACTACGGGATGGGCTACAATCTGCAGCGCTTCTCGACGCTGAACCAGATCAACAAGGATACCGTCAAGAACCTCGTCCCGGTCTGGAACTACTCATTCAACGACGATCGCAGCGAGGAATCCCAGCCGCTGGTGTACCAGGGCGTGATCTACGTGACCTCGCACAACGCGACCATGGCGGTCGACGCCAAGACCGGCAAGCAGATCTGGAAGAGCAAGATCGAATATCCCGCCGAGACCCCGCGCATCGTCTGCTGCGGCATCATCAATCGCGGCGCGGCGCTCTATGACGGCAAGGTCTTCCGCACCACGCTCGACGCCAACGTGATCGCGCTCGACGCCAAGGACGGCAAGGAGCTGTGGCGGCAGAAGGCGGCCGACATCAAGGAAGGCTATTCGATGACGGTGGCCCCGCTGGTCGCCGACGGCGTCGTCATCACCGGCATCTCCGGCGCCGAGTTCGGCACCCGCGGCTTCATCGACGGCTGGGATCCGGCGACGGGCAAGCACCTCTGGCGCACCCATTCGATCCCCTCCCCCGACGAGCCCGGCGGCGACACCTGGAAGGGCGACACCTGGAAGCTCGGTGGCGGCTCGACCTGGATCACGGGCTCCTACGATCCCGAGCTGAATACGGTCTATTGGGGCATCGGCAATCCCGGGCCGTTCAACTCGGCGGTGCGTCCCGGCGACAACCTCTACACCTGCTCCGTGCTGGCGATGGATCCCAAGACCGGCAAGATCAAGTGGCACTACCAGTTCTCGCCGAACAACCCGTTCGACTACGATTCGGTGGCCGAGATGGTCCTCGCCGACATGAATGTCGAGGGCAAGCCGACCAAGGTGCTGATGGATGCCAACCGCAACGGCTTCTTCTACGTGCTCGACCGCACCAACGGAAAGCTGCTCGCGGCCAACCCTTACGTGAAGGTGAATTGGGCGACCGGCATCGACATGAAGACCGGCAAGCCGATCGAGACCGACGTCTCGAAGGACGCACGCGACGGCAAGAAGGTGACGGTCTATCCGTCGATCCTCGGCGGCAAGAACTGGGAGCCGATGTCGTTCAATCCGCAGACCGGCCTTGCCTACGCCAATACGCTCGCCTTCGGCGGCAGGTACAAGACCGAGCCCGTCACCTTCAAGCAGGGTGAATGGTATCTCGGCATGGACCTCACCGACCTCTGGGAATGGGGTGACGGTCCGCGCGGTCACCTGAAGGCGATCGATCCCATGACCGGCAAGGCGAAGTGGGAAGCACCAAGCGATATCCCGCGCTTCTCCGGCGTGCTGTCGACCGCGGGCGGCGTCGTGTTCTCGGGCGCGCTGACCGGCGAGTTCGAGGCCTTCGATGCCGACACCGGCAAGAAGCTCTGGCAGTTCCAGACCGGCTCGGGCATCGAGGGCCAGCCGGTGACATGGCAGCAGGACGGCGTGCAATACGTTGCCGTCACCTCCGGCTATGGCGGCGTCTATTCGCTGTTCTCCGGCGACGAGCGGCTGGCGAAGGTGCCACCCGGCGGCTCGCTGTGGGTCTTTGCGGTCAAGCAATAACCACGGCACGATGCTGAGAAAAGTATCTCACAAGACGGTGGCGATCCTCGCCACCGTCGCGGTGCTGACGGTCGCGCTTGCGGCGACCGCTCGTGCCGCGGATGACGCAACCGCCAATCCCGTGCAGGCACAGATCGACCACGGCAAGTCGACCTATGCTTCGAAATGCTCGCACTGCCACGGCCCCAATATGATGAATTCCGGCACGATCACGCCGGACCTGCGCGCCTTTCCCGACGACAAGACGCGCTTCGTCACCACGGTGAAGAACGGCAAGAACAACAAGATGCCGCCCTGGGCCGACATCCTCAGCGACGATGAGATCGGCGATCTCTGGGCCTTCATCTCGAGCCGGAGGAAGCCATGAGGGCTTGGCTCGCCGCTTGGAGCATTGCCGCGACCCTCGCTGCGGCCACGGTCGCCCGCGCGGCCGACGATCCGCTGACGATCTGTCTCGACGAGGACCGGCCGCCGCTCTCGGTGCATCACAAGGGCAAGCCGGACTCCGGCTTCGACGTGCTGCTGGCGCAGGCGATCGCGGAGCGGATGGGACGGCCGCTCAGGATCCAATGGTTCGAAAGCAAGCTCGATGAGGATTCGAGCCCGCAGCTCGAGGCCAACGCGTTGCTCTCCGACGGGCGCTGCTCGCTGGTCGGCGGCTACGCGCTGACGACCGATTCCCTCGTCAAGCCCGGCATGAAGACGGCACGCCTGCCCGATTTCGCCGGCGCCACGCGCGACGACCGGCGTCGCCGTGTCGCGCTGGGAGTGCTCGCGCCGAGCCAGCCCTATGTTTACTCGCCGATGACGGTGGTGCTCGGGCCGAAGGCGCAGGGCCGCAAGATCGGCGATATCGGCGGCCTTGCGGGGCTTCGCCTCGTCATCGAGAGCGGCTCGCTCGGCGATGCCATCCTGATGACCTTCGATAAGGGACGCCTGATCGACGACATCACCCATCTCGTCCCGGGCCGCGACGACCTCCTCGGCGCACTTGCCCGTGGCGACTACGACGCGACGTTGATCGACCTCGGCCGCTTCGATGCCCATCGCGCCGCGCATCCCGACACGGCGATCACCGCGTCCGGCTATTACTATCCGATCGGGGCCAATCGCGGCTATGTCGGGCTCGCCAGCGATCCCGCGTTGATCGACGCCGCCAACAAGGCGCTCACCGGGCTCGCTGCCGAGGGCAGGATCGCCGAGTTCGGCAGGCAGGCCGGCCTCACCTATCTGCCGCCGCGCGAGCCCGCGATCCTGGGCGACGTCTGGATGAAGATCATCCAGCGGTGAGAGGCAGCGAGAGCGTGGCGGCCGGCGCCACGCTCGAGTAGCGACGTCATTTCCGTGCTATAGGTGGTGCTTCACGCGACCCCTTTGGTGCCCTGTGAACTCCCCGACCATCCCCTCAGCCGCAGGTCTGCGCGATCTGCTCTCCCGGGAAATCAAATCCGGCGAACTCGTGCGGGCGCTGATCGTCGTCGGTCCGATGGTCGCCGCCTACTTTATCGCGCGCGAGACGGCGCTGCTGAATCTTGGGTTGATCGCGGTCTCGCTGCTCATCCCCGCGCTCAGGCTGCACCTGCCGCCAAAGGTCATAGCGTGGCATTATCTCGCCGTCCTCGTCACCTTTGCCGTGGTGTTCCTCGCAGGCCCCGTCAAGCCGCTGTTCGCAGTTCTGACGGGGCTCGCGGGATTCCTCGCGGTCGCGGTGACGCGCCATGGCGAACATTTCCGCACGCTCGGAAATTGGGTGTTCATTCCCGCCGTGTATCTTGCCTGCGAGGTGCGGGAGGGCGTGAGCGTCTCCGAAGCGATGCGCCATGCCGGCTTGATCATCGTGTCCTCTCCGATCGCGCTGGGGCTGGTCTGCGGCATCCGGATTTACGACCAGCGCCAGCGCAGGGACGCCGCGGCGACGTCGTTCGGAGCGCCCGCCGCAGAGTGGTTTCTGCCTGCAACGGCAACCGCCATGGCGGTGTTCGCCGCGGCGGCGTTGGTCGAGATCCTCGATCTCGCGCAGGGACAATGGGTGATGTGGTCGGCCGCAAGCGTCGTGGTCGGCGATCTCGCGGCGTCCACCGGCAAGCTGAAGCAGCGGGCGATCGGCGCGGTCGTCGGCGTGCCGCTCGGCTTCCTCGCCGGTGCCGTGCTGCCGCAAAGCCGGGTCGGTTATGCGCTTGCGGTGCTTGCGGCCACCCTCACGCTGATCTCGTTCTCGCGTTACATCGTCGGCTTCGGCCTGCGCTGCTTCTTCATCGCGCTGGCCGCTTCCTTCGCCGGCGGCGCCAGCGGCATCGCGGAGGAGCGCATCGTCAACGTGCTGATCGGCGGCGCCTTCGGCCTCATTGCGGTGGCCCTGACCGAGATCGTCTGGCCATGGATCGCGCCAAAGGCACGCTCGCCCGGGTGACGGGCAAACGGGCACCGCACCGCCTCGTCCAATGCGCCAATCTGTCTCGCCTGCCGACCATGGCAGGGACGACCTGATGCAGTAGGTTCGGCAAAAATCAGGAGGGAAACATGTCCGCAAAATTCGACCGCCGCCACTTCATCGCCGCCGGTACCAGCGCACTCGCGATGCCTTTCGTCGCACGCAGCGCCTCGGCGCAGGCGGCGTGGCCGTCGCGGCAAATTCGCATGATCTGTAGCTATCCCGCCGGCGGACAGACCGACCTGCTCGCGCGCGCCTACGGCGAATTCATCTCCAAGCAGGTCGGCAAGACCGTCGTCGTCGAGAACAAGCCCGGCGCCTCGGGCGCGATCGGCACGGCGGAGGTCGCCCGCGCAGAGCCCGACGGCCACACCATGCTGTGCTCGATCTCGACCACCTACATCATGAACCGCGTGGTAATGAAGAATCCGGGCTACGACATGGACAAGGATCTGACGCTCGTCAGCGTCATTCCGGGCGCCGGCCTGCTGCTGGTGGCGAACCCCAAGACCGGCGTCAAGACGCTGGAGGATTTCGTCGCCTTCGCGCGCAAGAGCGGCAAGGTCAATTTCGGCACCTATAGCGTGGGCTCGTCTCCGCACATGACGATCCACGAGCTCAACAGGCAGTACGGCCTCTCGATCGAGCCGGTCCACTACCGCGGCGAAGCTCCGATGTGGACGGGCATGCTGGAGGGCACGCTCGATGCGGCGATGGGCAGCTTCACTGCTGCGCAGTCGGTCCTGCAAAGCGACCGCGGCACCGTCTTCGCGGTCCATTCGAAAAAGGTCGATGCGATCCCGAACGTGAAGACGTTGCCCGAACAGGGCGCGACGGCGAAGTTCTTCACCGTCAGCGGCTTTTCCGGCTGGGCCGTGGCGAAGGCGACGCCGCAACCGGTCGTCGACCGCCTGGCGGAGCTTTGCGTTGCCGCCAACAACGATCCGAAGGTGAAGGACGTCCTCGCGACCTTCGTGCTCGAACCCGCGATCGGCTTCAAGGAGACCAATGCGTTGTATCAACGCGAGCTGCCGATCTGGATCGAGAGCGCGCAGTCGCTCGGTCTCGAGCCGGCCTGAACCTCGGGTGACGCCGCCGGGCCCCCTCCTGCGTTGCCCGGCGTCCAACCAAAGCCTAGTGTCGAAAGCCCATTCTTCCGCTATGATTTGGCAGCGCTGGCGTGAGATATCAGCGCACGGACGAGAAAGGCCGCTCGCATGACACCGGATGGCGTCGCCGTAGCCGTCATGATCATTCTGCTGTTTCCGATGGGCTATTTCACGCTGGCTTCGCCCGCTTTCCTGCTGGTGAAGCTGGACATCCAGCCCGTCGCCCAGTTGCTGCGCGGAATGTTCAATGCCCATTTTCTGGTGATGCGCGTCGCCGGAATCATCGGAACGGCAGCGTTCCTGCTCGACGGTCGCCTGGTCGCAGCGATCGGCGTCGGCCTGATTGCAGCCCTGGCAATCTGGGGACGCCGCTGGTTCATGCCGCGGATGGACGATCAGCTCAGCGCGAGTGACGCAGGCGATGCCGAAGCCCCGCGTCGGTTGCGGCGGCTGCATTGGAGCGGGATGTTGGGTAACGCGGTCCTGCTCGTCGCTCTGCTCGCCAGCATTCCCTACATCGCCGTATCGGCGTGAGCGAGTCGGCGGGCGGCCACAGCGAGCGCTCGCCTAAAGCTCGCCCGAGGCCGCAGCACCCTGCTGCGCCTTGTGGATCGAGGACGGCACCACGCCGAAATATTTCCGGAACACCCGGCTGAAATGCGATGAGCTGGAGAAGCCCCAGGAGAACGCGACGTCGGTGATGGTCTTGCCGGCGTGGGCCTCGAGCTCCTGACGGCAGTTCTGCAGGCGCGCCTGCCAGATGTAATCGCTCACCGTGGTGCCGCGCTCGGAGAACAGCATGTGCAGATAGCGCTTGGAGCAGCCGAGCTCGGCGGAAATCTGGTCGATGCACAGGTCCGGATCGCGCAGGTGCTCCCGGATGAAAAATTGGGCACGCACATACATCGCCTCCGGCCCGACGCGATCGAGCATCGTGTCGGCCTCGCGCAGCGGCAGCAGCAAGAGATCGATCAGCGAATCGGCAACGCCGACCGCGCTGTTGGCCGACAGCTTCGCCGCTTCGTCGAAGGTGGCATGAACGAAATCATGCGCAATCCGCCCCGTCCCCGTCCGCGAGGACAGCTTGCAGGCGGGCATCCGCTGCGACGGGAATCCGCGGTCGCGGAGCAGCGCCTTCGGCACGATCACCACGTCATGGCGCGTGAAGGCGGGGCTGATGATCGAATGTGGGCATGAGACGTCATAGGCGATGATGTCGCCCGGGTTCAGCTCGATGTGACGACCTTCCTGCTCGAAATAAGACACTCCGTAAGTCTGGAAATGAATCTTGATATACGGGTGTTCATTGGTCTTGGCGCGCGCCAGCGTGTGCGCGATGCGGTGCTGGCTCACCTCGATCTGGCAAAGCTTCAGGCGCGACACGGAGGTGTAGTCGATGCGGCCTTCGAGCGAGGACGCTTCCAGCGGATCGACGTCGAAATGCCCACACAGGCTCGTCAGCCCGTCGATCCAGCTCTGGATCTGCCGCTTCGGCGTCATGCCGGTCGTCGAGAGCTTGTGAATTGTGTCGGACATTAATCCAGCCACTGGTTTGATCCGGAGATTCTCCGCGAATCGCGACCAGCGCTGCCGGAGCCCTCAGCCGAGATTGCGTGACGTTTACCTCGATTTTGAGCGATCTTCTAGAACGAGCGCCATCGTTCCATTGCCACCCTTGAAACTTAATCCTCCGCCTTAGTGGCAGCGCCGTCAAGGGGAACCTGAGCGTTGAAGGTAGTCCCAACGCGATGCAGAAGCCGCTGAATTCGCTACTGCAAAATCAAAATCTTCGCGTCCGTGCGCTGTCAAGCAAACCGGCTTCTCTCTTGGGCAAGTTTCCCGATGACGAAGTCGTTAGGGATTGCGGCAGGAACAACAAGAACGGGCCGCCCTGCACGTGGACCCGTGGCTCTCATCAGGAGGACAAAACACCACAGCATCGTTTCTGGTCCCAATCGTGACCGCCCTGCACGAGCAGACGCCGGACGAGAAGCCCGGTGATTGAGCAATGCTTCGGAAACAATAAACAATACCAACGGAGGAATAACTATGCGCAAGGTGCTACTGGCGACCCTTCTTGGCTCCGCGGCGGCTCTCGCCGTCGGCGGCGCTTCAGCCAACGACGAGCTGATCAAGATGTCGCAGAACCCAAAAGACTGGGTGATGCCCACGGGCGACTACGCCAATACCCGCTTTTCCAAGCTGAACCAGATCAACGCACAAAACGTCGGCAAGCTCCAGGTCGCCTGGACCTTCTCGACCGGCGTGCTGCGCGGCCATGAAGGCGGCCCGCTGATCATCGGCAACATGATGTACGTCCACACGCCGTTCCCGAACAAGGTCTACGCTATTGACCTTTCAAACGAGAACAAGATCGTCTGGAGGTACGAGCCGAAGCAGGATCCGAACGTCATCCCGGTGATGTGCTGCGACACGGTCAACCGCGGCCTGTCTTACGGCGACGGAAAGATCTTCCTGCATCAGGCCGACACCACCCTGGTCGCGCTCGACGCCAAGACCGGTCAGGTTGCATGGTCCGCGAAGAACGGCGATCCCAGCAAGGGCGAGACGGGCACGTCGGCACCGATGGTCGTCAAGGACAAGGTGCTGGTCGGCATCTCCGGCGGCGAATTCGGCGTTCAGGCCCACATGACCGCTTACGACATCAAGACTGGCAAGGAGGTCTGGCGCGGGTACTCGGAAGGACCGGACAACCAGATCCTGGTCGACGACAAGACCACCGCGCTCGGCAAGCCGATCGGCAAGGACTCGAGCCTCAAGACCTGGCAAGGCGATCAGTGGAAGATCGGCGGTGGTGCCACCTGGGGCTGGATCTCCTACGATCCCGAGCTGAACCTCGTCTATTACGGGTCGGGCAATCCCTCGACTTGGAATCCGAAGCAGCGTCCCGGCGACAACAAATGGTCGATGACGATCTGGGCGCGTAACCCGGACACCGGCGTTGCCAAGTGGGTCTATCAAATGACCCCCCACGACGAGTGGGACTACGACGGCGTCAACGAGATGATCCTGTCGGATCAGTCGATCAACGGCCAGCCGCGCAAGCTGCTGACGCACTTCGATCGTAACGGTCTCGGCTATACGCTCGATCGTGCCACCGGTGAACTCCTGGTCGCCGAAAAGTACGATCCGAAGGTGAACTGGACCTCCGGCGTCGACATGGACAAGAACTCGCCGACCTATGGTCGTCCGAAGGTGCTGGACGCAGCTTCGACCGACAAGGCGGGCGAGGACCACAACGTGAAGGGCATCTGTCCGGCCGCGCTCGGCACCAAGGACGAGCAGCCGGCAGCCTACTCGCCGGACACGCAGCTGTTCTACGTTCCGACCAACCACGTCTGCATGGACTACGAGCCGTTCAAGGTGAGCTACACCGCGGGCCAGCCCTATGTGGGTGCGACGCTCTCGATGTATCCGCCGCAGGGTGAAACCCACATGGGCAACTTCATCGCCTGGGACGGCAAGACCGGCAAGATCGTCTGGTCGAACAAGGAGCAGTTCTCGGTCTGGTCGGGTGCGCTCGCAACCGCCGGCGGCGTGGTGTTCTACGGCACGCTCGAAGGCTACCTCAAGGCAGTCGATGCCAAGTCCGGCAAGGAGCTCTACAAGTTCAAGACTCCCTCCGGCATCATCGGCAACGTCACGACCTATGAGAACGGCGGCAAGCAGTATGTCGCAGTGCTCTCCGGCGTGGGCGGCTGGGCCGGCATCGGTCTGGCGGCAGGTCTGACCGATCCGAACGCCGGTCTCGGCGCCGTCGGCGGCTACGCGGCCCTCAGCAACTACACGGCACTCGGCGGTACGCTGACCGTGTTCTCGCTGCCCAACTAGGCCTGTTCAGCATCGCTCCGGCGCGTGGATCAACTCCACGCGCCGGCTCGTCTCACCGAACGCCTTCCGAGGAAAATCTCTTGCGTAAAATCTGCTCTGCCATTGCCGTGATGTTCTTGGTCGCGTCCGGGGGAATCGCCGTCGCGGACGGCTCCGGTGACCCGACTGCCGTCAAGCAGAACGAAACCGGCGAATGGCTCGATAAGGAAGGCAACCCGACCTACAAGGTCACCGACGGATCCGTCGACTGGTACACTTATTCCGGATACCGCCGCTATCACTCGGACTGCCATGTGTGTCACGGCCCGGATGGAATGGGTTCGACCTACGCCCCGGCACTGAAGGATTCGCTGAAGACGATGAGCTACGCCGATTTTCTCGGCGTCGTCGCCTCCGGCCGCAAGAACATCTCGACCGCCGCAGAGAACGTGATGCCGGCCTTCGGCGATAACCCGAACGTCGCCTGCTACATGGACGATCTCTACGTCTATCTGCGCGCCCGCTCCAACGAGGCCTGGGGCCGCGCCCGACCGAGCAAGCACGAGGAAAAGTTGGACACCTATACCAAGAACGAAGATTCGTGCATGGGCAAGAAGTGAACGTGCGGAGCCCGACCGGGACCCGGGTCCTGGCGCCCTGCGAGAATTCAAGGAGTTTACGATGAAGACACGTGCCGCCGTCGCTTTCGAAGCCAAGAAGCCGCTCGAGATCATCGAGGTCGATCTGGAAGGACCGAAGGCCGGCGAAGTCCTGGTCGAGATCAAGGCGACGGGCATCTGCCACACCGACGCCTACACGCTCGACGGCTTCGACAGCGAAGGAATTTTCCCGTCGATCCTGGGCCACGAGGGCGCGGGCATCATCCGCGAGATCGGTCCCGGCGTGACCTCGGTGAAGCCGGGCGACCACGTCATCCCGCTCTACACGCCGGAATGCCGGCAGTGCAAAAGCTGCCTCAGCCAGAAGACCAATCTCTGCACCGCGATCCGCGCGACGCAGGGCAAGGGCGTGATGCCCGACGGCACCAGCCGCTTCTCCTACAAGGGCAAGCCGGTCTACCACTACATGGGCTGCTCGACCTTCTCGAACTTCACGGTGCTGCCGGAGATCGCGGTCGCCAAGATCCGCGAGGACGCGCCGTTCGACAAGAGCTGCTACATCGGCTGCGGCGTCACCACCGGCGTCGGCGCCGTCGTCAATACCGCCAAGGTCACGCCTGGCTCCAACGTGGTCGTGTTCGGCCTCGGCGGCATCGGCCTCAACGTGATCCAGGGTGCCAAGATGGCCGGCGCCGACAAGATCATCGGCGTCGACATCAACGATTCCAAGGAGGATTGGGGCCGCAGGTTCGGCATGACCGAATTCGTCAATCCCAAAAAGATCACGGGCGACATCGTCCCGCATCTCGTCGCCCTCACCGACGGTGGCGCCGACTACACCTTCGACTGCACCGGCAACACCACGGTGATGCGCCAGGCGCTGGAAGCCTGCCATCGCGGCTGGGGCACCTCGATCATCATCGGCGTCGCCGAATCCGGCAAGGAGATCGCCACCCGCCCGTTCCAGCTCGTCACCGGGCGCAACTGGCGCGGCACCGCCTTCGGCGGCGCGCGCGGCCGCACCGACGTGCCGAAGATCGTCGACTGGTACATGAACGGAAAGATCCAGATCGATCCGATGATCACCCACGTGCTCAAGCTCGAGGAGATCAACAAGGGCTTTGACCTCATGCACGAGGGCAAATCCATCCGTTCAGTCGTCGTGTTCTAACTCGAAAGCGTCACCCCCAAGGAGGATCGACCCATGACTGTTGCACTCCATCCCTCGATCGATAACGGCCTCAAACAGGGCAGCGGCAGCTTTGCCGGCGGCACGCTCGCCTGCAAATGCAAGGACCACCAGGTCAAGATCGGCATCAAGGGCGACGTCGCGCACAACCACGCGTGCGGCTGCACCAAGTGCTGGAAGCCGCAGGGGGCGACGTTCTCCGTCGTCGCCGTGGTGCCACGCCAGAACGTCACCGTGCTCGAGAACGGGGACAAGCTCCAGATCGTCGATCCGTCGGCGGTGATCCAGCGCCACGCCTGCAAGGCCTGCGGTACGCACATGTACGGCCGCATCGAGAACAAGGGCCACCCGTTCTACGGCCTCGACTTCATCCATCCCGAACTGTTCCAGGAACAGGGCTCGCAGGCGCCGCAATTCGCCGCCTTCGTGTCCTCGGTGATCGAAGCGGGCGTGAAGCCGGAGCAGATGTCCGGTATTCGTTCGCGCCTGAAGGAAATCGGTCTCGAGCCCTATGACTGCCTGTCGCCGGCGCTGATGGACGCGATCGCGACGCATGTGGCGAAAGCCAAAGCCGCCTGAGCCAGGCCGCCTGACGTTTGCCGCGCCCGTCCGGCTCGCTGGTCCGCCAGCGAGCCGGACGGGTCCGGTCCCGGGACAATCGCGGCGCGGTGCCGCCGCTTCTCCACTCTGCGCATGCGAGGGCCCATTGGTTCCCTCAGTGGCTCCCTCAGTCCTGGTCCCTGAATGACTACGCAGGGCCGCCGGCTTCCTGCTTGAAGTCCGCGGCGCTTGCGTTTCTCCCTCCCTCGACTGAGGCATCCTGCTTCGTCCGCACAGGTCTTCTGGCGGACGAAGCTTTTTTTGTTGTGCCCATTGCGACCGGCGCGCGCGGAGCGAAGCCGCGCCCTGCTTTTGACAAACCTTCGTTGCAATCTTTTCCATCGAAAACACCCGGCTGTGAACGCCGGACCGAGGCGGTCTCTGCTACGACCGCGTCGTGACGATGCCGCGCGAAATTCAATAATCAAGAACAAGACGGGAGGTATCGAGCACATCCAACATCGCGATTCGCATTCCTTTTTCCTGCCGGGGTCTGCCCACGCGGGATGACGGCCGGAATGCGCGCGCCACGACGCAGCAGGCATCGAACCGACCGACGTCGGAGAACATCGAAATCGGCAAGCTTATGAAGAGCGAGGGACGATCATGATCAAGGTGAAGATCAACGGCCAGGAACAGAGCTGGGACGGCGACCCGGATCTCCCGCTACTCTGGTTCCTGCGCGACGAGGCCGGACTTACCGGCACGAAGTTCGGCTGCGGCCAGGCCCTGTGCGGCGCCTGCACCGTCATCGTCGACAAGGAGGCCGTACGCTCCTGCATCACGTCGATCAACGACGTCGCCGGGCGCGAGGTCACGACGATCGAAGGACTGCATCCGAACGGCGATCACCCGGTGCAGAAGGCCTGGCGCCAAGTCAACGTTCCCCAATGCGGCTTCTGCCAGGCCGGCCAGATCATGCAGGCGGCGGCGCTGCTGATGGACAACCCGAAGCCGTCGCACGACCAGATCCGCGAAGCGATGTCCGGCAACATCTGCCGTTGCGGCTGCTACCAGCGCATCGAGAATGCGGTCCATCTCGCATCGACGGGAGTGTGACATGAATTTCATCGACAACCCCGGGAAGCTTCGTGGCTTCGAAAAGAATATCCGTGTCGAAAAGGTCTCGCGCCGCAGCATCCTGAAGGGGCTCGGCATCACCGGCGGCTTCGTGCTCGCGGCGCCCGTGATGTCGCGCCAGGCGTTCGCCTATGAGACCGGCGCCGGCAAGATGCCGCACGGCGTCGTGATCGATCCTCGCGTGTTCGTCGCCGTTGCGCCCGACGGCACCGTCACCATCCTCGCGCACCGTGCCGAGATGGGCACCGGCGTGCGCACCAGCCTGCCGCTGATCGTTGCCGAGGAGATGGAGGCCGACTGGGCCAGGGTGAAGGTGGAGCAGGCCCACGGCGACGAGGTCAAGTTCGGCAACCAGGACACCGACGGCTCGCGCAGCACGCGGCATTATCTGATACCGATGCGCCAGATCGGCGCCTCCGCCCGCACCATGCTGGAGCAGGCCGCCGCCAAGCGCTGGGGCGTGCCGGCGACCGAGGTCAAGGCCGTCAATCACGAGGTCGTCCATGGCGCCAGCGGCCGCAAGCTCGGCTTCGGCGAACTCGCAGCCGACGCCGCCAAGGAATCGGTGCCGAGCATCGAAGGCCTCAAGCTGAAGGACCCCAAGGACTTCCGCTATCTCGGCAAGGGCCAGGTCGGCATCGTCGATCTCCACGACATCACCACCGGCAAGGCGCGTTACGGTGCCGACGTGCGTCTCCCCGGCATGAAATACGCGGTGATCGCGCGTCCCCCGGTGACCGGCGGCAAGCTCGTCAAGTTCGATCCTGATGCCGCATTGAAGGTTCCGGGGGTCGAGAAGGTGATGCAGGTCCGCGGCTGGCCGTGGCCGTCGAAATTCCAGCCGCTCGGCGGCGTTGCCGTGATCGCGCGCAACACCGGCGCAGCGATCAAGGGCCGCGACGCGCTGAAGCTGACCTGGGACGACGGTGCCAACGGCAAATACGATTCCGTCGCCTATCGCAAGGAGCTCGAGGAAGCCTCGCGCAAGCCGGGCCTCGTGGTGCGCCAGGAAGGCGACGCCGAGGCGGCCCTGAAGGGCGCGGACAAGGTGGTCGTCGGCGAATATTATCTGCCGCATCTCGCCCATGTCAGCATGGAGCCGCCGGTGGCGGTCGCCGACGTCAAGGGTGACAAGGCGGAGATCTGGGCGCCGGTGCAGAGTCCCGGCGGCACCCGCGAGGACGTCGCAAAAACCCTCGGCATTCCCGAGGGCAATGTCACGGTCAACGTCACCCTGCTCGGTGGCGGTTTCGGCCGCAAGTCGAAATGCGACTTCGCGCTCGAGGCCGCACTGCTGTCGAAGGAGCTCGGCGCGCCCGTCAAGGTGCAATGGACGCGCGAGGACGACGTCCGCCACGACTTCCTGCACACGGTCTCGGTCGAGCGCATCGAGGCGGGGCTCGACAAGAGCGGCAAGGTGATCGCCTGGCGTCACCGCAGCGTGGCCCCGAGCATCGCCTCGACCTTTGCCGCGGGTGAAAAGCACGAGGCGCCCTTCGAGCTCGGCATGGGTCTGGTCGACATGCCGTTCGAGATCGCCAACATCTCTTGCGAGAACCCGGAAGCTGCGGCGTTCACCCGCATCGGCTGGTTCCGCTCGGTCTCGAACATCCCCCGCGCCTTCGCGGTGCAGTCGATGGTGGGCGAGATCGCGCATGCGACCGGCCGCGACCAGAAGGAGACGCTGCTCGCGCTGATCGGCAGCCCGCGCATCGTCAAGCCGGCCGTGAAGGACATGTGGAACTACGGCGAGCCCTTCGACAGCTATCCGATCGACACCGCGCGCCTTCGCAAGGTGGTCGAGCTGGTCGCCGAAAAGGGCGAATGGGGCCGTCAGGTGCCCAAGGGCCATGGCCTCGGCATCGCCGTGCACCGCAGCTTCGTCAGCTACATCGCGACCATCGTCGAGGTGGCCGTCGACGACAAGGGCAAGCTCACGGTGCCACGGGTGGACACCGCGATCGACTGCGGGACCTATGTCAACCCCGAGCGCATCGCCTCGCAGATCGAGGGCGCGGCGATCATGGGGTTGAGCGTTGCCAAATACGGCGAGATCACCTTCAAGGACGGCAAGGTGGAGCAGAAGAATTTTGACGACTTCCAGGTCGTCAGGATCGACGAATCCCCTGCGGTGACCAACGTCCACATCGTGCCGCCCGGACCCGACACGCCGCCGAGCGGCGTTGGCGAGCCCGGAGTTCCGCCGTTCGCGCCCGCGCTGATGAATGCGATCTTCGCAGCGACCGGAAAACGCATCCGCTCGCTTCCGCTCGGCAAGCAATTGGAGGCCTAAGACGGAACATAGAACGGCCTCGCGCCGTTTCCATCGATCTGACAGGAGCAGATCGATGACCAACACCTCAAAGGCGCTCGCAGTCTCATTGCTGTCGGGCGCCTTTTTCATGACGACCGCAGGCGCATTCGCCCAGAGCAGCACGACGCCCCCGACGACGGCAACGCGCCCGACCGCGCCGGACCAGACCTCGGTACCCAACGCCGCCGCCCCGCCCGCCTCGACCACCCAGACCACCGGGCAGAGCAGCACCGATCCGAAGGTTCAGGAGATGAACCAGAAGGAGAAAGACAAGGTCGACCGCCAGGGCAAATGAACCACGGTCGCGCAAAGCAAAATGCGGCGGACGTTGCCGTCCGCCGCATTTGCCCCCAGATGCTCCGCCGTCTTCGATCCGCCGCGGAGCTTATTTCTTCAGCGCGAACACCCAGACCACACCGCCCTGCGGCACGTTGGCTTCGATGCCGATATTGTTGGTCACGAGCGCATCCTGGATACGCTGCGCGTCCACGCCCCAGCCCGACTGGATCGCGATGTACTGGGTGCCGTCGATCTCATAGGACACCGGCATGCCCATGATGCCGGAGTTGGTCTTCTGCTCCCACAACAGCTCGCCGGTCTTGGCGTTGAAGGCGCGGAAGTTGCGGTCGTTGGTGCCGCCGACGAAGACGAGATCGCCCGCCGTCGCCGTCACCGATCCGAACAGCTGCGACTTCGGGAAGTTATGCTGCCACACCTTCTTGCCGGTGGCGGGATCCCAAGCCTGGAGCTCGCCGAAATGATCGGCGCCGGGCTTCACCTTCAGACCGATGTCCTCCGGCTTGGTACCGAGCCAGAGCTCACCCGCCTTGAGCGGGACCTTCTCGCCGGTGAAGCCGCCACAGAAATTCTCGTTGGCGGGTACATAGACGAGGCCGGTCTTCTGGCTGTAGGCCGCCGAAGGCCAGTCCTTGCCGCCCCACAGTGAGGGGCAGAACTCGACGCGCTTGCCGATGACCGGCTTGTGCGCGGGATCGACGATCGGCCTGCCGGTCTCGGCATCGATGCCCTTCCAGACATCGGTCGAGACGAACGGCCAGCCGGCGACGTAGTTGATCTTGGTCGGCGTGCGCTCGAGCACCCAGAAGATCGCGTCGCGGCCGGGATGGACCAGGCTCTTGATGCTGCGGCCATCGCGCTGCAGGTCGATCAGCATCGGCGCATCGACCTCGTCCCAGTCCCAGGAATCGTTCTGGTGATACTGGTGATAGGTCTTGATCTTGCCGTTGCTCGGATCGAGCGCGAGCACCGAGGAGGTGTAGAGATTGTCGCCGGGATGCGTCTCGCCGGGCCATGGCGCGGCGTTGCCGACGCCCCAATAGATCGTCTTGGTGTCCTTGTCGTAATTGCCGGTCATCCAGGCCGATCCGCCACCGGTCTTCCAGTCGTCACCCTGCCAGGTGTCGTGACCGGGCTCACCTTCGCCGGGAATGGTATAGGTCCGCCACAGTTCCTTGCCTTCCTTGGCATCGAAGGCGGCGACATAGCCGCGCACGCCGAGTTCACCGCCGGAGCCGCCGACGATGACCTTGCCGTCGACGATCAGCGGCATCAAGGTCATGTACTGACCCTTCTTGTAGTCCTGCACCTTGGTGTCCCACACCACCTTGCCGGTCTTGGCGTCGAGCGCGACCACGTGGTCGTCGGTGGTGGCGAGATAGAGCTTGTCCTCCCACAGACCCACACCGCGATTGGTCGGATGCAGCTGGAACAGGTCGTCGGGGAGCTGCCGCTTGTAGCGCCAGTATTCATCGCCCGTCCTGGCGTTGATCGCGATCACCTGCCCCATCGGGGTCGTCACGAACATCACGCCGTTGTTGACGATCGGCGGCGCCTCGTGACCTTCGACGACGCCGGTGGCGAAGGTCCAGACCGGCGTCAAGTTCTTCACGTTGGAGGTGTTGATCTGGTCGAGCGGGCTGTAGCCCTGCCCGTCATAGGTCCGCCGGTAAAGCATCCAGTTGGCGGGCTCGGGATTTTCCAACCGCTGCGCCGTGACCGGAGAATAATTCTCGATCGGGCCTGACATGGCAGCGGTCGAGGCAAAACACGTGAAGGCGACGAAGCCGGACAGTAACCACTGCTTCCTGGTCATGGACGTTTTCATGGACGTTCCCCTTTTTCATCCGCGTGAATTCTTGTTTTGAATTCTTGTCGTTCGTCCCGTCGTCCGCCCCTCGGCGGATGCGGCCTCTCGTGACGCGGGCACAACCCGCACCGTCCATCATCCCGGCTGCGCGCCACCTACCTTTCCGATGAAGTTGCCGGCGACGCTGAGCGAGCCGTCAGCCAGCGCCAGCGGCAGCGCCGCGAGCCGTCGCGGCGCCGGCCCGAAGACGACCTGCGCGCCCGCGCGAGGATCGTATTCGGAGTTGTGGCACATGCACTTGAACACCTCCTTGTCGCCGACATCGCTCTTCACCCAGGCCGTGACGGGACAGCCGGCATGCGAGCAGATTGCCGAATAGGCGATGACGCCGTCGACAGCGCGCGCTTTCGTCTGCTCGTCGAGCTCGGCGGGATCGAGCCGGATGATCAGGATCTCGTTGAGGCGCGAGGCGCTGCGCACGACCGATGTCTTCGGGTCTTTCGGCCAGGCATGTACCGGCGGTCCGCCGGCCGACAGATCGGCCGCGGTGACGAGCTTTCCCTCCTGATCGCCTTCGGAGAAGACGAGCAGATCGCCTTTCTGGGGCCGTTCGTCGGAACCGGGCGGATCCTCGCCCGCACGGACTTGCGGGGCACAGCCAAGGCAAGCGGTGGTGGCCAGCGCACCAATCAGGAGCGCCCGCCGCGTTTGCTCCGCGCAGGCGTCAGCTTTGGTTTCCGCTGTGTCGTCGGAGGATGAAGAGGATGTGTTGAACGATGCACTCGACATGCCTGCAAGCAGGCGCTGGAACTCTGCCGAAAAAAAGGCGGAGATTTTTCGCCGCAGTGCATCAATACGACTTTGCTCGCGCTGATTGAATGCGAACACGCGCATTCACGCGCTTATTTTCAATTGCAACGTCACGCTGCGCGACCGGCATGATGATTTTGCAGATCAGACCGATGCTCTCGGCATTGGTGCAATGCGCCACCACGCATCGCGATGTCGGCGACAACAATACGGCTGCGCGTTTCTCAGGCAGGCATTTTGTATTCTAGGAGCGGAGCACGTGACGCGGCGAAGCGATGCGACCGGCAACGGTTGCCGATGCCATCTCGAAACTGTCGGCGATGCGGCGCGCCCTGTCGATGAACAGTGCGGCCGCCGGAGGCGGACAGATCTCGCGCGCAGTCTGTTCGAACAGATCGAGCCAGCGGTCGAAATGCTCCCCGACTAGGCTCAGCGGCATATGCGCACGCATCGGCGAGCCGTGGTAGCGGCCGCTCATCAGCACGACCGACGACCAGAAATCCCTGAGCTTGGCCAGATGCTCGTCCCAATTCTGCACGATCGCGAAGACCGGCCCCAGCAGCGCATCCTCGCGGACGCGACCATAGAAGCGGGTCACGAGCTCTCCGATCATCTCTTCGGTGATCCCGGTGCGCTCGATCGCGTTCTGGGTCAACAGGTTGCGGCGCGCGGCCGCCGCCTCGCGCTCGGCCTTCAGTCGATCCGACATGTTCTTTGTTGTCCGTTCCGTTGTTCCGCAAGCCGCCCACTCGACATTGTCGGGCCAATTGCGCGCGGCGTCCTTGTCGCAGCGCAAATTGCGGGATCAGGCGGCGGGCACAAAGCGCCCCGCCGCCTGCGCCATCGTCAGGCGCTGTAGGTGTAAAAACCCTGCCCGGTCTTGCGGCCGAGATGGCCGGCATCGACCATTTCCTTGAGCAAGGGGGCTGGACGGTATTTGGGGTCGTTGAAGCCTTTGTAAAAGACCTCCATCACCGACAACATGGTGTCGAGCCCGACGAGATCGGCCAGCGCCAATGGCCCGATCGGGTGGTTACAGCCGAGCTTCATGCCGGCGTCGATCTCTTCGGCGGTCGCGATCCCTTCCTGGAGCGCGAAGATCGCTTCGTTGATCATCGGGCACAGAATGCGGTTGACGGCGAAGCCGGGGCTGTTCTTGGCCGTGATCGCCACCTTGCCGACGCGCTGGGCGAAATCGAGCGCCTTGGCGTGGGTGTCGTCGGAGGTCTGCAGGCCGCGGATAAGCTCCAGCAGCGCCATCACCGGAACCGGGTTGAAGAAATGCATGCCGATGAAGCGGTCAGGGCGATCGGTCGCTGCGGCGAGCTTGGTGATCGAGATCGACGACGTGTTGGTCGCGAGCAGCGTGCGCGGCGACAGCGTGGCGCAGAGGTCTTTCAGGATCTTGACCTTGAGCTCCTCGTTCTCGGTCGCGGCCTCGATGACGAGGTCGCAATCGGCGAGCTTGGCACGGTCGGTGGTGCCGGTGATGCGCTTGAGGGTCGCATCGCGGTCGGCCGCCGACATCTTCTCCTTCTTGACCAAGCGCTCCAGGCTGCCGCCGACGGTCGAAATCCCGCGGTTCACCGCCGCATCGGAAATATCGACCATCACGACCGGGAGCCCGGCCGCGGCACAAATTTGCGCGATCCCATTTCCCATGGTCCCTGCCCCGATGATGCCAACGGTCTGGATCATTGCCTCATATCCCTTCTCATCCTTGCGGCCGTGCCTGCACCGGCCCCATTGTTCCTGCATCAGGGTCTAACACCGCCGCCGGGCGGGTGCGACCTGATCCTGCCCCTTCCTTAAAGCATCCGGGACGGGAATAAAGCGGCCCTTCGGTCGTGAACGGCCATGATTTGGCGCCCTTGCGGACCGGTTACGGGCCGTATCACGCCCCCAAAGGGCGCCAGGGATGGGGGACCAGCGGGGACCCTGCCGGCTCACCTCAGGTGAGACGGAGCACCTTGCCTGGATTCATGATGTTCTTGGGGTCGAGCGCCCGTTTGATCGTGCGCATGACATCGAGTTCGGTCCTGGAGCGATAGTGCTGGAGCTCGTCGAGCTTCTCGATGCCGATGCCGTGCTCCGCCGAGATCGACCCGCCCATGGAGGTGATGAGGTCGTTGACCACCCGTGTGATCGCCGCGGAATACTGGGTGAGGGTATCGCGATCCATGCCCTTCGGGCCCATGAAGGAAAAATGCAAATTGCCGTCCCCGATGTGGCCGAGCGGATAGGGGCGGATCGTCGGCAGGATTTCGAGCACGGCGCGGAGACCCTTGCCGATGAACTCGGGAACCCTGGAGACCGCGATCGACACGTCGTAGCTCAGGCCCGGCCCCTCGGCGCGCGATGCCTCGGCCACGCTCTCGCGGATGCGCCACATGTTGCGCGACTGGGCTTCGGTTTGCGCGATCACCGCATCCAGCACCCGGCCCGCCTCGATCTGGTCGGCCAGGAATTGCTCCATCCTGTCCGACATGCCCGCGCCGCCGTCCTGCCGCGACCGCGCCGACGACCATTCGAGAAGAAGATACCATTCGGTCTCTGCCTTGAGAGGATCCTGGATGCCGGGAACGTGGCGAAGCACCATGTCGGTGCAGGCGCGGTTCATGAGTTCGCACGAGCCGACGTTATCGTCGGAGGCAGCATGTGCCTCCGACAGGAGCTCGATCGCCGCGCTGGGATCGCGGATCGCGAGCCATGCGGTGCACACGTCCTTCGGCGCGGGCCAGAGCTTGAGCACCGCCTTGGTGATGATGCCGAGCGTACCTTCCGCGCCCATGAACAGATGCTTGAGATCGTAACCGGTGTTGTCCTTCTTGAGCGCGCGCAGGCCATCCCAGACATCGCCGTTGGCCAGCACGACCTCGAGACCCAGCACCAGATTGCGCGCGTTGCCATAGCGCAGCACCTGCACGCCACCCGCATTAGTGGACAGATTCCCTCCGATCATGCATGAGCCCTGGGCACCCAGGCTGAGCGGAAACAAGCGGTCATGGTGCGCGGCGGTGTCCTGAAGCGTCTGGAGGATGCAGCCCGCCTCCACGGTCATGGCGTAGCCGACGGGATCGACGTTCAGCACGTGGTTCATGCGACCGAGCGACAGGAGTATCCCGCGGTGCGCGGGCCATGGCGTGGCACCACCCATCAGGCCGGTGTTGCCGCCCTGCGGCACGATGGCAATGCCGTTGTCGTAGCAGAGCTTGACGACAGCGGAGACTTCCGCGGTGCTGGCTGGTCGCACGACCGCCCCTGCCTGCCCCACCAGTTCGCCGCGCCAGTCGGTCACGAAGGGCTTCTTGTCGTGCTCGTCCAGGACCAGGCCCTTGTCGCCCACGATGGCCCGCAAGCGGTCGAGGACGGCTGGCGTCACGGGCACGGTCGGAATGGAGGGAGCGATGGGAAGGACTGCACCCGGCATGTGTTCCTCTCTTTGCGGCTCTTCTGCGCAGCCTTTCGGCGCGTCGGCCTTCAATCTTGTTTTAATTCTAGGCGTTGCACGATGAGCCTATCACGAAGATCGCCCTGGCGGGAACGTCGCCGACCGCAGTGCATATGCGGATCTGCTTCGAATGCCGAACGCAAGCGCGCTCCGAAATTTCAGGAACGGTCGGCCCCCGCCATCGACTTCGTCCGCTGGTCGGCGGAGAACGGAAGGCCGCAGGCGGAGACGCTCAACTACGTGCCGCTGCCGACTGCCTTGATCGACCAGATCGAACGCTATTGGCAGCAGAGCATCGGGGCAGCCCCGACGGTCTCGGCATCGGCCAGCGTCGAGCGCTGAGGCGCAAGCCGGACGCTGCCCTCTGCGGACTCTGATTTCCGGCTAAATTCGGTTTCCAAACCGCGCCACGCGAGTATTCTGTGATTGGCCTGCTGCAGGGAAGGCAGGCGGAGCCGCAAAGGGCCTGCGGAATGCGACCGCACCGCCGCTTTGCACCAGGATACCCGCAAGGAATTAGACGTGAAACATCTCCGCAGTCCCGAAATCGACGCCCCCAAGATGGTCTGGCGGGCGCCGACGTTCAGACACGGATGAACGACTTCGCACGCTCCATCGCTGCCGCCTTCACGCTGATTGGCGAGGCCGACGCCGAGCTTCTGGGCATCGTCGGGCTGTCGGTCCGCGTCAGCCTGACCGCTAGCATCGTCGCGCTCTTGATCGGCGCGCCGTTCGGGGCCCTGCTTGCGATCGCTCGTTTTCGCGGGCGGCAGGTCATCATCGTGCTGACCAATGCCCTGCTTGGTCTTCCGCCCGTGGTGGTCGGGCTTGCGCTTTATCTTCTGCTGACGCGGTCAGGCCCGCTCGGGGCAGCCGGGCTGTTGTTCACGCCGGCGGCCATGGCGATCGCGCAGACGCTGCTCGCCACACCAATCGTGGTGGCGCTGGTGCACCGGCCGGCGAGCCTGCTGTGGGCGGAGTATGGCGACCTGGCGCGGATCGACGGACTGTCGACGCTGCGCAGCATGGCGCTGCTGCTCGCGCTGGGCCGGACCTCGCTGCTGACGGCCTTTCTCGCAGCCTTCGGGCGCGCGATCGCCGAGGTCGGCGCCATCATCATCGTCGGCGGCAACATCCGCGGCTTCACGCGCACGATGACGACCGCGATCGCTCTGGAGACCAGCAAGGGGGACCTGCCGCTGGCGCTGGGGCTCGGATTGATCCTGCTCGCGCTCAGCGTTGCCGTGTCGACCGTCGCCTTCCTGCTAGTGGGACGCGTTGGGGAAAAATAGCTGCTCGCCGCCGACCTTGTAGCCGGCGATCGCCTCCTGCCCCTTCGGCGAGACCAGCCAGTCGATGAAAGCCTGCCCGTCCTGCGCCTTCACGTTCGAATGCTTCGCGGGCTTCACCAGCATGACCCCGTACTGGTTGAACAGCCGCTTGTCGCCCTCGGTCAGGACGGCAAGCTCGCCTCGATTCTTGAATGACAGCCAGGTGCCGCGATCCGACAGGAGATAGGCATTCGACGACGACGCCATGTTCAGTGCCGGCCCCATGCCCTGGCCGATCTCGCGATACCAGCCGTCCTTGCCCGCACCGAGGTCGACACCAGCCTCCTTCCACAGCCTCAGCTCGGCAGCATGCGTGCCGGATTTGTCCCCCCGCGAGATGAACGTCGCCTTCGCCGCCGCGATCTTGCGCAACGCCTCGGCAACATCCTTGCCGCCGGCGATCTTTGCAGGATCGCTCTTCGGCCCGACAATGATGAAGTCGTTGTACATGACGTCGAAGCGCTTCACGCCATGCCCTTCGGACATGAACTTGTCTTCGGCCGGCCTGTCATGAACGAACACCACGTCGGCGTCACCACGCCGCCCGATGTCTAGCGCCTGGCCGGTGCCGACGGCAACCACCTTCACATCGATGCCCCCGGCTTTCGAGAACAGCGGCAGCAGGTAGCCGAACAGGCCCGACTGTTCCGTCGACGTCGTCGAGGCCACGGTGATGGTGCGATCCTGCGCGGATGCGATCGTAGACCAGAGCAGAACCGCCCCGAGGGTGATTATCCTATTCATGCCTCGTCCTTACCCCAGATGCCCGATGTTCCAAACCCTATCGTCGACAGAGGCGTGCGGGAAACCCCGACATTCGCCGCAACGCGCCTGGTCATGATCCTCGCGACGCTCCCTTACCAGGAACGTCCGCCCCGCGCGCAAGTTGTCACAAGGTCATTCGCGTCGGCGGCACTGCACCGTGGTCGCAGTCGCACGGGAGAAGACAAGCCTGCGCGCGATGTAGGCGTCGATGTTCTGCAATTGGTCCCACCTACATTGACATCAGTGTGACGGCCGGGGCAGTTTTTTGTATTGTTGGCGAATCAGCGATTGCCTCACGCCCGAGTACCTCTTGGACAACTGCCAGTGCTTTCGAGACTGATATCGTTGCTGCGCCGCATCCCTGCGGTGAAATGGGCGTTCACGAAGCTACGGCCGTTGCCGCACGGCGGCAGCATCGACACCGGGCAGATCGCGGCAGGCGATTCGCCCGCCATCGTTGCCGACATTACGATCGTGACTCCGGTTGCCGAGGACGGCACTGCGATCTCTCTCGTCGCGGAGATCCCGTCGGCAGCGCCAATCCAATTCAGCGTCAGCGGCGATTCATCCGTGGAGACACCGACAGAGGTCGAGAGGGTCGTCGCGGAAAAGCTGTCTGTCACGCCGGTCGAGGTCGCGAGCGAGCCGGTCGAAGCCACTGAACCCACAAGCAACGATCCGCCTGTGGAACTCTCGACATGCGTTGCCCCCGTCGTCGCGGAGGAGGCACCGGTCTCGTTGATCGACCTCGAACACGCAGTGGACGATGCTCCCGTTGTCACCGTCAACGACGATCTCTCCTCCGACGTCGTCGTGGATGTCGAGCCCATCGTCGTCGATCACTCGCGTGTCGCGCATGCAGGCAGCGAGGTCTCTCCGATCGGGCACGGTTCAGACAGTGTCGATGGTTCCCCGTCCCCCCTCGTCGCAGCAGAGATCGAACCGGTCCCCGCAAATGATCTTGCGCCGGTCGCTGCCACCACGGAGAACTCTTCTGCCGACACGCCGGACGTCATCACGAATATCGTGCCGGAGCCGGTCCTTGAGTCTTCCGCTCCCGAGATTCGCAGTGCGCCGAAAGCTCGCGCGAGAACCGCAGAACCCGCCGACCGCGCCGCGCTGATCCGGCAGCGCTGGGCGGAGACCGGGATCAGAATGTGGAATCCGCGGCTTCACGGCGCAGGCGATGCCACGCTGAACATCCAGGGCAGCGTCGGGCTGCTGCCGCCCGCGCCCGGCGAGACCATGCCGCGCTACGACAAGCTCGAATTCAGGATGCTCGGCGGGCAGATCGTCTGCGAGGGCGTCATCGTCGAGGCTCCCACGCAGGCGAGCCATCGCAGCTTCACCCACCTCGCCGGGCCCGCGAAGCTCGAGCGGGCCCGCGAACCGATACGGGAGCGCCAGGCCGCTCTCGCCTGATCCTTCTTTTCCTCGGTGATGATGCGCGCGATGCTCCAGGCTTCCCGGTGCTGACGAGTCTTCCTTGGCTCGCCTTTGGCGCAAACTATGGCCAGCCGCCTGCCCGCGGTCAAACGCCAACCGGCTGAGTGGCCGCAATGGCCGCCATGCTCAAATCGTAGAGGCACCGTTATTCCGCGCATGCCGTGAACTTTTCCGGACATGTGGGGCGTTGCTGCCGAACCTCGCGCGACGTAGCTTGCGCCCCGGTCGAACCACGGCCGGTCAAAACGACAAGAACACTTTTGGAGGAAACCATGAGAAAGCTCACGGCCGCGCTATGCGCATTGGCGCTATCGGCAACCGGCGCGCAGGCGCAAACCATCAAGGACTTCCTGGCGGTAGCCATGAAGAAATGGACGGCGCCGTTCGACCCGTTCCAGCTGATCGACAACATCTACTATGTCGGCACCGACGGCATCGCCGTCTACGTCATCAAGACCTCACAGGGCCTGATCCTGATGGACACGGCGATGCCCCAGTCGACCGGAATGATCAAGGACAACATCGCAAAGCTCGGGTTCAAGGTCGCCGACATCAAAATCATCCTGAACACGCACGCGCATCTCGACCACACCGGCGGCTTTGCCGAGATCAAGAAGGAGACCGGGGCGCAGCTCATCGCGGGCGAGCGCGACAGGCCTCTGCTCGAAGGCGGCTATTATCCAGGCGACGAGAAGAACGAGGACCTCGCCTTCCCGGCGGTGAAGGTCGATCGCGCCGTCAACGAAGGCGACAAGGTCACGCTCGGCGACACCACGCTGACGGCACATGCAACGCCCGGCCATTCCCCGGGCTGCACCAGCTGGGAAATGACCGTCAAGGACGGTGGCCAGGACCGCGAGGTGCTGTTCTTCTGCAGCGGCACGGTGGCGCTGAACCGGCTGGTCGGCCAGCCGACCTATGCCGGCATCGTCGACGACTACCGCACGACCTTCGCCAAGGTCAAGGCGATGAAGATCGACGTGCTGCTCGGGCCGCATCCGGAAGTCTATGGCATGCAGGCCAAACGCGCCGAGATGAAGGATGGTGCGCCGAACCCGTTCGTCAAGCCCGGCGAGCTCGCAACCTACGCCACCGGCCTGTCGGAGACTTTCGACAAGCAGCTCGCCAAGCAGACGGCGGCGCTGGAGAAGAAATAGCATTCATCGGGAAGGCGCACACCTTGCCTCGACGAGGAGAGGTGTGCGAGCACGGCGGCTCGGACCGTTGGCCATGCGATAGTATATTGCGCCCCTCGACGGCGCCGGGACGCCTGCTGCAAAGGTCGTGGCCTGAGGCCAGGAACGGGCGCGCTACTTCGTCAGGCTCGGCAGATCGAGACCCTTGTCACGGGCGCAGTCGATCGCGGTCTCGTAGCCGGCGTCCGCATGGCGCATGACGCCGCTGGCTGGATCATTCCAGAGCACGCGCTCGATCCGCTTTGCGGCCTCCGGCGTGCCATCGGCGACGATCACCATGCCGGCATGCTGGGAATAACCGATGCCGACGCCACCGCCATGGTGCAGCGAGACCCAGGTCGCGCCGCTGGCGCAATTGAGCAGCGCGTTGAGCAGCGGCCAATCGGACACCGCGTCCGATCCGTCTTTCATCGCCTCGGTCTCACGGTTCGGGCTCGCCACCGAGCCGCTGTCGAGATGATCGCGGCCGATCACGATCGGCGCTTTCAATTCGCCGCGCGCGACCATCTCGTTGAAGGCAAGGCCAAGGCGATGACGATCGCCAAGACCGACCCAGCAGATCCGCGCGGGCAGGCCCTGGAACTTGATGCGCTCCCTGGCCATGTCGAGCCAGTTGTGCAGATGCTTGTCATCAGGCATCAGCTCTTTCACTTTGGCATCGGTCTTGAAGATGTCCTCGGGATCGCCCGACAGCGCGGCCCAGCGGAACGGCCCGACGCCGCGGCAGAACAGGGGACGAATATAGGCGGGAACGAAGCCCGGAAAATCGAAGGCGTTCTTCAGGCCCATGTCCAGCGCCATCTGGCGGATGTTGTTGCCGTAGTCCAACGTCGGGATACCCTGCGCGTGGAAATCCAGCATGGCCTGGACGTGCTCGACCATCGAAGTTTTTGAGGCACGCTCCACCGCCTTCGGATCGAAGGCACGCTTGTTTTCCCAATCGGCGAGCGTCCAGCCCTTCGGCAGATACCCGTTGATCGGGTCGTGCGCGCTGGTCTGGTCGGTGACGATGTCCGGCTTGACGCCGCGCCGGACCAGTTCGGGGAAAATCTCCGCGGCATTGCCGAGCAGGCCGACCGAGACCGCTTTCCTGGTCTTCGCCGCCTCGGCCATGATCGCGAGCGCCTCGTCGAGTGTCGCAGCCTGCCGATCGAGATAGCCCGTGCGCAGCCGCATCTCGATGCGGCTCGGGTGGCATTCGACCGCGAGCATCGAGGCGCCGGCCATGGTCGCGGCCAGCGGCTGCGCGCCGCCCATGCCGCCAAGGCCAGCGGTGAGAATCCATTTGCCGGCGAGGCTGCCGCCGTAGTGGCGTCGGCCGACCTCGACAAAAGTCTCGTAAGTGCCCTGCACGATGCCCTGGCTGCCGATATATATCCACGAGCCCGCAGTCATCTGGCCGAACATCATCAGGCCCTTGCAATCGAGCTCGTTGAAATGGTCGAGCGTCGCCCAATGCGGCACGAGATTCGAATTCGCGATCAGCACGCGCGGCGCATCCGCATGGGTGCGGAAGACGCCGACCGGCTTGCCGGACTGGACCAGCAGCGTCTGGTCGCCTTCGAGCTCGCGCAGCGAGGCGACGATCCGGTCGAAACTCTCCCAGTCGCGGGCGGCGCGGCCGATGCCGCCGTAGACGACGAGCTCGCTCGGACGTTCCGCCACATCAGGATCGAGATTGTTCATCAGCATGCGCAAGGGCGCTTCCGTCAGCCAGCTCTTGGCGCTGATCTCGCTGCCGCGGGGCGCGCGGATGGTGCGGTCATTGTCCAGTCGGCGGTTCATGCGGAAACCTCTTCAGTCAAGCTTCGGGAACGGATCGGTCGGAAGCGCCGTGAGTGCCACGGCCGGCAGCGCATCGGCCTCGACGAGCGCGGCGGCCTTGGCGAGATCCCCGGCCATGTACCGATCGGCACCGAGCGCCGGCACATGTTCGCGAAGCGCGGCAATGACGGCGACTAGCGGCGCGCTGGTCGCGTGCGGCGCGCGCAGCGTGATGCCTTGGGCGGCGACCAGAAGCTCGATGCCGAGGATGGCGGCGAGATTGTCGGCCATGTCCGACAGGCGCCGTGCAGCATGCGCGGCCATCGAGACGTGGTCTTCCTGATTGGCGCTCGTCGGCGTCGAGTCGATCGAGCAGGCCGCCGCGCGCTGCTTGTTCTCGGCATAGAGCGCGGCCGCCGTCACCTCGGCGATCATGAAGCCGGAATTGATGCCGGGATCAGGCGTCAGGAATGGCGGCAGGCCAAAATTGAGCGCGGGATCGACCAGCGTCGCGATCCGCCGTTCGCTGATCGCGCCAATTTCCGACAGCGCAAGCGCAATTGTATCGGCCGCAAACGCCACCGGCTCTGCGTGGAAATTGCCGCCCGAGACGATCTCACCGGTCTCGACCAGGACGAGCGGATTGTCGGTGACGGCATTGGCCTCGACGATCAGCGTGCGCGCGGCCTGCGTGATCAGATCGAGAGCGGCACCGGCGACCTGTGGCTGGCAGCGCAGGCAATAGGGATCCTGCACGCGCTCGTCGCCTTCGAGATGCGACAGGCGGATGTCGCTGCCGTCGAGCAGCGCCATCAGGGCTGCCGCCGCCGCGATCTGCCCGGCATGGCCGCGCAGCGCCTGAATTTCCGGACGGAACGGGGCTGTCGAGGCCATTGCCGCGTCCACGGACAGCGCGCCGGTGACGAGCGCCGCGCGCGCCAGGCGAAATGCGCGCAGCCCGCCGGCCATGGCATAGGCGGTCGAGAACTGCGTTCCGTTGATCAGCGCGAGCCCCTCCTTGGGGCCGAGCGTCAGCGGCGCGAGGCCGGCGGCGGTGAGCGCTTCGCTGCCCGATACTGTCCTGCCATCGACGATCGCCTGCCCTTCACCGATCATCACCGCCGTCATGTGCGCAAGCGGCGCGAGATCGCCGGAGGCGCCGACCGAACCCTGCTGCGGCACCAGCGGCGAGACGCGCCGCGCCAGCATGTCCTGCAACTGCTCGATCACCTCGCGGCGGACGCCGGAGGCACCACGCCCGAGCGAGACGATCTTCAGCGCCATCATCAGCCGAACGATCGGCTGCGGCGTCGCCGGACCGACGCCGCAGCAATGCGAGACGATGAGATTGCGCTGAAGCAGCGCGGTCTGATCGGGCGGAATCCGCTTCGAGGCCAGCTTCCCGAAGCCGGTATTGATTCCGTAGACAGGCGCTGCGGCCTGAGCGGCCTTCGCGACGATCGCCGCAGCCGCCTCGACGCGCGGCCAGAACGAGGCATCGAGCACGACGGGCGCGCCCTCCAGCACGCGCACGAGTTCGTCGAGGCTGACCGCTCCAGGCTTGACGACGACCGCTGCGTCCTGCTCCGTCACTGTCCCCTCCACACCCGGCGATGCAGCGGATTGAAGCCGATGCGATAGACCAGCTCGGCGGGCCGCTCGATGTCCCAGATCGCGAGGTCGCACCATTTGCTGGCTTCCAGCGTGCCGGTCTCCTGGAGCACGCCAAGAGCACGCGCGCCTTCGCGGGTGACACCAGCGAGGCATTCGGCGACTGTCATCCGGAACAGCGTCGCGCCCATGTTCATCCCGAGCAGGAGCGAGGTCATCGGTGAGCTGCCGGGATTGCAGTCGGTTGCCAGCGCCATAGGCACGCCGTGCTTGCGGAACGCTTCGATTGGCGGCTTCTGCGTCTCGCGGATGAAGTAGAAGGCGCCGGGCAGCAGCACAGCCACCGTGCCGGCCTTCGCCATCGCGGCAACGCCGGCCTCGTCCGTGTGCTCGAGATGATCGGCCGAAAGCGCCGAGAATTTTGCAGCAAGCGCAGCACCGCCGAGATTCGACAGCTGGTCGGCGTGAAGCTTGACCGGCAGCCCAAGTCCCCTCGCCGTCTCGAAGACCCGCGCGGTCTGCTCGCCTGAAAAAGCGATGCCCTCCATGAAGGCGTCGACGGCATCGGCGAGACCGGCCTTTGCCACCGCGGGCAGCATCTCGTTGCAGACCAGATCGATGTAACGATCCTTATCACCCTCTGCTTCGACCGGCAGCGCATGTGCGCCGAGAAAGGACGTACGGATCGCAACCGGCCGCTGTCGGCCGAGGCTGCGCGCGGCCGCCAGCTGCCTCATCTCGGTCCCGGCATCGAGACCATAGCCGGACTTGACCTCGACCGTGGTGGCGCCCTCGCCGATCAACGCATCGAGCCGCGGCAGCGCGCCTGCCACGAGCTCGGCCTCGCTTGCCTTGCGCGTCGCGGCTACCGTCGAGACGATGCCGCCGCCGGCGCGCGCGACCTCCTCGTAGCTCGCGCCCTTCAGGCGCAGTTCGAATTCATGCGCGCGATTGCCGCCATAGACGAGATGGGTGTGACAATCGACGAGGCCCGGCGTGATCCAGCGCCCCTCGCAATCGATCCGCTCGATCGCGTCCGCATCCGCCGGAAAGTCAGCTTTTGCGCCGGCATGGACGATGTGGCCGCCGCGCGTGGCGATGACGCCGCGCTCGATCTCGCCGAGATCGGGACGGTCGGCCCGCATCGTGGCGAGGCGGGCATTATGCCAGATCCGGTCGAAACGTTCTGCCATGCAATCGTCCCTTCCGCGGCTATCCGTGCGCCCTGGGATGCTTGACTTATATGTCTAGACATATAATCGTGGGGCGGTTCTGTCCAGCCGGCATGGAAACATGACACGACTGCATTTCGCCTCCGCGCTCCTGCCTTCGGGCTGGGCCAATGACGTGCAGGTGGTGATCACCGCCGGCGCGATTGCCGAGGTAACGCCGGGCGTGGCGCCGTCCGTCGGCGACGAGCGCCACGAAATCGCGCTGCCGGGATTGGCGAGCCTGCACAGCCACGCATTCCAGCGCGGCATGGCGGGACTTGCGGAGCTGCGCGGCGACAGCACCGACACCTTCTGGACCTGGCGCGAGACGATGTACCGTTTCGCGCTGGCGATTACGCCGGATGACGTCGTCGCCGTCGCGACACTGCTGTATGTCGAGATGCTGGAGCAGGGCTTTACCCGCGTCGGCGAGTTCCATTATCTGCACCATGATCGCGACGGCTCGCACTACGCGGACCTCGGCGAGATGGCCGCGCGCATCGCGCAGGCCGCCGAATCGTCGGGCATTGGGCTGACCCTGCTGCCGAGTTTCTATGCGCATGGCTCGTTCGGCGGCGCGGCGGCGCATGACGGCCAGCGCCGTTTCATCTGCTCGGTCGATCAATTCGCCGATTTGATGAGCGCATCGCGCAAGGCGATCGCAGCATTGCCGGGCGCGAATATCGGCATCGCCCCGCACAGTTTGCGCGCGGTGACGCCGGAGGAACTTGCAGCCATCATTCCGCTCGCAGACGGCGGGCCCGTGCACATTCATGCCGCCGAGCAGGTGAAAGAGGTCGAGGATTGCCTGGCCTGGTCGGGACGGCGGCCGGTGCAATGGCTCCTGGAGCATGCGCCCGTCGATCAACGCTGGTGCCTCATCCACGCGACCCACACCACCAATGAGGAAGTGGCCGCCTTCGCCAAGACAGGCGCGGTCGCCGGCCTCTGCCCCATCACCGAGGCGAGCCTCGGCGACGGCATCTTTCCGGCCCGCGAATTCCTCGATGCCAGCGGCGCCTTCGGTGTAGGTACCGATTCCAATGTGCTCGTGGGCGTCGCCGACGAGTTGCGCCAGCTCGAATACGGTCAGCGGCTCAAGCACCGCGAGCGCAACGTGCTCTCCGCGGGAGCGGGCCGCTCGACAGGACGCACGCTGTTCGATCATGCGCTCGCTGGTGGTGCGCAGGCATTGGCACAAGGGACGGTCGGACTTATGCCCGGTGCATGCGCCGACATCGTTACGCTCGACATAGATCATCCGTCGCTTGCGGGGCGCCAGCGCGATGCGGCCATCGACGGCTGGATCTTTGCGGCGGGCAGTGGCGCGATCGATTGCGTCTGGGCCGGCGGCCGCAAGGTCGTCGAAGCTGGCCGGCACAGACAACGACAGCGCGCGCGCGAAGACTTCAACGCATCGGTGCGGAGGCTCATTGCATGAGTCTCGCCACTGCTGCTCCTGACCAGCCGACGCTCTACAAGCGGATCCGGGCTGACATCGAGAAGCGCATCCTGACCGGCGAGTGGCCGCCTGGACATCGCATCCCGTTCGAGCACGAACTGGTCGCGCGCTACGGCTGCTCGCGCATGACCGTGAACAAGGCATTGTCTGAGCTCGCGCAAGCCGACCTGATCGAGCGGCGGCGGCGCGCGGGCTCTTTCGTCCGCCGGCCGCAACACCAGTCTGCCGTGCTCAAGATCGCCGACATTCGCGCCGAGATTACCGCGCTCGGCCGCGGCTACGGCTACGAACTGATCGGCCGCAAGCTCCGCACTGCGACCGCTGCCGACCGCGAGCGTCTCGGCGTCAGGAAGGCCGGCAAGGTGGTTGCGATCACCTGCCGGCACAGTGCGGATAAGGTGCCATTTGCCGTCGAGGACAGGCTGATCGATTTGTCGTCGGTGCCGGATGCCGCGACCGCGGATTTCTCGCGCGAGCCGCCCGGCTCGTGGCTGCTTCATCATGTCCCATGGACGGAAGCCGAGCATACGATCAGCGCCATCGTCGCGGATGATCGCACGGCGGAAGCGCTCGACATCGCCGTCGGCGCACCCTGCCTGGTGATCGATCGCTATACCTGGCGCAGCGCACGCACCATCACCGCGGTGCGGCTACTTTATCCCGGTGACTCTCACCGCCTTGTCGCCCGATTCAAGGGAGGCTGAGAGGATATGTCGGCACAAATCGTGCAACGATTCGGGCAACGGTCCATTGGGACCGACAATGATCAACAGGACGTCAATCCATCGATCGGCAAGAGGACGACAATCATGCGTAGTTCGAAAGTTTTTGCGACAATCATTGCCCTCGCGGCTTCCACTCCGGTGCTCGCCGACGACGTCAAGGTAGGTGTCGGCATCTCCGGATGGACCGGCTTTGCGCCGCTGACGCTGGCAAAAGAAGCCGGCATCTTCAAGAAGAACGGCCTCGACGTCACCATTAAGAAGATCCCGCAGAAGGACCGCCACCTCGCGATCGCCTCCGGCGACGTCCAGTGCGCGGCGACGACGGTCGAGACCTGGATTTCCTGGAACGCCAATGGCGTTGCGACCAAGCAGATCTTCCAGCTCGACAAGAGCTATGGTGCCGACGGCATGGCGGTGCGCAACGATCTCGCCGCGATCAAGGACCTGAAAGGCAAGACGGTTGCGGCCTCCGCGCCCGGCACCTCGCCCTATTTCGCGCTGGCCTGGATGCTGAAGAAGAATGGCTTGTCGGTGAAGGACGTCACTGTCGTGAACCTTGAGCCGGCGGCTGCAGCGCAGGCCTTCGTGTCCGGCCAGAACGATGCCGCCATGACCTATGAGCCGTATCTCTCCACGGTTCGTGCCGCGCCCGACAAGGGCAAGATCATCGCGACCACGCTCGACTATCCGATGGTCATGGACACGTTCGGCTGCACGCCGAAATTCCTCACCGAGAATCCCAAGGCGGCCAAGGCGCTCGCCGACAGCTATTTCGAGGCCCTCGACATGATCGCCAAGGATCAGGTCAAGGCCTATGAGATCATGGGCGCCGACGTGAAGCAGACCGGCGAGGCTTTCGGCAACTCGGCAAAGTATCTGCGCTGGCAGGACAAGGCCGCGAACCAAAAGTTCTTCGCCGGCGACTTCCTGACCTTCAACAAGGAAGCAGCCGACCTCCTGCTCGAGATCGGCATCATCAAGGCCGCGCCGAAGGTCGAGGACCTCTTCGACGCGAGCTACATCAAGTAGATCTGCAAGAAGCCGCCGGCCTCGTCCCGCGACGGGGCCGGCAAATCTGTTCACCGCCCGGATAGACCCTTGATGCGTCCCCTGGATCCCGTGACGTCGAAGCAGCGCGTTGCCTATGGGCTTGCGTTCTTCGCGGTGTTCGTCGCCCTCTGGTCGTGGGCGACCTTCGGCGGCCATGTGTCGAAAGTGTTCCTCGCCAACCCGCTGACCATGGTGCAGGAAGGCGTCGACCTGATCACCAAGCAGGGCTTCCTGTTCGACATCGGCATGACGATCTGGCGCGTCGTCGGCGGATTTGTGCTCGCCGCGATCATCGCGGTGCCGCTCGGCGTGTTGATGGGTGCCTACAAGCCGGTCGAAGCCTTTCTCGAACCCTTTGTTTCCTTCGCGCGCTATTTGCCCGCCTCGGCCTTTATCCCACTCCTGATCCTGTGGGCCGGCATCGGCGAGTTGCAGAAACTGCTCGTCATCTTCATCGGGTCGGTGTTCCAGGTCATTCTGATGGTCGCGGTCACCGTGGGTACCACCCGGCGCGATCTGGTCGAGGCGGCCTATACGCTGGGGGCCAACGACCGCGGCATCATCCGCCGCGTGCTGCTGCCCTCCTCCGCGCCCGAGATCGCGGAAATCCTGCGGCTGGTGCTGGGCTGGGCCTGGACCTATGTCATCGTCGCCGAGCTGATCGGCTCGTCCTCGGGCATCGGCCACATGATCACCGACAGCCAGGCGCTACTCAACACCGGCCAGATCATCTTCGGCATCATCGTGATAGGGCTGATCGGCCTGCTCTCGGACTTCCTGTTCAAGGCGTTCAACGCCTGGCTGTTTCCGTGGAGGCTGGCATGACCACGCTCAAGATCGAGCAGGTCTCGCGGACCTTCCCCGCGCGCCACGGCAACGCGCCGACCAGGGCGCTGGAGCCGACAGATCTCACCATCGGCAATAACGACTTCGTCACCATCCTCGGCCCCTCCGGCTGCGGCAAGTCCACGCTGCTGCGCATCGTTGCCGGCCTCGATCGTCCGACCGGCGGCCGTGTGGTGCTCGACGGTCGCGAGGTGACCGGCCCGGGCGCCGATCGCGGCATGGTGTTCCAGTCCTACACGCTGTTCCCCTGGCTGACCGTGCGCGAGAACATCGCCTTCGGCCTGCGCGAGCGCGGCGTGCCGCAGGACCAGCGGAACAAGATCGCTGACGCCTTCATCCGCCAGGTCGGATTGTC
Organism: Bradyrhizobium sp. Bra64; assembly: GCF_024519875.1. Taxonomy (NCBI): domain Bacteria; kingdom Pseudomonadati; phylum Pseudomonadota; class Alphaproteobacteria; order Hyphomicrobiales; family Nitrobacteraceae; genus Bradyrhizobium; species Bradyrhizobium sp. Bra64. Next base: position 8,389 of record NZ_JALJRD010000021.1, on the reverse strand, counting down.
CGGCTTCGAGAACCACTGGCCAAAGCAGCTCTCCGGCGGCATGCAGCAGCGCACCGCAATCGCCCGCGCGCTCGCCAACGATCCGAAGATCCTGCTGCTCGACGAGCCCTTCGGCGCGCTCGACAACCAGACCCGCGCCCTGATGCAGGAGATGCTGCTGGGGATCTGGGAGCGCGACCAGAAGACCGTGCTGTTCGTCACCCACGACATCGAGGAAGCGATCTTCCTCGGCAGCCGCGTCATCGTCATGAGCGCCCGTCCCGGTCGGATCAAGGCCGAGATCAATGTGGACCTGCCGCATCCGCGCTCCTACAAGATCAAGACCACAGCCGAATTCGTCCAGCTCAAGGAACGGCTGGTCGAGGAGATCCGTACCGAGGCGTTGAAGGTTGCCGAACATGCCTGACACTTTTCCGCGCGCAAACGGGATGCGGGTTCTTGCCGATCTCAATGCCCTCCGCGCCATCGGCGCCTACAAGACCGGCGTGCACAAGCCGACCTTCTCCGAACCGCACAAGCAATCGCTGGACTGGCTGGTACACAAGCTGCCCGAGGCCGGCCTCGCGGCCGCGATCGACGGGATCGGCAACGTCTTCGGCACCAGCGCGAAGGCCGCACCGAAGCTGCTGGCGGGCTCGCACCTGGAAAGCCAGAATTACGCCGGCTGGCTCGATGGCCCGCTCGGTGTCGTCTATGCACTTGAGGCCGCCCGCGCGCTCAATGCCGATGCTTCGCTCAATGGCGCCGTCGAGGTCGCCGCCTGGTGCGACGAGGAAGGACATTTTGGGCACTTCCTCGGCTCGCGCTCCTACGTCGGGCAGGTGACCGAAGCCGACATCGACGCCGCCCGCGACCGCACCAGCGGTCGCACCATGCGCGCGGCGCTCGCCGACATGGGGCTCGCAGGACGACCGCGCACCAACGCCGAGCCGGGCCGTCACGTCGGATATCTGGAGGCACATATCGAGCAGGGCGACACGCTTGAGAGCGAAGGCCTTGCGGTCGGCGTCGTGACCTCCATCGTCGGCATTTGGCAATACCAGATCAATTTTGTCGGCGCGCAGAACCACGCCGGCACCACGCGCATGGCGGCGCGCAAGGATGCCGGGCTAGCGCTGGCCAAATTCTGCGTTGCGATCGACGAGCGCTTCCCGGCCGCGTGCGGTCCGCGCACTGTCTGGACCACCGGTCGCATCACGCTCGATCCGGGCGCGCCCAGCATCATCCCCGGCGGGGCAGAGATGCTGTTCCAGATCCGCGACGACGATCCGACCGTCATTGCGCGGCTGGAGGGGTTGCTGAAGGCCATGGCGGCCGATGTCAGCGCGCAGGGCCCCTGCACCGTCACCGTGGAGAAACTCCGTACCGGCGCGCCCGCCATGATGAACGCGGGTATCCAGGATGCGATCGAAGCCGCCAGCAAGGCCCTGGCCGGCGGACGATCCGTTCGCATGCCCAGTGGCGCCGGCCACGATGCGCAGATGCTCGCGACGATCATGCCCGCGGGCATGCTGTTCGTGCCGTCGATCGGCGGCATCAGCCATCACTGGACCGAGAACACCGCCGACGCCGATATCGTCACCGGCGCGCAGGTGTTCGTGGACGCCTGCCGGCGGATACTGACGGGCTGACGGATCCAATCTGTGTGCGAGGGTCATGACCGCGAGTGAACCTTATACGGAGCCTACGACCGGCTATTGGCAGGATCTGACGCGGGAGATCCCCGCACGCTTCCCGGCGACGTCACTCTATCGCTTCGGCTATCCCTTGACACTGCCGTGCGGCAGCATCCTCGTCCTGCCCCTGCGTCAGCTTCCCGATGGCGATCGCGCCGTCGCTTCGCTCATCGCGAACCAGGCCTCAAATCGCGTTGTCGCAGCGCTGGCGGACCATATGGCGACACAGGCGCGATGATGCGATCTCGACCGGCGCAACCGCGATCGCAGCCGTGCGTCTGTTGCAGTGAATTGGCGCCGACATTGCCGGCATGGTCGTTGCGATGAAGCAAACCAATCGCTGGGAGGCCGCGACCGCAATGCTGTCCGTGCCCTTCCCGGTTCGGGCGGTATACGGCTGCCCGCTGTTCCAGCGCGATGAATCCGGCTGGATACCGCTGACCGAGACGCAGCCCGCCATTCCCTGATCAGAACGACGTGCCGCCGCCGAACCTGAATTCCTGGACGGTATCGTATTTGCCCTTCGTGATCGGCACGGCATAGTCGAAGCGCAGCGGCCCGAACGGCGAGGCCCAGATCAGGCCGACGCCGACCGACGATCGCACCGTGTTGCCGTCGTCATATTGCAATCCGCAGGTCGGGCAGGCCTTGGTGTTGACCTCGCCGGTGGCCGTCCAGGACGTCGGCCCCTGATAACCCCAGAGCGAGCCGGCATCGGCGTAGACCGCGCCCTTCAGGCCGACCTCCTTGGGCAGGAACCAGAACGGCATCTGCAGTTCCATCGACGCGCCCCAATATTTCGTGCCGCCGAGGGCATCGCCGCTGACACCTAGGCTTGCGTAGGTGATGTCGCGCGGACCTATGCCGTTTGAGGCAAAGCCGCGCACGAGGTTCGGCCCCATCTGGAAGTGATCCAGCATGCGCAAGTCCTGGTCGCCGAGCTTGCTGAGGATGCCGCCCTGGAAGTGGATCACGCTGACGATCTCGGAGACCAGCGGCGTGTAGTACTTGGCGTCCATCGCAGTCTTCAGATAGGTCACGTCGCCGCCGACCCCCGCGAAGTCTTGTTTGAAATCGATCAGCAGACCGTCGGTCGGGTTCTTGGTGTTGTCGAGCGTGTTGTAGGTCAGCGTGTAGCCGAGCGCCGAGGTCCAGGTCCGGCCGTTCGCCAGCTCCTTTCGGACCGGCAGGCTCGACTCGCCGTCGCCGTAGCAACCGTATCCGTAGACGCCAGAATCCGTGGAATTGGTCGGGTCCACGCCGCCGAGGACGTTCTTGATGTAGGCCGGTGTCGGGTTGTACGCCAGCGACGAGTTGGCCGCGTTGTTGTTGCAGTTGTTATAGGCGCTGGCGAGCGTGATGCTCTGCTGGTAGAGCGAGTAGCGCAGCTGGAGCGAGAGATCTTCGCGCAGCGCAAAGCCCAGGCGCGGCGAGAATCCTAGCGTCGTCACGCCGTAGCTGGTGTAGCTGTTCGACAATTGCTGGCGCCAGGTGACATCCATTCCGAGTGCAAGGCGGTAATCGAGCAGATACGGCTCGACGAACGACAGCGATATGCCGCGCGAATACTGGCCATAGCTGACCGACGCCTTGGCGTAGAGCCCCTTGCCGAACAGGTTGCGTTCGGAAATCGAGACTTCGGCCAGCGCGCCGTCGGTCGTGGAGTAACCGCCGGAGACTGAGAAGTCACCGGTCGATTTCTCTTCCATGTCGACGATCAGGATCACGCGGTCGCTCGACGAGCCCGGCTCGGTGACGATCTTGACGCTCTTGAAGTAGTCGAGGTTCTTCAGGCGCCGCTCGGCACGGTCGACCAGGGCGCGGTTGTAGGCGTCGCCCTCGGAGATATCGAATTCCCGACGGATGACGTAGTCGCGCGTGCGGGTGTTGCCGCGAAGGTTGATGCGCTCGATATAGGTGCGCGGGCCCTCGTCGACGTTGAACACGACCGACACGGTGTGCGCCTCGAAGTTGCGGTCGCCGCCGGGACGAACCACGGCGAAGGCATAACCGCGGCGCGAGGCCTCCACCTGCATCTCTTCGGTAGACTTCTCGACCGATTCGACGTTGTAGAGCGAGCCGACGTTGACGCGGGAAAAGCTCCGCAACGAACTGGGATCGAAGTTCGGAATGCTGGAGCGGAAGTCGACGCTGCCGACGCGGTACTGGGAGCCTTCCTCGATCTTGAAGGTGACGAGAAAGCCCTTCTTCTCCGGATCGTATTCGGTGAGCGCGGCCACGACCTGGACGTCGGCAAAGCCGTTCTTGAGATAGAAGCGGCGGAGCAGGTCGCGGTCGGCTTCGACGCGGTCGGGATCATAGATGTCGTTGTTGCCGAGGAAGCTGAGCAGATTGCTCTCACGCGTCTTGATCACGTCGCGCAGACGCGAAGCCGAGTAGGCGCTGTTGCCGATGAACTCGACCGATTTGACGCCGGTCTTGACGCCTTCCTGGACCGTGAAGATGAGGTCGACGCGATTGCTCGGCTGCTCGATGATTTCGGGCGTGACGCGCACGTCGTAGCGGCCCGAACGGCGGTAGATCTCGGCGATGCGCAGCGTGTCCGACTGCACCAGGGCCCGCGAGAAAGTCCCGCGCGACTTGGACTGGATTTCGGCCGAGAGCTGCTCGTCCTTGATCTTCTTGTTGCCCTCGAAGGCAATGCGGCCGATCACGGCATTTTCCACCACCGACACCACGAGATGGCCGCCGGCCTGGCCGATCTTCACGTCCTGAAACAGGCCGGTCCCGACCAGCGCCTTGAGACCCGCATCGATCGCGGGCTGATCGAGGCGGCCGCCTGCGCCCGGCCTGAAGTAGGAACGAACCGTCTCGGCCTCGACGCGGCGGTTACCTTCGACCACGATCGCCTCCGCCGCCTGCGCGGCGGCCGGTTGCGGCAACAGGGCAAGCGGAAGTGAGCTTGCAATCGTTACGCCGCACATCACCACAACGATCAGCCAGGTCCGCAAAAACGACATTCCACACCTCAAGAACACTCACCTGCTCTGAAACGAAACGGCTGTGGCCGCGGTGTGGCTTTGAGATTGCTGCACTGTTTCCGGTCGTTGAATTTGATGGGGTGAGCGGCCGCGCGGGCGTCGCGGCCGCGACGACCACGCGCGCTGTCGGCGGCGAATGGCCGACGTCGAAGCTGCCCCGCATGGGGCCCGCCCATGCAGGCGTCCGGAAACATCGCGCAACGTCCGAATTCTTTACAGACCTCCAGGCGGGTGCGAGAGGCGACGGCATCAGGAACTCGCATGGGGTATTTGCCGATGAACGCGCTTGTCATGACCGGAACGGCGCTGGTCGCCATCTTCGCCTCGACCCTCTCCGCTCATGCCGCGACGGCAGGCAAGCGCGACCGACAACAGACGCCACAAGGCGCGGTCTATGACTACGGTCCGCGCGGCCCCAACCGTTCGTACCAGTCCGGTCCGGGCACCCGTATCTATGTGAGCAAACGGTCCTGGCTGGATGGCGGGACCGAGGTGCTGCCGGGCGAGCGCAAATTCACCGACTACGCGTTGCCGCCAGGCACCTCCTTCGCCCGTGGCAACAACAACCGGCCGCTCGACCGCCAGCCTCTGAGTCCCGACACCGATCTCGGCGGATTTGCGCAGCGAATCCCGATTTCCTGGTGACCGGCTTGCGACATGCTCGGCGATCGCCTCGATAAGCGAGACGACCGACAACGCCCCGCCACATTCGGCAACTCCATCGATCGGAGCGCCAAGATCGCGCGAACGGAGAGGCCGTACGCGCATCTGCCGCACGCGGCTTGATTTGGTCGTCGAACGAAAACTCGCGCGAACATCTCGCCTATTCCACACGCATCTTGAATCATTCCAAAATCGCTCACACGCAGCTTCAAGCAATTCCATTTTGCGCGTGTGGAATTCCGACTGCTTCACCAATAGAACTCCGCGTCGATCGACGCGCGTCTGCATGCAGCAGCGCGTTCGCGCGATATCAGTTCGGCGAAATTGGGAAGCATCATCCGTGGGCATGGCTTTGTCGGAGAGGAAACATCGTTGGCTTGGAACGACAGCTGCGATCGAGGCGACGATGTTGGGTTCGATCGCATTCGTAGCTGTCGAAGCATTGTCTTCCCAGGCACAGGCCCAGACCAGCAACCTGCCGCCGGTCACCGTCGAAGCGCCGGACCCAGCGAAAAAGCGCAGCAACGTCGCATCCAATCAGCGTACGTGGTCTTTGCGTCCTGTTTCGGCGAGCCGGCGCAACAACGTGGCGGCCAATCAGAATCGGACCCCACAGGCGACTGGACTCGTCACAGCCGGAGCGACAACCGGTTATGTCGCGACCAGCAGCTCCGCCGGCACCAAGACCAACACGCCGTTGATCGAAACGCCACAGTCTCTCACGGTCGTGACCAAAAAGGAGCTGGAGGATCGCAACGTTCAGACGCTGAAGGACGCCATCAACTACACGCCCGGCGTCACGACCTCGGCCTTCGGCTACGATCCACGCTTCGACAGCTTCTACATTCGCGGTTTCGACGCGACCTACACCGGCATCTATCGCGACGGCCTGCGTCAGGGCGGCGGCAACTTCGTGATCCCCAAGATCGAGCCCTATGGGCTCGACAGCGTGACGATTCTCCGGGGACCGGCCTCGGGCCTTTATGGCCTTGGCTCTCCGGGCGGCATCGTCGACGTCACGACGAAGCGGCCACCAATGACTGCGTTCGGCGAGGTGCAGTTGCAGGCGGGCAATTACGATCGCTACCAGGGCAGTTTCGACGTCGGCGGACCGGTTCCCGGCAGCGATCAACTGTACTACCGGCTCACGGGCTTGCTGCGCGACGCAAGAACCTGGTTTCCCGGCAATGACGACGACCGGGCCTATATTGCGCCGGCCCTGACCTGGAAGCCGAACCTCGATACGGCGTTCACGATCCTCGGAGAATATCAGACCAGCCGCACTGCCGCGAGCATCGGAAACGCGCGCACGGCCGACGGGAAGCTGACCAACATCTATTCGAACGATCCGGCGTTCAGTGCCATGGACCAGAAGCAGTTCCGCATTGGTTATGCGTTCGAGCACAACGTCAACGACACCTGGACGGTACGGCAGAATTTCCGGTTCTATCAGGTCGGCGTGGACGCGAAATACACCCAGATCGATTCTCTCGACACCACGACCCAGACCGCGTCGCGTTCGGCCTGGCGCATCGTGGACAATCTCAAGACGGCGACCCTCGACAATCAGGCCGAGGCCAAGTTCATGCTTGGCGCGGTCAGGAACACCGTCCTGTTCGGCCTGGACTACAGTCACCAGCATTACGACGACAAGATCGGGTACGGGCCGGCGCCAGATCTCAATCTCCTGACCATGAACTACGGCGCCCAGGCGAAATCCTCGCCGCCATTCTCGATCTTCACCAAGCAGTCGACCGACGAAGTCGGAGTCTACGTGCAGGAGCAAGCCAAGTTCGGGGGCTTCATTCTGACGCTCAATGGTCGTCAGAGCTGGGTCTCGCAGAGCACGACGACGACGCTGGACGGAACGCCGGAGACCCAGAAACCTTCGGCCTTCATTGGCCGCGCGGGCCTGAGCTATCTCTTCGACAACGGAATTGCGCCCTATGTCAGCTATGCCACGTCGTTCAGCCCGCAAACCGGCGTCGACGTGACAGGGGCCACGTTCAAGCCCACCACCGGCGAGCAGACCGAAGCGGGCATCAAGTATCAGATGCCGAACGTTCCGCTGCTGTTGACGGCCGCCGTGTTCGACATCAAGCAGGACAATGTTCTGCGCACCAATCCCGACAACATTGCATTCCAGGCCGCAACCGGACAGATCGAGTCCAAGGGACTGGAGCTCGAGGCCGGGCTGACACTCAAGCCAGGCTTCGATTTCACCGCTGCCTACACCCATCTCAACGTCGTGATCACGCGAGGCAATGCCGATACCACGGGCAATCAGTATTCCGGCATCCCGAGGGACTCGTTTGCGACGTTCGGCAAATACACGTTCCAGTCCGGCACGCCTTTCGAAGGACTGGGACTGGGCCTCGGTGCGCGCTACATCGGCGCCAATTTCGGCGACGACCAGAATACGTTCGAGAATGCGGCGAAGACATTGTTCGATGCCGTGATCGATTACGATGTCGGCAAGCTCGACCGGAGATTCCAGGGCGCCTATATGCGCGTGAACGCGACCAATCTGTTCGACAAGCAGTACCAGACTTGCCAGGCCGGTTATTGCTATGCCGGCGAGCGGCGCCAGGTATTCGGCACGTTGAGCTATCGGTGGTAGCCGAATTCGTCCCACATCGTCATTGCCCACTCCCGTCTCCCGGACGCGCTGCAACGCGAAGCGTTGCCGCTCAGAGCCGGGACCCGGAAGTTGCATGGCGGAATGCGGAGACATGGGCCCCGGCTCAGCAGCGCACCGCACCGGACGAAGCTGCGCATCGCCGGGGAAGTTGCGCTGCGTCCGGGGCACGAGAGTGAGGGAGACGCTCGATCTCTCGACATCGCCACGGCGGACAAGTCGCTGCGCTCGCAATGACGGAGCAAGGGGCGGCATCGCGTTCCTCCGATACGCATTTCGACTTGCAGGCACGGCTTCGCATCCTCGCGGCACAATTCGCCCGAGCTTTGCTTCGTTTCTCCACCCTCTTTAAGCCAAGAGGGCGCAGGGAAGGCCGGGTGCCGGCTGGCACCCGCGGTCCGCTGCGCGAA
>NZ_JALJRD010000020.1:0-92848 GCF_024519875.1 Bradyrhizobium sp. Bra64 | reverse complement strand
CCCTGGGCCTATTGCCGTCACGACCTCAGAGCTGTGGCCTGAAGACAGCGCTTACCGATCAAGCACTCTCTTCCGCGCTTAAAACATTATCAGATCACCTTGACGCAGGCTTCCTAGAGGAAGTTAAGGCGCTGATTGGTCCAAAAATCTCTCCAACTGACCCGCTGAGTGAAAAGCTATCATGGATTTTCGACGCTAACGCCTCATTGGATGAGATCGTCAACCGAATGGTCGTTCCCGTCCTCGTCGCAGCGAACTGCACGAGCAAACAAATCGGCGCGAAGCCCGTCACTTACAGTGCCGAAGTCAAATCTCGCCTCGCCAGGATGCAGAAACATTTGCACAAACGATATGGCACCGAACTCGATATTGTAGCGATTTACGTTCCTTTGAACGACAAAGACGCCCTAGAGGCTGAATTTGTTTCGAGGCTGGAAGCTTTCACGTGAATGTAACTCAACTTCGCGAGACACTTGCACAAACAGAGTTCGATGCAGCATCGGCATTTGCCATCTGCCGCGACGTTGCGCTCGCTTGGCAAGATCCAAAGATACCGATTGCGCAGTCCCTAGATTTGATCGTTCGGCTAGTTGCACAAAAACAAAGTCTTGTTCAAGCAGTACCCAACCTTGGGGACATGATAAATGACATTCTGCGCGTTGCAGGGCTGTATCCGTACATAGAAAACGAAACGCGCTGGACAAATCTACTGGCCGCTGACGCGATGCGGCTCCCAGCCCTTGAAGATATTACGCTTCACCTGGAACAGATGAAGGTTTTCGGGCTGCTCATTTCAGGCAAGTCATTGATACTTTCGGCTCCCACAAGTTTCGGAAAGAGCCTGTTAGTTGACGCCTTGATCTCAAGCAAACGCCCGCCTTGCGTGGTGATCGTCGTTCCAACGCTTGCTCTGCTTGACGAATATCGCAAGAGGTTGCGCAGGCGCTTCCCTGACTACAACATCATAACTCACGATTACCAATCACCCGCAGGGCAACTGAACATCTATGTCGGCACGCAAGAGCGAATTGCAACACGCGAAATAACTGAGCGCGTCAATCTGTTCGTGATAGACGAGTTTTATAAACTCGATCTGGACCGGGGCGACAATCGCGCACTGGCTCTAAATTCGGTCATGGCGCAATACGCAAAGGCCGCAGATCAAATTTATCTGCTAGGTCCTTCAATTGATGAAATTACGCCAAACACCTTGTTCCCTAAGGCTGTCGAGTTTTACAGCACAACTTTTTCTCCGGTTGCCGCCGACATCGTCGATTACACAGCGAACGGGCCAAACATCGACGAACTAATCGAGGTTATCGAAGAGACAAAGGGCGAGCCGACCTTGATCTACGTTCGCTCTCCTCAGTCTGCCGCGCGACTCGCGACCCAGATCATCGAGCGGCTATCAGACCCAATTGGTGACTTAGACCAACTTGGAGATTGGCTCGCAGACAGCTTCCACGAGAAATGGATACTCGCGAACTCCATCAGAAAAGGAATTGGGATACATCATGGCCGCGTTCCTCGATCAATTGGGCAGTATGAGATCAATCTTTTCAACAAGTCGAAAATTCCGATCTTAATCTGCACATCGACTTTAATCGAAGGCGTCAACACGGCAGCAAAGAACGTAATCATCTACGACAAATATATCAGCAAGAAGAAGTTAGATCGTTTTACCTACGACAACATCAAAGGCCGAGCAGGCCGAATGTTTCAGCACTATATCGGCCGCATATTCCTCTTTAATCCGCCTCCCGAACCATCGACCTTAGGCATCGACATTCCACTCTTTAGCGGTTTTGAGCACGCATCTGACGAAATGATTATGCATGTGCCCATAGATAGCCTGAGCCCCCGTGCCAAAGGAAAGCGCGAGCTTCTACTGCGAACAAGCTCACTACCCGCGAGCCTGCTTCAAAAGTGGTCGAGGTTTGGCATTGAGCAGCTAAATTCGCTTCGTGACGAAGTCGAAAGCCGACTGAGCGCCAAAGACGATAGCTTCGTTTGGCGCGGGTTCGGACGGTACGAAGAAATTGAAGCTGCCTTCTTGCTGGCATGGAATAACCTCGAGTTTGAGAAACATGGAATGTTTTCCGCTGAGCAAGCGGCATATTTTTCAAACTCACTTCGCAGTGCCGGTAACTTGAGCACTTTCTTCGCGCGATTTGTTCGGTCGGAAGGGCTCGCTGCGCAAGAGCCCATTGATCGCTGCTTCAATTTTCTTCGCGGCGCTGAGTTCACGTTTCCTGAAGTACTGAAGGCGGTGGAGGACGTGGTCAATTCCGTTCGCGAAGACCTCGTTGACTATTCGTTTTTTGCTCGTGCGCTGCAGAACTGGTTTCTTCCTGGCAATTTGCGAACATTGGAAGAATTTGGCATTCCTCTCCCCCTCATTCAGAAGCTCAATCGCAGACTACCAGAAGAAAATCCCGATGAAGCATTAGAAGTCGTTCGTCAGATGGCCTCGAACGGCGACGCTGATCTCAGCCCGCTGGAGATTGATATTCTCAACACAAACCTAAGTTGAACCTACTCAACACAGGAGTTCACGATGGCAACGAGGACCTTGATCACTGAAACTCGTAGAGGCGCGCTCGGGCAAAACGAAGACTGGTGGTACTTTGTTGCTAATGACGATGGGTCACGGCACATCGAGCACGAATGGTCCTACGTTGACGCGCACGGAAAAGGAAAGGATAGCGCGGGCACCAAGAAGCTAACGGTTGAGGAGTTTCTTAAGGACAACCACAACGCGGCTGCGGTGGGAAAGGTGAAGGAGTTGATGGCCAGATAGCCTGTCCACTCATGCTTTTGCCACCTGGGGATCATCATCCATGCGCGGAACGAACGAGCATGAAGGGCACTAAATGCTATACAAGCGAATAATCGAGCAAGGCACGATTAACGAGCCCGAGGGAAAGCCAGACCCGCAGTTTGCGTTGCCATCCACCGTGAACTGGATGCGCGCGGTTAGACTGCTAATCTCGGAGCGAGAGATCGACTTCCGCTCAGCGACGCAGGCTTACGCGGCCTTGGGCAAGCGAGAAATGAGCGATCTCGTTCAGAATACGGTGCTTGAACAACTATTCTTGAGCCTCCATCATCTATCTTCTTTGGACAAGATGAAAGACTTAAGGCCAGCCGCAGACTTCTGCCGGATCGGCATCTTGGCGTGGTACTACGGCATCTCAAATGCCGCGAGCGCGATGATCGCCGCACAAAACGGTTCATTCCAAGAAGATCATTCGGGAACGGCTAGACTTTGGGATTTGGAGATTGCTGCGCGTAACTTAGCTCTCCCGCCCTTCGACTGGCGAGTATCCAGCCTTCTGGAGGCAGCATACAAACCCGAACTGGATGCTTATCGAGGCCAAAGTACTGGAACTCTGCTCGCGACGCCGATGTCCATAGATCAAGCAAGGGGTGCGGCGTGCGCGTATCTGTCCGGTAGTGCAAAATGGTATGCGTGGCGCGCTACCGAAGAGGTACGAAGGACAACCGAGTTCAAACAATTGAACGTAGACAACTTTCGCACCAAGGCAGCTCGCGAGTTGAGAGACAAACGACTTGCTGGGCGGAGCATTGGGTTCGTACATCAAGCATTTCGATACAGAGGTAAGGCAAATTATCGGGAAGCGCTGTTTCTAGCATATGGACGTAGTATCGAACCGACAATCCATGAGTTCCTATCTGATCAAACAAAAGTTCTAAAATCGTTTGTTACGATGGCAGGTGCTTTTGCTGCGCGCAAACTAGGCCGAGAACTTTGGAATGAGTTTGTTATGGACGTAGAAGCTAACCGTGCATTCTCAATGAGTGTTTCCGACGTATGGCGATAGCAGCTCTGGTCCGTACCGAAGCACGCGCTTCCCTCCGGGTAGCGTCTTCGATCTTTGCTGTCGTCACCGTATAAGCAGTCTGCACACTCCTAAGTTCCGAAATGTGTAGCTGGGTTTGAAGAACTTCAATGCTGCTCTCAAAGTGGCTCGCAGCGAGTCTTGAAGCTGGGGAAGACAGAGGCTTTGCTCGGCTCAACTCTGATCATTCTTCCTCTTCTTCTTCCTCTTCTTCATCCGGAGGCGCTTGATCAAGCGCCCCCTCAATTGGAAGGTGTCGTTCTTTTAGTTGTTCTAGTGCTTTTCGTCCTCGCATGTAGTCTTGCAGGACGGCGTATTCGAGCGTTGAATTGGTAAGTTCGTCTCCCGACGCCTTTTCCAGTTTCCGCACTGCCTTGATATTGTGGACTGTCCGATCATAGCGATGCCTAAGTTCCCGCTTTAGATTGATCAATGATCGGATTTTTTCTTCAAAATTCGCGGTCTCGGTCATATTTACATTTTCAATCTCGCTATCGATTAGCCGCATTCGCTGCAGCAAAACGTCTCGTTCGCGTAGCAGCGAGAACTTTAGCTTTAGCCTTGGCTGAGCTGTATCAGGCAACTTCCAGCTATCGGCAGCTTTCCTTAGCTGCACTTCATCATGCCGAATTTCTTGAATCGCGGCAGGATCGATCCTTTGATTAAGGAAGCCTGTTGCATAGTCTAGGAACTGACTAAGCGTGTAGAGATAAAATCGTTGGCCGGAATAGGCCATCATTTCGGCGACAAGTTCAGGCCGGGGACCTATCTTCTGGCCTCGAAACTCAAGCCACCAATCATCCTTAACATCATCAGTGATGATTACGACGGGCTTCTGAACCTCCTTGGCCTTGTCTAACGCTTCTTTCCAAATGAAATAGTCGCCGTAGGCTTCCGAACCTTCCTTTTTTTGCATCCCGCAGACCGGGAGGAATTGCATTCTCAAACCTGCGCTTACCTTCTTTGACTAATTCCGCGAGTTGCTCTTCGGAGGGAGTAGCACCGACTGCATCCCCAATTAGATTGGAGAGCCTATTAAGAACCTGGTGCGCATCCTCAAGTTTGGGATGCTTTCGCTTGCTAGCCTCGATACGCGCAAGAAAATCTTTGATGAACTTATCGATCTCCACCTTTTCTTTTTGAGCATCGATCGTTTGATGGCGTGTGTACTCGTCGAAGAGACCACTCAGCTTCCTGCCCTGCGCCTCAATGTCACGAGACAACTTGTCGTAAGCATCACGATTTGCCTGGTCAACATCTCTCCATTTTCTGTGAAATTCAAACCCAACTCGATAGGGTATCCACACTCTAGGTTTCAGAGCTTGGAGTGTAGCCAAGACTTGAGCGGTCGTGTTTGATCCGTACCGAAACAGATGAAGTAGAATATTTGCGTCTGGGATGAAAAGGCATTCTTCCCATAGCTTCTTGAACTCTTCGTCGGATGGTGTGTAATAACCCGGGAATCTTTCGCGCATGTTTCATGCCAATCCAAAGCCGCCCGCTTGTTGTATTTCGCCTTAGACGACGAATCAACCGCTGAGAGATGTCGCGCTCAGGCATTGCGATAGCAATGCCCGTCGCTGGCGGCCTAGCTCGTGAAACGTATCCAGCTAAGTGGACTCCTTCACTGACGGCCAGTTCGGCGCGTGCCTGCAGAATGCGGACGTCGCCCATCGGGCTGCAAAGCCCCCCCCTACAGTGCTCGTACAGATACTCGGTACTGACGTGACCTGCGAATGGAAGCTCGACCTAGTGCAAGCTTCAATCTCGATTGTTTGCTCGCGCATCGGAGCGAACACATATTGCGCTTGCCAACGAGCATAAAGAGACAGAGAGTGTTGCACAAAGGTGAGACATATTGTCTACCTGTCCACCGGCATTTCGTGAAGATCAGGCGCAAATCGAGGATGGTGGATGCTCCTGCCGGGCCCACCAATGAAAACAACGCATTACGCATTGGCGGCACGGGGGTTGAAAATCGCCGCCACCGTTACCGCCACAGAAATGGTCAGTATCTGTTCGCAGGAGGCGGCGAACGTGCGGAGCTGTGAAAGGCGCTGTTGATCGCTAAGCAACGCAGGCGAGATGGAAGAGCGGTTTCGGCTTTACGAGATTGGCGCGCCACGGCCCGATGAAGATGGTCACTATTGCTTCGCCGTGGCGCTATGATGTGGTGGCCGCCCAAGCGATCCGGCCGGATAACAAGCGACGTATTGCGATCTTTCACTAGACCTGATGGGCTGCAGTCTTCCGAGTTTCGTAGGATGGTCCGGTTACCTTCGATAGCGGGCCTCCTCGACCAATCCCGGGGATCCCTCAGCGTCCGGCCTTGCGTTCAATCTCAAGCCGCTGTTCGGCGCCGCTGCGCTGTGTGGCGAGCATTTTGAGCAACGCATCCGGATCGAACAGCGGATTGGGTTCGCCCGGCTTGCGTGCCGCCAGCTTGTCGCGAACTTCCATCAATCCGTTGAAAATCGTATGGGCCGCAACGTGAACCGTGAGCGGCTGGTTGGGCTGTTTGACCATTGCGCTGAGCTGATCAAGGCTCGCAATAAGGACTTCGATTGCCCCAAAGGAGACACCGACGCCTCGCTTCGACAGGCCCCTTCGGCTCGCGCGCGACCAAGACGGTTCAGTCTTCCGAGCGCAGCCCCGCTTCGATGCGCTGGATCAGCCGCTCCCGCAATGACGGCACCACGTCGCCGAGGACGATGAAGGTGCGGACGATGGGCAAATACGGCTCCATGGCCGCCGTCAGCTCCGCGGGGGATATGCCGGTCAGTCGCGCGTATTCGGTTTGCGCGGCCGCATTGGTCGCGCGCGGACGCTCTGGATTGTCGGCTATTTCCGGGGCGAGTTCAGAAAGGACAACATGTAAGAACCCTAGCTCCAGCACGGCGGGCCCGCACATCACGCCGGCCCAGTCGACCAGCTTTGGGCCTTCCGATGTCATGATCACGTTCCCCGGGCTCAGGTCGGTATGGCAAAGCCCGTCGCCGGGCGGCAAGCGATCGATCAGCGTGAGGATTTCAGGGGCGATGTGCTTCGGGAGCTTGCCATCGTCGTGATCCAACCGAGCCTCCATACACTCGCGCATGGAGAGGACCTCCGACGGCAGGGGCGTCTTGTGAATGGACATGGCGAGGGCCGCAACGATCGCACCGGCCTGTTCGAACGTCACCGCGCCGGTTCGAGTTAGCTGCAGCAGGGTCGGTCCGTCGAGCCGCTGCAGCACGATGCCGAAGCGCCCGTCCAGCGTCACCTCGCCGAACACCTCAGGCACCGGGACCCCGGCGGCGAGCACGGCGCGGATCATGCGCACCTCGAACCAGGCCATCCCCCGCGGCACGCCGGGTTTGAGCAGTTTGACGACCTGACCGGGCGCCCAAGTGTAGGCTTCGGAGTGGGCGCCTTCACCAATCTTCTCCCCCAACGATCCCTGCATGCCTGTTCTCCGCCGTGCAGAGGAAACACCGGCGGCGAGCAAAAAGGAACCCCTCCCGTCGCGGGGGCCGCCGGACATTATGATCGCCTTCAACCTGCAGAGACCTTCGTCCACTCCGCTAAATGGTCCCAAGTCCGATTGTGGCCCACGGCGAAGTGCAGTTTGGCTCGAATATGGTCAGCTAATCGGGGCGGATCGGAAGTGACGCGGCTCCCCATCAAACCGACGCTGTTGACCCATAAGCGACATGGGTGGATTGAAAATCTTTGCAGTGCAATAGGCCCTGCGGCATCGGATGGCTCGCGAGGACCGGGCGAAGCTGATAGACTGCCATCGTCAGGAGCTGATCGATGACATCCATTGACGAGCGTCTTCTCGAAAGCAAGATGACGCAGATCGAGCAGGCCCGCACTTGGAGCCCGCGCGTAATCTCCAAGTTCGAAACGCTGATCCGCAGTGGTGACGAGGTTAGCGTGTACCGCGCCAATCCGCTGGCGTTCGCCCGTGATCGCAGTGTGGCTGAGCCGGAGTCGATCGATCTGTTTCTCCATGCCGCTCGCGCCGGGCTGGTCGACATGCATTGGGACATTCTCTGCCCCCACTCGGGTCTGGTGCTGGAAAGCTTCGGGAGGCTCCGTGCGCTCCGGAGCCATTTCGTCTGCGGGCTTTGCGATATCGAGGGTCAGACCGAACTCGACGACTTCATCGAAGTGTCCTTCTCCGTCTCGCCGCAAATTCGGCGCCTCGCCTTGTATGACGTCGACAATCTCTCGATCGAAGATCTGCACTGGAAGCTCAAGTTCGCCAACAGCGGACGGCTGCCCGGCGGACAGACTCGATTTGTCGATGTCTTGCGCGGTTTCGTTCGCGGAATGACTTATCTGCCGTCCGGCCTGACAACGACGCTGCAGACCGATATTGGGCCGGGCGCGGTCTCAGGCGTCAATGTCCAGACGCAGGCGGGCTTTACGCTCCCGGTCGTGCTCGATCCCACGGCCGTGCAGATGCCGAATACTCCGACGATCGTTCGTACCACCTATGACGGGCAGCGGTTCACGCCCTCCGTTGCGGCCGTGCCGTCGGGGCCTGTGGTCTTCGAGATCAGCAACATCGGCCCTAAGCGCGGATCGCTCCTCCTGATCAACTGGCCACCTGAAATCTTAGAAATGCCAGAGAAGCCGACCCTCGAATTCGATCCCTACGTCTCGGGCGGGATGCTGCTGACGCGTCAGACGTTCCGCAAGCTCTTCCGCTCAGAGCGCGTTGATGAGGAGGAGGGCCTCGGCGTTCGGCAAGTGACGTTCCTGTTCACGGACCTGAAGGGATCGACCGCGCTCTACGAGCGCCTCGGGGATCTTAATGCCTATGCTCTCGTCCGCGAACATTTCGCTCTCCTCGACGCAATTGCCCATCGGCATGCCGGTGCCATTGTGAAGACCATCGGCGATGCCGTCATGGCTGCGTTTTTCCAGCCGGTGGATGCCGTGGCGGCAGCGCTGCACATTCTGCGGGACATCGGAGAGTTCAACTCCAAGCACGGCCAGCCCGCCGTCATTCTCAAAATGGGGGCACATTGCGGACCTTCTATCGCCGTGACCCTCAACGAAAATCTCGACTATTTCGGCCAGACCGTGAATATTGCCGCGCGGGTGCAATCATTCGCCGACGCCGGCGAAATCTGTCTCACTGAAGCACTCTACACCGCGCCCGCTGTTCGCCAGCTGCTGGCGGGCCACCATGTCGAGGAGTTCGAGGCGCCGCTGCGCGGCGTCGAAGGCGAGGCGCGAGTCTACCGGATCACCGGCCGATTGTAGCCTAGGCTCTGCGGCAGTCCGCACTAGCGTAGTGAACGAAATGTATTTCCGACGTCTGGCCGCCGCGAGGCGGCTTTTCTTGGACACGGCAAGAGAAAAGAAGTCTGTTCGTGGCCCATTGCAGCCGTGCGCGCCCTACATCGGCATGTCCGGTGTGAGCAGTGGAGCGGAAATAGCGAACCTTCAGACAAACCGCCGCGTTTGACCCGTTGCAGAAGTGGTCCGCAAGTTTGTAGTCGCATTGTTCTCCCTTCTTCTTGCCTCATCAGAGAATGACGTCGAGGCCAAACTCTCGCTTAGCGATTGACTTAAATTCGTCGTCTGTGGCCCCGCCCATTTGCACGATCTCCTCGTCAGTCTTGCTTGCACGCCATTTAAGGAAAGGTTCGGCGTCGGGGCCCACAGGATATCGGAGCTGCCAACTGCCGCTTTTCACGATTTCGCAAATCTTTTCTCCAACAACGTACGGAGATGTGGGTTGGGTCAAGGACGCCGAAAACAGCGCGCGCTGTCGGCGTGCGTGAGGATAGGGACTATCCGGGGAGACCGGGCGTGCCTTGCTAAATATGGGAGTAGCAATTACCCCGGGCTCGACGATCGCGACCCGCACATTGAATGCCTTCATCTCTTGGGCCAAGCTTTCACTGAGTGCTTCAAGTGCCCATTTGGAGGCGGCATAGGACCCTGCTGGCGCGATCGCCATCCGACCGGCGATTGAGGTAACATTTATGATGCAGCCAGCGCCACGTGCGCGCATATTTGGAATTAGGGCCTTTATGCATCGCAATGCACCGAAGTAATTAGTTTCCATGACTCCGCGAAAAAATTCGAGCGGAAGCTCTTCTATGGACCCTCCACCGCCGAGACCCGCATTGTTCACCAAAACATCGATGTGACCACGGTCGTTGAGCAAACGCCGCATTAGACCATCAACGGAAGTATCGCTGTTGACGTCGAGTTCTTCGAACGAGATTGGCAGATCTTCGGCTTCAGCTATTTTCCTTAGCTCTGTGGCTCGGCTTAAATCTCGCATCGTGGCGATTACCGTGTGGCCGTTACGGGCCAAAGACACGGAGGTTGCCAGTCCAATGCCACTGCTGGTTCCGGTAACTAGCGCCAAAGCCATTACACAATCCTCCAATAGATTGGCGGGCAACAAGCGCCCAAATATGCGAACAACACTACGTTAGCAGACAGGATTGTCGTACGTCACCTCATGTTGGCGACGATTCTGTGCCCAATCCAAGCTGTCGGATGGACAAAACCCCCACCGAGGCTCTTCGCTCTGCCCAAGGGCGTTCCGTTGCATGATCGATGTCGCTTGTTGGGCCCATACCCGTCATCGGCCCTCTAGCCTGATGTCAGATCGGCGTACTTTAATATGTAGCCGAAGCTGACAGCAGGAGGGGGCTAATGCGATATCTTGTTTTGGTTGCGGGCGCGCTCGGGGGCTATTTCGGTGGAATGCTTATCAAGGGCGGAGCCGATGTTACTTTTCTCGTCCGACCAGCGCGCGCCGCCCAACTGGAACGTGATGGACTGGTCATCAAGACGCGCGCTTTTCGGTTTTCCCAGAACCAGACCGAACCAGTGGAGACCTACAATTACTCTGCCAGCGTCACCACGGTCATCTTGCGAGCTCGCCGCAACGCGCGCAGACGAGTCTCCGAACCCCATGCTGTACGGTTCTCGGACCTTTCCTCTCGCCACGCTATGAGCGCGGTAACGGCGATCAGCGCGACGGCAATAGCTAAGCCCGCCCCAAAATGCCAGTAGGACCTAAAACCGCTCAGCCGGGCCCACCAAAGAAAGTGCCGCACTTCGTTGTCCGTGGTCCGTTGCCATACTTCAGCAGTCCGCAAACGACCGCTCCACACTTGCTCTGGCTATGGACTCTCCGCCTGCATCATAGATTCGGAGACTTGGCCAAACGGCCGCTTCGCGCCAAAAGCGGTCAACCTCTTCCACCCGACCGGCAAAGACCGCAGCCGGGGAAGTACCGGTCTCGACAACCGGTCATCCCTCAGGAAGGCCCGCCTTACGCAACCCATCAAGATAGTGAAGAACACCTTCGGCAGACTGGAGATAGCGCTGGCCGGATAGTTTCTTCAGCGTGCAATCCGGTTCGATCCTGAGCAGCGCCGCTATGTGCGGCCCTGCTTCGTTTGTTTTTCCCAAATGCCCGTAGGCCGCCGCCAAAAGCATGCGACCGTTCCGAAAGTTCGGCGCGCGATCGACCATTTCGCGAAACGGCGCCAATGCCTCCTCGTACCGCCGCTGAACGAAATGCGCGAGTCCCTCGGTCATCAATGCCTGCGGCGGAAAGAAAGGATCCAGCCGCATGTAGCGTCGAAGAGCGGCAAGCCCCTCTTCCGGTTTGCCAAACAACACCAGGCATTGGCCGTATCGCCAGTCGCAATAGTTTGGATTTAGTGCAAAAACCCGATCCCAAGCCGCCAGACATGCCGCGCGATCACGCTGGAACATGGCTGCATTGGCGAGAACTCCGTATCCGAACGGTTCGTTCGGACCGAGTTCGACGGCCTTCCGGGCAAGTTCAAGCGCCCGCTGCAGGGTTTCCTCGCTTTGGTGTTCATGGTTGACGGGATTAATCCAGGCCAAGGTGTAGGTCGTCGAGAGCGCCGCATACGGACGAGCGAACGCGGGGTCCAGTTCGATGGAGCGTTCGAGCAGCTTTCGCGCCTCATAGAGTTCCTCGACCGGCCCTGTAAGCAGGCGCTTCATCATATGGTTGCCGCGCAGGAAGTAGTCGTATGCGTCCCAATTGGCAGTCGGCTTGGCCAGCGGACGATGTGCCTCGGCATCATCGATATGGATGGCCAGTTTGACGGAAATCATCCGCGCGATTTCGTCCTGGATCGAGAATGTATCGCCCAGCTTCCGGTCAAATCGATCCGCCCACAGATGCGCCCCCCGTGCAGCGTCGATCAATTGCGCCGTGATACGAACAGTGCCGTCGTTGCTTTGAATGCTTCCTTCGAGAACATATCGCGCGCCGAGTTCGTTGCCGATTTGTCGAACATCGACGCTTCGGCCTTTGTATTGAAACGACGAATTCCTCGCGATCACTAGCAATCCGGAAAATCGCGAAAGCTCGGTGATGATGTCCTCGATGATCCCTTCACAGAAATAATCCTGACTTGAATCCTGCGAGAGGTTGGCGAAGGCCAGGACAGCGATCGCGGGGAAGTCGGCAGACGATCGAGGCAATGGGCCGGCCCCCTTGCCATCACGCGAGACCGGCCCCTCGAGCAGATAGCCGCGCTTGGGCAGCGTCTTGATGATGCGTTGCGCGTCGTCACCGATCGCGAGGCGGATATCGCTTATGCAACGGGTCAGCGACTCCTCGCTGACGGTGACATCAGGCCAAATGGCCGCGATCAATTCATCCTTGGTGAGCGCCCGTCCGGCGTGCTCGGCAAGATAGCGCAGCACTTCAAAGCTTTTCGGCCGCAGCCTAATTTGACCGGCGGGCCCATGCAGGCAAAGCCGCTCCAGATCAAGCGTCAAAGAGCTGAAGATCAGTTTCATTTTCCTGATCTTACCCGAAACTGCGCGCCGGCGGCAGCGAGAAGTTTCAGGTTAATTTCACGACAGTTTCAGGACGGAGATCCCACATCCGTGGTCTGCTGGTATCGCGGCCGGAATTGTCATCGCCGCCCCATCCACATGGGTGGCAACATTGCGTTTCAGGACGCTTATTGATGCTTGTCGTCTTGCCCACGGTTGGTCAACGGAGAAAAGCGATGAGGTTGCCGCAGATTCGAAATGTCATCGCATTCACGATGCTGCTTGCCGGGGTCTATGCAGATACCCTGTCCACATGTCTTGCAGGCGAAGATTGGCCAAATCGTGCCGTGAAGATCATCGTTCCATTTGCCGCCGGGTCAGCCAACGACCTCAGTGCGCGTCTCTATGCCGAAGGGCTGGCCGGGCGATGGGGCAAGCCGGTCATCGTCGAGAACAGGCCCGGTGCGGACGCCATCGTCGGTGGCGGCGCGTTTGCGAATGCAAAAGACGACCACACCCTGCTTTACGGGACCGCCTCGATGATTACCGTGAACCCGCGGCTGCAGGAAGTGTTGCCCTACGATCCGTCCCGCGACATGGTGCCGATCTCCTCGACGGCGAGCGCCATTTTCGTCATCGCGGTTTACGATCGAATGCCGGTGCGTTCGCTGCCGGAATTGGCTCAACTGACGCGATCGAAGCCCGGCGAACTATCGTGGAGTTCAGGCCCGAGCCTGCCGCATTTCCTGTATGCCGCGATGCTGGCACGGCAGTCGCTCAAGCAGGTCTACGTTCCTTACCGGGACGGAACGACCCAGCAAGCGGATTTCAGTGAGGGGCGCGTTCAAATCCTTTCCCATGCCCTGCTGGCCGTCGGAGGTCCGGTGGCCGCCGGCAAGGCGCGGATACTTGCCGTCGCAAGTTCCGAGCGTGAGCCGAGCCTGCCTGGCATTCCGACGGTCGCAGAGGCCGGCTTTCCGGAGATGGAGATCGAGGGGCTGGCGGGTCTGTTCGGCTGGCGCGGTATGTCGCCCACGTTGCGGGACAAGATCTCCGCTGACGTGCGCGCGATATCCGCGGATCCCTCGATTCGCTCCCGCATCGAAGCGGCCGGGCAGCACGTTCTCGGCGGCACGCCCGACGAATTTTCCGCGGCGATCGAACAGCAACGATCGCGCATTCGCGAAATGGCCCGCATCGTCGATCTGAGAAATGCGGCAAATTAGCAGGACGTCCAGGGAAACGCGCGATTGCCGCGACAGTGCACTCAATGAGTCGCAACCTGGCTACGAGCTTGAGACAACTGTACTTCGATCGCAGATATTTCAACGGATGCAGGGACGTTCGAGTGAACACTCCAACGGGACCATCCTAGACGCGCTCTTTCTTGCCTTAATATGGCTAAGCACCTTATTTGCCATAAGCCCATGGCTGGCCTTTGGCTGCGGCGAGACTTCGCAGAACGGCTTGCAAATTCATGCGTTCTGCAAGCCGGGATTGGGCTGACGGTGTGCTCAAGGATTCTGGCCGTCTCGGTGGGTCCGAAGCTGGCTACTTGGCGGTGGCACGGCATTGATGCTCTACGCCACCATCGATTCGCCGGGACATCGATGCATTCATCGGGATTACGGCGACAGTGCGCTCAATGACCCGGGCTGCCTTCGCAGACTCGAAGGTTCATGAAATTAGGCAGCACTGTCATCGCAATGTCCGTTCCACTCGACAGAGTGCCTGTTCGCTATGCCGTCCGGCAGTCTGCCACGATGCCGGCGCGCTAAATCTAGGCTGGCCTGCGATATTCTACGCCTGTACAACGCTCGCCTTGGGTGGGAGGCAGTCGACTCGCACCATGCACACACTGAAGGCCGTCAGGTCTCAGAGCATATTGGTGTCCCACAGGTCGGTTGATGCGATCGCCCAGTTGCATCAATCGTGGTCAGTCGAACGAGCGGTGTCGGGAATGGTCGATCCGGAACTTTTGTCGCTGCTGATCGGCAATATCTACGACGCAGCACTCGACTCCAGCTTGTGGGCAGGCGTTCTCGAGCAGGCGACGCAATTCATCGGCGGAACTGCGGCTGGAATTTACTGGAAGGACATCACCGTTCAGGGTGAGCTTCACTACGTCTACAATGTTGAACCTTCCAGCGTGGACGAATATTTCAGCAAATATATCCGTTTCGATCCGAGTTTGACGGCTCAATTCTTTTTCAAGATCGGGGAGATCTACAACACGACCAACGTCTTGCCTTATAGCGAGTTCGTCGAGACGACTTTCTACAAGGAGTGGGTCAAGCCGAACGGGTGGGCCGATCATCTGGCTGCCACGCTCGACAAGACCGCAACGAGCTTCGCCCAGTTCGGAGTATTCCGAAGCGAGCGCCAAGGGCTTGCCGACGACGATATGCGGCAGCGCATGCAGCTGCTGGTTCCCCACGTGCGCCGCGCGGTATTGATCGGCAATGTCATCGACCTTCAAAAGGAAAAGGCCGGAAGTCTATCAGATGCGCTCAACGGGCTCGACGCCGGCGTTTTTCTGCTGGATAGTCATTGTCACGTTGCATTCTCCAACATGGCCGCGCAAGCGCTGCTCGATGATGCGACGATCCTGCGGGCCGTCAACCACACATTGATCGCCGTGGACCCAGATGCGGCGCAGGTATTGCGCGATGTCATCGCCGCCGCAAGCGGTGGCGACGGCGCTGTCGGCGCGGATGGTGTTGCCATTCCGCTGTCCGGCAAGCCTGGCCAGAATTGGGTCGCCGATATCCTGCCGCTGACCTCGGGGGCGCGCCGCCAAGCCGGGGCCCACCACTCTGCGGTCGCCGCCGTCTTCGTCCGAAAGGTGTCAATGGCGGCGCGTTACCCGACCGAAGTGGCGGCGCGACAATTTCGGCTCACGCCGAGCGAGGTGCGGGTGCTTGATGCGTTGCTGAAAGTCAGCGGAGTACCCAGGATAGCGGAGGCGCTTGGCATCAGCGAGGCCACCGTGAAAACGCATCTCCAGAATATCTTTGGAAAGACCGGCGTGCGCCGTCAGGCTGACTTGATCAAGCTCGTTGCGGCACATGCCAGGCCGTTTCCCGGGTAAGAGAGGACGAAACTTGTTGCTGCCACTCGTCGCGCTTTCCGAAGACGACGGCAGCATGAAGCCGGTGGGATCGCATACCGGCATGAGGCGTGATGCCGGCGAAGACCATGGCGAAGCGGTCACCGCCTTCAAGACGCGCGGCGAAGGTGTTGGCGTCGAAGCTTGCATGCAGACGATCGATGCCGGATAACCCCCATGCCTCCAGGAAAGGCCCGGAGACGACATTGACTGAAAATGGCAACATCGTCGGCGTCCGTCTGGATTATCGACTACCGCTCTCGCCGAGCCCAGCCTATACCGAGCAGCGGTTCACCGCTCTCTCGCGGCAGGAGACTTCCATGGCCAGTGAAAAAGGCCCGAACATCAAGAAGAAGCAGAAGTGCAAGAACTGCGAAGGCAAAGGCCTGCTCAAGAAGGGCGACAAGGTGGTGAAGTGCCAGCGCTGCAAAGGCACGGGCGTGCGCTGATGACGAGGTGATGACCGCTCCGCCACGCTATTTCGCGCGGGCCGCGCCCCCGACAGAGTGACCGTTTGCCGACCTTGAGGACGCGCGCGCCCGATTACCGTGACGGTGCGATCATCGAATCCGGCCGCTTTCGCCGGTTCGACACTCCCAGAATTCAGAGCGCTCTCACCCCAACAGCTCCTTCCTCGTCGCCCGAAGAATATCATCCGACAGCTTGGGATCGTTCACGGCGCGGGCGAGCACGAGGGCGCCGACCAGCGATGCGGTTGCCGCGAGCGCCTTGTCCTCGCGCTGCCGCGGCTTCAGTGCGGAGGGCATCCGGCTGCTCACTAGGGCGATCGCGCCGCGCACGCCGGCGGTGAAGCGCTCCCTCACGCCGCTGCTCTGGCGTGACACCTCACAAGCGAGAGCTGCGAAGGGGCAGCCGCCGGCGGGATCGTCGCGATGCGCGGGCGAGAGGTACTCCGAAACATAGTCGTCGAGCGCAAAAACCGCGGGCAGTTCGCGGCCCTTGGCGCTGATCGCATGGGCGATCGCCTCCTCGACCAGCCGCTCCTTGGAGCCGAACTGACTGTACAGGCTGCCGTGAGTCATGCCGGCGGCCTCGGCGAGTGCATCGACCCCGACGCCGGCGATGCCGCGCTCCCGCATCAGGCGGGAGGCGGCCTGAAGGATGTGCTCGCGGTTTTTGGCAGCCTGTTCTTTTGAAACGCGCATGTGGCGGGTCCCCCGGGCTTGACAATTATAGTTACGGTCGTCATGTATATCTTTAATTACGATCGTAATCAAATCAATTCACGGTCCATGACAGCACTGGAGAAGCTCATGAACAGGATCACGCCAAAGGTCGCGCTCGTGACCGGCGCCTCGTCCGGGATCGGCGAAGCCACGGCGAAGCGGCTCGCCGACGCCGGCTACAAGGTCTACGGCACCAGCCGGCGAGGCGCGCAGGCCGGCAGACAACCGTTCGAGATGCTGTCCCTCGACGTCACCAGCGATGCATCGGTGGAAGCCGCCGTCAGCGAGGCGATAAGGCGAGAGGGCCGCGTCGATCTGCTCGTGAACAATGCCGGCTTCGGTGTTGCCCCCGCGGCAGCGGAAGAGAGCTCGATGGATCAGGCCCGAGCGATCTTCGAGACGAACTTCTTCGGGCTGATCCGGATGACACGGGCCGTCTTGCCGCACATGCGGCGCCAGGGGAGCGGCCGCATCATCAACATCGGCTCCGTGCTCGGCTTTCTGCCGATGCCCTATGGCGCGCTCTATGCCGCAACCAAGCACGCGGTGGCCGGCTATTCGGAATCGCTCGACCATGAACTGCGCACGCGAGGCATCCGGGTCTCGGTGATCGAGCCCGCCTATACCAGGACGCCGTTCGACGCCAATTTCCTGGAGCCCGATGCCAAGCTCGATGAATATCGCGAGGCGCGCGCCGGCGTGACCAGGCGGGTGAACGAGGTGATGGCGACGGCCGAACAGCCCGGCGTGGTGGCCGAGACCGTGCTGAAGGCGGCGAGCGCGGCGCGCCCGCAGCTCAAGTACACGGCCGGCAGCCTCGCAAAGCGCCTGCGATTTCTGCGCCGGTTTGCGCCAGCCGTCCTGGTGGATGCCGGAATTCGAAAGGACCTGCGGCTAGATGCACCGGCGGCATCGCAGTCCGCGCGCACCGCCCGGGCCTTCTGACGGCGCGCAATCGGCGCACGCGCGGCCTGCTGCCGCCATTTGCGAAGAACCTTCGGACCGAGAGGAAAAATGAAAGCTCTTGTCTTCAAGCGCTACGGCAAGCCGGATCAGGTCGCGTTGGCCGACATTCCCCGGCCGGCGCCCGCGCCGAACGAAATCCTGGTCCAGGTTCACGCCGCGGGCTTGAACCCGGTCGACAACATGATTCCGAAAGGAATGTTCAAGCCGATCCTCAAGTTTCAACTGCCGGCCACGCTGGGCAGCGATCTTGCGGGCTTCGTCGTCGAGGTTGGAAGCCGCGTGACCCGCTTCAAGCCGGGCGATGCCGTCTTCGCCAGCATCTTCGATCTCGGAACCGGCGCTCTTGCCGAATTCGCGCGCGTGCCGGAGGACGCTGCCGCGCTCAAGCCGGCCAACCTGGACTTCGTGCAGGCGGCCTCGATCCCGATGGCCGGCCTGACGTCGTTGCAGGCCCTCAGAGAGCGCATACGTCTCAGGCCCGGTCAGAAGGTGTTCATCCCCGCCGGCGCCGGCGGGATCGGCACCTTCGCGATCCAGCTCGCGAAAGTTTTGGGCGCCCGGGTGGGGACGACGACCAGCACCGGCAATATCGATCTGGTGCGCAGCCTCGGGGCTGACGAGGTGATCGACTACACGACACAGAAATTCGAGGAGGTGCTGCGGGACTACGACGCCGTGCTGGGCACGCTCAGGGGCGATGCGCTCGAAAAATCGCTTCGGATCCTGAAGCCGGGAAGCACGATTGCTTCGCTGATCGGGCCCCCGGACGCGGCGTTCGCGCGTGCCCGGGGGATGAATGTCCTCATGGTGTTGCTGTTCGGATTGCTGAGCCGCAAGATCATTCGCCATGCCAGCAAGAATGGCGCCGCCTATTCGTTCCTGTTCGTGCATCCCGACGGCAAGCAACTCGCCGAGATCGGCGAGCTTCTCGAGGCCGAGCGCATCCGGCCGGTGATCGACAGGGTCTTTCCGTTCGAACAGGCCAAAGAGGCGCTTGCCTATCTCGAAAAGGGGCGGGCCAGGGGCAAAGTCGTCGTCCAGATGAGGTGACGGCGTGGTGGCAGCGGTCGCGCCTGCCTTGACGCTCAAGCGCCGATAGCGGGGCCGCCGGACCGGAACGCGGGCCGGCCCGCCCTCACCCCTCCACGCGGTACAGCCGCCATCGCTCCGGCACGCCCTTGAGCTGGTGCATGCCGTGATCGGCGAAGCGGATCTGGGACTGCGCCTTCATCAGCTCCTTGACCGCGCTCGACACCAGAACCTCGCCGGCGCGGGCCTTGGCGGCGACGCGGGTGCCGATGTGGAAGGCGAGGCCGACCGCCTCGGTGCCGCTGACCGTGTACTCGCCGGCATGCAGGCCCACCCTGATGTCGAGGCCCAGCGTGCGCACCGCCTTCCGGATCGCGGTTGCGCAGGCAATGCCGGCGGCCGGCGCCTTGAACGTCGCCAGCACCCCGTCGCCCGTCGTCACCACTTCCTTGCCGCGCGAGCTCTTCAGCTCTTTACGAACCGCCGCGTAATAGTGGCCCATGATCTTGGTCCAGCGCGCATCGCCGAGCTTGGCAGCTTTGGCGGTGGAGCCGACGATGTCGACGATCAGGATGGTGGCGAGGGCCTGCTTGAGCTCGGCGCCGGCGCCGGCCGATCGGCGCCGGTTCGCAATGGGCCCGGTCAGCGGTTCGTAACGATGGTTGCGGCGCCGCGCGATCGCGGCCTTTGCATAATCCTGGGCGCGCTGCGCGCTGCCACAGCGAACTGTCTTCTCCTGCGGCAGGCGCGTCCAATAGACCTTGCGCCCGTCGCCGGCGCCATGAACCTCAACGGCGCCCCATTTCAGGAAAACCGCCGAGCCGACACGCCTGACACACCATGCCTTCGACGTGTATCCGGAGACGTTGGACTGATGGACTCCGATGCGAAGAAATCTTGGCATGAACGCGCGGCCAATCGTGAGAACGTTCGGGCTACCGGGTACAAAGCGTAGTGCTACACTCTCGCGTTGGCAATACGATCCGGCGCGGAGGGCTCGGCGCTTGACGCGTGCGGCGGGGACCGGCAAATCTTGCTGCATTGTCGGCGCGACATGTTCCGGTCGGGCCGGACCTGTTCATTTGAAACCAGTGCAATTGAGACCCATGCAATATGCAAAACCAGTTTCGATATTGTCTTGAAGCCGCGCTGTTGTCGGCCGCGCTGGCCGTTGCCGCGTTGCCGGACATGGCGCGTGCGCAATCGGGGAGCGCCGGCGGCAGCATCGGCAATGACGAAAAGTCACTATCCGGTTCGCGCCAGACGCCGCGGGCAGCCGAGCCTTCGAAGCCGGCACGACGCAGCAGGCCGGAGGCCGACGCGCCGGGCCGCGCGCCGCAAAGGAGCGGCGGGGGGGGCAATCTCGACGGCGCATGGGTTCTGACCAGTGTCGGCACGCCCTGCGGCACCTCCACCGACGCGGTGGTCATCACCGGCGGCAAGCTGGTGGGAAAGTACGGCACCGCTCAAGTCAGTCCGAACGGCGCCACGTCCGGCGTCGGAGCTGCGGGGAGCCTGACCTGGACCATGTCGGGCCGGTTTTCGGGCCGCAGCGGCTCCGGCACATTCCGGCGATCCGATGGATGCGCCGGAAGCTGGACCGGATCGAAACAGTAGTCTGGACCATCCGCTTCCTGCGATCGGGCAGGCGGCGCAGCCGCGAGCATCCCGCCCTCAGCCGTGATAGGCGAACAGCTCGATCGGATCGCTGAAGCCGCGCACCTCGTGCCTGCCGACCCGCTCCAGGTCGAACTCGCGGTCGACCAGCTCGGCAAAATCCCGCGACAACAGCACCGTTCGTCCCAGCTGCTTGGTCAGGGCTTCGAGGCGCGAGGCCATGTTGACGGCGGGGCCGATCACGGTGAAGTCGAGCCGGGTGCTCGATCCGATATTGCCGTACATGACGTCGCCGACATGGACGCCGATGCCGTAGTTCAAGGGCGCGCGGCCGGTGCCGTTGTTGCGCTCGTTCAGCGCGGCCATGGCCTGGCGGGCCTCGGTCACGGCGCGCAGCAGCTTTGCGCAGGCGCCGGGCTCGCTGAGCGGGAAGATCGCGAGCAGGCCGTCGCCGATGAATTTCAGGATCTCGCCGCCGTGCCGCGCGATCGGCTCCGACATCGCGTCAAAATAATCGTTGAGCAGGTCGATGACGTCGTCGCGCGGCCAGTTGTCGGAGATCTTGGTGAAATCCCTGAGGTCGCAGATCATGATCGCGGCGCGCACCGTCGTGCCGGTGCCGCGCCGGGTGGCGCCGGCCAGGATCAGCTCGCCGGCATGGGCGCCGACATAGGTCTCGAGCAGCGTCCGCGCCAGCCGGTTCTTGATGCGGATCTCGCTGACCAGCGCCAACACCGGCAAGAGCTTCCTGAGTGCGGCGACATGCGCATCGTCGAAACCGCCGGGCCGGTCGGTCGCGAAGGTGACGAGATGGCGCTTGCCCAGCGTGTGATAGAGCGGCCAGGCCACATAGTCGGTGAGGCCCTTCTCGCGCATCTCGTCGTAAAGGGCGTGCTTGCGGCCGAGCGAGGGGTCGCGCTCGAGATCTTCGCGCACCTCGGTCGCGCCGTCGAACATTTCGTTGGCGGGACTGCCGATGAATTCCGACCGCTCGCGAACGTCGTAGTCGACCCGCGCGATCTCCGCCTCGCGCATGCCGTCGGACCACATGAAGCGGGCCCCCAGCCATTGCGGATGGTGGATCAGGACATGAAGCGTCGACCGCTTGAGCGGAATCCCCGCCTGCTGGAGCCGGATGCACATCTGCGCAAAGATATTGTCGATGAAGCGCTCGTCACGCGTGCCGTTGGTCAGCCAGTCGACGACGCCGTCGGCCTGGGTGGCGGGGGCCTGGTTGTCTTGCGGCACGCTCATATCCTGCCCCTTCGCGGCGATCTTCACGTGGGGAGATATCGTGCTCCGGCTCCGCGGCGTCAACCTGGCCAGTTGCATGGATTGTACGCATCGGCGGGCGGTTGCCGTCTAGCCGGCGAGGCGGATCGATCCCAGCACCGCCAGCCCCGAAACGAGCGCGAGCCGCGATTCCTCGGTCAGCTCGACCTTCAGCGTGCATTCGTGCGAAATCGCAAAATCCTCGCCGTCGAGGCGGATGCGGCATTCGCCGCGCGCCGCGTAAACCAGATGCGTGCCGGCGGACAATGGCCGATCGCCGGGTTCCCCGAGCGCTTCGAGCTCGATCTCCGCCGCACCGCGCCGGGCCATCAGGTTGACGACCTCGACCGGCCCCGCCTCGAGCTCGGTCACGATCTCGAGCTCGCCGGTGAAGCGCACGGTGGTGAACGGCTCGCGCTCGTCGAATTGCAGCCCCGGAGCCTTCAGCACCAGCCCGCGTCCATCGATGACCATCTGCAGGCGGTCGATGCCGGGCATAAAGGAGAAAGGACCGGGCGCGACGATCGGCGTCGAGGCAAAGCGCCAGAGCAGGCTGTCCCAATCCTTCACCGGCGCGCCATCGCGATGGGCGTCCGCGATATCGGTGAAAATGCCGCCGCCGTTCTTCCAGGGCGAGCGGGTGTAGTCTTCGGATTTGAGCAGCGTGGTTTTCATGTGTTGAAGCCGTCCGGCAGACAGGTGGGCGAATCTCAGTTGCGTATCAAGCACGCAGGATCGTAGCCCGGATCGCGCGAAGTGCAATCCGGGCTACGAGCTACCGATCGCTTACTCGCCTTTGCCACCCTTCAGCTTCGGCAAGGTCTCGACGATCTTCTGCTTGCCGTCGACGATCTCGGCGAGGAAACTGGCGCGGTCGATGTCGCCGTTCTGGTCCCAGCTTGTTTCCATCAGCATGCCGGGCGCCTTGTCGGGCGTCAGCGTCAGCCCCTTCATGGCCGCGCCGAAAGCCTTGCTGTCGAACTTACCGATCCTTTCGGTGACGTATTTGACGAGATAGACGGCGGTGTAGCCCTTGATGCCGTTGTGGTCGGGCCGGTACTTGTAGCGCGCGGTGAACTTGTTCGTGAATTCCTCGATCGCCGGCACCGGCGCATCGGCGGACAGGCCGACATGGCCACGCACGCCGTTGGCGGCGGGGCCGGCGAGCTCGACCACCTTCTGGCTGAGCAGCGTGGTCTCGCCGAACAGCGGCGTCGACAGGCCTTGCCGCTTCGCCTCGATCAGGAAGCGGGCGCTTTCCTCCTCGTTGGTGTAGACGAACACGGCGTCGGCCTTGGCGCCCTTCAGCTTGATCACGTCGGAGCCGAAATCGACCTGGCCCTGCTCGGTGGAGATATCGGCCGCGATCTCGACGTTGCGCGCCTTCATCTCCTTGACGAAATTGTCGTGGCCACCCTTGCCGAAATCATTGTTGACCCAGACCAGCGCGACCGTCTTCACCTTGAGCTTGTCGTGGAGATAGTTGGCGATCTTCGGCATCGAGAATTGCTGGCCGAAGGCGGTGCGGAAGATCCAGGGATTGCCCTGCGTGGTGATGTCGGCGGCCTCGGCGCCGACGATCTGCGGGATCTCGGCGGCCTGCGTCAGCGCCATGTTGACCTTGACCGAACCGGAATAGATCGGCCCGAGCACGACATAGGGATCCCTGTCCAGAACCTTCTGCACCTGTGCGCGCGAGACGCCGGGATTGCTCTGGGTGTCGAGATGCTCGGTCTGGATCTTCCGGCCGAGAATGCCGCCGGCAGCATTGATCTCGTCGACGGCGAGCGCGACGCCGTCGCGCCAATTGGTGCCGGAGACGGCACCGGGGCCGGAGAGCTCGATAACGTCGGGGATGTAGACTGTGCTCTGCGCCTGCGCGCCACCTGCAGATAGCGCAGCTGCAATCGCCACGACGACCGGCGCTGCAAGATTCCTCATGACGTCCTCCTCCCCTTTGCTTGCTTTTTATGATCGATCTGTCGTGTCGCCGAAGCCGAGCAGCCGTGCCGGCGTTCGCCACAGCAGGCGGTGCTGGTCGCTCGCGTCCGGAAACAGTTTCGTCAGCAGCGCGAGCAGCGGCCCGTAGTCGAGCCGTTCCGCCGCGCGCAGGAACGGATAGTCCGAGCCCCAGACGCAGCGATCGAGCGTGAAGGCCTCAACGAGCGCGGCGATGAACGGCCAGGTGTCCGCATAGGGGTGCGGCTGCTGCGAGAATTTGTAAGTGCCGGACAGTTTTACGTGCGCGTCACGCTCGCGGCCGATCGCCAGCAGCGCCTGAAAGGCTTTTCCGTTCAGGCCCTGCGCGACCGAGGGCCGACCGCAATGGTCGATCACGAGGCGCACCGACGATGCCTCGATCAGCGGCAGCAGCGCGAGCAATTGGTCCTGCTCGACCTGGACCTGGAGAAACAGGCCGAGGCTCGCCAGCTTCGCCAGCAGCGGTGCCGTATGGCGATAATGGTCGGCACCGTGGAACGGCACGTTGAAGGCAACGCCGACGACGCCCGCGGCTTTCAATCGTTCGAGCTCCTCGATGCCGACGTCGTTCTCGACCACGGCCACACCCCTGAACCGGCCGCCACCCTGCTTCAGCGTGTCGAGCAGGATGCGGCTGTCGCTGCCGTAACCGGTGTTGGTCGCGACGACGAGCGCGTGCCTGACGTCGAAGGCGTCGAACACGCGGATGAGCTGCGCCGCCGGTGCGATCTCCTGCCCGCTCGGACGGTACGGCGTGTCATCGGAATAGGGAAAGCGAACGGGATCGATGGCGTGGATGTGGCAGTCGATTTTGGGGGACGCCGGCAGTGTCATGGCGCGAAACTCCCCGGCGTCCGGATCAGAATGTCGCCTCGATGGCCTTGATCAGCTCTGGCGTCACGTCGGGCAAGACACCGAACCAGGCCTTGAAGGCGAGCCGGGCCTGGTTGAGCAGGAGGCCGAGCCCATTCACCGTGGTGCAGCCGCGGGCGCGGGCCTCGGCCAGGAACGGCGTCTCCAGCGGCGTGTAGATGAGATCCGCGGCGAGCGTTTCAGGCTTGAGCCGCGACAGGTCGATCTCGAGCGCACCCTTGCCGACCATGCCGCGATCGGTGCAATTGACGAGCAGTGCGACGTCGCCGAGCGCGGCGCCGCGGTCGTCCCAGGCAACGGTGCTGACGGCGGAGCCGAAATCGTTTGCAAGCGCCTGCGCCTTCTCCGCCGTGCGGTTGGCGATGCGAATCTCGCGCGCGCCGTTCTCCAGCAGCGCCACGACCACCGCGCGCGATGCGCCGCCCGCACCCAGCAGCAGGATCGGCCCGGCGTAGCCGCGCCAACCGGCCCTGGCGTCGCGCAGGCTCTGAACGAAGCCGTTGCCGTCATTGTTGAAGCCGGAGAGCGTGCCGTCCTCCTCGACGACGATGGTGTTGACGGCGCCGATGCGGGTCGCCGTCTCGTTGACGCGGTCGAGCAGCTTCATCGCCGTCTGCTTGTGCGGCATGGTGACGTTGCAGCCGCGAAAGCCGAGCGCGACAAGTCCGCGGAGCGCGTCCTCGAGCCGCTCCGGCTCGACCGCGAGCGGCACGTAGGTTCCGCGGATGCCGTGCGCCTTCAGCCAGTAATTATGAATGACGGGCGAACGCGAATGCGCGACCGGCATGCCGATGACACCCGCCAGGCCAAATGCGTTCGTATGCGACATGCTGCGCTACCATCCTTGGCCACCCTCGCGCGCTGCACGCCCAGGGCACCGTTCCTCCATGGCCCACCTTTCGGTATTCGACCATGCTATTTGTTCATTTGTCCAATTGTATTAGGCGGATTGGCTATGACGTGCAATCTGAATCTCGTGGTGGCCAAGGATGCTCAACCCTGAACGGGATTGCGGAGCCCCGCCGACCACCCACGTCGTGCGGCAACCTGTTCCGGATATTCCGACTACTTCGTCGTCAGCGCCGCGACCGGACGCCATGACGCATCGGGCGCGTCGGCGAGGAACTGCCGACAGCGCTCGCGCATGAGTTCGGCCGGTCGATCATGGCCGCGTTCGCTGAGCACGGCTTCGAAATCGGCGAGTGCTGCGGCAAATCGGCGTGCGCGATAGTTGGCAAGGCCCTGTTCGTAGCGGACGATCCAATCGAGCGTCTCACCGCCGCTCTCACCGGCAAGTCCGATCAATTCATAGACCGGAAAACCCTCCTCACGTCCATACACGGCGATGCTGTCGATCTCGCGCGCGATGATGGCGCCGCGCGCGAGACGTTCGGTCGCTTCGCCAATGAGGATTTGCGTGCCGTAGGATTTGTTGGCGCCCTCGAGGCGGCTCGCGACGTTCACGGCATCGCCGATCACGGTGTAGTTCAGGCGCAGCTCCGAGCCGATATTGCCGACCAGCATGCGGCCGGAGTTGATCCCGATCCGGATCTGGAGCGGCTGGCCGAGATCGTCGGCAAGGCCCGACGCCGCGATCGCGCTGCGGCAGCCGAGCGCCGCGCGGCAGCAGCGCAGCGCGTGGTCGGCCTGCGGCTGCGGCGCGCCCCAGAACGCCATCACGGCGTCGCCGATGAATTTGTCGATGGTGCCGCCATTGGCGACCACGGCCTCGGAGGCGAGGTCGAGATAGCGCGAAAGCAGCGGTACCACGCGATCGCCGAGCCGCTCGGACAGCCCGGTGAAGCCGGCGATGTCGACGAACATCACGCTGAGCTCCTGGATGCTGCCGCCGGGCCGGGCCTCGACGCCCTGGCGCAGCAGGGCGCGGACGAGATCGGCCGGGATGAATTTGCGGAACGCGGACAGGCCGGCCGCCATCTCGGCGATCGCGCCCGACAGGCTCGCGATCTCCTTGAGCCGCGACGGATGGCGCCGGACCTGCTCCAGCGCGAAGGCCTCGACATGGCGAAGCTCGCCGACGACGCGCGACAGCGGCGCCGCGATGACGGAGCGTGCCAGCCACGCCGAGGCCAATGCTGCGAGCACGGCGCCGACGGCAAGGCCGAGGATCAGGCGGTGCAATGTCGTCTCGACCGGACCGAGGAACTCGGCCTCGGGGATCACGGTCGCCAGCGACCAGCCGGGAAACGGCAACGGCGTGAGCGCGACTTCGTAGGCCCCGCCGGCCGACGTCAGCCGACTTCGCCAGGCTTCCTTGCGGCCGTCCTCGCCCGCCTTCGCGTGCGCCATCTGCGCCAGCGGCAGCAATCTGGTATCGCTCTTCGCGGCATGCAGCTCGTCGGCGTCCCTGTCGGGGGCTGCGACCAACTCGCCGCTGCTATCGATGATGAAAGCCGTTCCCGTGCGTCCGACCTCGAGCTGCGCCAGGAAGCGTGCGAGCCTGGTGTACTCGATGACGATGGCCAGGACGCCCTGCCGCTCCTGGTAGACATCGATCGGGCCGGCGAAGGCGATCGACGGCCGCTCGCCGGTCGGATGGTCCATGACCTTGAACCATTGCGGTTCCTCGGCCGCCAGCCCGGTCTTGAACCAGGCGCGCTCGGCGACACGGAAATCGGTCGGCTCGAAGCGGCGATTGGCGAATTCGATGTCGCCGGGCACCACGTCGTATTCGTCGACGCGGCGCTGGCCGGCATGATCGGTCAGCGAGATCTCCATCATCTCCAGGCGGCGGTCGCCGAGCTTGTGCGCGGCGAAGAAGGAGCCGTCGGGCCAACCGAAGGCGACCCATGAGATCGTCGCCTGCGACTGCAATTGCGACAGGAACACGAATTCGCGCTTGTCGGCCTCGCGGGTGTCGAGCACGTTCTGCAGGAACAGGGTACGGATCGCAGTGTGCGCGGCGCGCGCCTCGTCCACGATGGCAGAGACCTCCTTGCGCACCGCAGCCACGATCTGCTCGTTGATGGTCGAGGCGAGCTGGCGGCTGGCCGCTTCCGCCGTGCGCCACCATAGCAGGCTCGAAAGCGCCGCCGTCAGCAGGATCCCGGTCAGCACCAGCGCCGAAACGGCAAGGCGGATGCTGACCGTCAACCTGGCGATCGCGCGAAGTCGGCGTCCGGGATCGACATTCATGGCTGTTTCCGCTCTTGGCCGGGCGCGGCTCCTGTCATCGCTTTACGCAGGCTTCCGCCGTTCGTTACCTCTGGCAGGCGCGACCAACCGCCACCAATGCTCTCCCGCTAATGAGTCGATAGCGCCACGGCATTGGATTTGAACGGCCGCTTGCCCGCAAATCCCGGCCCAAGCGCACCTGTGGTGCGCCGATCCAAGCGGTCTCACGGCTTCGTGAGCAGCTTCGCGGTAACGCGGGCTGTGCGCGGAGCGAACGGAACCATGCGCCTTCGCCTGCCAGGCGATGCCATCTCGAACAGGAGAAACTCCAATGTCTGCCAAGCATGTCGTCACGACGTTCGTTCTCGCCGGCGCGATGTCGACCGCCCTTGCCACCCTCGCCGCTGCCGGCCCGCTCACCAAGGCCGAGGCCGATGCGGCCATCGCCGCCAAGAAGGAAAAATGCTTCGGCGTCGCCCTGAAGGGCCAGAACGATTGCGCGGCCGGACCGGGCACGACCTGCCAGGGCACCTCGACCACCGACTTCCAGGGCAACGCCTGGAAATTCGTCCAGGGCGGCACCTGCGCCAGCATCGAGCTGCCGGGCGGCAAGAAGGGCTCGCTCAAGCCGGTCTGACGCGCTGCACGTCGCGACCACCACGACAACAGGGAAGAGCGGAGAGAAACCATGACGACGGCAATCGCGCCTGACATGTCTGCGGTGCCCCTCCGCTATTCCGCGCCAATCGGCGGCGTCGCCGGGACGAGCTTCAAGCCCGAACATCTTCAGGCGATCCTGGGCGCGGAACGGCAACGCGGCTTCTTCGAGGTCCACGCCGAGAACTACATGGGCGCGGGCGGTCCGCCCCACCGCGCGCTGGAGGCGATCCGTCGCGATCATCCGCTGTCACTGCACGGCGTCTGCATGTCGATCGGCGGACCCCAGCCGCTCGACAAGGCGCATCTGGCCCGCTTTCGCGGACTGGTGGCGCGCTACCAGCCCGCGCTGGTGTCCGAACATCTCGCCTGGTCGACGCATGAGACCAGCTTCTTCAACGATCTGTTGCCGCTGCCCTACACCGCAGCAACGCTCCGGAACGTCTGCGATCACATCGATCAGGTGCAGGACGCGATCCGCCGCCCGCTGCTGCTGGAAAACCCCTCCACCTATGTCGCCTTCCGCGAATCCTCGATGAGCGAGACCGACTTCATCCGCGCCGTTGCCGAACGCACCGGCTGCGGCCTGCTGCTCGACGTCAACAACGTGTTCGTCTCCGCGACCAATCATGGATTCTCGGCCCTCGACTATCTCGCCGATTTTCCGCTGTCCTTCGTCGGGGAAATCCACCTCGCCGGCCACGCCGGGCAGGCTGACGACGAAGGCGATCTGCTGCTGATCGACAGCCATGACGGCCCGGTCGCGGACGCCGTGTGGAAGCTCTATGAGATCGTCGTCCGGCGCCGCGGCGCCGTGCCGACGCTGATCGAGTGGGACAGCAACATCCCGGACTGGCCGATCCTGCGGGCGGAAGCCGCCGCCGCGCAGGCGATCCTCGACCGCTGCAATCAACCCGCGCCAACCGGAGATCGTCATGCCGCCTGAGCAGGATCTGTCCTTTGCCGCGACCTTCGCGCCGGCGCTGCTCGATCCGGCGCGCGGTGTGCCTGCGGCGGTGACCGGCCCGAACGGCAAGGCGGGCGGCAAACGCTACGACGTCTACCGCAACAACGTCACGGTCAGCCTGATCGACGCTGTCGCCGCGATCTATCCGGCGGTGCAGCGCATCACCGGCCCCGACTTCTTCCGCGCCATGGCGCGCTTCCATGTTCGCCAGACGCCGCCGACCTCGCCGCTGCTGTTCGACTATGGCCGCGACTTTCCGGCTTTCATCGAGGCCTACGAACATGCGCAGACGATGCCGTGGCTCGCCGACGTCGCCCGCATCGAGCGGGCCTGGCTCGACGCATATCACGCGCGCGACGCCGCGCCGCTCGCGCCGGCACAGCTTTCCGCTGTCGCGCCCGACCGGTTGGCCGATCTCGTCCTAGCGCCTCACCCGGCGGCGCACATCGTGCGGTCGCGATTCTCGGCGGTGACCATCTTTGCTGCCAACCGCGATACGGCGCCCTTCGAACACATCGACGCATCGACGCCGGAGGACGCGTTGATCACGCGCGCAGAATTCGACGTCACCGTCCGGCACCTTCCGCCGGGCGGCGCGGTCTTCGCGACCGGTCTGATGTCGGGCCAGCCGCTCGGCGAGGCCGCGGTGTCGGCGCTGGAGGCATCGCCCGGTTTCGACATCGCCTCGAACATCGCCGGCCTGATCGAAGCCGGCGCATTCAGCTCAATTGCCTCTGGAGACCCACGATGATCGCGGATCAACGCCTGTCTGCAGGCGGCAACCCACCGGCTATCAGGCTGCTCATCGAGAGGGCCAATGATCTGGTGAAGACCATCGCATCGCCGTCGATCGTCCAGCTCGTGCTGCGCGTCGCACTGGCGGTGCCGTTCTGGCGCTCCGGCATTCTCAAATGGGGCGGCTTCCTGCAGCTCAACGACACCGCAGTGACGCTGTTCACCGACGAATTCATGCTGCATCTGCCGGGCGGCCCCTATCATTATCCGGCGCCGACGGTGATGGCCTTCCTGTCAGGGTGCGGCGAGATCATGTTCCCGATTCTGCTGATCCTCGGACTCGGCACTCGGTTCGCCGCCCTTGGACTGCTATTCATGACTGTCATCGTCGAACTCACCGTGCCCGACGGCTGGCCGGTGCACATCACCTGGGCCGCAATGGCGCTCGGCATCATGGCCTACGGGCCGGGGCGGGTCGCGCTCGACCATCTGCTCGGCCGGGCGCTGTCGCCCGAGCGATAGGATGCCGCCTCACATCCCGCTCAGCCCGCTATCGACCGCGAGTGTCTGCGCAGTGACATAGACGCTTTCATCCGAGAGAAAGAACAGCACGGCGTAGGCGATCTCCCATGCGGTGGCCTGGCGGCCGAAGGGGACGTGGCCCTTGCCGCGATTGGGGCGGCCGGCGCCGGCCTCGCGGCCGTTGGGGGTGTCGACGAGGCCGGGATAGACGAGATTGGCACGGATGCCGCGGCGCGCTCCGAGATGGGCGATGTTGCGCATGAGGCCGCCGAGTGCGGCCTTGGAGGAATCGTATACCGCCATCTGCGAGCCGGCCTTCAGCGCGGCGATCGAGGATATGAAGACGATGGCGCCGCCGTTGTCGAATCTCGGCATGGCCGCGCGGCAGCACAGCATGGGACCGCGGACGTTGACGTCGTAAATCCCATTCCACTCCTCCGGGCTGACGGCATCGAGCCCGACCTTGCCGAAGGTGCCGATGTTCAGCACCATGCCGTCGAGGCCGCCCATAGCCCGGTGAGCTTCCTCGATCATGCGCTGAACGTCAGCCTCGCTCGTGACGTCCGCCGCGATGGCAAAACCCTCACCGCCTTCATCGATGATGTGCTTGACTGTCTGCTGGGCGGAGGTGCGGTTGAGATCGGCGACGGCGACCTTCGCGCCTTCGCGGGCGCAAAGAATGCTCATGGCGCGGCCGTTGCCGATCGGATCGGTGGCGGCGTCGAACACGCGCTGGCCGCCG
The DNA here is from genome assembly GCF_024519875.1 of Bradyrhizobium sp. Bra64. Lineage (NCBI taxonomy): Bacteria > Pseudomonadati > Pseudomonadota > Alphaproteobacteria > Hyphomicrobiales > Nitrobacteraceae > Bradyrhizobium > Bradyrhizobium sp. Bra64. Next base: position 61,404 of record NZ_JALJRD010000020.1, on the reverse strand, counting down.
CCGACGATCAGGATGCGGCGGCCTTTGAGGCGTCCCCTGCCCGGCGCCTCGCCCAGTGACTCCGCGCTCGGCGGTCGGACGTAGCGGTCCGGCTTGCTCTCGGTTTCCGCCATCTCAGCCGCCCGGCTTCTTGCCGGCGTCATAGACCTTCATGCCCGCTGCGGGATCGAGATCGGTCTCGGTGGCTTCGGTGAGACGCGCCATCATCATGTAGAAGCCGAGCGTGACGATGGCTTCGACGATCTCCTGGTCGCTGAAGTGCCTGCGAGCGGCGGCGAAGGTCGCTTCGCCCACGCGGACATTCTCGACGACGTCGCGGCCGAATTTGAGCAGCGCACGCTCGGCTTCGTTCAATGCGTTGGCGTCATAGTCAGCGCGCTCGACCGCATCGATCTGTGCCTGCGTGCAGCCGACGCCAAGCGCGATAGGCACGTGCTGGCGCCATTCATAGGCGCCGCCTTCCAGCTGGGCGGCCTGGAGGATCAACAGCTCGCGGTTGACCGCGCCGAGCTTCTGCTTGTGCAGGATCGAATTGCCGAGCCGCATCGCCGGGATCATGTTGGCCTCGGCATGGGCCATCATGCGAAAGATGTTGAGCTTGACCGGCATGCGGTCGAACGAGGCGCGGATATCGCCGCTGGTCGTCTCCGGATCAATCAGGGGCAGCCTTGCCACGCGTCTCTCCCTTGGCTTTTCGTTTCTTGTTGACGTGCGTCCCGCCATCCGCCGCGATCAGCGACAGGAAGAAGGCGAGATACCGGTCGATCGCCTCGATCACCTTCGGCCGCGGCGACGGCGCCGCCCCCATCACGTAATGCTCGAGGCGGATGTAGATGAGGCCGGCCGCGAACAGCCGCGCGGTCTCGCGCGGATCGGACGTCGAGACCAGGCCGGCAAGTGCGAAGCCGCGAAAATAATCCGTCATCATGCTCTGCTCGCGCGCGTAAAAATGATCGGCGAACTTGGCGCGGATGCCGGGCACGCGGTTTCGCTCGGCGGTGATGACTTTCTGGAACTGGTGTTCGCGGGGATCGGACCATTGCTCGACCAGGTCAAATGCAAACTGCCGGCAGAACGCAGCAGGCTGGCGCGCGAGCTGCCTGTAGCGCGCTTGTTCCAGCCGGCTCGCCGAACTCGCCGGGCCGTGCTCGGCAACGATCGCTTCCAGGATCGCGGCCTTGCCGGCGAAATGATTGTAGAGGCTGCTCTCGCGGACGCCGACGCGGCGCGCGAGCTCGCGCATCGAGGCGCCGCCATAGCCGCTCTGCGCGAACAGATTGAGCGCCTCGGAGAGGATGCGCTCGCGGGTCGTCGGCGCAACCGCTTGCGCCGCACTGAGGGTGGGGACAGCCATACAAGGTTGACTAACGAACGATCGTTCGCTAGTCAACCACATGCTTGGTCATTCGTTTCGCCACGCGTTTCAACTCTGCTCCCGGAAGAAGCGGAGAGCAATTTTGATCGCGAAAAAGCGGTCGGCGGCCCTGAAGGACGCGTTCGACGATGCCGAGGTAATGGACAAGCTGCTTGCGCTCGGCATCACGCCGCAATTCGTTTCCGGCGAGGAGCAGCGCGACATCAACGCACGCGATATCGCGGCCTGGAAGCAGGTTGCCAAGGACGCAGGCATCGAAGTCAGGTGAACGAGGCGACGAGAGGAGCGCGAGCATGAGCCGCATCTTCGGCGCGGTGCGCCAGAACGGATATGTCGTGCGGGACATTCACGCCGCGATGAAGCACTGGAGCGAGGTGATGGGCGTCGGTCCCTGGTATTACATGGACCGCGTCAAGACCGACTGGTTCCGCCATCGCGGCCGGGATTCCGCGGTCGAGATGAGCATCGCGCTGGCTAATTCCGGCGACCTCCAGATCGAGTTGATCCAGCAGCGCAACGACGCACCCTCGCTCTACAAGGAGTTTTTGGACGCCGGTCACGAAGGCCTCCAGCACATGTCCTACTGGAGCCACGACTACCAGGCGCTCTACGACAGAGCGCTCGGGCTCGGTTACAGGATCGGCCATGAAGGCCAGATCGGCGGCCAGAAGGGGCGCTTTGCCTATTTCGACACGCAGGCCCATCCGGGGACCGTGATCGAGATATCCGACGTCAGCGGCAGCAAGGGACCGTTCTTCGAAAAAGTCCGGCAGGCGGCGATGAACTGGGACGGCACACGGCCGATCCGTGAGGTCGGTGGGGCGAAATCCTAGAACCGATCACCGGTTGGGAGCGCCGGACGAAATCAAATAGAAATTGTATTGCGGCCCCGGTCGGATATTCTCATTGACGTTTTGAATATCCCGGCTTGGGGGCCGTGATGAAGTTTTTTTATCTCTTTGTTCTCAGCGCTGTTCTCAGCATCTTGGCGCTTGTCTTTCAGCCGATTGTGGCATTCGCCGACCAGCGCATGGCGCTGGTGATGGGCAATTCGGCCATCGCTTCGGCGACGACGGCTACGTCAGCTACACGCCCGAAGGCTGCTATGCCGGGTCAAATGGCGTCGAAGCCGGCTCAGCATCTTCAACGGCAGCCGCTACGAGCCGATGTCGCTCGAAGCGCGCAAGGCGATGCAGGAGCCGGCGGGGTTCACGGCGCTGCTGGCGCGGTAGACGGCAATCCATGGTAATACGAGCTTCGTGTCCGAACCTTCAGCGAGGCAAGCATGTCCAGCACTGACAAGGTTTTTGCCGGCTCGATCCCGAAGCTCTACGACGAATATCTGGTCCCGATGATCTTCGCCGTCTACGCCGAGGACCTTGCAAGACGTATCGCCGCCCGCTCTCCTTCCGTGCTGCTCGAAATCGCAGCCGGCACCGGTGCGGTGACGCGCGCCGTGGCGGCGGCGTTGCCGCGCGGCATCCGTTATGTCGCCACCGATCTGAACGAGCCGATGCTTGCGGTCGCGGCGCATCGTCAGGCGGATGATGATCGAATCACCTGGCGCCAGGCGGATGCAATGGCCCTGCCATTTGGCGACGCCGAATTCGACGTCGTCTGCTGCCAGTTCGGCGCCATGTTCTTTCCGGACCGGATCAAGGCCTACGGGGACGTGAAGCGCGTCCTGAAGGGCGATGGCACCTTCGTGTTCAACGTCTGGGATCGCATCGAGGACAATTCGCTCACGCACGACGCCACGGTCGCGCTCGGAAAACTGTTTCCCGAAGATCCACCCCGCTTCATGGTCCGGACCCCGCACGGCTATTACGACAAGGACGTCATCAGATCCGACCTCGAAGGCGCGGGCTTCCGTGACATATCGATCGAAACGCGATCCGAGCTGGCCCACGCGCCGTCGCCAGACTACGCCGCGATCGCGCTCTGCCAGGGCACGCCGCTGCGCAGCGAGATCGAGGCACGAGACGCCAGCAAGCTCCAGGTTGCAACGGACCTCGTTGCCGAGGCGATCCGAGCCCGCCATGGGTCCGGACCGATCGAGGGCAAGATTCAGGCTATCGTGATCGAGGCGCGCATTTAGCTGCGGATTTCGGCACGGCGCACCAAGCCGCTGATCCTACCACCAGCTCCGTTGCATCGGCTGCGTCGATTGATAGTACTGATACTGACCACGCCGGCGCGGATTGACGGGTTGCGGGTTCGGGTCGCGCTGCTGGAAGAAGAAGCCAAAACCGTTGCCGCCATTGCCCCAGCCGTCGTCGTCCGCAACATCCATTGGAGGCGCGGTCGGCTTGCGGGTGATGAAGCCACCCTGCGGATGGTTGCTCAGCACCGCCACGAACTCGGTCCGATAGTTGGTTTCGGCACTCAACGGCTCGTCCGAGATGACGATCGACGAGCGCGGCAACGCGGTCGGCCCGATGCGATCCCACACGTCCTGGGGGATGGTGATGCGATCGAGTGCGTCCTTGGCGTCGTCGCCGTTCTCGATCGTGACGACGCTCCAGCGCAGGCCGGTATCGTTCTTCGCCATTGCCGTGAAGACATGCGTGCCGAGCGGCTGGTCGGGATTGCGGATCGTGACGGGAACCTCGATGCTGGTGTCGAACACCTCGCCGCCGCCGTCCGGCGCCGGCTTGTGCGTGTTCCGCCGCACATAGAGCTTCTGTGTCGCGCGGCTGATGAAGACCGAGACAGGCTCGAGCGCGAGCTTTGCGTCGGTCGCAGCCTTGACGGCTTCGCTCTTCTTGGCCGCCGCGAGCTTGGCAGCTTCCTTGGTGGCGGCGACGGCATCGCGCTTCGGCTGCGCGGCGGCCTTGGCGGCATCGAGCTGGCTTGCCGCATCGGCGGCCTTGGCGGCGACCTTCTGCTTGAGCTCCTCGGCCTTGGCGCGAGCCTGATCGGTCTTTGCGGCGGCGAGCTGTTTGTCGGCGAAAGCGAGCTCGGCGTCGGCGCGCGATTTTTGCTGTTCCAGCTTGCGCAGCGAGGCGGGAAGCGCTGCGGCCTCCTTCGCCGCGACCGCGGCGGCCTTCTTGGTCTCGTCGGCGGCGCGGATCGCCTCCTCGGCCTCGCCGGACAGCTTGTCGATGCGGCGCGGCGCCGCCTCAATGGCCTCCCGCTTCGGCACGAACAGCGAGGGATGGGTGAAATCGATCGGGGCCGCGTCGTTAGGCGAGATGATCACCCGCATGCCGATATTGGTCTTGTCGAACAGGCCCTCGGCGAAGCCGAAGGGCATCCGCACGCAACCATGCGAGGCGGCATAGCCGGGCAGCGGCCCGCCATGCAGCGCGATGCCGTTCCAGGTGATGCGCTGCATGTTCGGCATCCAGGCATCGTCATACATGGTCGAGTGGTGGTCCTTGTCCTTCTCGACGACGGCGAAGACGCCGGCCGGCGTCTCGCGCCCGGTCGTGCCGGTCGAGACAGGAGCCCGCAGGATCCAGCCGTCGGCGTCGTAGAAGGTGACCTGCTGGCTCTTGATCGACACGATCGCCATGATCGGCTCACCGGCCTCGCGCGGGGCGACCGCCTCGGCCGGCTGGCGCGCCTGCTTGGCCGCGGTGGCCGGGGCCGCCGCCGCCAATGCGACCAACGCCAATGTCACAATTCCGGGAGGACCCCAACGCCGCATCGTCATGGTGGATTGCGCCGTTGTCAGTCGGTTTTTCATGCCATCCTCGGTCGAAATGCCGGTCTGCCTGTGCCGATCACGTGTCAGATTGCGATCTTTGCATTAAGAAATCACAGCCGCCCTTCCAAGCCGCTTGCGGGAACATCCGGCGCGTCGGGGCGACAAATCTCTCATATACGACAGCCCGCAAGGGAGAAAGGGTGGCCACGGTTAAAGCTGGCCCGGAGCTTGCGGCTGGACGCTGCGGCAGAATGTCCGCCTTGGAGATGGCGCAATCCCGGATGTCCGCGCCGTGGCGGAACCGAGCGCGCTACAGGTCACAATGGATCACAGGCGCCGCATACGCCGCCATGGCGACCGACCGTCGGCTGCGGGCGCAACTACGGGGCGCCCACATTCGCGACGTTTCAGCCAGGACGCCGCCGCGGCTCAGACGAGGCCAACGCCGGCGAGGCGGTTGAGGTCAGAGCTGCCTCTCCAAAGGAGATGAGTTGCAACCGCTCCTCATCCCACAAGGTCAGCCGCACGGTCCGCAAACTCTGGAGCAGCGTAATCCGTCCGACGCCGGCGAGCTGCGGATGGTCGCGCAACACGTCCGGCAAGCGATAGCAGGGAATTCGGCTGCAAAGATGATGGATGTGGTGGACACCGATATTTGCCGTGAACCAGCGCAGGACAGCCGGCAATTGGTAGTGGGAGCTGCCGTGCAGCGCAGCGTCGTGAAAATTCCAGCTCTCGTCGTGGGACCAGTAGGTGTGCTCGAACTGATGCTGGACGTAGAACAGCCAGACGCCGATCGACGCCGCCAGAACGATGATCGGCAGGTGTATCAGCAGGAATGGCCCCCAACCGACCAGCAGGATCATCGCGGTGACGAGGACTGCAATCGCGACGTTCGTGCCCATTGTACTCAACCAGGGCTTCCAGCCGCCACGCATCAGCCCTACCGGCAATCGATGCTTCAAGATGAACAGATACGTGGGACCCACGCCAAACATCACGATCGGATGTCGATACAGGCGATATAGCATCCGACCCCATCGCGACTGCCCACGAAACTCGCGCACCGTCAACGTGTCGATGTCGCCCAAGCCCCTGTGATCGAGATTGCCGGAATTCGCATGATGGCGTGCATGGTTATGCCGCCAGTAGTGGTATGGCGTCAGTGTCACCACACCGATGGCTCGGCCGACCCAATCGTTCGCAACGCGGCCGCGGAAGAAAGAGCCGTGTCCGCAATCGTGCTGGATCATGAAGAGGCGGACCAGCAAACCCGCCGCGGGCACCTCGAGCAGCAGGGCAAACCAATAGCCGTGGTCAAGCGCGGCCCAGATCAAAGCCCAGATGATAAGGAGCGGTCCCGCCGTGATCGCCAGTTCGAGGCCACCGCGCGCGCTGTCGGGCTCGCGATAACGGGCGAGCAACTGCGCCGATGCGCGGATGTCCGGCGTCCTTTGAGTCATATCTGGTCCGCTCCCGAACATGTCCGCCGAAGAAGCACGAACGCCGACGCGACGTCTCCGGCAGCAGCTCCGAGGTGGTGCCCGCACGCTTTCATATTGAACCCTGCCCGGTTGTGCCGCTGAGCAATATTGCTCACGCCGGGAGCCGGCGTTACCGCGGAATCTGCCTGCCCCCTTTGGCACACTGCGAGTGAGATCGGAAGGGGCGCGCGGACGCATTCGCCGACCGGCCGGAGATTTTCCGAAAGCGTGAGCAATATTGAACAGAGGCTGAGGCGCGGGCGCGGCATGCTCACGGCGTCTCAGCCGGCGAATCGGTTGTCATCGGCGACGGCTTCGGGTGCAGCATACCCCACCATATGGTGCAGGAGCTTCATATGTCCGAGATTTATGCTCGTCCAGAACCGTCGTTGATTCCGATACCCCGGCCACTCTGCCCGGCGTGCCAGAGCCGCATGATGCTGACCCACGTCGGGGCAGGCGGCGACGGTCGCAATCTGCGAATCTTCGAATGCTCCAAGTGCGGGCACGTCCACAGAATATCCATTGAAGATCCGATGAGATCAGCCAATTGACAGCCGAACCCGAGAGAAAGCGGCCCCAGCACGGGGGTGCGAACCGGGGCCGCCAATCATCGGATATGATGAGTGGGCATCAAATCCGGTCGCTATCACCAAGTAGCCCCGGCGACGTTCGTTCCAGGCCGATTCTCGCGAAGCGCGCCTACCAGCGTTTGCGCCAAACGCCGCCCCATTGTCCGCTCCATCGGCTCCGTCCGCGGACGAGCGCCACGATCATGAGCAGCAACACCGCGCCGACCGCGGCGTCGATGATCTGCGAAACCATGCCGGAACCGAGATGGATTCCCAGTTGCGGAAATATCCAGCTCGCAATGAAGGCGCCTGCTATGCCCACGACGAGATCGCCGACCAGGCCCAAGCGCGTGCCCATGACGATCCGGCCCGCAAGCCAACCGGCCGCGATGCCCACGGCCAATATGACGAAAAGGCTTTCACCAGATAGATTCATGTTCACATCCTCACCAACGGACGACCAAGCGGTGTTCCGCCACCGGTCAGACTAGACCTGAGCAAGGGCGGATGATGTGCAAAACAGCTCAGAGCCGGTCGTGTGATCGGCGCGCGGCTCACTATTAATTGCGGACCATTCCTCCAAAGCTGAGCAATTCTGCTCGGAAGCAGGGCGAGCCAGCCGATAGTGTCTCTGACGACCGCCTCCGACCTGCGCGACGAGCCGGATCGACAAGTGACGCGGCTGATACCTCTGCAGGTTCGTCCAGGAGATCTCACATTGCCCATCAGAACTACGCGGACCACCGTTTCGTTCGCCAATCCCTTCGTTCTTCAGGGCCTGGAAGGCTCACAGCCCGCAGGTGAATATGTCGTGCTCGCTGACGACGAGCAGATCGAAGGGTTGTCGCGGATCGCTTATCGGCGCGTGGCGACGCTGCTTCAGACGCCCGCGACATCTGCCTCCCAACTGCTGATCCAGTCCTTCTCGATCAGCCAGACGGAGCTGGATGCCGCACTCATGAAGGACCGGCATCAGACGGTCGTACGGCATCGAGCGCAGGCGAGCGATATGGCGAGGCGGCCGAGCCGCCGCCACAAGTGTTTGGCCGGGATCACCGGCGGGCCGGAGGGCGGAAGCAAGATTTGCCTAACGCGCCCGGCGCCGGCCCTGCTAAGCTGAAGCTCTCTCCATCAGGTTCTTGACGACGTCATGCCAAAAGCGGCGAAAAGCGCGTTCGATCCAAAGCTCTTTCTCGCCAAGGTCGGCGAGGGCAAAGCCATATTGAAACTCGACAAGAACCAGGTCGTGTTCTCGCAAGGCGACGCCGCGGACACGGTCTTCTACATCCAGTCGGGGAAGATCAAGGTTCTGGTCATATCCGAGCAGGGCAAGGAAGCCGTGGTCGGAATCATGGAACCCGGACAATTCTTCGGTGAGGGTTGCCTGAACGGCCATCCCTTGCGAATTTCGACAACGGTGGCGATGGAACAATGTGTGATCACGTCCATCGCGAAATCAGCGATGCTCGCGGTGCTCAAGGGCGAACCAAAGTTCTCCGAGTTGTTCATGGGCTATCTGCTCAGTCGAAACAGCCGCATCGAGGAAGACCTGATCGACCAGTTGTTCAATTCGAGCGAGAAGCGGCTTGCGCGTCTGCTGCTGCTCCTGGCGAATTTTGGCAAGGATGGCGCCACTCAGCCCATCGCGGTGCAGGTCAGCCAGGAGACGCTCGCGGAGATGATCGGAACAACCCGCTCCCGGGTCAGCTTCTTCATGAACAAGTTCCGCAAGCTCGGTTTCATCACTTACAACGGCAAGATCGAAGTTCACAACTCCCTCCTGAACGCGGTCTTGTATGACAAGCCTGAGATCGTGAGGGACGACTGAAGCGGTTGGAGGCAGGAACGCCTCGTGCCGTCTCCGCAACGATATGAAGGTACTCCATGAAAACGCCGACCACGCAAGTCGACGAGATCGAGCCGAGAGCCATTCAAAGGGCCGACGTAGCACCGGCCGATGGCTTCTCCCTTGTGGTCGATGGTCACTTCAAGACCCGTTACGACAGCGAAACGGCTGCCCGAGCAGCCGGGGGCGAGTTGCTCGGCAGGTTCCCGATGTTGCAAATCCTGGTCTACGATGCTGCGACCGGGAGGCGGTCGCCGCTGCAATAGATGGCTGCCTTTGCTGTGCGGGACGGTTTGCTGTGCGGGACGGTTTCCGGGCTCGTCAGATTCCGGCGGCCCCTGGACGGAGAGCAGCGCTTCGCTGTCCCGGTCGAGACGCTTGTCGGCACCCGAGGCGTCGAGCGTATGGCCGACCAACTCGCCCGCCGGCAACCACCTATCGGGACGCATCCCGGCCCCTCGCCTCTTCCTCGGCCAGCCGCTCCAGGAGCCATAGCCGCCGGGCGTCGTCTTTGGCCAGATCGAGCCGCCTTCTGAAGCTTCTCAGGTTTTCGCGGTGGATGTATTCTTCCAGGTCCTCCAATCGGTGGCCCTCGTTCAGGTCGGCGGCCTCAGATCGTAACTGGCGAACCAGAGAACCGCGGCCGATGTCATCGGATCGGCTTCGACCATGGCGGCGCGCAGTTGATGGCAGCCGGCGCATGCGAACGTTCCGATGTCAAACGCGGGCGAGCCGGGCATCCTCGCCAAGGTCATGTGTTCGCCGCACCTGGGACAGCGCGGCTGCAGGCTTGATGCAGATGGCGGACCGGATGAGCGGGAATGTTGCAAATGCATGCGATTCACCCTCGAGGCCTGGCGGGAGCGTGACAGCACTCCCAGTCACCGATAGATACCGATAAGGGCGGTGATGACCCCAGCATGAGCCGCCGGGTCCGAAGTTACTGGTCAATATTGCTCAGCTGGAGCGAAGTTCCCACCCGGGGCCCGGCCCGACGGCCTGGTCGGACATCGCGGCTAGACGCCCAGTGCCTTCCGATTGAAGGTTCGCAGAACACGCAGCGACAGCGTGCGAACGTTCGCGACGTTGAGAAGCCACGCCGCAGCGGCATAAGCGAGCCCGCCGGCGAGGCTCACGACCACAAGCGATACGAGGCCGGTGCCGTTGGCCTGCGATCGTGCAACGAGGATCGCAGCTGCCATCGCCGCAGCGGCGACGGCAACGCCAGCGAGGCGATTGAAGTCGAACGGCACGGGATGGGCGCGCTGCATCAGGACGACGGCCACGACGAAGCCGATCGCTTCGGTCGCGAGCGTCGCCAGCGCCGCACCGTGGAGGCCGTAACCGGAGACCAGCGCGAACATCAACGCCACGCTGACCACCAGCGTGAGGAACGATTGCGCCGCGAGCATGAAAGGCCGCTCGGCGAGCTGGAAGCTGATCTGCACGTAGAATTGATTGGCGATGCCGAAGAAGCGCGCGAGCACCAGGATCGGCAGCAGCGCCGACACGCCGGCGCGGAAGTCGACGCCGACCAGCGTGCCGGCGACCTGGTCTGCTGCAAGCGCAAGCCAGACGGCGACGGGCGCGACGACGACGAGCAGAAGTTCGAGGCTCTCGGTCAGCCGCTCCCGCGTCGTCTCGTCGTTTTTCTCCGACAATGACCGGAACACCAGCGGCACGGTCGCCGCGGCGACGCTGGAGGCGATCATGACCATGAACTGGCGCGGCAGATCGGCGGCAACGCCGAAGATGCCGGCGGCGTCCTTGCCCAGCAGATAAGCGACGATGAGCCGGTCGCAGGCCGAATAAACCGCGACGGACAATCCGGCCAGCGTCAGCGGCAGGCCGTAGCGCGCCAGCTGCATGAACTGGCTGCGCTGGAATCGTGCGATCCTGGTGCGGTCGCCGATCAGATTGAGGATGATCCCGGTGAGCGACCCCAGGCCGAACGCGGCCAGCAGTCCCAATCCACCCCAGCCGAGCCAGATGCCGAGCAGGCCAAAGCCGACGCTGGCCACGCTGCGCACGATCGAGATCGCCGCGAACCTGTAGGGACGCAATTTGGCGCGTTCGAACTCCTGGCCGACATCGACGGCATTCGCCGTGATCGCGACGAACATGCTGGCGAGCAGCAGCCCGACACTGACGTCGCTGCGGAACAGGAAGACCAGCGGCGTGGTGGCGCAGAGCACTGCAACGGTGAGCGCGAAGGCGACCATCGCCGTGCCGCGAAAATCCACCTCGGCCGACATCGCCTGATAGCGCGACACCGACAGCTTGATCCAGGCAAAGAAGATCGCGCCGAGAATGCCGGCCAGGCTGATGCCGACGACATAGACGCCGTACTGCGCCGGCGTCAGCAGCCGCGTGTAAGCCGTGACGGCGAAGAAGCCCACCGCCGCGGGCAGGATGTAGGCGACGAGGTAAATCGAGAAATGGCGGTTCAGCATGCGAGCACGGGACCGGCAACATGGTTGCGAGTGTGACGGCCGTTGATCAATTGGACCTTGGCGGGACGGGCGAATTGCGCTGCAGCATCGCTCAAGAGTGTCACATAAGTCTGCAAATCGGGCGGCGAATGAGATAGCCCCCGGGATTTCGTCGGTTAGCGTTAAATTTGCCCTTCCCTGATCGGAAGGGCGCGACCGCCGAACGCAACGATGACTCGTCGATGGCAAAGGTTAACCCAACAAAGCAAAACCCCCGCATTGCGAGGCGCCGCTTGGTACGTTGGCGCATTGGTTCCCAAAGGAATGCCGTGACCAGGCTCGACAGACGCGAATTTCTCCTCGGCAGCGCTGCCGCACTCGCGGCGGGCACATCGGCGTCCGCGGCGCCGGCGTCGAAGCTCGCCCAGCGCCGACCGGGATTTGGCGCCGCGGCCACGCTCTGGGACCTGCAGGCCGATCCGCGGCTCGGCGAAGCCATCAGCACCTATTGCACGCAGGTGGTTCCGGTGCTCGAGCTGAAATGGCCGATGCTCCGTCCGAACGCGCACACCTTCGCCTTCGAACGCGCCGATGCGATCCTGGATTTCGCCCGGCAGAACGATCTGACGATGCGCGGCCATGCGCTCGCCTGGTATCACGACATTCCGGACTGGACCAAGCAGATCAAGGATTCCAAAGGCGTCGAGCGCGCCTACGTCGATCACATCGGCACCGTCGTTTCCTATTACAAGGACAAGCTGACGTCGTGGGACGTGGTCAATGAGCCGATCCCGGACAATCCCCGCAGCCCGAAAGACCGGCGCGACACGTTCTGGACGCAGCATCTGGGCAACGGCTGGATTCCGCTGGCCTTCCGCACCGCCGCCGCGGCCGATCCTTTCGTGAAGCTTGCGATCAACGAATATGACATCGAGTCGGCGAAGGACTCGTTCATTGCGAAGCGCGCGGCTTACCGCACTCTCATCATGGACCTGCTCGACCAGGGCGTGCCGCTGCACGCCGTGGGCCTGCAATCGCATCTGCACGCCGAGCTCGAGATCGACACGCACGGGCTTGCCGAATTCGTCACCGAGCTGCGCTCCTGGGGTCTCGATGTGCTCGTCACCGAGCTCGACGTCGACGACCAGAAGCTGACGGGGACCCCGGCGGAGCGCGACGTCGTCGTCGCCAAGCGCGTCGATGATCTCTTGACCGCGATCTCGACCAGCGGCCCGGTGCGTTCGATCCTGACCTGGGGCCTCTCGGACCGTTACAGCTGGATCAACGGCACCTTTGCCCGCGCGGACAAGCAGCCCAACCGCCCTTTGCCGCTCGACGGCGAGTTCAAGCCGAAGCCGTTCATGGACGTGATCAGCAAGTTCACGAGGGACGTTTGAGGACGCGGCCTTAGCGCGTCTTCGTCGGTAATTCGAATTCGGCTGCGGCTCCCATATCTTCAGGAGACAGGCTCGGAGCGCGGCGATCGCGCGAGCTGAGGCGGAACACGTCGCGGATGTCGTCGACCGAGGTCGACGAATAGGACTGGATGCAGAGCGCGACCTGCTCGGGCGAGGCGGCACCCATCATCGCTTCGATCGCCGGGCGGTCGAGCCGGGTGTCGTCCCAATGCGAGACGGCGATGCTGTCTTCCGTGACCCGGTGGGTGGCCAGATGCGCGGACGAGCTCGCGACGAAATGGCCATAGAGCAGATATTCCGAGAACTTCTTCTTCCGGCACAGCGCCAGGACCCAGTTCAGTCCCGTCGCCGACTTGATCGCGTCGGTCATCGCACGCGCGGTGTCCTTGTCCCAGACCAGCGCGTTGCCGACATAGTCGTCCGCGGGGAAGGACCTGTCCTTCACGCCGAGGAGCTGGTCGACCGTGCGGAGCCACAGGACATGCAAGGGGTGATCGGCGTCGATCCCGCTGCGCGTGACGAACAGCGGCGTCTTCTCAGCGCCGGCATATTGACCGACGTCGAACTCGCGAAAGAACAGATTGTCCGAATCCAGGATGCAGACGCGCTGCTCCGGCGCGTTGAGGACGCCGGCGATCTTCAGGATCTGCTGGATGTGCCAGCCATGGACGGGCGACGACAGCAGCGACAGCCAGACGCGCCGCTTGCTGATGAACTGGAGCGCCGGGGGCAGCGCCCAGAGCCATTTCGGCAGGTAACGCGAGGCCGGAACGATGACGCGCTTGTCGGAAGCGAACCGCTCGAACAGCGGCACGTCCTCATCGTTAACGAGAACATAATGCCGCGTGTATCCCGAGAGCCAGGTGTCGATGCTCTCGCTGAGCAGCGAAAAGCGCTCGATATCCTTGGCGTAGCTGGCGGTCAGCAGGGCAACGGAATGCATGGCGCGCGCTCGAATAATCAAGCCGCACTCATAGCGACAGCGGGAGATGCTGGAAACTCACGATTCGAATCAAGGTAAAGCGAAACGAAGCTTCCGCGATCCGCATCGTGCTGCGCGCGAGGGCAGCCGATGCTGCCGATCGACCGGCCCTGGCTGTCACCGATACACAAGGAGCGCGAGACCGGCTGCAAAGCACGTGCGAATACGGGTTCGCTCGCCAAAGCTGTGTATGATCAAGTTGCGTCTTGATTCTTTGACGCCAGCACGCAAGATTGTTCCCACGTTTTGATTTGGACGATTATTTTCTACCGGGGGAGTTTTATGGGCTTCATCAAATTTGCCAAGGGCAGCTCGTCAAGCCACATCAAGGACATCGACGCCAGCCTTTTCGTGCTGGGCGGGTTCAACAAGGCCAAAAAGAAGTAAGGCTCGACGGCCGGGACGCCGCACGAACCTTGGGCTTCAGTTTACGGACATTGGCGGCTCGCTTGCCGAGTTGGGGTCTCGCACAAGCTTGCATCTGTAAACCGGCCTGCAAATCGACAAGAATTCGCCCGGGTGGACCGCTAGAAGCGGTTCGCCTGGTTGATTTTTGCTCAGTTGATTCTTCCGTCGGGACCGGGGATCCAGCCTCTGCCTGACGCCAAAGGCCCGATTGATGGCAGACGACAGAATTGAACTGTTTGTCGGACTGATCGAGACGATCGACGCGCCGGGCGCGGTCGATGCGTGTCGACATCTGCTCTCGGTCGACGAACGGGTCCGGGCTGACCGCTTCATGTTCGAGCGGCATCGCCGGCAATATATTTTCGCGCATGCGATGTTGCGCTTGGCGCTGTCCCGGGCCGCGCCCGATGTCGCGCCCTCTGACTGGTCGTTCGGGGCCGGCCGCTACGGGCGGCCGTTCGTCGCAGCGCCCAAGACCTCGGCCGCGCTGTATTTCAGCCTGTCCCACGCGGACGGCTGCGTCGCCTGTGTCGTGTCCAGGCACGAAGCCGTCGGCGTCGACGTCGAAACCGTATCGCGGCGGGTGGCTCCGCTGTCGACGGCGCTTCGGTTCTTCGCGCCGGAAGAGGTCGAAACGCTGCGCGGACTGCCGGAGCCCGCCGCGATCGAGCGCTTCTTCGACTATTGGACGCTGAAGGAAGCCTATCTGAAGGCCAGGGGTTTCGGCCTCAATTTGCCGCTCGACGCTTTCGCGATGCAGGTGTCGCGCGAGGCCATCGAGATCAGCTTCAAGCCCGATATCGCCGACGATCCGGACGGCTGGCGCTTCTCGCTGTGCTCGCCGTCGCCCTCGCATCGTCTGGCGATTGCCGACGGCTCCCGCGCCGCCGGCGGCCTTCCCATTATCCGCAATGCATGGCCGCTGCAGGAAGCAGCCGAATGACGCCGCCCTGGGCGGGCGTCTCGAAGGATGGCCGCAGGCGAGCTTTACGCCACGCTTTTCTTCGCAGGAGGGAGAGGCGAGCCTCAGCGCGCCTGTTCGAATCCTGCCAGCACCGAGGTCAGATTGGCGCCCAGAATATCCGAGAGATAGCCGCCCTCCTGCACGAACACGGTCGGCAGGCCCATCTTGGCGATGGCCTGGCCGATGCGGCGGAAGCCGGGCGTGGTAACGGCGAGGCCGCGCAGCGGATCGTGCTCGGAGGCGTCGAGGCCTAGCGCGATGACGAGGGCGCCGGGCGCAAAGGATTCGATCGCCTTGCGCGCGACATCCATGGCCTGGATGTAGCCCTCATCGCCGGTGCCGATGGCGAGGGGAATGTTGAGATTGGTGCCGCGCCCCTCGCCCTCGCCGCGCTCATGCGCATAGCCCCAAACGAACGGGTAATACGCGGTCGGATCGGCATGGATCGAGATCGTGTACACGTCGGGCCGCGCGTAGAAGATTCCCTGCGTGCCGTTGCCGTGGTGGACGTCGACGTCGAGGATCACGACGCGCTCGTGCCTCTGCCGCAGATGTGCCGCCGCAATCGCGCTGTTGTTGAGGAAGCAGAAGCCGCCGGCCATGTCGCGATAGGCGTGATGGCCGGGCGGTCGGCAGAGCGCATAGGTCGCATCCTCGCCGTCCAAGACCATCTGTGCCGCCGTGACCGCGACGTCGGTCGCGGCGCATACCGCCGCCCAGGTGCCCCGGCCGATCGGCGCCGCGGTGTCGGCGGTGTGCCAGCCGAGCTTGCCGACGATGTGGGTCGGATAGGTCGCGGCATGACGCACGGGATGGATGTTGCCGATCATCTCCGGGCCGGAATCGCCGAGCGCGGTCCAGGCATCCCAGGCCTCGCTCAGGAACGACAGATATTCCGGACTGTGGACTCGCGCACGCGGCCCCTGCCCGAATGTGGTCGGCTCGACCAGTTGATGCTTGCCGTCCTTGAGCCCCTTGAGCAGCCGGTCGGCGCGCTCGGGCTGCTCGGTGGTGCGCTTGACGACACCGCGGACCAGGAAGAATTGCGGATCGTGGCTGCGATGCAGTTCGGTATGGACGGCTTTCACTCAAACACTCCGTGGTCGCGTGCTCTTCGACGATGTCCACAGATGTCTAAATCCCTGCGGCGGCCAGATGCAAGCAAGAACAATGCCGCGCCTTTTCTAGCAGCGCCCGCGCTGCAGGCAGTGCTCGCGGCCCTGCTGGTCGGTGCGGAAGGACTCGATGAAGCCGCCCTGGCGCTGGGTAACGAAAACGGTCTTGCCGTCGCTGCCGCCGAAGGCGAGGTTGGTGGGCTCCCTGGCCCTAAGCGCAATCTCGCGCTCGACCGCGCCGTTGGGCTTCATCAGCGCGATCGTGCCTTTGAGGATGCGCGCGACATAGAGACGGCCGGCCACGTCGGTGCGCAGCCCGTCGACGGTGTCGGGCTGAAACGCCTTCACCAGCTTTGCGCTCGCGAGCTCGTTGCCGTTGATCGTGTAGGACCAGATCTGGCCGCTGCTGGATTCGCCGACATAGAGCGTCTTGCCGTCCGGGCTGAGGTCGATGCCGTTGGTGGTGCCCATCGCGCGCGGCGCCGACATGACCTGCCCCTGCACCGCGCCGTCAGCAGATTTGGCGATGCGCCAGATGTGGCCTTCCCGACCCTTCCAGTTCGGGTCGCTCGCATAGACCGTGCCGTCATGGGCGACCGTGATGTCGTTGGGCTGGTTCATCTCGTCGGAGTGAAACCAGACGGCAGGCTCGGCGCTTCCCTTCGGAATGGTGAAGATGTTGTGCTTCTTGTAGTCGGCGATGAACATCGCGCCGTTCCGATCGAAACGGATCGCGTTGCCGACGCTGCCTTCGGGAAGTGTCGTGAACAGCTCCGAGGCCGTACCGCCCGCCGGCAGCCTGCCGATGGTGCCGGGCTTGCCGAGATTGACGACGAACAGATTGCCATCGAGATCGGCGGCGGGTCCTTCGATACCGAAGGTATATTCGCTGGCGGGCGTCACCTGCACGCTGTCGAACAACTTGGTTTCGGCAGCGGCCGGCAGCGTCGCGATGAGCAGGATGCTACTGCACAGGCACCAGAAATTCCTGCCGGATGTAATAGCCATCGTCGTCGCTGCACTCGCCGTTCAGATAGGGATCGGCCGGCCGGAAGAAGCGGCTGAAGCCGGGTTTGTCTACAGCGTTCCTTTGTGTCACGACGACGACCTTGGCGGCCGGTATTTCGCCGCATTCCGTGTTGGATTTGCTGAAGAACTTGCGCTGCGGCGGACCCGGCCTGATCCGCATCCGCGTGCCCGGAACCATTTTCGCAACCAGCAGATCCACCGTGTCGAGCAGGCGCGTGTAGCCAGGCTCGGTCTTCGGCAGGCTTTCGCCGCCCGGCGGCATCAACTTCTCGGCGCCGAGACCGCGCAGCCGCGTGCGCAGCCTGCCGGAGTCGGGATCGCCGGGATAGATCCAGCCGTCCTGCGACAGCATGAAGCGCAGCACCGTTGCATCCTTCTCCGCGTCCGATTGCCCTGGCTTCAGGCCGAAATCGGAATGGCAGCCGACGCAGTGTTTTTCGACGAGGCCCTTGCGCAGCGTGGTGAGCCGGATGCTGTTCTGCGCGTCCCCGGCAACGAAGGCCGCGAGCCGGTCGATCAGCATCTGGCTGCGCGTGTCGCAGGGCAGCGGCGGCGGCGCATCGCCCGTGGCGCGATCGATCCGGATCACGGTCTGGTTCTTGTCCTCGACCAGCCAGATCGCGCCGTCCTCCGCAACTGTCATGCCGACCGGGGCGCCCTGCGGCCGCGTACCGTTGACGCGGTGCCAGCCGGCGATCAGCTCCTCGAACGGAGCAGCAGCCACCTCCCCGGCGTCGGTCTGAAAGCTGTGGGTCGGGTCGGCCGCGCAACTGACGTGGTAGCGCACCGGCGCCGGGACGGTATTCGGGAAGCCGTGATCGTCGACGTCGTAGACGAGGACACGGCTGCCGGTCGGGCGATAGCCGTGCAGGCCGACCAGCAGCTTGCCCTCGAGCTCCGGAAATTTGGCGCCGTGATAATACAGCATCGCCAGCGGCGCGCCGTGCGGCGGCATCAGCGAGAACGGCGCCTTGTAGAGCGCGTTGGTCGTGCAGAGCGATTTGTAGATGCCGGATTGCAGCACGCACCTGAATTCGGGACTCGGCGTCGACAAATCGTAGCAATAGGGCCAGCCGTAATGCCTGCCCTGCTCGATCGCGTTGATCTCCTCGTTCGGCTTGAAGATGTCGGGCAGGTCGCGGCCATTCTCGCCCTGGAGGAAGGCGTAGCCGGCATCGGGGAAGTTCGGATGCAGCACCAGGGCCATCGAATTGCGCAGACCGCGCGCATAGACGCTGTGCGGCGGATCCGGATCGTTCGGCTTCAACGCCGCGAAGATGCCGCCCGCGGGCGGCGTGAACAGCCAGATCGATGCCATAGCGGAGGCGCCCTCTGCGGCCGCGCAGGGTTTTGTGATCGGCGCCGGCGTGATGCAATCGTCGCTGTGCGAGCCGACATTGACGAACAGCCGCCCGTTCTTGTCAAAGACGAACTGCTTGAGCGGATGCGCGCTCTCGTCGAGCCTGGTGCCGTCGGGCAACGTGATCCGACGGCCGGGCATATGACGGATGATGGTCTCGACCGTGCTCCGCGGATTGTCGGCGAGCGGATCGAACCGGAAGATCGTCTCCGCGGTCGAAGCATAGAGCTTCTTGTCCGGGCCGATCACGAGGCCGAACGGATATTCGATTCCCGTCAGCAGCTCCTTGAACCGCTGGCCCTGGGGTGCATGCGGATCGAGCAGCAGCAGCCGGCCATCGGTGTGGCCCCAGCCGCCCATGTCGGCGACCACGAACAGGTCGCGGCCCGGCACCTGGACGATCGCGCGTGGAAATTTGAGATGGTCCTCTTCGCTGGCGACGAGGCCGGCGCAAAATCCCGCCTTCATGTCGATCTGGATTTTTGGAAACACCAGATCGGCACCGCCGCAGGTCTCGGTGCCGATCGCGTAGCCGCTTTTCCTCACCGATTCGGAGGAGGCTCCCGAGGCAAGGCCGAGCAGCGCTCCAGCGACGATCGCCGCAAACAGCCGCGGGCAGCGGCGTTCACGCCAGAATGTGAGCTGGTTCACGGCGGCCTCCTGGACTTTCCGCCAAAAGTTGTTCCATGTCATGGGAACGCCGTCCAGTTGATCAACACCCCCTTGTGATCAAACCCGCAGGGGTCTTGGTGCCGACCAATCTCCGTAGATTCCCTTACCGGGTTCGACCCGAATGTTTCGCGAAGGCTTGGGATGGTATCCGTTTGCCGTCCCAATCGCTCCCAATAGGAGACGCATATGGTCCAGGTCTATTTCCACTGCTCCAATACCGAGGGCACGCTGATCGATCGCAGCGGCACCGCGGTGGCCAGCCTGACCGAGGCGCGTGACCGGGCCGCCCAGATCATGAACACGATGATCCTGACGCCGGGCACCGAAGATTGGCGCGACTGGGTGATCCATGTCAGCGGCTCTGACGGCGAGGAGATCTTCGATCTCCCCTTCACCGCCATGCTCGGCAAGCCGCATTGAGGTGATGCCATGTTGCTCGCGTCACTGAGCCTGCTCCGCCAGCCCCTGAGCTTCGTCGCCACCAAATGGCAGACGCTGATCCGGATCGCCGGCACCCCCTACCGGCCCGAGCTCCACTACATGCGCGGGCCCGGCCCGAAATGGCACGCCAAGTATCAAGCCAGCCGGCTGGATCGCGCGCGCTGAGCGCCGCGGCTTCGCCCTCCCTTTTCAGCTGACCGCTTCGCAAACTCGTGATGCCCGGGCCTGTCCCGGGCATCGACGTCTTGGGCCAGTCGCAGAAGTGCGCGGCCGCACCATCCCGCGCCTGCTTCACACCTGCCATGTCGCTTCGCCGCGTGGATGTTCTCGTCAGCGGCGATGTGCCAATGTTCGAGCGCTACGCCGATCGGGACGCGCAACAGAGCCAGACGCAGACAACATCATGCCTCATCAGTTCAGCCTCGCCCAGACCATCCGCAACCCCGCCGTCAGGTCCAAGGGCGGCATCGTCGCCGCGCAATCGCGGCGGGCGGCCGAGGTGGGAGCGCAGGTGCTGGCGGCTGGCGGTGACTGCGTCGACGCGATCGTCGCGACCACGTTCGCGCTGAACGTGCTGGAGCCCTGGAACAGCGGCATCGGCGGCGGCGGCGCGATGGTGCTCTACCGCGCCAGGGAAAATCGCACCGAGGTGATCGACTACGGCATGTGTGCGCCGCAGAGCCTGCAAATGGCCGACTATCCGCTCAGCGGCGAAGGCGCAGCGTCGGATCTGTTCCCCTGGCAGCGGGTGAAGGATGACCGCAACATCCATGGCCCCGGCTCGATCGCCGTGCCCGGCGTCGTCGCCGGCATGGAGGAGGCGCATCGCCGTCACGCCAGGCTGCCATGGAAGGATCTGGTCGCGCTGGCAGCCGCACTCGCCGGCGAAGGCCTGCTGGCCGATTGGTGGACCACGCTGACGATCGCGGCCTCGGCGGCCGATCTTCGGCGCTATCCCGCGAGCGCGGCAGCGTTCCTGAAGGACGGCCTGCCGCCGAGCGCGCCGTGGGGCATCAAGTCCGAGACTCGGCTGCCGCAGGACAATTTGAAGGCGACGTTGTCGCACCTCGCCGAAGCCGGGCCGCGTGATTTCTACCAGGGCGATCTCGCCAGGAGCATCGCATCCGACATCAGGGGCGACGGCGGCGCGCTGTCGGTGGAGGATCTTGCCGCGTTCCGCGCCCATCTGCGCGAGCCGTTGGCGATCCCTTACCGCGGCGGCAAGGTATTTGCGACGCCCGAGCTCACAGCCGGACCGACGCTGGCACATGCGCTCCGCCTTCTGCAGCAGAATCTGAAACCGGCAGGTGCGCCCGATGCAGCCGCCTACGCCGAATATGCGCTCGCCTTGCAATCGGCCTATCGCGAGCGGCTCAAGGACATGGGCGATGCCGACGGCAAGCGCTCGCTCGGCGCCGAATATCTCGCGCCGGCCTGCACCACCCATTTCTCCGTCGTCGACCGCCACGGCAACATCGCCGCGGTGACGCAGACGCTGCTTTCGTCCTTCGGCTCGAAATATGTGACGCCGCACACGGGCATTGCCATGAACAACGGCATCATGTGGTTCGACCCGATGCCTGGCACGACCAACTCGCTCGCCCCGGGCAAGCGCTGCCTCACCAACTACACGCCCGTCATCGCCGAGATCGAGGACGGCAAGCGGCTGGCGGTCGGCGCCTCCGGCGGCCGCCGCATCCTGCCTTCGGTGATGCAGCTCGTGTCCTTTGCGATGGATTTCGGCATGGACCTCGATGCCGCAATCCATCAGCCGCGCATCGATGCCAGCGAAGGCGCGACCGTGATCGGCGATATCAGGCTGCCGGCCGACGCGCGCAAAGTCCTGGCGGCGCGCTTCGACTACGAGGAAACACAAGTGCAGGCCCTGCCGATGAAGTTCGCCTGCCCGAGCGTGGTGATGCGTGACGGTGACGTCAACACAGGCGCGGTCGAGATTTTTCAGCCTTGGGCCGACGCGATCGCGGAAGGCTGAGGTTAAACTACACCAGATCGGGCCACCGGCTCTTTAACCTCTCCCGCAAGCGGGAGAGCACCTGCTTCGTGGCGAGAAGAAAATCCAACTGCGCCTTAGATCCCCAGCCGGTCGCGCACGCGACCTGCGATCACGGCGCTCGTCACGCCCACCGGCCAGAAGGCATGCATCGGGATCGGCTTGATGCCGGTGACGGGCATGTCGATCCCGGCCTTGGGCCCGCCGATCAGCCGACGGGCGAGCTGCGCGCCCATCGCGGTCGAGAGCGCGACGCCGCGGCCGTTGCAGCCGAGCGAGATCAGGATGTTTTCCGCCGGCTCGTGCACATGCGGATAGTGATCCTTGGTGATGGCGAGCCGGCTGTTCCAGCCATGGGTCCAGGCGACGCCCTTGAGCTGCGGCCATAGCCGTTCTGCATAACGCATGAGATAGGCGACATCGTTCGGCGCGCTGATCCAGCGCATCGGGCCGCGGCCGCCCATCAACAGGCGGTTGTGCTGATCGATGCGGTAGTACACCGTGATATGGCCGCTTTCGTAGAGCACCGGGCGCGTCGGCATGATCGAACGGGCGATCTCGTCGGAGAGCGGCGCGGTGGCGGCGATCGACGAAAACACCGGCACGATGGTGCGGCGGAGGCCCGGCCAGAGATCGTCGGTAAACCCGTTGGTCGCGAGCAACACCTTGTCGGCATGCACCACGGCGCGCGGCGTTTCGATGCGCCATCGCGAGCCCTCACGGCGCAGCGACAGCGCCGGCGTCTCGCCATGGACCTTTGCGCCTGCGGAGATCGCGGCGCGCGCAAGGCCGCGGGCGTAGCTCAGCGGATGCAGATCACCGCCGCGGGAATCCAGCATCGCACAGAGATAGCGATCGGTGCCGGTCATCTCGCGCAATTGCTTGCGGTTGAGCAGCTTCACCGGCATGCCGCGGCGGATACATTGCTGCGCGGTCTTGTCGATCGCCGCGGCGCTGGCCTCGTTATAGGCCGCGCGCAGCGTGCCGTTCTGCCGCGCCTCGCACGGGATCTGGTAGCGACGGATCAAATCATGCGTGAAATTCGTGGTGCCGTAGGAGAACTCGATCATGCGGCGGCCGAGCTCAGCGCCGAAATCGGCCTCGATCTGATCGGGGTCGTGCTTCAGTCCGGGATTGGTGTGGCCGCCATTGTTGCCCGACGCGCCCCAGCCCGGCTCCTGCGCCTCCAGCACCAGTGCCTCGACGCCCTGCTCGGCCAGATGCAACGCTGTGGACAGGCCTGTGTAACCGCCGCCGACGATCGCGACCGGGACGGTCTTGTCGACGTCGAGCGGCGGCGTGGCCACCGGCGCGACGGCGGTCTCGGCATAGAGCGAAGGCGGCAGAGGCAGGCGCGTCGGCATGGCGAGACCGTTCAGAGCGGATGCAGCACGCGGCGCAAGAAGTCCTGCGTGCGCGGATGCTGGGGTTGATTGAGCAGCGCCCTGGCCGGCCCCTGCTCGACGATGACGCCGCCGTCGATGAACAGCACCCGGTCGGCGACGTCGCGGGCAAAACCCATCTCGTGGGTGACGACGACCATGGTCATGCCGTCGTCGGCGAGCTTGCGCATCACGCCGAGGACATCGCCGACCAATTCAGGATCGAGCGCCGACGTCGGCTCGTCGAACAGGATGGCCTTGGGCTGCATCGCGAGCGCCCGTGCGATCGCGACGCGCTGCTGCTGGCCGCCCGAGAGCTCCGGCGGGTGCGCCTCGGCCTTTTCGGCGAGGCCCACTTGCGCGAGCAGCGCGCGGCCGCGCTCGAGCACTTGTGCGCGCGCCTCCTTCTTCACATAGAGCGGACCTTCGACCACGTTCTCCAGCACCGTCCGGTGCGGAAACAGGTTGAAGCGCTGGAACACCATCGAGACCTGGGTGCGGACTTTCACGATCGAGGCGGCATCGCGGTCGACCTTCAATCCCTCGACGTTGATCTCGCCGCGGTCGTAGCTTTCCAGACCGTTGATACAACGCAGAATCGTGGACTTGCCGGAGCCGGACGGGCCGACGATGCAGACCACCTCGCCTTTCTCGACGCGCGCCGTGATGCCCTTGAGCACCTCGTTCTCGCCAAAGCTCTTGTGGACGTCGTTGAGGTCGATCATTTCTTGCCCGCCCGCTTCTCGAAGTGTCGAACCAGCAGGATCAGCGGGATGCTCATGGTGAGATACATCAGCGCCACCAGCGTGAACACGCTGGTGTTCTTGAAGGTCGAGGACGCGATCAGCTTGCCCTGGAGCGCGAGCTCGGCGACCGTGATGGTCGAGGCTTGCGACGAATCCTTCAGCATCATGATCATGACGTTGCCGTAGGGAGGCAACACGATACGCACCGCCTGCGGCAGCACCACACGGCGCATGGTGAGCCACCAGCCCATGCCGATCGATTGCGCCGCCTCGATCTGGCCCTTGTCGATCGCCTCGATGCCGGCACGGAAGTTTTCCGCCTGATAGGCCGAGTACGCGATGCCGAGACCGAGGATCGCGGCCTGCAACGCCGAGAGCGTGACGCCGAGATCGGGCATCACGAAGTAGAGGTAGAACAAGAGCACGATGATCGGGATGCCCCGGATCACGTTGATCAGGCTGGCGCTGAGCATCGACAGCGCCTTGATGCCGGAGACCCGCATCATCGCCCAGATCAGGCCGAGCACCGTCGAGAGCAGCAGCGAGCCGATGGTGACGACGATCGTCAGCGCGACGCCGCTCATCAGGATCGGGAAGAACTCGGCGGCGTCGTGCCAGAAGCCTTTCATCGGCCAGCCTTCATCGATCGATCCTTAACGATCAGCCCTGGGCCTTCAGGCCCCATTTGTCGAGGATCTTGTCGATGGTGCCGTTGGCCTTGAGCTTGGCGAGCGAGGCGTTGATCTTGCTGAGTAGCGCGGTCTCGCCCTTGCGCACGCCGATGCCGACCGACCCGACGGTGGCGGGCTTGTAGCCGTCGACGAGGCGAACCTCGGGGAAGCCACCCTGCTTCAGATTATAGGCGAGGATCGGGTAGTCGGCGTAGCCGGCCTTGAGGCGGCCGGCATTCACGTCGCGCAGGATGTCGGGAATGGTGTCGTAAGCCTTGACGTCGGCGAACAGTCCCGACTTTTTCAACGCGTCGACGAAGGCGGTGCCGACCTGGGCGCCGACCGTCTCGCCCTTCAGATCTTCCTGCACAGCGTAGGCTTTGGTGTCGCTCTTCGGCACGACGAGACCTTCACCGTAAGTGTAGATCGGGTCGGAGAAGTCGACGACCTCCTTGCGCGGCGCGGTGATGAACATCGCGGCTGCAATGATGTCGATCTTGCTCGAGGTCAGCGAGGGGATCAGCGCCGAGAACTGCATCGGCTCGATCTGCACGCTGAGGCCGGCGTCCTTGCCGATCTCGGTGATGAGATCGACCATGATGCCCTGGATGGTATTGGTCTTGGTGTCGAGGAAAGTGAACGGAATGCCTGTCGGCGTCGAGCCGACCTTCAGCACCTGCTGCGCCGAAGCCGGCGCCACGACAGCTAGCACGAGCGCCGCGACCGCGGCCTGAACAAAACGCTTCAACGGCATCGCAATCCCCTTTGGACTCGGCCGGTGGCGGCGAGGCGCGCGGTGTCGAAACGAGAGACGTTGCGGGCCAAGCCGTTTCAGCCTATTTTCACCAATATGAAAATTTGGTCACACTTCCGCGGACGATGCAAGCGGTTTTCATGCACATGAAGGAAGCGATTTGACGTGAGCGGTGGCAAAAGAATGCGCAAACCGGCCGCGGCAAAGCCGGCCAGGGCTGTGAAGGCGAAGGTGAAGGCCAAGGTTGTCACCAAGGCCATCGCCAAACCGTCGGAGCCCGCGATGGACGTCGCGGTCGGCCGCCGCATCCGCGATCTCCGGCGCGCCAGGCAATTCTCGCTCGAAACGGTCGCTTCGCGAACGGACCTGTCGATCGGCTTCCTCAGCCAGATCGAGCGCGGCCTGTCTTCGCCGTCGCTGCGGGTGCTGGCAACGCTTGCCGACGTGCTCGGCGTCGGCATCGCCGCGCTGTTCGGCGCGAGCCCGAGCGCCGACGGTGCATCCGATCAGGTGGTGACGCGCGGGCTGCAGCGGCCGGAATTGAAGCTATGGCGCACCGGCGTCTCGAAGCAATTGCTCAGCCCCGCCAGTGCGGACAACCGGCTCAACCTGTTCCTCGTACATCTTGAGCCCGGCGGCTCCACCGGCGACGAGCTCTACACCCATGACGGCGAGGAAGCCGGCCTCGTGCTCGACGGCGAGATGATGCTGACGGTGGACAGCGAGACCTGGTCGCTGAAGACGGGCGACAGTTTCCGGTTCGCGAGCCGAAGGCCGCACCGGTTTTCGAATCCGGCCAATGACGCGAAGGCCGTGGTGCTGTGGGTGAATTGCGTGACGGGGGCGGGTTGATCGCTCGTCCTCTCTCCGCGAGCAGGTGAGGCGAACCGCGACACCTCCCCGCCGTCATTACGAGCGGATAGAGTCTTACCCGAACCGGTGATCGTATCGCTCCACCGTCAGCGCACTGACATCGATGTCAGGCTTCTTGCCCGACAGCATGTCCGCGAGCACGCGGCCGGAGCCGCAGGACATGGTCCAGCCGAGCGTGCCGTGGCCGGTGTTGAAATGGAGGTTGGGGTAGCGCGTCGGACCGATCACGGGCGGGCCGTCCGGCGTCATCGGGCGCAGGCCGCTCCAGAACGTCGCCTTCGAGAGGTCGCCGCCGCGCGGGAACAGATCGGTCAACGAGTGATCGAGCGTGGCGCGCCGCGCGTCGTAGAGCTGGCTCGAATAGCCCGAGATTTCGGCGGTGCCGCCGACGCGGATGCGATTGCCGAGACGGGTGATCGCGACCTTGTAGCTCTCGTCCATCACGGTGGATTCCGGCGCGCCGGAGGCGTCCTTGATCGGCACCGTGATCGAATATCCCTTCACCGGATAGACCGGCAGCGAGATGCCGAGCGGCGCGACCAGCCGCGACGACCAGCTTCCGAGCGCGAGGACGTAAGCGTCCGCCTGCAACAGGCCAGCGCTGGTGGAAACACCAGTCACGCGCCCGCCGTCCGTGACGATGCGGTCGATGCCGGTGTTGAACATGAAGCGCACGCCGAGCGCTTCGGCATGCTTGGCGAGCGCCTGCGTGAACATGTGGCAGTCGCCGGTCTCGTCCTGCGGCAGGCGAAGCCCGCCGGCGAACTTCTCCTTCACGCCCGCCAGCGCCGGCTCGGCCGCGATGCAGCCCTCGCGGCTCAGCACTTCAAACGGCACGCCGTATTGCTTGAGCACGGCGATGTCCTCACCCGTGCCGTCGAGTTGGGCCTGGTAGCGGAACAGCTGGAGCGTGCCCTGCGAACGCTCGTCATATTGAATGCCGATGTCGCGGCGCAGGTCGCGCAGGCAGTCGCGGCTGTACTCCGCGATCGGGATCATCCGGCTCTTGTTGACCGCGTAGCGCGCGCTGGTGCAGTTGCGCAGCATCTTGGTGAGCCAGACCCACATCACGGGATCGAGCTTCGGCCGGATCACCAGCGGGCCGTGCTTCATCAAGAGCCACTTGATCGCCTTCACCGGCACGCCGGGACCGGCCCAGGGCGAGGAATAGCCGGGCGACACCTCGCCGGCATTGGCAAAGGAGGTCTCGAGCGCCGGCTCCGGCTGACGGTCGACGACCGTTACCTCATGACCGGCACGTGCGAGATAGTAGGCAGAGGTGACGCCGATGACACCGCTGCCGAGGATCAGAACTTTCACGCTTGGTCAAACTCCCGCGGCATCACGCCCGCCGCTGCAAGAAACAACTCGCAACGGCGAGAGCAATTATCAGGCCACCCGCTTGATGGCGTCGCCCAGAATCGACACGATGTCGTCGATGTGGCTCTTCTCGACAATGAGCGGCGGCGATAGCGCGAAGGAGTCGCCGCTCATGCGGAAATACAGCCCGCGATTGAAGCAGTCGACCATCACGTCGTAGCCGCGCGCACCAACCGTGCCGTCACGCGGCGACAGCTCGACCGCGCCCATCAGGCCGCAATTGCGGATGTCGATGACGTTGGGCAGGCCCTTCAGCGAATGCAGCGCATCGCGCCAATATTCGGCGATCGAGGCACCGCGCGTGAGCAGACCCTCGTCCTTGTAGATGTCGAGTGTCGCGATACCGGCGGCGCAGGCCGTCGGATGCGCCGAATAGGTGTAGCCGTGGAACAGCTCCATCTGGTTCTCGGGGCCGACCATCAGGCCGTCGTGAACCTTGCGGTGAGCGAACACCGCGCCGCAGGGAATGGTGCCGTTGGTGATGCCCTTGGCCGTCGTCATCAAATCAGGCGTGACGCCGAAGAAGTTGGCGGCGAACGGCGTGCCAAGGCGGCCGAAGCCGGTGATGACCTCGTCGAAGATCAAGAGGATGCCGTGCTTGTCGCAGATCTCGCGCAGGCGTTGCAGATAGCCCTTCGGCGGCGGCAGCACCGCGGTCGAGCCCGGAACCGGCTCGACGATCACGGCGGCGATCGTCTCGGCGCCGTGCAGAGCGACGAGGCGCTCGAGATCGTCGGCGAGCTCGGCGCCGTGCTCCGGCTGATCCTTGGCGAAGGCGTTGCGGCTGAGATCATGGGTGTGGCGGATGTGGTCGACGCCCGGCAGGAGGGTCGTGAAGGCGCGACGATTGGCGACCATGCCGCCGACAGACGTGCCGCCGAAGCCGACGCCGTGATAGCCGCGCTCACGGCCGATCAGGCGGGTGCGGCTCGCCTGGCCGTTGGCGCGGTGATAGGCGAGCGCGATCTTCAGCGCGGTATCGACCGACTCGGAGCCGGAATTGGTGAAGAAGATGCGGTCGAGGCCCTTCGGAGCGATCTCGGCAAGGCGCTCGGCGAAGTCGAAAGCCAGCGGATGGCCCATCTGGAACGACGGCGCGAAGTCCAGCGTCATCAGTTGCCGCTCGACCGCAGCCGCGATCTGCTTGCGGCCGTGGCCGGCATTGACGCACCAGAGACCGGCGGAGCCGTCGATCACCTTGCGGCCGTCGACGGTGGTGTAGTGCATGCCCTCGGCCGAGGAAAACAGGCGCGGCGCCTTCTTGAACTGCCGGTTGGCCGTGAACGGCATCCAGAACGAATCGGTCTTGATGGTGTTCGGAATCTGATGAAGGGTCACGGGCCACGCTCCTTTGCTGACCCGTTAGCAGAGCCACGGCTCAGGCCAGTCAACAAGTCCTTTTCTGCGCTGCCGCAACCCATTGATTTAGCTGGGGGTGCTGGTCCATATTTGCCCGATCCGCAACACTTGCAACAGGGATTCCGGGCATGAGCGTCGACATCGGTGGACGGCTGCGATTCATCCGGGCCCGCCAGAAGCTGTCGCAGCGTGAGCTCGCCAAGCGCTCAGGGGTCACCAATTCGACGATCTCGCTGATCGAATCCAACCAGATGAACCCGTCGGTCGGCGCGCTCAAGCGCATCCTCGACGGCATCCCGATGGGGCTCGCCGAATTCTTCGCGCTGGAGCCGGAGACGCGGCGCAAGATCTTCTACCGCTCCGAAGAGCTGACCGAGGTCGGCAAGAAGCCGATCTCGTATCGCCAGATCGGCGACAATCTGTTCGGCCGCAGCCTTCAGATCCTGAAGGAGCGCTACGAGCCCGGCAGCGACACCGGACGGGTGCACCTCGTCCATGACGGCGAGGAAGGCGGCATCGTGATTTCGGGCAAGCTCGAAGTCACCGTCGAGGACGAGCGCCGCATCCTCAATCCGGGCGATGCCTATTATTTCGAGAGCCGCCGCCCGCATCGCTTCCGCTGCGTCGGCGGCAGGCCGTGCGAGGTGATCTCGGCCTGCACGCCGCCGACGTTTTGAAATTATCCGGAATCTTACGGAGTGCCCCGGTGTCTTACGGAGATTGAGCCATCTCAATTTCCGCGAGCCGATCCTCTATATGATGCGAGCCGTAGCCGAGAGACATTCCGGCGCCGCATTCTAACCGGGCTCGCAGATGAAGATCACGCTCGCCAATGCAGAGGCTGCGCTCGATGAAGTGCAGCGCGACACTGACAAGCTCCATTCGCAGGAGCTGCGTAAGATGATCGCTGACTACATCGAGACGCAGCGAGAGGCTCTCAAGGCCCTCCGCAAGAAGTTGCACTAGCAGGACGCGGCGGAACGAGACCAGCTCGTCCCGCTTTTTTTGCCTCAAAGCGGCGTCAGCAAGTCCTCGATCCTGATCGGGAAACGACGCACACGGACGCCCGTCGCATGCCAGACCGCGTTGGCGACCGCGCCGGCGCTGCCGGTGATGCCGATCTCGCCGACGCCCTTGATGCCGAGCGCATTGACGTGCGGATCGTGCTCCTCGACCGTGATCACGTCGAGCGACGGCACGTCGGCGTTCACGGGGATGTGGTACTCGCCGAGATTGGCGTTCATGATCCTCCCGCTGCGGCGGTCGGTGATGGCCTCCTCGTGCAGCGCGAACGACATGCCCCAGATCATGCCGCCGAACAGCTGACTCTGCACCATGCGCGGATTGACGATGCGCCCGGCCGCGAACGCACCGACCATGCGCATGACCCGGACCTGGCCGAGCTCGGGATCGACCTTCACCTCCGCGAACACCGCGCCGTGGGCATGCATCGCATACTCCTCCATCGCCGCCGGATTCGGCGCACCGGTGCCGCGCGCCTCGACCTCGGCGACGCCTGCGCGCGCGAGAATCTCGGGATAGCTCTCGCTGCGGCTCTGGTCGTCACGCCGGATCAGCCTGCCGTCGCGCGCGATCACGCCGGCATTGCCGGCGCCGAACAGCGGCGAGCGCTCGTCACCGGTTGCGAGATCGGCGAGCTTTGCGATCACGGCTGCGCCGGCGCTGTGGATCGCGGCACCCGCGGTCGCGGTATGCGCCGAGCCGCCGGCGATGCCGGCATCGGGCAGGTCCGACGTGCCGGCCTTGAACTCGACCCGGTCGATATCGAGCCCGAGCTCGTCGGCTGCGATTTGGGCCAGCGCCGTCCAGGCGCCCTGCCCCATGTCATGCGCGCCGATCTCCATGGCGCCGGAGCCGTCGCCGCGAAGAACTGCACGTGCCTCGGCCTGGAACATCAACGCCGGGAAGGTCGCGGTGCCCATGCCCCAGCCGACCAGGAGGCCGGCATCGTCGCGCATCTGCCGCGGCTGGAGCGGTCGCTTCGCCCAGCCGAAGCGCGCCGCGCCCTGCTCGTAGCAGGCACGCAATGCCTTGGACGAAAACGGTTTGCCGGTGATCGGCTCGACCTCGGCATAGTTCTGGAGGCGAAAGGCGAGCGGATCGATGCCGCAGGCCCAGGCCATCTCGTCGATCGCGCTCTCCAGCGCGATCGAGCCGGTCGCCTCGCCGGGCGCGCGCATGAACAAAGGGGTGCCGGTATTGACGCGCACGGCATCATGCGAGGTGCGGATCGCAGGAGCCGCATAGAGCGTGTGCGAGGCATCGGCAGCCGGTTCGTAGAAATCATCGAACGTGCTCGACACCGTTCTGGCATGATGATTGAGCGCGGTCAGACGCCCCTCGCCATCGGCGCCGATGCGCAGCCGCTGCCGCGTCGGCGCGCGATGGCCGACCGGACCGTACATCTGCTCACGACGCAGCACGAGCTTGACGGGCTTGCCGACGAGCTTGGCAGCCATGAGACCGAGGACCGGGGGGCCCGCCATCAATCCCTTGGAGCCGAAGCCGCCGCCGAGGAAGGGGCTGCGGATGTGGATCTTGTCGTGGGCAATGCCGAACAGCTCAGCCACGCGCGCAAGCGACAGCATGAGCCCCTGGGTCGGCATGTCGATCTGCACGCTGTCGCCGTCCCAGGCGGCCACGATCGCATGCGGCTCCATGGCGTTGTGATATTGCGGCGGCGTCTCGTAAGTCGCGTCGATCTGCTTGTCGGCCGACGCGAGACCGGCCTCGACGTCGCCGCGGTGATTTTCGGTGGGGTTGCCGACACCGACGACAGGCGGCACGAAGCTTTCGCCGGCATCGAGCCCGACGAGGGCGGGCAGCGTCTCGTAACGCGGCGCCAGCAGCACCGCGCCTTCCGTCGCCGCCTCCAGCGTTTCGGCGATCACGACGGCAATGGGCTGGTTGGCGTAGCGGACCTCGTTGCTCTGCAACACCTCCATCCGGAACACGAACGGATTGGTCTTGATCTCGGGGTCGATCGCAAGCTGCGGCTTGTGGTCCGGTGTCATGACGTCGACGACGCCGGGATGGCGCTTGGCGGCGGCGACATCGAGCGCGGTCACGCGGCCGCGTGAAATGCTGGCAACAGCCATGACCGCAAACAGCATGCCCGGCGGGTGATTGTCGGCGGCGTAGGTCGCCTGCCCCTTCACCTTGAGGATGCCGTCGCGGCGGGTCAGGGGCTGGCCGATGTTCGAGCCGTGGCGCAGATGGGCGGGCGCGCTGGTCAGGTTGAGCTCAGGCATGAATGGCTCCGGACGTCGAGGCAAAGGAAGAGGCCGGCAGCGCGGGGATGCGCGCGGGCGTGCCGGCAGCGGCGAGGGTCAGCGCGCGCACGACGATGCGGCGCGCGAGCTCGATCTTGAAGGCGTTGTCACCGGACGGTTTTGCGTCGGTGAGCGCACGCCAGGCGGCCTCCTGGAACGCGTCTGCCGTCGGCGCGACGTTCCTGAGCACATCCTCCGCGGCGCGGGCGCGCCAGGGCTTTGCGGCGACGCCGCCGAGCGCAAGCCGCGCCTCCCCGATCCTGCCGTTCTCGATTCGCAACGCAGCGGCGGCCGAGACGACGGCAAACGCGTAGGAAGTGCGCTCGCGAACCTTCAGGTAGCGCGCATGCGCGGCAAAGCCGCGCGCCGCAGGCGGCAGACGCACGGCGACGATGAGATCACCCGGTTCGAGCGCCGATTCGCGCTCGGGCGCAGCGCCCGGCAGGCGATGCAGCTCGTCGAGCGCGATCTCGCGCCGCCCGTTCCTGCCCTCGATCTCGACGACGGCATCGAATGCGACCAGCGGCACGCAGAAGTCCGACGGATGCGTCGCGATGCAGTTTTCGCTCCAGCCGAGCACGGCGTGGCTTCGGTTCTCGCCCTCGCGCGCGTCGCATCCGCTGCCGGCCTCGCGCTTGTTGCAGCGGCTGGCGGTGTCATAGAAATACGCGCAGCGCGTCCGTTGCAGCAGATTGCCGCCCACGGTGGCGGCATTGCGCAGTTGCGCCGATGCGCCGGAGAGCAGCGCTTCGGCGACGGCCGGATAGGCCTTTGCAAAGTCCGCGTCATGCGCGAGATCGGCGTTGCTCACCAGCGCGCCAATGCGCACACTACCGTCGGCGAGATGCTCGATCTGATCGAGGCCGCCCAGATGCGTGACGTCGACCAGACGATCCGGTCGGCTGACGCCACCCTTCATCAGATCGAGCAGATTGGTGCCGGCGGCAAGATAGACGGCGCCCGGCTGAGCCGCGGCGGCGACGGCCTCGGCGACCGTGCCGGGCTTGACATAATCGAACTGTTTCATGCGGAGCGCCTCTGATTGGATTCGTCCATGCCGGCCTGCGCCTCGAGCACGGCATCGACGATGCCGGCATAGGCGCCGCAGCGGCACAGATTGCCGCTCATGCATTCGCGGATGCGCTCGGGATCGTTGCCGGCCTGCGCCTCGCTCATCATGCCGATGGCGCTCATGATCTGGCCGGGCGTGCAGAAGCCGCATTGAAAGCCGTCATGGGCAATGAAGGCGGCCTGCACGGGGTGAAGCTGGTCGCCGCGCGCGACGCCCTCGATGGTGAGGATGTCGGCACCGTCATGACTGATGGCGAGTGCGAGGCAGGAGTTGATGCGCTTGCCGTCGACCAGAATGGTGCAGGCGCCGCATTGGCCGCGGTCACATCCCTTCTTGGTTCCGGTGAGATGGAGGCGCTCACGCAGCAGATCGAGCAGCGTGACGCGCGGATCGTCGAGGACGAAGTCGCGCCGCGCACCGTTCACGGTGAGGCTGATGGAGTGGTTCATACAAGGCTCCGATCAGATATGGACATGGGTGATCGCGTAGCGCGCCACCGCCGTGGCCGCCGTCGATCTGCGCCGCCCGGACACAATCCGAGCCAACGTCTCGACGAAGATACGGAGGCACCCTCCGTTTAACAAGGGCCGCCGAAAAATATTTGGAATTCGTCAAAAGCCCGAACGCGGACAACGCGATGCAGCCCTGCAAGGGTTCATTGCAGGGTTCAATCTAACCAATTCGTGATCTACATTGCCGGCATGGACGACCACACCGACCAGACCCGCAAGCCCCGCGCCGACGCCGTGCGCAATCGCGAGCGCGTGCTCGAGGCGGCCAAGACCGTGTTCAACGCGGGCGGTCCGGAGGCGAGCCTCGAGGCCGTGGCCAAGCGTGCCGGCGTCGGCATCGGCACACTCTATCGGCATTTTCCGACGCGCGAGGATTTGTTCGAGGCGGTGTACCGGCGCGAGGTCGAGCAGCTCAGCGAGCTCGCCGAGCAGTTGAAGAACGCCAAGGACCCGGTGGATGCGCTGCGGCGCTGGCTGCGCTCAGGGGTCGAATTCGTTGCCACCAAGAAGGGCATGGTGGCAGCCTTGGCGCTCGCGGTGCAAAGCGGGTCGGAGTTGCATGCCTTTTCCTTTGAGCGCCTGACCAAGGCGATCGGCTCGCTGCTCGATCGCGCAGCCGCGGCTGGCGCGATGCGCGCGGACGTCAGTCCCGAGGACTTGCTGCGCGCGTTCTTCGGCATGTGCTACATGCACGACCAGCCGGGCTGGCAATCCTCGGTGCTGCGGATGCTCGACGTGTTCGTCGACGGGCTGCGGGTACAACCGGCCGGCAAGCCCAAGGTTCGGCTTCCCAAGCCTGCGAAGCCGGCGGTGAAACGGAAGCGATAGCGCGCCGTACTTACCTAAGGTCATGCTAAGATCAGCATCGCCGGGGTTTCAACGCGGAGCCTGTTATGCGCATTGCCGCTTTGCTCGTCATCCTTACGATCGTCTTCGGCACAGCTCCAGCATTCGCCGACGACGTCACTGCGGCGCAGGGCGTCATCCGCGCCCAGGAACAGGCTTTTGCGCACGATGATGCGGCCGGGGCCTATTCCCATGCCGCGCCGGCGATCCGGGAGATCTTCCCCGCGCCCGACATCTTCATGTCCATGGTGCAAAACGGCTACCCGCCGGTCTATCGACACAAGAGCTTTGAGTTCGGCGAGAGCAAGACCGAAGGCAACCGGGTCGCGCAGCGCGTCCACATCGTGGATGCCAATGGCGAGGCCTGGGAGGCGCTCTACACGCTCGAGCTGCAGCCGGACGGCAGCTACAAGATCACGGGTTGTTCGCTGCTGAAGGCGGGACAGGCGGTTTAGGTCGCAAAACCCGGCCCGGTCCTGACCGCATTCATCCGCGACCGGATCAGCAGTGTCACGACGATGACGATATTGACGCCATTCCACGCTACGCCGTTGGCGAAGGCTGCAGCATACGATCCGGTCGCGTCGAAGATGACGCCCGACACCCAGCCGCCGAAGGACATGCCGAACACCGAGGCAAAGATCACGATGCCGACGCGCGTTGCTGCCTGGCTCGCCGGCATCGCCTCGCGCACGATGATGGCGTAGCTCGGCACGATGCCGCCCTGGAACAGGCCGAACATGGCGGAGATCAGATAGAGCGAGGTGAGGCTGTCGAAGAACAGGTAAAACACCAGCGCAAAGCCTTGCGCGAGAGCACCGACCAGAAGCGTGGGGATGCCGCCGATCTTGTCCGCGAGGTAGCCCGAGCCGATGCGGCTGACGATGCCGCAGGCCATCATCAACGAGAGCATTTCGGCGCCGCGCGCCACGCCATAACCGAGGTCGCCACAATAGGCGACGATATGCACCTGCGGCATCGCCATGGCGACGCAGCAGGAGATGCTGGCGATCGAGAGCAGCACGGTCAGCGTGTTGGTCGACAGCTTGAGATCGACCCGCGGCGGCGGCGCATTGGCGTGATTGCGGACCTTGTCGTCGCCCATCTGCGCGCGCAGGACCAGCACCAGGATGGACATCAGACCGACGCACACGATGCCGATCCCGATATGGGTGTAGCGCCAGCCGATCGTCTGCATGCCAAAGCTCACGAGCGGCGGCCACATCGTGCCGGCGACGTAATTGCCGCTGGCGACGATGGTCACTGCAAGGCCGCGATAACGCTCGAACCAGTGCGAGGCCTCCGCCATCAGCGGCGCGAAGGTCGCCGACGTGCCGAGACCGATCAGGAAATACGCCGCCACGAACTGCCAGAGCTGGGTCGACAGTCCCGCGAGCACATTGGCGACGCCGAGGAACGCGATGCTGATCGCCATCGCCGGCACGATGCCGAACCGGTCGGTGATCTTGCCGGCGATCACGCCGCCAAGCCCGAACCCGAACATCAGGAGGGTGAAAGCCAGCGACACCGCGCCGCGCGTGGCGGCAAATTCAGCCTGCACCGCGGGAATCATGACCACGATCGCCCACATGCCGACGCCGCCGATCGAGCCGATCAGCAGCGCAATGACGAGCCGCATCCAGGCCCGACGGGAATCAGGGCTGAATGTCTCGGGTGTTTGTTCTGGATGATTTGGCGCGTGCACGGGCCGGACCATGGCCCGCAGGGGGCCGCAGGGTCAAGCAGCGTGGCGCGATATTGGGCATGCACGGTGCACTGCGGTAAGAAGGAGCTTGGCGAACGCGCGCTTTGCCGTTAATTTGCAATCAGCGTGTGCAACATTGCCGCGCGGAGAGCATGTCGACGGAATGTTGCTGCGATTGACACGATCGATGCGGATCAGGGTGGGGCGCCTCATTGCCCTCGCCTATCTGTTCTGCGTGCTCGCGCCGGCAGCAAGCCTCGCCTGGGGTCATGGCCCCGCGCCATGCCTCGGCGACGACGTTCTGCTCGGCGACATCGTGCCCGCGCACCATCAGATGCAGACGAGCCATACACATGGCGACTCCTCGCATGACAATGCGGGGGCACATGCGCATCACCAGGCCGCTGCACAGGACGCGCCGGCGCCCCATCACCACGGCGGCAAGGGCACGGCCGGACCGTGCTGCGCGATGATGTGTGTGAGCGCGTTGCCGGCCGATCTGCCCAGCTTCGCAAAGCCGCTTCAGCCGGTTTCCGCCTGTGCGCCCGAGATCGTGGCGATCCTGCACAGCGCCGCGCCGCCCCTGCTCTACCGCCCTCCCATCGCCTGATCTGACGCGACGACGTCAGGCCGACGCGCATCCGCGCGCGTGGACCTGTGGTCCTACGACAGATCAGGGATGAATCATGTTGACGCTTTCCGGGGCGAAGTCCGCCGCCGCGTCCGCGGCGCTTGGACGACGACACTTTCTATTTAACTGGCCGCTGCTGGCCGTGGCTGCGCTGGCACTGTCCGGCTGCATGCCGGCAACGACGCAGGTCGCCGGCGTCGATCCTGCCGATCCCTCGGCAAAGGTCGCACGCACCAGCTATCGGTCGACCATCGCGCCGTATACCAGCCTGCGGCCTGCGACGCCGGCACCATGGCGCGAGCGCAACGAGAACGTCGCGCCGCAGCCCAAGCAGGACCGGTAGGAGCGCGCCATGACACATCATCTCGCGCGGGGCCTGCTCGTCCTCACTGCGTTCGGACTCTCCGGCTGCATGGCATTCTCGCCGGACGGAGGCATGACGACGGTCTCGGACCTAACCAGCCAGACCATCAATAAGGATGTCGCCTTCGTCCGGTCGGCCGAGGGCGCGGAGGCCGTCAACGCGGCCGTCCGCCGCTTGCTGGCGCGAACGCTGACCACCGAGACCGCCGTGCAGATCGCGCTGCTCAACAACAGGGGATTGCAAGCGGCCTATAACGAGCTGGCGCTGGCCGAGACCGATCTCGTCGAGCAAAGCCTGCCGCCCAATCCGGTGTTCTCGATCTCGCGGATCTCAGGCAATGGCGCCAGCGAAATCGAGCGCCAGGTGGTCGGCGACATCCTCGCGCTCGCCACCCTGCCGTTCCGCTCCGACATCGCCCGCGACCGCTTTCGTCAGGCGCAGTTGCGTGCAGCGCTGGCGACGCTGCGGCTCGCCGCCGATGTCCGCGGCGCCTATGTCCGCGCCGTGACCGGCAACGAGATGGTGGTACTGCTGACGGACGCGAAGGCGACGGCGGAATCGACCGCACAACTCGCGGTAAAGCTCGGCGAGACCGGCTCGATCAACAAGCTCGACCAGGCCCGCGAGCAGGTGTTTTACGCCGAAACCACCGCCGACCTCGCGACCGCGCGGCAGACGGCGACGAGCGCGCGCGAAAAGCTTGCGCGCCTGATGGGATTGTGGGACGGCGGCCTCGACTTCCGCCTGCCCAATCAAATGCCGCCGCTGCCGCGCCGGCCGCGGGCATTGCCGTCGATCGAAACCGACGCGGTCGCCCATCGCATCGACCTGCAGATCGCGCGGCTGGAATTGACGGCGCTGGCGAAATCGCTGAACCTCACCGAGGCCACGCGCTTCGTGACGCTGCTCGATCTCGCCGGGATCTCGCGCCGCACCCAGGATCCGGAAGGAGCGCCGTTCCGCGAACGCGGCTTCGACGTGCAGTTCCAGATCCCGATCTTCGACGGCGGCGAGGTTCGGGTGCGGCAGGCAGCAGAGACCTACAACCTCGCCTTCAATCGTCTGACCGAGCGCGCCGTGAACGTCCGCTCGGAAGCGCGCGATGCCTATCGGGTCTATCGCTCCAGCTACGATATCGCGAGCCACTACCAGCGCGAGATCCTGCCGCTGCGCAAGATCATCACCGAGGAGATGCAGCTCCGCTTCTCCAGCATGCAGGTCGATATCTTCGCGCTGCTCACCGAGGCACGACAGCGCCTCGCATCGCTGCGCGGCGCGATCGATGCCAGGCAGAAGTTCTTCCTCGCCCAGTCCGACTTGCAGACCGCCGTCAACGGCGGCGGCGCGCCTGCGGCCGGCGGCGACAATTCAACCACCATCGCCGCGGCAGCGCCTGCCGACGGCGGCCACTGACATGGAGGCCGAGATGTTTTCCCGCCGAGGATTCCTGGGCACTGCCGCGCTAGCCAGCGCATCCGTCGTCAGCGGCCGCGTGCAGGCCGCCTCGATCCCGGAAGCCCCGCACATGGACAAGGTGGTGATGCAGCCGCCGCTGCATCCGACCAGCGGCCCGGACTATCACCCCGTCGTCACGCTGAACGGCTGGTCGCTGCCGTTCCGCATGAACGGCGACTGGAAGGAATTCCATCTCGTCGCCGAGCCCGTGGTGCGCGAGTTCGCCGAGGGCATGAAGGTGAATTTGTGGGGCTATAACGGCCAGTCGCCGGGACCGACGATCGAGGCCGTCGAAGGCGACAAGGTTCGTATCTTCGTCACCAACAGACTGCCCGAATACACCACCGTGCACTGGCACGGCATGATCATTCCCAGCGGCATGGACGGTGTCGGCGGACTGACCCAGCCGCACATCCAGCCTGGCAAGACCTTCGTCTACGAGTTCGAGATGAAGAAGAGCGGGACCTTCATGTACCACCCGCATTCCGACGAAATGGTGCAGATGGCGATGGGCATGATGGGCATGGTCGTCGTGCATCCGCGCGATCCGAACTTCCGCGCCGTCGACCGCGACTTCGTCTTCGTGATGAGCACCTATCGCGTCGATCCCGGCACCTATCTGCCGCAGGTCAACGAGATGACCGACTTCAACATGTGGACCTGGAATGCGCGGGTGTTTCCCGGCATCGATCCGTTGCCGGTCAGGCTCGGCGACAAGGTGCGCGTGCGCATCGGCAATCTCAGCATGACCAACCATCCGATTCATCTGCACGGCCACAGCTTTGCGGTGACCTGCACCGACGGCGGCTGGATTCCGGAGAGCGCGCAATATCCTGAGACGACGACCGACGTGCCGGTCGGCGCGGTGCGCGTGTTCGACGTGCTCGCCGACAATCCCGGCGACTGGGCGTTCCACTGCCACAAGTCGCATCACACCATGAATGCGATGGGACACGCGGTGCGCAATCTGATCGGCGTGTCGCGCAAGGATCTCGCCAAGGCCGTCGGCAAGCTCGCGCCCGACAGCATGGCGATGGGCTCGACCGGCATGGCGATGGGCAACATGGAGATGCCCGCGCCCGACAACACGCTGCCGATGATGACCGGCACCGGCCAGTTCGGCCCGATCGAGATGGGC
Source organism: Bradyrhizobium sp. Bra64 (assembly GCF_024519875.1). NCBI lineage: Bacteria > Pseudomonadati > Pseudomonadota > Alphaproteobacteria > Hyphomicrobiales > Nitrobacteraceae > Bradyrhizobium > Bradyrhizobium sp. Bra64. The sequence continues at coordinate 21,462 of NZ_JALJRD010000020.1, read as the reverse complement.
GGCATGTTCACGGTGATGAAGATCCGCGAGGACCTCGCGCGCGACGATTATCGCGATCCAGGTGCCTACCAGTTCCCGCAAGGCACCGTCGCCTACGAGATCACGCCGCCGGCCCCGGAGCCGCCGCGGCAACAACCAGGCGGCCCGCCGATGAAGAACATGAAGATGTGAGCTTGCCGATGAACCACCACCAACTGGAGAGACCAATGAACAAGACGATCAAACTCGCCCTCGCGCTGGCTGCGCTTTCGATCGCGCCGGCCTTTGCCCACGAGCAGCACGGGCATGGGACCTTTTCGGCCGGCGAGCCCGGCGATTCCAAGAAGCCCGCCCGCACGATCGAGATCTTGATGAACGAAATGGACTACACGCCCGCCAGGATCGAGGTCAAACGCGGCGAGCAGATCCGTTTCGTGCTGCGCAATGTCGGCAAGGAGGACCACGAATTCCTGCTCGCCACCACCAAGGAGAATCTCGCGCATGCGGTGGAGATGAAGAAGCATCCGCACATGGAGCACGACGACCCCAACGGCGTGCGGCTCGCACCGAACAAGACGGCCGAGATCCTCTGGAAATTCAGCAAGGCCGGCACATTCGAGTTTTCCTGCCTGATCCCCGACCACCGCGACTACGGCATGGTCGGCCACGTCACCGTGAAGTAACGAGGGAGCCTTCGATGAACCGCATCATCCGTATCGCTGCCGCGTTGGCGCTGACCGTCGGTCTTGCCGCCGGAGCCTTCGCGGCCCAGGGCGCCGCGATCAGCGGCGAGGTCAAGAAGATCGACGAAGGCACCGGCAAGATCACGCTCAAGCACGGACCGGCGAAAAGCCTCGGCATGGATGAACCCATGACCATGGTCTACCGGGTCAGGGACCCTGCCTTGCTCAAGCAGGTGAAGGTCGGCGACAAGGTCACCTTCGAAGCCGAGGAGGCGGCTTCGGGGTATACGGTGACCAGAATAGAGAAGGCGAAGTAGGCAGCCCTCGTCGTTCCGGGGGCGATGCGCTGCATCGAACCCCGGAATCTCGAGGTTCGGGGATCGCCACCATGACTTAAACGGCGACGCCCGCAGAGATACCTCTCTCTTTTCCACAACTTTAAATAATGGCAAGATGACCCTTATTTGAGTCATGGAGCGCATTATGGAGCAGGATCATATCGACAAGGCTATTGTTGAAAACTACCGCAAACTGCGAACACGGATGGGCGCGCTGACTGCGGCTTTCCCGGTCGTCGTCATCTTGATCGGACTCCTTTGGGGCATTCGTCTCCAGCCCTCGTTGAGCGATTACTATTTTGCCCAGGACGCGGTTCAAGGCAGGGCGGATCTCTATCCCGTCCGGCTTTGGTTCTGCGGTTTCCTCTTCGCTGTCGGCGTGTTCTTGTACCGCTACAAGGGCTTCTCGAAAAATGAAGACCGCTGGCTCAGCCTTACCGGCGCATTTGTCCTGGGCGTTGCGATCTTTCCCATGGCCGTCTCCGGCAAGACGAGTCCATTCACACTCGCATCGTTCGGCCTTCCGAATGTGACGCTGCACGGAATCAGCGCGGTGCTGGCGTTCGCCTGTATCGGCATCATCATATTCTGGTACTCGGACTCGACGCTGTCGAAGCTCAAGAAGGACAGTGCGGCCCGCAAATGGTTCAGGAGGGCCTACTTCCTGATCGGCACCTACATGTTGCTGGCCATGGCAGGCTCGGTCATCATGCATTTCCTGCATACGGATCGAGAGAACGATTCCTACATCCTGTATGTGGAGTGGTCCGGCCTCTGGGCCTTTGCCCTTTATTGGTTCGTGAAGAATCTCGAGCTTCGTTACGTTGCGGAGTCGATCAGGAAGGGGACGACCGCACCGTCGCCCATGGGCAAGGCCGATGTCCTGGACGCGCTGTAGATCCGGAGCGTGAAGTGGCGGTTCCCGTCTAAGGCCTGAGGCTGGGTGGCTGTTGGTTCGCCGCCCAGAGCCTCCGCCTGGAATGATCTCTCGGGGCCCCCCGACGCCCTCTCCCTTCACGCTTGCCCGCACCCTCCGTTAACCGTTTGCTAACCATACACCCGGCAAGAATTGCCGAGTGAAGTCGAGTGTCGTCAGCCGCGTAAGACGGGAGCCCCCGTGGACGCCAGTGCGGTGCCTCACTTTCGGAACGGCGGCCCTTCGGCCGCCGCGCAGACAATTGGGGCGCGCGGACGGCAGTCGCGCGGGGGAGCAGCTACCATGGTCGACGTCACCGCGGGACAGGGCGTAGGCAGCACGAACGCCGGCTTCCCCACCCTTGCCGAGGTCGGGAACATCCTCAAGCGCGGCGATATCGCGCTGGCCCTCGGCGTCCTCACCATCCTGGTGGTGCTGATCCTCCCGCTGCCCGCGATCGTGCTGGACCTGTTCCTGGCGATCTCGATCACGCTCTCGATCCTGATCCTGATGACGTCGCTGTTCATCCAGGCGCCGCTGGAATTTTCCGCCTTCCCGACCGTCCTGCTGATCTCGACCATGCTGCGCCTGTCGCTCAACATGGCCTCCACCCGCCTGATCCTGTCGCACGGGCACGAGGGCACGGATGCCGCCGGTCACGTCATCGAGGCCTTCGGCAGCTTCGTGATGGGCGGCAATTTCGTCATCGGCATCATCGTCTTCGCCATCCTGATCATCGTCAACTTCGTGGTCATCACCAAGGGTTCGGGCCGTATCGCCGAAGTCGCCGCCCGCTTCCACCTCGACGCCATGCCCGGCAAGCAGATGGCGATCGACGCCGACCTCTCCGCCGGCCTGATCGACGAGGCGGTCGCCAAGCAGCGCCGCAAGGACCTGGAGGACGAGAGCGGCTTCTTCGGCGCCATGGACGGTGCCTCGAAATTCGTTCGCGGCGACGCCATCGCGGGCCTCCTGATCGTCTTCATCAACGTCGTCGGCGGCATGATCATCGGCGTGGCGCAGCAGGGCCTCTCCTTTGCCGACGCCGGCCGCAGCTACACGCTGCTGACCGTCGGTGACGGCCTCGTCACCCAGGTGCCGGCGCTGATCGTCTCGACCGCGGCCGGCCTGCTCGTCTCCAAGGCCGGCGTCTCGGGCGCTGCCGACAAGGCGCTGATGAAGCAGTTCTCTGGCTACCCGCAGGCGCTCGCGATGTCCGCGGCGGTCATGCTGGTGCTGGCGGCGCTGCCGGGCATCCCGACCCTTCCGTTCCTGGCGCTCGGCGCCGGCGCCGGCGCGCTCGCCTGGCACGCCCGCAACCGCAACCGGGCGACTGCAAGGGCTGCCGAAATTGCAAAGACCGCACCTGCACCGGGAACGCCGGGCGCGCCGGGCGCCGCTGCGACCGAGGAGCCGATCTCGGCTGCACTCAAGATCGACGACCTCAAGATCGAGCTCGGCTATGCGCTGCTGCCGCTCGTCAACGGGCCGGACGGCACCGACCGCCTCACCGAGCAGATCAAGGCGCTGCGCCGCTCGCTCGCGATCGAGATGGGTTTTGTGATGCCCGCCGTGCGCATTCTCGACAACGTCCAGCTCGAAGCCAACACCTACATCATCAAGATCAAGGAAGTCGACGCGGGCTCCGGCAAGATCTGGCCGAACCAGTTCATGGTCATGGACCCCGGCGGCAGCCAGGTGCAGGTGCCCGGCATCCACACCACCGAGCCGACCTTCGGCCTGCCCGCGACCTGGGTCGATGCCAGCCTCAAGGAGGAGGCCTCGCTCAAGGGCTATACCGTCGTCGACGCCGCGACCGTGCTCTCGACCCACCTCACCGAGCTGCTCAAGGCCAACATGTCGGACCTGCTCTCCTATGGCGAGGTGCAGAAGCTGCTCAAGGAGCTGCCGAAGGAGCAGAGCGAGCTGGTCAAGGACATCGTGCCGGGACAGGTCACGGTCTCCGGCATCCAGCGCGTGCTGCAGCTGCTGCTCGCCGAGCGCATCTCGATCCGCGACCTCTCGACGATCCTCGAGGGCATCGCGGATTCGCTCGCTTTCTCGCGCAATCCCGCCACCATGGTCGAGCACGTCCGCGCGCGGCTGGCGCGGCAGATCTGCGCGCAGAACACCTCCTACAACGGTTATCTGCCGCTGATCGCATTGTCGGCGCGGTGGGAGCAGGCCTTTGCCGAATCCATCATCGGCCAGGGCGAGGAGCGCAGCCTCGCGATGCAGCCCTCGAAGCTGTCGGAGTTCATGACCGGCGTGCGCGAGGCGTTCGAACGCGCCGCCCGCGAGGGCGAGGCGCCGGTGCTGGTCACCTCTGCGGCAATTCGTCCCTTCGTGCGCTCCCTGGTCGAGCGGTTCCGGGCCCAGACCACCGTGCTGTCGCAGGCGGAAATCCACCCGAGGGCAAGGTTGAAAACGGTCGGAAGCATCTGATTTGCCTTAAGAAGCCGTATGTTTTTTGGCCACAGGCAAATGGTTTTTGAGTTCCTGGCGCCTTGTCGACCAGATGTCGATAAAACGCCTTGCAGGCACATTACGTACTTGAAATAATTATATAATTGCACGATTGGAGGCCGCTTCTGATCGCGGACTCTCACGTCGTGTCACGCTCTTGTGATCGCCTCTTGGGAACGAATCCCCCCAATACTAGGTTGTTGGGCATCGGAAGCATGAACCTGCCCGAACAGGGCGGCGACTACTTCGGGTAGATGGCGGCAGGAGCCTTCCATGAACCACTCGATTTACAGCGCAGATCGCTCGACCCACCTGAAGATCGTGGTCGTGGCCCTCGTCGCAGGGATCGCGGTGGCAGGCTTCGGCATCACGGCGCGCACGGGTTCGGACGAAGGTCTGACCCAGACCGCCCGCGTCATCAAGGCCGGCAAGCCGGTTGTGATCACCAGCTCGAACGCTTCACTCGTTCGCTAAGGAGACATGAGTTTCAGGAATTCACGCGGCTCTTTATCAGCCCCCCAAAGTCGCCACGTGGATATGTAGACGACCCCAACCCCAAGTCGACTACAGAAAGCGCCCGCCCCCCACGGGCGCTTTCTCATGTCTGGGGTCCGTCATCGCGACGGAGTGGGGCGAACTGCCGTCAATCCTCCAACGAGCATCCGCTACCGCGCCCCATAGGTCGGCGGCGGCGCCTGCACGGTCGGAGCTGCCGCAGCGAACAGCTCCTCCTTGCGTCCCGAGAGCGGCGGATAGATGCGTTTTCGGTTGATGGTCTGCTTGGTCGCCTTCGCGGCCGCGCCGGTGGTGCGGACTTCGCGGTCCCACCCTTCCGTATAGAGCGCGCCCCAGCCACCGAGATCGAGCACGGTCACATACCAATCGATCCGCAGCGGGAGCAGCGGCAGGCCTGCGAGATCGGCCACCACATTGTGCCCGGCGAAACGGCCCATCGGGCGGGCGAACTGGCAGGACATCACGGTCGGATGCAAGCCGTCGACCACGCTCGAGGCAACGTCGCCGGCCGCAAACACACCGTCGGCATCCGCAACCCGCATGAAGGGATCGACGAGAAGACGCCCGAGGCGGTCGCGTGCACCCGGAAAGCTCGCCGCCAAGGGGCTCGCGCGCATCCCGGCACACCAGATCACCGTCTGCGCCGGAATGAACTCGCCAGAGCTCAGGCGCAGGCCGCCGGCCTCGACGGATGCGACGCGCACGCCGAGCCGCGTCTCGACGTCGAGCGAGGCCAATGCCGTCTCGATGACCGGACGCGCATGCGCGCCGATGCTGGCGCCGACCACAGGATTGTGATCGACCAGGATGATGCGTCGGCTGCCATTGATGCCGGCGCGCGCCAGCCTGTCGGGCATCTCGGCCGCGACCTCGATGCCGGTGAAGCCGGCGCCGACCACAACGACCGTCGAGCGCCCCGGCGCCGGCGCGCTGCGTCCAAGCGAAGTCAGATGATCCTCGAGTCGGAGCGCCGCGGCATAGGTGTCGACGTCGAAAGCATGCTCGACAAGGCCGGGAACGTCGGGACGCATCACTTCGCTGCCGAGCGCCAGCACCAGCCGGTCATAGGCCAGCGTCTCATCGCCGCCGCCGGTGACCAGCGAGATCTCGCGCCGGACGGGATCGATGGCTTCGACCTCGCCGATCCCGTGACTGACGCCGATCGGATCCAGCAGTTGCGGCAGCGGAAGCGCGACCTCGCTGAGGTCGACCTCGTAATTGCGGACGCGGATGTTGTGATAGGGATTGCGATCGACGAGGCGGATCTCGATGTCACTGCCGGCCGCACCGATCTCGTCGCGCTTGCGTGCGGCACCGATGGCCGCCCACAGACCCGCAAATCCGGCGCCGAGCACGACGATACGCGCCATGTCCGTGACTGCATTCCCAAGAGAGTGACAAGGAAGCGACGAGCGATCGAGGCGTCCGACCGCGCAGACAGATATAGCTCATCCGGCCGGGCGGACCAACTGTCGCGGTACCGGCCGGCAGCACAAATTCTCGGTGCGGCTCAGGCCTCGCGCAGTTCCGACGGCGTCGCGCCAAAGCGCTTGCGGAAGGCGCGGTTGAAATAGGACAGGTCGGAGAAGCCCGATGAGTGTGCGATGTCGCTGATCTTGCGCGTCCTGGCGCGGGGATCGCCGAGCAGCTTGCGCGCCTGCAGCAGGCGCTGCTCCAGCACAAATTCGGTGAATGTGGTTCCGGCCTGCTCGAACAGGCGTTGAGCCTGGCGCGGGCTCAAGCCGGAGCGCGTCGCGATCTCGGACAGGCAGAGATCATTGCGGCCGAGAGCGGCCATCACGTCGGCGCGCATGAGATCGAGACGGGCCGCCGCATGACCTCGCCCGCGCGCGAGGCTTGCATGCTCCGCATCGGTGCCGAGCAAAAGACCGACGAGATCGACCATGTGCTGCGCCGTGAGGCGCTGGCCCACGGCGTCGAGATGCGGCGCATGATGGGCGGCAAGGGCATGGTAGCGGAAGATCGTCTCGGCGATTGCACCGTCGGAGAGCACTTGCGACAGCTTGTCCTCGGCACGCGGGTTGATGTCGAGCAGCGCCCGGCGCGGCATGCGGATGCTGGTGAAGCGATCTTCGTCGGTATGGCCGACCGTGCCGGTGATGGCCATGTCGACGAGCACCATCTGCGCCGGCGCAAGCTCGACGGTATGGCCGTTCTGCCCGACCCGGACGAGGCCCGCATGGCCAGCGATCAGGACGAGGTCGTCGCTGCCGTCGGCAAGATGGCTCTGGGTGCGTGAATATTGCGCGGAGGCGCCTTCGGGAATGGCCAGCGCGATGTTGTCGACCACGCTGATCTGGAGCCGGCAATCTATGCTGTCGCCACGGCTCGGCCCGATGTCCAGGCCGCAGGAACCGAAAGCCCGTTCGCGCCAATGCTCAAAGGCCGGACCCATCGGCAGGCCCGCATATTGGTGAACGAAGATGCCCGGCGTTCTCGCTGCATCCATCTGATTTCTCGCCCCTCTCCGGCACCATGATCGGCGGTGTCGACTGCAAATTCCGGGCATTTGACGCCGCGAAACGCGGAGAGGTTCAAATCGGGGACGGATTTGGCGGGACTTGTCGGATCACGACGACCGGATGGACCGGGGCGACAGAGCGATGCGCAGGCTGTGCTCCCTCCCCTCCTCGCTTGGCCCTTCTGCAAAAAATGAAAAACAACCCCATGCACAGTAGAGACGCGGCTGCCGGGCGGCACACGATGCAGTCGGTCAAGCCATTGCGGCGTCGGGCAAATCAGCGGCAGACCGGCAAGGAGCGCGGCATCTGCGGCGCGGCTTCGCTTTCGCAGCCGGACACGCCGTCAGCCGGGCGCGATTCAAGGCCCGCACGAATTCGTATTTTACGAACACCATTTGACGCGTCGGGCAAAACAGTGGCACTATGCCATGCTAGCCCGTTTCGGAAATCGCGACCGGCTGGTCGCCATACGCGGCGCGCGGACTTCCCGCTGTCCCGAAAATCCAATGGAGGGGCGATCTTCGTTCGATGCTCGTCAAACATCAGCAGAACCGTTCCAGCACGTTCTCGCCTTGGATTTGAGCGCCGTCGGAAAGTGACGGTTCTCTCCTCGTCCTGCACAGGTCATCCTCGAAATGCCTGTCTCGGCAAATTACCGTGTCTCACTTCAGGGGTGCAGCCCAGCACTGTCACCGTAATCACCTAGACTGACTGAATCACTGATCCCTCTGCGTCGCAACAGCCGCCTTTCTCAACAGAATCGGTCAAAATGCGAAGAACTCAAACTGAGCCAATCTAGTCCGCCGTGCCTTAATAAGCGGACCTCAACGAGGTGCGCCGACACTTCGCTGATGGGCCAGAAGCGGAAGTCGGCCTAAGGCAGAATGAAAGTCCGCCAGATGAGGCCTAGTTCATCTTACGAGCCGTAGTTTGATGAGGTGGTCCAAAAGGCCCCGGCCCCTCAGAGACATCGCAGAGTTCCACTTGCATTCTCCCAAGCTGCGAATACCCTGCGCAAATATTCGGGGCTTCCATGCGCGCACTTGGCTGGTTCTTCTTAATCCTTTTGCTTTCCTTGACGATAGGTCCGACGCACGCCGAACGCCGGGTCGCGCTGGTGATAGGCAATTCCGCCTATAAGAGCGTGCCGAAGCTGGCGAATCCTGTGAATGACGCCGCCCTGGTTGGCGGCATGTTCAAGAAAGCTGGGTTCGATTTCGTCGAGATCAGGACTGATCTCAACATTGCCGAGACGCGGAAGACGCTGAGGGAATTTGGCCTTCGGAGCCGGGATGCCGACATCGCCGTTGTTTATTATGCGGGGCACGGGATCGAGGTCGATGGCATCAACTATTTAGTTCCAACTGATGCTGCGCTGGAAGTCGATACGGACGTATACGACGAGGCACTTCCGCTCGACCGTATTCTCGCGACGATCGAACCGGCCAAGCAGCTTCGCCTTGTCATTCTCGATGCCTGTCGTGACAACCCGTTCGCGGGATCGATGAAACGTACCGTGGCCAGCCGTTCGATTGGTCGCGGTCTTGCTAAAGTCGAGCCTTCAAGCCCGAACACGATGATCGCCTTTGCGGCAAAGGCCGGCTCGACAGCGTCAGACGGCGCCTCGAAGAACAGCCCATTTGCAACGGCCGTGGTGGAGCGTTTGCCAAAGCCCGGGCTCGACCTCCGTAAAGCCTTTGGCTTCGTCCGCGACGATGTTCTCAAGAGCACGGATTATCGCCAAGAGCCCTACGTCTACGGTTCTCTCGGTGGCGAAGATCTGCCGCTGGTCCCGGCCGCTCCGGCTATGGGACCGCAAGCCGATCCGCAAGAGGCCGTCCGCCGCAACTACGAACTTGCGCTACAACTCGGTACCCGCGATGGCTGGACCGTATTCCTTGCGCAGTATCCCGATGGGTTTTACGCCGGTCTCGCAAAGGGTCAGCTCAACAAGATCGCGGCGGAAGAGGCGCGAGCTGCTGCAGCAGACAAAGCGCGACAGGCCGAGGAGGAGAAGGCACGTCTCGCTGCTGATCGCGCCAACAGGGCTGAACAGGAGAAGGCAGCGGCGGCCGCGAAAGCTGCCGAGAACACCCGGCTTGCGGCAGAAAAGGCCAAGAGGGCGGAAGAGACGAAGGCAGCAGAAGCCGAGCAGCGGCGCAAGGATGCAGAGGCAGCCGTTTACAAAGCGCTTGCCGAAAAGCAGGCCGCCGAGGCCGCGCTTGCTGATAGGATTGCCAAGGAAAAGGCTGCAGCCGAGCTTACGACGCAGCCGGCCACCAGGGTAACCAACGACAAGAACGACGACCTGAAGGTCGCGGATCTCCCGCCGACGCCGCCGCAGCCATCTCTCTCGCCCCAAGAGACGATCAAGCTGGTTCAGTCTGAGTTGCACCGCGTGGGCTGTCTGACAAACGCAAGTGACGGTGACTGGAACACCGCCTCACAGCGCTCCTTGACGCTGTTCAACAAATTTGCCGGGACGAAATTCGACACCAAGCTTGCCAGCTTCGAAGTACTCGATGCCATCAAAGGCAAGCCCGGTCGGGTTTGTCCACTTGCCTGCGAGCGCGGCTTCAGGGCCGATGGCGAAAGCTGTGTCAGGATCACGTGCCGGTCTGGCTATCACATCAATAGCGACAACGAATGTGAAAAAGGCCAAGACAAGAAACCTGTCGCGGCGCGTGAATCGCCGAAGGCAGTAGACGACGAGCGCAAGCAGGTCGAATCAGCGCCTCCGAAGCAACAAGCGAGATCAAGTGGCCAGATGATCTGCTCGAGTGCCGGTTGCCGGCCCGTCAAGCCCGGATGTCACGTCGAGCAGCGGAAGTATTACAGCACATCCATAAGCGCAGCCACAGAAGTGTGCAACTGACATAGTTGTTGCAGTCCCCGGCCGATGGCCGCAGTTAGAACTTGAGCCCCGTCTCGAAGGATGGTCGGCGGAGCAGCTAACGTCTGAAACGGGTCAAAGTGAGAAGTCCGGGCGCTCAACCGGCAGGTCGGCCTTACCCCCAACTAAGGACATGGTCTTGCCGCCACGCAAACTGACGCTTTGGGCCAGAACCGGACATCGGCGCGAAGTTCATTTACGTCTTTGTAGTGACGAACCCTTCGCTCCATGCATCCTTGTCGACTTCCATCTTGCTGACTTGGAAACAGTCGGGATAGTCGCGAAAACCCTCAAACTGGAGTTTGCGCCTTCTTGCGGCTTCCGCTTCGGCAGCGCTGCTGTAGACCCCGATGAGCTTATCGTCAGTCTCGTTTTCATCGACGCCGCCTTCAAGTGGTCGACTATGCCAGAGCAGAAAAACCGAGCCCATTTGGTGTACGATCCTTCCCTTCCTACGACGTTCTCATTGGCTCGAATACGTTCTTGGGTCAAAAAATGCAGCGAGACCGGAGACGACTGCAACAACCGCCAAAAATAGGACAGTGGTAGGATCGATGAACAGATACAAGGCTGCCGCTATTCCGATGATGGTCAGCGCTGGGCCAATGAGCGCAGGGTGCGTCTTAAGCCAGTTGATCACCCTGTGGCGGACCTGAGGGATGTAGGCGGTAGCCGCGAGGAGAGCGACAAGTACAACAAGCCATTTCGGCATGGGACGCAGCACCTCATTTGTCCTACAACCACAATAGCTAAGCACGCTTTCGCCCGCATGAAGAATAGAGTTCAAATTATAGCGACTACCGGCCAATGTCTGTCTTGGGTCAAAATGCGAAGAACTCAACCTGAGCAAATCTTGTCCGCCATGCCTCAACAAGCGGACCTCGTGGAGCGATGCTGCCACTTCGCCGATGGGTCAAAATGCGAAGAACTCGACCTGAGCAAATCCTGTCCGCTATGACTCAATAAGCGGACTCGTGGAGCAGAGCGGGCCGTTTCTCCGAAGGGGCGCAACAGAAATGCTCTCGGGGACGCATAAGAGTTCAGCTTCTCGCGACTGACGTCTGCCGGCGGCCACTCGAACCACAAGAAGCGTCAAGCTGCGGACTTCACGCGCTTTGGGAATTCGGTGACAGTGCACTAAATTCCTGATCATCCGTCTTCCTCCACGGATGGCCTGGGCCCGCGCTTGAGACTACGTGATCATGGTGGCGGTCACATACCTCCAACTACGGCGAGCGTGCATTGGAGCGGCTGCTCGCCGGTGTGGCCACAGCTCACTCTTGCAACAAGCTCTTGGGGTCATGGGTCCTGGCTTTCGCCAGGCGGACGATGGAAATCTACTTCTTCGCCGGAACCTGCGCCTGCGATGGCGGCACGGTCTCGATCAGCTTGCCGGAAAATACCGGCGCCGAGGTCGGCTGACCATTGGGCGAGCCGCCGGGCTGCTCGACGGTGACCGCGTAGGTGGCGCCGTTGACGACGTCGGCATCGTAGGCGGCGAGCAGCGGACGCGCGGTGAAGTCACTGCTGCCGATCACGCCGAGCGAGCGCGGGCGCGGCAGCTTGTCGGAGATCAGCCAGAGCTCGAAGCTCTTGCCGGGCTCCGGCGTCGCGCCGACCTTGCGCACGGTGAAGTTCCTGGTCGTACCGTCGATGGTGAGGATGAAGGCGGGGCCACCGGCCTGGCCCTGCAACAGCGCGACATATTGCGACGACGCCGCGAGCGGCGCCGGCGTCTTGACCTCGACCGTCTGGATGCGCGGCGCGGGACGCAGGGCCCCAGGCAGCGCATCGGGCAGGAAGATCTGGAGCGACAGCGTCACCAGCAGCGCGGCCGCAAGCGCGCCGACGGCGGATGCGACGGTGCGCCAGCGCTTCACGCGGCCCTCGAGCCGGATCACATTGGTGTTGTCCACGACCGGCGCCGGCGGCGCGCGCGCGACATCAGGATCGGGTGCATGGACCTGCGGCATGAAGACCGGCGCGATGTCGGGAAGCGCATCGGGGTCCGGGCGCGCGGTTTCGGATTGCGCCGCTTCGGATTGCGCGGCTTCGGAAGGCTGCGGCTCCGGTTGCTCCGTGCGGTCCGATGACGCTTCCGGCGGCACGGCTTCGAACGAGAAAGACTCCGGTACGGGTGGCGGCGGCGAGGCTTCGGACAGCGCGGGGGGCTGCTGTGCGAAGCCCGTCCGCGCGAGCTCGGACCTGATGTTCTCCCACACGACCGGACGCGGCTCGATCGTGCCTACCATCTGGTTGAGCACGCCGAGCCGGAATTCCCACGCCTGCACGATCGCGGCGAACTCGGTGTCCACCGCCATCATGATCGCAACCTGCGTGCGCTCGTCGGCATCGAGTGTGCCGAGCGCATATTCCGCAGCAAGCGCGATATGGTCTTCCGTGTAGGCCATCACATGCAGTCCAGAACCACCCTCACAACATCAGCCCTCATAGTCCGAGGCATTCGCGGATATCCAACATGCTGCGCCGCAGCCACGTCTTGACCGTGTTGACGGGCGCCGAAAACTTCTCCGCCAATTGCTCGCGGCTCCAGCCGTTGTAATAGGCGAGAAGCACGAGCCTCTGACGGTCCGGCTCGAGCCGGCCGATACATTCCAGGAGCCGCTTCAACTCTTCCGTCATCTCACGGCGCGCCAGCGGATCGGGACTGTCGGCCGCAACCTCCATCGCCTGAGGCTCTTCCTCGATGGAGGATTCCGTCTTCTTGCGCACGATGTCGATGGCACGGTTGCGCGCGATCGACGCCATCCACGTGATCGGCGACGACAAGGCCGGATTGAACTGGCCAGCGCTGTTCCAGATCTTGACGTAGGCCTCCTGAATGACCTCCTCCGAGAGATCCTGTCTGCGCAAGATACGGAGCACGACGCCATAGAGTTTCGCGCGCGTGGCGACGTAAAGGCGCTCGAACGCGGCCTGATCGCCCTTGGCGACCGCCTCAATCAGCCCGACCAGCTCTGCTGGCGTCAGCATTCAGCCCCCCAACGCGCAGGCCCCGGCGCGTCGTTCCGCGCGGACCCAGGCACTCCGCCACCATAGCGCGCAGCAAAGCCCATCACCAAGGGGCGGGGCGCCACGCTGTGGATAGCAAACGCGAAAACCCGGACCTTGCGGGCCCGGGTTCAGCAGATTCTCGGCGGTTCGACCGCTGACTGCGTTTTTAGGCGACGGCGCCGATGCGGGCGCGCATCAGGCCGATGCTGTCGAGGTCGGCCTGCTCGCGGGCGTTTTCCTCGGCGCGTTCGCGGGCCTGGTCGCGCTCGTCGAGGAGCTCGACCTTCTTCAGTTCCTCGAAGGCTTCCGCCAGCGCACCCTTGGCTTCGTCGAGCTGGCCCTTCAGCTCGTCGGCCGAGCGGGTCAGGTTCTCGCGGCGCTGGATGGCAGCCTTGGCATAGGTCGGATAGGCGAAGTGCGAGGGATCGTTGATCCCGGCACGCTCCTGCTCGGTCGAGATCTCGCGTTCAAGATCGGTCGACATCCGCTGGAAGTCGGCGATCATGGTCTCGATCTGGGTGACCCGGCGGCGCTTCTCGTCGACCTGAAACTTCTTCAGGCGGATGAGGGTATCACGTGACTTCATCGACTCGTACTCCCCAGAAGTCCCTTGGCTGCACGTGGGACGGCACCGGTCTCCCCACGGGCCCGACTGGGGCCAAGACCGGCTCTGCTACTCTGTGGGATCGGATGATGACGGGACAAAGTTAGCGTTCCGTTTCCAAATTGCCGAGGATTTGCGCCAACTGGCGGTAGCCGTCCGCCAGCGACGCATTTTCGTCCTTGCGCTGGCGCAGGAAGGCCTCCAGCGGCTCGTGCAGGCGGATTGCCTCGTCGACCTCGGGGCTGGAGCCGGCCCGGTAGGCGCCCAGACGGATCAATTCCTCCATGTCGGCATAGGTCGCCATCACCGCCCGCGCCTTCTGGATCGTCGGCCAGAACTCCGGGTCGGCCGATTTCGGCATGGTGCGGGAGACGGATTTGAGGATGTTGATGGCGGGGTAGCGGCCGCGCTCGGCGATCGAGCGCTGCATCACGATGTGGCCGTCGAGGATGCCGCGGACGGCATCCGCAATCGGCTCGTTATGGTCGTCGCCGTCGACCAGCACCGTGAAGATCGCGGTGATGGCGCCCTCGCCCAGGCCCGGCCCGGCGCGCTCCAGAAGCTTCGGCAGCTCGGTGAAGACGGTCGGCGTGTAGCCTTTGGCGGTCGGCGGCTCGCCGGCGGACAGGCCGATCTCGCGCTGGGCCATGGCAAAGCGTGTCACCGAGTCCATCAGGCACAGGACGTCCTGCTCCTCGTCGCGAAAATATTCGGCGACCGCAAGCGTCAGATAGGCGGCCTGGCGGCGCATCAGCGCCGGCTCGTCGGAGGTCGCGACCACGACGACGGAACGCGCAAGGCCCTCCTCGCCGAGGTCGTCCTGCAGGAACTCCTGAACCTCGCGGCCGCGTTCGCCGATCAGCCCGATGACGCTGACCGCGGCATCGACGTTGCGCGCGAGCATCGACAGCAGAACCGACTTGCCGACGCCGGAACCCGCGAAGATGCCCATGCGCTGGCCGCGGCAGCAGGTCAGGAACGTGTTCATCGCGCGCACGCCGAGATCGAGCGGCGCGCCGACGCGTTTGCGCGAGTGCGCCGGCGGCGGCGAATTGCGGTACGGCATCGGCGCCGGGCCCTGCGGCAGCGGCCCCTTGCCGTCGATCGGCTCCCCCAGTGCATTGACGACGCGGCCGAGCCAGGCCGCACAGGGCCGCACCTGGTTTGCGGCGTTGGCGATGACCGCCTTGCAGCCGCGCCGCACGCCGTCGAGGCCGGCGAACGGCATGACGACGGCATTGTTGCCGGAGAAGCCGATCACCTCGCAAGGAATGGAGCGGTTGCCGCCGGTCTCGATCACGAGCCGCGCGCCGACCGACATCGCATGGATCGGGCCGGCCACCTCGACCATCAGGCCGCGCACGCCGACCACGCGGCCGTAAATGTTGACGCCGTCGATGTCGCCGATCTGTTCGGCAAGAGCCTTCATAACGGGGCTTTCATAACGGGGCCTTCATCAGGGACGCGGTAAGGAGCGCGCCTTCATCCTTGGGGGCTTCATGGCGAAAACCTTAAGTTTCGCCATATTTCTGAACGGCGCTTAACTTCGTGTTTACCCGCATCGTTAATCATTGCGTCACTGTCTTTGTGACTGAGCGTGACTCCCCTTCAGAAGAAGGCTGAGTCGCGGGAGTCGGTTAGGCCCGTCTCTTAAAGTGGAACTTGAACGGTATCGGGTGACAAAAGCTGCTTCGTACACAGGACCTTAGGGCGATTCGACAAAAATTGCACCGGGGGGACTTGCGTTCCAGAATCAGGATTTGTTAACCATCTGTCGTCAGGATCCGAATCAGTTGTTCAAAGGCGTTTTGTTGAGTGCCGCGAATGCGGCCGACCTGACGCCCAGGAGCGGCGACTATGGGGAACTGGCATGCGCGTTTTGCTGATTGAAGATGACAGCGCCGTCGCGCAGTCGATCGAGTTGATGCTGAAGTCTGAGAGCTTCAACGTCTACACGACCGATTTGGGGGAAGAAGGCGTCGATCTCGGTAAATTATACGATTACGACATTATCCTTCTCGACCTCAACCTGCCCGACATGTCCGGATACGACGTGCTCAAGCAGCTTCGGGTCTCCAAGATCAAGACACCGATTCTGATCCTCTCCGGCCTCGCCGGCATCGAGGACAAGGTCAAGGGTCTCGGCGTCGGCGCCGACGACTACATGACCAAGCCCTTCCACAAGGACGAGCTGGTGGCCCGCATCCACGCGATCGTGCGCCGCTCCAAGGGCCATGCCCAGTCGGTCATCCAGACCGGCGACCTCGTCGTCAACCTCGACACCAAGACGGTCGAAGTCGGCGGCCAGCGCGTGCATCTGACCGGCAAGGAATACCAGATGCTGGAGCTGCTTTCGCTCCGCAAGGGCACCACCCTCACCAAGGAAATGTTCCTCAACCATCTCTATGGCGGCATGGACGAGCCCGAGCTGAAGATCATCGACGTCTTCATCTGCAAGCTGCGCAAGAAGCTCGCCAACGCCTCCGAAGGCCGCAACTTCATCGAGACCGTGTGGGGCCGCGGCTACGTGCTGCGCGAGCCGCACGAGCAGGAAGAACGCATTCCCGCCTGATCCTGGGTTTACTCGCGAGCCTCTGGGGCTCGCTCCTCCCAGCCTGGACCCCGCCGCAAATGGCGGGGTTTTGTTTTTTGGGGGATGCGAACGCGGCTGCATCGCCGTCCCGCCGTTGAACCGCTATCCTTCCCCCGCCGACGAATGGTCGCTGCACGATGGGGGAACCATGATCCTGCAATCACTCGCCGGCCTGCCCGCCTTCCTGGTCTATTTCTGCACCGGGCTGATCGCGATCGTGGCGTACCTGTTCGTCTACACCCGCATCACGCCCTACAACGAATTCCAGCTCATCCGCGACAACGAGCCGGCCGCAGCGATCGCGCTCGGCCTCAGCCTGCTCGGCTTCGTCGCGCCGCTGGTCAGCGCCATCGCGCATTCGGCCAATGTGCTGGATTGCCTGATCTGGGCGATCATCGCGCTGATCGTGCAGATCATCGTGCTCTTTCTCGTGAGGGTGCCGGTGCCGAATCTGCCGGCGCGGATCGCGGCCGGCGAGCTCGCGCCCGCGATCTGGCTCGGGCTGTCTTCGCTCGCCGCGGGACTGCTCAACGCCGCGTGCATGATCTACTGACATGGCCGACAAACCCTCCAAAAAGGAGTTCGGCAAACGCCGGCCGCCGGCCGGGCCGCCGCCTTCGCAACGGCCGGCGAAACGCTCCGGCCACGTCGCATTGCTGGTGATGGGCACGATTGCGGTCGGCACCACCGCCTACACGCTGATGCCGCGGCAGCACTGCGAGCCCGGTCCTGCCGGGGCGAGAGTCCCCGGGGCGATAGCCCCCGGTGCGACGGTCCCGGGCGCGGACACGCCGGTGCAGGCCGGCACCGCGTGCGGCAGAAGCAGCTCCTCGAGCGGCGGCAGCTCGCGCTGGTCGTCGCGATCGAGCTTCTTCAGCAGCGACTCCTCGTCCCATCCCTCGTCGGGAACGTCGTCCGATTCGGGCTCCGGCAGCGTGAGCCGCGGCGGCTTCGGCTCGTTCGGCCATGGCTTCTCGAGCGGCGGCTGATCCATGCAACGCATCGTCTGCCCCGAGCGCGACGACTGGCGGCAGACCGCCGAGCAATGCGGCTTCGCCTTCCACACCATCGACGGCGAGCGCTACTGGGACGAGCGCGCCTACTATGCTTTCACCCTCGACGAGATCGAGCGCGGCATCGAGACGCCGACCGGCGAGATCGACGCGATGTGCCTGGAGCTTGCCGGCCGCGTGATCGGCGACGAGCGCCACCTGCGGCGCCTGAAGATTCCGGAAGCGTTCTGGAGCCTGATCGCCGAGAGCTGGGAGCGAGACGACCGCAGCCTCTACGGCCGGCTCGACCTGACATTCGACGGCAAGGGCCCGGCAAAGCTGCTCGAATACAACGCGGATACGCCGACCTCGATCTTCGAAGCCGCGGTGTTTCAATGGACCTGGCTCGAGCAGGCGATCGAACGGCGCATCATCCCCGGGCGCGCCGACCAGTACAACTCCATCCACGAGCGGCTGATCGCGGCGTGGAAGGAGATTGCGGCCAGCCGCCACGTCCATCTCACCGGCACCACCGGCAACGAGGAGGACGCCGGCACCCTCGCTTATCTCGAAGACACCGCGCGCCAGGCGGGACTTTCCACCACGCTGCTCGACATCGAGGAGATCGGCTGGCGCAACGAGGCCGGCGGTTTCGTCGATCTCGACGACCGCGACATCGCGCTCGCCTTCAAACTCTATCCCTGGGAATGGATGTTCCACGACGCCTTCGGCGCAAAGCTTGCGAGCGCGCCGACACGTTGGATCGAGCCGCCGTGGAAGGCGGTACTCTCCAACAAGGGCATCCTGCCGCTGCTCTGGGAGATGTTTCCGAACCATCCCAATCTGCTGCCGGCCTTCTTCGAGGACGACGCGCGCGCCGCAGAACTCGGCAGCTCCTACGTCCGCAAGCCGCTGCTGTCGCGCGAAGGCGCCAACGTCACGCTGGTGTCCGGCGGACTCCCGCTCGACGAGCAGGCAGGACCTTACGGCGCCGAAGGATTCGTGCGGCAGGCATTGTCACCGCTGCCGAATTTTTCGGGCTTCTATCCGGTGATCGGAAGCTGGCTGGTGGATCACGAGCCATGCGGGCTGTCGATCCGCGAGGACGAAAGCCCGATCACGGGCAACGGCTCGCGGTTTCTGCCGCATGCGATCCTGTGAGGGTTAGTTTTCTTCCCTTCTCCCCTTTTGGGAGAAGGTGGCGCGAAGCGCCGGATGAGGGGTTCTCTCCACTCGCGAGACCGTTCGTGAGGATGGAGACCCCTCACCCGGCTTCGCTATCGCGAAGCCACCCTCTCCCACAAGGGGAGAGGGTGAAGAATGATCACCTTGCCGCGGCAACCTTGAGCGACGGCGGCATCAGTCCGCCCATCGGGCGGCCGGAGCGCGCGGGGTTGAGCTGATAGAGACCACGCCGCTCGGCGATCGGGCGGAACGCGTCGGTGATGCCGACGACGGATTCGGCGGCGCCAAGCAGCAGCGTGCCGTCGGCTTCCAGGCCCTTCGCCATCCGCTCGAAGATCACCGCCTTGGTGGCCTGGTCGAAATAGATCAGCACGTTGCGGCAGAAGATCACGTCGAACGTGCCGAGATGGGAGAAGTCCTGCAGCAGATTGAGCTGGCGGAACTGCACCATCGCGCGAATGTCGGCATTGAGCTGCCAGGTCTCGCCGGTCTGCGTGAAATACTTCATCAGGTGCTGGATCGGCAGGCCGCGCTGCACCTCGAACTGGCTGTAGACGCCGGCCTTGGATTTCTCCAGCACCTCCTGCGACAGATCGGTGGCGACGATCTCGATGCGCCAGCCGGCGAAGGCCGCGCCCATCTCCTTCACGCACATCGCGATCGAATAGGGCTCCTGCCCCGTCGAGGACGCCGCCGACCAGATCCGCAGCGACCTGCGCGCCGCGCGCGCCTGGAGCAGGCCCGGCATGATGGTTTCGCGCAGATGATCGAACGGAATCTTGTCGCGGTAGAAGAAAGTCTCGTTGGTGGTCATCGCTTCGACCACGTCGGTCGCAAGCCGGCCGTCGCCGTTCCTGATCTTCAGCACGAGGTCGGGAATGCCGGGAAGGCTCGCCCTGCGGGCAAGCGGCAGAAGCCGGCTCTCGACCAGATACTGCTTGTCGGCGGAGAGATCGAGGCCGGAACGCTCCTTCAGGAACTTGCGCAGATACTCATAGTCGACCGGTGTCACGAACGGTCTCCCGCGAACAGGCGGTTGACCCTGGCGCCGATCTGGTTGAGCGGCAGGATCGCCGCGCAGATGCCGGCATTGGCCGCCGCGCCCGGCATGCCCCAGACGACGCTGGAGGCTTCGTCCTGCGCGATCACGCTGCCGCCGGCGGCGACGATATCCTTGCCGCCGCGCATGCCGTCCGAGCCCATGCCCGTCAGGATCACGGAGAGGATGGCGCCATGCCAGATGTCGATGGCGGAGGTGAAGAGCGGATCGACCGCGGGCTTGCAGAAATTGACGGCGGGGCCGTCGTCGAGCGCGATCGCCACGTCGGCGCCGCTGCGCACGACGCGCATGTGCTTGCCGCCGGGTGCCAGATAGATCCGCCCCGGCTTCACCGGCTCGCCGTCGACCGCCTCGGCCGCCGGCTTGCGGCTCGATCGCGCCAGGTGTTCGGCGAGAATGGTGGTGAAGGTCGGCGGCATGTGCTGGGTGATCAGAACCGGGACGCGGTCGATCACCGGGCCGAGCTCGGTGACGAGCGCCATCAGCGCCTGCGGACCGCCGGTCGACGAGCCGATCAACAGCACCTTCGGTGCCTGGGTCGAAAACGGACGCGTGGATAGCGGCGAAGACGACGACGGCGCATGCACGGCAGGTGCGGGCGCGGCGGGCCGTGCGACAGCCGGAGCACGCGCGGCCGGTGCAGCAGGGCTGGCAGGCGCCAGCGGCGGGCTCGCAACGGCAGGTTTGCGGCGCAGCCGTGCGCCGAGGTGGCGGATCTTCTGGATCAGGTCGTGGTGGAAGATGTCCGCGGCCGACGCCTCGCGCGTCGATTCCGGCTTCGGAATGTAGTCGGCCGCGCCGAGCGACAGCGCCTTGAAGCTGATCTCCGCGTTACGGCGGGTCAGCGTCGAGGCCATGATGATGACGAGATCGCGCTTCTTCGCCAGGAGCTGCGGCAGCGCCGAGATGCCGTCGAGCTCGGGCATTTCGATGTCGAGCACGGCGACGTCGGGGTTGATGCGTTCGATCTGGTTGACCGCCTCGAGCCCGGTGCGCAGCGAGGCCGCGACCTCCATGTCGTGCTCGGCACCGATCCAGCGCGAGATCAGACCGCGGATGACGACGGAGTCATCGACGACCATCACCCGCAGCGGTCCGGCTTCGCGCGACGAGCCCGGGGTCGAATTGCCTGCGAACGCAACACTCATTACTCACCAACTCAGACTGAAACGGTCAGTTGAAAACAATCGCCGAAGGAGCCGTTCAGCCTCCGGGCGGTCGCTCAGATAAGGCCGACTTCCTGGAATTTCGCGGTCACGATGTCCTTGTCGAAGGGCTTCATGATGTACTCGTTGGCGCCGGCATGGAGCGCGCGCGCAATATGCGCGACGTCGTTCTCCGTGGTGCAGAACACGACCTTGGGCTGGTCCCCGCCGGGCATGCGCCGGAGATGGCCGAGGAACTCGTAGCCGTCCATCACCGGCATGTTCCAGTCGAGCAGCACCGCGTCGGGCAGACCGCGCTTGCAGGCCTCCAGCGCCTTCTCACCGTCCTCGGCTTCGAGGATCTGGAAGTCGAGGCCCTCCAGGATCCGGCGCGCAACCTTGCGGATGACGCTGGAATCATCAACGACGAGACAAGTTCGCATGTGAACCTCTGCTTCCCCCCCTTTTGCGGGGGCACTTCCAATTGCAAGTCCGTCGGCAGCGATGCCGCCGTATCAGGCCGCCATCATCTCGGGCGCGAGCTCGAGGACGCGATCGACGTCGAGGACGACCATGAGCTGGCCGTCGAGACGG
>NZ_JALJRD010000001.1:1616588-1627791 GCF_024519875.1 Bradyrhizobium sp. Bra64 | reverse complement strand
GAGAAAACCGCACAGCAGCATACAGGTGTAGCCAATCACTCGGCCTTCCCTGCGCAGTGGTTGGACGGCTTATGCCGTGCTCTCCCGGGAGCCGAGTTCGTTCTGGCCTCCCTCACTCCAGCGAAAGTCGCCGACACCGCGCCGGTTGACGCGAATGCCGCATCCGCAAGAGCTTGACCGTAGCAACGACGGCCAGGACCACACGGTTTTGCCGTACGCACGGTTCGCCATTTCGCCGCAGTTTTTCCAGCCCTGTCGACGGAGCCGGAAACTTACAGACGAGACGAACCTGACAGCGCCGCTCGTCCAGCACGAAGTTTTTGGGCTCACGGAGAGCAATCCGCCCTGCCCTTGACCTCGCGCCCGACGCTGCCGCGTCCACCGCAAGCCCGGCTCGCGAACATGACGACCACAAGATCGCCCCTCAAGGATGAGCCGGGTGGGCGACACATACGCCAAAACCGAATTTCGGTAAAGCGGAATATTTTATCCATGCGGCTTGACACCGGCGCAAGCCGGAGGTGCCAGGGTGTTTTGCCCGACGGGCAGCCCACGGGGGCCGAGATGCAGGGCAACATCTGTTTACATCCAGCAACAATCCGTCTGCCGAAAGGCCATGATCGCCCGGCTAATCAGCCCTGCCTCGCCTTCGACGCGGTCGGCCTCCGGGCCGCGAGCGCCGCCGCTCCCTGGCGAGACCACTGGATTTCAGCCGATTTGATGCCGTCACATTCGTTCGTCGTAAGCCCCGTGTCGCCCGCAAAGGTGGATCATCACCCGACGCCAGACCCGTTGCATGCCGCCCTGTCGCGCGCCGGATCAATCTGCGTTGCGCTGATGGTGGGCGGCGCGCTGGCCGGCTGCGCGGTCGGCCCGGACTATATTGGCCCGCCCAAGCTCGACCTGCCTTCGCACTGGAGCACCGGGACCGCTTCGCATCGGGACGCGGGCAGGCTCGACCGCTGGTGGCTCCGCCTGCGCGATCCCCTGCTCAACCGGCTCATCGAAGAGGCAGTTCAAGCCAACCCTGATGTCGCGAAAGCGAAAGCGGTCGTACGCGAGGCGCGCGCCACCCTGCAGCAGACCACGGCAGGCCTGTTTCCGTCCGTGAGCGGCACCGCCTCGACGACCAACAACAAGACCAGCGCCGCCTCCTCTTCGGTTCTCGTCGACAGCGCGCCTTACACGCTGCACCAGGCGAGCTTCGATTCGAGCTGGGAGCTCGACCTGTTCGGCGGCACGCAGCGGAGCATCGAAACGGCGGTGCGCGGGGCAGAATCGGCCGAGGAGGATCTGCGCGACAGCCTGGTCACGTTGATCGGCGATGTCGCAGCCTATTACGTCGAGGCGCGGGGCTATCAGGCCCGGATCGCGCTGGCGCAGCGGACAGCGGTCTCGCAGCGCGACACCGAAAAGCTCACACGCGGCAAATACGATGCCGGCAGCGGCAACGCCGTCGACCTCGCCAAGGCGACCGCGCAAGCCGCGAGCACGGAAGCCAATGTTCCGACCTATCAGGCTGCGCTCGCGGCCGATATTCATCGGCTCGGGATCCTGCTCGGGCGACCGCCGGACGGCGTCGCCTCGCTGATGGCGCGGTCCGCACCCGTGCCGGCACCGCGTATGCCGTTGCCCGCCGGACTGCCCGCCGATCTCCTCACGAGCCGACCCGACGTCGCCAGCGCCGAGCGCAAGCTGGCGCAGGCAACCGCCAAGATCGGCCAGGCCGAGGCCGACCGCTACCCGGCGGTGTCGTTGACCGGCTCGGTCGGCACCTCGGCGCTGCGCGCCGGCGATCTCGCAAAATATTCCAGCGTGAGCTGGTCGGTCGGGCCTTCCGTCACGGTGCCGGTGTTCGATGCCGGCAAGCGCCAGGCTACGGTCCGAATAGCGGAAGCGCAACGGGACCAGGCGTTCGCCACCTTCCATTCGACCCTGCTCACCGCGCTCGAGGAGGTCGAGAACGCCCTGGTCTCGCTGTCACGCGAACGCGTGCGCGCCTCCAAGCTGACGGAGGCGGCGACGAACTACCGCGAGGCGGCGCGGCTGTCGCGATCGCTGTACGAAACCGGCAGTGCCAGCTTCATCGACGTGCTGGATGCCGAACGTTCGCTCTATTCGGCCGAAGATTCGCTGATCCAGAGCAAGGTGTCGGCCGCCAAGGACTACATTTCGCTCGCGAAGGCGCTCGGCGGCGGCTGGGCCGACCCGGTCGACGTGTCGACGCCGATCATCGTGGACGCCAACACGGGGCCTCACATGCGGGAAACGGTCAAGTGACTGATATCATCACCGCCAAGCGCGTGAAGATCGCCGCCGCCGTGGTTGCCGTCGTGGCGACCGGTGTCGTCGCGGCCACACGCTTCCCGGGGACATCGAGCAAGGCGCAGTCCTACATCACCGCGCCCGTCACCGTCAGCGATCTGCGCGAGGAGGTGCTCGCCAGCGGCACGCTCAAGCCGGCACGATTGACGGCCGTCGGCGCCCAGGTGTCGGGCCGGATCACGGCGCTCAACGTGCGCGTCGGCGATACCGTCAAGGCCGGCGACGTCATCGCCCAGATCGACCCCGTGACCAAGCAGAACGATTTGCGAAGCTCGGAGGCTTCGCTGAAGAACTACCGCGCGCAGAAGGACGAGAAGGAGGCCGCACTGGCGCTGGCGGAAGCCAACCTCGCGCGCCAGCAGGCGACACTGGCGCAGCGTGCGACATCGCGCAGCGATTTCGACAGCGCGGATTCGACGGTGCGCCAGACCCGCGCCCAGATCGCAGCCCTGGACGCCCTGATCGTCGGCGCCGAAGCCAGCCTGGAGACCGCGCGGGTGAACCTCGAATACACCCGCATCACCGCGCCGATCGACGGCACGGTGCTCGCAACCGTCGCGCAGGAGGGACAGACGGTCAACGCGGTCCAGTCGGCGCCGACCATCGTCGTGCTCGGCCAACTCGAGACGATGACCGTGCGGGCAGAGATTTCCGAGGCCGACATCGTCAAGGTCAAGCCGGGCCAATCGCTCTACTTCACCATCCTCGGCGACCAGGACCATCGCTACGAGGCCAGGCTCGAGCAGATCGAGCCTGCGCCCGAGTCGATCAAGAGCGACGCCAGCTTCTCCTCGACCACCACGACGTCGACATCGAGCACGAGCTCCTCGAGCTCGACCAGCACCGCGATCTACTACATCGGCGTCTTCAACGTCCCCAACAAGGAATATGCGCTGCGGACCTACATGACCGCGGAGGTGCACATCATCACCGGAGAGGCCAAGCGCGTGAAGGTCATTCCGGCACTGGCGGTGATGCGGAAGTCGGACGGGCGCAGCACGGTGCGCACCCTGAGCCCATCGGGCGACGTGGCCGAGCGCGACGTCAAGACAGGCCTCAACGATCGCACCACCGTCGAGATCAAATCCGGCCTCGTCGAAGGCGAGCGTGTCGTCACCGGAGAGGCCAACGAGCAGACCGCTTCGCACGGCACGTCGGGCGGCGGCCCGCCGGGAGGCCCCTGACATGGCCGATCCGATCATCGCCCTTCACAACGTCCGGCGCGAATTCACGGCAGGCGATACGCGCGTGGTCGCGCTCGACGACTTCTCGCTCAGCATCCAGCCCGGCGAGATGGTCGCGATCATCGGCTCGTCCGGGTCGGGCAAGTCGACGCTGCTCAACATTCTCGGCTGTCTCGATCGGCCGACATCGGGCACCTATCGCGTCGCCGGCAAGAATGTCGCCGAGCTCGACGCCGATGCGCTTGCAGCGCTGCGCCGCGAGCATTTCGGCTTCATTTTCCAGCGCTATCATCTGCTCGGCGACCTCTCTGCCGGCGAAAACGTGGAGATCCCCGCGATCTATGCCGGAATGAAGGCCCGAGAGCGCCGCACGCGCGCAGAGACGCTTCTCGCACGGCTCGGGGTGAACGACCGGCGTGGTCACCGCCCGAACCAGCTTTCGGGCGGCCAGCAGCAGCGTGTCTCGATCGCGCGGGCGCTGATCAACGGCGCCGAGGTCGTCCTGGCGGACGAACCGACCGGCGCGCTCGACCGGCGCAGCGGCGAGGAAGTCCTCAAGATCCTGAAGGAGCTGAACCGCGAGGGGCGGACGATCATCATCGTCACCCACGATGCCGACGTCGCCGCCAGGGCCGAGCGCGTCATCGAGCTGCGCGACGGCAAGATCGTGGCAGACCGCCGCACGGCGACCGCGGAGCCATCGCAGCTGCCTGCTCCAGTGGCCCGGACCGGCTGGGACAGTGCGCCAGGCTGGTCCGGCGCCTTGCGGCGCCTGCGCGAGGCGTCGCGGATGGCGCTGGTGTCGATGGCCGCGCATCGGCTGCGCGCCTTCCTGACGATGCTCGGCATCATCATCGGCATCGCGGCGGTGTCGTCCGTCGTGGCGCTCGGCAACGCCTCTCAGCGCAAGGTGCTGTCCGACATCGCAAGCCTCGGCACCAACACGATCGAGGTGTTTCCGGGCAAGGATTTCGGCGATGCCCGCGCCGGCAAGATCAAGACGCTGGTCGTCGACGACGCCCGCGCGCTCGACCGGCAGAGCTTCATCGCCGGCGTGACGCCGACGGTTTCGACCAGCACGACCGTGCGGTACCGTGGCAACGAGTCCAATGTGCTGGTGAACGGCGTCGGCGAGAGCTATTTCCAGGTCAAGGGCGCCAAGCTCGCGAAGGGACGCCTGTTCGATACCGAGGCGGTCCGCAACATCGAGCGGCAGGCCGTCATCGACGACAACACCCGCAAGACCTTCTTCGCCGACGACCAGACCTCCGGCATCGGACGCGTCATCTGGCTCGGGAAGGTCCCCTGCATTATCGTGGGCGTCATCGCCCAGCAGCAGGGCGGGTTCGGCTCGAACCAGAATCTCTCGGTCTACCTGCCCTACACCACGGTGCAGGCCCAGTTCACGGGCGACCGCGCGCTTCGCAGCGTCCTGCTGCGGATCAGCGACGAGGTCTCGACCGCGCTGGCGCAGGATGCGGTCACCACGCTGCTGACGCAGCGGCACAATGTCAGGGATTTCGTCATCCTCAACACCGACGACATCCGCCGCACCATCACGAGCACGACGCGGACCCTGGCTTTCCTCGTGGCCGCGATCGCGGTCATCTCGCTGGTCGTCGGCGGCATCGGCGTCATGAACATCATGCTGGTGTCCGTCTCTGAGCGGATCAGCGAAATCGGCGTGCGCATGGCGGTCGGCGCCAGGCGCAGCGACATTCTCCAGCAATTCCTGGTCGAGGCGACCCTGATCTCGTCCATCGGCGGCATCGCCGGCATTCTCATCGCGATCCTGCTCGGCGTTGCCATCAACATCGCCGCGCCGGGATTCGAGGTCAGCTATTCGATGTTCTCGATCGGCGCGGCGTTCCTGACCTCGACCGGGATCGGCGTCGCCTTCGGGTTCTTCCCCGCCCGCCGCGCAGCATTCCTCGACCCCGTGGTGGCGCTGAGCCGTGACTGACCTTAGGATTGCACCATGACCGTAGTTCTTCGGGCGAGACATTCGTCCGCAAATCGATCAACGATCGGCAACCCCGATGCGATCTCAACCATGACAAGCGGCACGCAGAACATCCTGATCGTCGAGGACGACCAACAGACCCGCGACCTCATCGCGCGCTATCTGCGCGATCAAAAATTCTCGGTCGACACGGTCGCCAACGGCAAGGAGATGGACCGCTATCTCTCGCGGAACCGGGCCGACCTGATCGTGCTCGACCTGATGCTGCCCGGCGAGGACGGCTTGAGCCTCTGCCGCCGCGTGCGCATGGAGTCCATGACGCCGATCATCATTCTCACCGCCAAGGGCGAGGATCTCGACCGGATCCTCGGCCTCGAGATGGGAGCCGACGATTATCTGCCAAAGCCGTTCAACCCGCGCGAGCTTCTCGCCAGGATCAACGCCGTCCTGCGCCGCCATATGAGCGGGCTGGCCGCCGGCTCCACGGCGACGCGCCTCAAATTCGAGGGCTGGACCATCGATCTGCGCCTGCGGGATTTGCGCAACCCCGAAGGCGCGCAGGTGCCGCTGACCAGCGCCGAGTTCGATCTGCTGCAGGCCTTCTGCGAACGCGCCGGCCGCATCCTGGCCCGCGACAACCTCCTGAGCATGACGCGTGGCCGTCCCGGGGGAAGCTTCGGCCGCAGCATCGACGTCCTCGTCAGCCGGCTGCGCCGCAAGCTCGACCGGACCGAAGGGACCTCGATGATCAGAACCGTCCGCACCGGCGGCTACGTCTTCACCCCGGTGGTGGAGGAAGCATGAGCCGCATCGCCGACACCGTCGCGCTGTTCAGCTTCAGGCGGATCAGCGGCCAGATCGCGGCCCTGATCCTGGGATCGCTGATCCTGATCCACGTCCTGATCGCCGGGTATTTCCTGCTCAGCCGGCCGAAGCCGCTGGCGGACACGCCCATCGAGCAGTTCGAGCTGATCGCAAGGATCATCGCCAATACACCGCAGGCAGAGCGCGGTCTCGTCCTGGAAAGCATCAGCCGAAGCTTTCCGGTGCTCAGGCTCCGATTGAGAGAAGGCGTTTCCGCCTCCACGGCGCCGTTGCCCGAGCGGACAGCCCTGAACATCCCGCTGTCGCTGGACGGCCGCGCCGATCTCCTTCGGGGCGACGCGCCGGAGGACAATCGCATCTGGTTCTATCTGGCGAACGACGAGGTGCTCGAGGCCACGATCGGATCATTCAAGATGCCGCCATTCGTGAGCGGTCTCTGGACCAGCACGCTGCTGTTCCTGGTGGCGAGCGTGACGCTGCTCGGCGTCTGGGCCGGCCGCGCGCTCAGTTCGCCGCTGTCGGCCTTCGCGCGGGCGGCGGAGGACTTCAGCCTGAACCGGTCGTCGGCGCCGCTGCCAGAGAACGGACCGGAGGAGATCAAGTCCGCAGCGAGGGCGCTCAACCGGATGCGCGAGCGCATCACCACGCTGATGAACGACCGGACCCGCATGCTGGCGGCCATCAGCCACGATCTGCGCACGCCGATCACGCGCCTGCGGCTGCGCTCGGAATATATCGAGGACCCGGCACAGCGCACGCAGACCGTACGCGACCTCGACCAGATGCAGTCCATGCTCGAATCGGTGCTTTCGCTGCTGCGCAGTGAAAGTCCCGTCCAGCCGACGCTGGTGGACGTCGCAGCGCTGCTT
Source organism: Bradyrhizobium sp. Bra64 (assembly GCF_024519875.1). Lineage (NCBI taxonomy): Bacteria > Pseudomonadati > Pseudomonadota > Alphaproteobacteria > Hyphomicrobiales > Nitrobacteraceae > Bradyrhizobium > Bradyrhizobium sp. Bra64. The sequence continues at coordinate 1,620,625 of NZ_JALJRD010000001.1, read as the reverse complement.
CAGATGGTCTGCGAGCAATTTTCTGATTCCGGATTTGCCGTGACCTATTCCGGCCCGGACAGGGCCGCCTTCATCCTGCGCCCGGATGAGATCATCCGCGCGGTCACCAACCTCGTCCAGAACGCAACGCGCTTCGGAACCGAAGTCGACGTCGCGCTGTTGACGGCCGGGGATCATCTCGTCATCGACGTTGCCGACGACGGACCCGGCATTCCCGATCAAAGGAAGGCCGCGATGCTGGAGCCCTTCGTACGCGGAGAGGAAGCCCGCACCATGGACGAGACATCGGGATTTGGCCTCGGCCTCTCCATCGCGCAGGCGATCGTGACCGCGCATGATGGAACGCTTCAGCTGCTCGACAACGAGCCGAAGGGCCTGCGTGTCCGCTTGCGGCTGTCGAACGCCGCCTGCGACAATTCGAGCACGCCCCGGACATAAAGGCGCGACAATCCCGGGGTTTGTCGATCGCCCTGCCCTGCTTCCTCCGGAGTTCCCATGTCATCTGCCGACCGGCCGGCGACGCGCCTTGCGACCAGGCTTGCCTTTCTCGTCGCGGGCTTCGGCATCGCGTGCTGGGCGCCGCTGGTGCCGTTCGCGAAGACACGGCTCGGCGTCGATGACGGTGTGCTCGGGTTGCTCCTGCTCAGCCTCGGCATCGGCTCGGTCGTCGCAATGCTTTTGACCGGCGTCCTGAGCGCGCGCTACGGCTCGAGGCCGATCATTATTGCGGGCGGGCTCGGTCTCGCTTTGGTCCTGCCTGTGCTGGCGGTCGCGAGCTCGCCCGCGACGCTGGCGCTGGCGCTCCTCGCCTTCGGCGCCGCGCTCGGCTCCATCGACGTCGCCATGAACATCCACGCGGTGGAGGTGGAGCGCGCAGCGCCACGTCCGCTGATGTCCGGCTTCCACGCGCTGTTCAGCATCGGCGGCTTTGCCGGATCCGCGCTGATGACCGTATTGCTTTCGCTGCAACTTGGCGTGCTCGCCTGCACGCTGATCTGCTCCGTCCTGATGCTGATCGCGATGCTGGTGGCCTGGCCGCGCCTGTTGCGTTCCACGAAGGTGCAGGACGGACCGCTGTTCGTGCTGCCGCACGGCTCCGTGCTTCTGCTCGCGCTGCTCGGCGCCATCACCTTCCTCGTCGAAGGCGCGATGCTCGATTGGGGTGCGCTGCTCGTCATCGGCGCAGGCCTCGTCGCGGATGCGCAAGGCGGCATCGGCTATATCGTGTTCTCGATCGCGATGACCGTCGGACGGCTCGGCGGCGACGCCGTCGTCGCGCGCATCGGCGACCGTGCGACATTGTTCTGGGGCAGCCTCATTGCCATCGCGGGCTTCGTGGTCCTGCTCACGGCTGGCGTCGCGGCGGTCGCCGTCGGCGGCTTCATGCTGATCGGCCTCGGCGCATCGAACCTCGTGCCGGTGCTGTTCCGCCGGGCGGCGAGGCAGACGGTGATGCCCACGGGGCTCGCCGTCGCGGCGATTACGACGGCGGGCTACGCCGGCATCCTCGTCGGTCCCGCCGGCGTCGGCTTCGTGGCACGCATTGGCGGATTGCCGATGGCGTTCTGGCTTCTGGCCGCATTGATGGGGCTCGTCACGTTGTCCGCGCGCATTGTCACCGCGGAGCGGCGCCAGACATCGCGCGTCGATGCGTGAGCGACCTCACAATTTGCGCAGCCCGATCGATTTGATCACCGGCGCCAGGCTTGCCGTCGTCGCCTCGACGATGCGCTGGAATTTGTCCGGGCTTGAATCGCTGTCCGGCTCCAGGCCCTGGGCGCGGTAGCTCGCGAGCAGTGCGGGATCGGACATGGCCAGTCGCGTTGCCTGCGCGATCCGGCCGATGATGGCATCGTCGGTGCGCCTGGGTGCAAAGATGCCGAACCATCCCTCATAGCGAAGATCCGGCATGCCGGATTCGACGGCGGTCGGAATCTCCGGCGCGCCGCTCAAACGCTTTTCCGTGGTGACCGCCAGCAGCCTGACCTTCCCGGCCTCGCTCAGCTCCTTCAACTGGACGGACATCACGCCAATGATGAGCGAGATCTGACCACTGACGAGGTCGTTGGCCGCCTGCGACATCCCCCGATAAGGCACATGGACAATGTCCAGTGCGCCAGCCTGCTGTTTGAAGGATTCTCCGACCAGATGGTTTCCGGTGGCGATGCCGGGCGTCCCATAGGACAGCTTTCCCGGATTGGCCTTTGCGTAGGCGATCAGTTCGCGCAGGTTTGCGGCGGGCAGCGACGGATGAACGGCGAAAACCAACGCACTGCTGATCAGGCGGTAGATCGCGCGGAAATCGTCAACGGAATAGCCGGGATTTGCCGAGGTCAGGGGAATGATGACCTGCGTGCTGCCGTTGCCGAGCAGCAGCGAATAGCCGTCGGGCTCCTCGCGCGCGACGGCGGCGGTCCCGATCGCGCCGCCTGCACCGCCGATATAGTCGATGAAGGTCGGCCCGAGCAGCGATGACATCTTGTCGACCCAGGGACGCCCGATCTGGTCCCCCGCTCCGCCGGCTCCGTACGGATGCACGAGGCGAATGGGGCGGGAGGGATAATCGGCGGCCTGTCCGCTGCGCGGAATGGCGGCAAGGGCCGCTGCGCCCGATAACGCATGGACGAAGTGTCGGCGCGAAAAGGACGGCATGGTCGAATTCCGGAAGTCGGTGGTCACTGTCGAGGCGGGACCGGCTCCCAAGCCATCCCATCGCAGCAATCTTCCACCGCCGTCAATGCTCCGTCCGGACTAGCTCCCGCCGCCATGGACACGGTCATGCCGACCTAAGCCATTCCTTTTAAAGCAATATTCCCGAGGCCCACGGACCCAAGCCGTCTGCGCAGAGCTGTCAGCCCTGCCCACTGCTTTCGGCCAGTTTACTGTACGCCTCGTTCTGATAGACCAGAAAGTAATACCTTTTGACTCCCGTTGCGGGGGCAATGGCGCGTGCCAGATCGTACCGAAGACTCGGCCATTTCCTTTGGGCCATTTCGACTGTTTCCGAAGTCCCGGCTCTTGGAGAAGGAGGGCTCGCCGCTTCATGTCGGCGGCCGTGCACTCGATATTCTCATCTTCCTGGCCGAGCGCCCCGGTGAAGTCGTCGACAAGAGAGAGCTGGTCAAGCGCATCTGGGCCGACGTCAATGTCGACGAAGGCAGCCTCCGCTTCCATGTCGCGGTGCTGCGCAAGGCGCTCGGGGATACCGGCAAGTCGGCCCGTTATGTCGTCAACGTGCCCGGCCGCGGCTATTGCTTCGTCGCCTCGTTCGCTCAACCGGCCCCGCCCGCCGCCCAGCCTCTCGCCGAGATCATACCCCCCCGCTCGCTTCCCGCGCCGCTCTCGAAGATGGTCGGACGGGAGGAGATCGTCGAGAAGATATCGAGCGGGCTTTCGCTGCATCGCTTCATGACCGTCGTCGGCCCGGGCGGCATCGGCAAGACCGCGGTCGCCGTCACGGTCGGTCATCGCCGTTCCCAGGATTTCGGCGGACGCGTCTTCTTCGTCGACTTCGGTCCGCTGCGGGATGCCAGCCACATCGCGACCACCATTGCTTCGGCGCTCGGACTGACAATCAGCGCGGAGGATCCGACGCCGGCCGTGCTGACATTTCTGAAGACCGGCCCGGCCCTGCTGATCTTCGACGGTTGCGAACATGTGCTGGATAATCTGGCGCCGCTCGTCGAGAGCATCGTTCGCGAGGCGCCGCAGCTTCGTGTTCTCGCGACCAGCCGCGAGAGTTTCCGCAGCGAAGGCGAGCGGATATTCCGGCTGTTCCCGCTGGATTGTCCGCCCGAGCGCGAAGGGCTCGATGCCGCCGCGGTCCTTGCCTACCCCGCGGCTCAGCTCTTCGTGGAGCGCATCGCGCAGAGCTCGGGCCCGTTCCAGCTCAGCGCGGAAGAGGCGCCGCTCGTCGCCAGCATCTGCCGGCGCCTCGACGGCATCGCGCTGGCGATCGAGCTCGCGGCAGGCCGCGTCAATGCCTACGGCATCGCCGGCACCGCATCGCTGCTCGACAGCCGCTTTTCGCTGCAGTG
>NZ_JALJRD010000001.1:926953-1616569 GCF_024519875.1 Bradyrhizobium sp. Bra64 | reverse complement strand
GGCCACCGCCGTGCCGCGGCACCAGACCCTCGCCGCGGCCCTCGACTGGAGCTACGATCTGCTGCCTGCCGCGGAGAGCGCCACCTTGAGACGCCTGTCGGTCTTCGCCGGGCCTTTCGCGCCGGAGGCGGCTGCCGCGGTCGCCTCCGGTGACGGCTTCAACGCATCCGAGACTCTCGAAGCGATCGACAGCCTCGTCACCAAGTCGCTGATCTCGCCGTCCGGCGTACGGACGCTGCGCTATCGTCTGCTCGACACCACGCGCACCTATGCGCACGGGAAGCTCAGCGAACTCGGCGAAACCAGTCAGTTCGCGCGCCGCCACGCCGAGCATTTTCGCGATTTTTTCGCGCGCGCGGAGGCCGACACGTCGACGCCGCTCCCGGAATGGCTGAGCATCTATGGCGCCGAGCTGGACAATGCACGCGCGGCGTTGAACTGGGCCTTCGGATCCGAGGGCGATGCGACGCTCGGCATCGCGCTGACGGCGGCCGCGGTCACGCTGTGGGTGCGCCTTTCGCTGTTCGCCGAATGTCGCGAGCGCACCAGAACGGCGCTCGCCGCGCTCGGCGACAACGGCGACCACGACCGTATCCGCATGCAGCTGCTGTCGGCGCTCGGCTGGTCGCTGATGTATGGCGAGGGCCGCGCGCGCGAGGCGCGGCCGATCCTCGAGACGACCCTCGAGCTGGCTGACAGGCTCGACGACAAGGATTTCCGGCTGCGCGCGCTCTGGGGCCTGTGCATCGACCAGTTCAACAACGGACAGTTCGGCAAGGCCCGCGCGCTCGCCGATCGCTTCGCGAATGCAGCGGCGAACTCGCCCGACAAGACCGATCCCATGCTGGGCGACCGGTTGATGGCCGTCGCGCTGCATTATCTCGGGGACCAGAACGAGGCACGGCTGCGCATCGACCGGGTTAATGCGTCGCTGCATGTGCTGGCGGAGAAACCGAAGATCTTTCCGCTCGACCTGCGATTATCCACGCAATATTTCCGCGCCCGCATCCTGTGGCTTCAGGGCTTCGCCGATCAGGCCCAGGCGCTCGCCGCCAGGAACATCGAGGAAGGTCGCGCCAATGGCCATGCCCTGACCTTCTGCAGTGTATTGGGCCAAGCCACCTGCCCGATCGCCTTCTGGTCCGGCGATTTCGATGCCGCCGAGCGCCACGGCACCGAGCTGCTCGAACACACCGAGCGCCACGCCATCCGGCTATGGGGCTTGTGGGCGCGGGCCTTCAACGCCGCGGTCATCGTAAAGCGCGGCGACGTCGCGACCGGCCTGCCCCTGCTGCGCGAGGAGCTCAATCGTGCCGGCGATGCGCGCTTCCTGCCGCGCTTTCTTCCTTTGCTCGGCGAGCTCGCGGCGTGCTTTCTGGAGACCGACCAGGTCGACCGCGGCCTCGACGTGATCGAGGACGGCCTGACCCGCTGCAACGACCGTCAGGAGCTCTGGTATCTGCCGGAGCTGATCCGCATCAAGGGTGAGTTGATGCTCAGGAGCGCGCGGCATTCCGGGGATGCCGAGGCGCGCTTTCGAGAGGCCATGGACATTTCCGTCCGGCAGGGCGCAAGATTCTGGGAGCTGCGCTGTGCGATTAGCCTCGCGCGCTACATGATGGCGACTGGCCAGAATGCAGAGGCTCTCGCGGTCCTCGACAATGTCTGCGCGGCGTTTGCCGAAGGCGCAGACATCGCCGACATGCGCGCTGCCCGCGGCCTGATCGCACAGATGCGAGCCTGACGCCGCGTCAGCGCAACCCCGCCAGCAGCCGCTCGGCGGCCGCGAGATCGGCTGTCTCGAACCCCTCGGTGAAGCGCAGGAACACGGGTTCAAGAAGCATTCGGCCACGCTGCGGTTGCCCTTGGTTGGCGAACAATTCGGCGAGGTCAATGGCGGTCCGCAGCTCCCACGCCAAGGTGCCCTGGCGCCGGCTCAACTCAAGTGATTGCAGCAGGCAGGATTCCGCCGCAGCAGCATCGGCCTCCGGCTTCGAAAGATGCACGCGCCCGCTCAATCGCAACAGCTCCGGCTTGGAAAACGTGTCGCCGGCGGCGTCGACCCGATCGATCGCCTGCTGGATCAACGTCATCGCTTCCGTGAACTGACCGATGGCCATCAGGCCGCGGGCCAGCGAAATGTTGAACTCCGTGACCAGGAGGCCGTGACGGGCGGCGTGGACTCTCGCCATGGAGCCACGCAACGTTTCGACCCCCGTTTCTGCATCACCCTGGTAAATGGCCAATTGTGCTCGCAAGCCCCGTCCAACCGCAGCATTGGGGCCGAGCGAATGAGCTTCGGCATGGGCCAGGAACCAGTCGATATGCGCTTCGGCACTCGCGAGGTCGCCGGTCCAGAAGAATACCCCGATTGCAAACGTCAAGGCGCCTGTCAGTGCGACCGGATGATCGGTCACCTCCTTGAGCGTATTGTGCACCCGCTCCACCGACTGGGCCGGATAGCCCTGCAACCAAAGCGTTCTCGCGAGCTGAATGCCCGGCCGGTAGTGCCGATCGGCCGCCAGATAGATCGGACTGATTTGTTCAGGATTTGGCTGATGCCTCACCGCCGCCTCCAACTCGAGACGTGCATTGGCGACATCGCCCTCGAAGAGAAATGCTCTCCCCAGCAAACTGTGGGCAAACGCCTTTGCCGTCGCGTCGTCGATCCCGGCGGCGACGACGGACGCCTGCTGCGCATATTGAAATGCGGTCTTGAAATCTCCGCCGCGCACGTGAAGCACGTGCAATATTCCAAGCAGTCCCATTTGCGCAAGGCTATCGCCGAGTTCCTCGGCGATAGCGAGGCTCCTATGAAAGGCCTCTTTCGCGTCGTCGGTTTTCCCGTTGACGTTCATGAACGAGGTCGCAAGGCCCGCCTGAAGATGCATTTCCTCGCGGCTGCCTCTGCTCGTTTCGTCAAGGGCCTGGATGGCACGGAGCGACCAACGATGGCATTCGGGAAGCAGCGACATTGCCCAGAACACCGGCGCGGCAGCGGCCGCAAGCCTCACGCCAAGATCAGCATCGCCGCCGGCGCCAAAACACCATTCCAGGCCCGCACGAACGTTGTTGAGCGCAATGAAGTGGGGCGCGCGCTCCGCGGCCGTAGCAAGGATCGGCCATTTGAGCCCTGTCGTCTCCAGCCATTGCCGGTAGTAGTTGGCGTGGCGAGAGTGAAGATCGGCGAAATCGGCAGCTTCGAGGTTATTCTGCCGGGCATAGGCCCGCGTCGTGTCCAGAAGCTGATACCGCATCAGCGTTCCGGCAGGGCGAACCGCGATCATGGACTTCGCGACCAGCCCGTCGATGGCACCAAGAACAAGCGAACGATCTACGGTCGCGGTCGTGGCAACCCAAAGTGCCGCGTCGATCGTGAAGCTTCCGACAAAAACGGCGAGTCTACGCAGCACGACCCGCTCGACTTCGGACAGTAATCTATAGCTCCAATCCAACGTCGCCTGGAGGGTCTTCTGCCGCGCCGGTGCACCGCGCAACCCGCTCCATGAGAGCGTCAGGCGCTGATCGAGCAGTGCCGCCGTCTGATGCACGCCATAGGCCTCGATACGCCGTGCCGTGAGCTCGATCGCCAGAGCGACGCCGTCGAGCTTGCGGCACATCTCAGCGACGGTCGCCGCTTCCGCATCGCTGAAATCGAGCTGCGCGCCGCTCGCCAGCGCGCGATCGAGGAACAATTGCGTAGCCGGAAAAGTCTTGACGACCTCCGCAGAGAGTTCGCCGTCTGGTGGACACGCGAGCGGCTCGAGCCGGTAAACGTGTTCGCCCTGGGCCTGAAGCGTCTCGCGGCTGGTTGCCAGGATGTGGATCTGCGGCGCGGATGCGAAGATCAGTGAAGCAAGTACGGCCACGGCTTCGATCAGATGCTCGCAGGTGTCGAGTATCAGCAGGATCCGCTTGTCGCGCAGATATGCGACCAGGCTGGACGTTGCGTCATGGGACTGCACGGACAGTCCAAGCAGCGAAGCGATGACCGTTGCCACCAGATCGGAATCGTTGAGCATGCTGAGATCGACGAAGAGTACCGCGCCGGTGAAGCGATCAATCAACTGATGCCCGACCACGACCGCGACGGTCGTCTTGCCGACACCGCCGGAGCCAACGATGGTGACGAAGCGCTCCCGGTCGACCAACACCGAAAGGCTTTCAAGGTCCTCCTCCCGATCAATCATCCGAGACAGGCGGACCGGCAGGTTGGCATGCTGAAAGCCGGGCTCGGACGCTTTGAGCAGGGGCGTCTGCTCGACCGATCGCAACACCGGCGCGACGAAGCCATAGCCCAGTCCCGCCGACGTCGTGATGTAGCGGACACCGTCCTTGCCGTCACCGAGAGCCTTGCGCAGGCTGGCGACGTGAAATCGCAGGCTGACCTCTTCGACGGTGACGCCCGGCCAGACTCGCGCTATCAGATCGTGCTTGCTGATGATTTCGGCCGGGCGCGACAGCAGCGCGATCAAAATATCGAACGCCCGGGCACCAAGCTCCACAGCGACGCCGTCCTTCGTCAGCAACCTTTCGCTTGCTGTGACGCGAAACGGGCCGAACGACAGTATCTCGTTGCGTAGCACCACCGGCGTCTTCATCGGCCCCGTGTTCTTATTCAGTGCGCGCGAGGCCGATCCGTTTCTCTCGGCCCAAATCCAGACCGCCCAGGATAGCAGACCGTCGTTCGGGCCAGCAACCAACCGGCGCGAAGCTCTCGCTTGCGACCATATTCGCGGCCTCACGCAAGCTTGAGTTGAAATGGCACATCTCACGGTTGATGTGAAGCGACGCGAAAGGCGATCTCGCCATGGGTAAGGTCCATCAGTCCCTTCCGATCCCTCCGAAAAAACAGTCACAGTTTCTGCCGCCGGCGACGATTATCTGGGCGCGTCACGAGACAGCCACGACGGAGATTTCTTCACTTTGCCGCCGCTGCGACCATCCTTCCAATCCTGCCCCGCATCGCCCGAACGCTGGACTATCCGGCGCGACCGACAATCGGGAGATCAATGCCGCGATGGCGCAGCCGGATCTGAGGACTCAGGCCACGAACATGGGCGGAACGATTCTTGCGGGATCGCCGGGCGACTTCGGCAAGCTCATCGCAGATGAAACCGGGAAATGGAGGAAAGTCGTGAAACTTTCCGGTGCCAGGGCCGGAATAGCGACCCCGAGCGCGGGGTCGCGGTTGCTCGGCTCAATTCAAGTAGCCCGGGGAATAAATCCGGGCACGCCGGTCTCGACCACCGCGTTGAACCGGACATTCGTCGTGATCCTGTCCCGCATCTGGCGCATAGCGTCTTCAGGCAACGTCGAGATATCGAAATTCTCCTGGATGCGCCTGGGATTGGTCGAGGTCGTCAGGAAAGCCGTGCCGCGCTGGACAGCCCATGCCAGGGCAACCTGGGCCGGCGTCTTGTGCATGCGCTCCGCGATGGCGGTGATCACCGGGTCGGCCAAAAGGTTTGGCTCCATGGCGTGTCCCAGCGCCGCAAACGCCTGCAGGACAATTCCATGCTCGCGGCAGAACTCGAGCAGCTCCCATTCGGGGAGATACGGATGCGATTCGACCTGCACCATGGCCGGCCTGATCCGCGCGACGGCAACGATCTCGCGCAGCTTCTCCAGGGTAATGTCCGACAGGCCGATCGACTTGCAGTGCCCCTCGTCGACGAGGCGCTCCAGCGCGTGCCATGTCTCCGCCAACGTTACGCCTGAATCATAGATGACGCGGCCGCTCGCGTCCCTCGGATCCTGCTCGTCACCGGGCTGAAAGGCGAAGGGCGTATGGATGATGTAGCAGTCGATATCGTCGAGTTTCAGCCGCCGGCGGCTGGCGTCGAAGGCAGGCTTGATCCGCTCCGGCCGATGATTGGTGTTCCATAGCTTCGTCGTCACGAACAGGTCCTGGCGCCGAAGCGTGCCCGCCCTGAACGCGTCCTGTATCGCATCGCCGACGGCCGCTTCGTTGCGATAGCGCTCGGCACAATCGAGATGTCGAAATCCGGCCTCCAATGCGGCCCTGGTGGCCTGCCTGGTCACGAGCGGATCCGGAATGAGCGTGCCAAATCCCACCGCGGGAATCGTGCCGGACCCACGTGTGGGAATCTTTGTGTAGCGAAGTGAATCGGAGATCGTCATGGTAGGCTCCTTTGCTTGTCTGCGTCCCCGGCACCAGCGGGGCACGAAGTGATCGAAATTGCCGATGCGATGTCATTCACGACTCCCCGGCGTTAACCGGCGGGACGCGGCTTACGGAGAAAGAATACGAGCGGGATCACGACGAGCATGGCGAACATCAGGATCTCGAACTGATCGATGACCGCGACCGTTGCCGCCTGACGCGTGACCATTCCGTTGAGCGCGACAAGGGCCGGCTTCCCGATCGGGCCCGCAACGTTCGCCGCGACACGGAAAGGCGTGAGGTGTTTGGCAAGCGCTATGTGCACGGCCTGGGTGTTGGCATAGAAGAAGAGCTGGACCACCGCGATGCCGATGGTGCTGCCATAGAGGCGCGACAGGTTGATCATCGCGCTGCCCTCCGGCCGGAGCTTCGGATCGAGCGTGCCGAACGCAGCCCTCGCGAGCGCCGGCAACAACATGCCGAGACCTGCGCCCTGGAGGAAACCGGCTTCGACGACCGGCCGCCAATCCATCGCGGGCGAGTAGCCGAGCATCAGCCAATTGGCATAGATCACCAACGTCATTCCACCCATGAGGAACGGCCTGTAGTCGACCTGTCCCGGAACCAGGCTCGTCAGCACCAGCGCGCCCATCAGCGCCACGCCGCGCGGAATGGTCATGTAGCCGGTGGTGTCGACGGGGTAATTGAGCAACTCCTCCAGCATCGGGGACGTCAACGCCAATGTCGGCAGCAGGACGAAGCCAAGCGCGAAGGAGATCACCGTCGAGAGGACGAGATTGCGATCCCTGAATAGCGCCGTGCGGAGAAAATGTTCCTTCTTCGTCAGAACGTGCACGATGAAGAGATAGAAACCCAGCACCGAGGCGATCGCTTCGCCCCATATCTCCGTCGATGCGAACCATTCGAGGCGCTCGCCGCGGTCCAGCAGCATCTGTAGTCCGATCATGCCGACGGAGAAGGTCGTGAGGCCAAAGAAGTCGAAGGGCTGGCTTCGTTCGACCCGCTTCTCGCTCAGCAGCAAGGCCATCGTCAGGAAGATGAAGGCCGTCATCGGCAGGCTGAAATGGAAGATCGACGGCCAGCCGTAATATTCACTGAGCCAGCCGCCAATGGCGGGGCCGGTGCTGATGCCGAGCAGGGAGCAGACGGTGGACACCAGGCCCATCCGCGCGTGCCGCGCCGGTGGCGTCACCTCGAGCAGGATCGCCAAGGAGAGCGTCGCGAGCGGCCCGCTCGCCGCGCCCTGGAGGATCCGCGCCAGCACGAACTGGATCGACGTCGTTACCAGCGTGTCGAGGACAAGACCGAGCGTGAAGATGGCGAGGGCAGCCTGATAGACCGCCTTGCGGCCATAGCGCCCCGCGAGCCACTGCGTGACCGACATGGTCACGGCACTTGCCGCGATATACGAGGAGAACACCCAGCCGACCTCGTCGTTCGCCATCGAGAGCGTCGCCTGAATATGCGGCAACGCCGCGTTCGGTATCGAGATGTTGACGGCCTGCATGTAGGTCGCCATGAGCGCCGCCGCGGAGATCGCGTGGTGACCGCCGGTCGCCGCGGTCGATGGGAGGGGCGTACTCATTTGACCTCCGTCGCAAGCGCGCCTTGGAGCAAATGCGGCCAGCTTCGGCGATGGCCGGTGTCGACCCGCGCCGTCACGCTGATGCCCGAGAACAGCGGCCGCGTCGGATCGAGATCGTCGAGCTCGAGGCGCACCGGCAGCCGCTGGACGACCTTGACCCAGTTTCCGGTCGCATTCTCGGGCGGCAGGATCGAGAAGTCCGAGCCGGTGCCGGGGCTCATACTGACGATATGCGCCCTGAACTTGCGATCCGGATAGGCGTCGACGTCGATCGTCGCCTCCTGGCCCGGACGCATGTGGGTCAAGCCGGTCTCGCGAAAATTCGCCTCGATCCAGATGTTCCGGCTAGACATCAGCGAGAACGTCGGCGCCCCCGCGTTGACGAAGCCGCCGATCTGCAAGTCGTCGACCTTCGTCACGATACCGTCGTCGGGCGCAATCACCGTGGCGTAGGAGAGATCGAGCCGCGCACGGTCAAGCTGGGCTCTTGCCGCGCGAACTGTCGGATGACGATCGGCATCGATATCGGGATCGCCGTTAAGCGCGACGACCGTGTTGGCGATCTGCTGCTCGATCGATGCCATGCGATGGCGGGCGACCTTGAGATCGGTCTCGGCCCGTTCATAGACCGCGCGCGGCGTAAAGTCGGAGGCGACCAGCATCTTCTTGCGATCGAACTCACGTTCGTCGAAGGAAGCCGATTCCTTCGCCGATTGCAGTTCCGCCTGCTGCTGGCGGTAGGTCGCCTTGAGGGAGGCGATCTGGAGCCGCGCACTGCCGAGCCGCGCCTCGGCCTGATCGACTGCAATCTGATAGGGCTCCGGGTCGATTCTAAACAGGACCTGGCCCCGTCGCACGCGCTCGTTATCGCGCACGGCGATCTCGACCGCCTGGCCTGACACCCGCGCGTTGATGGTCACCTTGGCAGAACGCAGGAACGCGTCGTCGGTCGAGACATATTGTTCCTGCGCCAGATACATGACGGCGCCGAACACGGCGGCCGCAGTCGGCAGCGCGAGCATCAGGGGCCGGCGCAGCCGCCTGCCAAGGTCCGCTCCGAACAATGGCGCAGCAGCCTCGCTCCCGCGGAAGCTCCTGCGATCGCCCAACCAGCCGGCGATTGGCGCAAAATTCAAGCGCATCGTAAGGCCCTCGTCTTATCCTTTTCACTAACGATCGTTACAAATATTGTACTCCGGTGCGCCGATCAAGGTGCGCGGCCATTGATTTTTATAACGATCCATACAAATATATGTGTGAAACATCGCAACCAGGATTTTGGCGATATGGCACGGAAGAAGAGCGAAACGGGCCCGGCGCGCCGCGGACGGCCGCCCGCCTACGATGCAGAGACGGCCCTCAAGCGGGCCACGGAGACGTTCTGGCGGACCGGCTATTCCGGCACATCACTGGACAAGGTCGCCGCCGCGACCGGCATGAGTCCACCGAGCCTCTACGCCGTGTTCGGCAACAAGCACGCGCTCTATCTCGAAGCGCTCGCGCGCTATTGGGAGATGAGCCTTGCCGCAACGCGTGAGGCCCTCGCCGGGGACCTTCCCTTGGACGAAGCCTTGATGCTGGCCTATGACGCTGCGCTGTCGATCTATTTTTCCGGCAAGGGAACCGCGCGCGGCTGCTTCGTGGTGGGAACCGCGGTGACCGAAGTGGCAGAGGATGCAGCAATCCGGAACAGCGTAGCGGCGGGACTCCGCGCGATCGATGCCGATTTCGAGGCCCGCTTCCGCCTTGCCCAGGACAAGGGCGAACTGAAGCGTGATGCGGATCCCGCTGCGCTTGCAATCCTCGCCTCAGCCACGATGCATACCATCGCCATTCGCGCCCGCGCCGGCGCTCGCCGCGCCGAGTTGAGGGAGCTTGCCCGGAAGGCCGTGGACGTGATCTGCGATTGCCGGACAGAGGTGCGCTGAGCAGCGAGGCGTTCTCGGCTCGCGAGCCGGTGACGGTCGGGAGCGATTCTTCCGCGCAATGAGATGACTTCAACCGGCACACTTGCATTCCTCGTCAACAAATGGCCGCCGTCGCGAGCGGTTCGCAAGCCGGACCCAGCCGGGCTCTCCCCGGCAATTTGTAACGGTGCGATCTAGCCTCCCGCCGCCGCCGCCCGACGCGGCAGCTTCCAGCCGGGCCGGATGAAGTGACAGGTGTAGCCGTCCGGATAGCGCTCGAGATAATCCTGGTGCTCAGGCTCGGCCTCCCAGAACTCGCCGGCGGGCGTGACCTCGGTCACTACTTTACCAGGCCACAGTTGCGAGGTCTCGACATCGGCGATCGTGTCTTCCGCGATCCGCTTCTGCTCGTCGCTCGTCGTGAAGATCGCCGAGCGATAGCTCGTACCCCAGTCGTTGCCCTGACGGTTGAGCGTGGTGGGATCGTGGATCTGGAAGAAGAACTCCAGCATCGTTCGGTAGCTCGTCTTCGCCGGGTCGAAGATGATCTCGATCGCCTCGGCGTGGCCCTCGTGATGGCGATAGGTCGCGTTCTTGACCTCTCCGCCGGTGTAGCCGACGCGAGTCGAAATCACACCGGGCTGCTTGCGGATCAGATCCTGCATGCCCCAGAAGCATCCTCCGGCCAGAACCGCGCGCTCTGTCGTCATTTGATCCTCCATTCGTTCAGCCGATATCCCCGGCGCTCTACCTGGCAACTGCATGGAGGCGCGGGTCATCATCGTCGTCGTGATATTCGAGGCCCAATGGGCCGATGGCGTAGACCTGTGTGACATATTCACCGGACTTCGCCCAATGGAAATGCCAGGTTTCGCCGGGCAGCACGATCACGCTACCGGGCGGGTAGGCCTTGACATCGTCGCCGTCGAAACGCTCGCCGAGTCCGATATAGAACACACCCGACATGACCGTGTAGACGCGGTCCTCCGGATGCTTGTGTGGCATCAGTTTGGTACCGCCGGGCACCTTCACCCGGACCACGTAGGGTCCGGGTTCATTGGGATGACCGACGATCACGGCCAGCCGCGCCCCGGATGGAAACGCCGGGAACGGCAGCCATGCGATATCCTCGGGCAGTATCGCCCGAAACCTGTCTTCGTCCGGCTGATGTTGACGGGACGGATCTTGACGAAGCATGGCGCCGCTCCCTGTGTTGCCTAGGTCAATTTGGCATCGAGCGTGATCGCGGCGTTGAGAACCTTCGACACCGGACAGTTCTTCTCGGCCTCGCCGGCGATCCTGGCGAAGCCTGCGTCATCGAGGTTCGGCACCTTGGCGCGCAGGGTCAGCGCGGACTTGCTGATCTTGAAGCCCTTGCCTTCCGGCTCCAGCGTGACGGCGGCCTCCGTCGAGAGTTCGTCCGGCGTGAAGCCGGCGAGCTGAAGGCCGAACGCCAGCGCCATGGTGAAGCAGCCGGCATGGGCCGCCGCGATCAACTCCTCGGGATTGGTGCCCTTCTCGTTCTCGAAGCGGGTCTTGAACGAATAAGGCGTTGCGGCGAGCACGCCGGATTCGCTCGATAGCTGACCGGTGCCGTCGCGACCGGTCCCCTTCCAGACTGCTGTTGCCTTGCGGATCATCTCAATTCTCCTTGTTGATTTTCAGCACCGGCGTCCGTACCGGAGGAAAGCGACATTGGCACGACCGCCTGTCGCCATTCCAACCGGCCAAGCGCCGCGGCGGTTCCGTCAGGCCCCAATCTGGCCGACGTGGAAACCCAGGCGATTCTCCACGTCGCCGGCGCGGTGGAAGCCACGTGCCATCAACGCCTTGATGCGGGTCTGGCTCGCGGGGCGGCCGAGCGCGGCCAGGAACGCGTCCCATTCCGGCTTGATCTCGACATCCGGCGGCAGGCTCGCGACGTCGACGAGACGCTTGGTCTCGGCAATGGCGTCCTTGTCGAACGACGCGATGCGCATCGCGAGCGCCTCGACGAAACCGTCGAGCTCGGCATCGGGCAACGACCGGTTCACATAGCCGTAGCGCTCGGCGAGATCGCCGTGGATGTCGTCGGCGCCGAGCAGCACTTCGAGCGCGCGGCCGCGGCCCATCAGGCGCGGCAGCCGCGCCATCGGGCCGCCGCCGGGCACCAGGCCCGCACCAACTTCCCATTGCGACAGGATCGCCTTCTCGCGACTGGCAAAGCGCATGTCGCTGGCGAGCGCGAGCTCGCTGCCGACGCCGGTGGCGCGGCCCCGGATGGACGCAATGGAAACGACCGGCGCGCGACTGAGGCGAACCAGCGCGTCGGGCAGCGCCTGCAATCCGGTCGGTCCGGGCGGGATACGAAGCGAATCCTCCAGCGGCGCGAGGAAGTCGTAATGCGTGATGAAGAAGCCTGCGACGGCGCTGTCGAAAACGACGACTTTCACCTCCGGATCGGTCTCGACCGCCGTGACGATGTCGTCGAGTAGCGGAAGATGCTTCGGGCCGAATATGTTCACCGGCGGCATGTCGAAGGTGACGCGCCAGTAGGACGGCAGACGGCGTTCCAGACGAATGTCTCCGGTCGTGAAATTGCGTTCGGGACGGTTCATGATTGTAACTCCTGATGTCGGGGCGGTCGGGGACGTGCGGGATTGCGTGTCCCTGCTCGTTCTCAGATCGACTGGCGCAGCGGGCGGAACGCGGTGCGCATTTCCGCAGCGAACAGCGCGGGCTGCTCCCAGGCGGCGAAATGCCCACCCTTGTCGATTCGGTTGTAGTGCATCAGCTTCGGATAGGCCTTCTCGGTCCAGCTGCGGGGCGCGGTGTAGATCTCGTCCGGGAAGACGCTGACGGCGACCGGGATCTTGATGTGCTTGGGCTCGAAGAACACCAGCTTGTTCTCCCAGTAGAGCCGCGCCGACGACACTGCAGTGTTGGTGAGCCAATAGAGCGTGATGTTGTCGATCACATCGTCCCGCGACAACCCTTCTGTCCTGCCGTCGAACACCCGCGCGATCATGGCAGCGCTGCGCGCATCGTGATCGAGCATCCAGGATGCGAGACCTGCCGGCGAATCCACGAGGCCATAGAGTGTCTGGGGTCGGTTCGACATCTCGATCGCGTAGCCCAGTCCGTGCTTGTAGAAATCGTCGAGCTGGTCGTAGGCATGGCGTTCGTCGGCCGAGAGATTAGCCGGCCGCGACCCGCCGGGCTGTAGCGCCTTGGCGATATCGTCGGGAACGGTGGCAGGCATGTTGGTGTGGATGCCGAGCAGTTCCGGCGGCGCGATCAACGCCATCTGCTCCGTCACGGCATTGCCCCAATCGCCGCCTTGCGCAACGTAGCGGCCGTATCCGAGCCGCTTCATCAGCACGATCCAGGCGCGCGCGACGCGCTGGGGGTCCCAGCCGAGTGCCGTTGGCTTGCCGGAGAAGCCGTGGCCGGGCAGCGAGGGGATGACGAGATCAAAGGCGTCGGCCGCCTTTGCACCGTGCGCGGTCGGATCGGTGAGCGGGCCGACGATCTTCATCTGCTCGATGATCGAGCCGGGCCAGCCATGCGTGACGATCATCGGCAGCGCGTTCTCGTGACGAGAGCGGACGTGAATGAAGTGGATGTCGACGCCGTCGATCTCGGTGACGAATTGCGGCAAGGCATTCAGCCGCGCCTCGATCTTGCGCCAGTCGTAGTCGTTCTGCCAGTGGCGCACGAGCTGCTGCACCGTCGCCAGCTGCACGCCCTGCGATTGATCGGCGACGATCTCACGATCCGGCCAGCGCGTCGCTGCGAGGCGACGACGGAGATCGAGCAGATCCTCCTCCGGCACGCTGACGTGGAACGGGCGGACGGCGCCGCTTGCAGCGGCCTTCGCCGGATGCAGCGGCAGCAGGCTCGATACGCTGGCGGCAACCGCCGTCATCGCGGCCTGGGTCAGCAATTGACGGCGGTCGGGGTTGAGGATGTCGGCTCGTGCTTGCGTGGTCATGTTGGCTCTCCCTTGCTTGATCGGTGACGCCGATCGAATTCGAAATCGACGCGTCGGCTCGTCATGGGCAGAGAGTGACGCAGACAACTGCAATTGGCTCGTTATGCATTGTTAGACTGCGTTAGCCGTTGCGAGCCGGCGGGGCACATCGCCGATCGCGCAATCCCCGCGGCAAAAAGCAACGCGGCGCGCGATGACCTCGGTCATCGCGCGCCGCGTCGGCTTGCGTCGGTTGAAGCGTTCGTGCCGCCCAGCTCAGGATGGCAGAGGCTGGCCCGCCTGCTCACGGACGATGTAGTCGGCGTACCAATCGGCCCAGTTCTCGTCGTGCCCGCCGGTCCGCTTTTCGTGTTCGCCATGGGCCGCCGCCGCACGGCGCAATGCCGCGGCCAGCTCGGCCTGCGAAGCGAACGTCGTGCCGCCGCCCGCGATGCGTCCCGGCAGTCGCGTGGTGACTTCCTGGAACAGCCAGCCATTGCCGTCGGGATCGCTGAACGAGGCAAATGAGCTGTAGCTGCCGCGCTTCGGGTCAGCACCGCCGACTCGCGCGCGGCCGAACAGATATGGTTCGTCCGATCCGGAATGAACGTCGCCGGCACCGTGGAACGGAGCGCTGACCTCGATGCCACGGTCGAGCAGATCCTTTCGGGCCGCCTCCAGATCGGACACGATCAGGTACAGGCCCCGCGCCGACCCGGGCGCCGCCGCCGTCACGTTGCTGCCGAAGATCACCGAGCAGGCCGAGCCCGGCGGCGTGAACTGGATCACACGCCAGTCGTCGTCCGAGGCAAAATCGGCGTCGAGCCGCCAGCCGAGACGGGTGTAGAACGCCTTGGCGCGGTCGACGTCGGACACGGGGATCACGACCACCTCGAGCCTCAGATCAACGCCAGGCGACGTCGAAGGCTTGCTTGCAGACGTCTCCGAAGATTTGACCGCGGCATCACGGTCGATGTCGAGTGTGGCCATGTCGAACTCCCTGAGTTGGATTTGAAACGAGCCTCAGGCGGCTTCGATCGGCATCACGATGGTCACCCGTGTGCCGCCCTCTCCCGCCTCGCCGTGCAGCTGCGCGCGAATGCCGCGTGCGAGTCCTTCGAGAAGCCGGCTGCCGGTGCCCTGAAGCGGCTTGGTCGCGCCGATCCCGTTGTCGGCCACCGTGCAGAACCAGGCGCCGTCACGCTTGGCCATGTCGATGCGGATCAGCGCACCATTCCTGTTCGGGAAGGCATGCTTTGCCGCATTCGTCACCAGCTCCGTCAGCATCAATGCGAGTCGATGGCATTGCCATGCCGGCAGCGTGCCGTCTTCGATGGCCGCTTCGCAGCGGATGCCCGACGGCTCCAGCACGGCCTCGGAAATCGCCGCGCACAGGCTTTCGAAGAAGCCTGCAACGGAGATCGCCGAATGGTCGTCATTGTCAGACAGGAGTTGGTAGAGCCTGCCGAAGGCGACGATGCGCCGCTCGAACCGATCCACCGCAAGCGACACGTCCCTGGTGCCGGCCCGCGTGAAGTCGCGACGGACCGACGCGCCGAGCAGCGTCAGCGTGTTCTTCATGCGATGATGGGACTCCCGCAGCACGAGTTCCCAATCACGCGAC
Organism: Bradyrhizobium sp. Bra64; assembly: GCF_024519875.1. Taxonomy (NCBI): domain Bacteria; kingdom Pseudomonadati; phylum Pseudomonadota; class Alphaproteobacteria; order Hyphomicrobiales; family Nitrobacteraceae; genus Bradyrhizobium; species Bradyrhizobium sp. Bra64. The sequence goes on along the minus strand of NZ_JALJRD010000001.1, from coordinate 1,601,353 downwards.
TGGTCGTCGAGGCTGGCGACAAATTGAGCACGAACGGAGCTACCGTTCGGCATGGACCCGATAGCGGACATCATAGCCTCCCTGTTGAAATAGGATCTAACTCGGAAGCCATACTGGATGCATCGCGCGTGTTTTGCCCGTTAGACGTTGCAAGTTTTTGTTATGATCGGCGGCATCACGATCTGGCAGTGGCGACTGCCGCCGCGACGGTCAGGCCCACTGACGAATTGTCGCGGTCGCGTCGTAAACCGTTCGCGTTTAAGCAAATTTGCGGCTGAGATTCCGCCTGCGGTCGGTCATCGCCACGCGATTTTGCCACTTTCGGCCAGTTTACTGATGACCTCGTTCTGGTAGATCAAAGCGCAGACACCAGCCTTTTCACTGGAATCACTAGCCCGTGCCGGACACCAACGACCAGGATTCGGCCATTGCCTTCGGACCGTTCCGGCTGTTCGCAAAGTCGCGGCTGCTCGAGAAGGACGGCGCTCCCGTTCACCTTGGCGGTCGTGCGCTCGACCTCCTCGTTTTTCTCGCCGAGCGCGCCGGCGAGGTTGTGGACAAGCGTGAGTTGATCAAGCGCGTCTGGGCCGACGTGAACGTCGACGAAGGCAGCCTTCGCTTTCACATCACGACGCTCCGCAAGGCCTTGGGCGATGCCGGGGAAGCCTCCCGCTACGTCGTCAACGTCCCAGGGCGCGGCTATTGCTTCGCGGCTCCGCTGCTGCAGCCTGCTTCGGAGAACCGGTCCGGCCTGCCCGCAGCTTCGCCCCGCTCGCTGCCCTCGCCACTCGCGAAGATGATCGGGCGGGACGATGCGATCGAGAAGATTTCGGCCGAGCTTGCCCTGCATCGCTTCGTCACGATCGTCGGCCCCGGCGGGATCGGCAAGACCTCGGTCGCACTGGCCGTCGCGCACGCCGAGCTCCATGCCTTCGAGGGCCAGGTGTGCTTCGTCGATTTCGGCGCGCTGACGGAGCCCCGGCTCGTTACCGGAACGATCGCAGCCGCCCTCGGCCTGACCGTCAATTCCGAGGAACCGATGCCGGGGCTGCTGACGCACCTGCGCAGCCGGCGGATGCTGCTGGTCTTCGACAGTTGCGAGCACATCCTCGACGACCTCGCCCCCCTGGCCGAGCGCATCGTCCGGGAGGCGGGCGAGCTGCATATTCTGGCCACCAGCCGCGAATCCTTCCGCTCGGAAGGGGAGCGCGTCCATCGGTTGTTTCCGCTGGATTGCCCGCCGGAGCGCGACGGGCTCGGCCTCGCCGACATCCTTGCCTATCCCGCAAGTCAGCTCTTCGTGGAACGCATTGCCGAAAGCCTCGGAGAATTCGAGCTCAGCGAAGAGGATGCGCCGCTCGTCGCCGAGATCTGCCGGCGGCTGGACGGCATCGCGCTCGCGATCGAGCTCGCGGCCGGGCGCGTGAACGCCTATGGCATAGCCGGAACCGCCTCGCTGCTGGACAGCCGCTTCTCGCTGCTGTGGCGGGGGCGGCGCACCGCGATCCCGCGGCACCAGACCCTCAGCGCGGCGCTCGCCTGGAGCTACGATCTGCTGCCGGCAGCCGAGAGCGCAACGCTGCGCGGATTGTCGGTGTTCGTCGGGCCATTCACGCTGGAAGCCGCGCTTGCGGTCGCCTCCTGCCAGGGCATCGGCGAGCCCGAAGCGGTCGAGGCGATCTCGAACCTGCTGTCGAAATCGCTGATCGCGACCTCGCCTGCGGAGCGGCGGCTGCGCTATCGCCTGCTCGACACGACACGCGCCTTCGTCGCGGACAAGCTCGTCGAGAACGGGGAAGCGCCCCGCGTCGCGCGCGCCCACGCCGAATATTTCCGCGATTTCCTGCGCGACATCGCACTGAAATCCACTGGCATGCAGAGCGCGGGCGGCTTCCTTCCCTATGCCGATCATCTGCCCAATGTCCGGGCCGCGCTGACCTTCAGCTTTTCGGACGGCGGCGACCGGACCATCGGCGTGGATCTGGCGGCCGCGGCGGCCCAGTTCTTCCTCGAGCTGACCTTGCTGACGGAATGCTCCCGCTGGACCCAGCAGGCGCTGGCGTTGCTCGATGCGAGCGCGGCCGACAGCCGCACGGAGATGACGCTGCAAGCCGCGCTCGGCGTCTCCGCGATGTTCACGCAGGGCAATACCGAAGCGGTCCACTCGGCGTTCACGCGCAGCCTCCAGCTTGCCCGGGAGCTCGAGGATCTGCACTGGCAGCTCTGGCTGCTGCGCGGATTGCACATCTACCTGACCCGGGTCGGAGATTTTCACGGCGCGCTCGGGACCGGCGAACAGGGCGAAAGCGTTGCGCGGAAGCTGAACGATCCCGCCAGCACGCTGAACGTGGAATGGATGCTGGGCGTCGCGCATCATTTGATCGGCAACCAGGACAAGGCGGTGCAGTTCTGCGAGAGCGCGATGGTGCATAATCCCGGCTCGCAGCGGCTCAATATCGGCCATCTCGGTTATGACGACCGCATCGTCGCGCTGGTGGCGCTGGCGCGCGGGCTCTGGCTCACCGGCAGGCCCGATCATGCGATCGAGGCGGCCAGATACACGGTGCGCGAGGCCGAGCTGCTCGAGCAGCCGCTCACGCTCGGTATTTCCCTGATCTGGACGATCTACGTGTTCCTCTGGGTCGGCGACTGGGCCAATGCCGAAAGCCTGATCGAGCGCCTGATCGATCACTCCGCCCGGCACTTCCTCGGCCCCTATCACGCGGTCGGCATCGGCCAGAAGGGCGAGCTGCTGCTGCGCCGCGGCGAGGTCGCCGCCGGCATCGAACTCCTGCGCCGCAGCCAGGCCACGCTGTACGCGACCCGGCACCGGATCATGACGACGGTGTTCGCGACGGCGCTCGCGGAGGGTCTCGCCGCCCAGAACCAGGCCGAGGAGGCCTTGCAGACGATCAATGAGGCCATCGCCCAGATTCCCGATAACGGCGAGTCCTTCGACATGCCGGAGATGCTCAGGATCAAGGGCGACATCCTTGCGCGGTCGGGTCACTCAGCGGAAGCCGAGAACTACGTCCGCAAATCGCTCGATCTGTCACGCCGGCAATGCGCGCTTGGCTGGGAGCTCCGCGGAGCGATCAGTCTCGGCCGCATCTGGGAGCGGGCCGGCAAGTCCGCCGACGCGCGGGCCCTGCTCACCCCACTCGTGGCGCGATACAGGGAAGGCCTCCAGACTTGCGATCTGGTCGCCGCAAGGGAGCTCCTGGGCAGCCTGAATTGAGAGTATCTTCAAGGAGATACCACCATGCTGCGCGCTCGCAACTCCTAACAACTTCTAACACGCCAAGCCGCATACACCCCGCCATGGTGGTGGCACTTCACGGTGGATATGGCGGGACATGGCCCTTCTTGACGACGTCATCGATGCCAGCGGTGGTTTGGCCCGCTGGAACAGCTTGAACCGGTTCACCCTCCACCTGTCCGTCGGCGGAACGCTGTTCTCCAGCGCCGGACATGCCAGGGAATTCAAGGATGTGACTGCGGAAGGCTCGACCAAGACACAATCGGTCCGCTTCACAGGCATCACCGGGGGCGAACACTCCGGCTCCTTCCAGCCCGATGCGATCACGATCGAGAGCCTGGATGGCGAGGTCCTGCGGTCCTGGCGCAACCCGAGCCTTGCATTTCCCGAGGTCGGCTCGCCTGCGCTCGCGGACGAACTGCACCTCGTCTTCTTCTGCGGCGTCGCAATCTGGAATTACCTGACCAGCCCATTCCTCCTTGCCCATCCCGATGTCGTCACGGAGGAGCTGGCGCCATGGCGCGAGGGCGCCGAGACCTGGCGGCGGCTGCGGGCGCAATTTCCCGCGCATTTGATCACGCTCGCGCCCGAGCAGATCTTCTACTTCGACGAGAGCGCCCTGCAACGGCGGACGGATCACGATCTGTTCGGGATGAAGGTCGCAAATTATTCCTGGGCCCATGACATCTTCGGCGGCATCGTGGTGCCGACGCTTCGACGTGCGCAGACGCTACGGCCCGACGGAACCGTGATCGCCAAGCCGGTGCTGATGGACGTCGAGATATTCGACGCCGTGTTCGAGTAACCGCGCGCGCAGGCCCGGCAACGAACCACCGCTCTCAACGTCTAACAATACATAACGGGCCAACAGCGCGCCTCGAGCGCAGATTGCGCTTGCGAGCATCGAACGACGTGCTCGAACGAGACGCAGGCGGCCCATCTCCATCGGGTTGGAACGCATCATTTCAGTGAACACACTCAAGGGAAACAGTCATGAAAGTACTGATGGTTCTCACGTCACACGATCAACTCGGCAACACCGGGCGCAAGACGGGCTTCTGGCTCGAGGAGCTGGCCGCCCCCTATTACGTGTTCAAGGATTCGGGCGCGGAGATCACGCTCGTCTCGCCCAAGGGCGGCCGTCCGCCGCTCGACCCCAAGAGCAACGAGCCCGAGTTCCGCACCGACCTAACGCTGCGCTTTGAAGCGGATGCCGCCGCGGAAGCACAGCTCGACAAGACGCTTCGCCTCGACAGCGTCAGGCAGGAGGATTTCGACACGCTGTTCTATCCCGGCGGCCACGGCCCGATGTGGGACCTTGCCGAAGACCCGGACTCGGTCAAGCTGATCGAGTCGTTCTTTGCCGCCGGCAAGCATGTCGCGATCGTATGCCATTCCCCGGCGGCGCTGCGCCACGTCAAGACGCCGGACGGCAAGCCACTGGTGCGGGGCAGGGAAGTGACCGGTTTCACCAATGGCGAGGAGGAAGCCGTCGGCCTCACCAAGGTGGTGCCGTTCCTGGTCGAGGACGAGATGCTGCGCCTCGGCGCCACCTTCTCGAAGAAGGCCAACTGGACGCCCCACGTCGTCAGCGACGGCCTGCTGATCACGGGACAGAACCCGCATTCGTCCAGGCCGGCCGCGCAGGCGCTGCTCGCCGCCCTCAAGGGCAAACCGTTGGCGCGCGCTTCGTAAAGCCGGGATGCGGCCACATCTCGGGAGGGGCCCGTGACGGCGCCTCCCGACATCGCAGTCGCAAGCGCATGACCCGCTTTCGACAGATCTTCACCCGACATACCGGACCGGAGCGATGACATGAACATCCCAGCCGCACTCGTCCTCTCGGCCGCGATGGTCGGCGCGACCGTGACAGCGTCGGCGCAAGAGTTGCGGTCGAGCCGACGCTCGATCAGCTATCACACCGTCGAGATCGAGGGCCTCAAGGTCTTCTACCGCGAGGCCGGCCCCACCGACGCCCCGGCCGTTTTGCTGCTGCACGGCTTTCCCTCGTCGTCGCGGATGTGGGAGCCCCTGCTGTCGTTGCTCGCCGACAAATATCATGTCATCGCTCCGGACTATCCTGGCTTCGGCAACAGCAGCGCGCCGCCGCCGTCAGATTTCACCTATACGTTCGACAACATCGCCGCCGTGATCGGCGAGCTCACGACAAAGCTCGGACTTGCCGGCTACGTCCTGTTCATGCAGGACTACGGAGGTCCTGTCGGCTTCCGCATGGCCCTGGCGCAGCCCGAACGTATCAGCGCCATCATCGTTCAGAACGCGGTTTCGCACGAGCAGGGGCTGGGTCCGCTCTGGAGTGCGCGCAGGAAGTACTGGGCCGATCCCGCACACGAGCTCGAGGCGCTCAAGGCCAACTTCACGTCCCTGGAAGCGACCCGTCAGCGGCATCTCGGCTCGAGCCCGCACCCCGAACGCTACGACCCCGACACCTGGACCGACGAATACGCGTTCCTGACGCGTCCCGGCCAGGCCGAGATCCAGACCACGCTGTTCCTCGATTACCGGACCAACGTCGCCTCATATCCCAAATGGCTGGACTGGCTGCGCAAGACGCGGCCACCGACGCTGGTGGTCTGGGGCAAATACGATCCGTCCTTCACCGTCGCAGGCGCCGAGGCCTATCGCGACGACGTGCCGGATGCCGAGATTCACATCCTCGAAGCCGGCCACTTCGCGCTGGATGAAGCCACCGACGAGATCGCCGCGCTCGTCCGCGACTTCCTGGCGCGGCTGGACGGACAGAAGAGATGACCGCCGATGGACGCGCTTAGGACAGGCCTTAGGAGAGGCCTTGACGGCCGGTTGCTGCGACGTGTTCAGGCCGCCGGCCCGTTCAGCATGCGCCGCGCCGCAATGAGATCGGCGGTCTCGAATCCTTCGCAGAAGCGGGCGTAGGTTTCGGCGAGCCGTTCCAGCGGAGCCTGCACACCCCGCCGAACACGAAGCTGCGCCAGCGACGTCTCGGCCCGCAGCCGCCAGGACAATGCGCCCTGCTGCTCGGCAAGGGTGATCGACGCGACAAGATCTGCTTCGGCCGCCTCGAGATTGCCGCCACGAGCCTCGAGTTCTCCCCGCAGACGGAGCAGTTCGGGCATGTCGAAGGCCCCGCCTTCCTGCACGACCCGGTCGATGGTTTCGTGCAGGACCTGGGCGCCTTCCGTCAATCGTCCCAAAGTGACCAATCCCCGGCACAGGTCCGAGGCGAACGCCGATGCATAGAGCTCGTAGCGATCGGCATGCAGGCGTGGAAGCGCGCTCCGCAACAAGTCGATGCCGCCGGTGACCTCGCCGCGGCCGATCATGGCCTGGGCTCGAAAGCCGGTCGCGACGGCTTCGTAGGGTACGAGTCCGTGCATGCCCGCATGCGCCGACAAGCGACCGGTCATGGTCTCGACGGACGACCAGTCGCCAACCCACCCGAACACGGAGGCGGACCAGCACAGCGCGATACAATGCATCACCGCGTCGCGCGGCGCTGAAGCGCCGACAAGCGGCCGGACGCATTCGAGCGCACGATCGGGAAAGCCGCGCAGCCACAGCACGCGCGCGAGCGGAATTTGCGGCGTGCGCGAATAGGCGAAATGTCCGGGTTGCGTTCCGCGTAGCGCAGCGTCGTCGCGTACGCCCTGGTCGAGATGGGCCTCCGCCGCGACCTGATCTCCGGCGAGGTGATAGGAAACGCCGAGCAGCGCCTTACTGCCGGCAATCCCCGCGATGTCGCCGATCAGGCGGGCAATCCGCTCGGCGTGAAGCGCGGTCGGCACCAGATGCCGATAGCCACCGGTGCGGCGGTAGAACATGTTGAGCCGCGACAGCAGCCTGAACGTGTTGGCGTGATCGGAAAGCGCCTCCGCAAGCTCCAGCCCGCGCCGGAGCGCCGCTTCCGCCTGCTCGCTGTTGCGCTCGGTGAACATGAGGGCGTGACCGAGCGTGGACTGGAGCTCGAGCTCCCATCTGCCGCCCCGGTCGGCATTGTCGAGCGTTGCGAGTGCGCGATCGGACCAGATGCGGGCCTCGCTGAGCAGATTGAGCTCGACGAACAGCCTTGTGCAGCCGGCCGCCAGCGGCACGCGCAAGCCGGCGCCGTCGTCGTTGGCATAACTCCATTGCAGCGCCGCGCGAGCGTCGGCGAGCAGGCTCACGCGCTCCTGCACAAGGGATGCATGATCGGTGCCCCCATGATCCCTCATGCCTGCTTCGAGCGCGCGTTGAACATATAGCGCGTGACGGCGCGCGATCTCGTTTGCCTGATCGCCATCCGCCAGCTTCTGCATGGCATAGGCGCGCGTGGCATCCAGCAGGCGATAGCGCCGCGACGCTCCGTCCGGCAGCGCGGACACCAGCGACTTGGCCACGAGCTGCTCCAGTGCGTGGACGACGCCTTCTTCCGGCGCCTCCCCGGCCGCGACCGCTATCGCGCCTTTCAACGTGAAGTTGCCCGCGAAGACGGCGAGCCGCTGGAACACGATCCGCTCGCTCTCGCCGATCAGGCCGAAGCTCCAATCGAGCGTTGCACTGAGGGTCTGCTGCCGCGGCGGCGCCGTTCGCCGCCCGCGCCATTCGAGCTGCAGCCGGCTGTCGAGCAGATCCGCCATCTCGCGCAGCCCGTAGAGACCGACGCGTGCGGCAGCCAGCTCGATCGCGAGCGCGATGCCATCGAGCTTGCCGCAAATCCGGGACAGGATCTCCGCATCGGCGTCGGTGATGTCGTCGCGATGCCCCGCGGCGACCGCGCGATCGACGAACAGACGCGCAGCGGGATAAGCCAGCACCTCGCCGGCATTGAGGCGGGTTCCCTGCGGGGGGCCGGGCAGCGAAACGAGCTCGAAAATCTGCTCGCCTTCCACCAGCAGCGACTCGCGACTGGTGGCGAGAATGACGATGCCGGGCGCCTCCCGGTAGATGTTTTCCGCAAGGCGCGCGACCTCGTCGATCACGTGCTCGCAGCTGTCGAGAACGAGAAGCAGCCGCCGCCCGCGCAGGAAATTGACGATGCTGCCCGATGGATCATCGTGGTGAACGACGAGGCCCAATGCGGCGGCAACCGTGCTCGCAACCAGCGCCGCGTCCTTCAGGGGACCGAATTCGAGAAAATGGACGTTGCCGTCGAAGGTATCGCACATGTCATGCGCGATCGCGGTCGCGACGGTGGTCTTGCCGATGCCGCCCGGCCCACGTAGCGTGACGAAGCGATCGCGGAGCAAGCGCGCCGTCAACTCGGCCACGGCGTCCTCCCGCCCGACCATCCGGTCCAGTCGATGCGGCAGAGACGGCGGTGGCGCCGCCTTTTGAGGTGCCCGCGACGCCAACGCAGACACCTCTGCGCGCTCGACGCGCCGCACGGGCGCGACGAAGCAATAGCCCCGGCCAGGGATGGTGGTGATGTAGCGGGCGCCACTTTTTCCGTCGCCCAGCACCTTGCGCAGCTCCGCGACATGGACGCGAAGGCTGATCTCCTCGACAGAGAGTCCGGACCACGCATAGCCGAGAATCTCGTCCTTCGGGACCACTTCGCCGGCGCGGCTGACGAGCAGGCGCAAGATATCCATCGCGCGGCTGCCGAGCCTGACCGGCAGGCCATCCTTCTCCAGCAGCCGCGACCGAAGCGAAAATGGACCGAACGAGACGGCCTCGAAATCGAGCATCGTTGCGGCGCCGCTGCCACGGGGGCCATGACCTGCCGAGAGCTCGGTCACTTCTGACTCATCTTGACAGCCGCTCCATCGAAATGCGGCGCGACTATACCCGGCACCGGTGCGAGGTCCAGCGAGGGCATCGTAGGAAACCCACGCCGCTGCATGGATAGCCGCGTGATAGCCCGCGCTCTCCCGAGTCGGATCGGGCTGCGCAAACAGTTGATAAAACGCGCAAAAACGTCCCCTTCTGCGACGAGCTGCCGCACGTGACGCGCCCCACAAAAACTAACAGATCCTAATCACCACTAACGGGCTTCCTGGCCAGAGCACGCCTATCCTCTCAACATCGAAAGCATGGGTTTGCGCGTTTGCCGATTGCAAGCAGCCGCAAAGCCTGGAGAGGACCAACGATGTTGACCAATTCGCAGGGAGCGCCTGCCTGGACTGATTTTCCGGCCGGCCAGCGGGGTCACGAGATCCCCCAATCGACACAGGCGATCATTCGGGAGCGCCAATGGCGCCAGATCGATTGCGGCCCCGAGGCCGTCGAGGACATCACGGTTTCGCGATGGGAAGACCCGCGGAGCACGTCCTCGCACGAAGCGACGACGCCCGAGGATCGCTATTTCGTCGGCATCGCGTTGAAGACCACGCGCCTAAAACTGAGCCGGGACCGCCAGATCATTTTCGACGGCACGATGCCCGCCGGCACCCTCTATCTCACCGCGCCGTCGAAACCTCTCGCCGTGCAATTCCAGTCGCCCTGCGCCTTCCTGCACGTCCACATCGCCACGGAGCATTTTCCGGCGCAATTCGCCGCGACCGAAGGACTGAATGACCTCGTGCTGTTGCGCGACCCGCTCGCCGCCGAACTTGCCAAGGCGCTGATCGAACATGGCGACGCCGTGGACCACAAGTTTACGTGCTGCATCGGCCAGACCCTTGCGATGCATCTTGCGCGCGTGGAATTGCCGCGCGCCAGGGTCAATGCGTTGCCGAAATGGCGGCTGCGGCGCATCGAGCAATATGTCGCCGATCATTTCGACCGGTGCATCAGCCTGTCCGAGCTCGCCAACGTCGCCGGCCTGTCCAGAATGCACTTTGCGGCGCAATTCCGCACCGCGACCGGTTATCGCCCCCGGGAGTATCTGCTCAATTACCGGATCGAGCAGGCCAAGGCGCTGCTGGCGACGACCGAGCGGCCTCTGGCGGAGATCGCGCTTGCGGTCGGCTTCAGCACGCAGGCGCATTTTTCCACCGTCTTCAAGCGCATCAGCGGTCAATCACCGGCACGCTGGCGCCTCGCCAGCAAGGGCGAGCGGCCCGAGGTGAAGGCGCTTCCGCCGCGTCGTGGTTCTGCACAGAGGGAATGGATCAGCGCGGCCGCCTAAGCATTCAGCTCGCGCCCTCCTCCTCCCGGGCCCGCGAGCCTCTCGGGGCCGTCCCTGCACCCAACAGGGCGGCCCCGCTTTTTTCTACACCGGATCGAAAGCCCGGATCGGCGGCAGATTGCCGGTGAACTTCTCGACCTCGACCGTCGTGAGCTGGCCGGTGCAGCCTTGGGCGAACGATGAAGTGCCAATGTCGCGGGTGAGCACGTTCGGATTGCCGTGAACGCAGAGCGGCGCTTCGTCTTCGGGATCCATCGGATCGTACCAGGCGCCGGTCGGAAGCTGCACGACGCCCGGCGCGACGCCGTCGGTGACATGGACTGCGGCAAGGCACGCGCCGCGCGCGTTGAACAGGCGGATGATGTCGCCGTCCCCGATGCCGCGCGCGCTCGCATCGCGCGGATTCATGCGCGCGACCTCGCGGCCGCGATGCTTTGCCGCCAGCGAATGTCCGCCGAAATCGAGCTGGCTGTGCAGACGCGTCGCCGGCTGGTTGGCGACGAGGAAGCAGGGCGCGCCGGGCTTGGGCATGTCGGTCTTGTCGAGCCAGACCGGATGGCCGGGACAATCCGCGTCGCCATGGCCCGCAATCTTGGCGGAGAATATTTCGATGCGGCCGCTCGGCGTCGGCAGCGGATGATTGACAGGATCGTCGCGGAAACTGCGCAGCCGGCCGCCGTCATCGGGTTGCTGCGGCACGACCAGGCTGCCGCGCTGCCAGAAGTCCTCGAAGGCCGGGGCCTCAAGGCCGCGCGCTTCCAGCGATGCGCGGGTCGGCTCGTAAAGATGTTCTAGCCATTCTCGCGACGTGCGTCCCTCCGTGAAAGGCTCGCGCGCGCCGAGACGTTCGGCGAGATCGGCAAAAATCTCGTAATCGTCGCGCGCAAGGCCAAACGGCTCGGCGATCCGGTGCATGGCGACCATCAGCGGATCGTTGCTGGAATAGCCGATGTCCTCGCGCTCGAGCGTCATCGTCGAGGGCAGCACGATGTCGGCATGCCGGGCCGTGGCGGTCCATGCGAGCTCGTGCACGACCAGCGTGTCGACTTTCGCAAACGCCTTGCGCAGGCGGTTGATGTCCTGGTGGTGATGAAAGGGATTGCCGCCGGCCCAGTAGACGAGACGGATGTCCGGATAGGTGCGCGTCTCGCCGTTGTAGCGATAGGTGCTGCCGGGGTTGAGCAGCATGTCGGCGATGCGCGCCACCGGAATGAAATCACGGACGGCATTGCGGCCCTGCCCCAGCGTCGGCCCCGGCACGTCGTTGACGCGGCGGCCGTAATAACCGATCGCACCCAACGAATAGGCGTAGCCACCGCCGGGAAGGCCGATCTGGCCAAGGGCTGCCGCCAGCACCATGCCCATCCACACCGGCTGCTCGCCATGCTCGGCGCGCTGGAGCGAATGGGAGACGGTGATCAGCGCGCGCTTTCCGGCCAGGCGACGCGCCAGCCGGCGGATCGTGTCCGCGCCGACGCCGCAGATCGCGGCGGCCCACTCGGCGCTCTTCGGCTGGCCATCGGTTTCGCCGGTGAGATAGCGCAGGAAGACCGGCCACCCCTCCGTGTAGCGATCGAGGAAAGCCTGGTCGTGCAGGCCTTCGCTCGCCAGCGTGTGGACGATTCCGAGCATCAGCGCGGTGTCGGTGCCGGGCACGCATGTCATCCATTCGGCACCGGCCTCGACGGGCAGGTCTTCACGCAGCGGGCTGAAGAGGATGAACTCGCAGCCGCGCCGGCGCGCAGCTGCCATCGCGCCGCGCTCGACATGCTTGCTGATCGAGCCGCCGGCGACCATCGAGTTCTTCAACGCCATGCCGCCGAACGCCAGCACGATGTCGGTTTCGGCCGCGATCTGCTCCCAGGTGACGTTGCGCTTGGTGATGTCCTCGTAGCCGCAGAGGATCTGCGGCAGCAGCACCGAGGACGCGCCCGAGGAATAGGAATTCACAGAGCGTACATAGCCGCCCAGGGCGATGTTGAGGAAACGGTGCACCTGGCTCTGGGCGTGATGGAAGCGGCCCGCGCTCGACCAGCCATAGGAGCCGCCGAACACGGCACCGGGCCCGCGCGTGTCACGGATGCGACCGAGCTCGTCGCCGAGGAGATCGAGCGCCTTCTCCCAGCTGACGGAGACGAACTCGTCGCGGCCGCGGCGATCGTCCGGGCCCGGGCCACGCTCGAGCCAGCCGCGGCGGATCGCCGGCTGGCCAATACGCGCCTGGTGTCGCAGCGCACCGGGGAAATTGTCGATGATGCCGTTCGGATCGGGATCGCCCGCATACGCCCTGACCTCGAGCCCGGCCGCGCTTTGACGCGCCGAGAACACGCCCCAATGGGAGGTGTGCGGCTTGAAGCCGTCGGACAGGTCGAGGCCGGGGTCGGGGAAGCCAATCGTATCGTCCATCGTCTGATCCTTGTTCCGGGCACGGCATGGTCCGGCAGCCCCGCGTCATTCGGGTGCCAGTATACCGATCCACTTTCCGATGTCGTCAGGGTCAAGGCCTGCGGAAATGCCGGGCCCTCGTGCGCAATGAGAGGCTGGTGACCTTCGCCAGAGCGATGACGACGATTCGCAGGTCAATTTGTTCCTTTATTTTCAATACTTTATCTGACCACGATCGGAGTGGCCCTTTCGCAGGCGTACGCCATCTCTTGCAACGACACCGACATTGAAATGTGCGATATGCCGCCGGTCCTCACAGCAACATCGGTTTCGTCATGATCAAGCGCGTCTTGCCTTACGAAGGTCTGCTCCACGAAGTGGTCGAGCATAACGGCGTGCTTTACATCGGTGGCATCGTCCCCGAGGACACGAGTCTCGATATGTCGGGCCAGGCATACGACGTCCTCGGACAATTGGCCCACCTGCTGAAGACCCTCGGGTCCGATCTCGCCAACGTCTTGCAGGTCACCATCTACATGGCCGACCTCAAGGAGAAGGCAGAGTTCAATGCGGCCTGGAAGGCGCACTTCGCAGAAGCTCATCTGCCGGCGCGCGCCGCAATCGGCGTGGCCGATCTCGGTCCGGGCGTCAAACTCGAGATGACCGCAATCGCTGCCCGACAATAGCTTCAGATCAGTTTCTGCCGCGCGAGAAATTCGAGCTCGTGATCTGAAAGCCCAGTCAATTACGCCCCGTCATCGGAGCAGTGGCGTTGCGAGCGAAAAGGCGTCAGGGGGCGCTGGATGTGAGGTCCCCATTTCGCCGCTGCACGCTCACCTCAGGGAGATCATGATCGAGCTGAGGTTGGCGGCGAACTCCAGCCCGGCCTTTGGTCCCTGCAGCACCATCGTGACACCTCTGTCGTTGCGCAACTGAACGCCGTTGATGCCGCCGATCAGGGCGGCTCCGCCGCCGACCGAGCTGTACGTACCGGCAAAATCGCCGACCTCTCGAATTCCTGAAGCCCGGCCCTCGAGCCGTCCAACCGTGGCGCCGGCGGTGAAACCCAAGCTCAACCCGGTGACACGGAATGGATAATGGCGGCCCCGATAAGTCAGCACCCCGCTGCCGGCGCCACCACCCAAGAGCAGCCCCGCCTTGACGATCTTGACGCGGACCTGGGCGGACGCCTGCGCGAACGAGGGGGTCATCGAGGCGAGGAGCGCGAGCAACACGAGTGGTGCGAGACGCCCAAGCAGCCGGCGCGATATCTCCGTGCGTCGCTCAGGGTTTTGCAGCATCGACCTTCTTCCAGGTCTGGTCCGGATCGAACTCGGTCATGCGGGGAGCGAGGACCTTGGTCCGAGTCCCCAGATCCTTCTGATAGACGATGCCCGCATGGTTGACCAGGAAGGTCATCACTCCGGAATTGCCGTACTCGGCAGGCCAGGCGATCAGCGCAAAGCCCCCGATCATCTTGCCTTTGACGACATAGTTGAGCACGCCGCCCGGCGCGTTTGCGCCCTGCCCCTTCAGGATGCGGAAATAGTAGCCGTGATAGGGCGCCGGCCCCTCCTCGGCCTTGTAGCCCTCGGTCGAAGCCTGTGCCGCCAGTGCGCCGAGCGGGCTCGGGTCACTGTCGTCGCGCCAGAACAACCCATCCTTCTTGCCCGCACTGCTGACGATGCGCTGTGCGTACACGCCGGCTCCCTCGCCGCGATCCTTATCGGCGTACTCGTTCTCCGCATCGACAAAGGCGAGGCTGGTCTGGATCGCGTCGAGCTCGTTGCGGCCGATACGGCGATACAGGATCTCGATGCGGCCTTCGGCGGTGTCGAACTCCCAGCCGGTCTTGGTGTTGACGAGCGGGATCGGGAACGGGAAGTCGTCCGGCCCCAGCATCAGCGTCGCTTTCTTGTTACCCTCCGCCTTGATCGAATGTTTCGCATCGTACATCGAGGTGAAGCGTTTCCGGATGTCGACGTCGGCCACCTCGTCGCCGGACGAGACGATGTCGTCGGCGGCGCTGCCGAGCACTTTCAGGATGGCCCTGTCCGGCCCGCTCTTGACGGCGGTGGCGAGCGCCGCCGCTGCTTCCTCCGGTGTCGGATAGGACTGCTGCGCGAGCGACGGCGAACCCATGAGCGCCAGTGCCATGATGGCCGGCACAACCGCACGATGAACCGTATTCAAGCCCATCATGGCGTCACCTCCGCAGGAATCTTCGCGCCGCCGGCGAGCCAATCGCGGTAGGTGCGGAATTTAAGACCGAGCTTTTCGTAATAGACCCGGAGATAACCGTCCGCTCCGCGGGTGACAGCTTTCGGCATCACCTCCTCGACCTCCTGCGCGATGACGCCGACATAGGCCTTGTCGCTGCCGATATAGTTGAAGCGATAATAGCCGAGTCCGTTTGCGAGATGGCCAAGCAAGACGACATCGTGCTTCAGCGAGATGTCGGAACGGCGCCCGCCGCCACCACCGCCGCGGCCGCCTCCACCGCCACCACCGCGGCCGGCGAAGCTGGCGCCGCCACCGCCGCCACGCGGCCCCGCGCTCGCCATGCTGGCGTGACCGCGGGCCGACGCCGCCGCCGCCGAGCGGCCCGACGATACGTTCAGCGCACTTCCGCCGCGTGAGCTGCCGCCACCACGGTTCGCAGCCGCAGCACCGCCCTTGCCACCGCCTGCTTTGTTGCCGGCGCTCTTGGCACCGGCATTTTTGGCACCCGCATTTTTGGCACCGGCATTCTTGGGACCACCCTTGGCCGCACGATCACCTCCGCCCTTGGCGCGATCCCCCGCACCCTGGCCACCTCGATCGCCGGCGCGGTCTCCTGCACGATCTCCCGCACGATCTCCAGAACCTGCCCGGTCCTGTCCCGGCTTCAACACTTGCTGTCCGTCGCGTCCGCGGAAATCCATCCGGTCGGAGGCACCGGCCTTCAGGTTGCTATTGCCGAAGCGCTGCTGAACATTTGCGTTGTTGTAGCGAACGCCCTGGCGATGCGACGGATTGTGTTGCCAGCCATTTCCAACGTTGGTGGTTCGGTGATTGATGTAGACGTTGCGGTTGCCCCAGTTGCAGCCACCGCCCCAATAATTGCCCCAGCGGCCAATGGCCCAGGCCGTGCCGAAGGCGAGACCCGCCGCGACGACGCCCGCACCAATGTAGGACGGGTAACCGAAGTAATACGGCGGATACTCCGCGTAGGGCCACTCGCCGTAGACCGTCGCCGGCTCGTAATACGGCACGTACATCGTATCTGATACGGCCGGTTCGATCACGATCACCTGCCTGCTCTCCTGGGTCTGGACGCTGACCTTCTGCTGCTTGGTGGTGACCAGCTTCTTGTTGTCAAAGGCCTTGGAACGGAGCCGCTGGACCGCATCCATCACGTCCGGCTGCTGCGCCAGCACGGCGTCGCCGAGCGCCTTGGTCCAGTCGAGCTTGTCACTCATCATCGTGAGGACGTCGGCGGTCGAGGCCAGTGCCTTGACGCTGTCGTCCCAGGATTGCTTCTCGACCTCGGTCTTCAGCGCATCGCCCTTCAGGGTCTTGCGCTCTTTCAGCCAGCGATCGGCCTGCACGACTTCCAGAGGATAGGTGGATGCCGCCAGCACATTGGCGAGCAGTTCGTCGGGATAGAGCGCGATCGGCGCCACCAGTGCCTCGAGCTGCTCGGGCTTGAGCAACTCGACAGTCGGCGGCGGCTGGCTTGACGGTTGTGCCTGACCGCCCGGGGCAGTCGGGGTGCCAGCCGTTTGAGCGACCGCAGCGACCGGGATCGCCAGCAGCAGCGCCATCGCGATCAAGGTCTTGCCGCAACGAAACATCACATCCTCCCTCGGGCCTCGCAGCGCGAGCATCCTGGAAGGTCAACAGCCTTCATTGATCAAGATCAAAGGAACGCGCATCCGGCGCGGGGAGGAAACCTGCTGCGACGCCAGAGCGATACGGCGGTATCAAGCCGATTTCGCGCTGCCGCGACCGATCGGAAGCCTAACGGTGAAGAGCGCGCCCCCCGATGGCTGATTTTCAGCGGCGATACGCCCTTGATGCGCCTCGACAATGGTGCGGACGATGGCCAGCCCCATGCCCATGCCTTGCGGCTTGGTGGAGAAAAACGGATCGAAGATCGTATTCAGGTCGCCGGGCGCAATGCCCTGCCCGTTGTCGGCGACCTTGATCTCGGCATGGCTGCCGGCGTGGACCGCCGTGACGCTGATTTCGCGCTTCCTCGGGTCCGCGTCGGACACCGCGTCGATTGCGTTCATGATGAGATTGAGCATGACCTGTTGCAGTTGAACAGGGTCCCCCTTGACGTGCAGCTCGGTCGGGGGCGGAACATAATTCAACACCACACCCTGTCCACGCGCCAGATCGCCCACAAATCCCATCGCCTCGCGCACCGTCTGATTGAGGTCGATGTCCCTGATCTCGAATGGCGTCTTCTTCAGCACGCTGCGAAGCCGGCGTATCACTTCACTGGCGCGCTGGTCGTCCCGCTTGATGTCGGCGAGAATATCGGCGATTTCCCGGAGGTTCGGCGAGGTGCTCCTCAGCATGAGCTCCGCAGTCTCCGCATTGGTGAGGATGGCGCCCAGCGGCTGGTTGAGTTCGTGCGCGACCGACGTCGTGAGTTCGCCGGCGGCCGCGTAGCGGTTGACATGGGCGAGCTCCACCATCCGCTGGCGCGCCTCGACCTCGGCTAGGCGGCGGCGGCGGTGCTCATGGAGCAATCCGCTGATCAACGCCCCCTGGATCAGGATCACGCTGGCAAGCAGCACCAGCTGCCAGCGATATCTGTCCCAAATGGTTGCCTCGCGAAACAGGATATCGCTGCCCTCGGGCAGATTGCTCTCGCTGATGCCCCAGCGCTGCAACTCGCGCCAATCGTATCTCGGCGACGCGAACCGAAGCGGCTCGATCTTGATCGCGCTGGGCTTCTCGCCGCCGAGAAGGCGGATCGCAACGTTGACGGTCGCCTGGCTCGCTCCCGCGATCGAATGCATCGGGCCGCCGACGGTGTCGTGACCGAAGAACGCCTCCTGGTAGGAAAAAATCGGCGCGTTGGCGACCGCATGCAGGCTGCGCAGCGCGAGATCACCTTCGTGTGCGATACCGGCGCCATCGACGGACATCAGATGCCAGAACAGCACCGTATGCGGCGGAAGCGCCGACGCCCGATGAAGAATCTGTTCAAATGCCAAGTCTGCATACCAGACGAATGCGACCCGGTTTTCGAACGGCTTCGCTTCCCTCTTGATCTCCTCGAGCCAGAACTTCTCAAGCGGCGAAGAGCCGATGACGACGGCAATCGTCTCGGTCTCCGGCATGACTTGAAGAATACTGCCGAAGAACGCCGGGAAGTCGTTGTGAACGGCGACGACAACGTCGCTGTCGGTCAGTTCGATGCGGTTCACCAGCCGTTGTTCGACCGCCGTCAGCACCATGGGCGTGTCGCGGAATAGCTGGTCACGATGTTTCTGGACAAACCTTGCCGCCGGCGCCCCAATGCTCATCACGATGTCGGGCGGGTTGTCGCGATAAAGCGAGCGGAGATAGGCGACGAACGGTGCCTCCGGACCCGGATCGTTGAACCGCGCCGTCAGGAGCGTGTGCTCCTGCAGGTCGATTGGCCACGGCGATTGCTGCTGGAGGTCGGCCCGGATGGTGCGGGCATATTCGCTCCATGGTCTGAAGTCGCGTCCGAAGGAGTGGAGCATGAGGACGCGCTTGGGCTGGCCACGCGGCTCGCTGCTCGCGGCGGCCGGCAGCATGGCCCAAACCAGCAGGCAGACGACGACACGCGCAGCTACCCCGGGCCAGACCATGTTGACCGCGCCGATGGGAATGCGCCCGTTCATTCTATTCCCCGGCAGCCTCAAAAGTCTAAACGGCGGCTATTACAGCACAACTCTTGCGCTAACGCACTGCGCCTCTATCGCCCTTCGGCCGCGCCGCTCAAGCGCTCGAGTCCGGCAGCGCCGACAGCAGAATCCGGCGGTCGTGGATCAGGCTCTGAAGGCGATGCGCGGCAACGTTCAGGGTCGTGACATCGAGCGCGTTCTCGTCTCCCGCCGCCGTCCTGGCCCGCTGCGCCTGGAGAACCCGGTCAATCTCGGCCTCGATCTCGGACAGTTCGGTTTCCGCGCCGGTCGTGCGTATCCGCGCACCCAGCGCATAAAGCGAATCCAGGTCGTGCTCATCCTTCGAAGGATCGCCCGCCCGAAGGAATTTCCACGCGGCCGCCAGCACCGACACAAGCCCGCCCAGGATCATCGGCGCGAGGAAGATCGCGTTTCCCCATTCGTCCAGAAAGCTCTGCTGTGTGCCGTTGTAGAACGCGGCGGCGCCGGGATGGACCGGGAGGAAGGCGTCCGAATCCGTGCTCGGCGCTGTCATTTGCGAGAGGATCGGCAATTCGCCGAGCAGGTCCCTGCGCGCCTTCATCAGCGCGTCAGCCAGGCCGCCGGCCACCTTTGCGCTGAGCTGCTTTTGCGCGACCACATAGAATGAGACCCGCAGCGTGGTGATATCCTCGCTCGGGACAGGAGGCGAACCGCGCAACGTGCCCTTCGGGACATCGAAGCTTTCAAATGCGCGCTGCTTCGCGGCGATGGCACCGGCGGCATCGATGGGAAGCAGAACCGGCGCGGTCTTCGGCGTCTGCAAAAACAGGCCGCGCAACAGAGCGAGGTATTTTTCGGCGAGAGGAACGACGATCAGAATCGCCCGGACCTCCTTGGTGTCCAGCGCGCGCCGCGCGTCTGGCGGCTGGAGATTGCGGAACGTCACGTTGGCGCGGGCCAGGCCATATTCGTCGCTCAGGACGTTGACGATCTTGCGATTGATCTCGCCGCCGATCACGCCGACGCTGGTGCGCTTCAAGCCGGCGATGTCGGTGATGGACGATCCCGGCGGAGTCGCCAGCAGAACGACGGCATGGGCGAGCACCACGACGGCCTGGGCCTGCGACAGATCGCCGACGTCGCCGCGCACGACGGCGAGATCGACCTTCTCGGCCGCAAACAAATCGGCCGCGTCAACAGCGCTGGTCGTCTCGACCAGCTTGAGGCGCACCGGAGCATTGACCGCAGCGAGCCGGCTCGCCAGCGCCGCTACCAGCCGTGTGGCCTCCCGGTCCAGGGATCCGACCGCGATAGTCAGCACCGTCGGGCGGGAATACCAGCGATAGCCGAACAGGCCAGCCCCGAGAACCAGCACGACCAAGCCGGCGACGATGACGAAACGAAACCATATCGGCATTCTCGCTGAGACCATGCGGCTCTCGCAGAACAGATGACGTTCGCAGGCCGGACGGGCTAATCTCACTCCGCCTGGAGCAATTTGCCCGCTCGATTTGGTAGCGCGTCGAACCCGATCAGTGTCCGCTGAGCACCAGCGTCTTGATCGGCAGCAGCAGCGCCTGAATGCGCAGCAGCATCGCATGCACCAGCCCGACGCCGTCGACGACATGCAAGGCAATGGCGCGGACGGTGCTGGTCTCCTTCGCCGAGATCTCCTCGTGATTGCTGGTGTAGGCGTTGACGATGCAGCTGCTCCCCGGAGTGACGCCTTCAAGGCCGCCTTTGTAGAGCGGCTCCAGGAAGGCGAGTATCGAACCCGGCTTCCGTGCATTCTGAAGTTCAATCAATTCCTGGCCAGCCTGGACCTGGCCGGCGGCGATGTAATCCTGCACATCGGTGACAATGAGCGGAATGATCACCCACGGCTTGGAGATGCAGGTCGCTTCCGCGACCATCCCTACCTTCATCACCCCCGCTTCAATCTGTCCAAACCCGGCCTGCAGCCCACCCTTGCCGGATTCTGTCGGTATCAAAACACCGGCTGGTCGCATGATCTGTGCAACAAGATCGCCGGGCCGAACGAAGAACTGTTCGACCCGCCCATCGACGCCGGCGCGAACGAAGGTCTTGTCGAGATCGACCTGTGCCTGCGCCATCGCGGCGGAGGCGCTGGCTCTCTCCGCGGGCAGCAGCGTGGAGACTCGCAAGGACGCGGATTCCCGTGTGGCATTCGCGGCGTCGATACCGGCTTGCCGTCCGTTGACCACCACTTGCAACTTCTCGATGTCACGCTGCGGCACGATGCCGGGATTGCGACGCTGCAGCTCGGATTTCACATCCAGTTCGTCCTTGGCCTGCTGAAAGGAGGATTTCGCCTCCTCCAGCTGAGCCTCGGCCTTGACGACGTCGGCGCGCGCCGAAATCAGCGAAGCATCGACTTCGGCAACCTTGCTCCTGGCCGTTTCCAGAGCGGCCTGCTGTTTCGAACTGTCCAGCGTGAACAGGACGTCGCCTTGCTTCACCGACTGGCTGTATCTGACCTTGACCTCGGCGACGCGCCCCGAACCCTCGGGAAGAATCGGCACGGTCCGGAAGTAGATTGCCGCCGAGTTGGTCGCCGGATGAAAGTAGAAGATCATGGTGATCAGCGACACCGTGAGCATCAGGCAGCCGGTGATGCCCCAGCGCAGCTCGTACCAGATGGAAAAGAACGTGATCTCCTTGCCGAAGCGCTTGCCCTGGGCATAGCGGCGGTAGAGATAGTCCGGCAGGATGGTCAGAAGGGAGCAGAACATGAGCTCAAACATGGCTGCGCTCCTTCTCCTTCGGGACTGACGTCTCTATCGGCGCGGGGCTCGGCTGGTCGGGCTCGCGCGCCTCGCCCGGCGCCGCATCAGCGATCCTCTCGACGGAGCCGGCAATGCTGCGTAGCGGCGTGCCGAAATCGGGCAGGTCGATCATCGCGAGCAGCAGACCCGCCACCCAGAAAATGTGCAAGTGCGTAAAGAGCGAGATAATGCCCAGCACCGCCACGATCTCAAACTGCAGCTTCTGCGATTTGTGCGCCATCCGCTCGGGTAGGCTGTGCAGCTTCCAGTAGAGCGTGCCCACCCAGAGCACGGTACCGACCAGGAAGATCCCCATCACCGCCATCAGCACGTCGGTCCCGCTTCCCGGCGCGAGATAGAACGGCAAATGATGAGGGGCCAGCGGATGAAGTTGCTCGCTCAATGCTCTTCTCCACGGAAGGGACCAGGGCGGCTTATGCACCGCACGGCCACCGTGGCCACGCAGGTGAGAAATTGCTTGATATGAATCAAAGGTCGAGACGGCGCGAAACCTAGACTAGTCCTGACTCTGCCCCAACAGCAAGCCAGGAACGCATCAATCATGCCCGGCATCGATGATCTCATTCCCAACGCACTGCAAATCCGCAAGGAAGCCGCGCTCGAGGAAGCCAGAAAGGCCGAGGAATATGTTCGCCTCGCCGCGGCGGCCGAAGCCGAGAAACGCGACTTGATCGAACGGCTGAGCAAACCGTCCGGCAAGTCCGAGGAGGAGAAGATCAAGCTCGCCTCGACCATCATCCAGCGCGCGGTACGCAACGGCCTGACCGAAGTACAAGTCTATCGCTTCCCGAATACGCTGTGCACCGACAAGGGCCGCGCCATCAACCAGATGGAGGCAGGCTGGGAGAAAACGCTGACGGGAATTCCAAAGGAGATCTTCGAGCTCTGGACCGAATACCTCAAGCCGCGCGGCTATCGGATCGGCTATCAGGTCATCGACTTTCCCGGCGGCGTGCCCGGCGACATCGGGGTGACCATTTCCTGGGGGGACTGATCGCGGTTTGGCCGCATTGACGCAATGGAACGCGAAGCATGGCAAAGGCCGGGGCGACGGAACGGATGAAGCGCAAGGATTACGAGAAGGAGCTCGAAAAGCTCCAGGTCGAACTTTGCCATCTCCAGGACTATGTCAGGGAAAACAAGCTTCGGGTCATCGTGCTGTTCGAGGGGCGGGACGCAGCCGGCAAAGGTGGCACGATCAAGGCGATCACGGAAAAGGTCAGTCCGCGCGTGTTCCGCGTGGTTGCGCTGCCGGCGCCGTCGGACCGCGAGAAGTCGCAGCTGTTCTTTCAGCGCTACATGAAGCATTTTCCAGCCGGCGGCGAGGTCGTGATCTTCGACCGCAGCTGGTACAACCGCGCCGGCGTCGAATACGTCATGGGCTTCTGCTCGCCCGCCGAGCACGACCGCTTTCTCTCGCTCTGTCCGCAGATGGAAAAGTACGTCATCGACGGCGGCATCATCCTGATCAAGGTCTGGCTCGAGGTCGGAATGGAGGAGCAGGAGCGCCGCTTCACGGCTCGCATCGACGACCCGGTGCGGCAGTGGAAGCTCAGCCCGATGGATCTGGAATCCTTCAAGCGCTGGTACGATTACTCACGCGCACGCGACCTGATGCTCAAGAAGACGAGCACGAAGCATGCGCCATGGTA
The DNA here is from genome assembly GCF_024519875.1 of Bradyrhizobium sp. Bra64. NCBI lineage: Bacteria > Pseudomonadati > Pseudomonadota > Alphaproteobacteria > Hyphomicrobiales > Nitrobacteraceae > Bradyrhizobium > Bradyrhizobium sp. Bra64. Next base: position 1,578,347 of record NZ_JALJRD010000001.1, on the reverse strand, counting down.
CATCATCCGCTCCGACGACAAGCGGCGGGCGCGGCTGAACTGCATCGCGCATCTGCTCAGGGCGATCCCCTACAAGCGGATCAGGAAGACCAAGGTCAAGCTGCCCAAGCGTTCCGACAAGGGACGCTACAACGACCAGGCCACCCTGCGCGGGATGAACTTCGTCACCGAACGATATTGACGAGACGATCAGGCCGCGCCTAGACGCGGCCCGATCGTTGGTCTACTTCAACCGTATCGTCACACCGCCGACGGCGGCCGACACTTCCGCGCCGACCTTCGGTCCGCTGAGCTGGAGGATCACGCCGTTGCCGTTCTGCAACTGAACGGCCCCGGCGCCCGCGGCAACGGCGCCGCCCGCGCCGCCCGCCGCGTAGGAGCCTTCGATGGACTCCGGTCCCCTCAGATTGAGGGCGCGGCCGACCAGCTTGGTGGTCGAGGCGCCGATCGTGAAACCGACGCTCATGCCGGAGACCGTGAAGGGATATTTCTTGCCGCGATAAAGCAGAACCCCCTCGCCGCCACCGACGCCGACGATGAATCCGCCCTTGGTGAAGACCACGGCAACCTGGCCGGTCTCGGCACGCGATGGCGTGCTGAAACCGGCGATGCTTGCAAGCGCGGTGGCCAGGACGGCGCAGATGGCGACTTTTCTCATGACTTTCGTTTCCCTTTGGTTGTGATGCCGAGCTATTGGGCAAGGAGCATTGCGAAGTAGCCGAACACGGTGAGCAGGATGCCCGACACGGCGTAGCCGACCGGGAATCCGATCCAGGGCACGGAGCTCTGGATTTCCACCGCCGCTTCGCGGCACGGACCGGAGTGCGACCGCGCGCCGGCAACGCCGCCCATCAGCACCGCGGGGTTGATCTTGAAGACGTGGTAGCCGATCGCCCAGACGACGAAAGGCGGGATCGTGCAGGCGATAAAGCCGGCGACGAATATCTTCAAGGCAACCGCACCCGTGAGCTGCGCCAGCAATCCGGCGCCGGCATTGACGCCGACGATGGCGACGAAGACGACGAGGCCGAGATCCTCCAGCACGTTGCGCGCCGCGTTCGGCGTGTTGCCGAAGAAGCGCAGCCGCGAAACCAGCGACGAGACGATCACGCCCGATAGCAATAGACCGCCGGCGTTTCCGAGGCCGATCTTGGCACCGAAGGCCGGAAACTCGATCATGCCGATCAGGAAGCCGATGATCATGCCCGCGGCGAGCGTGAGAAGATCGGTCGAGGTGTTGGTCCGCGCAATGCGCCCCCACATCTCGCCGAGCTCGTTGACGGCCGATTTGAGACCGACAACGGAGATGATATCCATCCGCTGCAACTCGGTCTTGAGACCGGCGGCAAGCGGCACACCACCACGCTCGACCTTGGTGACCTGCAACTGGCCCGCCAACGCTGTCTCGCGGAACGATTCGAAGGTGCGTCCGACCATCTCCTTGTTGGTGACGAGGATGTCCGCCTGGTCCATGGGAATACCGAGCGCCTTGGCATCGGCAACCTCGGGGCCGATCAGGCCCATCTTGTCGGTCAGATGCTCGGTCGCGCCACCGAGCGCGACGACGTCTCCCTTTTGCAGCACGATTTCGGGATCGGCTCCCAACGGTTGACCGCCCCGCACCACGTTGACGATGCGGTATTCCGGGTTGATCGTGCGGAATTTGGCGATGCTCATGCCGACCTGGGCCGGATTGTCGAGCCGGTAGGCGCGCAGACCGAACTGCCGATAGCCGGTCAGGCCGCCGCCCTCGAGATCCTTGACGCCGAACTCCTTCTCATACTGCGTGGCAGCCGCCTTGGCGTCGACACCCCACCAACGCGGCAGGTACTTGCAGATCAAAATGATGCCGACGGTACCCCAGATATAGGTGATGCCGTAGGACAGCGCGATCATGCCGGTCGCGTCCTCAGGCTTCATCCCTTCGGGAAGCTTCACGACACCCGAGGTGATTGCCTGCTCGGCCGAACCGATCGCGGCCGACATGGTCTGCGACCCCGCCAGCATGCCGCCGGCGGCGCCGATCGGCAGCGCGAAGAGCTTTGAAAGAATGACGACGAGCGCCAGACCGAGCACACTCGACACCACCGCCAGGAGCACGAATTTGATGCCGTCCCCCCTCAGGCTGTTGATGAAGGACGGCCCGACGCGCAAGCCGACGCCGTACATGAAGAGGTAGTAGAACAGGCTCTTGGCGAAGTTGTTCAGCTCGAGCTTCACGCCGTAGCTCGAAGCCCAGACGGCTAGGCCGGCGCCGACCACGATGGCGCCAGCGACCATGCCGAGGCCGTAACCCTTGATGCTGGCCCGGCCGATCCAGACGGCGAGCCCGACGACGAAGAACAGCAACAGAAACGGATTCTGCTGCAAGAACGTGAAAAACCCTAGCATGGTCGTCCCCTATCTATGATGCGGCCTTCAGCTTCGGCGTCGCACCGGGCTTGGGCCGGCCAATCTTCGCCAGGGCTTCGGCACGTACGAGCTTCAGCCCTTCCTTGGCGTCGTAGCCGTGGATTTCCTTCACATCGAGCTTGCGCATGAAGTCGATGGTTTCCTGGGTGATGACCTGTCCCGGCACCATGATCGGGAAGCCCGGCGGGTACGGGATCACGAAACTGGCAGACACGAGATCGGGACCGGCCTTCAGACGACGGTCGATCTCGGGATCGGCCAGCCGGATATATTCGCACCCCGCCGCGTCATAGGCCGAGTAGAAACCGCTGCGGATGTCGCCTTCGTTGGTCTTGGTGCCGGCATCGCCACGGAAACTCTGGTGGAAATGCGAAAAGTTCGGCAAGTCCGGCACGTCCGTCATCAGGCTCTTGACCCGCGCCTCGAAGGTCTTCTTCGCATTGACGCCGCCCTGAACCAGCCCGCGATCGACCTCGCCCGCGATCTCGGCCAGCACTCTTACCAGATGCGCAACGTCGCTGCGCGTGTTGTTGATGTTGGACTGGAACAACACCGAGTTGCGTGACGTCTTGTTGATCTGGATATCGTACTCGTTGGCCAGGATTCCCTTGAACTGCGTGCCGTCGTAGCCGGCGGTGCCGCACACCAGGGTCATGCGGGTCGGATCGAGGCAGAACTCGTCGTCGTCCAGGCTCTTCAGGGCGTTCGCCCAGTTCATGCCGGGGGCCAGATAGTCGGTAAAGCCGCTCTGGCGGTATTGCGCCGGCACCATCGCGTCCGCGCCGAGAATCCGGAAGTATTTGGAGATCAGCGGATTGTTGTTGACCGCCTGGCGGATCGCGAAAGCGATTTCGATCGCATTGGACACCAGACCATAGCCCTCGAGCTCCATCTGGCGCCGCGATACGTCGAGGCTCGCGATGATCTGCTGGTTCGGGCTGGTCGATGCATGCGTGAAGACCGCCTCCTTGAACTGCTGCTCGACGGTGTGGAATTCGACGTCCTTGACGGACAGCATCGAGCCCTGCCGGATCGCCGACATCGACTTGTGGGTCGAGTTGGTCTGGTAGACGCGCAAGCGGATCTGACGCGGATCCGGGATCAGCCTGGTCTTGAGCAGCACCTCGTCCGAGGGGGTCTTGCCGAGCTCGGCCTGTTGCTTCTCGTAAGCCGCGACCGATTTCGGATCGTGCATCCAGGCCTCGATCTCATTGGCGGCGCCCATCGCGGTCCGTCGCCGCAGGAACGGCGAGAATCGCGCAAAGCCGAACCAGGCTTCGTCCCAGAGGAAGATCAAGTCGGGCTTGATGGCGAGGCATTCCTCCATCACCCGCCGGGTGTTGTAGATGTGGCCGTCAAACGTGCAGTTGGTCAGGTCAAGCATCTTGACACGGTCCAGCCGGCCATCGGCCCTGGCGTTCAGCAGGGCCTGCTTGATGGTCTTCAGCGGCACCGCGCCGTACATCGAGTATTCCGTCATCGGAAACGCTTCGACGTAGATCGGCTGGGCGCCGGCCAGCACCATCCCGTAGTGGTGCGACTTGTGGCAGTTGCGATCGACGATCGCGATGTCGCCCGGCCCAAGCAGCGCCTGCACCGCCATCTTGTTCGAGGTCGAGGTGCCGTTGGTCACGAAGAAAACGCGGTCCGCACCGAGCGCGCGCGCCGCCTTGTCCTGCGCCTTCTTGATGTTGCCGGTCGGCTCCAGCAGGCTGTCGAGACCGCCGGTGGTGGCGCTGCTCTCGGCAAGGAACAGGTTCAAGCCGTAGAATTCGCCCATGTCGCGGATCCAGTCCGACTTGAACACGGATTTTCCGCGCGCGATCGGCAGCGCGTGGAACGTCCCGATCGGGCGTTGTGCGTATTTCTTGAGATTGTCGAAGAACGGTGTGTCGAATCGATCCTGGATACCTTCGAGGATGGAGAGATGGAGTTCGAGGAGCTCTTCGATCGAGTAGAATATCCGCCGAACCACGTTGGCGTCGGGATCTCCCGCCATCTTCTCGACGTCGCGATTCGACATCAGATAGAGGTCAAGCTCGGGACGTACCCGCTTGATGATGTGTGCAAGCCGGAGTGCGGACGCGTCGGTCTCGTCATTGATGCCCGCCGTCGCGGTCATGGTGCGCAGGATCGGTGCGTTGTGACGCGAGCGCAGGCCAAACCCTTCGTTGATGATCACGGCCGCGATGGTGGGATTGAGCATCGTCGCACAAAAGGCGTCTTCAAGACTGCCGACGATCACCGGCTCATAGACGAAGGAATCCACCGGACGTCGCAGCTTGCGCCATTCGGCAGCGAGCGCCGGCCATTTGTCGGACGAGAGGCCGGTGACGATCAGCGTTTCAAAATAGGGCCGATGGCCCTCATGCGACCCGAAACTCGAGGGCACGAGCTCGGGCGCATCGCCGTTGCCGTCATCCCTGGCATTCCAGTCGCCGGCATGTTGGCGGAAGGATCTCGTCATCAGGGCCTGCGTGATGCGCGTCGCAAGGCTCAGTGAGCCCGCCGCATCGCCCGCCGAGGCCGCCTCCCGCAACGCCGCCATCAATTGCAGCCCGGGATAGCCGTGAAACTCCTCTATGACGGAAAGATCGGCCAGCGCCGCATCATACTTCGCGCGGTCGCCGCCGCGCGCCCATGCCTTGGCTGCCTCGACCAGATCGCGCCAGTCGTCCGCTCGCCCGCCGGGCCCGGAAATGAACTGATCGATGCGCTTTTCTGCTGGCTTGGCGTCCTTGGACATGTCTCTCTCCGGATCTTTTGCAAAGTCCCGGCCGCATCGTGGTGCCCGCTCACCTCGGTCCATTGATCCAAGTCAACGGTCGCGCATCTTGAACAGGCCTGGAACACTTCGCGATGCAATATCGTCCGGGCGGCTGCCGCGCGAAGGACGGCGAGCGATCAATGGGACAGGTCAGAGCCGGCCGGCCAACAAGTCCGCCGGATCCTCCGGTTTGGGATCCGGCGATTGCCCGGCTTTGCCCTCTCCCAGCACGCTGTCGAGCGAGTGGAGCCACGCTCCGCTGTCGGTCTTTTCCGCCAGACCCTCAGCCCTCAACAGATCGCGCAACTGTGCATGCGCGCCAACGATCGCGAATGCGATCTTCCGGGAGGCGAGTTCGTCATAGAGATCGTGCAACATACGCGCCCCGGCCAGATCGATATAGGGCGAGGCCGAGAGATCGCAGACGACCAGCCTGATATCGACCGACCTCAGCAAGGTGTCCAACACCGCTTCCAGGATCGTTTCGGCATTGATATAGAGCAGCGAGGCTTCGGGTCGAAAGGCGATGATTCCGACCAGCGGCTCGACGCCTTCATGTCTCGCATTGTCGGAGTAACGGCCGGTCCCTTGCAGGCGACCAAGGAAAGCGACATTCGGGCGTGAGGCCCGCGCCAAAAGCAGAACGATCGATGCAATGGCCGCCAGCAGGACGCCCTGTAATATCCCGAGGAGCAACACTGCCAGCAGCGCAATGGCCGCGGCATAAAAGTCGATGCGGCTGACTTGCCACATCCGCAACAGCGCGCGTATGTCCACCAGTCTGTAGACGGCGGCAAAGACGATCGCCGCAAGCACTGCCTTGGGCAGATTCGTCAACAGGCCCGTGAAGAACAGCAGGCATAGCGCAAGCGTCGCCGAACAGATCATCAGCGCCAGCGGCGTGCGCGCCCCTGCGTTGTCGTTGACCGCAGATTGTGACAGCCCTCCGGCCACGGGATAGCCGTGGCCGAATGCCGCTACGAGGTTCGCCGCGCCGAGCCCCAAAAATTCCTGCCGGACATCAAGCGCATAGCCATGCTTGGCAGCGAAGCTGCGGGCGGCGGACACGCCTTCTATGTAGGCCAGCAGCACGCAACCCGCAGCCAGCGGGAAGAGCTCGTCGGGCTCCAACAGACCGAACCTGGGCAAGCCGATTGACGGCAATCCCTCGGGAATCTTGCCGGTGACCGGCACGCCAAGCGACGGAAGCCCGAGCAACGTCGCAACGACGATCGACAGCGCCATGATCGTGAGCCCGACTGGCCTCCCGGGCAGCCGCCGTTCTCCCACCAGCAGGAAGAAGAGCGCGATGGCTCCGATCGCGAGAACCAGCCAATTTATGCCGCCGAGCTGTCCGGCAAGCTTGATGGCGCGATCGAAGAAATTGTGACCGCCGCCAGCGACGCCGAACAGGCTCGGCAACTGGCTCATCATGATGGTGAGTCCGGCGCCGGCCTTGAATCCGACCAGGATGCTGTCACTCACCAGGCGGACGAGAACGCTGAGCTTGAACAGCCAGGAGATCAGACAGAGCAGCGCCACCGCGCATGCCGCCAGGCTGGCGATCTCGGCGTATTTTGTCGCGTCTCCGCCCGCCAACGCTCCGACGGAGGCCGCAATCATCAACGAGATCGCGGAGGTCGGACCAACTGCAAGCTGACGCGACGACCCGAGCAGCGCATAGCCGATGCCGCCAAGCATGTAACCGTAGATTCCGATCTGGGGCGGCAGGCCCGCCAGCGCAGCATAGGCGAGCGACACGGGAATGGCGTAGGCCGCGAGGGTGATGCCGGCGACGGCGTCCGGGCGCAGCCAGGCGCTGCGGTAGTGCGCAAGCCATGTCGCCGGCGGAAACAGGAAAGTCCAGCGCGCTCTCCGCTCGGAAGTCGTCATAGGCTGGCCTCGTCGCGCGGGGCTTCGCAGAGCAACAGCACGACCAGCAGTGCGATCACGGGCAAACCGAGCGCCAGATTCGGGATTTGCTTGGTCGCGAAGGCGCCGAGGGCGGCCCCGAGGCCAAAAGTGAGGCACAAGGTAGCGAAAATACCTGGAGAGCGCAGCGATCCATCGCCGGACGCTGCAGCGAACGCACCTTCAATCGCCTGCCGCATATTGCCCGTGATCATCACCGAACTGAAGACAACGCCCTCGACCCGGGTGAAGACGGCGCTCTGTATGGCGGCGACGAATGAAATGCCGAGCGTTCCGGCGAGATCCGGCAGGCGGTTGTGCAGGACGGCGATGACGACCAAAAGCACGATCTCGACCAGCGTGCTGATCACCCTGGCGCGCTCGCCGGTTGCGCGGCGCAGCCATGCCGCGATCACGATACCGGCCGCGAACGCGAGGATCGGTGGAACGAAGTGGAGCGCTTTCGTCCAGTCGCCGATCGACCCATAGACCCAAAGCAGAACGAGATTGGCGGTCTGCGCGTTGGCCATCACGCCGTGGACGATCCAGGTATAGGCGTCGAGATAGCCGCCGGCGAAGGCCAGCAGCAGCGCGATTGGCACCGTTTCGTCGCGGCCTATCGACGACACAGGGGCGATATCCATCGTGCTCATGTCCGAACGCCGGGTCTCGGGTGCTGTAGAGCCTGAACAGGGAGCGGCTTAGCCCTCGGCAGGGGTTGATCTGGATCAAGCATCGCCGGGTTTGACGAACCAGATTTGGCGCAAATCGCTGGAGGGCATGCGTCATGAGCACGGTCAAGTGGATCATCTCCGCCGCTCCGGAAATCTTCCTGCTGCTGTCGGTCGCACTCGGCACCATTCTTGGCCGGGTCCGGATCCACGGCTTTTCGATCGGCACCACGGCGTGCACGCTCATCATCGCCGTCCTCATCGGGCAGCTCGGCACCTTCACGTTTCCCTCCCTGCTCAGGGTCATTCTCTTCAGCCTGTTCGTGTTCACGATCGGTTACCGGTCCGGACCCGAGTTCTTTGCCTCGCTGAGTATCCGCACGCTGGCGCAGGTCGCGCTCGCGCTCGTGCTCGGTGGGACCGGCCTCGTCATCGTTCTCATATTTGCCCATGTGTTCGCGCTCGGTCCCGGCACCGCTTCCGGTCTTGCTGCGGGAGCCCTGACACAGTCCTCGGTCATCGGCACCGCATCTGGCGCACTGGCCCAGCTCGGACTCGCCAAAGAGGTGCTGGAGCAGCAGGACGCCAATATTGCCGCCGGCTACGCCGTCACCTACGTGCTCGGCTATATCCTCACGCTCCTGTACGTGCCGTTTGTCGCGCCGAAATTGATGCGGATCGATTTGAAAGCGGAAGCCGCAAAGCTCGAGGCGGAGCTTTCGGGTGGCGACCCGCCACAAACTGAAAATCTGCACTATCGAAAATTCCAGGCCCGCGCCTACCGGGTGTCGGTCGCAGCAGGACGGACCGTCGGCGCCGTCGAAGGCGAGATCGGCAGTCGTAGCGTGGTCGAGCGGATCGTGCGTCAGGGCGCCGACGTCGAGCCGCATCTCGACACCGTTCTTGAAGCAGGCGACGACATCGTCATCGCAGGACGGACCGCGGTTCTTGTTGCAGCAAAGCCGATCATTGGCACCGAGATCGACGCCGACGAGATTCTCAGGGCAATCCCCGGCAACGTAATCGATGTCCTCGTCGACAACCGCAAGCTCCATGGCCGCTCTGTCAAGGACGTCGCCGAACGCGTCGGCGACAACGCGCGTGGCGTTTTCCTGCGTACTTTGACGCGGATGGGACGCGCGGTCCCCTTGAGCGCGGACACCCGCGTCTATGTCGGCGATGTCATGACGCTGGTCGGCAGCACCCGCAATATCGAGCGCGCCGCCGCGAAGGTCGGCCAGATTCTGCGCTCGGGCGACCGCACCGACATCGCGTTCCTTGCCGCGGGCATCGCCGTGGGCCTGCTCGCCGGGCTCGCGAGCGTCAAGATCGGCTCAGTCCCGCTCACGCTGGGCGGTGGCGGCGGCGCCCTGATCGCCGGGCTGTTCTGTGGCTGGCTGCGCTCGAGGCGGCCCACGATAGGCGCAATGCCGCCCGCGGCACAGCAGACGCTCAGCGATCTCGGGCTCGGCGGCTTCATCGCAGCGATCGGGCTCGGCAACGGCCATGCGGCATGGGTTGCGATCCAGTCGCACGGCATGCTGCTGGTCGGCATGGGCCTGATCGTCACGCTGGTGCCGCTCGTTGTTACAACCCTGTTCGCCCATCGTGTGCTGCGGATGAACCCGGTCATTATTTGCGGCGCGCTGGCCGGAGCCATGACGGTCGACGCCGCCGTAACCGGTGCCTGCGATGTTGCCGAAAGCCAGACGCCGGTGCTCGGGGTCGCCGTGCCTTACGCGGTCGGCAATGTCGTCCTGACCGTGCTCGGCCCGATTATCGTGGCCAGCACATTCGCCGGTTGAGCGAGGCGCGCATGAATCTCCTGCATGCCCCAGCCCTAAAGTCGATAGCGGCGGCATTGGCCCTCCTGATCTGCCTGTTCGCCCCGGCGCGGGCCGCAGACGGCGGCCCCATCCAGGAGGAAATCTGGGCGCTGCAGCTCCCGCTCCCGATGCTCGCCTACGTGGTACGCCCCGTCGGTGACGGCCCCTTTCCTCTCGCGATCATGAACCATGGCGTGTCGCTCAAGCCGGTCGACCGGAGCTTCTTTCCGCTGGTGGAATTCCGCGACGCCGCGAAGTGGTTCGCAGAACACGGCTATTTCGTCGTGGCGCCGGTCGGCACCGGATATGGCGCGGCCGCCATCGACATTCCCGAGCGCGGACTCTACGGGCCCTTCTTCGCCAAAATCGGCAACTGCAGCAATCCAAATTTCAAGGATGCCGGACGCGCGTTGGCACAGGTCGACCTCTGGATCATCGACTACATGGTCGCCGAGAAACGCGTGCTCGCGAAGGACGTCATCGTCATCGGGCAGTCCGCCGGTGGCTGGGGTTCGATCGCGCTGTCGAGCGTGAACCCGTCGCAGGTCAAGGCGATCATCACCTTTGCAGCCGGTCGCGGCGGACGCGTCGACGGCAAGCCCAACAACAACTGCGCACCGGACAGGCTGGTCGAAGCGACCGCGGATTTCGGCCGGACCTCGCGGGTGCCGATGCTGTGGTTCTACATCGAAAACGACACGTTCTTCGGCCCGGCCCTGTCGAAACGCATGCATGACGCCTTCACCGCCGCCGGCGGCAGGGCCGAGTATCATCTGATGCCGCCCTTCGGCAATGAGGGTCATTTCTTCGTCGGCTCGCCCGATGCGATCCCGATGTGGTCGCCGCTCGTCGAAAAATTCCTCGACGCACAGAAGTAGCCGCAAGCGCGGCGCCTGGAGACACTGTCATGATCGACACAGCTTCAACACCGTGGCCCAGGCCTGCACGCGCCTGCCTGTCGATTCTGTTCGCTGCCGCTATCACCGGACCAGCTTCGGTTCTGAGCGCCGCTGCAGCGCAACAGCAGGCGCGCCAGGCGAAACCCGCCGAAATCGCGCCCCGCGGACAGCGCGAAGCCAAGGACATCACTTTCGGCGACTGGCAGAAGCTCTGCTTCAAGCCGGGCGGTGCGCGTGCGCTGTGCCGGACGTCGATCACGGGCAAGTTTCCGACCGGGCAAACGGCGGTACGCGTGGACCTGATCGAGCGTGACGGCGACCGCGCCGCGCGGCTGCAAGTGTTCGTTCCGGTCGGCATGTATCTAAAACAGCCAGCCAAGCTGACGGTCGATCAGGGCAGCGAGCAGCTGCTCCCCTACAACTGGTGCCTTACCAACGCCTGCATCGCCGCCGACGTCGTGGATCACAGCTTCGTCACAGCGATGGAGTCCGGAAAGGCACTGGTACTCGTGGTGGTTGATTCCAGCCTTCTGGCCGTGACGACTTCACTGCCGCTCACCCAGTTCGCCTCCGTCCACAAGGGCGCGGCGGCAAAGACATTTGAACAGGACATCGACGAATGAACGAGCGCGATCGGGTTAGACGCTTCCGGTGCAGGCACGTTCCACCGACTCGATGAATGCATCCGCGGCAAACGGCTTCGTCAGATAGGCAACACATCCCGACTCGATCGCCGCCGCCTGGTTCGCGTGGCTGTCGTTGCCGGTGATGTAGATGACCGGCACGGTAGCGCCCTCCTGCGCGATCCTGCGGCGGAGAACGATGCCGGATTCGCCGTTCAGGTTGATATCCAGAACGATGCAACAGGCTTCGTCGAAACGGCCATGACGCAGCAGTGCGCTGGCCGAGTCGAACGGGATCACATCGAAGCCACGCTCGCGAAGCAGACGCTCTATGCTTCGGCGCACGGAAGAATTATCATCCACAACGAAAATGAATCTGCGTGCGGACAAGAGATCTCTTTCTGAGTCCGGAGAAGTTGCGGCGATATCGCTATTGATCCGGTCGTTTGATAATTCCGCGCCGCTCTCGACGAGAAAACACTACGCAGCTTCTGCCGGATTCTGTCAACAAAGTTTCATATTGTCCCTTCGTACAGGACGCAATGAGAACAACAGCGACGGGCTCATGTACCGACCGGTTAGTTACATCTTCCCGGGATCGAGCAGACCCAAGCGCTCGGCGATTGAAACCAGCTCGGCGAACGAAGGCACCCGCATTTTCTCCATCACCTGATGGCGATGCGCCTTCACCGTACGTTCGGTGGTCCCAAGCTCATGGGCGATCTGCTTGTTTATCTTGCCGCGCACGATCAGGTCGAACACCTGCCGTTCGCGCGGCGTCAGCGACGCCAAAAGAGCACGTAGCGCGTCGAGCTTGCTCTGTCGGCCGCGCGAGGCTTCCCAGCGGGCCAATGCCCGTTCGATCGCATCGATCAATTGCTCCGATGAAACCGGCTTGGTCAGAAAATCCTCCGCCCCGGCCTTGATGGTGCGGACGGTGGTTGCGGTATCGGCATGACCGGTGAGAAACACGATCGGCAGCATCGAACCCAGTTCGATGAGCCGTGCTTGCAACTCGGGTCCACTCAGCCCGGGGATCTGCACGTCGAGCAGGATGCATCCGGGTCTTGAAGCATCCGGCATGTGATCAAGCAGCTCCTGCGCCGATGAATGCGTCACGACCTCATAGCCGCCAACCTTGAGCCGGCGCTCGATTGCCACTCGAAACGATTCGTCGTCGTCCACGACATAAACGAGGCCTGGCAATGTCCCCTCTCGAGCCACTCACAGAACCGTGGGCAAGCCACGAAATCGCGAAGTGCTAATCAAAAGCCACCCGAAGGAAGCCACCGTCCGTCCGAAGTCACGGCATAATCGAACAGCAACATTATGCCGAAATATCTCGATCGCACCATACTCCCCAGAGATCGGGCAGGCCCCATGCCAATCATCTCATTTAGCGCACCGTTCGCTGCGCTGTCCTTTGGTACAATGAACCTAGAGACAATGGCTGAATATGCGGTTTTAGTCGTAAGCCACCCATGCGGGAATGGGGGTATCGGCGGCTCCTTCCCCTCAACGATGGCGGGCTATCACATCATCATCAGTTCGGGAGTTGGCCATGTTCATCCGTAGCGCCATCGATACCTCCCCTCGCCCCAACTCGCTGCGCGAACTCGGAATGACCAGTGATTCGAATCCGATCATCAGTTTAAACGAATTTGCCTACAAGAAGGGTACCGAGATCTACGGCGAGAAGGAGCCCGCGGACTACGTCTACCAGGTCAAGCTGGGCGCGGTCCGAAGCTACAAGTTGCTGTCCGACGGCCGCCGCCAGATCGGCGCGTTTCACCTGGCCGGCGACATATTCGGGTTGGAGAACGGCAGCGAACACAGATTCACGGCGGAGGCCGTCGTCGACACCGCGGTTCGCCTGGTCAGGCGGCAAAGCCTCGAGCTCGTTGCGGAAAGCGACGCCATGGTCGCTCGAAATCTGCTCAGCATGACCACCAGCAATCTTCAGCATGCCGAAGACCACATGCTGCTGCTGGGCCGCAAGACATCGCTGGAGCGGGTCGCGGCCTTCCTGATCGAAATGGACAAGCGGCTGACGGCCGCGGGCATCCTGGCGCTCCCGATGTCGCGGCGCGACATCGCGGACTATCTCGGACTGACCCTGGAGACCGTGTCCCGCGCGCTGTCGCGACTGCACGAGCTCGGCATCCTCGGCTTCATCGGCAGCAACCAGCGCCAGATCGTGCTGCTGGATCGGCCGCAGCTCGCTAGCCTCGATCTGCAGAACTAGACCCGGCGGCCGCAATAGCGGCGAGATGTTCGAGCGTCTTGCGCAGCACCTCGAACAAGACGGCGGTGGACCAGCCGAACATCAGGATTCCGTTCATTGCGGTCATCGGTCCGGTTAGCCGCCACCCCTCCACGGGAGTAATATCGCCATAGCCGAGCGTGGTGTAGTTCACGAAGGTAAAATACAGCAGATCGCTTCCGGCAGGCGCTGCGCCAACCACGGCATAGGCCAGCGCCCAGACCAGCACCTCAACCGTATGCGCGACCATCAAAATGACAGCCGTCGTGACCATCACGGCCATCAGATGCGATCGAGGCCGCGACGTATGCTGCAATCCCGCCGCGCGAGCGATGTCGATCGCTGCAACGGTCACCAGCGCGTGGATCATGATGTCGATCACGCTGACGAAGGTGCCGAGCAGGAACTGAACCGCCATCGCGCGCCCCGAGGCAACCGCACTGCTCACGCCTTCGGCGTAAAGGCCCCTGCCGCCGCCTTCATTGCGGACTCGCCCATGCTCCTGGTCTGATCGGTGAGCAAACGCATCTGCTCCTGGAAGAAATCGGACTGGATCTTGAGCGCGTCCTGCATGTCCTTGGCCTGAATGATCTTGTCGCCGAGATCAAATGTCGCAGCGACGTTGCGCTGCATGTAGCTGCAGAATTCCTTGGCCTGGTTGGCAATCGGCAGCGGCGAGGCGCTCAGGCCCTTCTCCAGCTGCTCGAAATATTCCGCATTGGCCTTGCGCAGACGGCCGAGCGTCTCGGCTAGCATCGTACGAATGCCTTCGGCAGATGGATTGATGTCGGCCATGGTGTCGTTCCTCCTGGTTATGCTGCAAGTCCTATGCCGTTAGCCCGCCGAACCACGCACCGAAATAGCCGGCGTAGAGTGCGGGCAGTTCGAGATTCATTGAATGTCCGACCCGGGGCACCACGACGAGCCGGCAATCCGGCATCGCCTCGGCCATCCTGCGAAGATCGGCCGGCGGAATCCAGCCGTCCCACTCGCCCCAGAGCACCAGATGCGAATGCCCGATATCCGGCATCCGGAGCTCCAGCTCGCGGCTCTCCTTCTCGCGGGTGAGATTGACGGGCGTGCCGATCCAGATGCCCTCGGAGACACCAAAGGTCTGTTCGATGATCCGGTCGAACAGCGCCTGGATGTCCGGGATCCCTGGACGGAATTGCGGGATCATATTCGGCGCCATGCTTTCCGGCACGAACAAAGATGACGCTGCGGTCGCCATCACCGACCGGGTCAACTCCTTGCTCGCCATCATCGCGCGGAACAGCCCGATCTGGTCGGCATTGAATGCCATGCCGAGCGGGGTGACCGGATCAAGCGCAAACACCCGTCCGAACCGGCGTGGCTGCATCAACAGCATGCGGGCCGCAATGATGCCGCCGGTCGAATGCGTTGCAAGATGGCAGTAATTGATACCCAGCGTATCCAGTGCAGCCAGCATGTCCTGCGCGTGCTGCTGCATCGTATAGTTGGTATAATCGACCGTGGGCTTCGGCCGATCGCTGTCGCCGCAGCCGCGCCAGTCGATCCCGATCACACGGAGGCCGGAGGGAAAAAGCGGCGCAGCGAGCTCGATCCAGTCCTTGCTGGCGAGATTGCCGTGGATGAAGACGACGGTGATGTCGCCGTGTCCCCACTCTCGCCAGCCCAGCTGAATTTCACCCGCCTGCACCCTCGGCATGAACCGGTCCTACTTGTTCAGGCCGGCAGTGGGCGCCGCGCCTGGCGGCGTCGGTGCCACCGGCAGGGCCGAAACCACCGAGCCCTTGATCATGCGATCGGTCCCGAGCGGCGATGACGTGTCGACGCTTCCCCTCGTCACGAAATCCACGACGTCGGCCGGATACTCGACCGGGTTGTCGGTATGAATGAAGTGCCCGGTCTCCGGATAGATCTTGAGGATCGGCCGGTTACCCGCATTGGTCATGCGCGTCATGAACGGTGTGATGGCGTCGCGGCCGAGATCCGTCAGCCCGTTGAAGGCGGGCGTCGGGATGAACGGCTCCTTGTCGCCAAAGGCGAGAAAGATCGGTGCCTTGATCTGCGTGAGTCGCTCGTAGAGGTTCTTCGGATCATCCTGCTGGAGCTCCGCACCGATCGTGTAGACGTCATAGATGAACACGTTGCACCACTGCTCGAGCTCCTTCGGATTACCTTTGGTCAGCCCGACGCGCTGCTCGGTGTGGAGGCGGGCATATTCGCTGTCGCTGAAGAAATAGCCGCTCTTCGCCGCAGACACCGCGCCGGTCTCAGGGTCGCGCTTCTTGAAGTAGAAGAAATCGCGGATGTTCTGCTCGTCACGCGCCTTCTCCGCGGCCAGAATGCCGGTTTGGTCCCAGGTCGCCTTCCACTTGTCGAAGTCATGATCGAAGGCCGGGTCGAACAATCGCGCCTTCTTGCCCTTGGCGATAGTGATGTCGCGCGGATATTCCTCGAGCCCCGACGGCGCCTCCAGTGCGAGGCCCTGCACCGCATCCGGCCAGGTCAGGGCGTAACCCATCACGAACTGCCCGCCGAGCGAATGGCCGAGATAGTACGCTTTCTTGACGCCGAGCTGGTTGACGACGAGGTCGTAGATGACCTCGCGCATGTCCTGCATGGTGCGCGCCAGACTCTTGTCGAGATTGCCGGGCCCGGACATGCCGTAATGCGGCAGGTCGGGCACAATCACGCGCAGGCCGCTGCGTAGCGCATACTGCATGATGTTGCCGTAGTGGCCGCCGAAAGCGCCCTTGCCATGGATGACGACGAGGACCTTCGGATCCTTGTCGGTGCCGGCATATTCATCCATGTAGCCGATCTGCCAGGTATTGCCGCTCTTGTCCTTGGCGTTGGCGTATTTGACCGGATAGGGGTAGGTCACGAACTCCTTCCAGAACGACTTCTTCGGATCGATATTCCCGGCGACGCCGGGCACGCGATAGTTCTTGTCGACGAACTTCTGCGCGCGATCGAGGCTTGCGACATCGTCCATGAAGGCGACGAACTTCGGGTCGTTCTTCCGCTGGTTGATGATCGGAAACACGCCATAATGGGCGACCGGGCTTTCTTGAGCGATAAGGTCCGCACCGGGCACGCGGTCGACCGCCTGTTGTGCCAGCTTGAAGTTCAGCCAAAGGTCGTTCGTGATGTGCATCACCAGCGTGCGCGCCTGGATGCGGCCGAGATAAGCGTTGATGTTGTGCGTTTCGCCGACCCGGTTGCGCCAGACGAGGTCGACCGCGTCGTAAAGCTTGGCACGGTTGACGACGTTCAGCGCCGCCTTTTCGTTCGGTGGGTCCCAATAGAAGATTTCGGGCTGGACGGCCCCCCAGTTCTGGGACGTACGGAAGGCAAAGTCATAGCCCGTCATGCCGAGGATCGACCAGCCGAATGCCACGCCCGGCATCGGATGCTTCTCCTTGGGCAGCTTGTAATAATCGCCCTTCGTCGCCTGCCACACCGGATCGGATTCGATCGCTGCGGTCATCATCTGGAACGTCCAGTTGCCGACGGGATCCTCGCCATCCGACTGCGTCGTGCCACCGATCGGCATCAGCGCGCCGATATATTCCGGATGCATCACGCCCCAGACATAGGTCTGGGTGCCGCCCATCGAGACGCCCGACACGAGGGCCACGCGCGCGACCTTCAGCTCGTCGCGCAGCAGCCGGTAATTGGCCTGGACCATGTCATAGTAGCTGTACTGCGGAAACTTGATGCCAAGCCCGTCGGACGGCTTGCTCGCGCCCCAGGTCCCGAGCGGGTCGACCATGATGACGTAATAGCGGTCGGTATCGATCGGCCGGCCCGGACCGATGATGGGCACGGTGCCGGACAAGGCGGCGCCCTTGACCCACTGCTCATACATGTCGGTGGAATCGCCGGAATAGTATGAGTTGATGACGACGGCATTGGTGATCTCGCCGGCGGCATTGCGCCGCGGCGTGCCGACCGCGATATAGGCCGTGTGCAGTTTCCCGGCGCCAAGCGATTCCAGCGTGACGCCGCCCTCGCCGCCATTCTCCCATTTCGAGGGATCGGCGAGATCGTACTTTCCGCCGAGGCGGAAGTTGGCGATCTCGTAGGTCTTCTTCAACCCGTCGTGCTGCACCTGCGACGAGCGGCGCGAGAACGGCTGCGCGACCGCAAGCGATGTCCCGATCAACAGCAACAGCAGGCTGATGAGATATCGCCGCATGACATGTCTCACGATCATGGCGAATTCCTCCGGCAGGCTACATTTTTTCAAACGCTATGAGCGGCGGCGGCGCGACCCTTGATCTAGCGCAAGGGAATTCGCACTGCGCGCGCGAGAATTTCCACGACGAATTTCCCGCCGGGGCGCCGCGATGCCTTTCCTCAGCCACGGCTCCTACCGGATCCGGTACGAGCTCGACGGTCCTGCCAAGGCGCCGGCCTATGTGCTGGTCAACGGACTGACACAATATTCCGAACTGTGGACCCCCTATCGCGACGCGCTGATCGCGCGTGGGTTTCGCGTTGCGACCTTCGATCTGCTCGGTCAGGGCGCCTCCGACAAGCCCGCGCTCTTCATCAATCAGGACGACCAGGTCCTGGCGCTGCATCGCCTGATCGGCGAGCTCGGCGATGAGCCGATCTTCCTCAGCGGTATCAGCTTCGGCGGCTTGATCGCGCTTCGCTACGCCATCGAGCATGGCAAGCGCCTTTCGGGCCTGGTGCCGATGAGCTGCTTTGCCGAGCTTTCGCCCCAGCTTCTCTTGATCGGCAATGCCCTGCGCACCGGACTGATCCTGGGCGGCACCGGCTATCTCCAGGATCTGCTGCTGCCGATGAACCTGTCCGATGAATGGCTCAAGCCGCTGCTGAACAAGCTCGACAGCGTGAAGCGGCAGGGCTGGCTGGTCAACGATGTCTACGCGCTTCAGAACCTGATGGAGTCGTTTCTCGACTTTCAGCCGCTGACGCCGCAGCTTTCGTCGATCGCCGTGCCGACCATGATCCTGAACGGCGAGTTCGACTTCCTGACGCCGCGCGCGCTGCACGAGACCTTGCGGGTCGAAATCCCCGACAGCGCGCTCGTGATCATCCCGCGTGCCTATCACGCCTTTACGCTCGAGAAGGGTGCGCTCACAGCTGACCTGCTCGCGCGCTTCGCCGATGACGTGCTGGCCGGACGCTGGCGGGGCAACAAGGCGGTCTGGATTGCGCCGGAAGATCCCGGCGATGAGCTCACCCCGTTTCCCGCCGGCTACGATCATCTGCGCGCGATCCCCGTGCAGGGGACGTCAACATGAGCGGATTCTTTGGACCTCTCGATCCCGAAGGTCGCGTACCACCGCACCAGCAGACGCGCGCCGCCGCTTTCCTGATCTCCGCCCATGGCGCCCTGGCGCGGCAGTTCGCGTTCACCCTGCCCCTCAAGCTTCAGTCCGCCTGGCAGAGCGAGTTGAACGCGCAGTTCTACCGCGAGACCGAGATCGTCTCGCTTCTGATGCGCGCAACCACGTGGGTGCCTGACCTTGCCCTGTGCTACATGGCCACGTCCTGGGAGACAGCATGGTTCCCGACGCCGATCAAAGGCATCAGCGAAAGCTTACTTGCGCAAGCGGTGCACCTGACCACGCTTGCCCATGCCGTTCATGCCGGAATACGACCGGCGGCCTTGCTGCCGATCGAGGCGAATGCGAACGATCCCTTCGCGGTGGCGCTGCGCCGGATCGAATTCGAGAGCGGCCGGCTGTTGCAGGCTCAAATCATGTTCCTGAAGGGGCCGGACCTGGTGCCTTTCAGAGATGTCGTCGGCGCGGCGCTCGAACGCCGACACACCGAGTTGCGCAAGCTCTGGAGCGACGCGCTCGAAAGCGTGGGAATCGCAGTCGCGAATAATGCGGGGGCTTGACGCAGATCAAGGGCGCGCGGCCGGCGCCCCCCAACATTCAACAACCGTCG
Source organism: Bradyrhizobium sp. Bra64 (assembly GCF_024519875.1). Lineage (NCBI taxonomy): Bacteria > Pseudomonadati > Pseudomonadota > Alphaproteobacteria > Hyphomicrobiales > Nitrobacteraceae > Bradyrhizobium > Bradyrhizobium sp. Bra64. The sequence continues at coordinate 1,559,053 of NZ_JALJRD010000001.1, read as the reverse complement.
CTTCTGTGCCCCGACCGGAGTTGTCGTCATGAAGGTCGTTTCCGTCGAAGAAGCCGTCGCAATGATCCCGGCGGGCGCCAGCGTCATGGTCGGCGGGTTCATGGGCGTCGGGACACCGGAGCGACTGCTCGACGAGATCGTGCGCCAGAAGAAGACCGGCCTGTCGTTGATCTGCAACGACGCTGCGACCCCCGGCAAAGGCGTCGGCAAGCTGTTCGACGCTGCGCTGGTGTCGCGGTTGACCGCAACGCATATCGGTCTCAATGCGAAGGCGCAGCAGCAGATGCTGGCTAGCACGATCGCCGTCGATCTCATACCGCAGGGAACATTTGCCGAGCGCATTCGCGCCGGCGGATGCGGCCTGGGCGGCGTCCTGACGTCGACCGGTGTCGGCACGCTGGTTGCGGAAGGCAAGCGCCAGATCGAAGTCGAGGGTAAGCCGTACGTGCTGGAGACGGCCCTGCGTGCGCAGTTCGCGCTGGTGCACGCCTTTCTCGCGGATTACCTCGGCAACCTGACCTACGCGCTGACGGCGCGCAACTTCAACCCGATCATGGCGATGGCGGCCGACACGGTGATCGTGACGGCCGAGAACATCGTGCCCGTCGGTGTGATCGCTCCCGACCACGTCGTGACGCCGGCACCGCTCGTCGACTACCTCATTGCGAACGGGTGACCCATGGATCCGCAGATTGTCATCGCCCGGCGCGTCGCCAAGGAGCTGAAGAGCGGCGACCTCGTCAATCTCGGCATCGGCATTCCGACGCTGGTTGCGAACTACGTTCCGGCGGATCTGAAAGTATTCTTCCAGTCGGAGAACGGACTGATCGGCACCGGGCCCATCCCCGAGCAAGGTCTGGCGCATCCGACGCTGACGGACGCAGGCGGACGCCCGATCAGTGCGCTGCCCGGCGCCAGCACCTTCGACAGCGCGATGTCGTTCGGATTGATCCGCGGCGGCCACGTCGATGTCACCGTGCTCGGCGGTCTTCAGGTCGATGCGCACGGCCATCTCGCCAATTGGATGATCCCTGGCAAGATGGTGCCCGGCATGGGCGGCGCGATGGACCTCGTCAGCGGCGCCAAGCGCGTCATCGTCGCCATGCAGCATGCCGCAAAGGGCAAGTCGAAGATCGTCGGCAAGTGCACGTTGCCGCTAACCTCCGCGCGGCCCGTCCATCTCGTCGTCACCGACATGGCGGTGATCGGCTTCCCGGACGGCAAGGCCACGCTGCTGGAGACCGCGCCGGGCGTCAGCGTCGGTGAAGTCATGGCGGTGACGGAGGCCGACCTCGTCGTCCCCGACCACGTCCCGGAAATGAATATCTGACGAGGTGACGGACATGCGAATATTCAGCGATTTCGACGAGATCAGATCCGCGGTCGGCACCGAAATCGGCGTCAGCGACTGGATCGAGGTGACGCAGGATCGGATCAACAGGTTTGCGGAAGCGACGTGCGACGAGCAGTGGATCCATGTCGACCAGGAGCGTGCGAGGAAGGAACTGCCCGGCGGCACCACCATCGCCCACGGACTGTTGTCGCTGGCGCTGGCGCCGATGTTTATCCGATCGGTAATGGGGCTGAAGGGCCTGCGCAACACCCTGAACTACGGCGCGGACAGGATCCGGTACCTTGCGCCGGTCCCGGCGGGCTCAAAGCTGCGCGGCCGCGTCACCGTTGCCGAGACGGAGGACGTGCCTCCCGACGGCCTGCGCGTGAACTACCATCTCGTGATCGAGATCGAAGGCGGCAAACGCCCGGCTTGCGTCGCCGAGTTGATCGCCCTGCACTATCGCTAGCCGGCGCGCGGGACGCCCGCCGGGCTCGTCGTTCAATCGATGATGTGATAGCCACCGTCGATATAAAGCACGCCGCCAGTGATCAGCTTGGCGCCGTCAAGGGCGAGGAAGGCCGTGGCGTTGCCGACGTCCTCGATGCTGACGAGGCTGCGCGCCGGCGCCTTGGATTGCGCCTTGTCCATCAACTCGTCGAATTCCGGGATGCCTGACGCCGCGCGCGTGGCCAGCGGGCCGGGCGAGATCGCGTGCACGCGGATGCCCTTCGGCCCCAGTTCGGCGGCAATGTAGCGGACGGATGCTTCAAGCGCCGCCTTGGCCACACCCATCACGTTGTAGTTCTCGACCACCATCTGGCTGCCGTAATAGGTCATGGTGAACATCGTGCCGCCGTTCTTCATCAGCGGTTCGGCCAGATGAGCCATGCGCATGAATGACCAGCAGGAGACTTCCATCGTCTTCAGGAAGCCGTCGCGGCCGACGTCCACCACGCGCCCGTGCAAGGCTTCCTTTGGCGAGAAGGCGATCGAGTGCAGCAGGAAATCGAGCTGCCCCCATTCCTTCTCGACCCGGGCGAACACCTCCTCCGTCTGTCCTTCCACCATGACGTCCAGCGGCATGAAGATCGGCGCCTCAAGCGCCTGCGCGAGCGGCTCGACATGTTTTTTGGCGCGGTCATTGAGGTAGGTCACCGCGAGATCCGCTCCGAGCGCGCGGAAGGCCCTGGCGCATCCCCATGCGATCGACTGGTCGTTGGCGATGCCGACGACAAGGCCTTTCTTGCCCTTGAGGGCGACCTTGGTTTCCGGAAATGCGGGAATCATGACGCTTTCTCATGTCTGGGGGTGGACGATGGCGAGTTCATCAGCAGCGACAGCGTGTGTTGCGCGATCATCAGTTCTTCGTCGGTCGGCACGACGTAGACGGGAACGAGGCTGTGCGAGCGCGATATCAGCCGGGCATTACGGGCGTTTTCCGCCTGGTCGATGCCGACGCCGAGCCATGCGAGTTGATCGCAGATGCGCGCGCGAATAGTCGCGGAGTTCTCGCCAATGCCGGCCGTGAAGACGAAGGCATCCAGCCCTTGCAATGCCGCCGCGAGCATGCCGGCGTTGAGCCCGATCCGATAGACGAAATAGTCGATCGCCAGCTTGGCGTTAAAGCTGTCGCTGGCTTCAAGCTCGCGCATGTCGTTGCTGATGCCGGACAATCCCTTGAGGCCGCAATCGCGATAGAGGAAATCCTGGACGTTCGGCGCGGACATTCCCTTCTCGGAGATGAGGTAGAGCACGACGCCCGGATCGATCTGACCGGGGCGCGTCCCCATCGGGAGCCCGTCGAGGGCCGTGAAACCCATGGTGCTCTCGACGCTGCGTCCGCCTCTGATCGCGCACATCGAGGCTCCGCTCCCGAGATGCGCGACGATCACCCGCCCATTCGCAATTTTCGGCGCGATCTTCGGCAAGGACTTCGCAATGTATTCGTAGGAGAGACCGTGAAAGCCGTAGCGGCGCACGCCCTCGGCATGAAGCTGGTGCGGGATCGCATAATGATCAGCGACCGCGCTATGCGTGCGATGAAATGCGGTATCGAAACAGGCGACCTGCGGAAGCGCCGGAAAATTGGCGAGAATCGAGCGGATCGGCGCCAGATTGTGCGGCTGATGCAGCGGCGCCAGCGCGATGAACCGTTCCAGCCGGGTCACGACGCCATGGTCGATCCGGATCGGGCGATCATAGTCGGGTCCGCCGTGAACGACGCGGTGGCCGACGGCAATGGGCTGGATGCGAAGCTCGTCCCTCAGCCAGGCGCCGGCGATGTCCATCGCGGCGGGGACGTCCGGCACCGTCTCGATCGGATAAGCGCGATCGGCAAGCGGATCGCCACTGGCGCCGCTCGCGCGCAGGCGCGGACGGCTTCCAATGCCGTCGATCTGCCCCTTGAGCTGCTGACGTAGCGCTCCTTCACCCTCGATCGAATAGATCTGGAACTTGACGCTGGAAGAGCCGGCATTGACGACAAGGATAGTGTCCATGGCGCTCACGCGGCAATCGTCGGAGCATGCTGGCGCCGCGCGTGGGCGTACAGCGCTGCCACCGCGCAGGAAGCCATCCTCGCACGCGCCGAGTCCGCGCGCGAGGTCAGGACAACGGGCACCCGGGCTCCAAGCACGATGCCGGCGCCGTCCGCCTTGGCGAAATAGGCGAGATTCTTCGCGAGCATATTGCCGGCCTCGAGGTCTGGAACGACCAGGATCTGCGCCCGGCCGGCGACCTCCGATTTGATTCCCTTGATCCGCGCTGCCTCCATATCGATGGCATTGTCGAACGCGAGCGGGCCGTCGAGCAGCCCGCCGGTGATCTGGCCGCGATCGGCCATCTTGCAGAGCGCGGCCGCCTCGATCGTGGACGGAATCTTCGAGGTCACCGTTTCGACGGCCGACAGGATCGCCACCCGCGGCGACGTGCCGAAGCCCGCCTGATTATAGAGATCGATCGCGTTCTGAATGATGTCCCGCTTGGCGTCGAGATCGGGAAAGATGTTGATGGCCGCATCCGTCACGAAGATGGTCTCGGCATAAGCCGGCACGTCCATCACGAAGACATGGCTGATGCGTCGGTCGGTGCGCAGGCCGCCGACCTTGGCGGTGACGGCGCGCATCAGTTCGTCGGTGTGCAGACTGCCCTTCATCAGCAGCTCGCCTTTGCCGACATGGATCAGTTCGACCCCGCGGGCGGCAGATTCGTCGCTGTGCGCGGCATCGACAATCTCGAAGGGAGCAATGTCGAGGCCATGTTTGGCGGCCGTCTCCCGGATCTTCTTTTCAGGCCCGACCAGGATTGGCCGGATGATGCCGGCCTGTGCACTTTCGACGGCACCGCGCAGAGATGTCTCGTCGCAGGGATGCACGACGACGGTCGGGGTCGGCGGCACCGCCCTCGCGGCGGCGATCAGGCGGTCGTATTTGCTCGGGGTCTGCGTCGCGTCGGCTGACATGAGGCCGCTCCTTCCAACCAGTGTTACGACGCCTTCGCCTTGGGATCGAAAGGGGCAACGTTCGACGCCCTCCCCGACGTCTCGCCGGCGTCGAGACCGAACAGCGTTGCGACACGCTGCAGGCGGCTGGCGCGCTCGCCCGTGATATCCTCACTGGCCGACAGCACCTCGTTCATCGTCGTAAAGGCAGCTCGGCGTTGATTGACGTCGTCGGGGAGCAACTTCGGAATCGCAGCCAGCGCCGCCTCGCGATCGAGCAGCAGCATGAAGAATTGCTCGCGGACCAGCATCTTGAACTCTGGAAGCGTCAACTTCGCTCCGCTGTCGTCGCGACGAGCCTGCCGCAACGCCTCGATGCTGCGCTCGTCCACCATTCCTCTCGCCGAGCCGACATAGAGCAGGGCACGAATGGCAGCTTCGCGCAGTCCGCCCTCCCCAATCCTGGATTTGAGCTCGGCGGTCCGTTTCTCGAGCATGGCGCGGTGTTCGGCGGGCATCTCCCGCCGGTGCGACGGGTCGGCCTTCGGATCGATCCCGACGGCAGCCTGGAGCGCTGGCGAGCCATACACGTTGAGGAAGATCGCTTCGCTCAGCGCTTCCTGCGAATCGCGCCAGGCGTCCAGGACATGAACGATCTGCTTGGAGACCTGCTCCTGAAACGCCAGGAAAGGATTGTCCTTCGAAACCGGCTTGCGGTTCTCTTCCAAGCCATCCGCCGCCGACTTCACCGCCGTCATCCACGGATTCTGACTGCTGAACGCCTCATACTGCGTCCGCAACGGATGCAGATTGCGCATCAACTCCGCCGTTTGGGGCGCCACCATGCTCTTGATCCATGGCTGCACGAACTTCCGATAGGCGGCGAGGTTGAGCTCCGAGACTCGCTTGGCGGCGGCGAAGCGGCGCTCGTCCTCGGGCGAATTGCCGCCCATGGCCCGGATGTCGTCGAGCGTCCGCGCCTCGCAGCGCATCACCCACTCGCCGATGGTGAGGTCCGCATGCGTGGTGTCGGCGCCCTTGGCCTCGAAGGTCGCCTCGTAAAGTCCGGGCGGCAGCACGTCGATCAGGTCGATATTGCTGGAGAATTCCGCGTGCTCCTTCTTGGCCACGCCGCCGGAGACGAAGATGCCGAGATGGCCGACGCTCTCGTGAACGGTGTAGACAATGGTCTGCCCATAGGACCTGATATCGTCGACGTCGGCATAGCAATCGAGAATCCAGCCCAGCGCCTGCTGCGGCGGCGTGATGTTGTCGCCTTTCGAGCAGAACACCACGATCGGCGACCTGATATTGCGCAAGTCCACCTGCTGGCCGTCGGACATCTTGATGTTGCCGGCGGCCAGATTGTTGCCGACGAAGAGCTCATCGACAATGAACTGGATTTCCTCGGCGTTGAGGTTGACGTGTCCGCCCCACCACCGCTCGAACTCGAGGTAACGCTCGGCCTCGGTGTCGACTTTCGAATAGACGTTATACTGCTTGGTCCAGAGCGTGTTCGAAGGATTCTGGCTCTCGAAATTCTGTACCAGCCAGGCGCCGTCGAATTTGCCTGCGCCGAGATCACCGACAAGTGCGGTCAGCCAGCTTCCGCCCAGCAGGCCGCCGGAATAGCGCATTGGATTCTTGCCGTGCACGCCCGCCCAATAAGCGAGCGGCGCACCGGCGATGATCAGCGGTCCGAACAGTTCAGGCCGCAGCGACGCCAGGATCATGACGGCCCAGCCGGCTTGACAATTGCCGATCACGCAGGGCTTGCCGTCGGCTTCCGGATGGCGGCCGATGACCTTCTCGATGAACAGCGCCTCGGCGTGCGCAATCCGTTCAATGGTCTGTCCCGGCATCGGTTCCGGCAGGAAGCCGATGAAGTAGCAGGGATGACCCGCTTTCATCGCGACACCGATCTCGCTGTCGGCCTTGAATCCGCCGATACCCGGGCCGTGCCCGGCGCGCGGATCGATCACGATGAACGGGCGGCGTGCAGGATCGATCTCGACATCCTTGGGCGGGATGATGCGGACCAGCGCATAGTTCACGGGTTCATCCAGCTTGCGACCGTCGATGATCAATTCGGCGGCATATTGCAGGACGTGCGGCGCCGTCTGGGCGACGTGCTCCCGATACTGGTCGCCGCGCCGGCGCATCACGTCGAGAAACAGGATACTTCGCTGTCCGGCATCGACCATGTATTCGACCGCCGAAGCGACAAGTCCGGACATCGCGCCACCGGGTAACGCAGGCATTTCCATCGACATGGTTCGACCTCATCGTCGTGTCGATTTCATTCAAAGGCCTGCGCATCCGCCAGTGTTGATTTAGGTCAACGCTCGGCCGCCAGCTTCGCCGGCGGAACACGTTTCGCGTGAATCCAGGCAACCGTCAGCTCCCAGGCCACCGACAGAATGATCGGTCCGATGAAGAGGCCGATGATGCCGTGGACAAGGGTTCCGCCGATCACCCCGATCAGGATGACGAGTGCGGGCGTGGTCAGGCCGCGCCCCATCAGCAGCGGTTTCAGGATGTTGTCGAGCACCGATACGACCACGAGAAACACCGTCAGCAGGAGCGCAATCGGAAATTCCTTGTCGGCCCAGATCCAGATGATGACCGGCAGGATGACGATCGCGCCGCCGATCTGCACGATCGACAGCAACAGCACCACGAATGCCAGAAGTCCCGCGGCACCGATGCCGGCCAGCTTGAATCCAATACCGGCCAGCAAGGATTGGACGATCGCAACGCCGATCACACCCTGGGCTACCGCACGGATGGTGCTACCGGCGAGGTCGAGGAAGTGCTCGCTCTGTTCAGGAACGATCCGCGACAGAAAGTCGCGACTCGCGGCGACGAGTTGCGGGCCGTACGGAAACAGGACACCGGCCACGACAACGGACAGCAGGAACTTGACCGTCCCCACACCGGCATTGCCGGCAAATCCAAGCAACGTCGTCGCGAAAGGCTTGAGATAAGGCACCACTTGGCGCAGCAGGGAACGAAGATTGGTCGAGGCATGATCCCAGAGATCAAAGAGTTGAGGTCCGACGAGGGGCCATTCCTTGAGCGACTGAGGCGGCGTCGGAACCAGCACCTCACCCGCCGTCAGTTGCCCGGCAAGATCCCTGATCCCATCGACTGCGCCCATGCCGAGCCAGGTCGCGGGACCGATGACAATGGCGAGACTGACGAGGGTGAGAATTCCTGCAGCAAGCTTCGGCCGGCCGCCGAGAATTTTGGCGAGCCGCTGAAACACCGGGTTGAGCGCGACGGCGAGCACGACGCTCCAGGCCAGGATCGGCACGAACGGACGGATCAGGAGCAGCGTCCAGACGATCAGGACCGCGAGCAACCCCAGCCGGATCGCAAGCTGGACGATCTCGTCTCCGGAGAATATCTGGCGAAGTGTTCTCACGGACGTGCCCTCATCCATGCAGGTTGCAGGCGACGCTAATCTCCGCACTCGCGCGGCGATCTTGATCCAGATCAAGCGGCGATGGGTCTTCTAGGGCTGAGGTCCGGACAGGTTGAGTTCACGCTCGGCCCTGAATACGTTGCCGTAGAGACTCGCTATCCATTGCCGACCGCGCGAGGTCACGTTGAGGTAGCGTATCGCCGGCTGGATCTGGGGAGCTACGTTGCTCCAATAGAATTGCGGATATTTGTAGACGACGTCCGCCGGCGTTGCGTAGCCCAAGGTCTTGTTGAGTCCGATCTCTTCAAACTCGTAGAACAGTGCGTTCGACTTCTTCAGATAATTGGGATCGCCGAGCTGACCGATGAGATCAGCTGCGCGCAGCAACAATCCCTCCTCCTCCATGAGGCTATCGTTAGAGGGCATCGTATAAGGAAACCGGGTATACTCGATCGCACGAGCGACCCGCTCTGCGTCCAGCTGTTCGACAGAATCCAACCGCTCCAGCACGAACAGCTTCGAGCGATCGACATGGTATGGCGCGAGAGCCGCGTCAGACGATCCTCGCGGCAGACGAACAGTGCCGCCGTTCACGTCGGCGATGAACAGCTCGTCCTCATCGCCTTGAACGACGCCGCGCACGTATCCGATGTCATGGGCAAGGCACGCCAGAATGAAATTCGCATAGTCGTTCGCCGTGGTGGGACGCAGCAGCGAACGACCGGTCAGAATATCGTGCCCGGCAAGGGTCACGAGCAACGTATGCTCGATGTTATGATAGAGGGCATCGCTATTGCCGATGCACTCCATGGTGAGCTTTGCCGCGAACGGAAGCAATTCGGTCAGACCGGAATACGAGGCGCCGAACCGGTCCTTGGTTTCTGTGGTCAGAAATGCGCCCAGAGCTTGCGACACCAGTTCCGGAACTGTGATCATCAGGCCGCTCCACGATGGTAGATGGGGACGATATTTTAGATCTGGCTCACCACTCTCCGCGCCCCATGAGTCAAGCGCCGCGAACGAACAAGTACGGCGGCCGATATCGCGCCGGCCCTTGACACAGATCAAGCCCGCAGCCAACCGGGTTGGTCATGGACGAGGCTCCGGTAGTTGCATTGGCAAGCTCCTGAGACAAGACCGCGCATGTCGAACACCGCCACATACAGCGCAACAGAGCACCTGCGGGACGGCAGCCCGGTCGAGATCCGCGGGCTTCGGCCGGAGGATGAGGCCGATATGCTCGCCGCACTGGACCAGACGAGCCCGCAGTCGCTGCAGCGCCGGTTCTTTGCCATGAAGCGTCATTTCTCCGACAAGGAGCGGGCCTTCTTCATGGAGGTCGATTTCAGTAATCACGTCGCGCTGGTGGTGCTGGCCGCGCAGGCCGGCCGGGACATCATCGTCGGAGGCGGTCGATACGTTGTCTTCGAGCCCGGACGGGCCGAGATGGCCTTCGTCGTCGTCGATGCCTGGCAGGGACGCGGCGTCGGCTCTATCCTGATGGATCATCTCGGCAGGATTGCCGTCAATTCGGGATTGCACGAGCTCACGGCAGAAGTCCTGCCCGAGAACAAGGCGATGCTGGCCGTGTTCGGCAAGTTCGGTTTCAAGCCGGACGCGCGCAGCGACCCGCATACGATCCATCTGGCGCGGCGCCTCGGACAAGCGAGCCGGTGACCGGCCGGCGCCGCTTAGGGGCGTCCATCTCCGCTCGTTTGATTCAAATCAAGGCCGGTTCCGCAGCGACCGCAAACATTTCATCTGCACGGTGATGCCGCCCGCGCGACGGAGCCCTTCCCTCGCCGGTCTGTCGATATTTCAACCCAGACGGAGGACGTTATGACGTTCACGAAGGCAGCATTTACGACGATTCTTACTGTCGCCGGCACGTTCATTTTTGTACCCGGAAGCCAAGCCGCGCCGTTGCCGACCCATGTCGGCGCGATGAAAGCCGTGCTCGACAACGATGTCGTGCAGGCACGCTATGGCGGCTGGGGCTATCGCGGCGGATGGGGCGGAGGCTACCGCGGAGGAGGATGGGGTTATCGTGGCCTGGGTTATCGCAGCGCCGGATATGGCTATAGAGGTTATGGATATAGAGGTTATGGCTATCGCGGATGGGGAGCCGGCGCCGTCGTAGCAGGCGCCCTCGTCGGCGGCGCGATCGCAAGCTCCGGCTACTATGGCGGAAGCCCCTACTACGGAGGAGGATACTCCTATTACGGCGGCGGATACGGCTCCGATTATTGTCCGCCCAGCGCTTATGGCGCCTACGGCAGTTATGGCGGTTATGGCGGCTACTACGCGAGGCGGAGCTATTACTCCGGCTGGTGAATCCTGGCTCGGGACTTAATGAGCACGCGCTTTTGCTACCGTCACTCTGCGCTCTGCGTCTTGCTGGCGCGGGCGCTACACTTTCGTTGATCTGGATCAACTCGCACGCAGAGCGCAGGCATCGACTACGGCTCCAATCCAGAGGAGGCCGGAAATGAAGCCATCAATCGGATTAGCCGTCGCGCTGGTGATGATCGGATACGTCTTCGCGAGTTCTGAAAGCGCCAATGCCGTGGTGTACTGCCAATATGTCGAATATCCACCCAGCTGTGTCGCGCCGGCGGGCGTCGTGCTGCGGCCCAGACCCGTCGCGGGCGCAGTTGCACGCGAGGCAGTGCGGCCCGGCACTCCGGCCAATCGCGGCGGTCCAGTCGATCGCGTTGGCAGGCGCTGATCGGCCTGCTGCGATAGCCCCGGAAAAATCAGGGCCGGCACTGCTGCCGGCCCCCTGAAGACCTCAGACCGGGAGAGCTCAGTACCTCGCGACGACCGGGTTGCCATAGCTACCGAAGCGGTAGTTGAAGCGCACGGTGACCATATCGACGTCCTGGGTGACCCGGTCGTTGACAAAGGCGGCAAGTCGCGGATCAGCGATCGTGAACGAATTATTCCGGTGTCCCATGAACAAATGGTCGTATTCGAGACCCACCGACCAGTTCGGCGTGAAGCCATACTCGAACCCAACACCAATGACGCCACCCCAGCGGGTTGCGCTTTGCGCGACCAGCTCGGTGCCGGAGGGCGTGTCAAGAATGCTGAGGCGGTTGTCGGTGACCGCCGCGCCGCCCTTCACATAGAGCAGCGACGCATTCCAGGCGTAACCGATCTGGCCGGTGAAGAGGCCGATGGCACTGGTCTTGGAGCGCGTGGACAGCGTCGCATCGATCAGGCTGACGCGCTGGTTGCTGAGATCCGCCCAATCGCCTTGAGCTTCCAGACCAAACACCCACTGGCTGGCTTGCCAGCGATAACCGAGCTGGCCACCGATGACGCCACCGGACCGATCGCGGCAGCCGGAAGCGACGGCTACGCCGGCCGCGTCAAGGAAATCAACGCAGTTGTGGTTCTGCGCCCAGCCACCATTGCCGCCGATATAGAAGCCGGTCCAATTGTAGATCGGAATAATCGGTGCCGGTGGCGGAGCCTTTACGGCCATATCGGCAGCCATGGCGGTCCCCCCCGCGCACAGCGCCACCAGACCAACGGTTGTCAGCAGAAGCCTTCTCATTGTGTGCTCTCCTTGCCGGCCGTCTCTGATTGCTCGAAACGGCGGGTTGTTGCAATGCAATCATCCCCCAACTTCCGGCTGAAACTCTACGGGCGAGCGTTCGATCTCCCCGTGCCATAATGGCAACACTCAAGACTTTTCGAACTCGGCACTGAAACTCGACCCTAATCTGTCTCGCCGGCCGGCACGAACGACCTGTCCGCTGATGACTTGACCGTTGATGACTTGGTCCGAATGACGGAAAGCAGCCTGCCCGCCAGGGTTCGCTTCTCGTGACAGGCAAGGATCGGATGCGATTGCGTCGACTATCTTTCCAGGTCGCGCTTGGCCCCGGAGACCTCCTCGTCTTGCTCGATCCAGGACGGGATGTCGCTCGAGGGGATCAGCCGTCGCGGCAAAGAGGGATTGAGCGTGCCTGCGAACACGATCAATCCTTCATTGAACTTCTCTCGCGCAAAAGCCCGCGCTTCTTCTTCGTTCTCGAATGTGCGGGTCTCCCGGGGACTTCGCCGCTTCGGCAAGGTCCCACGCCTGTGCACTTCGAAGGTAACGTACCAGATCTGCGGCATCCGCCAGCTCCCGTATCGCGATCAAGCGGATATCTGTCGACCCAAAATGACCGGTGAGATCATGTCGTCGTCCTGGTTGCGCCGCTCTTCGCGACGCTCGGTGCGTCTCGTGCGCCGCTCATGACGTGCTTCCCCGTCTCTCTTGGCGTCGTTCCATGCCGACCGTCTGCGCCAGCGCTTGTATTCCGAACAGGAACGCGCCGGATGGCGCCAATCCGAGCGCCGCGGCCAATCCCGGCAGCGAAAGAGCCTCTCGGCGAGCGACTGGTTCACACCTTGAAGTTTCACGCATGTCTGCGATCTCCCGATCTCGAGGACGTTTCAGTCGTCAATTGCTCGACGTGCATTGATCGTCGTCAGCGATCAGCGTCGTTGCCATGGCCGCTCAGACCCAGCGATCGGACCGGCCATGCTCACCACAACTGGGACCCGAACCAGCCAAATTGCGGCGGTCGCGCAACGAGCCGGATGCGTCTTTCGATGTGCCTTCTTGCAATTTTGCTTTGACGCTGCGGCTTCGCTTCAGGCTTTGTCGACTGACGCGATTGCAGTCGTTCTGCATCGAGCGGTCGAAGCTGGGCAAATGCCTCCTGCGCGCGTATCTCTCGGGAGTCGGCGCCGGGCGGGGCAGCAAGCTCCGCCTTCGCGATGTCCGTCGGCACGATCGTGGGCTGGCTGGTGTCGAGAACGACTCGCTCCGGCAATTTCAAATTGGAATGGATGCGGATGGCGACCGAAGCACCGGGCCCGCCGCGCATGGCGGGCCGATCCAGAAGAAAGGCATCCGCAATGAAGAGCAGCGCCAGCAACGCACCGCCGACATAGACCAGGTATGACGAGACGGGCATTGTCGGCGCCATCATTGCCGCGGTTTTTCGTCCGGAAAGCAACGGCCGGCGGCGGCAACATTGGCGAAACAACGCAACCTGCATGGGCGTGGTTGCCTAAATCGAACCGCCGTTGCATCTGCCGCGGCGTATCCCTGGCGAAGCACTTGCCGAGGCTTGCGGGGCATTCGCGCACGCATGCTTCAGCAGGCTGATGTTCATCGCATTGCCGCCCGGCTTCGCTTGAGCCAGATCAACGAATCGGGTTTTAGCGACGTTGCCTCGCGCGACGCTGCACAGCTTGGTCAGCTCCGGTGACATGCACTTTGGTACAATGACCACGAGAGCAATTGGACGGGCGCGGCTCGCAGCGTAGGACTCTCGTGGTGTACATCGAGCTTCTGGCAGGGAGGGCCGATGATGAGTCAGTTCGAGCTGAGTTCGCGCGCAGCACTTTGCCGGCAGCTTGCGAGCCGGGATCCGGAAAACCGATCCGCGTGGATGGCCGAGGCAAGAAGCTGGTCACGCCTGGCGGACGAGACGCTTCATTATGAGCACGAATTGAGAAGTGGTGTCGTTGCCAGATTTTGCTTCGCATTCGGCAAATTTGTCGCGGCGCAACACGGGCCAACGGACCAAACGACAGAGATGATGAAGCGCAGATCGAGTAGCGCCATGCCGCCTCGGAGCCTGTCACCGACCGCTTGGGACATTTCTCCGAGTTCCTTGACCTTGATCAATGGTCGGAGCACCAGTCCATGGATCGATCCAAATTCACTCTCACAGAATGGAGACCATCATGAAGCGTGGCATGCTCGGAAAGCTCCTACTCGCTGTTGCCGTGATCGCCCTCGGAGTATCTGGTTCGCTTGGCTGGTCAGCTGACGAAGGCCTTTCGCTATCGCTGGGCGAGGCCCAGGCACGCGTCGGACGGCCCCTCACGCCAGTGTCGGTGGCCGGCGTTGCACGCCGCACGACCAGGCGCGCGGTGGTTGGCGGTGCGGCCGTCGGCGCGGCCGCGGTCGGCACGGCATGCGTCCGCGTGCTGGTCAACGGGGCTTATGTCTGCCGCTGACGGCCGCCATTTCCGGCTCTGAACGCCGCATCCTGCAGGATGACGTCCCCGCAGGATGCGCCAGTTGCGCATCCGATTCTCGATGGCAACATCAATGGGATTGGCTCATTCAGTCATACTGAGGCGTGTACGAGTTGCCTCGGCTCAGCGCACTTTCCGCAACGCCGTTCTGCGGCCAGTACATCGGGCAAATGTACGGTTCGGCATCGACTGGGAAACGAGCGATGCCTTCACGCGACAGTCCGAGCCACGTGCCGAGATCGACGACTTTGAGCCCGAAGTTGACCGCGGATTGATTGACGCGGGCGCAATGACGATCAAGGTCGAACGCCTTCGAAGGCGCGCGCGCCATCGAACGCGATCGAGGGGAGCCAGAGCCCATGGGTGCGTGGCCCCAAGATCGGCACGTTACCCTCGTGCCACTGGCCCGGAAGAATTTCAGTGTCCGCGAATGACTGACGGAGCTGTTGCCGGGATCCATGACGAATCTCCAATTTGGGACGACTGAACTATGGTCCGTAAATCACCAGTTCGGAATCCGATAGATCGGCAAGCCGGGGGCAATGAGGACCCTTGAAGTATTTGCAGCCGATTTGCTTCCTGTAGATGCCGACGAGGGCAACTACGGGGCCGTTGGCGTCGAGTGCAATCGATATCCTGCCGCGCCGCAGCAAGAAGCGGCCGATAGCGCCGGCGCACGCGACATAATCGGCCACATCGGGGCAATAGATCATCTGCATCGCCGGCAGCCTGATGCGACCGACGCGCATCGGCTGCAGGACAAACGGAAAGGCGGGGCCATCGGCGGCGCGGCATACCAGGCTGAGGCAGCCGTAAGCTGCGTGACGTGCTAGCAGCGCGCCGTCGGCTTCGGACAAGCCGTCGACCGTCTGTGCGTCCGGCCCGACGACTTCGACGCGCATAGCCTTGACCGGACGCGACACCGCCGGAAAAGAGAAAAATAACCCGCCGCAATAGCGCCGGAATCCCTGCGCTTCGATGGCGCGCCAGGTCCATTGCGCCGGACTGATATTGACGTAGGTGACGTCCTTGTTGCGCTGCGCGACCTTGGTCAGCATCGGCGCATAGCTGCGAAAAGCAGGTTCCAGGTACCAGCTGGAGAGATTGCAGCGAATGGAGGCACAGCCGTCATCATTCCGTGCGGTGTGGATCAACAGCAGAGCGCCGACGGGCCTGCGGTCATGCTCGAGCATGTAGCCGAAGCGCGGGAAATTGTCGGGCGTCTCCCGCACAGACAGGCGCCGGAGTCCGTCGATCCAGTAGTTGCGCGAGCGGATCGGAAATCCGCGTGTCAGAAGATCGGCGATGGCGTCAAGATCGGCTGCTCCTATCTCGCGGCATCGGATCATGGCCCGAACTCTCACTCATAATATCCCAGCTTCTTTCTGGTCATCAGGTTTGGCGAGCGCGCCAGGCGAGCAGATCGAGCGACGACCAACTTGCGTCCATGACGACGCGCCGGAATCCCGGTTGCGGAGAGAACAGCTTCTCGCGCCCCCAGCGGCTTTGTGCGTCCAGCTCGCTGCGACACCATGTACAGCAACCAGTTGCGGTATATGCGCTTGGCCGGCTGATGCCAGACGTTGTTCAGATCCTTCGCCGTCTGATCGGCTGGAAAGTCGGCGAAAAGCTCCGGGCGTCTGCCGGAAAGGGCTTTCTGTCGAAAAGCGATCAGCATCTCTTCCGCTTCCTCGTCCAAATAACCCCTCGGTATCGTCGGACAGACTTCATTCTCTCCGCGGAGGAAGCGTCCCATATCTCTCCTGTATTCGCCCAATAGGGTCCGGGTTTCGTATTCCGGATGGCCCTGGAAATGGACGAAAAGGCTCTTCTTCTGCTGCTTGACGAAGCAGTCGACCCCAGCCTCCGCCGACCAAGTGAGAACCGAATATCCGCAGTTCGAGAGATCCTCCTCCTGCACCTCGTTCCACCGGGCGTGCGGTATTCGGAAGGTCCTCGGCACATCGTGCATCAAGGGATGATGTCTCGTCTTTGTTTGAGCGAAGACGCCGAAGCATTTGGTAGGCAGCTTGTGGCGCGCAATGCCGTCCATATGCAGGACGGCCCCA
Source organism: Bradyrhizobium sp. Bra64 (assembly GCF_024519875.1). NCBI lineage: Bacteria > Pseudomonadati > Pseudomonadota > Alphaproteobacteria > Hyphomicrobiales > Nitrobacteraceae > Bradyrhizobium > Bradyrhizobium sp. Bra64. The sequence continues at coordinate 1,542,728 of NZ_JALJRD010000001.1, read as the reverse complement.
TGGACGGCCAGACAGGAAAACACCGACGACACGGTATTCTCCCTGGCCCAGTCGGCGATCTCGGCGAAGGTGGTCCAATATGGCTCTTCCGTCAGACTGGCGGCTCTCGGCTCGGCACCGGTCACGATCACTCCATCCAGGCTTCCTTTCAGCAGATCGTCGATGCCGCGATAGTATCGACGCACGTAGTCGCGTCCCCATTCGGAACGGGGAGTCGCCTCCATCGTATAGAAATGCAGCCTGACGCTAAGTCGTCCGGCCGCCGCATCGAGCAGGTCGAAGATCTGGCGCTCGGTCGACATCAAGGCAGCATCCGACATGTTGTTGATGAGCCCGATGTCGAGGCAATCCACCCGATTTCCGGGTGACGCCATCGCACAAGCACCTCTGTTCGATACTCTCGAGAAGAGGTGGTGCTCGTACGAATCTATGTCGATTAGGACAGTCATCCGAATGCCTTCATGCTTTACGAAACATCAATTCGCGGCACAGAGAGCCTGATCGAGATCCGCGACGATGTCGTCGATGTGCTCGATTCCGACGCTCAGTCTGATCATCTCGGGCCGCACGCCGGCTTTGTCCTGTTCTTCGGGCGACATCTGCCGGTGCGTTGTCGATGCGGGATGGCAGGCGAGCGTTTTCGCGTCGCCAATATTGACCAGCCGCTTACAGAGCTTCAGCGCGTCGTAGAACCGCTTGCCCGCCTCGAAGCCTCCAGCCACGCCAAAAGTCAGCAGCGAACACGCCCGACCACCTAGATACTTCTGCATCAACTCGTAATAGGGGCCGCCGTGAAAGCCCGCATAATTCACCCACCCGACACGGCGGTCATTGCGCAAGAACTGTGCGACCTTTTCGCCATTCTCGACGTGCCGCTCGATCCGGAGCGCGACGGTCTCAATGCCCTGGAGTAGCAGAAACGCGTTCATCGGCGCCAGGACGGCGCCGGTGGTCCTCTGGGAGACGGCACGGCAACGGGCAATGTAAGCGGCGGCCCCGTAGCGCTCGGTAAAGACCAGCCCGTGGTACGATTTCTCCGGCTCATTCATCATCGGGAAGCGCCGGCGATGCTCCGCCCACGGGAACCTGCCGCTGTCGACGATAATTCCACCGAGCGTGGTCCCATGCCCGCCCATGAATTTCGTGAGCGACTCCACCACGATGTCTGCGCCGTATTCGATCGGCCTGAGCAGGATCGGTGTCGGCACCGTGTTGTCGACGATCAGCGGAACGCCGTGCCTGTGCGCGACGTCGGCCATTGCTTCGATGTCGCAGACGTTTCCGGCCGGATTTCCGACGCTCTCACAGAACACCGCCCGCGTATCATCGTCGATCAGTTTTTCGACGCTCGCCGACCGGTCGTCTTCCGAAAACCGGACCGTGATGCCCTGCCTCGGCAGGATGTATGCGAACAGCGTATGCGTCGTGCCGTAGAGCTGCGGAACCGAGACGATGTTGCTGCCCATCTCCGTGATGTTGACCACCGCATAGTTCACCGCGGCCTGACCACAGGCCACGCTGAGCGCCTCGATGCCTCCTTCCAGGGCGGCGACGCGCTTCTCCAGCACCGCGTTGGTTGGATTGCCGATCCGGGTATAGCGGAAGCCGTCCACTTCAAGGTTGAAGAGCGCGGCTCCATGGTCGGCGCTGTCGAATGCGTACGAGGCCGTCTGGTAGATCGGCACAGCAACGGCTTTCGTTGCGGGATCGCTTTCGAAGCCGCCGTGGACGGCGAGAGTCTCTCTCTTCATGGAGGCTGGCCTTCGGCTCTTCGATCCCGGGCTAGCTCCCGACTTCCTTGGCGCATCGGACCCCCTCTAATACTGACGGCGCCCGGCGATCGGTCTGCGCGAAGCCCAGCAGATTCCGCACTGCGCTCGGCCACAAGGTGACGTCATTGCCGTGGGTGTGGAACATGGCGACGGCGAGACGGTCCATCCCGAATGCCACGCAGGCGGTGTGGGCCGGCTCGGAGGCAGCATCGACGAGGCCCCAGGCAGTGCCGAAATGATCCCGGTGGTAGTTGAAGCTCATGCAGGCGGTCGGCCGCTCCTCGGAGCGAAGAGGCACCAGCAGTTCGAACTTCAGCGACTGCTGCTTTTGGCTCACCGCCATCATCTGACCGACCCGGCCGAAGAACGGGTCGTTGGCATAGTCGACCCTGAAGGTTAGCCCGAGATCTCGGGCGATCTTCTGGGCGCGTATGATCCAGCGCTCCCGAAACGCCGAGACGTGATCGGCGCTACCGATGCAGACGAATTCGCGCATCCTGAAGGACTGCAGCCGGTCGAGGTGGCGCGAGGGCTCGCGACGGAAGCACTCGGCGGCCACATCGAAGCTCCAACCGCCTGCCGGCACGGGACCTCGGCTCGCCGCGATCGGATAGACCGGATAGCAGGCGGCCGGCGACAGAACAAGATCGGCCGGCGATAACGACGCGGTCCAGTCAAAGCCGGCATCGAAGCGGCTGACCGCCGCGTCGATCTCGCTTTCCGTGCCGTGCAAGCCACAGACGCAACCGAGGAGGTTGGGAAAGCTCTTCAGATAGCCCGACCTCTCAAGCTGGGCGCGGCTCATGACCGGCGGGAAGCGCATCACCTCAGTGTTCAGTTCGCGATTCCGTGAGATCACCGCCGCAATTCGCTCCACGACGTCCTCATAGAGCGCCGTGCGGCCATAGACGCCGGGAGAGCCCATCTCGTGGAACAGCGCATCGGCGAGATGGTCCAACGGATCGGCCGGAGACAGAGTGGAGTCAGCCGGTTCTTTAACAATGGCCACGTTCATCAGGCCTATTCCTTTTGAGAGAAAGTCAATCGTATAGAGAGTCCGGAACGGTGCTCATCAGCGTGGAGGTACCGATGCTGGCGAGGATGCGATCGTTGTTGATCATGATCGGAGCGGAAAGCACGTCGCGCAGGTGGCGGCCGATACTTACATCGGTGTCGTTGCGATAACCGGACAGGCCGCAGGCGCGCATCGCGTGCATGACGGCTGCCACCGCGAGTTCGGAGGCTTCCACCTTGAGAAGATTGATCGAGGACTGGAAGTCGACGGACGACAGCGCGCGCTCGTCCCGTTCGCGAACTTCATAGAACTGGAGATTCGCGGCGATGATGGCGCGCAGTTTCGTCAGCGTCATTTTGGCGGCGGTGAAGTGCGCCGCGCCGGGAGGCATATTGCCGCCCGACCCACGCGCGGCCTTGCGGATGAAGAGCTGCGCCCGATCCACCGCAGCTGCCGCGATCCCCGCCCATACCGAGGACCAGCACAGGTGGGCGACGGGCGTCATCGTCTGCGCATGGATCTTTTCGTATGCCACGGGGAATATCTGGTCCGCAGCGCCCCTGAAATTCAGCCTGAACCCGGCGCTGCAGGTCCCACGCATGCCAAGCGTCTCCCACGCGAGAGTGGGCTCCAGCGTATATTCGTCACGGGTGATGGCCAGTAGCACCTGATCGGATCCGGCAGCGGAGTCGGAGCGACGGGCGATGGTGATGATGCCGTCGGCCTCGGCTCCGTACGAAATCACCGTCGCGTCGCGCACCAGAGAAATCTCGGTGCCAGCGCTCTCCACTGCGGCCGAACTGAAGCGTATGTTCCCGCCGTTCTGGCCTTCCGTGGTCGAAGATGCCAGCAGCAGCTGCTCGGCAGCCACGCGACGCATGAGACTTTCGTGCCAGCCGCTGCCCGCTCCGTGGCGGACCAGGCATGCGACCTTGGTCTGATGCATCGCGAAGATCATCCCGGCCGAGGCGCAGGCGCGGCCGAGTGCGTAGCACATATCGGCCACCTCGGAGATAGACGCTCCGCCTCCACCGAACTCGATCGGGATCTGAGCGCCCAGGAGTCTCTCCTTGCGCGCCGCGTCGATCGCCTTCCGTGGGAAGCGTGCCTCACGATCGACCGCCTCGGCTTCCGCCGCAGCGACCTCCGCGACAACCGCTGCCCGCTGCCGGAACGAGGGGCCGTCGGGAGAGAATGCTATTCGGCCGATGCCCGTGGCGATGTTGCGGAACTGGACCTCCTGCACACTCATGGGCCAAAGCCTCCTATTTCATCGTTGTCATGGTTGGACGACGCGTGCCCGGTCGAGATGGATTCCGCTCAAAATTCACAGCTAGCCCACTTCCCTTGCTGCGTCGTTGGCGCAGAAGTGGGTGTCAAGGAGCTACCACTCCCGGGCGAGGTACCTCCGAAGCAGAGCTATTGGCCCGAGGAGTAGTTGGGTATCGTCGTCCCGATTGTGATCACGCCCGGCTGCGGTGAGGGGGCCAGTGAAATGCACGACTTTGTCGTCAACGTTCAGGACCGTGTTCTATCCGTCGTCAGGAACGTCATCCGGCAGAACGCGATCACCGCCGATGTCCACCCGGAGTCCCGGCTGGTGGATATCGGGTTGAGCTCGATGGGCATGGTCGAGCTAATGCTCAAGATTGAAGCGGAATTTGATCTCATCCTTCCCCAACTCGAAATCACGCCCGAAAATTTCCAATCGGTGAAGGCGATGGAGCGAATGATCCTCAACCAACTCGGACCCGGGTCGGGATGACGCCGGATGAACGGAGATTCCGCTTCGACAACCTGGCGAGCGGCATCGACAAGGATTGCGAGGTCGTTAGGGCTCCAACCTCGCCGCCCAGCGAGCAGGCGAGCACGGGCGTCGATACGGTCGTGAAGGCAGCTGTGATGCAGCGGACCACCAGACGCGGCGCTCCGCGGCGCCGACGCTCCGCCGCCAGGACCTGGCTGCAAGCCATCGCACTAACGGCGCGGGTCGACGCCCATCCGCATCGGTTGTTCGCCGACGTCGTGGAAGAATGGGCACAGCATCAGCCAAGGCGACCCGCTTTGCTCTCGGACGGCCAATCTTTCACGTATGGAGAACTCACCGCCCGGATCAACCGGTATGCGCGCTGGGCGCGGAGCCTCGGCCTTCATGCGGGCCGCACCGTCTGTCTGATGATGCCGAACCGGCCGGACTACCTCGCCTGCTGGCTCGGCATCAGCAGCGTCGGCGGGACAGTGGCACTGATCAATACCAGGCTGGTCGGCCGGTCCCTCGCCCATTGCATCGACGTAGCGCACGCGGATCACCTCATCCTCGCTGCCGATTGCGTGGATGCGTTCGAGAGCGCACGTCCGCACCTGCACCGCGTGCCGCAGACTTCGCCCCTCGGCACCGGCGACCCAAGCGACGATCTGGATGCGGCGCTCGCCGCCTTCGAGCCAAGTCCGCTGTCCTCCACCGAACGTGGCGACGTCACGATCGATGGACGCGCACTCCTTATCTACACCTCGGGCACCACGGGGCTACCGAAGGCCGCGAACGTCAGTCATCGCCGCATTCTCACCTGGGGCGCGTGGTTTGCCGGACTTACGGACGCGTCCACCGACGATCGTCTCTACGATTGCCTGCCGCTCCATCATTCCGTGGGCGGCGTCGCTGCCCCCTGCAGCATGCTCTACGCGGGCGGATCGGTCGTGATTGCGGAGAAGTTTTCCGCTGGCAGCTTTTGGGACGACATCGAACGTTTCAACTGTACTGTTTTCCAATATATTGGCGAGCTCTGCCGCTATTTGCTGAAGGCGCCGGCGTCTGAACAAAAGGCGCGACACGGGCTGCGGCTGGCTGTCGGCAACGGATTGCGGGGCGACATCTGGGAGATGTTCGCCAGCCGGTTCGCGATTCCGCAAATCCTCGAATTCTATGCCGCAACGGAAGGCAATTTCTCGCTGTACAACGTCGAAGGAAAACCCGGTGCGATCGGCCGGATCCCGCCGGTTCTGGCACATCGCTTTCCCGCCTCGATCGTCAAGATCGATGCCGACAGCAGCAGCCCGGTCCGGAGCGTCGCAGGGCTCTGCATCGCCTGCGCACCTGGCGAGATCGGCGAGGCCGTTGGACGTATCGGTGATGGCGATCGTGACGGCCGGCCTTTCGAAGGCTACACGGATCCCGAGGAGACCGAGAAGAAGATTCTGCGTGACGTCTTCGCCGAGGGCGACGCGTGGTTCCGCACCGGTGATCTGATGCTGCGCGACGAGCAGGGCTACTTGCACTTCGTCGACCGCGTCGGCGACACCTTCCGCTGGAAGGGCGAGAACGTCGCGACCAGCGAAGTGAACGACGCAATAAGGGACTGCCCCGGCGTTCTGGACGCCTCGACCTATGGGGTTGCCGTTTCCGGGGCCGATGGCCGAGTCGGCATGGCGGCCCTGGTGGTCGACGGAGGATTCGATTTCGGGATATTCAGCGAACACCTTTTGTATCGGCTTCCGCGCTATGCAGTTCCGGCATTCGTCAGATTGTGCTGGGCGCTCGAGGCGACCGACACTTTTAAGCAAAATAATCAGCGGCTGATCCGCGAGGGATTTGATCCTTCGGTGGTAGACGATCCGCTGTTCCTGCGCGATCCGGTGACCGGCGACTATCGTTCGATCGACCGGGCGGTCTACGCGCGCATCGTTGCGGGCGAAATCAGGCTCTAACATCGGCTCGGAAAGCCGAAATGTGAGGTGTATCATGTCGGTCAAGTCGAAGATTTTCTCTGCGATGAAGCAGATCGCCGAGGAACAAAAGGTCACGCTTCCGCCGCTTGAGGACGATCTGTCTCTGAACGAAACCGGGTTCGATTCGCTGGCATTCGCAATCCTGGTTGCGCGGCTCGAGGACGAAGTCGGTGTCGATCCATTCACTGTCGCCGAGGACGCAGCCTTCCCGTCAACCCTCGGCGAGTTTGTCAGAGCCTACGAGAATGTCCCAGCCTGACATCGTCGCGTTGCGCGAGTATCTCGGCCCGGAGCTGAAGGACCGCACGATTTCTGATGCCCGGCACACTGTATCGTTGACCGACATAATCCAATACAGCTGCTTGACCGGTAGATCCTGCGATCTGTCCGGCCGCTCCGTGCTGCTTGCGACGTCTGGACAGTTGCTGTCCGCACTCGCAATGATCGAGCTAGACGGCATCGCCCGCCGCCTGCTTCTATGCCCGCCCGACCTCGATTGGGATCGCCTGCAAGTCCTGCTCGAGCAGGCCGATATCGACACCATCGTCACCGATCGGCCGTTACATCGAAGTAGTGCTGGCAAGTACATCGTTATCGGCGTCGACCTGCCTGAGCGGCCGGCCATGGGATCGGAGGTCGATCGCGCGACCGAGTGGCTGATGCTGACCTCGGGGACATCTGGGCTGCCGAAGATTGTCCGGCATACGCTTGATGGGCTCGCTGGCGCGATCATCGCCGAGGGGCCCGCGCGCAACCGGAACGCAACCTGGGCGACGTTCTACGACATCCGCCGCTACGGCGGCCTGCAAATTTTCCTGCGAGCCGTGATCGGCGGCGGATCGATGGTGCTTTCGGAGCCAGGGGAAGCCGTCGCTGCCCATGTGGCGCGGCTGCGCGCGGGCGGCGTCACCCACATCTCAGGGACGCCATCGCACTGGCGCAAGCTCCTGATGAGCGGCGCGTCCGCCAATTTCTCGCCGGACTATGTCCGTCTGTCGGGCGAAATCGCTGACCAGGCAGTGCTGGACGGCCTGGCCGGGGCATTTCCGCGTGCGTCTATCGGGCATGCCTATGCCTCGACCGAGGCGGGCGTCGTTTTCAGCGTGGACGATGGGCGCGAGGGTTTTCCTGCCCACCTGATCGGGCAGAGTCACACCGGCGTTGAGATGAAGGTGGTCGACGGCTCACTGCGGATCCGTTCCCGGCGCACCGCGCGCTCCTATGTCGGCACCGATGCTCCGCCGCTCGCCGACACCGAGGGCTTCGTCGATACCGGCGATATGGTCGAACTGCGCGGCGAACGATACCATTTCGTGGGCCGGCGAGGCGGCATCATCAACATCGGCGGGCTGAAGGTGCATCCGGAGGAGGTGGAAGCCGTGATCAACCGGCATGCCTCCGTCCAGATGTCGCGCGCGCGATCGCGCAGGAGCCCGATCACCGGCGCCATTGTGGTCGCCGACGTCATTCTCGCCAACGGCACCGATGCCGAGCGCCAGGAGACGATTCGCACGGAGATTCTCGGCCGCTGCAAAGATTGCCTGGCTGCATGGAAGGTGCCTGCGGTGATCCGCTTCGTCGAGCGACTCGACGTCACGGCAGCCGGGAAACTGGCGCGCGCCGATGCGTAACGTCATCGTCACCGGCGGCAGCCGCGGTATCGGTCTTGCCATTGCGCGCAGGCTCGCCGCATGCGGCGACTACAATGTGGTCGCGGTGGCGCGCCGCGAGAGCGGACAGCTTGCGGCTGCAGCCGGCGAAGCACAACGGCGACTGCATTTCCGCGCCTGCGACCTTGGGCTCACCGAAACGATTCCGGTCTTCGCAAAATCAGTGCGCGACGAATTCGGCGCGATCTACGGCCTCGTCAACAACGCCGGAATCGGTACCGATGGGCTGCTGGCCACCATGCACAATTCCGAAATTGAGGCCTTGATTCGCCTAAACGTACTGTCGCCGATCATCCTGACTAAATACGTGGCACGCCATATGATGGCCAACGGCGCCGGGCGGATCGTCAACATTTCCTCTATTGTCGCCTCGACGGGTTACAGCGGCCTGTCCGTGTACGCCGCGTCCAAGGCCGCCATTGCCGGCTTCACCCATTCGCTGGCCCGAGAAGTCGGTAGGGTCGGCATCACCGTGAACGCGATCGCGCCCGGCTTCGTCGACACGGAGTTGACCAGGTCCTTGGACGAAAAAGGCCGCCGACGCATCGCTAGCCGCAGCGCATTGCGCCACCGCCCCGAAGCCGACGACGTCGCTTCCGTGGTCGAATATCTTCTCGGCGAAGGCGGCCGGAACATCACCGGCACCGTGGTGACGGTCGACGCCGGTAGCACTGCCTGACCGCTGAGAATCGGATCCCCGTCGCGGGTGACCTCTCCTCTTGGCTAAATTACTCGAATGTCGACCTAGCCTGACCGCAGGCTGGACACGTCATTTCGGCGACAGCCCCTTCGGATGCTCAAGCATCATGTTGCAGGCCTTCTCCGCCTCCGCGAAGGTTGAAATCGCGGAACCGCCAATCCGCGCACTCGCTTTCAGCTCAACCCAAGAATTTCAGTTCTCTTGGCAGGCCGACTACAGAGAAGCGGCCCTGACCGCTGGGGGCAGGGCAGGAAGGGCCAGGGCCGCCGCTCCCGATGTACCGATATCCAGTCAGCACACCGCTACACCTCTGCGATCGCATCTGGAGCCGATCTGTTGCCCGCGACTTCGCTTTACCTGACAACGGACAAATCGCGATCGACCCAGAGCTGCAGATGACGAATGATTACACTTCCCTCCCGCTACCTGGGCTGCGATTTCGGATCAGCCGCAAGTCCCGACGGACTACCCCATTTTGCTTCCCGGACATTAACCGCCAGTCAAGCAGCGCTTGAAATCAGTCTCCAGCCCTCAAGGCTGTTCGTTCAAGCTGATCCGCTGTGCTGCCGGGGCGTCGCCGTGACAACATGCTTACATCACTGGCCGCGCCGATGCTGACCCAAAGTTACGACTCCCAGCGCTCGTCACTCGTCGGATTCAATCCGGCATGCTGCGCCTTCTCCCCGGAGGTGGTCGTACGATCATGTTGCAAGATGGCAATGGCCGCGAGCACCGTCCGATTGCTGATTTCAAGCTTCTGAAAGATGTTGTGAAGATGCTGTTTGATAGTGCCATCGGCAATGTTCAACCGCCGCCCGATTTCCTTGTTCGACAATCCTCTCGAGACCAGATGCACGATTTGACGCTCGCGGTACGTGAGGGTTGCCAGCATGTGTTCCGCATTCGTCCCCATTCCCTGCGGTGCCACGGGATCGGACGACGTCGGTGGCAACAAGCTGTGGCCATTAGCGATGCGCCGCAAGAACTCAACCAGCGCCTCAGGCTCCGTGTCCTTCAGGACAATGCTGCAGGTTGCGGGTGCGGCTTCCAGCACCATGGCGCAATCTTCACTTGAGCCAAGAAAGACCACATGTGTCGAACGACTTTCCAACGAACGATTTTCTGAAGTAGGGGTCGAAAGAACCATTAGTGCGGCGAACTCGGTCATTGCGGGATCGACGATCGCGATGTCGGGAGCGAAGTTACGAATCGCTTCGACGCAGCTTGCAGCGTTCTTACAAGATGCAACGATTTCAAAATCGGCCAGGGCATCGAGCACGATACTCAGGCCCACCAAGACGATCGGATGCCGGTGTGCAATGACTACGCTGCTACGTCGCATTGGGCACTCCTCCGCCGAGGCCCCCCAATCTTAACGCGCCAAATCTGCTCCTATTTCTAACCCATAAAGGCAGGATCAGTTCAAATATCTCCCGAGACGACGGCATGTTGCGACGCAACATCAGAGCAGGACGCCCCGGCTTTTCGTCCCAATATGCGCTGGAATGCCTCAAACCGTCTCGCGACCAGTCTGCAATGGCCCGAGATGAACCACGGCGCAATTGCGCAACGTGGGCACAGCCCTAAATCTCTTCCGCGCCAGGCCAGTATGACTACCGGCCAAGCCAACCGCCGCTATGGCCGGCGATGTTCCGTTTTGGCTTCACCTGCAACATGCAAAAACCTTGCCCTAGGACTCGGCAATGCCACTTGGCCCCGGCATCATCAACATGGCCACGGAGAAGCTCTGCGCAGCGCCGCCGAACCGCTTCCAGCCCACTGGCGTTGTTAGCCGATGGACCTGGCCACGATCCAGAAGCACCTTGCCCAAGCCGAACGGCACGCCGCCGAAGGAAGGCGCCTTGTCGCTCGCCAAGAGACGCTGGTTACGGGCCTACATCAGCGCGGCCACGACGCCACGGACGCCCTCAAGATTTTAGGTACGCTGAGGGATACGCAGGCCATCCACGAACAGGACGTTCGGCATCTTCGCGACGAACTAAACGCCGCTAGCCAGCCGTTGGCGTAGGCTGTTGCCCGTTATTTGGCAGCGAGCCTTAACCGAGACGATCAAGTACCGCGAGCATCGCGTTTTCAGAGAATGCCCCACCTTCGGGATTAGTGAAGATCAGTTCGCCTTGACGGCCGTCTCGAAAACAACGGTCTTCAGAAGGAAAACGACAGACGCGATGCAAACAGTGAGGCTGCCCAAAGGTGTGCAATTTTGCTCAGATCTGGTCTGCCATGCATGACAAGAATGTCGGTGGCCGGAACGACATCAGAGGCAATGGATGATAAGCATCACACAGTGCCAAGAAGCTGCTGACCACTACTCTACACTTTTCCGTGAGGTTACCCCTTCTGAGGATCGCGCCGCCGTCCTCAAAAACATCGCCCGAACCTTGCGGGGTTTAGCCGGTCAGTTAGATAGACTGGCGTGCCTCGAGAGGAACAAGGAAGTCATAGCTGACAGATCAGCATCAGCGAAGCCTGGACCTCACGAGGCAAAGTCGATTGCGGCAGGCATCACTACGGCGAACGCCATGTAGCCCAAAATAGTCACGCCGTCGTAACTGCGAACCAAGGACGGCATAGGTGCTGAGTGTTGTGCAATAGCCATGACCAAATTCCCTATTCGAATTGCGCGCGCTCGATCGCGCCACATCTTGGGTTTGGTCTGAGAAAGCGCCGTGAAGCAATTCACCGCATCGTCGCACAAATTCCCGTCATTTCTTGTTAGTTGCATTCCATCAAATTGGTCCGCAGACAACCGCCCCCGGCTAAAATGCAGGGACGGCGCCTAACGCGCAGTTCAATTCCAGGCAGGTTCAAGCTCGCCAACGTGCCGTGCCACCCAGAGACGGCGCGCGAAACGAGTTCCGCGAGGCTCGTGGGCCTGGACCTACCCCCGCGTCTATAACGAACGGCATATAGGCGATTGGAAATTCAACTAACATTATTAAAAGCCTAAAGAATACAAGATCGGTGGATTTGCCGATGGCGTTCGGGAAGGCTCGGAGTAACTCAAGATAGCTAGAAGCTAGAACGGCCAACCATCAACAATGGCTGGTCATCCCTCGCCAGACTTAATTGATTTGCGTTTCTGTTGTGTCATTGCGTTGGCTGGAGGACCAAATGAGGAGGCATCAATCTCATGAGGTAGTTCTTATCGGAAAGAGCGTTTTAATTCGAGAAGGAATTGCCAGAATTTTGCACGCGGCGACTTTTCGCATCCCGATATCGGTCTCTCGCCCAGAGGAATTGCCAAGCTCACTTCAAGTAGAGAAACTGATGTTCCTCATCGTCCATACCGGTGATGGCTTCAGCGTGGCGATAGAACAAATCGGATTTGTGAAAGATCGGTACCCGGACGCGCGCATCGCGATCGTGTCCGACAATTATCGGCCAGTCGACCTTGCCTCCGCATTTCGAGCAGGGGCGAACGGCTACTTCGTGAACGTTAATTCGTGCGACGCATTCATCAAATCCGTCGAGCTCGTGACGATGGGCGAGACCGTCTTCCCGCCTGCATTTCTGTCATTCGCCCTTGATTCCAATCGCGCACGCGAAACGGCGGAGCCAAGCGAATGCGAACAAGCCATCCTCGCCGCTGCAGAGGACGCGATCCTTCCGCAGCTCTCTCCGCGAGAAAAGGCAATTCTATCCTGCCTTATCGAGGGTGATTCCAACAAGTGCGTCGCCAGAAAGATCAATATCGCCGAGGCCACCGTGAAAGTTCACGTCAAGGCGATCCTGCGCAAGATCCGGGTCCAGAACCGGACACAAGCGGCCATCTGGGGGATGAACCATGGGTCGCTGGTACGGCCGGCAAACGGTCGCGCCCCCTCAGCAGTCGATGCGGGCAGAGGGATCGCGAAGCCTATCGAGGCGATCTCCGAAATGGAGCCAGCTCCACTAGTTCCCGTCGTGGCACCCCCTATCGACGGCTTACTCCGCCAGGGCGTGGACCGGGGGAATCCCGCCGCGGTACGGTTCTACAAGTAGACGCAGGGGCTCGGAAACGAACTGCCGTCGCGCAAACGGTCATGCGGAGTAAAGGCTTAAGCCGCGACCCTTTCGTCGGCTTCGCGACGTCTAGGCGCCCGGCAGCGTGTTCCCCGCTGCTCCTGCAGGAATGGCACTCGAGATCGCGCGGATACGCTCCTCGTGCTGACGACGCGGAGCGCACAGGCTGCGGGAGCCGGCCCTTTATCGCTCCCGCAGCGCCTCCTGCTTGTATCTCGCCAGCGGCGAGAGAAGGTAGCTGATGATCCTGCGCGTGCCCGTCTTGATCTCGACCGTCACCGCCATGCCGGGACCGAGCTTGACGAGCTTATCCTCCACCTGCATGTGCGTGCGGTCGAGTGAAATGCGCGCCGCATACTCTAGCTCCTGGCCTTTCGGCTCGCTGCTGCCTTGCGCCGTGCCGGGCGCGCGGTCGTTCGATCCGCCCTGCCTGTCCCGCGTGATCGCGTCGGTCGACACGCTGAGTACGTCCCCATGCAGGAGCCCATAGCGCGTGAAGTTGAACGTATCGATCTTGATCTCCGCCTTCTGTCCGGGATGCACGAAGCCGATGTCGCGATTGGACAGCATGGCCTCGATCTCAAGCTGACTCTCACTTGGAACCACGATGGCCAGCGCCTGTGCCGGCGTCACCACACCTCCCACCGTGTGAACCGCGAGCTGTTGCACGACGCCGTTGACCGGCGCGGTCAAATGCTGAAGCTTCGTGCGCCGGTCCGCCTTGACCACTTCCTGCGCGGCGCTCGCTGCCTTCTGCTCAGCTTTCGCGAGTGCGTCATAGGTGGCACGCCGATACTCCGCGGCGGTCCTTTCTTTCGTTTCCTTCAACAAGGCGATGGCAGCGTCGGCTTCGCGGAGGCGGCTCTGCTGGAGCACCAGATCCTGCTGAAGGCCGACCAGCTCCTGATACTCGGAGAGATAGACAACCTTCGAGGCCAAGGCCTTGTCGACGAGATTCTTGCGAATGTCGACTCGCTCCTGGAGCACCGGTATCGTCGCCTGGAGCTTCGCCGCGCTCGCCGACGTGGTCGCCCTCTCCGCTTCCTTCTGACCTTGCTGGCGCTCGATCTCGGCGAGCTTGGCGCTCTGCTCAGCGCGCTGGCTGATCAGAAACTGGCGATGCATCTCGATCTCCGCGGCACTTGCGCCCGGCGGTGATCGGAAAGCGCCAAGCGGATCGTCGCTGAGCGCTGCGCGCAGCCGCGCAACGTCGAGTTCGGCTGCGACGAGATCGCTTCTCTGGCGCTCCTGATCGGCCTCCGTCATCGTTGGGTCAAGCTCGATCAGAACGTCGCCGGCTTTGACGCTCTGTCCGTCTCGGACGTGGATGGCGCGGACAACACCCGTCTCGAACGGCTGGATCAGCTTTGTACGGCCACCAGGCACGATCTTGCCCGTCGCAGTGGCGACGATATCGACGCTGCCGAATGATGCCCACAACAGCGCGACGCAAAAGACTGCGATGATGCTCGCCCCGATCGCGCGACCGATCGGCGATGGCGGCGATTCGGTGATCTCGAGCGCCGCGGGCAGAAATGCGATCTCGTGCTCACGCCGTCGAATCTCGGCTCTCGGAAACGGAACGACATTTCGGCTAGCGGACGTCATGGATACCGGCCTGCAGATAATGAAGGTTTGCGTAACGCCCATTCGAGCGGATCAGCTCATCATGGCTTCCGTCCTCGACGATGCGGCCATGCTCGAGAGTGACGATCCGGTTCGCATTGCGCACGGTCGAGAGCCGATGAGCGATGACGAATACAGTCCGACCGGCGGCAATCCGTTTCATGTTCTGCTGGATGGCGCGCTCGCTTTCGTAATCGAGCGCACTGGTCGCCTCGTCGAGGATAAGGATGCGGGGGTTGGTAATGAGTGCGCGAGCGATCGCGACACGCTGGCGCTGCCCGCCGGATAAACTGCTTCCGCGTTCACCCACGATGGTGTCGTAGCCCTCGGGCAGCTCCAGGATGAAGTCGTGAGCGCCGGCGAGCGCCGCCGCCTCGATGACGCGCTCCATGGGCATGGCCGGGTCGGCGAGCGCAATGTTCTCGCGGATCGAGCAATTGAAGAGCACGTTCTCCTGCAAAACCACGCCGATCTGGCGCCGAAGCCAGGTCAGGTCGACCGTCGCGAGGTCAACGCCGTCGACCAGCACGCGTCCGCTCTCCGGCACGTAGAGACGCTGGATCAACTTGCCGATGGTGCTCTTGCCCGAGCCCGAAGAGCCAACGATACCGACGACCTGGCCGGGCTCGACGCCGAAGGACACATCGTGCAGCACTTCGGGGCCGTCGACGCGGTAGCGGAAGGTTACGTGCTCGAAGGTGACCTTGCCGCGGATCGCCGGCAGCGCGGCGCGGGCCGAACTGAAGCTTGGCTCCGGCATGGTGTTGAGGATGTCGCCCAGACGATCGACCGACAAACGGGCCTGATGGAAATCCTGCCAGATCTGCGCGAGCCGAAGCACTGGCATGCTCACCCGCGCCGCCAGCATATTGAACGCGACCAGTTCGCCGACGGTCAGGTCACCGCCGATCACGAGCCTGGCGCCGAAGTAGAGCGTTGCGACGGTGACCAGCTTGTTGATCATCTGAACCGCTTGGCTCGCCGTGTTGTTCAGGCTGAGCACTCGGAAGCTCGCACCTACATAGCCGGCGAGTTGCTCCTCCCAGCGGCGTTGCATCTGCGGTTCGACCGCCATCGCCTTCAGCGTCTCGATGCCCGTGACGCTCTCGACCAGGAAGGCCTGGTTCTCCGAGCCGCGATTGAACTTCTCATCGAGGCGTCGGCGAAACAGCGGCGCGGCGCTGGCGGAAATTCCGATGTAGAAGGGGAACGAGGCCAGAACGATCAGCGTCAACAGCGTCGAATAGTAGAACATCACCGCAAGGAAGACGACGGTGAACAGAAGATCGACGACGAGTGTGAGCGCCGAGCTCGTCAGGAACTGGCGGATGTTCTCGAGCTCGCGAACGCGTGCGACCGAATCGCCAACACGGCGTGTCTGGAAGTATGCGATCGGCAACGCCATCAGGTGACGAAACAGCCGAGCGCCGAGCTCTACGTCGATGCGGTTCGTCGTGTGCGCGAACAGATAGACGCGCAACGTGCCGAGAACAGTCTCGAACAACGTCAACGCAACGAGGCCCGCGACCAGAACATCGAGCGTGCTGATGCTTCGATGCACGAGCACCTTGTCGATGACGACCTGGAAAAACAACGGCGCGACGAGGGCAAAGACCTGTAGGAAGAAAGACGCGATCAGAACTTCGCCGAGAAGACGGCGATACTTGTGGACCGCACCGAGAAACCAGCTGATATCGAATCGCCGGGAGAGATCCGTCAGGGCGGCGCGTCGGGTCATCAGGATGATGTCGCCGTCCCAGACGGCCTCGAGTTCGGCCTGAGTCACGGATTCGGGTCGTGGAGACAATGGGCGCTGAACAAGAAGCTTGTCGTCGATGACCTTGCCCAGGATCAGGAAGCTGCCGTCGCGCAGCACGGCAATTGCCGGCAGCGGCGTGACGGCAAGCCTGTTCCAGCCCGACCGCTGTGCCCGAGCCTTGAGCCCGAACTCCCTCGTACTGCGCAGGATTTCGGTCACACCGACCCGCGACGTGCCCATGCGATGCCGAATCTGCTCCGGGTCGGCCGCGATGCCATGGCAACGCAGCAGTATCGCCACCGCGATGAGCCCAGACTCATCGCCATCCGCAGGCTCAGGAACCGGTTCATGGACGGGCATATCGCGACGAAGGGCGGAAAAGGCATGCGTCAGGACGTCACCGGCACGGCCAACCACATCACGCCCGAGCGCAATCAGACCGGCAAAGGCATGATGCGCCCGACCGGCGAGGCTTTGATATCCGGTCAGGATCAAGCGGCCGTCCCAGATCTCTTCAAATTCCGCACGCGGCATCAACGTCGGATGTGTCGAGGTCGGATGCAGCACGAGCGCCGCATCGTCCTCGACCTTCCCGAGCAGCAGAAATCCGCCATCACGCAGCGCTGCGATTCCGGGCAAGCTGATGCCTGCGAGCTCTTTCCAATGTGTCGTGCGCGAACCGACCTTCAGTCCGAAATCGCGGGCGCAGCGAAGCATCGCACGGATGCCGATTTCACTCTCCCCGCAACGGTAGCGGATCTGGTCGGATTCGGCATTCACGCCATGAAGGCGCAAGAACAGAGCCAGGGATCGAAGCCCGAGATCTGCGGCATGGGCATTTCCATTCTGGATCGCCATTTTTTACTCAACCCTTCGCGGCTACCGGCCGCGTACGATGTTCCTTCTCATGCATTCACAAACATAGACGGAGCCGCACCCAGGCGTTGAGCCTGGGTGCGGCGGAGCACTAATGTTGCGGTCGGGCCAGCAACGGTTCGTGACCCCAGCCGATCGCTTGCGAGACAGCCGCCACGATTTGGCCGGAATCCACCTGGCCGGTGTGAGCGGCCAGATACTGGTTCAGCAGCGCAAAACTCTGGCTTGCCATGGACGCCGTCGTCGTGCCGCTCGCAGCCGGATGATCTGCCACAGTGATCGGCTGCGGCGCGGTCGTTGCCAGGGTGTTGGTGGCCGGGTCCACATGTTGCTGGAGCAGTGCAGAGGCCCGGCTTGCCAAGACCACCGTGCTTGCAGTGGTCGGCTGCGAATGATTCGCAAAGTCGACCGTCTGCGGCGCCATCGGAGCCACGGCCGTCGCGGTGGCAGCAGGCTGATGATCCGTCGCGGTGTGTTGGTGGTGCGACGACGTTGTGGTCGTGACGTCTGCGGGTCGAGGATCCGTCACCGTGATGGTCTGCGGCGAAGCCGTCGAAACCGCGCCGGTTGACGGATCCGTTGCACTTGCCGTCAGCGAAAGTGTCGCAACCGGCTGACCCCCGCCCCGATATTGCGAGGTCAGTGTCAGTCCGCTGTCGACCTGCGCGGCCGTCAGGGTGATGTTTTTCCCCGTGAAGGTCCGACCATCCAGCTTGTCGGTAATCGACTCATATCTCGGCAACCCCGTGATGTTCACGGTCACGAGATCGTTGGCGTCGGTCGTCGTTACCTTGGCCCCGAGATCGACGGTACCACCTCTCCCGGCCACCCAGAGCGAGTTATCCGCGATAGTGAGGACTGGCGTGGTCGCCGATGGGGTCGACGGCGACGTTGGCGTCGATGACGTCGGGTCGACCTGCAGACCGGAGAACGTCTTCACGGCGCCAGCGAGATTCGCAGCGACACCGCTCGCGTCCTTGATGGTCGCACCGCTCGGAAGATTGACCCCGATGATGGCGAGCGCCGAGGTGCTGGTGTTGGTCGAGGCGACCGTGGTCTTGAAGGTGAGCGTGCCCGTGCCCGAACCACCGGCATAAGTGGCCGTGCCGCCGTCATTGAGCGACAGCGTGGGCGTACCCGTCACGGTCACGGCCTCGTTGAAGCCGAGCGACAGCGAAATCGTGTCTCCCACGTGCTCGGTGCCGGTTGTCGGAGAAGCCGTAGCCTGTGTCACCGCCGGCAAGATTGGATCGATCTGGAGACCGGTGAACGTCTTCACGGCGCCAGCGAGGTTCGCAGCGACGCCGCTCGCGTCCTTGATGGTCGCACCACTCGGAAGATTGACGCCGGTGATGGCGAGCGCCGAGGTATCCTTGTCGGTGGACGCAACTGTGGAGCGGAAAGTGAGCGTACCTGTGCCCGAACCACCCACATAGGTGGCGGTATTGCCGTCATTGAGCGACAGCGTCGGCGTACCCGTCACCGTCACGGCCTCGTTGAAGGCGAGCGACAGAGTGATGGTATCGCCGGCATACTCGATGCCCGTTGCGGGAGAAGCCGTGGCCTGCGTCACCGCCGGCTGGACCGTCGGCTGCGTCGTGGCCGTGACGTTCGCACCCGTGACGGTTTCGCCACTCCCTGCTTTTTGATAGAGCTGGATCGCGTCGATCTGCATCGGCATCGAGGAAGGGGTCGAGCTGTCAAGAGCCGTATGCCATCCGGTCGTGTTGGAATTAGCGACCTGATTGTCCATGATCAATTCCATCGGCTCATTCGGGATCGGCACCTGCGCGCTGGTCACCTGTGCGATCTGCTTCCCATCGAGGTACCAGGTGATCGATTTCCCGGGCTGCCAGTCGATGGCATAGGTGTGGAAGGCCGCCGTCAGGTCGACGCCGGTGTCGACGGTGCCGCCGACGGTCCCGGAGGGCGTATGAAGATGCCAACTGAAGGCCTGGTTTGCAGGGCCGGAGCCGGTATATCCACCCTCCTGGATATCGATTTCGAAATTATCGCCACTGCTGCCCGCGCCTTTGCCCGGCATCAGCCAGAGGCCCGGCCACGCACCATCGCCGCTCGGCGCCTTCATGCTGATCTGAAGATAGCCGCCATTGAATTCGAAGTTGCCGTAGCTGCTGACCGTGCCAGACGTGATCGGGAATGTCTGTTGCGTCCCCTGGTTCATGCCGGACACCGACTGCCGGATCGCCGTGAGGTCCAATACTCCATTGTTCACGGTCACCTGGCTCGGCATGAAGTAGTCGGCGTCATACGGACCGCCGACCCCGCTACCGCCTGATCCGTAGCTGTTCCACGGCCAGCCGTTGGCGGCGTTGCTGGTGATGTAATTGTGCCAGTAGCTGTCGAGCGTCGTGCCGGAGAAGTCTTCCTGGAAGATGAGATCGCTCGAAGTATAGCCCGCAGGTGCGGAAAGGGTCATTCCGGTATCCTCTTGACGTTGATAACAGGGAATTCCACTGCCGCTGCGTGAACGCACGCGACATACCGCATGCTCGCAAGCTCTGCTTGGCGAACAGATTTCAGTGCAGTGGGTTTTTGAAAGCGCCCCCCGACTGCTGGGAGGGTAGGTATTAATGAAACATGGCGAAAAAAGTTTCGAAATGTGATTTCTAAACGCGGATACAGGCATACGTTGGTATGCCGTGCAGGCCATTCTAGACCGGATTACCGGCGACCGCTTTCGGCCCGCGTGATCGTGCGTCCATTTCCCACGCGCGAGCCGCTGTTTCCGGATTTGATGACATCGCGGTCGAAGCGCCCCAAACTGTCAAAGATGCGCGAAACGAACGCACACGCGCCAATCGATCCTAGTGCATTGGTGCGCGGACACTCCGCCGCCGCTTGGGTCGATGCTGCGGATCGTCAAATTTGAGCTCAGCGACCAGTCGCCAAAGCTGAACCTCATGACCGTCTGCTAACTGCCCGGCCCGCTTGGTTGCGGACGCGTCGTCTGGGCAGTAAAGGTTGACCACGCCCCCCAACCGGCCGTGTTCGTCCAGAACGTATGCACGATAGTGTGGCATCGCAAATTCCCATACGCGACGGCATCTTACCTGCAGGCTTGCTCTGCGGCGTGGAGATTTCGGGTCATTGCGAGCTACCTCTGATGGGCGGTTTACTTGCGGCGGCGGCTCGCCTCGAACTCCACTCTTGCTGTCAGGCCCTCGGTGCTCGCCAACCACCTCGGGCGTGCGAGTTCAGCCATGACGGCGGAGTTGCCTGGACCGCTCCCGAACCTTCGGAAGCTCGCTACGCTGATAGCCATTGGGGTTCTGCAATTGCCAACGCCAATGGTCCTCACACATTTGCTGCAACGACCGCGTCGATGTCCAGCCCAGCGCGTCCTTCGCAAAGGTAGGGTCGGCATAGCAGACGGCGACATCACCGGCCCGGCGCGGCCCGATTTCATAGGGGACCGATCGCCCACTCGCTGCCTCAAATGTGCGAATGACCTCCAGAACGCTGCTGCCGCAACCCGTTCCAAGATTGACCGTGAGCACACCGGGCTGTGTGAGGTGGCGCAAGGCACTCAAATGTCCGGATGCAAGATCGACCACATGAATGAAGTCGCGGATTCCAGTCCCATCGGGCGTGTCATAGTCGTTTCCCCAGATCTGCAGCTTCTCCCGCCGTCCAATCGCTACCTGCGCCACGAACGGTAGCAGGTTGCTGGGAACGCCCAGTGGGTCTTCTCCGACGAGCCCGCTTTCGTCCGCGCCAACCGGATTGAAGTAGCGCAGATTGCCGATCCGCCAACCGTCGTCGGACCTGCAGAGATCCTTCAGCATTTCTTCGATGACGAGCTTTGTGCGGCCGTACGGATTGGTCGGACCGAGGGGATGCTTCTCGTCGAGCGGCAAGTATCTCGGCAACCCGTAAACGGTCGCAGACGAGCTGAAGACGAGAGTCTTTACATGCGCCCTCCTCATGGCCGACACCAGCCGCATCGTTCCCAGGACGTTGTTTTCGTAATACATCATGGGCCGTACGTTGGAATCGCCCACCGCCTTCAGCCCTGCGAGGTGAATGACCGCAGTCACTCTGCAGGCATGGAGGATGTCGCGGAGTACCTCTTCATTCCGGATATCGGCGTGCCGAAAAACGAGCGAACGTCCGCAGATGGATTGCACGCGCTCGAGCGAGGCCTTGTTGCTGTTGGAGAGATTGTCGACCGCGACGACGTCGAACCCGGCGTCCAGCAACGCGATACAGACGTGGGATCCGATATAGCCGGCACCTCCGGTCACCAAGATCATCTCGGACACCTTCCGCATTCGCTAACCGGGCCTCAGTACGACGCCAGCTATGCTCTCCAGACCCAGACCCGCGATAACACCTGCTGCGACAACGCTTCCGCGGCTCCGCCTAGGCGGGTCGTGGCGTAGGCGAAAGCGGTAAGAGCGAAGCCCGCGACAATCGCTCCGGCCCGACGCGCGGCGCCGACCTTGCCGCGCATGGCTGCCCTCAAATCGCTTGCGACCGCGCGCGGCAACACGTCCCTGACGTAGCGGCCTTCCGCTCCGAGGCCATCTTTGGACCCTGCGAGACCCGTCAAGACCGCCTTGGCGGTGCCCTCCACCAAACAGCGGTGGACGAAGTATTTCCATGTCGTACGTTGGGCAGGCACCGCGTGATGCACCCGTGCACCGAGCCGATAAGCCCAGTAGCCTCCAGGGTGAAGGCGGGTAGCCCGGATGCAGAACTCCGTCTCTTCGCAGCTTTCGGCCTTGCCGCCGATCCTCGCGCGGCCGCTGACGGAAAATCCGAGCTTGCGGCGTCCGAGCTCCGACGTGAAGCCACCTGCGCGCCGCAGCACGTCGGCACGCACCGACATGTTGGCGCCGATCGGATTGCGGATACGGCCGTCCTGCACATGCATGCCCGTGTAGGTGCAGCCGACGACCCAGCGGAATTCACCCGGAAACCAGGGGGGCGGTGGCGCCTGCCACAGTGGCTCGACCGGGCCGCCTGCTCCGAGCGCGGCTGGATCCTTGTAGGCCTCCAGCAGTTCCTCCAGCCAGTGCGGATCGGCGGCGGCATCGTCGTCAAGAAAGGCGATCACAGGCGCCGTGATGTATTCCGCCCCAGTCATGCGTCCGCCCGACAAGCCCGCTTGCTTGGCATTGGCTAGGACGGTCACACCGGCAAGCTCTCGTGCTGCGCGCTCTCGCAAGGCATCGTTGTTGTCCACCACGACGACGATTTCGCGCGGGGCACGCGTTTGGTTGCGGACAGATTGGACGGCGCGTGTCAGCTCGTCCCAGCGGTCGAGCGTATGCGCGCAGATCACGACGGAAGCTTCGATCATCGGATGCTCCCGGTGGTCTCCCGGATCCGCGCCGTCCGCTCCGCTGCTTTGAATATGTTCCAGATCGTGCTTCCATCGTTACGGATATCGAACTGGTCGTGCTCGTCGACGGGATAGCGTCCGCTGTCCTGCCGCGACACCAGCCGCCACACCATCCAGCCGGCGCAGTTTGGATCGCGCGCAAGCGTGTCAAGCCACATCGCGTAAGCCTCGGCCGAGCCGGGGTTGGAGCGGGCATAGCCGAATTCCTCCAGTAGGACCGGCTTCTTCGCACGCGCTGCCAGCTGGCAAAACTCGGTAATCGTGTCGTTGAATTGCTTGACGGTCAGCTTGTAGAAGAGCGGGTAGCCGTGCCAGGTCCCGAAATCGAGAGTCGGAATCGTCAGATCGGATAGCTTCGCGTCGACGTTCGCGTGCCCCGAGCTGACGAGGTGATTGGGATCGAGCGACTTTACGTAGGCCGACATCTCGGCAGTCCAGGCCAAACGCAAGGCCTCTGGCTGCGCATTGCCCTCGTTCATCAGCTCCCAGCCCATGATGGTCGGATCATCCCGGTAGGCGAGCCCTGTGAGCGGGTTGACCCGCTGCACGACATGGCTGACCCAGCTCTTGTAGTCGCGCTTCGTGCGAGGATCCTTGAAGAAAAATCCGGACTTGTCCTGGCTCCCATACCAAGCCCGCATCTGCTGGGCGCCGCCCGTGTAAGCCCAGAAATCCAGGAAGGCGATGACTAGCCTCAGGCGTCGCTTGCCCGCTTCGGCAATGAGGAAGTCAACCTTCTGCATACCGTTCGCGCCGTCATTGATCGCCATCTCACCAGCGCGAGCGTCCCAGTAGAGAAGGTACGTACCCCTGACCGCGAGATCATTGGCATCGCCATCAGCCTTCCAGTTCCAGATCGTTGCGTTTCTTCCATCGAGCGACCCAACTACCGGCTGGAGGAACGTACGGACTACATTGGCGCCCATGGCCACCGCGTCGTCGAGAACACGCGTCACCTCGTTCCGCGAGCCGAAGGTCAGATAATGGTTGTTGACGCCGACAACGAAGAACTGCCGGCCGTCGACCGTGAAATCCGTTCCGGAAGTTTTGACGAAGGACGTTGCCGACATATCGTGCGCGACGCTCACGGATGCCGGGGCAAACAGCAACGCGAGCACCAGCACACGCATTCCGGCGTCGCGCAGCCCGTCTCTCGCCCGTTGCCAGTCGACAATCATATCTCCACGTGACCTTCGCCCGAGGCCGAACGCAACCGCCCCGAAGGATTACCTCCACTGGCGTCGCACGATCCGTCGCCGATGAGGCATAGTGGCGCTTTGCCGGTTCCGGTCGTTTCGGTAGAGCCCAGCGGTGTCAATAACCAACCAAATGTCCGGCTCGTCGGAGCGGCGCGTCCCCGCTGTCGTAATCGGTGGCGAGCTGAACGGCCTCGGAGTGTGCCGCAGCCTTGCGGTGGGCGGGATGCCCATCTGGGTGGTCGACTGCAAGCGCTCGAACCCGGCGCTGTGGTCACGCTACGCCCATCAGGTCCTCACGGACACCCTGCACGGTCCAGGCTTCATTGACTTTCTGCGTGATCTACAACGCCGGCTCGGTAAGCCGCCCTTCCTGGTCGTCACGGACGAGTTGGCACTGCTCACGATTTCGGAACATCGTAAAGAGCTCGAGAGACTCTATCGCTTCCGATTGCCGGCTCACGGGACGGTTCTCATGCTGCACGACAAAGCCAGGTTTCACGAGAGCGCCGGCCTGCACGGCTGGCCGATACCGAACGGCGTGGTCGTGCGGGCTCTCACGGACGTCCAGAAAATCGCGACACTCCGCCTGCCGATGATTCTGAAGCCGGCTGACAAGCGCCACGTCCATGAAGGACACGCTCCCCGCCTGCTCACTGCGCACAGTCACGCCGACGCAATCGCGACGGCCGAGAGGTTGCTGGCTCAGGCCGGCGAGGTCCTGGTGCAGGAAACCATCGAGGGACCGGACGACAACATCTACTTTTGCCTGTTCTACCGGGGCCGCGACCGTGAGACGCTCGGCCTGTTCACCGGACAAAAGCTCGCCAGCACACCGCCGGGCAGCGGCAGCACGGCCTTCTGTACGGCTTCGACCAACGAGGAGCTGGAGCGCACGACGAAAGGCATTCTCGATCAGGTGAACTACTTCGGATTTGGTGGCATCGAATACAAGCGGGATGCCAGGAGCGAACGCTTCCTGATCATCGAGCCGACGGTCGGGCGCACCGACTGGCAGGAGGAGGCGGCGACGCTCGCCGGGGTCAACATCCCGCTGATAGCTTATCGGCACGAGCTCGGCCTGCCGCCCCTTCCTGACGGCCCGATCGACGGCCGAATGGTGTGGCAGAGTTCCTGGATCGAGCGGATCCGCCTGGGTGCGACACCGATCCCGCCTCGGTCCGTTGTGGTGGATGGCTACTGGCGCCGCGACGATCCGCTGCCAGCACTCGCGCACTATCCGCGCAACGCGGCACACGGCGTAGCCTTGCATCTGCAACCTTGGATTGTGGAGTCGCAGCGGAAACTTGGCGCCGCCACGTGCCGTCCTTCGGAGGCGTGAGACCAACAATGCGCATCTGCCTGTATCTCGATCCGTCTCGACTTTTTCGCTGGCATCAGTGGCTGGCGGAGGCGCTTGCCGGGACGCCCGGCAACGAGGTCTCCTGCGCGTTCGCAACCACCCGACGCCCGCTCCCGTCGATGTGCCGTCTTCTGATCGACCTCGAACGGCTGATCCATGGCTTTGGCGCGAACCGCGCCACCGATCCCGTCGAAACGGCGCTGCGGTCCCTGCCGACGGCTCCGGCCGGGGATGTCGATGTGGTGATCAATTTCAGCGGAGAGGAACCGCTCACGGGAGGAGGACGTCTGCTGACGCCACTCTTCAACGGCGTACCCGGCGAGATCGGCGTCATGACCGCGCTCGCCAATGACCAGGACCTCCTCATCGACCTACACGACACGGCTTTCCCCTCGGGCTCATGGACGGCGCGACCGGCCCGTTTGGACCGCGACGTGTTCGCAGCAGGCCTCGACAGCGCGCTCTCCTGCGCTGTGGTGCTGATCCTCAAGGCCTTGCGCGAGGAAGCCGGTGGGACCGCGTCCGATGTCCGCGCCGCCCTGACAACCACCCGGTGCCTTGGCGCGTTTTCGGCCCTCGCATTTGCGACCAGCACCGTGGCATCGAAGGCAATCAGGTTCCTGGATGTCCTGGCGCGGGGCGGCAAGACGTGGGGAATCGGCTGGCGCTTCGACGAAAACGCCAGCCTGCTCGACAAGGGTAACGCAGGCTTTCGTGTCCTCACTTCGCACGCCAATGGCTATCTTGCCGACCCGTTCCCGTTTCGACATCAGGGTCGGGATTACATCTTTGTCGAACAGTATCTCAACACCAAGAGCCGGGGATGCATTGCGGTCGTGACAGCGGACCGGAATGGAACCACCACCCCACCACAGATCGTCGTCGAGGAACCGCATCATCTGTCCTACCCATTCGTATTCGAGCAGGACGGACAGATCTGGATGATTCCGGAATCAGGGGCGGCCAGGAGTGTGAGCCTCTACAGGGCCGTGGAATTCCCACATCGATGGACGCGCGAAGCCTGCCTCGTCGAAGGCATCGAGTGTTACGACACCACACCGCTGCAGCATGCGGGCGCCTTCTGGTTCTTCGTCAGTCGAAGGGTGTGGGGATCGACGTCCTGGGATGTCCTCAGCATCTACCGTGCCGAGAGCCTGACAGGAGTATGGACGCCCCAGGCAGAAGACCCAGTGCTGATCGATGCAACACTTAGCCGTCCCGCAGGCGCCTTCATCCGGCAAGGCGGGCGCACGCTACGCCCGGTCCAGGATTGCTCGCGCTACTATGGCGGCGCGGTGACATTTTGCCAGATCGATGCGCTCGACCGGTCGAAGTTTGTGCAGACTCCGGTCGGCCGCATCACGTCCGGAGCGTTCGGGTGCCACACGTACAACCGTCAGTCCGGCCTGGAGGTTGTCGACCTGTTCGGTCACGTCGGCGGCCTACGGGAAGTTACAGTCACCTATGGTCCGCTCTCATCCCGCCCATCGATCGCCTATGACCAAACTCCTGCACCGGTCGATTCGGATTTTGCGACGTTGCGAAAGTAGTTGCACGGCAACCCCGAGTTCCGCGGCCGAGGGAAGCTGACCGTGGTACGGCCGAGACCGACCTGAACGCATAACCACAATGAGCTAACCATCTATCGTGCTTCCATCGCACCATCGCATCGGGGATGCTCCAGTCAAGTCAGGTCAGAGGGCCCCAGAACCTTCCTCTCCAAGGATCTATCATCTGATCTTCATTGCCCCCTGTACGGAGTCTGCATAATGGCGAGGTCAAGCACGTCCGTAGATGTGGCGGTCATTGGAGCCGGCCCCTACGGATTGTCGCTGGCCGCGCACCTGCGCGCACGCGGCGTGGAGCACCGGATTTTCGGAGAGCCCATGGGGCCCTGGAAAACCAACATGCCCCGCGGCATGCTGCTCAAATCCTATCCTTGGGCCACGAGCCTCTCAGACCCGAAGTCGGAATTCGGCCTGAAGAGCTTCTGCAACGAACGTGCCCTGCCCTATCA
Organism: Bradyrhizobium sp. Bra64; assembly: GCF_024519875.1. Lineage (NCBI taxonomy): Bacteria > Pseudomonadati > Pseudomonadota > Alphaproteobacteria > Hyphomicrobiales > Nitrobacteraceae > Bradyrhizobium > Bradyrhizobium sp. Bra64. The sequence goes on along the minus strand of NZ_JALJRD010000001.1, from coordinate 1,515,611 downwards.
TGACGAGTTGATGCCGCTGCCGCTCAGCCGGTTCATCGACTACGGCGAAGCTTTCCAGGCGCGTTACGTACCCGCCGTTGAGCGCAAGACTTTGATCGCCCTGGAGCCCGGCCCGGGCATTCTTCGCGCCACTTTCGACGACGGCGAAACGGTCCATGCGCGCCGCGTCGTGGTGTCGATCGGCCTGAATCCCTTCAAGTGCCTGCCGCAGGAGGTTGCGCATCTGCCGGTCGAGCTGTGCTCGCACAGCGGCGAGTACGGTTCGCTGGAGGCCCTCGACGGCAGAGAGGTCATCGTGGTCGGATCCGGATCATCGGCGTCTGATCTGGCGGCGCTGCTCCATGAGCGAGGGATTGCGGTTTCGCTCGTTGCGCGCCGGCCAAAGCTGAATTTCGCCGACGGCCCCCGGCACCGCTCCTTGTTCGCGCGCACCACGGCTCCGATGAGCGGCATCGGCCATGGCTGGGCGTTGGCGACCTGCGCCAAATATCCGCAACTGATCCGGCTTTTGTCGAAGGACTTGCGAGTCCGGCTCGCCGACCACGGGGCGCTGGGCCCGCTGGGCGGCGCTTTCGTGAAGGACCGCGTTCTCGGACAAGTGCCGGTGTGGCTCGGTCAGGCCATTCGTGGCATCGAGACGCACGATGGTAAAGTCATGCTCGATCTCGTCGACTTCGCTGGTGCGCCGCGTTCGATGCGGGCTGACCACGTCATCTTTGCAACCGGCTACAAGGTCGACGTGAGCCGGCTGGGCTTCCTGAACGAAACGCTGTTGCGTCGAATGCAGCTGATCGATGGAGCGCCGCAACTCTCGGCGCATTACGAGACGACCGTGCCGGGCCTGCATTTCATTGGTCCGGCCGCGGCAAACAGCTTTGGTCCGGTGTGTCGCTTCGTCTACGGCACATATCACCCGGCCCGTCATCTAGCCCGCCACCTGTCGGCTGTCCTGGTACGCTACCGGCCCGCGTTCCAGCTTCGGCCGCTCGACCGTACGGTGTCGCCATGAACGCCCCTGTCCCCAGCATTCTCGCCCATGTCGGGGGCGCTCCGGCGCCTGCCCCGATCAATATCGCTATGGGGCGGTCGCTGATTCTGCCTCGCGTGAGCTTCATCGTCCCGACACTCAACGAAGCCAAGAACCTCCCCTGGCTTCTGCCGCGCATCCCGAACTGGGCACATGAGATCATTATCGTGGACGGTCGTTCGACGGACGATACCGTCGTGGTGGCGCGCCGCCTGCGTGACGTCAAGGTTGTCATGGAACCCCGACGAGGCAAAGGCGCGGCACTGCGAGCGGGATTCCGGGCAGCCTCCGGCGACATCATCGTCATGATCGACGCCGACGGCTCCATGATCCCGGAAGAGGCCGTCGTCTTCGTGAGTGCGTTGATGGCCGGCGCTGATCTGGTCAAGGGCTCGCGTTTCCTCCAGGGAGCCGGTACCGACGACATGTCACCGTTCCGCATGCTCGGCAACTGGGGGCTGACCCAGACCGTGCGGCTGCTCTATGGCGGCGTGTTCTCCGATCTCTGCTACGGATACATAGCGTTCTGGACCAAGCACGTCGCCACGCTCGACTGCGATTGCGACGGATTCGAGATCGAGACCCTCATCAGCGTGCGGGCCTTGAAGAACCACCTCAACATAGTCGAGGTCGCGAGTTTCGAGGCTCCGCGCATCAGTGGTGAGAGCAATCTACGCGCGATCCCGGACGGCTGGCGCGTCCTCAAGACGATCCTGCGCGAGCGCGTGCTGTCGCCTGTCTCGCTGGTAGCCTATGGATATCCGTGAAGGGCTGGGACGATCGAGAAATCGTCTGGTGAAGGGATAGCCCGATGCAAATCCTGATGGTTGCTGCTCGCTGCTACCCCTTCACGGGAGGCATCGAAACCCACATCCATGAGGTCGGCCCCCGCCTCGTGGAGCGTGGCCATGTGGTCGACGTGCTCACCACCGACCCCTCGGGAGAACTGCCGGTTGAGGAGTATATGCGTGGCATGCGCGTGCAGCGGGTGCCGGCTTGGCCGAGGGAACGGGACCTTTATGTGTCGCCCGGCATCTACACTGCGATCCGGAGCGGTGTCTGGGATCTCATCCATTTCCAGGGCTACAACACCTTCGTGGCGCCGATCGGGCTGCTCGCGGCCATCCGCGGCGATATACCATTCGTCATGACCTTCCACAGTGGCGGACATTCCTCGCGGCTGCGCAATGCAGTGCGCGGGACGCAGCACGCGCTGCTCCGGCCGCTCGTGGCCCGAGCCGCGCGGCTGATCGGCGTCTCCGAATTCGAAGCCAGGTTCTTCAGCGCCCGGATGGGCGTGCCGCGCGAACGCTTCGTCGTCATTCCAAACGGCGCGGCGATGCCAGCTGCGAGTCCCGGTGTCAAGGTCGATCCCCACCTGATCGTCTCCAGCGGCAGGCTCGAGCGCTACAAGGGCCATCACCGGGCGATTGCAGCTATGCCCGAACTGATCCGCCGGGTACCAGACGTCCGACTGCATGTCGTCGGATCGGGCCCCTATGAGGGAGAATTGCGGCGCCTCGTCGCGACGCTTGGCCTTGAAAATCGGGTCAGCATCTCAACCCTTCCCGGATCCGAGCGACAGAAGATGGCCGACCTCCTGGCGAGCGCCGGGCTGTTTGTATTGTTCAGCGAATACGAAGCCCATCCGGTCGCCGTGATGGAAGCCTTGTCGTTGCGGCGCCCGGTCCTCGTGAGTGACACGTCCGGGCTTGGAGAGCTTGCGTCCAAAGGTCTGTGCCGGGCGATTGCGCGCGACGCAAACCCGAGCGCGCTAGCTGCCGCTATGGCCGAGGGACTGAAGGCCCAGCGGGAGGTCCCGGATTGGGCGTTGCCGGACTGGGATGACTGCGCACAAGCGCTGAGCGAAGTTTACGACGATGTCTGCAACGACATTTTGAGCAGCCGGTCCAGGGGGCGCCTACCGCTCGGCGGCATCCCCTCGTGGCCTTCTGCGACGAAGGCACCACGCCGATGACGCGGGCTCATCTAACCGCAGCAACCGGGACAAACCCGCTCCAGACCGGAGTCCAATTCGTCTCGGCGGTCATCGGCCCCGATCTTCACGGCGGCAGCTCCGACGCCCCGACGCGACCGGTGAGTTGCGAATGGATCGCGGCCTTGTGCCTGACGGCGGCTATGGCCTTGCTACTCGTGGTGGCGGGGCACGCCGCCGGGCGCCGGTCCAACGACATGGCGCCACTGCTTTTCTGGTCTGGCGTGGTCCTGCTGGTCGTCCCAATCAGCCTTCGCACCGGCTGGCCCAGGGTCGCCCGGGGCGAACGACTCTTCCTGCTGTTCCTGCTTGCCGAAGCCCTGTTCTACTGCAAGGCTGTCTATTCTCCGACGAGCTTCATCGGTCACGACGAATTCCTGCACTGGGTCGCTGCCGACGATCTCTTGACGGCACGCCGGCTATTCCTGTCCAACCCGCTTCTGCCGATCGGCCCGGCGTATCCCGCACTGGAAATTCTGACGACTGCGATCGTCGATCTCACCGGACTGTCGTTGTTTGCGGCGGGGACGCTGCTGTTGGTCATCCTGAAGGGCACCTTCGTCGCCGGTCTGTTCCTGTTCTACGAAAAGCTCTCCGGATCACCGCGCACCTCGGCCATCGCCTGTCTCGTCTATATGGGCTGCACAACCTTCGCAGTGTTCGAGGCAATGTTCTCCTACGAGAGCCTTGGCGTCGTACTGTGCGTGCTGGCCATCGCGGTCGAAGTAGCGTCCAGGGATCTCGATGGGCGACCGCGGCTGCGAGCGCTTGGGTTGATCGCCTTGCTATTGGGGGCCCTTGCGGTCACGCATCACCTCTCGGCCGCCTTCGCGGCCATCTATTTCGGAGCACTGGCCGGCTTCGAAGCCTTGCGGCGCGGCCCCATGCAGATCGAGGCAAGATTTGCCGTGGGCGCCACGGCTCTCCTCGCCATCGCCCTGCCGTTCCTGTGGATGGAAGCCCACGGTAACCTTCTCACGGGTTATCTTGGCCCGGTCATCGAAGGCGGCTTTAGGACGTTGCTGGGGAAGATCATGGGCGCACCCACCCCACGGTCGGAGCATCTCGGCCCCCCGGCCCAGCCCCTCGGCATGCGGCTGACAACCATGGTGGCGATCCTGCTGTTGGCACTGGGACTGGCGACAGGATTCTTCAGGTCGCTGGCGACGACAGCACCGAGCAGCGCGCGCGCAGGCTGGCGTCCGATCCAGGACATTCTGAGGCGTCGCTGGCGCGACGGCCGCATCTTGCTCCTCACCCTATTGGCCTTCGGATTCCCGATCTCGGTGGCGTTCCGGCTGACCAGCGCCGGATGGGAAATCGGCAACCGCATGGGAACGTTCGTGTTCATCGCCGTCGGGCTGGTCGTCGCGGTGAGCATCGTGCATTTCTGGCAAGGCCGCGAGCCCCGTGGGTGGCGCCTCATTGGGCCGGCAATCGCGCTCTCCGTTATTGTCATGGGCGGCGTCACGAGCTCTGCGCTCGATCCGATCCGTGGACCGTACAGGGTGGCAGCCGACCAGCAATCGGTCGAGCCCATGGGAATCGAAACTGCACTCTGGACCAAGCAGTGGCTCGCGGCCGGCAATCGCTTCACCGCCGACCGCGTCAATCGCCTGCTGCTTGCCAGCTACGGGCGACAGGACGTGAGGGTCAAGATCGCCGCAGGCGTTGATACCGCGCGCTTATTCGAAGCCGAAACGTTGGGGCCCGATGACTTCTGGGCGTTGGCCAGGAGCGACATCGACTTCCTGCTGGTGGATCTGCGTTTGTGCACGGCCCCGCCGGTGCTCGGCTTCTACTTCGAGCCGTGGCAGGTGCAGCAAGGAAAGCCGCTTTCAAGCGACATGTTGCTCAAGTTCGACGACATCAAGGGCATCACGCGCATCTACGACAACGGCTGGATCGTCATCTACGACGTGAGAGGATTGCATGGGAATTCCTAGCAGCCGGGACCTTCTGGCCACCTGCGTCTGGGCGGCCGTCACGCTGGCTGCGGTGGCCGTCAGCGATAGTTTGTTCCTGCGCACCATCCTGGGCGCACCCATCGTTTTCCTCGTCTCTGGTCACGCCGTGCTGCGGGCGATCGGCATCAGGACCACCTCCGTATCCGAGCATCTCGCCTACGCGGTCGGCACGAGCCTCGCCATCGGCATCGCCGGCGGCTTTGCCTTGAACACCGCAGGTTTCCTGGGGCCGCTCGGCTGGGCGATCTGGTTTTGCGCCATCACCATCGGCGCTGCGCTCGTGGCCGACAGTCGCAGCGACGCTCCCGATCTGCCTCCCTGGCCAGGTCCGGTGCGGGTCCGCTTCTGGCAGGGCGCAGCGATCGTACTCGCGTTGCTCTTGGCGACCGGCGCTTATGCGCTGGCTGTCCGCGACGAAACGACTTACCGACAATTCAGCTACACGGAGTTGTGGATGTTGCCACCGGCCGGCGATCGCCCGGGCCGGCTCACCGTCGGCCTCCGCAGCGCCGAGACCCAGACTCACCGTTTCGACGTGGAAATCACCATCGACGGGCGACTGTCCGCGGTTTTCCGCTCGCTTACCATCGCGCCGGGCGAGACCTGGGCGCGACAGATCCCGGTACCCGTCTCGGCCACCTCCCAAAGGGCCGAAGCCCGGCTCTACAGGCCGGACGACCATCGACTCTATCGCAGCGTCTCGACGCTGGTGCCGCGCACCTGAAACGAGGCCGATCATGCGCATCCTGCTGCTGTCGCAATTCTATCCTCCGGTGATCGGAGGCGAGGAGCGACACGTCCGTAACCTCGGCAGGGCACTGGCGCAGCGCGGCCATAGTGTAAGCGTCGGGACCTTCATGCATCCCGGATCACCAGAGACTGAGTTCGACGGCGCAGTCCGCGTGCGTCGCCTGCGCGGCACAGTCCAGCGCCTGTCAAATCTCCACGCCGATTCCGAGCGCCGCCACGCCCCACCCTTCCCCGATCCCGGATTGCTGCTGGCGCTGAAGCGGCTAGTCGCAGAGGAGAGGCCGGACATCGTCCACGCCCATAACTGGATCTACGCCTCCTTTCTGCCGCTCAGGCTTCTCGGTGGCGCGCCCCTCGTGGTGACGCTCCATGATTACGGCCTCGTCTGCGCCAGGAAGAACTTCATGCACCTGGGCACGCATCTGTGCGATGGCCCGCGACTCGCGAAGTGCCTGCCCTGCGCCACCGCTCACTACGGCGCCGTGAAAGCCACCGCGACGACGCTTGGCAACTGGGCATCAAGTTTCGTCGCGCGGCGCGTGGTCGACCGCTTCATCGCGGTGAGCCACGCGGTGGCGCGACACACCGGTCTCACCGGAGGCCGCACGCCCTACGAGGTCATCCCAAACTTCGTGCCCGATGATGTCGGCGTACTTGGCTCGGAAGATCCCTGCCTGCGGCAGCTGCCGAAAAATGGATTCATCCTGTTCGTCGGTGACATGATGCGGCTCAAGGGCATCGACGTTCTCCTGAAGGCCTATGCCCGGCTCGAGCGGGCGCCGCCGCTGATCCTGATCGGACGCCGGGTCGCCGATACGCCAACCGTGTTTCCGCCGAACGTTCGCGTTTTCAACAACTGGCCACATTCCGCCATCATGCATGCATGGCACAGATCGCTGTTCGGCGTGCTGCCCTCGGTCGGGCCGGAAGCTTGCGCGACCGTCATCATGGAAGCAATGGCGTCCGGCAAAGCCGTCGTCGCGACAGACGTCGGTGGTATGCCGGATCTCGTCGATCACGGCGAAACGGGCCTTCTCGTGCCGCCGGGCGACCCGCAAGCCTTGGCCCGCGCGATGCAATCACTTCTGGACGACCGCACCTTGCTGGCCCACCTCGAGTCGAAAAGTCTCGCCCGGGTGGGGCGTCTCAAGGCCGGTGCGGTCGTGACCCGGATCGAGCAGGTCTACCGCGACGTGCTGCGCCCGGCCGCCAGCCGGGTCGAGCCGCCGGCAAAGCAATGTTCGGGAGAGCCATCATGCTAGCGCTCGCATGGACGTTCATCGCGCGCCTACCCAGGACGCTTCGAAAGAGCGCGATTTTCTTCACGAATTCGGGCGCACTGGCGATCGGAACGATAGCGTCGGCGGGTCTTGGATTTGTCTATTGGTGGCTCGCCGCGCGGATGTTCCCGCCGGAGGTGATCGGCAACGCCTCCGGCCTTCTGTCCGTGATGGGCCTCATTGCTCTCCTGGGGGAGGCCGGAGTCGGGACCTTGCTGATCGGCGAAATCGTCCGGCATCCCGGCCAGGGGGCCGGGCTTGCGGCCGCGGCGGCATGTATCGCGGCGACGCTGGCGCTCGGCCTGGCCTTGTTGTTTGTCATCGCCGAAGGACAACTCAGCTCGGCCAGCCCGATCGGCGGCTGGTCCGAGGCCTGCCTGTTCGTCCTTGGCTGTAGCCTGACCGCACTCAGCTTCGTGCTCGAGCAGGCGCTGGTAGGCAGTCTGCGCAGCGGCGCCAGGATGGTCCGGCAAGTGCTGTTCTCGACGCTCAAGCTGATGCTGATCGCCGCTGCCGCCACCGCCGGACTTGCCTCCAATGCCGCGATTCTTCTCACCTGGGTGGTCGGCCTGCTCGCATCCTGGATCGGTCTCGATCTCTTGACTCGAGGTGGTGCGCGTAGCCTCGTCGGAGCGCCCGATTTCGGGCTGCTCCATGCTCTTCGCGGCAAGGTGCTCGGCCATTACGCGCTTGATGTCTCCGTCCAGGCTCCCGCCATCATCATGCCATACCTTGTGCTGGTCCTCCTGTCCCCGACCATCAACGCCGCCTTCGCAACCTTGTGGATGCTGGTCTCGATGGCCGCGCTGATTCCGGCAGCCTTGGCCACAGTCCTGTTCCCCGTGGTCAGAGCAAACTCCAGACAATTCGGTCACGACCTGCTGGTGTCGCTGACCGCGTCACTGCTCTTCTCCCTGGTCTGCGCCGTCGTTGTCTTCGCCTATTCGCGGCAACTCCTTGCGCTCTTCAATCCGGCCTATCCGGAGATCGCCGGTTCGAGCATGCGCTTGCTCGGATTCAGCCTTCTGGGACTTACGCTCAAGTTTCATGGCTGCACGCTGGCGCGGCTTGGCGACAAGATGCGCAAGGCGTCTGTCTGGTTCGCGCTTGGCGGATTGCTGGATATCGGCTTCGCGGTCGCTGGCGCAAAACTTGGCGGACTGCAAGGCCTGGTCCTGGGCTGGATACTCGCCGTCAGCATCGAGGGGACGTGTGCGGCCCTCGTGTTGGCCTTCGCAACGAAGCTGGATTCTGCCGCCGGCTCAGTGCGCGAAGGCATGGCCCGCCCCAAGAAAACTCCGATCACGGTGTAGGGGCATCATCCGCAAAATTGGATGCCTGCGGACCATCGTGATCGGCGCCGCCGGAGGCTTGTTCTGAGTCTCGCGCGATTATTTGGTTGCAATTGCCGTGATGCCCATCAGGACGCCGGCCAATTGATTGCGCCGCAAACGCGCCGGGAGGCGTTGCAGAGCCCATTCGACGCCGCGCATCAGGCGATAGGGTGGCGTGGCGAGCCGATATCCGGCGGTCACCAGGGGGAACTCGACTCGGCGGAAGCCGGCCCTGAGCATCAGGGCGCGCAGCGAACGGTAGTCATATTCGCGCATGTGCATGCCCGTCGCCACATCGTCGACGAGCGCAGAAATGTCGTGCGGCCCCGTAACGATGCTCGGCGTCGTACACACGTAACGCCCGCCACGCCTGAGCACCCGGTGGATCTCCCGGAGCTGGTCCTTGGCGTCCTCGACGTGCAGATGCTCCATGAGCTGATCCGAATTCGCCAGATCGACGGAGTTGTCCGCGAGCGGAATGTCGACCCCATCGGTCTTCACGAATCGGAAATTCGCCGGAGCGGCGGGGAAATTCACAAGAGCATCCGTGACATCCAAGCCGAGCACCTCACGGGCGACGCTGGACAGCGCGTAGGGCAGCAGGGCGTCACCGGCGCCGATCTCCAGATACACGCCGCCGCGCTCCATCAGAGGCTTGAGCAGCCTGACTTGTCTCGCAACCCGGTCCGGCCGCGAGCTGCCGGCGGCTTTTTGCGGATGGTCCGGCAGGCTGTTGAACAGTTCCGAATAGACTTCGGCATAGAGACGGGAGCGCTCGTCGCCGGTGGCGGCCCGCAGACGATCCGCGAGCCGGCGCTCGAGTTCGTAGTGCGCGATCAGGCGCTCGGGCGATCGAGTGTCCTTCAAGCGCCGCTGGATCGCCCTATAGTCGGGCTTCAGCTTCGTCGACACAGGCGCTTCCGATCCGATTTGGCTGCCAGCAGGCCCATCACCTTTGCGGTTCAATCTCCCGAACGCCATCACTTCGGACCGGCCCTCTTGTCCGCGACAGCGCGACCGGTCGTATCGGCACGATCGGCGGGACGCCCGGCCGGCAGTCTCTCGCCCGCCGGCGAGGTCGCGACCGGCGCGCCGGCCCGCTCTTTTGTCTCGCTTTCGCCCGTGATGATGTTGACGAGGTCACCAGGTAGCAACACGCTCATCCCCGCGGAGGCGATGGCGACCGGTCCGGCTGCAGTCTGCCGCACGACCTCGTAGGTCACCCGGTTCGCCTCCTTCGCAAACTGGGCACGGGTCGCCGGCAATGTGCTAAGCACGCCTTCGCTGATGTTGAACTCGCGCTCATTGTCCGCAATCTGGCGCTCGATCGTCTCGATCTCGACCTCCAGATCGTTCTTGACATCGGCCTGGACCTTCATTGCCTCGGCCTCCATGGAAGCGAGGCGCTGCTTGGCCATCCCGTACTGATTGAGGGCATCCCGCCGACGTTGCTCGGCGTCGGTCAACTCGCTCTGGACCTGATTGAGTACCGTCATGCTGAGAACGTTGCGGTCCACGAGCGTCCGCATGCTGCTGACGCGATCCTGGCGCAGCTTGACGAGCTCGTCGAGCGCCTCCGTGCGCCCGTATACAGCAACATCCTGCTTGGCCGAATCCAATGCGGTCAGGATGGCGTGCTCGCGGTTCTTGCGGGCCGTAGCGACGGCCTTGCGTCGGTCGCTCTGCTCATTGACGAGATTGGCGGCCTCGGTCGAGCCGACCAATTCCAGCAGCCGGAGCGGAATCTTTGGTTCGGTCCCTTCGCGCTCGGCCTTCAGCACCGCCGCACGCGCCAATAACTTCAGCATGGCATCGACCGCCGCACTGCGCCTCTGGATTTCCCGCACAGCTTCGATCTTTTGCCATGGCTCATTGGTACCCCGATCAAGCCCCCCGGCCAGCGCGATCGCATGAAGGACCGTCATGCCGGGCACGTATTTGAACGAGCCCGCATTCTTGACCGGTCCCAGCACGTAAATAGGCGAGCGCTCCACCGACAGAATGTTGATCATACCTTTGCGGCCCAGCAGCTGATCGAATCGCTCCAGCAGCTCGGTTTGCACCTGTTGCGCTGACCGATCGACGACCGGAATGGAGCCGAGCAAGGGCACAGAAATCTTGCCGTCCTCCTCGACGGCGTATTCCCCGCTCAGTTCCGGGCGCTGCAGGATGCCGCGTAGAGCCGACGCGGACGATGAGCGCCCCCACTTGTCTTCCTCGACGTCAACGCGCTCGTAGAACGCGAGCTTGAGCCGGTCGCCGACGACGAAAAGGCCAGCCGCCGGCGCGTCCAGCGGCATGCCGACCGTTCTCGGGCGCTCAGTCATGGTGGGGACGGCAAGGATGGCGCTCCGTTCGATCAGCGCTGCGCCCGGCGCCTGAGCTCCGAGCACGCCGGCGGATTCAGCCATGGCCTGACCCGGCTGGTCTTGCTGTGTACCGATTGCAGCGGACACCTTCTGCACGAGGGCTCCGGAGGCAACCTCGACCGCCTCCCAATTCCTGGCCGCTCCGGCCCCCAGAAGCGCGAGCCCGGAGACGGCCCCCAGGAACAACAGCAGGGGTTTCTTTCCCCTGCGCAAAGCTACGTTGGGCAGTCGAATGACGGGCTCGGATTTTCCCTTGGCATCCATGGTGAATGGTTCTCGATTTCGATGGCAGCAATCCCGCCGCATCCGTCACTGGGTGCAAACGTGGACAACAAGTACGATAACGCTGCCCATCGTGGCCTCTGAAGATCACAGGCACAACGACCCTTTGTGGGCATCCCTGGAGGTACCTCTTCTGAGCAGGGAAAGGGGGAAGCGAGGGTCCTCCATGCGAGTAATAGGAATCACGGATAGGCGGCGCGCATAATGATGCACCTGTAACGAACCGCACCATCATGCGACGGGTCACTGCAAATGGGTCGCACGGCCATTCTTCATTTGAACACCACCTGCGACGTCGCAGATACGTCGCGCCGTGCTTGCGACGAGACGCTGTTCGCGCCGGAGACGGCAAGACACCTGTCCGGGCTGGGATGGTTCGCGCCCCTGTGGCTGGCGGCGGCTATGCTCGTGATCACGTCCATTCCGGACGCGCAGGCGTCCGCCGATCACGCGCGATACGTCGTGGATGCACGACAGGCGAGTGTTTCCGACCATCGCGACTCAATGCGGCTCGCGCAAGCGGCAGCAACCGAAAGAGGAGAGCCGCAGCAGTCTCCGGAACTGGAGCCGCGCGGGCCTGACGCGCTGTCCTGCGAACTCGGCAATGCGAAACACGATATCGAGCTCCTGCAAGGTCTCGCACACGAGCACGATCGAGCCGAACAGCTGGAGCAGGCGTTGACGGCGGCGCGACGCGACGTCGATGCTCAGACAGCACTTGCGGCAAAGACGAGCGACGAGGTTGTCCAGCTCAAGCAGGCGGCGGAAGGTGGCCGCGTGGAATTACAGGAATCCCTGCAACAGCAGCGCGACCGGGCCGGCCGGCTCGAGCAGGCGCTTGCAGTCGCGCATCGTGACGTCGATACTCAGACAGCACTCGCGACAAAGGCGAGCGACGAGGCCGCCCAGCTGAAGCAGGCAGCGGAAGGTGGCTTGGCGGAGTTGCAGCAATCCCTGCAACAGGAGCGGGATCGGAACGGTCAGCTGGAGCAGGTGATCGCAGCCGCGCGACGCGATATCGATGTGCAAACGGCGCGAGCGGCAGCGGCGAGCGACGAGGTCGCCAGGCTGACGCAAGCTGAAAAAGCTGGCGCCGCGGAACAGAGACGATCGATGCAGAAGGAGCGCGAGAGAGCCGATGCGCTGGCGCAGGATCTCTCGATGGCACGCAGCAAGGTCTACGCCTACGAAGCTCAAGCCGCCAAAGCCAGCGAGGAAGCGGCACAGCTCAAACAGGCGGAGGCGAGCGATACCGCCTCGCTGGGGCAATCGCAGCAACGGGAGCGCGAGCGGGTCGAGCAGCTGGCTCGGGATCTTGCTAAAGCAGGCCGCGAGCTCGACGCGCAGACCGAGCGGGCGTCCAAGGCGAGCGACGAAGTCGTGTGGATCAAGCAGGCCAGAGAGCGCGACTCGGCCGAGTTGCGCAGCTTGTTGCAGCGTGAGCGCGAGCGGGCCGAGGGACTGGAAAGAACTCTTGCATTGGCGCGTCACGACAACGGCGCACTTGTGGCGAAAGGTCTCACCGCTGCGTCTCAGTTCGCTACCACCGGCCAGGCCGCGCGCGAGGCGCCGGCACGGCCACTCCAGGACCGGCCTGCCCAAGATGAGCCAGTCCAAGACCAGGCTATGGTGGCGCGCAGCCCAGACGATGCGCAGGTCAATCCTGACGAAGGGATGCAAGTAGCGAGGCTGATCGCGCGCGCAAGCTTGCTGCTTGAACGGGGCGACATCGGCGCGGCGCGAATCGTGCTGGAGCACGTCGCCCGAATGGGCAGTGCGCAGGCAGTGTTCGTGCTCGCGGAAACCTACGATCCGCTGACGCTTCCCAGTTTTGGAACTTATGGAACCCACAGCGACGCGAGCAAGGCGCGTGATCTCTATGCGCGGGCCGAAGCCGGAGGAGTCGAGGAGGCGAAGGCGCGATTCGAAGCGTTGGGTCGATAGCGCGGTCCCGTGCGGCCATTTTTCCAAACGACCACGCGCTATCGAGATCCGAAAGCGCTGACGCGCATGAGGCATGTGTAGAGGACCTTGGGCAATGAAAAGGCTTACTGGATTGCATCGGCTGATCTTGCTCGCGGCGTTTGCACCATTCCTCCTGGCCCTCCCGCCTTGGGCGGATGCCCGGCCGCAGAATAATCGGCCTCACAAGGTTCGTCTGGTGCGGCCCGAGCCGCCGCAGCCAAGGCCTGAGGCGATCTCTATGAACGCCTGGACGATCGGCCTGGCTGGAGGCCTGCTTGAGGGCGCCCCGATCCGCCTGGCGGCGGAGATCGCCCGTGTGGTCGACGACGGAGACAACATGCATGTTCTGCCGATCGTCACTCGCGGAGCCACTGAAAATCTGAATTCCCTGCTCTATTTACGCGGCATCGATGCGGCCATCATCAACTCCGACGCGCTCGAGGAATACAAGAGCCAGGTGCCGGACATCCAGCGACGGATTGCGTATGTCCTGAATCTGTTCCCGTCCGAGCTGCACATCTTCGTTCGACCCGAGATTCGGAGCTTGAGTGATCTCGCCGGCAAGAAGGTCAACTTCAATACGCGGGGCACAGCCGCGGCCTATTCGGGGCCGCTGATCTTCAGCCGGCTCAATCTCGAGGTGGAAAAGACGTTCATTCCGCATCAAATCGCGCTCGAACAGATGCGCAAGGGCGAGATGGCAGCCGTCGTCTTCATTACCTCGAAGCCGGTGGATGCCTTTGTGCGCGGCCGCTGGGAGCCGGGTTTCAAGTTCCTGCCCCTCACATACGACAGCAAGTTCGAGGACTATTATCTTCCTGCCGCCCTCGATGGGGCTGACTATCCCAATCTGATCAAACCGGGCGAACGGGTTTCAACGATCGCGGTGCCGACCGCTCTGGTCGCCTTCAATTGGCCGGCCAACTCGAATCGCTCCGAGCGCGTCGCGCGCTTCATCGACCACCTGTTCTCCCGGATCGACAGATTACAGGGGCCCGGTTTCGATCCAAAGTGGAGATCCATCAACCTCGCCGCAACGGTTCCGGGTCTCACGCGCGTCCCTGCGGCGCAGGCGTGGCTGAATCGCCAGCCTCGCGCAACACAAGCATCGCAATGACACGGGCCGCGATGCTTCTTCTTGTTGCGCTCGGGGGTGCAGGCGGCATTGCGTTGGCCCAGGACCCCATGACGCAGCTCCGTTCCTGTCTTCAGAAGGAACACGCGGAGCGCCTGGCGTGTCTGAATAAATTGACGCGTACCGTCACGCCTCAGCATCGCCTGACGCCGGAAGACGACTGGATCGTCAGCCAAACGACCTCCCCCATAGACTACTCACCGATCGCGACCGCTACGACATCGTCGCGCGGTGGGACCGGCGAGCCCTCAATGCAATTATCGATCCGCTGTCGCAGCGGCCGGACGGAGCTAGTGCTCGCGGGACCCGGCATCTCCCGCGGAGACGGTGACGATGCAATTTCCTATCGCGTCAATGATAGTCCTGCGGTGCAGGTCGCGGCAGCCATCCCGGCATTCGGTCCCGGCGTCGCGTTCGCAGGAGACGTCGTTCGCTTGCTGCAGTCGCTTCCAGACAGCGGGGACCTCATTGTCCTGCTTTCACCGCGGGGCGGCGCTGCCCGTGACGGAACGTTCTCCCTCGCCGGGCTGGACGCGGCGCGTGCGAAGATGGCCGCGGCGTGCAAATGGCCGCGCGCGATCGCGACACCAAATCATTGATGGCGTGCATATGATTTTCTTCAATGGAGGCGGATAATGATCAGGCTTCAACATATTGCCAAAGCGGCCGCGATGGCAGCGATCGCCGTTCTGGTTTCCGCATCGTTTGCGGCCGCGGAGCAGGGCGGAAAATACTGGACCCCGGCAGACGGGCAACCCGTCCCGCATAAGGCGAGCCATGAGAGGCAGCAGGTCGCGAAGCCGACGACGGCGACGTGGAAGCACTCCGCGTTTGCCCGCATGGAGGCTTCGGCCACACCGAAGAAAAGAGAACATCATTTGATCCTGCAGGTGAATACCAACGACCCCGCAGCGATGAATCTCGCGCTTAACAACGCAACCAATGTGGCGCAATATTACAAGGACGCTGGCGAGAAGGTGAAGATCGAGGTCGTCACGTTCGGGCCCGGCCTGCACATGCTGCGTGGCGACACCTCGCCGGTAAAGGCACGCATTGAGGAGATGGCCCTGAGCACGCCCGAGGTCTCGTTCAAGGCCTGCGGCAACACCCAGGAGAAGATGAAGAAGGCCGAGGATAAGGACATACCGATTGTTCGTCAGGCGGAAATCGTGAAATCTGGCGTCGTGCGTGTCATGGAATTGCAGGAGCTGGGCTGGACCTACGTCAAGCCGTGACAGGTACCTACGGCGACGTCGGCCGCCATGCCTAAGAACATTTCCTTTGAACTTCGCGGCGTCGAGCACTGTCTCTTTCACTACTGAGAAGGCCATGCCGGAATCAGCCTGCACCAATCTCGGGTTTCCTCCGGGCTCACGGGTCCAGGTAAAGCCTGAAGCCGGCGCTCGCTTGGCTGGAAAGACCGGACGCGTCATCGGCGGCGGATTTTATCCGAGAAGCCTGCGTGTGGTTCTGGACGGATCGAAGGTCCCAATCACTCTGCATGTGAACTATGTGGCGGCGATCGATGACGACATCGACCCGGGGAAGCCGGATTAAAGCATGGGTCGGGGCCTGACTGGAATCGACTCCCGCGCCAGGGTCGTTCCAATTCGATCGAGAGAAGTGATGCTCGCATTGAGCGACTTCTTTCGTGTCCGGCTATTAAGTTGCATCCCGTCAAGTAAGTCGCGACGCTGCAGGTTGGCTAGGCATCAGTGACTTGAGCTTGTTGGCGGCACGGATGGCGAGGCCCAGCGGAGACGGATTGTTGAGCCGGCAGAAGGCGACCTTCTTCACACTATCTTCGACGTGCCATTTGGCACGCGCCCCGGTACGGAACACGATCACGTCTCCGACTCCATAACGCGTCGGAGGAGCCCCATCGACCTCGAGCAGGATTGATCCTTCGAGAATCACGACGGTCTCGTCGAAATCGTAATGCCAGTTGAACTTGCCCTGGGTGCAGGACCAGATCATGGTCCAGGCAGTCTTACAGGCGCTCGTCGACACAAGGTGCGAACAAGCTTCCGGATTGCCTTCAATGATCCACGACGGCTCAATCGGAGCAGGCTTCAGATTGACCATCTCGCAATATGCCGCTTCAACAAGTTCGCGCATCAACGCCTCGAATGCATCATTCGCATTGCTTGATAGACATTGGGCCCCATCTCCCGCCCACCTCGGCATATTGAGGCGCCCGGCGAAGCCCGTGAAGATGCCGCCTTGTCGCACTCCCCTTACGAGGTACCTCGTCCCGGCAGCTTCACGGATGATGTTTTGCGCTGCCTTTTGGCGATCGACGGCTCCGCGACTCTCCTGGATGGCGCCTCGCAAAATGCTTGCATCAACACCGCGCAGCTCGTGTTTCCACTTGGGCTGTCGAATTCGTGGCCGGTCACGAAGGACGACGTCAGCTTCAGGCACTACCTCCTGCCCACCGCGCGAAGATGAATTCGTCCTTGGTGGTTCGCCTGCGGCGGGGACGCGAAGAGTTTCCGGCCTTCATCGATCAGGATCTGTACTCCGTCATGCAGTGTCAGCCCGTACTTCAGCAAACCTCTGCGTATTCTTCGATTCTGCCCGAGGTGTCGGTGGGAAGGGAGAGACGCTCACGCCGGCGCCTTCGTCCGGCACGATATCTCGCCCGGCGCGAGCTCGCCTGCCCAACCTCCAGCAGGCACACGATCATTCCGCCTCGAACAGCTGAGACTGCAGGTAAGCACTTGCCTGCTCCCTGGGATTCAAAATCCTGCAGAGCGCCATATGGCCCTTCGAAGCGGGATCGGTTCTCCTCTACGACTGCATGGCGGCTTATCGGCCGGACAACATGAGGGTTCACATCCACTTCAAGCACTATTTCAACAGCAGCGCGGCACAGCCGCCCCAATGCGTCACTGATGATGTAGAACAAAAGTGGAAAAATACCCGCTATGTCGGGCGGCTCTGACCCAGATAGAGAACTGAGGAAGCGGTTCTGCCGGTCGGCCTTCGAGTCGGCTTCGCCTCTGCTTGAGCGAGCAAAGTAGAGCACGATGCCGCGAGGGGACTCGCCGGTCGGCCGCCAAAAACACCGTTTGAAGAACCGTTTTAGTTCGGCGCTCTCAAACGGTTTCTCTCGCTAAGGTCTTGATCTTGTATGGTGGGCGCACCAGGGCTCGAACCTGGGACCCGCTGATTAAGAGATAGCGACGGGTTGAGAACCATCAATGACTTACCGGTCGCGAACTAGGGCTTATCCGGCCGCAATCGGGCATCTGTCGCACGACCACGATACTCGCTGCGCTGAGGATGTTGGGAACGACTGAAATTGAAGAGTACAACGGATAGATCAAGAGGCGCCGCTTAACTCGCCAGGCGGGGGGAGGCCTAGCGCTTGGCGCAAGCTCGGACCGTCGCAATCCGTGCGGAATAAGCCGCTACATTGCGCTCCGGTAGTAGCCCGTGGACCAGTTCCTCCAAGCCGCTCGGAAGATAGGGGACCTGCAACCTGATGCCGTCAGGCGCCGGCCTCTAACCACTCCTGCATGCGACCAGCCACCGTACCGGGCGTGCCGGCAATCCACCGGTGGTTCTCCCCGCTCCATAGCAATCCCCGTGCACAGCGATGCCCCGGGCTTGTCGCAACCCATCAGCACGGTTGACCTCGATGCGCCAAGCCGGACTACTGGCTCGTACGTTATAATCGCGTGAGCGGATGCGCCTTCTGGTGCCAGGCCCAGGCGGTGCGGATCACAGTCGGCAGGTCGGAATGGCGCGGCACGAAGTTAAGAACTTTTCGTGCGGCGGAGGGGTCGGCGACCAGATAGGTGGGATCGCCGGCGCGGCGCGGCTTGACGGTGTGCGGCACCTCACGGCCGGTCTCCTGCCGGATCGCGCCCAGGATCTCGCGCACCGAAAAGCCGGAGCCGGTGCCGAGATTGAAGCTACCGCCGGCATGTCCCTGTTCCAGCAGCTTCAGCGCCGCGACATGCGCGGCGGCGAGGTCGGTGACATGGATGTAGTCGCGGATCGCGGTGCCGTCGGGCGTGTCGTAGTCATCGCCGAACACCGCGAAGTCGACATGGCCCTGGAGAGCCATCATGGCGCGCGGAATGAGGTGGGTCTCGTTGTCGCGCAACTCGCCGATGCCGCCGGCCGGATCGGCACCGCTGGCGTTGAAATAGCGCAGGCAGAACGCGCCGAAGCCATAGGCCGCGCGGTAATCGGCGAGCATCCGCTCGATCATCCATTTCGACGCGCCATAGGGATTGATCGGCGCACAGGGGAAGTCTTCCGGCAGTTCCTTGGAATCGGCGTTGCCGTAGACGGCGCCGGTCGAGGAGAACACGATGCGATGGCAATCGGCGTTGCGCATCGCCTGGAGCAGCGACAGCGTGCCCTGCAAATTGTTGATGTAGTACTTCTGCGGGTCGGTCATGGATTCGCCGACAAGGCTCGCCGCCGCGAAATGCATCACGGCCGTGACCTTGTGATCGGCGAAGGCGCGCGCCAGCGCTGCGCCGTCGAGAAGGTCGCCGGTCACCAGGGGGCCGGCAACGAAGCTGCGATGACCCGTCGAAAGATTGTCATAAACGACGGGCTGATAGCCGGCGGCGGCCAGGGCGCGGCAGGCATGCGAGCCAATATAGCCGGCGCCTCCCGTGACGAGGACAGTCGGTCGGTCGGTCATGGTTGCTACCCCGAAGCGAAGTCACTAATCGCCAATCAATCGTCGACAGCATAAAATCTGAGCAGAGCGCACCAGTACGAGCTTCAACCATCCATGATCCCTTTGCGGCGCAATCGAGGGCGACGCTGGTTCGGACCAGCGGACCAGAGACAGCTATTGCGGAGAGCCGATAGCAAACTCCTTTGGCATGAGGCGATTTGATGCCGGGGCCGGTCCCACAACTTGACCGTGATCAGATTCAACATTGCTTTATTTCCCTAGCTTCCATCTCGTGCAAGGCAGTCTTCGCCGGCATAGGGCGTAGTGCGAAAGAAACTCCTGAACCCCGGAGCAAACTCCAACGAAGAATTGCACAACGGAGATCCGCTGCGATGCCCCTTCGACATGACCCTTCCGGAGAGATGACCGTTGTTGACCAACATTCGGGCATCCTGTTCGCGATGTTTGACGGTCCCAAACGAGTGATCTGCAAAGTTGATTGGGACGCTCTTATTGATCGCGCAGCGGTCGATGGCGCCGATGAAATGGACATTCGAGCGACCTTTCATCGGCATCGCGAGGCCATCCAAGCTATAGCCAGCCAGAACTATGATGCGGAGCAAGCAAGCCCGATTGTCACGACTTACCAGCTCACCCCGCTTCCCTGACCTCGAGACCCTTGCCTCTTCGTAACAGCCTGAAAAGGAGCGCTATAGTGTTGGCCCCGCAGACCACCAAGCGAAAGGTTGCTCCGCCATGGAGTCATCACGAGATCGAGCAGGTACGGTTCCTCATTTTAGAGGGAAAGAGCTTGCACGCCGTTTCACGACGCCTTGGAAGAACACCACAAGCTGTGAGAAAGATCGTTAGCAGGCTAAAGCTTCCACTCCGACTTGTCGATCTGGCGAGGTGAATCGGCTTCAATCTCCGGCACTCGACTGACGTCATCTCACGCGGACGGTCGGAGAATATCACAAATGCCTGTCAAACTTGCGCTTCCCGACGAAACCAAGGCAGGCACCTGCTCTGCTAATCGCCTCCTCGTCGCGAATCGCTTTCGCCCCAGACCCTGGTTGTCGCGAAAGAGGTGCGTTGTGCGACATTCCATATTGCCGTAGCTCTTTCTTGGCTTAACCAGGCTTTCAGATCGCGATCGCTTTAACACTGCGTCTTTGCAACTAATCGCGAGATGCAGCATTTAAGTCGATCGACGTTTCGAGAGGCGCTTGCGCCTACAGCACACGCAAGGCAGGAGGCATATCTGCAAATAAACGCGGCATATTGCTTATTTGCGCAGCAACACTTGACGTATCTATTGTGGGGATGTGAGCATTGGGCCACGAGTTCCGATTCATACGCAGCATTTTTGCAGCGCCGGTTAGTCTGAATGAACGAAACTCACCCCTCATCGGACCAAGGGGTAACAACCGGGGTTTGAGCAAAAGAAGTCATTCTACGCCCGATGTGAATTTCTACGCTTCGCAATCTTTACGTCGGACTAGATCATGCGGATGCCGGAGGAACTTTGGCTAACGGATTCGTAGTCTGGTTCAATAAGTTTAAGGGTTACGGCTTCATAAGGCCCGACGGCGGAGGCAAGGACATATTCGTTCATATGTCCGCCGTCGAGGAAGCCGGCATTTCGACGTTGATTGAAGGGCAAAGAGTGAGCTACGAGCTCGCTTCCGTCGCAGGCAGGGTAACGGCCAGTCAGCTGCGAGTCGGTATCCAGGAATCTAAACAGGAATCGAGTTCTGCAGAATGAAAGGATATTTCGTGTTCCCGACAGTTCAAAATCTGCGTCTCACGTTCGGCGATACCGGAGTTTGAGGTTCTCGACCATGTCGTTGTAACGACCAATAAGGTCTATCAGCTCGCCCCCATGATCCGACAAAAAACCAGCGATGCTGGAACTCACGATTTGTGCGGTCGCGTCGATCTCTCCCAATAGCTCGCGCCGCGCAGCGTCACAGTACTCCGCGATGAGTGCGTCAGCGATCGACAACTCGCTTGCAATCCTCATGGTCTCGAACGTTGGCGCTTCGTGCTGCGGCACAACTTCGAACCAGCGATCTACCCGCGTGTTCCGCCCGCCCGCCCTCGTTCGAGGAGAGCCATCAGCAACCGCTCTTTCAACGTCGATAGAAAGCAACTCTAGCGTTTCGTCGTGAAGGCGATCGAGCTCAGTCATGGAGTGATCAAACATGCTGCTCAGCTGCGTGAGCTGTAGCCACGCGAGTCTCAAATGTTGATACGGCGACAATTGGTCACGGATCCAGGGATAGCTGCCGGCAACAATGCGGCAAACGATCAGATCGCCGTATACGGTCCGCAGCTTAAGAAGCGCAGCAAGCTCCGCTTTCAGGCGCTGATGAATGGCCGATATCGCTCCTGTCATCCGCTCCGGCACGAACTCGAATGACGGATCGGACAGGCGCACTAAATTTTCACCGGCCAGCTCGATGATCGAAACAATCTGCTCGTCAATCTCACCGGTCGTTAGCTCATCCACCCTGCTCATTCTCACATAATCCAGCAACGCCCGGCGCTTCGACACCTGGCCAGCTTCATCGGGCCGGCGAATCCCCGACCCGGAGCCTCTCAGGGTTCGACGGCTTTCGGAAGCCCCAATCTATGTCCATTATCTAGGCAATGGGAGAAATCCAGCTTGTGCTGGCGGCTGGCCGACCGATCGGATCCGGTCGCAGAGCCCGTGGCTCCCCGAGGTTTCGGTCGCGGGCTACAGACTCTGGCCGCCACGCCCATCGACCATGGCCGACGCTATCGCCAGACCATAGTTGCGGGAGGACCGCAAGAGCTGAGATCTCAGCACTGAGAACCGGGGACGCCCGACTTGAAATCAAGCTCCGAGTAACAGCCATAATCCTCGGCACCGCCAGCCCGGGAGCGGCATCGCTTCAACCCGATCAACGTATGGGGCGCCAATATGCTGCCAGACTTTGTCGTCGAAAGCACTGGCAATGCCTCAATGGTTGGCTGGTCTGCCGTATGCCGATTGTTGCGACCTTGCGCTGGCGCCCCAGCTTGCGCGCGATAGATCGTCTTGCTGCCGTGTCCGGCCGAGCAGGTCATCATAGATATCCGACGTTCTCGATGCGATATCGGACCAATCGTACCGCAAGGCGCTTTCGCGACGTACCATTTCGCGCTCAGACGCGCTCAGACGCGTCTTTGTCAGCACCAACAGCTTCGCACCCAACTCCTCACAATCACCGACATGGAAAATGTGCTCGGGATCGCCCACCACCTCCAGGTTAGGTGCGATATCGCTTACCAGCACCGGCAATCCATAGCTAAGCGCTTCAAGCAGAACGATCGGCAATCCCTCATGCGACGACGGCAAAACAAACAGTGCCGCATGGGCGTAGAGTTGTCGCAGCCCGTCGCCGGTCTGAAACCCGGCCATGACAACGTTCTGGTGGCGGGCCGCCTCTCTAACCAGCTGATCCGCGTACTCATTCTGGTGGTCGATCTTTCCAACTATGGCGAGCTTCCATCCCGGCATTGCCGTAGCCAGGAATGCGCGCAAAAGATCGAGCTGCCGCTTCTCAGGAACAAGCCGGCCGACCGTCAATACGTATCGTCCCGGCTCCAATCCCAACCCGACCACCTGTTCGCTTTGCTGCGGCAAGTCCGAGAACACCACGCCATTCGGCACCACCTCGCAGGGTTTGCCATATTTGGAAGTGATGAGTTCGCCTATGCTGCGACTGACTGCGATGCGCTTGCTAGCATAGCGCATTCCGACAGCTTCGCCGGTCCTCAGGACCATACGCGCCGCCCAGCCCCATTTTTCCCTATTGTAGTCCTCACCATGATGCGTGACGACGACCCGCAGGCCGACAGCACGAAGCAACGGCGTTACAATTGCAGGACCTATACCGTGAATGTGCACCAACGCCGGCCGCCGCACCATTGCGACAAGTGCGCAGACTACGGAATGGAGCAGAGTCTCCAGATACTTGTTACTTAGAGTCCACAGTCGCAGTACCCGCACCCCCTTCCAGACTTTGGGGACATTCGGGGCGACGTAAGGAGATCGCATGCAGACGGTAACCCCCCTGCCTAGCTCGACCAACCTTGGTGCGAGATTTTCTGCATGCGTCTCGATACCACCCTGAATTTGAGGGAAGCCACGGAAGCCGAACATGTAGATCTCACGCCTTCTCATCTGGACTTCCTTCCAATCTAATTGTTCATAAATGTTCGCAGCGGGTAATGCTCGTCCGGGGTTATGCGGCCCTTGACCAGCCGGGCCTTGACATTTTTGTTCAAGAACGACGTTCGCTCGACATGCGGCGATGGACGCACGTCGGAATAATCAATATAGCTGTCAAAGCATATGCTCTTGCCGATCGAGACCTTGAGCTTGTTCTTGATGACCCATAACAACGGCTCGCCTTTCGGAAGCTGAGGGACCAGGTTGGACCGCATCGCGGTCCGCGCGGTCGTCACCATCCAGCAGTTCTGCCCACAGCTCGCGACCTTTTTCCGTGTCTGCTGAGCGGCCTCGCTGTTCATGATCTCGCTCCATGATTCCCGCGCAAGATTTCCCATGGGCAGATCCGAGCGGACGTTGCAAGCCCATACGTCCGACCACGGGTCGATGAAGGCAAAATCCTTACCCGCACTGCACGGGATCAACCGATCATGACCGAGAATCTTCTCGATCAGGCCAAGGTTCAGGTAGGCCCGAAACCAGTTCTTTGGCTTCGGACTACGCAGCATCGCCGAAATAAGCCCTTCAACCTTCCGCGCGACTGCCTTCCGATCATAGAAGTAATTGTCGTTCTTGTAGAACTGCCACGCATTGTGAAGCGTGGAAGTTGCCAGCTCGAATCCTTCCTTGCGAGCGAACTCATAGACATTGACGAGCTGATCGACGTTTTCGTCCTGGATGACCATCGCAAAGCCGAGGTCGGTGCCGCCGGCTTCGCGCAGCATACGAAGTCCCGCGATCTTGGTGCTGTAACCGTCCTTCTCCCCGCGAATTCTATCGCTGGTCTCCTGATCGCCCTCGAGCGAGAAGCGTACCTTGATGTTGGGGTGTTTCTTGATGATCGGAACGAGGCGCTCCGGATGCAGCCCGTTCGACGATATTTCCGTCACTCTTGCCTTCGGATAGAGAAGATCGATCATCTCTTCGAGGTCTTTGCGAAGCGTCGGCTCTCCACCCGACACATTCAAATTGTCGAAGCCGGATGGAAGCTTCGACAACGTAGCCAGCGACACCTCTTCCTTCGGCTCGGTCGGATTCTGCCAGATGTAACACATCTGACACTTGGAGTTGCAGCGGAACGTGGAAATGACGGTAAGGTCCATTTTATGATCCAACTTTCCTGTGTAAGCCGACTGATGCAATCAGATCCTCGTATAACGAGAGTAACGCCGCACCGTGTTTCTCGAGCGAGTACTCGTTCTCGACGGTCTTGCGTGCGTTGCGACCGAACACCTCGCGACGACTGCGGTCGACCAGGAGAGTTCTGACCTTTTCAGAGAGTGGAATAACGTCGCCAGGGTCAAACAACAGACCTGTCGTCCCGTCTCTGACCAACTCGGGAATTCCGCCAATGCGGGAAGCGACGATTGGCTTGCCATGCGCCATCGCCTCAAGAATCGAGAGAGGACTGTTTTCGTGCCACACCGAGGGCACGACAATCAAACCCGCCTCCCTGATTGTGCGCTCGAGGTCGATGCCCATGAGATGCCCTCTGAACTCCGCCGCGGGGTATTTCCGCCGAAGCTCATCGAAAAGCGGTCCAGTGCCGGCGATTACCAGCCGCCAGGCGCCTTGGGCGGTCGCATGAGCTTTAAGGAGATCCTCAACGCCTTTTTCAGGCGACAGGCGCCCGAAATACAGTGCGTATCCGTCATCGCCGACAGAGGTATCGATACGCGATGCGTCGATCCCGTTTGGAATATGAACCACCTTATCTGCACCGAACCGACGGACGATGGCCTCATACATGAACTTGCTCGGCGCAATGAATTTTCCGACGCGATGATAGCTTCCCAGCAGCGCGTGATAGCGCGCCTCCGCCCAAAGCAAGGCGCTGCGCCCTAGAGAACCGTCGGCGCAACGACGAGCGAGAATCGTCTCGAAGGCGCCGTCGCCGCATCTCGCACACACCTGTCCGTTGCTTAGCTGCGTATAGACGGGACACACCGGTTTGTAGTCGTGAAGCGTGAGAACGACGGGAACCCCCATTTCCGCTGCTGCGGTGACGATCGAGGGAGTGAGCTGGTGATAGATGTTATGACAGTGCAATATGTCCGGCTTCTCATCTCGGATGAGGCGCGTAATTTGCGAGACAGCTTCGGATGAATGAATAAAGGATAATGCCGATCTCAGCTTTTCGCGTCTGGATGATGCGCGATACGATTTCTGCGAGACGAAGTACGATTGGAAGCGTGATGGAATATTTCGATCGTCATTCATGGAGAATTCGACGACATCAACATTCCGCCTGCGCATCAACTCCATCTCGTCGAACATCACGACTTCGGAGCCGCCGTTACGAAAGAAGAACTTGTTCGCAAACAACACTTTCATAGCGTTCCGACCCGATCCGCCAAGCCGTTCTCGTCTAGAAGACGGGACATCCTGCTCCGGACTCAGCCTTGAGCGCGCCACCGAAACAGCGATTTCTTCGCTGAAATCGAACGAAGGCTCCGTCATCGCCGCGGTCCTTTTCTGGAGACCGAAACAGGCCACACTGCGGGGCGGACACCAACGCCTGCAGGATGGTGTTCGGTCGGGCAGGCTGATCTCGTCGCAACTACAACCATCAGCAGGATGATAGGCGACCGCTATGCGCCGATATTGACGGCCGTCAACTCGCCACCAGTGCGCGGCCTAGGATGATGGGGTGCTGGCCCCTCTTCGAGTCGGAATGCGGCCCAATTCTGAGGATACGGGCTGCGTCTAAGGACGCGCTCGGGCGTCAAAACGACATAACTTCGTGATCGGCGAGAACTGCCCGGTGACTGCCGGATCGCAACTGCTCGATGCAATGCGGAGAGAGGATGCCCGAGCACCTTGAGCCAATTGGCGCAATCCCCGATCAAGGGTTGATCGCGTTGGTTATGATGCTCCGCTTCAACGGCCTCGCCATAGATCCTGAGCGCATCCGTCATCAGTTTGGGACCATTATCAGGGTCGCCGAGATTCTCCGCTCTGCCAAGGAGCTTGGGTTGAAGGCACGTGTCGTCAGGACCAATTGGTCTAGGCTTTCCGGTCTGCCGATGCCCGCGCTCGCGATCCTTCGTGAGGATAGATTTCTTATCTTCGGAAAGGCCACCGAGGAGCGGGTCATCGCGCTTGAGCCGGGTCGCCCGCAACCGGTCATGATGTCGCGGATAGAACTCGAAGCCGTCTGGGACGGCGCGGTCATTCTGATGACGCGTCGAGCCGCTCTTTCCGATCTTGCACGGCGTTTCGACATCACGTGGTTTCTCGGCGCAATTCGAAAATACCGGCGATTGCTCCTCGAAGTCCTTGCAGCATCGTTCTGCCTTCAGCTGTTTGCCCTGGTATCGCCGCTCTTCTTCCAGGTGGTTATCGACAAGGTTCTAGTGCATCGCAGCATGAGTACGCTGGACGTACTCGCCATCGGCCTCGTAGCGACCGCGATGTTTGAAACGATCCTCGGAGTTCTCCGTACATACCTCTTCTCTCACACCACCAACCGAATCGATGTCGAACTAGGCGCTCGGCTATTCCGTCACCTGTTGGCCTTGCCGATCGGCTACTTCCAGGCTCGGCGGGTGGGTGACTCTGTCGCGAGGGTCAGGGAACTCGAAAATATCCGCAATTTCCTGACGAGTTCTGCTCTGACCTTGGTCATCGACCTGTCCTTCTCGGTTGTCTTCATTGCAGTGCTGGCCTTCTACTCGCCAACGCTAACCTGGATCGTCCTCGCTTCGCTTCCGGTCTATGTCGCAATTTCTGCCGGAGCGACGCCTCTGTTTCAGCGGCGGCTCGACGAAAAATTTCGGCTGGGTGCGGAGAACCAGGCCTTTCTTGTGGAGAGCGTCACCGCGATGGAAACGCTCAAGGCGATGGCTGTCGAGCCTCAGATGCAACGTCGCTGGGAGCAACAGCTCGCCGGATACGTCGCAGCGAGCTTTCGTGTCATCAGCCTGGCGAACGTGTCCAGCCAATCGGTCCAGCTTGTCAACAAGCTGGTCGGCGTCGCCATCCTCTATTTCGGCGCTCGGTTCGTCATGGCTGGAGATCTTACTGTTGGCGAGCTGGTTGCCTTCAATCTGATCTCCGGTCGCATCAGCGGCCCGGTCCTCCGATTAGCCCAGACTTGGCAAGATTTTCACCAAGCCAGGCTCTCGATCGCGCGCCTCGGCGACATCCTGAACACAGAGCCGGAGCCTGTTTACAGCCCTGGAAAAACGGCGCTGCATAGCATCCGAGGTGATATTGCGTTCGAACAGGTGGCCTTTCGCTACCGCATCGATGGGCCTGAAATCCTTCGAGATGTGCAGCTGCACGTTCCGGCAAGGCAGGTCATTGGAATAGTGGGCTCCTCGGGCTCGGGGAAGAGCACTTTGGCCAAACTGGTGCAGCGGCTGTATATCCCGGAGCGAGGCCGGGTCCTCGTCGACGGGATCGACGTGACTCAGGTTGACCCCGCCTGGCTGCGCCGACAGATCGGTGTAGTTCTCCAGGACAGTGTCCTCTTCAACTGTTCGGTCAGGGACAATATTGCCTTCGCGGATCCCGCGACATCGACGGAGCGTGTGGTTGAAGCGGCCACAATGGCCGGTGCACACAATTTCATTCTACAACTACCGAACGGATACGACACGATAGTCGGCGAACGCGGGAGCAGCCTGTCCGGCGGACAGCGTCAGCGCATTGCGATTGCGCGCGCGCTGGTAACCAATCCCCGGATCCTGATCTTTGACGAGGCGACCAGCGCACTCGACTACGAGAGTGAGCACATCGTTCAACAGAACATGGCCAAAATCGTGCACGGCCGTACTGTCCTGATCATTGCGCATCGGCTATCGGCCTTACGAATGGCCGACCGGATCATCACGATTGAAGATGGCCGCTTGGTCGAGGATGGCTCTCATCAAGAGCTGGTCAAGCGCGGAGGACGTTATTCAAAGCTCTTCCGCCTACAGTCTGGCTTCCATGACCTTGCATAGCCTGCCCTTCGCTTGCGTCGACACCGACAGGCGACACGGTCGAGCTCACGCGGGCATCGACGAGGCCGCATGAAAAAGACGACGGCAGAGACGTTCGACGATCCGGGGCTGTTTGTGCTCGACCTCCTGCTCCGATTGCGTGGTGTTGACAGCAGCCTCGATCATATTCGCCAGCGGTCCGGCTACACGCCTATCGATGTCCCGGAAATGCTCGCTTATGCGAGGGAGCTCAATCTCTCTGCGAGCTGTGTTCTGACCGATTGGGACGGACTATCGGCATCAGCCCTGCCTGGCATCCTCCCGATTCGCAGCGGCAGCTTTCTCCTACTCGGAAAAGTACATGGCTATGAGGCCGTGGTGATGACCGCTGGCGCCGCAAGGCCATCTATCATTTCCAGATACGAGCTTGAGTCCAATTGGGACGGACGGCTCGTCGTGATCGCCCATCAACGCGCCATCACCGCTCGGCTACTGCGCTTTTCACGATGCTGCCTGGAATTCATCCGGCGTTCAAAGGAGCGATCCCTGATTGTTAGGGCACGACTGGCTGGTATGTTTTCGTCTCGCGCCGATCGCGCATCTGCAATGTCCAAGCAGCGGCCGGCCGCGCCGACGGAGCCTCCCCGGAATGCGAACAGCGGGAACGCGGTCATTGTTTTCGCGGATCACGCCCGCAAGCTCGGCCGCGCCGTTGTCGGGCTGACGCCTTCCCACAGGATTCATCCGAGCGAAGCACTCGCTTTCCTCCCCGCAGCACTCGAAATCATCGAGACCCCTCCTTCGCCCGTTGGACGTACCATCGTCATCAGCATCACGGCGGGTTTCATTGTCGCCTTGCTCTGGGCCTGCCTTGGAACCATCGACATTGTTGCTATCGCTCCTGGCAAGATCATCCCGAGCGACCGAACCAAGACCATCCAGCCCTTCGAGACCGCCGTTGTTCGCGCGATCTACGTTCACGACGGCCAAACCGTCAGAGCCGGTGAACGCCTGGTTGATCTGGATGCGACCATTTCCGCTGCAGAGCTGAACCACCTCAAGAGCGATCTGATGAGTGCGCAGCTCGACGCCTCCCGCCTGAAGGCGTTACTGTCAAATAAGACTGATCCCGCTTCGGCGTTTAACCCGCCCCCAGCCGCCACAACTGCGCTGATCGAGATGCATCGTCGCTTTCTCGTCAGCCAAGCCACCGAGCAGGCTGCCAAACTCGCTGCAATTGACCGCCAAATCTCACAAAAGGAAGCTGAACGGGCCACTTCGAAGGCGTCGATGGATAAGCTGAAAGCCACAATTGGCCCGCTCCAGCAGCGCGTCGAGATACGCGAGCAGCTGTACCAGAAAGAACTCGGTTCTAAGCTGCAGTACTTGGCCGACTACCAAGAGCTACTCGGTCAACGACAGGAGATACTCGTTCAGCAAAGCCGTTTTGGCGAAGCAGATGCCGCCGTCGGGGTTCTGGTGGAGAACCGCAACAAGACCATTGCCGAATACGAACGAACGTTGCTCGAGGAACTCGCCAAGGCGGAACAGAAGGCTGCCGGTCTAAGCCAGGACGTCATCAAAGCCGAGCGGCACACCGGCCTGCAAAACCTGACTGCGCCAATTGATGGCGTCGTACAGCAACTCGCAGTTCATACCGTCGGGGGTGTCGTCACGCCGGCGCAACCAATCATGATGATCGTTCCAATCGATAGCAATCTCGAAGTTGAGGCCATGATCTCGAATCAGGATATCGGCTTCGTCGAGGCAGGCCAGAACGCCGCCATCAAGATCGATACCTTCAATTTTACCCGGTACGGACTGCTACATGGCAAGGTGATCAACATCTCCCAGGACGCCATTCCCCGGAACAAGCCACCGGAGAACGGCAACACCAGGCCTCTCGGCGCCGGGACAACCAGCAGCGAACCCAATGGACAGGAGCTCGTCTACGCAGCGCGGGTGTCGCTCGACCGCAGCTACATGAACATCGAGAACAAGCATGTCAGCCTTTCACCCGGTATGGCTGCCACCGTCGAGATCAAGTCTGGATCACGTAGTGTCATTAGCTATCTCTTATCACCGATCATGCGGTATAAGCAGGAAAGCTTGCGGGAGCGGTAGCGCACGAGCAGCTGTGCAAGGGATTCGCTGCAAATACCACGCGCTGTTACTGATGACGTTTCGCGGATGGCGAAGTCAGGATATCGATCAGATGCGGAACTAGACGGCCGGCGCCGGCCCCGCAGACTCCCCCGATGACCTTCACTGCGGCGTCGAGAATCCGACCATGCCGATCCGTCGCTAGCAACTGCATGCCTTCGAGAGCAAGCGCGCTGAGGATCACCAAGGCAAGTACAGCCCATGTACGACGTGTCATGCCGAACGAAAACGCAGAGCCCATTACAGCGAAGGCAGCGAAGTGCTCCAGTTGAAGGCCAGCCAACCTCGGACGACCTTGAATTGGTGTTAGTGAACGTGATGAACACGAGTACCACCCACCCGACAATGAGCACCACCCTCTGTATCATGACCTCTCGCCGGTCCGGGAATGCTCAAATTCGACGTGCTGGCGAGCCGCTTTTCCAGCGGACACCATCAACTCGTCGCCCTTCAGCTGTCTCAACCTCTATCGGCGGCCAAACACCACCCGCCCTGACGAAACTAGTTTGTCGGGCTCGGCTCGGTTTGCTTGATGAGACCAGCTCGGCTCAGCGCGGCGGCCGCTTCCTTTATCACCGCCCAAGGCAACTTGGATCGTTCGGCGATGTCGAAGAGTGAATGATCCCCGTCCGACATGTTCAGGACCCATAGCAGCCCCATCTGGAAGTCTCCGGCCGCGAGCCCGCCCAATCCACGATAAAGGCCATAATTGCCCAATTTTGGCTCGCAGAATGGCTTCTCGTTCCGAAAGTAGGCGTTGTTCTCGATGACGTCGATGGCTGCAATCGCCTTCGTTAGAGTATCGTACAGCGCAGCAGGGCGAACAAACTCCAGATTATCGGCCGAGCTGTGATACTCCGCGAATCTACCGAACGGCGTTCGCATTACGGTGCCGATTGGTAGGTTGAAGCCAGGCGAGCAATATTGCCGCTCGTCATAGCCGTAAGGTGAGAACTCCTGGATTTCGTGCGGTTCGCCGCTCTGCTCAAGCACATAGGACCAGGCTCGATCGATCTCTGTGTTGCCGCGGCGGCTCCTCTTGTAGGTCATCGCCCCCGAATCGCCGGCGCAGGTCAACACAAATCCATGCTTCACCCGACCGACATGAGCCTCGTTGAGCGCCAACCAGGTGATCGCTCCAATAGTGCCGGGGATAAATACGAAGCGATATGTATACCTGAGCTCCATCTTCCGAAGGTGCTGCGCCAGCGCGGTTGCGACCGCGATCCCGGACAGGTTGTCATTGCAGAGCGACGGATGACAGATATGGCAGGAGATCAGCACCTCGTCCGAGGTGCGACCAAGCAGTCTCAGATCGCCGTAAGTCAGATGACCCGGTGCGAGGCTGGCATCGATACAAACCTCGTAATCGTCCTCCTGCATTGCCAATAGGTCATTGTGCGGCAGACAGAAGCCCCAGGTCTTCTGGTAATAGCTTGTCCGATAGGGAATCCAGTCCGGCTTATCCGGATCCGAGTAGAGGTGAGGCTTAAGCTCGTCGAGCGTCATGTGCGCCCTCACCGGTATGCTGTAGCCCAGGAGGTGCAGGTTCGACTTCCCGAAATCGATCACGCGCTCGCCGGCGCTGTTCTTGACATATGCATCACGCACGTTCCACTCCGGTGGAACGGTCCAATCAAATACCTGGAGGCCGGACGGTACTTCGCACGTGGTAAGAGGAACGTAGTTCCGGATGAGATCGATCGTTCTTCGGATCCCATCCCCCGTTATGCTGCGGGAGATGGGATACATATCCGCAATAAACTCGTGGAGTGCACGTCCGGTCTTGTCCGCTGACAGGTCAACGGCCGCCTCACTCTCCCTGAGGTCCGCGAAGTCTGCATGCCTTGCAATGTCATCCATGCTCCACGTCCCTCCGGTATCCGGTCGGCTCAATCCACGATCCTGGGCTCGGGTATCGGCACCACGAACTGAGCTCCCCAACTGCGGGCGAATGACAGCTGGCTAACGATCTCCCGCTTCAGGTTCCAGGGTAGAATGAGAATGTAGTCCGGCTTTGTCACGTTTATGCGTTCGGGCTCGAGAATTGGAATGTGGGATCCCGGCAACAACGCCCCCTGCTTGTGTGGGTTTCGGTCGACCGTATACTCAATGAGGTCCGAGGTTATGCCGCAGTAGTTCAAGAGTGTGTTGCCCTTGGCTGGGGCGCCGTACCCGACAACACGCTTGCCCTGTCGCTTTGCATCCTCCAGAAAGGAAAGAAGCTTTTGCCTGGTTTCCACAGCGCGCTCTTCGAATGCGTCGTAGTGGTCAAGATTGGCATATCCGGCATCGATTTCGCGGCGCCTGAGATCCAGTACCCGATGGGAGATCGGATGCCATCCTTTGTTGGCGTGCTGAGCATAGATTCGCAACGAGCCACCATGGGTCGGCAACTCTTCGACATCAAACAATGTCAGGCCGTGGGCGGCAAAGATCTTCTCGACAGCGATAAGCGAGAAGTATGAAAAATGCTCGTGATAGATGGTGTCAATCTGACACTCGTCAAACAGGCGCATCAGATGGGGGAACTCCATCGTGATGACCCCCGCGTCGGCGAGAAGAAGGCTCATGCCTTTGACGAAGTCATTCAAATTTGGCACGTGAGCCAAGACATTGTTTCCGATCAACAGATCAGCGCGTAGCCCCTCGCGTCGCAAGGTACGGGCTGCACGTTCGCCGAAGAACTCCACACGGGTCGGAATGCCCTTCGCGCGCGCAACGGCAGCGACGTTCTGAGCCGGCTCGATGCCTAGAACCGGCACATCGGCTTCGACAAAGTATTGCAGCAAATAGCCGTCGTTGCTCGCGATCTCGACGACCTTGCTGTTTGCCCCGATTCCGAACCTTTCGATGACTCGGGTGACGTAGGACTTAACATGCTGCAGCCATGAATCGCTGTAGGATGAAAAGTAGGCATAGTCTCCAAAGATATTCTCCGGCGCCTCCCATTCCTCGAGCTGGACAAGGAAGCACTCTCCGCAAACGTAAGCCCGCAACGGAAAGAAGCGCTCGTCTTGTTTGGCTTTCTCGTTCCGGAGATAGGAATTTGCCAATGGAGACATTCCGAGATCGATAAACACACGTTCAAGAGGCGCGCTACAGAAACGACAACAGCTCAACTCCATTGCATGCGCAGTTGGTGCTTTGACGTTAAGGGTGGATGCTGCTTCTTTCAGCATTCTATGCTCCTGCCGATGGCAATCTGTGATGTCACCGACACGCTAGCGTTGATCGGGACAGAGCTATTGACGGTCGTCAAGTCACGTTTGCTTTTTGCGAACGTGGAGCCCTCGCCTACGACCTCTTGGGGACAGCGATATTCATGCGGGCCTTCAATTCGTTCCCGATATTGCTGTGGGGCTTCCATGCCCTGTCACGATCCGAGAGCACGCGCACTTCTGCCGGCCAGGAAATTCCAAGCGAAGGATCGTCATGCGGCAACCCGCCTTCCGCGCCCGGCGTGTAATAGTTGCTGATTAGATAAATCAGCTCTGTGTCGTCAGTGAGCGTGATGAAACCATGCGCGAAGCGTTCCGGTATGTAGAGCCCGCGGCCATTGTCCGCGGAGAGGTTAACGATGATATGTCGCAAATAGGTTGCCGATTCCGGCCGCAGGTCGACGATCACGTCGGCCACCGCGCCCTTGGTGCATCGGACGTACTTGTTTTCCGTCGCTGGGGGATATTGGAAATGCAGGCCGCGCAGCGTACCGCGTTTTGCGTTGTAGCTGATACTTGCCTGTGCGACGACGGGCTTGAGGCCGTGCGCAAGAAATGTGTCGGCGCAGAATACCCGAGCGAAGTATCCCCGGTTGTCCTGATGCCTATCTATCTCCACCGTGTAGGCGCCGGCGAGGATTGTTTCGGAAAATATCATGAGGCAGATGAAATAGCTGGGTTCAGGCTACTAGATGAACACGATCCGACAGAGTTTGGCTGCAAGCCACAGCAGAGCTAGATCCCACGCAACGACGCTGACCAGCGCAAATGCGATACCGAGGACAGGCCATTCGAAACTTCGGCTCGCCGCTTTCGTGCCCCTGAACTGGGTTGCGTAGGTTGCGTTTCTGAGTTGTTCGAATTCAGACATTGCCCACTCAATCCGTGACATGACCTCACGACAGCCTAGCCAGAGCTGAATTCGCCAATCTGACAAAGCTCAATAACGGTGGGCCATGCAATGGCGGCGTTCAAACGATGCTCTGGGTAGCGGGGTGATGTACCCCGCCAGGCCAGCTGCGTCCGCCCCAAAAAACGGAGATTGTCAAAAGGTCGACTACCTTTGCAGTCAGCCTGACCGAACTGCGGCAATTGGGAAAGGTCGTCTGGATTCCAGGTCGCGGCTGATGCCAAGTTGAGAACCCTCAAATACGTGACATTCTTGTGTCATCAAATGCAGCCGGGCGGCGCGTAATTGCGGTTCTTCGAACATCACGCGTTGAAAAGGGGTTTGGCGATGAATATTAGGTCGAGTTTTTTCGCGGAAACAAATCTAGACAACTTCGCAGCGTCGGGAGCGCTGCGATTTCGGGCGCGCGCTGCGATCCCGGGCGGAGCACATACTTACGCGAAGGGCGACGATCAGTACCCGCTCCTCGCGCCAGGCTTCATCTCGAGAGGCTTGGGCTGCCATGTATGGGACGTCGACGGCAACGAGTTCATCGAATACGGAATGGGACTGCGCGCGGTGTCGCTGGGCCATGGCTTTCCAGCTGTCATGCAGGCCGCAGCCGCGCAGCTGGCACAAGGCACAAACTTTACGCGGCCTTCGGCACTTGAGGTCGAATGTGCGGAGCGCCTGATCGAGCTCGTCCCCGCCGCCGAAATGGCGAAATTCACCAAGGACGGATCAACTGCCACGACGGCTGCCATACGGCTTGCCCGAGCTTATACGGGCCGGGACATGATAGCGCTCTGCTCCGGTCAGCCCTTCTTCTCCTACGACGACTGGGCGATCTGCACGACACCCATGAGCGCCGGCATACCCCGGGCTATGGCGCAGTTGACACAGGGATTCCGGTACAACGACCTGTCCTCGGCGGAGGCGCTGTTCGCTCGATACCCGGGTCGGTTGGCAGCCCTGATCCTCGAAGCCGAAAAGGAGGTACCGCCGACGCCGGGATATCTCGCCGAACTGCACGAACTGTGTCATCGGAACGGTGCTCTCTTGATCATCGACGAGATGATCACAGGCTTTCGATGGCCGGAGTGCTCTGCCCAGCGTCACCATGGAATTAAGGCCGACCTATCGACCTTCGGCAAGGCGATGGGCAACGGCATCGCAATTTCTGCGCTGCTCGGCAGACGCGAAATCATGGAGCTGGGCGGCCTCAATCATGATCGCGATCGCGTCTTCCTGCTTTCGACGACACATGGTGCCGAGACTCACGCTTTGGCTGCGGCCCTGGCCGTCATGAACACCTATCGCGACGAACCAGTCATCGAGACGCTCCATCGCCAAGGAAGTCGCCTGAAGGCCGGCATCGAAGACTCCACGCAGCGCCGCGGATTAACCCGCTATTTCAAGCTCGCCGGCCGGACGTCCAACATGGTCTATGCTTGTTGTGATCGTGACGGAGTGCCATCACAGACCTTCCGCACATTGTTTCTCCAGGAGACAATCCGCCGCGGCTTGCTAGCGCCCTCACTGGTCACAAGCTATTCGCACACCAACGATGATATCGACCGAACCATCGAGGCCATCGACGGCGCACTCGCCGTATATCAGAAGGCGCTGGAGGACGGGCCGGAAGCCCATCTGATTGGCAGGCCGGTCGCACCGGTGTTCCGTCGACAGGCCACTTCGACTTCGGCCGGAACGCCGAGAACGAGAGTTCGCGGGTCAAGCGATGCGAAAGCCAGTTAGCCGATCAAGGCCTGGCGCGCGGCGGTGTAGTTGTGAAAGCCTCAATCTGATCACGTTCGACATCCGAGGATAACCCGCCGCGAACCACAAAGAACAGTCGCGGCGAGACGCTTACAGCACGAAGCGGTTTAATCAACGGCTCGCCCGTTGGAAATCCTCGCTAGCCCCTCAAGATCGGTGAACTTGATCGTCTTACGATTGGGAAGGTCGATGACCTTCTTCGCCTTGAACTCGGCCAAGGTACGACAAACCGTTTCGAGCGACGTTCCAACGTGATCGGCGATATCAGCCCGGGGTAACTGAAGTCGGAGCGCGCCAGGGCGTTTTGGGTCCGCAGGCAAGTGTGGCCGTATGCGCAGCAAGAGCCAGGCGATGCGCGCCACGCAGTTCTTTTGGCTCATGGTCATCACCAAGGTGAGGGTATCTGCCAGCACCTGGTGGGCCCCACAGGGCTCATCGCTCCGGCACACCCCAGAAGTCCTCGATCGGATAACGCGACAATCTGTCACGGCCTCTGCAGTAAACTGCTGATGGGTTGAATGGGTCGGCATAACGACATCGCCGGGCCAGTAGAAAGCAAGAATCTGGCGATTTCCGTTCTCAAGAAGGCGGACTGCCCGTACGACCCCCTCAACGATCTCGATCTTCTGAGCTTCTTCCTCTCCTTCCCAAAAGAGAGCCCTGCAGCGAGGTACGAAGGACGTAGACGGGCGTCGAAAATCGGGAACGCTGGTCGATCTATGAACTTGCGGAGAAAGTTTACCCTGAAGTAAAGCGGATTCTGTAAGCATTTGAATTCACCTCAATACGTAATCCAATACGTTGAAGTGTAGGCGGACCTAATCCGAAGGATACTCAGGCTAAAGCGTTAGGATTTTACTGGTTCCGTATAAGCCAGTTGGACTAGTCCGTCGGGCGAAGAAACTGTTCGCTGCCTATGCCGCGCTCAAAAGAGCAAAAAGCTCGTGCAAGCTCGCAGTGAAAGTGCTCACGCGTGTACCAGCTGTGCCCAATTACACAGCGCCTTCTGTCGGATCGATTTTTTGGGAAGAGTTGCGGTCGAGGAGCGCAATTGTCCTTGCTGAGTAATTTGATCCGAAGCTGCGAGCCTCCCACGAGGTTCCCACAATTCACATGGCAACCACTTGCGTGCGCCAGAGCGTTGCGCATGAGGTTGACGCGGCAACGCTGCCAGCTGGCGTTGAGAACCTTGTTCTCGTTGGGGGGATCGGAGACGATGCCGCGAAGGCTGCCTCAAGGAGACTGAATATCCGTTGCCGAGAACCCCGCGCCAGCCATCGGCGTTGACGCCGACCGCGACGATCGCCACGACCCGGACGATGCATCCCTGCTGGCTAGCCCTTCACTTGGGTTGCGTCGATCCACAGATATGGCCAGTCGCCCTCGATCGGACGATAGGGCTTTCACCTGGTTCGTCCACGAGCGCGCGGAGCGTCATGATATCGTCGATCATCGGTGGTTCCTCGGTTGCGCTGGCGCGTCGCAACCCAATCCTACCGGCGACTCTCCAGTCTCCGCAAAGCTGCCGACCCGCTAGGATCTCAGGCGCGTAGGGGAGCGTTGCTCTGCCGAGCTCTCCACCACCATTCGCCGGGGACACGGCCCCGGGGTTGCATCTCTAGCAGCCGGCGCCGAGCAAGACGTTGTTGCCAAGCGCGGCAAGCTGGAAAATGCAGCGATCACCCGGCTGGTCTTCGAAAGAGAGGCCTGTCCGTGGGCTGCGCCCATCGATCGCCAACGATCAACTCCGAACCTGGGCCTGAGCCATTACCCCGGTCGATCGAGAACCTCTTGCTTCTCATTCTGCTAGCCAACCTGTCCCTGGGCCCGACCAACTTCGCGGCTATAAAGGCCGCCTCCGTCCGATTGCGGGCACAAAGCGCGCGCAGAAGCGCCGCTGTATGGATCTTGCTGGTTCCTTCCGCGATGCTTAGCTCGCGCGCAATCTCTTTGTTCGACATTCCTTGGGCCAGCAGCGGAAGAATTTCGTTCTGCCGGCGTGTCAATCGCAGAGCCTCCAGGTTGAAGTTGACCGCCTGAGGGGGCTCTGGTCGGCCTACATCATCATCGGCCAACCACCGCGGAACATAGATGCGTCCAGACAGCAAATCGCCGACCGCGGACAGCAATTCCTCATCCGACTGAAGCTTGGGCAAGAATCCATGAAATCCAGCCGAAAGACATTTCAGCACGTCCGTACGGCTGCTCGAAGCCGACATCACTGCAATACGAGTAGCGGGCCTCAAGTCGACGACTTCCGAGAGAACCGAGAGCGAACGTTGGTTAAGACAACCTAGATCGATCAAGATCAAATCGATGCCTGTCTCCAGCTCAAAATTCTCAAGCTGTGCCATGTCTATGACGCGGGACTTCTTAAACTTGGCCTCAACTACATCTCGGAGACCGCTACGATAAACACTGTGCTGATCAACTATTAGGATGACTGGCACTGCTCAATCTCCGAGCAATCCCGTACTCTTACCCGGGACTCTCACATCGTTGGCAGCTTGAACTGATGAAACGGCAAAACAACCTCACCCATTGGTACTTCTGCTCGGTGTTCCCTTCCCTCCGGCCATACGCGGCCACCCATAATCAGGATTGCCGCATTGCAATAATATTATGATCAGTTGAGGAAAAGTCAACTGGTGATAGCAATTCGTTTCCAACGCTGCCGCGCGGACGGGCTTCGACCTGGGTCCATCGGCATCGGCAGGCAAATACGCGAACCTTCCCGCCGCAAAGGCTACTAAGTGCGCGCGAGCGCCGGCACGATTTCGGGAATTGGCGTCCACCGCAAATGAAGATCCAGTTGCTCGGTGTGCTGCAGGTGTCGAAGCTCCAAAAGGCGAGTAAATGGCGCGGCATTGAAGGTCGCTTCGTCTAATTGGATGCGCTGGAATACCCCGCTCAATTGCCGCGCGCCGCGCTCCGCATTCCATTGGCAGCGGAAATTCGGCATGTGGGCCCTAATCTTCGCAAAGGAGACGCGATAGCTGCGATTGTCCGGACCACTCGGACCAAACGAAAGATCGCAATCGGTGAAAGTGTCGTTAACGATCTCCGCGATCTCGCGCACCGTATAATTCTGACTTTCATCGCCGACATTAAACGCCTCGGCGCAAACCGCTTCGCGGGGAGCGTCCAAAGCGCACAGGATGGCTTGGCAGATGTCCTCGATGTGGACCAACGGACGACAGGGGGTGCCGTCGCTCATGACGCGAATTTTTCCTGTTGTGAAGGCCCACCCCGCAAGGTTGTTCAGGACGAGATCGAAGCGCTGCCGGGGAGACGCTCCAAACGCGGTGGCGTTACGCAGAAACACGGGCGTGAACCGGGAGTCAGCCAGTTCGACGAGATCGCGCTCGACGAGCACTTTGCATCGCGCATAAGCCGTCTGAGGTTCGCAAGAAGACGTCTCGGATTTCACCTCGCTGCCGGCCGCTCCATAGATGCTGCAAGAGGACGCATAGATGAATCGCCCGATTCCCGCCTCCCTGCACTTGCGGGCAAATTCCACGGAGCCGCGATGGTTGATCTCCATCGTGATCGCAGGGTCATTCTCTCCCAGCGGATCATTGGAGAGCTCCGCGAGGTGCACCACAGCGTCAAACCCCTCCAAATCAGACAGTGACAACTGCCGCGTATCGCGCGACATGACCATTGGCCGTGTCCTGCCGTCATCGAATAGCCAGCCGCGGCGGTAGAGGCCCGTGTCGATCCCGATCGCATCGTAACCGTGCTCGAGCAGCCTCGGGCCGAGCACCGCACCGATATATCCGTCAGCTCCAGTGAAGAGAACGCGCATCTGCTTCATCTCCTCAGATTGTTGTCCGATCGGCGATTGCGGGGTGCGATAACTTGTTGCTTCCATTCGCGGCAACGCCCTTATTCCAGACGTACCAGGGTGGATCCCCGGTATCCCAGAGATCCTGGAGAATGGCCTTGTCGCGCAAGGTGTCCATGTTCTGCCAGTAGCCACGGTGCCTGTAGACAGCCAGTTGATCCTGCTCGGTCAGACGGGCGAGCGGCTCGCTTTCCCAGCTCGTGCTGTCGTCGTCGATGAGATCGAGGGCCTGAGGTTCGACAACGAAGAAACCTCCGTTGATGACTTGACCGTCGGTCGCGTCCTTCTCGCGAAAGCCGGCCGCGCGGGGGCGATCAGACGAGAGATTGATCGCGCCAAAGCGGCCGGGTAACTGGACCGCGGTGACAGTCGCCAACGCGCCCTGCTGATGGTGGAATTTGATTAGCGCACGTATGTCGACATCGCTGACGCCATCGCCGTATGTCATGCAGAAGGTCGAATTCCCGAGATGCTCGCGCACTCGTTTGAGGCGTCCCCCGGTCATCGTCTTCTCTCCGGTATCGACCAGCGTAACCTGCCAAGGCTCCGATCCGTTTCGATGCATTTCGATGCGGTTGCGCTGAAGGTCGAGCGTGAAGTCTCCCTGGTGAGACAGGTAGCTCATGAAATAGTCCTTGATCATCGTGCCCTTGTAGCCACAGCAGATGACGAACTCGTTGAGGCCATGATGGGAATACAGCTTCATGATATGCCACAGGATCGGACGACCACCGATCTCAACCAGCGGCTTCGGCACCACCGAAGTCTGCTCGCTCAATCTCGTACCGTAGCCACCGGCGAGAATAACAACCTTCATAGGGATCTCCTGTCCTAGGTTCCCGACCGAAACATGCGCAGATGCACTTTCGGATGGCGCAGTTCTGACCGTAGTTCGCTGGGGCACGACCAAGTTGATGACCGTCAACTCGGCAGACATCGGTTGATGCCGCTCACCGCGTCATGACAAGCGTTCGCGTGCATAAACGATTTGACGATCATCAACTTGCCGATCTGCGCTGCCGATATTCAAAGATCGAGGCGAACGCCTACCACCCCGGAAGAACACGCGATGACATCGATCGGTGACAAGTGGGAAGCGGCGAAGGGACGGCCCGCGGGTTTCGATCTCCTGCGCATCTCATTGGCAGTCGCCGTCATTCTTTGGCACTCTGTCGCGGTTTGCTACGGCTTGCCCGCCGAACAATGGTTCTATGGTGGCTCATTGAAGCCCATTGTCTGGCTTATCGTCCCCGCCTTCTTTGCCCTCAGCGGCTTCCTCGTTGCAGGAAGCCTCGAACGGAACAACCTTCCGGCTTTTGTCACGCTGCGGGTCATCAGGATAGTTCCCGCCCTGACTGCAGAAGTCGTAATCTCGGCTATGCTGATCGGCCCGCTCTTCACAAACCTCGCCCTGTCGCACTATTTCACCGACCCCGCCTTCTTTCGCTACTTCCTCAATGCAATCGGTGACGTTCACTTTTATTTGCCCGGCGTCTTTGCCGACTTGCCCGTACCAAACATGGTAAACAGCCAGCTTTGGACCGTTCCGCACGAACTAGAATGTTATGTTGCCATCAGTGCGGCCGCGTTAATCGGCTTGACGAGGCGCCGCCGACTCTTCTTGTTCGCAGTCCTGTTCGTAGTCAGCGCATTGGCGCTGCGTGACATTGTTGGCGGGAAGCCCGCTTCGCTTGCCGCTCCACCGGGCCGGATGCTAGTTCTCGCCTTCCTGTGCGGAGTGGC
This sequence comes from Bradyrhizobium sp. Bra64, assembly GCF_024519875.1. NCBI lineage: Bacteria > Pseudomonadati > Pseudomonadota > Alphaproteobacteria > Hyphomicrobiales > Nitrobacteraceae > Bradyrhizobium > Bradyrhizobium sp. Bra64. Next base: position 1,474,048 of record NZ_JALJRD010000001.1, on the reverse strand, counting down.
GCTGTTCCTGAATCGAACCCGGATCGTGTTTTCGCGTTGGCTGCTGCTGATCAGCCTCGTTGGCTTCGTTGCTTCCGTCCTCGCCTCGAGCCGCGCCGGAGAGGATCTCGCCGCGCTCTTCGTCAGCTACCTCACGGTGTATGTCGGACTACTCAATTTCAACGTCGGACCTGTCACCCGGGTGACCGACTACTCGTATGGCATCTATCTTTACGGGTTTCCCGTTCAGCAAACAGTTGCCCAGTTCTTGCCGACCTACCGCATTTGGTACGTCAATTTTGGGATCAGCCTTGCCGTGACCTCGATCTTCGCGATTGCATCCTGGCATCTGCTCGAATCCAGGGTGATGACAGGGAAGAAGCAGATCCTGGCGTTCGTCTCAATGCTCGTGGATCGAGTGCGGTACATGCTCGTAACCGCGTGGAGTTCGCTGTTTGGCCGCCCTGCGGAAGCCCGTACAGCGCCTTCCAAGCCGCCGGTTCCGACAAACTGAGCCGATATGAGCTCAACCGGCAGCCACGGAAAGACAAAACCCGAGCTGCCTCAAGTCCTCGATAGGAGACGGGTCAGTCGACGAAATAAGCCCGTTTGCCCATAGGATGCAGGATCGGGGCCGATTCTACCATCAGGCCGATCGAGCCTCGAAATGACGGCGTGGTCGTCGCTGGTCAACTCAAAGTCGAACAGGTCGATGTTCTCGGCCATGCGAGCTGCCTTTGCCGATTTCGGTATCGCGATCGTGCCGTTTTCGAGGTGCCAGCGAAGCACGATCTGCGCAGGCGAACAGCCGCACCGTTCTGCGATGGCCAATATTCTCGGATTGGTGAGAGCCGCGCCCCGCCCGAGCGGACTCCATGCCTGAGTCACGATGCCATAGCGCTCGTGGATATTCCGTAGCTCGCGCTGTTGGAACGCTGGATGCAGCTCGACCTGATTGACCGCTGGTACGACGCCGGTCTCATGCACGATGCGTTCCAGATGATCGGCCATGAAGTTCGATACACCAATCGACCGGACACGTCCTTGTTTCTGGAGCTCGATGAGCGCACGCCAAGTCTCGATATATGCCCGCCGTTGAGGGCATGGCCAATGAATCAGATAGAGATCGACAACGTCGAGTTGCAACCTAGCAGAGCTTGCGTCAAACGCACGCATTGTCCGATCGTATCCCTGATCCTCATTGCGAAGCTTCGTCGTGATATAGAATTGGTTTCTTACCTGCTTCAGGGCCGTGCCAACTCCGCTCTCGTTTCCATAATCCGCAGCCGTGTCGATCAAGCGATAGCCTGCGTTGATCGCGGATGTGATGACTTCCGGCGCAATCGCGTTGTCGACCTGCCAGGCTCCAAAGCCGAGCTGAGGCAATGCATGGCCGTCCTTGAGCGACACCATCGGGACTCGAGTTGCGACTGCTGCAAGGCGCCCTCGCGACGGTTCTGCCTGCTTCAGCGGCATTCCAGAGGCAGCCGACGGAAAGGACGGTCCGGCTCCGGCGGCAGCAGGGGGCACCGCAGCACGATCAGATCCGAGCGCGTATGGCAGAGCGGCGGCGTCAACAGCCACCGTAGGATGCAGCAGACGACTGTCGGTCCAGCCGCGAAGCATCTTGACCCTCAACCAGTCGCGGATCGTTGGGGTGCGGGCTTCAAAAACGAGATAGAAGATTGCCGCTGTGAACAGGCAGGCCAGCATGAAACTTGCGTTAAGCCCGACCGAGGCCAGCGTGAATTCCTGGCGATCACTGGCGGCGGTGACGTTCAGGAGCAGCAGGATCGGATAGTGAATCGCATAGAGGGAAAAGCTGAACTTTGCGAGCTCCCTGCCGGCTCGAAGAAATGAAGGCAGACGCACCTTCAGACGGTCTATGCCAACAATGAATGCGGCCGTCCCTAACCCGACCACCATGCTGAACGACGCCCATTGAGGGAAGATGCCCTTCAACGTGAGAAGATACAGTCCCGTCATGCTCAAGAGAAAGCCGCAACACCACGCCCAGGCCGGCGCAATCACCGCATAGGCGATCACGCCGAAGCACCAGATGAAAAAAAAGAAGACAAACTTCAGACCGACATGCGTGCCGCCCGCGTCATGGTGTTCGGCGAGCGCAAACAGCCCGAAGACCGTGAAGATCATCGCGATGTAGGCCGGTTTCTTACGCACCGAAATCAGCGCAAAAAACAACACATAGTACCAGAATTCGTTCGACAAGCTCCAGAGGGCCGCATTTCCTGCGAATTCCGAACAGGCTATCGTCTGGAAAAACAGGCCGTTGCAGATCGCGGCGGCCGCGCCAACAGGCGCGTGAAAGATGACCGCATTATTGTAGACGTCCTGATGCGAGGACACATATACCTGCCACCCCGCTGACTGCCGCGCCGAGATATAGAGGCAGAAGGATATCGTCAGCGCAGGCAGGAGCACGACATAGAGGCGCGATAAGCGCGCCGAGAAATAGTCAACAGCGTTCAGCCGTCCTCGCAAGGCTCCAACCAGAGCTGGCCCTCCCACAAGGTAACCGCTCAAAACAAAGAACACGAGAACAGCCGCGGGGCCATTCGCGCTTGCTGCCCACAGAATGGAATAGACCGCTCTCATTGCCGGGTCGTAACTCTCGCCCGGCAGCTTCTCCATGAACATCAACTGATAGGAATGGAATGCCAGCACCTCGACGGCAGCGAGGCCGCGCGCAAGATCGAGCCAGTCCGATAGAACACTCGAAATTCCGGTCTGTGCACGAAAGCCGATCACGTGATGCCTCCGTCTCGAACCCTTTCGGCGAACCACAGAAGAGACGCCTTTCCTCTCGGTTAGACCCAACCGTTCCAATCGAGTTGACGATGCTCAATAATGAGCGGCGCAACAATAAGAGGTGCGGAAACCTCTCGTCGCAGGGATTTCGACCACCGCACCCGTCGAAGGGTCGATGCTCAAAGCTTCAAATGTCGGAAACGGCATGCGTCTCACTGAGGCGGGACAATTCGACGCAATGCGCTCAACATGCGACCACACCACAGCGAGCCAAACACAAAAACAGCCGGTATTTCCTCGTGATAGCAAACGTGGTGATAAAATAGCTCCTGCTGCCTCAAGCCGCAAACGCCACCATTAGACGGCGATGATGGGAGAGCGCCTCACTGCCACCTCATTCCGCAACAAATCAATCACATTGACGACAGATTCTGTTGCGAGCGTGAACTCGGGAATGCGCTAGGTTGCATTTGCAGGTCGTTGCGCTGACGACCGGTTGCTCAAAATGAGTGCAGTCGCAGAAGCTGTGAAGAGTTCGTTGCGACGCGTCGATTGAACTTTACTGCGGCTTGGTTCATGCTTTGTGGAAAGGCTCAAGGTGATTCGGCAAGTCCGATTTCGGTAATGCGAGACGATGGCCGCAGGGCGTCGGGCCGGTTCTTGCAACTTTCGAGTATCAGCAGAAACAGCGTTTAGTTGGCGCGAACGGCGAAACGTCGATTGTGCGTTCTGTCCTCGCACGTTCGCGGGCAGCTTTAAACGTTGTCTCACATTCACACATTCGAACGACTAGGAAAGTGAAATGGGGATTTCGCTATCGGAGCTGATCAAACAGAACACGCTTGGGCTCAGCGAGGGGTATCCTGCCGGTGTTCCGCACAGCTACAGTTGGTACAAGGGTTGGAATCCTGGCGGTCAGATGACCCCGCCCGCCGGCTTCACCGCGGTCGAAGGTTGGGGGCAGGTCTATACGGAGGAAGGGGCTCCAGCGTCCCCAAGTTCGGACATCGAAGTCGCGAACGCAAGAACCTACGTGCACATCAAGGAGACCGGCCAGTGGTTGCTGGTTCAGGACCAGTCAAAGCTTGGCATCGGAGGCGGGCATTTCGTCTCTGATTTCGCCGGTAACTCAGCTTATCCGATGACGGTGACTCGCCTGTCAAACGGAGCGGCGAGCTTTGATGCGCCTTCGACCGGATACAACGATCATTTCTGGTATGGATCGCGCGGGACCTACGCAGCTGGCACGGTCGACGGCGTTTACGTCCAGATGGACATGAGGAAGACCGATCCCAACGCGAAGCTGGTGGGCATGGTCGGCGTGGACTGGTGGCGCAACGCGACAGCGCCGTATCTTGCCGACCACAGCAACAATCCAGGTGTCGGAGGCAGCAACTGGGTTGAGCTATCAACCCAGTGGAAGACGATCGGTTACTATTCCATGAGCACTGCGGCGTTCCAGGCAGACTTGCCTCCGCCGTTGTTTGGATCTTCTCCTCCAGTCGAGCCTTCCGACACGCTGGCACCGGCATCGCCCACGATAGTCGCAATCACGCCGGATACAGGTACCGTCGGAGACAACATCACCAACGTCAAGCAATTGACGTTGAGCGGAACGGCAGAAGCGGGCAGCACCATCAAGGTATTTGAGGGCACCACCGCAATTGGCACGGCCAAGGCCAGTGCGAGCGGCACCTGGAGCCTGACCACTGCCCAATTGCCGGACGGCAATCATGCTTTCACCGCAACCGCCACAGACGCTGCAGGCAACGTCAGTTCAAAATCCGCTTCTCGCAGTATCCTTGTGGACACGCTTGCGCCAGCAGCCCCCAAGATTGCCGCATTCACACCGGACAGTGGCACCGTCGCGGCCAAGACGACGAACACCAGGCAACTGACGTTGGGCGGCACGGCGGAAGCGGGAAGCACGGTTAAGGTCGTTGAGGGAACGACCGTGATTGGCACGACCACTGCTGACGCGGGCGGCGCTTGGCGCCTGACAACGGCCCAGTTGGCTACCGGGAACCATGCCTTTGCTGCGATGGCCACTGACGCTGCGGGCAACGTCAGCACGAAATCTGCCGCCCTGAATGTGACGGTGAGCGCGCCCGTCACCTCACCACCGGCAAATGGAAAGAACTTGCTTGTCAACGGGTCGTTCGAGGCAACGTCTTTGGCGCCCTTCGCTGGCGGCCGTTGGGGAGCCTACAAGTCGGTGTCCGGCTGGACCGCGATCTCCGGCGGCACGATCGAGCTCTGGAACAATCTTGGCGGAGTCAAGGCGAGCGACGGCGGCAATTTTGGCGAGCTCGACTATGCCGGCGCCCGAGATGGATTCTACCAGGACGTCAAGACCGTCGCGGGACAAGTTTATCAACTGTCCTTCGATGCGCGGTCACGGCCCGGCTTCACCGGCGCGACCTGCTCGATCGAAGTTTTGTGGAATGGCTCAGTCATTGCGACCGTTCCGCCTGGCAGTAGTTGGGACGCCTATGATTTCAAGGTCGTAGGCACCGGCAGCAACGATCGCCTTGCCTTCCGCGAAGTAGCTAGCCAGGGCAGCGACGGCCTGGGTGCCCTCTATGACAATATCGAACTCACCGTCGCCACGGCGACGCCAGCCGATTCACTACCGGGGGGCGCGGATAAGACTCTCCTGGTGAACGGATCGTTCGAGTCATCCTCGCTGACGCCACTCCAAGGCGGCCGCTGGGGGGCCTTCGATGCTATCCCAGGCTGGCACGCCATCAGTGGCGGAACCATCGAGCTCTGGAACAATCTAAATGGCGTGAAAGCGAGCGACGGCGTCAACTACGGCGAATTGGACTATGCTGGAGCCCGTGACGGACTTTACCAGGATGTGAAAACCGTGGCGGGGCAGCAATACGTCCTTTCCTTCGATGCGCGCTCGCGCCCGGGATTCACAAGCTCGACCTGCTCGATCGAAGTCCTCTGGAATGGCTCGGTCGTTGGGCTGGTTCCTCCCGACAGCACCTGGCAAAACTATGATTTCACGGTGACCGGTACAGGCGGGCAGGACCGCGTGACATTCCGCGAGGTCGCGGGCCAAGGCAGTGACGGGCTCGGTGCGCTCTATGACAATGTGTCTTTGGTTGCAAAGCCGGCGAGCTCTGCCTCGGCGTCCCTGCTGAGCAGTGCAAGTCAGGCGGTTGCGCTAATGAACCAATATGCCGCAACCGATGCGATCACAACCAGCGCGGTGACGAACGGGCCTCTCGCGGCCGATCCGAACGCTTCACTCGCGCAGACGCTCTCGTTGCCTGCCCAACACTAGTTTTCTCGCGATGGGATAGAACAAAACCTCGGGGCGCCGTTTCACGGCCCTCGCATGCTCGCTTGCGCCCGCCCGTGAGGAACGCCTTCACGCAAGCAGCCGCGGCTTGACGAACAACGGGCGACGGAATTGATAGCCGTCAACTCGGACCCCGTCTGTCGCAGTCTAGATGATGCCGGGCGCGCCCAGAATGATGCCGTTCGCCGTCCATGACGCCCTTGTGCGATTTCACACGTGGAAGGAGCCGGCCGTGCATTCCAGGAAGTTCACTTTCGATCGGGAACCAAACAATACCGGACCGAGCGTCTCATGGCGATTGTCGCGACGACAGGTCTGACAATCGAAATTCCATGACACATTCGGCAAATATCACGGAGTGTCCGCCCTCGAATATTGCGAATGCAATCGCGAGTCGTATGCCTCCGGCCACGACAAGCCATCCCTATGTGACGATTGCAATTCCCACGTATAACCGTGCCGCCCTATTGAAGGGATGCGTCGCGTCGGCCCTGGCGCAGACCTACCCCCATTTCGAGGTCCTCGTTTCGAACAATGCTTCGCCAGATGATACCGCACAGACCTTGAACGACTTTAGCGACCCACGATTACGCGTCATCACCCAGGAAACGAACATCGGCCTGCTCCCGAATTGGAATGCATGTCTCGCGAATGCTCGAGGCGAATACATCATCCTCGTCTCCGATGACGACAGAATAATGCCGTCGCTGCTCGAGCGATGCGTTGCCCTCATCGACCAACACCCGCAACTTCCAATCGTCATTACCCTAAGCAATCTACATGCGGCCTCGCTCGGCCAGACGCGCCCTCCACGCGTCAGTCGGACTCTCGATACAGGCATTCGGGACGGCACCACGATTCTGAATGCGTTCCTGACCGACCAGATCACCGTTAACGTATGCGGCGTGGTGATGCGCACTGCCCTCCTGCGCGAGCGCGGCGGCATCCCGCTGGATCTGCCGCACACGGCCGACGTCGCTGCCTGGGCGCCGCTGCTACTTCTCGGCAAAGCAGGTCTCATCAACGAGGCCTGTGCGACCTACACCTATCACGAGGATTCTGAGACGGCTCGATTGGGGGTGGAGCAGCTTCTGCACGACGCACGCAAGGTAGCCGATTTGATCGCGCAGACTGCCGAATCCAGTGTCCAGGACACACAGCTGCGCAAAACCGTCCAGCTCCAGGCCAGGCGCTGCTTTGCGCGTCGGGGACTGATCACGCTGACAGATTTTCGTAAAGGCGGTGCGAGCATAGTGGAGATGTCGAGCGTGGCTTGGCAATTTCGCCGGGATCTTCATGGCGTCAGCCTGCAAGCCGTCCTTCGTTTCGTTGCTGTCGCCCTTTGTCCGCCGTTTCTCGCCGCCCGCTTGCGTCGCCTGAGGCGCAGCACACCGGAACAACTCGCTTGACGGTAACCGCACGGATTGTGGTCCGTTTCCCGACCCACGAGTCTGACAGCAAGCACTGTCGGCCACATTTGTCGGCTTAAACCGTTATTGATGCCTCTCAAATTCGGCCGGTTCTCGCACCCATAGGCTCCCCCGGGAGTCATTGGTTTTCCGATCGAGCGGACCGGACGCGAGATGAATGCGATGGTGATCTGTTATGCCTGATTCATTGCCTGCATCATGAGCACACCAGCCTTGAACGACTCTCCCAGCCGCCTCCTCGTCGATCTAATGGTCATGGCCATGCGGGCGAGCGTCATGGGCTGCAAATTCGGCCTCACCCTGTTCATTGCTCGCTATCTTGATCTGTCGTCGCTGGGTCTCTATGGCCTCGCCGCCGGCGCGATCGCAGCCGTTCCGATCGTGGTCAATCTCGGTATGAACCACCTGCTGATGCGCGACGCCGTAACGGCCTCCACCAGCGAAATGATCGACAGCATGCGCCACTATTGGTGCTTCGTGGTCTTAGCGTACGCGGTTCTTCTGACGATCACGACGCTGGTCACCGTCCTCTTCGGCACTCCGCCTCTCTGGATCCTCATCGTCGCCGTGATCATGTTCGAGCATGTTGGCAACGACATTTTCTACCTCCTTTCCAGCCTGCAGCGGCACGTCTGGGCGAACGCCATCGGTTTCATCCGCGGCGCGGCCTGGATCCTCTTCTATGTTCCGCTCGCCATTTGGGACACCAGCTTCAGATCGCTTCCGTATCTGTTCGGCTTCTGGTTGGTGGGAGGCGTTGCCTCAGTGGGGCTGTTCGCTTTCCTGAGCCGGTCATGGCCATGGCTGGCATCCTTCTTCCGGCCGTTCAGGCGTTCAGTGATCACCGACGCGATCCGAAAGTCCTTCCTCATGCTGTTGAGCGACCTCGGCTTTATTACGAGCCAGTATATCGACCGTTACCTGATCACACTGTTCCTGGGGTTGAAAGTCGCCGGCATCTACTTCCTTTTCTGGACGGTCGGCAGTTCCGCAACCACCTTCCTGGCTCTGGTCCTTCAACAAAAGCAGCGCCCATCGCTGATCAGCGCATATCGGACCAGCGGCCCCTCGGCGCACCGTCAGCTGGCCTGGCGCTTCCTGCGGACAACCGCGCTCGCGACCGCTGCGCTCAGCACGGCGGTCGGATTTGCCTTCCAGGTCCTTCTGCCATGGGTCGCTCAGCCCGCGCTCGTCGTCCAGTGGTCGGCATTCTGGTTGATCGTCGCTGGACTGGCTGTTCGCTATATGGCCGATTTCGGCGTCTTGGCCTTGTTTACAGCGCATCTTGACCGCCTGACGACGGTCACGAACCTGACCTCGGTAGGAGTTCTAGTGATAGCGCAATTGGCGCTGTTGCCGCTCGCCGGACTCCATGGCGCCGGAGTGGCGATCCTGTTGACGTCGCTCATCATGGCACTATGGCGCTACTGGTTGCTGTTCGGCTTCCCGATCTCGAGCGCCTATTCCCGCCGAGTGGGCGCCTAATCGCAGATTCAGAACGATCTCAGGAATGTTCGGCAATTAATCGTAGCTGAGACCATCGGCGTAATCAGTCCGCCTAAATAGGCAATCTACCTCGAGCAGCGACGCTGGATCCCGGGAGTAGTAGGTCACCGGACGCAGCTGGCTCAGCGTAAAGCCAGCCTCACGCATGAAGCGGAGTGCTTCATCGAACTTCCAGGTATCCTCATAAAGATGGATCAGCGGCAATTCGAGTTGGACGCCAACCAGGCGATGAAGCGAGTTTGCCCCCCCGCGCAGGACGCTTTGCTCAAATCCCTGCGTATCAACCTTCAGGAAAACACGCTCGCCGACGAACTCCTCAAATATCGAATCGAGCGTGGCGATCCGGACCTTGTCGACGCGAACCACCTGGGATTCGTAGATGCTGTTCCGACCGATCTCTGTCTGGCTGACGATCGAGCTCATCGCCGTGTTCTTGCTCACATTGATCTGGATGATACCGTTGATATCGCCCAGCGCCAAATTTCGGCACTCCCATTTCTGATCGGCCTCGCACCCTTTCTCGAGTCTCTTGAACACATCAACCACAGGCTCGAAGGAGACGATCCTCCCTGCATAACCTTGGGATTTGAGATCGTGTACGAACTGGCCCTCGTTCGCTCCGACGTCCAGAACAAGGTTTACGGAACGGGATCGGAGGAACTCCGCCAAATTCGGATGATGACGGCGAATTTCGTATCCTGCTGACCTCACGAACGATTTCAGTCGGTCTTTCACCACCATATTTCTCTGCTCCTGTCAGTTTTCGTCCAGCTCGGTTCGGCCGTTGATATCGCGCGCAAGTGGGACAGACGGCTCACCGCCTGCCGAGTTGGCTTCGACGCCATCTCAGGAGCGGTGACACAATTGCTCTCCCTACCTGGGTCCGCCGCAGACCGACCTTCACCAGGTCCAAGGCCGGCGACGGAAGTGGCGGCATGAGGTCATCGCGCATGAAGAACATTCCATCGCCCCGATCAACGTCACATTCAGCGGCCTCTCTCACGCGATCGCGCCAGGAGGCCAGCTCATGAAAGGGCATTGGACCCTTTTCCATCCAGTCAGGCTGCAAGCCCTTCGCAAGCGCTCGGTTCGCCTCGTGCTTGAACAGCCCCGGCTGCTGTTGACGTATCGCCAGTCGCTTGGATATCTGCGCCGGCGAGCGATATGGGAAATGCTTTAAACGTATCCGCGATGGAGATGTCCGTCCGCGATTATGTGGCCAGATCAATCCGCCCCAATGGAGATCGCCTCGATGGCGAACGAAGCGCGGTTCGCTCCAGTTGTTCTGATAGTACCTGAGCCGCTCTTGCACGGAGCGGGCGAGCCATTCAGCCGGGTTCTCTTCGTAGTTCTTCAGATCGGCGTCCGTGAAATAGAAATTCATAGTCGCCGAAAGAACGAAGCCATAGCTTTGGGGCACGTTCCCAAGGAACTGCGCCGGATCATCGATAAAGAACTCGTCAGAATCGAGCCTGCACCACCAGTCCCCCGGCGACGCTACGTGCCGTCTCGTTTCAAATATTTCCCCGCGTAGCTCATCGGTGAACCTCCGATCGTCGTGGCCAACAAGCTCGATCTTGGGATAGCAATTCGCCAAGTCTTGAAGCGTCTCCCAGGTTCCATCGACACTTCCATTGTCAAAAACGAAGATCCGATCGCTCCATTCGAGAGCCGCTTTCAACGTCTCGCCGACAATGTCGTTCTCGTCTCGAACGCAACAAATGCTGAATATCTTCATGTCGAGGATTACCCTTGGTACCGGTGACGGCCACCGACCCGTCACATGGCACTCTCATGGCACATTGTATTCACCCCTTCAGTGGAGGCACTCTGGGTGATCGCGCGCCAATCCCGGCGCCGTTTTCCTCGTAGTCAGCCCATCCGACGGGATGAAGCCCCCTCATCCCGTCCCCTCTTGGAACGGCCATCAACAAGTTCTTTATCGGATCGTGATCCTCAACGGCGGTAGCCGGGTTTGACGCCGGATACCTGGTGCTCTTGGCAAGCTCGGGACCGAAGATACCGCCTAAGCCAAGCAGAATTCCGCCAGCGACTGCCAATGCGACAAGCTGCGAGACTTGCGGAAACACCGGCGCCGTTGGCGTTATCGCCTTCTGCACCACTCTAAGACTGGAGAGCTGGCTCTTCTTGGCCACTTCGGAGCTTATCTGCTCTTCGACAATACGAGTTGCATACTGTGCGGCGGCCGATGACGCGGTCGTGAGAACTCGTTTCAATCTGCCGTATTCTGCTTCCTTTGCGGAAAGCGACGCCAGCTCTTTGTTTACCTTCTCGAGCTCAGTACCGAGCTGATTCAGGAGCTCCGTCTGCCCATTCAGTTCGGCATTCAGCTTCATCAGCGTTGCCATGTTGTCCTGGTAGACCTTGATCAGAAGCAACGGCGGCTGCTCCTCAAACTGCTCCGGCGGCTTCGCGACCGGGTCAAGACCCCTACGGCCATCCTGCCCTCCGAGCGTGGCTACCATCCGACTGATGGCCTTGTTCTGCGCAACTGGCCGCAATACGGCCAATTGTTCGGCGACCGACTGTTTCTGCCCCTTCTTGTCCTCGATCGCTCCTCGCGTCGTGGCGATCAGCGCAGACAGATCACTGGCACGTTTGAGAAGCAGCTGCCGCTGGTCGTCGACGGCATAGATCGAGGCCTCGACGGAGAAGCGCTTCAGTTCTGCAGCTGCTATCTCGGCCTCCTCCTCCAGCCGCTTCGTTTGTTGCTGGAAGAACTCCTGTGCACCTGGCATTTGCACGTCGAGGCTTTGCACGGTGACCAACGCGTTCGCGAGTTCGTTCAGATAGCTCGCGGCGATCACCGGATCCTTGTGACGGAACGTTATCCTCAATAGATCGGAGCGCCCCTCCTGTTTCGCGTTGACGCGGTCTCGCAAGCTTAGAATGCCCGCTTGGTTACGCTCTATGTCCTCTTCCGTCTCGTCAACCGGCTTCGCCTGCGCCTTCGGTTCTGCAGGTTCCTTGGCAAACACGTCTCGAAGATCAATCTCCCTTCCCCATGCCATAAATCTGGCCAGGAGCGTCGGGTTTGAGTCGGACGATAGTCTCTCGTAACCGACGTTCTTCGCCGCCTCCAGGATGACCAGATCGATCTTGGCGATGCGCGACAGTGATTCCATTCGGCTTTGTAGGTCAACGCCCTCCCCGAACGGCGTAGTCGCCGCGTTACTGGAAGATCGTTCCTTGATTCCCTGCCCGGCGCGAAGCAAGACGTACGCTTCGTAGCGCTCTCCAACCGCAGCGTAGTAAAGAAAGGCCGCGCCGGACGTCAGCAACAGGCACAGATATATGACCCATTGCCGACGCCATAACAGACCGAACGCGCTGGCTAATACACTGCTCGTGCCACGTTCCACTGTCGACTCCAATTCTTCTGACAGCTTAAGCTCCACCGAAGCGGACGGGCGGGAATTGACGATCGTCAACTCGGACTTGGCGATTCCCGACATGTTGATCCGACAGGTCGGTCCCGGATAGCGCGCTCCCGTTCGGAGGGACGACGCGGAACCGAAAGGTCAGAAGCGCGGAGTACCCAGTTGTGAACGATCTAGCTCTGGGAAGAGAGGGTACACCGCACCTCGCCTCCGGTTCGACGACCATGCAGGGCCGCTTCTTCGTGGTGACCTGCTTTGGCCTCGTGTTCCTGAACTGCCTGACCTTTCTCTATCATTTCACCGGCTCGACGGTATTCAACGTCCTGAGCAATTCGACAAGCCTGCTTCTGATCCTGTGGTCTGCGCGCCATGTGCTGATCGCGGACGAGAGAAGCTACTTTTACAATGCCCTGTTGACTCTCGCTTGCATCTTCACGGGCGCGAGCTACCTGGTGAACTTTGGCGCTTTCGAGCTGTCCGATGGGTTGAAGCTTGTCTCAATCTACTCATTCTACGTAGCGGGCCGCGGCATGGCCCAACGGATCCAGCCGGCCGAAAAGCGTTGCATCTATGTGCTTGCGGCATTGCCGCTGCTGTTCAAGGTGATCGGCCACACTCACGTCTATACCGGCATCGAATATCCTGACGTGTTCTCCTACTTTCCGAACACAAACACGGCAGCGCTGTACTTCTCGGCCCTGTTCTTTGCCTTGTCCCCCTGGTTCGGAAACAAGGTCCTGGTCGCACAGTTCATAAACGCTGCCATCATGAACCGTGTTGGCCCAGCCCTGGCGACCATCGTCTCCATCGGCCTTTGGTCTTTTTTCCCATTGCGACCACAGGTCTTCGTCGCGCTCATCTTGTTGGCATGCGCCAGCGTTGCGGCCTACGCCGTCGGCGCGCTGGATCGACTGATAACCGGGTTGAACGCAATCGCGCTGATCTGGAGCCTCGATCCGAGCACCGTCGCCCGAATGTCGACGAAGCAGTTGATCGATTTGACCGGAACGACGGACATGTCTGCGTTCTTCCGCGTCACACACTGGACGAACATATGGCAGATATATTCGTCGCTCGGAATCGGCGGAATATTGTTCGGATATGGCGCAAGTCAGACCGGTGTCCTTACTGTCCTGCCGCTGCCGCCGCACAATGACTACCTGCGCGTATTGGCAGAGTATGGGCTGCTGAATTTTCTGGTCTTCGCCATCTTCGTCTTCACCATCGTTTTTTCGCTGAAGGATCGGGCGGCGAAGACCATGTACACGGTGCTCCTCATCTACTTTCTATCCGAGAACCTCATCGACAATTTCACATCGATGACGTTGTTCTTTTGCTACGCGGGCCGGTTTACGTCGCCGAAATGGCTTGCACACAGCCCGTCCGGCGCATGAGCAAGGAAGTGTCGTTGATGGACTTCTCAATGTCCGATCTCATCAAACAGAACACTCCTGGGAGTAGCGAAGGCTTTCCTGCAGGCGTGCCCCCGAGCTACAATTGGTACCAGGGATGGAATGATGGCGGGCTTTGGTCGCCGCCCGCGGATTTCACTGCGGTCGAAGGCTGGGGACAAGTCTATCCGAAGGTGGGGTCACCGCCGTATTCAAATCCGGACGCGGCCGTTGAGGTCGCCAACGCCAGGACTTACGTTCGCTTCAAGCACACTGGTGAATGGACGTTGGTGCAAGACCAGTCGAAAACGCAACTGACTGGAGGGCATTTCGTCCCGGACTTCGTTGGCAACGTTGCCATCCCGATGAAAGCCACCCCCGTGGCCGGCACGACGATCGCTTTTGGCGCGCCTCCGGCCGGCTACAACAATCATTTTTGGTACAAGGCGCGCGGAACCTACCCGGCTGGCGCTGCGGATGCCGTCTATGTCCAGATGGAGATGAGGGTTACCGATCCGAACCTGCATCTCGTGGCCATGGTCGGCGCCGACTGGTGGCGCGACGCGCGAGCGCCCTATCTCGAAGACCACAGCAACAATCCAGGCGTCGGCGGCAGCAACTGGATCGAACTTTCGACCCAGTGGAAGACGATCGGTTTCTATTCCATGAGCGCTGACGGCTTTCGCGCGAGCCCAGCTCCGCCGCTGCGCGGATTGGTAAAGGAGATATTGCCCGCGTCCCCCTCGAGACCAACCCGAAGCGGCGAGATTCTCATCCAAGGCAAATCGGCTGCTCTCGGGGCCCGTTCCAGCCAGTGGAGCAATTCTGCGGACAACGACAGAGATAGATCCTCTCCGTCGGCAGACGGACGGCAGCAGCTTATTGAGGCCGGTTCACGCCCCATCCCTGCCGATTCAACCGCAACCGCGCAAGCCTTCTCAAACGACTGCCTTCTGGCCTTTGCTCTGACGCTGGGAACACTGGCCAAAGTCAGCCGTAACAACCCGCCGGGTCGCCAACGAACAAGCCGGAACGCGGCGACATGACGGTCAAAGCGTGGACAATTCCAGTTCTTCGTGTTGCGTCCGGCGAGATGCTGCATCTGGATTTGCTTCGATTCGTCGCCTCTATCGGCATCGTAGTTCGACATTCTTTCGAGTTCTTCTTTCCGGCGGCCATTCGGCCTACGCTACCGAGCGGCCTTGCCCTATTCGTTGACCTTTTTTTCGTGATCTCCGGATTTGTTATTGCGCATGTCTATCAAGGAAAAGTCGAGACGCTCTCCGATTATGGATCATTTCTCCAGCGACGTGTCGGCCGGCTCATGCCGCTGCACTGGTTGACGCTGGCGGCTTCCATCATTGTCTGGTCTGTATTCGTCGTGCTCGGCAAGGCGGGAAATCACCAACCGTCTTTCGAAGCGACATGCATCGCGGAAACCGCCCTTCTCCTCAATGCGATGTTGACCTGCGGCAATGGAATTTCGTTCAGCAGTGTATCCTGGTCGATTGGCGCCGAGATGGCAATGTATCTGATGTTTCCGCTCTTCGCTTGGGCGGCAGTCAGATCAAGGCTTGGGCTTCTGGTGGCGTCCTTCCTTGTTCTTGTCGTCATGATCGCCATCGATCTCACTCAGAATTCCATCGACCGCTCGTGGGTCGACGTGTGGCCGCCCTTCAGGGCGCTTCCTTCCTTCATGATTGGCATTTGCCTTTTTTGCTTTCGACACAAACTTCAGATCATTCCTGCGCCGAGGCGAGCTTTGCTATTGTCAATGGCGCTATTGCTGATCTCGATGATGACCTATACCCATCATCTCATCTCGCTGGGACTCGTCTATGTCGTCGCGATCACCGCGATGGCGGCCGATCAGGGGACTGCGCCACCCTTGGTGAAGCGCCTCGCCCCTCTCGGCCAGCTCACCTATTCAATCTACATGTGGCATCCCCTGGTAATTCTGATTGTCATGAATGCGATCGCCGACAAGCTCTTTCACGCGTCGCCCGGACTGATGGTCGCGTTCTGCATAGTCTCCTGGTTGATCATATTCGCTGTCTCCTATTTCTCCTACTTTGTGATTGAAACGCCGGCTCGGCGCTATATCGACGGTCTCGGTCGAGCGAATAAGCGTAGCGTCGCAGACGTCGTTGCATCCGAGAACGAAGGGTTACGACGTCAAACAGGCTAACCGTGCAACACGCGGTTGAACGGTCCCAAATCGCAGATCCATTCTTGACGATTGTCAAGTTGGCCGAGCGCCCGGTGTCTACGATATAAGAAGACGTTTAACTGGTTATGGGTCGGTCTATGTCTGACACTTACCATTTTATCCCATCCTGCTCGCCGCGCGCTGCTATTACACGTATGATTTGCATCCTCGAGCGATCTGCCTCGGGTTGGCTCCTGCCACTCGGCCTCATTGGAATTCTGGCCGCCTCCACGGAGAGTGCCGATGCGGCGAGTGGAAGACCGGATGCCGTCACCTCTGTGAGTCTCGCTTCGCGCGTCATCGAGCAGAACAGCGTTGGGTATAGCCAGGCATATCCTGCCGGTGCCCCCAAGACATCCTCCTGGTGCAACGGCGCCTCCAAGCCCGAGAACGGCGAACCTCCCGCCGAATTCACTGCCGTCACAGGAATGGCATCGGTATTTCCAAAGTTTGGGGCGAACACATCGAACAAGGACGGCAAGGTCCTGGTCGCCAACGGAAAGACATATGTACGCCTTCGCAGCACGAAGGAATGGATCCTAGTGCAGGATCAGACAGAGAACGAGATCGTTGGAGCCCATTTTGACGCAATGGTTCCCAAGAGCCCTGCTGTCCAGATGAAGATTGAAGTTCAGACGAATGGAGGCACCCTTGTTGACGGTCCCCCTCCCGGCCGCAACGACCTGATGTGGCTCGTGAGACGCGGCGGTTTCGCCGCCGGAGCTGTCGATTCTGTCTACGTCCAGATAGACATGAAGACGACGGACCCCGAGATGAGAGTGGTTGCCAACGTTGGGGCCGACTGGTGGCGTTCTCCTGACTCGCCGCACAGCGGCGCCAACAATCGAGGGGCCGGCAACAGCAACTGGGTCGAGCTCTCCCCAGATTGGTCCACACTATACTTCTTTTCGGGCAGCACCGCGCAGTTTGTCGCAGACCCGCCTCCACCCCTGGCCGAGTCTCCGCTTCCTGCTACAGCCGCCGGCATGCAGCGCACTGCATCTGGACCCTCGCCTTGTCTGCGGACCTTGGCGCCACGGTCGGCCCCCTAAACGCAGTTGATACCCGCGATCTCCGTCGTCGAAACGTCGCGAGGAGCTACATCGATATCATCGGGTCTGCAGTCTCTCGATGCAGGGTTTTGAATATGCCCTTGCTTTCGTCAGTGCATTGCCGCGTACAGTCTTTAGAACGAGGCCTTTCATGTCATTAGCCACATATGGTTCGAAGTCCTCGACGAGACGCGGCGTCTCACTGCAAACACCGTTTCAATTTGGCATTATGACAGGCGACTTCCTGCTCATTCTGCTCAGCTATGCCGCCGCCAACCTAATTCACCGCAAATTCATGGCAACACTGGCTGAGCGAGAACTTTCGGTCGGCGTCGCGTTGCTTGTGGCGACAGCGTTCGTCGCGATCGCCTTTTTCAGAGGCTGCTACGACCGCCACAATCTAGTCAATACAAGCTGGCAATTGCGTATGGCTTCATCCGTGTGGGTTCTGTCACTCGCGATTCTCGCATTTTCTGCTTTCCTGCTTAGATCGACTGCCGAGCTGTCCCGCATCACCATCGTTCTGTTTGCAGCGGCCGGCCTTGTCGGTCTGGGCGCGCATCGCGCGATCTGGCGCCTCGCCTTGAACTCTTCTTTCGCGCGAAGACATTCCGTCAAACGAAGCGTCGTACTGATTAGCGGCGAGCCGCTCGACTTTACCTCAAGCCGCTTCAAGGACTTGCGCAAGAACGGCTTTCAGGTGGTACGTCACTTCGTTCTGGACGCTGTGCTAAAGGCTGACGACGCGGCAATGGAGCGCGAGCTGACGACCATCATTCGAAGTTCGCGCGCAGCAGGCGTCGACGAATTTCTTCTTGCCTTCAACTGGAACGACCTGCCGTTGTTTCAACGCCTCAGCCAATGCCTGCGCCAGGTGCCAAATCCCGTCCGCCTGCTGCCGGATTTTGAAATCGCCGACCTTGTATCGCGGCCATTCGCACCCATTGGCGGATCAGTCGCGATCGAAATCCAGCGAGCGCCTCTTTCGGTCAGCGAGCGAGCCCTGAAACGCAGCGTCGATATTGGTCTTGCATCGTTCGGGTTGTTGTTCCTTGCGCCTTTGCTTGTTGTGACGGCGCTCCTGGTCAAGCTCGAGTCCTCAGGTAGCGTCATATTTCGTCAAACGCGCCGCGGCTTCAACGGCAAGTTGTTTGACATCTGGAAGTTCCGCACCATGACGGTTTCGGAGAATGGTTCCGAGATCAAGCAGGCAAGTAAGGAGGATGCGCGGGTTACCAGAGTTGGGCGCATTTTGCGGAAGACCAGCATCGACGAATTGCCTCAATTATGGAACGTGCTGCGCGGGGAAATGTCGTTGGTTGGCCCACGGCCGCATGCTCTCGCACATGACAAATATTACGACCAGACGATTGGCAATTATGCCTGTCGCCGTCACGTCAAACCCGGCCTCACCGGTTGGGCTCAGGTGAACGGCTTGCGCGGCGAGACTCCTACCATCGACCTGATGAAGAAACGCGTTGAGTACGATGTCTGGTACGTCGCCAATTGGAGCATTTGGTTGGACATTCGCATCATGATCCGGACCGTGATAGCGCTCTCGGGTCAGGACGTTTACTGAACCATTCTTATCGTGGGCTCGCGACGCGGATCGCGCCATCTCCGGCATCGATCTACTCGAATTGCTGGTAGGAAAGGAAGGACGGAAGCGCTCCCGCGCAGAAATCCTGTGGTGCTCGATTTATCGATATTTGCGGTCGCGCAACTCAGACGGTCCGAGTTGAGTGCCGCGATTACAATTGCCATAGTCCGCCGGAAGCCCTAGCAGAAGCACCCGCAGCTCTCTCGTTGATTTTCGCCGCGAGACACGCTGCCAATCGGTGCACCCTTTGCTGGGTTTCAGCACGAACGATTTACGAATTTCACCACTCGTCGTACGGCGACATCAAGGAGATAGGCGGAAGCCTGGGGTTCGTGTGGCGATGCAAGCGCTTCGCCCCTAGGTGGCGGTACTCAAGCACAGTGATAGGGCCGGTCATGCGAAATGGCAGGCAACGAGATGATCTGCCACTCCAACCGCCTTCAGCTGCGGCTCTCTTTCCGCGCAAATCGGCTGTGCCAGTGGACAGCGCGTCCGAAAGCGGCAACCGGAAGGAGGCTGGATCGGATTTGGAATGTCCCCCCGCAATACGACGATCTGTCGCTGGCGGCCCGGAATCGGCTCTGGCACCGCCGACACCAGCGCCTGAGTATAGGGATGAAGCGGCGCGCGGCAGAGCCGCTCGGTAGATGTGAGCTCAACAAGCTTGCCAAGATACATCACCGCGATCCGATCGCTGACATAGCTGACCGCCGCGAGATTGTGCGAGATGAAAACGTAAGTCAGGTGCAGCTCGCGCTTTAGTTCCACCATCAGGTTCAGCACCTGTGATTGGATCGAGACGTCGAGTGCGGAAACGGGCTCGTCGGCAACCACAAGTCTCGGTCGAAGTACGAGCGCCCTTGCAATCCCGACACGCTGACGCTGGCCACCTGACAGCTCGTGAGGATAGCGCTGCGCAGCTTCCCGCCGCAGCCCCACCCTGTCCAGCATTTCTGCAATGAGCCTGTCACGCATGGGACGCTCCATGCTCTGGGCAGCATCGAGGCCCTCCCCAATGATGTCGTGGATCTTCATGCGGGGGTCGAGCGATCCTCTCGGATCCTGAAAGATGAACTGCATCTGGCGGCGCGAACGTCGCAATTCAGATCCCTTCAGATCGGCGATCGGTGTGCCATCGAACGACAATTCGCCAGCGCTCGGCTTCATCAGGCCGACTAAAATCTGTCCGAGCGTGGATTTTCCGCTACCGGATTCGCCGACCAGACCGAGTGTCTCTCCAGAGCTGACGCTGAGATCTACACCGTCAACGGCCCGCGCTTGGACCACATTGCGTCCCAATAGCCCACTGCGAATCGGAAAATACTTCTTGACGCCACGAGCATTCAACAACGGCTCATGCATAGCTCGCTTCCCCACTATTCGCTGCTCGGTGCATTGCCGCGCAACCAACAGGCTGCATATCCCGCGCGGGTTGCGACTAATTCCGGCGCTTCACGATGGCAATGGTCGGACGCGTAATCGCAACGCGCCGCGAACCGACAGCCCACCGGCCAGTGGAGCGCGCTCGGAACCATGCCGGGAATCACGTTGAGCGGCTCGGCCTGTGTCATTCCCAACAGTGGGACCGACCTCAGCAATGCCTCGGTATAGGGGTGCTGGGGAGCACAGAAGACGGCGTCGACGGAGCCTCGCTCCACCACCTCGCCTGCATACATCACCGCGACATCATCGCACATCTCTGCGACGACGCCGAGATCGTGGGTGATCAGGATCACCGCCATAGCCAGCTTGTCGCGCAACTGCCTGAGCAATTCGAGAATCTGCGCCTGAATGGTGACGTCGAGCGCAGTCGTCGGTTCGTCGGCGATCAGGAGCTTGGGCTCGCAAGCGAGCGCCATCGCGATCATGACACGCTGCCGCATGCCACCGGACAGCTCATGCGGAAAGGCGTCGATGCGGCGCTCGGGCGAGGGAATTCCCACGAGCTCCAGCAATTCGATCGCACGCTCGCGAGCATCCCGCACGCTCACTCGACGATGCAACCTGATGGCTTCGATGATCTGGTTGCCGACCGTATAGACCGGGTTCAGCGAAGTCATCGGCTCCTGAAACACCATCGACATCCGATTGCCGCGAACGTCCTCGAGCTCCCGTTCCGAAATCGCTGCAAGGTCCTTGCCTTCGAAATAGATATGACTACCAGGCAGGACGCGACCCGGCCGCTCGATCAAACGCATGATCGAAAGCGCGGTAACGCTCTTGCCACTGCCGGATTCACCGACGATGCCAAGCGTGCTGCCCTCGCGAACCTCGAGATTGATTCCGTCGACGGCCTTCATCACGCCGGATCGCGTGTCGAAATACGTTCGGAGATTTTCAACGCGCAGCAGCGACATGATTATGCTCCGCTAAACCGCGGCCCTTCGTCCGGCCCACGGCCAAGCGAGCTCGAAGGCACGCGCCGCGCGCAGCACCAGCGCCTCCTGATTTGGCGGCGCGATCACCTGCAGGCCGATCGGCATTCCATCGACGAAACCGCAGGGAATTGTCACGGACGTGAAGCCGGCGAAATTGACAGCCAGTGTATAGGCGACCAGCGCCGGGATGCGCTGGGCGGGACCGACGGATTCAATCACCGGCGCGGTGAAGCCGAGCGTCGGCGAGAGCACGAGATCACAGCTGCGGAAGCCGGCCTCGAACGAGCGGATGAAGGCGGCGCGCCGGAGCACCGCGCGCGAATAATCGGCGCCGCTCACGCCCTTGGCCCAGGCAAATCGCTCGCGCGCATACTGGGTCAGCTTGCGCCGTGCCAGCGGGTCGGCATAGAGCGACTCGCCGAGCGAGGCGTAACGATCGACGAAGTCGAGCACCCGCCAGGCTTCGTCCACCCCCTGCGTGTCGAACGTCACGGCATCATCGACAATGTTGGCACCGAGCGAGCCGAGGCCAAACGCAGCTTTCTTGATCGCGGTGATCACGGCGGCATCGACCTGACCCGAAATGCTCTGATCCTCCCACCATCCGAGCCGCAGTCCCGCGATGCCGTCATCGAGCCCGGAAAGATAGTCGGGCGGCTCATCCAGCCGGCACAGGGAATCGTCGACGGACGGCTGCGCCAGTAGCTGCAGCAACGTGGCCGCATCGCGCACGTCGCGGCTGATCGGGCCTGCGCTACAAAGGAACATGGTGGATCCGAGCGAGCCGTGCTGTGGTACCCTGCCGTTGCTCGGCAACACGCCGAGCACCCCGCACATCGCCGAGGGCAACCGAATGGATCCACCCGAATCGCTCCCTAGCGCCAGCGGGCCGAAGCCGGCAGCGACACTTGCCGCCGCCCCTCCGCTTGAGCCCCCAGACGTGCGTCGGGGATCCCAGGGATTGACGCATTCCGGCGCGACGCGGCCGGTTGTGCGCCAGAACGTCCCAAATTCAGGCGTGGCAGTCTTTCCGATGATCACGCCATCGGCCGCCTTCACGCGCGCGACGTGTAGCGAATCCTCCTCCGGCACATGGTCGGCATAGATCCGAGATCCGCTGGTGGTACGGATGCTCTTGGTCAAGAACTGATCCTTGATCGACACCGGCACACCCGCCAGCGCACCGACGGGCTCGCCGCGATCGATCCGCCGATCGATCGCCCTGGCCTGGGCCAGCGCCACTTCCCCCGACACCGTGAAGAAGGAGTGGAGACGTCGATCGAGCTTCTCGATCCTTTCGATGAAATGACAGGCGACCTCGGTCGCCGACAGGCGCCGTGTGACGATGGCTTCGCGGATCTGCCAAGCCGGCATCCAGTGAAGATCGGAGGGCCGATCGCGCATTGCATCAGTCTTCAATTTTTCGAGCATCGATCAACCTCTTGGATCCAGAGCATCGCGCAAGCCATCGCCCATGAGCGTGAAGCCGACGACGACGAACACGATGGCAAGCCCCGGACTAAGGGCGAGCCATGGCGCGAGCGCCATCACCGAGGTGGATTCGGCGATCATGCCGCCCCAGGTCGGATCGGGCGGCTGCACGCCGAGCCCGAGAAACGACAGCGAGGCCTCGGTCAGGATCGCGATCGTCACCGTCAGTGACGCCTCGACGATCAGGGGCGCCGCGATGTTCGGCAGAACGTGCCGCCACAGGGTTCGCGCGCGCGATACGCCGAGCCCGATGGAAGCGGTGATGTAGTCCCGCTCCCGCACCGACAGCGTCGAGGCGCGCGCAACACGGGCGAAGCGTGGCATGAACAACAGGCCCATGGTGAACACGAGATTGGGCAGGTTCGGCCCGAGTGCGGCCACCAGCGCAATGGCCAGCAAAAGAGCGGGAAAGGCCTGCAGGATGTCGAGCACGCGCATCAGGCAGGCATCCAGCGGCCCGCTGGAGTATCCGGCAAGGAGGCCGATCATGGTGCCTGATACGAACGCCAGCGCAGCGCTCAGGCAGGCCGCCGCGAGCGAGATGCGCGCTGCGTAAAGGATCCGCGTCAGGACGTCCCGTCCGAGTTGATCCGTACCCAGCAGATATTGACTTGACGGCGGCGAGAGCGATGCGTCGGCGATCTCCAGGGGATCGTGCGACGTCAGCCAGGGTGCGGTGAGCGCGAGCCCGATCGACAGCAGGACGATCGCGGCACCGATCAGGAGCGGCAGATTCAGGCGAAGCCGGAAACGCCAGGAAGCCAGATCGGATTCGTCGGCGATCGTCGGCCGGTTCAGCTGCACACCGGGTTGGTCCGGCACGTCGATCACGGTCGGATGCGCATCAGCCATGCTGCTGAATCCTCGGATCGAGTAAATAATAGCTGAGGTCGACCATGATATTGATCAGGACCACGAGCGTGGTGATCACCAGCACCGTGGCCTGAACCTGAGTATAGTCGCGCTGATAGATCGCGTTGAGCATCAACTGTCCGATACCGGGCAGGCCGAACACCTGTTCGACCACGACCGCGCCCGCGATGAGGTGAGCCGCGGTGACACCGACCGCGGTCACCACCGGCAACAGGGCATTGCGAAGACCATGCCGAATCAGCACGCGGAGACGACCGGCACCCTTGGCGCGCGCCGTCGCCATGTAAGGCTCCGCCAGCACCTCCAGCATGGCGACGCGCGTGTAGCGCATGATCGTCGTGGCGGACGCCAGCGACAGCACGAAAGCCGGCAGCAGCAAGGTCTGAAGTCCGCCGAGCGGATCGTGATGGAGGTCGACGGCGCCCAGCGTCTTGAACGATGGCAGATAGATCGAAAGCAGCAACACCGCGGCCACGCCGACGAAGAATGGCGGCGTCGACAGGCCGAGCAGAGCAACGCCGCGAATGGCGAGATCGGGCCAGCGGCCGCGGGTCGTCGCCGCGACGACGCCTCCTGGCAATCCGATCATGATCGCTAGAATCAGAGACAGGGCGGTCAGGACCAGCGTCACCGGAAGGTGCGAGGCGATCTGCGGGCCGACCGGCAGCCCCATCACCAACGAGTTGCCGAAATCGCCGCGCAGCGTGCCGGTCAGCCAGATGCCGTATTGGACCGGCAGCGGCTGATCGAGATGCAGCGCGTGGCGGATGTTCTGGGCCGCTTCCGAGTCGAGCGCCACCGTGGGGCCCGCCAGCACGCTGACGATATCGCCGGGGATCAAATGGATGATGGCGAAGCTCATCAGCGACACGCCGAATAGCACCGGCACGGTGAGAACGATGCGGCCCGCGGCATATCTGAGCATCGACACCTCCATTCAAGTCCTGCGCTTGCGCCTATTGCAACCAGGACTGCCGAAGATAGACACGCAGCGTCGACGGCAAGGCGCGGTAGCCCTGCAGCTTCGTCGACCACATCTCCCATCGCAGCGCGGCGGCACAGGGCGTGATGACGTAAGCCATCTCGGCGACGCGCTGCTGGACCGCGCGATAGTGGCTGACACGCTCGGCCTGGTCGTAGCTCTGGCGAGCCTTGGCGAGCAGATCGTCCAGCACGGGATCGGCCGTCTTGCCCGGGTTGACCGTGGAATGAGAGTCCAGCCGGATCGAGATGTTGGTGTCGGGATCGGGTCCCCAAACCAGGCCGGCCATCGAGATCGGAGATTCCGTCGATTGGAAATCGGTGACGAGATTACTCCATTCCTTCTGCAGGATCTTGATCCTGATGCCGACACGGCCAACCATCTGCTGAATGATCTGGGCAATCTGAACGTCGCCATAGTTGGCCGGCGAGACGGCAAAAATCGTCTCGAAGCCGCCGGCATAGCCGGCCTCTGCCATCAGCGCCTTGGCCGCGGCCACGTCTTCCCTGGCATAGGGCAAGCCGGGCACCTCGCCGCTCGGGACCGCGAAAGGCGCTTGCATCGGCGGCAGCGCGGCCGTGAGGCCAGCCCGGCCGCGCCAAACCACCTTGACGATCAGCTCACGGTTCAGCGCGAGACTGAAGGCGCGGCGAACGCGAACGTCGTTGAAGGGTGGCTTGCGCTGATCGAATTCGAGCAGCATCAGCCGCGAATAGGCTTCAGGCTCGGGCGCCACGATATCTGTGACATCGCGCATCTGCGCAGCCGAATCGGGGCGGCTCAGCCAGGTCAGCTGAACGCTGCCCGCCCGCAACGCCGCCATGCGACTGCCTTCGTCGGGAATGATGCGGAAGTCGAGGCCGTCGAGATAAGGCAATCCGGGCTCGTAATAGTCCGCGTTGCGCTTCAGCCGCACCAGCGAGTTCGGCCGGAAATCCTCCAGCATGAATGGCCCCGTGCCGACGCCGCCCGTGACGAGGTCACCGCGGCGCTTCACATCCTCGCGGCTGACAATCGCGGTATATCTGACCGTGGCGAGATAGTTGAGGAATGGGGAGAACGGATGGGCGAGACGAAACACCACGGTCCGCGGATCCGGCGTCTCGATTTCGCGGATCACCGAGAAGATCGAGGCCCACGGCGAGCGGGTCGCGGGATCGACCATGCGCTGGAACGTGAACTTGACGTCGTCGCTGGTGAGCACATCGCCATTGTGGAATTTAACGCCGTCGCGCAGATGGAAGACGAATGTCTGGGGATCCGGATTCTCCCACGCAACCGCGAGGTCCGGTTCGACACGGCTCACAGTCGCATCCCACCTGAGCAGGCAGGTAAAGATATGCTCGGCGATGTTCGTGGTCGAAAACGCCGCCGTCTTGTGCGGGTCGAGCCCGATCGGATTCTCGTCCTGACCGATCGTCAGCACGCCGCCTCGCTTCGGCGTGGGCCCCTCGCCCTCCGCCGCCATCGACGGCGCCCCTACGCCGTATCCGAGAGCAACCAGCCCCGTCGCGGTGGAGCCGAGGAATTGCCTTCGCGTGAAGTCGCCCCTCATGTCTCTCTCCACCAGTCGATCGAGTTTTGCCGCCGTAACGACCTGGAGCATGGTCGGTTCTGATTGAATCAGAGCCGACGCTCCGGATCCCTGTTTTGATGCGTCGTCTTCATGCGAACTAGGATGCGGGTTCGAGCAACGCGGCGAGGCGCGGATCGCTGTATTTCCTGGTGACGCCGGCGCGTCGCAGGTCTTCCGCATACAACTTCAGCAGAGAGCGGATGACGTCGGGATGTTTTGCCGCCACGTTGGTCGCTTGCTTCGGGTCGGAGCGCAAATCATAGAGCTCGACCGGATCGTTCGGAGTCGCGTAGAGCAGCGACCATTGCTCCGTCGTGATGGTGACGGGCTGCCACTCGACCACCGTCCGCATCAGATCGTCGACGACTTCAACCGTATCGCCGGGATTGGCAAGCGGCAGCGCGGTCAGCACGTGGTCGCGTCCTTCGAACGGCTGGCCATGGACTGCGGGCAGCAGCGAGATCCCCTGCATCTCCGCCTGGCGCGGCAGGCCGGCCATGTCGCAAATCGTGGGCGCGAGATCGAGCGCGCAGGCAAGCTTGCTGGTTCGACCGGCCTTTGCGCCCGGCACATGAATCAACAGCGGCACCTTCGCGATCTCCTCGTAAAGCGGCGAGCGCATCCACGTCGCCTCGCCGGGCGCCCTGCGGACCATCTTGCCCATCAGCCCATGCTCTCCCAGCAGGAAACCGTGGTCGGAGACGAAGATGATGGCGGTGGAGTCCTCGATGCCGAGATAGGCGAGCTGATTGAGCAGATGCCCGATCCAGCGATCGACGAGCTCGAGCTCGCCGCTATAGAGCGCGCGCGCCACCGCGATGTCGCGATCGGTCATGCCGTGCTTCTTGCATTCGCCATAGGGCGGGTGCACGCGCTCGCCGGCATAATCGGGAAGATAGTGCCTGACGTAATAGGCCGGCGGATCCCACGGCTCGTGCGGATCCCAGGTGTCGACCAGCGCGAAGAACTTGTCCTCGTAGATTTGCTCCAGAGATTTGGCAGCCTGCACCATGGTGAGCGGCGCCGGACAGTCCATCTCGCCCGTACGCGGATCGGGCTTTACCTTGCCGGTGATCGGCCATTGCGGCAGCTTGCCTTCGCCCTGGCGCTTGGTTTTGTTGGGCGCGCTGTAGGACGAATAGTGCGGCGTTCCCAACAGCTGGGACTTCATGTCGTAGAAGAAATTGAATCCGCGGTCATATGAGTAGCCGTTGACCTGATAGAATGGTGTGTCCACCACGCCGAGCGTCGTGTAGCCCGCTTCGGTCAATGTGGTTGCGATCGAGCGATCCGCGCGCGGCAGCGCGCCCCAGCCGACACCGGCGAAGGCTGGCTTACCGGTCAGATAATCGTAGCGCGCGGGGACGGTCGGAAAGCTCGATGCATAGTAGCGATCGAACACCATCGATTTGGCGGCAAGCTTGTCGAGATTGGGAGTTCTAACCCCACCACCGTTGTAGCCGAGCATGTCCGTCCGCACAGTGTCGGACACGATCATGAGGATGCGATCTACCGCCATTTGTTATCTCCCTGGTTTTTCTTCTGGAGTAAAATATCACGCATCACACTTTGATCGTCAAGCTATAATATATCACACATCACGCTTTATATTGTAGATTTTTAAGCCAGTGTGCTAATGAGAATGCATGGAAACGATGCAAAAGGGCTCGGCAGGGCTGATTTCGGCGCCAAGCCTGCGCGAGCAGGCGCGTCAGGTGATCCGCGGGCTTGTCATCACCGGGCAGATGCAACCGGATCAACTCTACTCGGTGCCGCGGTTGGCGGCCGAACTCGGCGTGTCGGCGACACCGGTACGGGAAGCCTTGCTCGATCTCGAGCGCGAAGGCCTGCTCGAAGCGGAGCGCAATCGCGGCTTTCGCGTGGTGTCGCTGTCGCTCAACGAACTCAACGATATCTTTGCTGTCCGGCTGCTGCTGGAGGTGCCGAGCCTCGGCGATATCGCCCAGAGCGGCTTGTCGGGTGGACAACTCGACGAACTTCATCAACTGGCGGAGGCCACGCGTCAGACGGCGGATTCCGGCGATCTGATTGCCTTCCTTGATACCGATCTCAGATTCCACGTTCAGCTGATCGCCACGCTCGGCAATCACTATCTCGCCAAACTGGTCGAGACGCTCAGGGACCGCGTGCGGCTGCAGGGCTTTGCAAGCGGCGAGTCGCCGCGAGACTTTCTCAAGCAATCCGCGAATGAGCATTTCAAGCTGCTCGACTACATCTCGAAGCAGGATCGCTGCGGGGCCGAAGCAACCATCCGACGACACCTGGAAAGGTCGCGCGACGTATGGGGTGGCCGGCACAACGCCGCGCAGGCGGCAAACGCCGGCATTCTCAACGACTCGTCCTGACCCAGACGGTCCCCTCTCCTCCCATTCGTCTGCAAAGCGAGGCAGCTCCCGCGTCTTCACCGGCGATCGCATTGCCATTCAAGCGGTGCCGGCGGCCAGCCAATCTCGAACACTTCCAACCATGAGGACCGCCGTGAGATTGAAAGACAAGATCGCAATCGTGACAGGCGGCGGCTCCGGCTTCGGCGAAGGCATCGTTCGCAAATTCGTAGCCGAAGGTGCCCGCGTTGTCGTGGCCGATCGCGATCGAGCCGCGGCAGAGCGCGTGGCTGGCTTGTTCGACGGCAAAGCCATTGCGGCGGAGGCGGATATCTCCACCGAGTCCGGCTTCGCTTCAGTCGTGCAGAAAGCCCAGCGGGATTTCGGAGGACTCGATGTCCTCGTCAACAATGCCGGCGTCGGTCACACCCCCCAACCGCTCGAAATGGTGACGGACGACATGTTCGACCGGATCGCCAGCGTCAACATGAAGTCGATCTACTACGGCGCAAAGATCATCGTGCCGCATTTCAAGCAGCAAAAATCTGGCGTAGTGCTCAACGTAGCCTCGACCGGCGGCGTCAGTCCGCGACCGAACCTGACCTGGTACAATGCCTCGAAAGGCTGGGTCATCACGGCGACGCGCGCGATGGCTGTTGAGCTTGCGCCGTTCGGCATCCGCGTCAACGCGATCAACCCCGTCGCCGGGGAAACGCCGCTGCTGAAGACCTTCATGGGCCAGGACACGCCCGAGATCCGCGCCAAATTCCTGTCGACGATTCCACTCGGCCGCTTTTCCACGCCGGAGGACATGGGCAACGCTGCCGCCTTCCTGTGCTCGGACGAGGCAAGCATGATCACGGGCGTCGCGATGGAAGTCGACGGCGGCCGCTGCATCTGAGGCGAGACCACGTCATGAAAACCACGTACGAAATCTGCGTCGTCCACGGCGACGGCATTGGACCTGAGGTGGGCAAGGCAACGGTCCGGGCGCTGGAGGCCGCGTTCGGCGACACCTCGCCGCTTCACTTCAGCGAGCACCCCGCCGGCGCGCAGCATTTCCTCGAAGCCGGCGAATCCTTCCCGGGCGAGACGTTCGAGGCATGTCGCGCCGCCGACGCGATCCTACACGGCGCTGCGGGCATGCCAGGCGTCGTCCACCCCGACGGCACCGAGGCAGGCCTCGATTTTACCCTGACGCTGCGCGGGAAACTCGATCTCTACGCCAATGTCCGGCCGATCAAGCTGCTACCAGGCGTGCGATCGCCGCTGCGCGATGCCGGCGCCATCGACTACGTCATCGTTCGTGAGAACAGCGAAGGCCTCTATGCCGCACGTGGCGCAGGAACGCTGCTTCGCGGCGAGGTCGCCGTCGATCCCCTGGTGCAGACCCGCAAGGGCATCGAACGGATCGTGCGCTTCGCATTCGAACTCGCCCGCACGCGTGGCGGCGCTCCGCGCGACGGACGCCGTCGGGTCACCTGTTGCGACAAGGCCAATGTGCTGCGCAGCTACGCGTTCTTCCGAAGTGTGTTCGATGAGATCGCGGCACAATATCCTGATGTCGAGGCTGAACACGTGCTGATCGACGCCATGACCGTCCACCTGATCAATCGTCCATCGCATTACGACGTCATCGTCACGGAGAACATGTTCGGCGACATCATCTCCGATCTTGGAGCCGCGACGATCGGTGGCATGGGCATGTCACCGTCCGCCGAACTCGGCGACGGCAACGGCTTCTTTCAGGCTTCCCATGGCTCGGCTCCGGATATCGCCGGCAAGGGAATCGCCAATCCCTACGGAACGGTGCTGGCCTCCGCCCTGATGCTGAACTGGCTGGGCCGGCGTCATGCCGATGCACGGTTGGTCGAAGCGGCGGATCGGATCGAAGCGGCCGTCAACTTTGCTCTCGCCGACGAAATGGCTTTGAGCCGGGATCTCGGCGGAACGGCCGGTTCCGAGGAAATCACTGACATTCTCTGCGCAAGGTTGCGCGGGCGCGCCTGACGCGCAATCACGGTTAGTGCCGGGCGGCTTGATCGCCGCCAGCACTTCGCAGCCGTCAGCCGTGATAGATCGAAATCGTCTTGGTCGTTGCAAAGCCGTAGAGCGCTTCAAAGCCCTTCTCGCGGCCATGGCCTGAGCGCTTGACGCCGCCGAACGGCAGCTCGATGCCGCCGCCGGCGCCGTAGTTGTTGATGAAGACCTGGCCTGAATGAATCCCGCGCGCGAGGCGGAATTGTCGCGCGCCGTCCCGGGTCCAGATTCCACAGACAAGGCCAAAGGGCGTACCGTTCGCCAGTTCGAGCGCATGTTGCTCGCTGTCGAAGGGCATGATCACCTGGACCGGCCCGAAGATCTCTTCCTGCACGAGGCGGTGGCTGGGCGAAACGTCGCGGATCAGCGTCGGCTTGACATAGGCGCCACCGGCAGGTGCATCTGGCGCGATCGTGCCTTGCGCTGCGATACGCGCGCCGTCACGCTCGGCAAGACCGATATAACCGTCGACGATGTCCTTCTGCCGGCGGGAGACCACGGGGCCGACATCCAGGTCGGACAGCGCCGGTCCCACCTTCAGCTTTCGGTACGCATCGGCCATGCGTGCTACGACCTCTTCGTAGACCGACTGCTCGACCAGGATCCGCGACGATGCAGAGCAGGTCTGGCCGGCGTTCTGAATGCCCGCCATCACCAGGAACGGCAAAGCCCGATCGAGATCGGCATCGGCAAACACCAGTTGCGGCGACTTGCCGCCAAGCTCCAGCGTCACCGGCACCGCATTCCGCGCCGCGGCTGCCTGCACCAGCGCGCCGGTCGCCACCGAACCCGTGAACGAAATGTGATTGATGCCGGGATGGCCGGACAAGGCCGCGCCAGCCTCCTCGCCGGTCCCGGTGACAAGGTTGAACGCGCCGTGCGGCAATCCCGCCTCTTCCGCAATGCGGGCGAACTCGATCACCGTAAGGCAGGCTTCTTCCGCCGGCTTCACGACGGCGGCGTTGCCCATGGCAAGGGCTGCACCAAGGCTGCGTCCGATGATCTGCATCGGATAGTTCCAGGGAATGATATGGGCGGTTACGCCGTGAGGCTCATACAGTGTGATGGCCGTGAAGCCGGAACGATAAGGGATGGTGTCGCCGTGAACCTTGTCGGCGGCGGCACCATAGAATTCGAAGTAGCGCGCCAGTGCCTCGACATCGGCTCGCGCCTGCTTGAGCGGCTTGCCGACGTCACGTGCTTCGAGATCCGCCAGCAGATCGACGTGTTTCAGAACACCCTCGCCGATCCGGTGCAGGACACGGCCACGGTCAGTCGCCGACATGCGTCCCCAGTCGCCGGCCAGCGCCGCTCGGGCCGCCAGGACCGCGCGATCGATGTCTTCGCGGCTGCCACGGGCAATATCGGCAAGATGCGAACCGTCGGACGGATCCAGGATCTCGAGGCGGCGTCCATCGGCGGCATCGACCCAGCGGCCGGCGATGTAGTTGCGGTAAGTCCGTTCAGATTTAGACAAGGTCCGCGCTCCAGAGTTTGATCCTGCTGCAAGTCTTGCAGGACGTTTCCACCAAATTTTCTTTCGCGTCCATCAAAAATGCAGGCCGCGCCCCAACGCGCCAAGCGCAGCCTCGTGGATCGCCTCGCTCCGCGTCGGATGGGCGCCGATGGTGCCGGCAATGTCCTCGAGCACCGCTCCCATTTCAATGGCAAGTGTCAGCGACGACGTCAGTTCCGAGACTCCCGCCCCGACCGCCTGCGCCCCCAGCACGAGGTGGTCGCTGGCGCGCGCGACGATCCGTACGAACCCCTCCTCGTCCACCTGCGTCAGGGCCCGGCCATTGGCAGCGAAGGGAAAGGTCGCGACCTTGATCTCGTAACCGTCCACCTTGCCATCTGCCTTGGCCTCTTCCGGCGTTCGTCCGACCGAAATCACTTCCGGATCGGTGAAGCACACGGACGGAATGGCTGTGGCATCGAGGGAGCGGCGTTGTCCCGCAATGTTCTCCGCCACCATCGCGCCCTGCGCCATGGCGCGATGTGCCAGCATCGGCTCTCCCGTGAGATCGCCGATCGCCCAGACATTCGACATCGACGTCTCGGAGCGGTCATCGATCGCAACGAACTTTCCGTCCATCGCGAGATCCAGCCGCTCCAAGCCGAAACCCTCAGTGCAAGGCGTGCGCCCGACGGCGACCAGGATTTTGTCCGCTGGTAGTTCGCGCGGAGCCCGCCCGCGCTGCTCGATCAACAAGCTCTCGCCATCCGGCGTCAGCCCCTGAGCGTACGCCGAGGTGATGACACTGACCTTTAGCTCCTCAAGCCGCCTCACCACAGGTCGCGTCAACGCCGCGTCCCATCTCGGCAGGATTCGCTCGGCGGCCTCGACGACTGTCACATCAGATCCGAGCTTTGCGAAGGCCATTCCGAGCTCAAGGCCGATATACCCGGCACCGACAACAACGAGGTTGCGCGGCCTCTCGGGCAGCGAGAGCAACTCGGTCGATGAGATGACATTGCCGCCGAACGGCAGCGTGGTCAGGACCTGCGGCACCGAACCGGTTGCGAGAACGAGGTGCTTGGCGCGAACACGCGTCGTCGCATCAGCCGTTCCGACCTTGACGGTCTTGCCATCCAGTATTTCGGCGACGCCTGAGATCACCGACACACCGCTTCGCTTCAGGAGGCCTGCGACGCCGCCTGTCAGGCGATTCACGATCGCGTCCTTCCACGCAACGGTCCGCCCGAAATCGAGCTTCGCCTCCCCCATACTCAAGCCGAACGGCGTGGTTTCACGTTGCCCATTGGCGACATGGAACGCATCAGCGGCGTGGATTAGCGCCTTGGACGGGATGCAGCCGACATTCAGGCAGGTCCCGCCCAGGGCGGCGCGCTCGATCAGTACGGTTCGCAATCCCAGTTGCCCGGCACGAATGGCGGCGACATAGCCGCCGGGCCCTCCGCCGATGATCACGACCTCTGCGGTGCTCTCCCGCACGTCAGTTTCCAACCAAGAGAAGGGCCGGCGCCTCGAGCAGCTCTTTCACACGCCGGATGAATTGCGCGGCCTCGTAGCCATCGACGATGCGGTGATCAAATGACGACGACAGGTTCATCATCATACGCGGAACCAATTGACCATCCTGCCACACCGGGCGAATCATCATTCGGTTGACGCCGAGGATCGCGAGCTCCGGCCGATTGATGACGGGCGTTGTTGCGATGCCACCGAGATCGCCGAGACTGGTGATGGTGATGGTCGAGCCGCTCAGTTCTTCCCGCTTCGCGCGGCCTTCGCGCGCCGCCGTCGCGAGCTGCTTGATCTCTTCCGCGCAGCCCCAGAGATCGCGCGCCTCGGCATGGAAGAGCACAGGCACCATCAGGCCGGATGGAGTCTGCGTGGCTATGCCGACATGAACGGCACTGTGGCGGCTGACGACCTCCTTGTCATCGTCATAGGTTCCGTTGATTTGCGGAAAATCGCGCAGCGCGCGAACAAGCGACGCGACGACAAAGGGCAAGACGGTCAACTTCGGCCGGGCGTCGGCAAACCGCGCGTTCAGCTGCTTGCGGCATTCCTCGAGCGCCGTGACATCGATTTCCTCGACATAGGAAAAATGCGCCACACGCCGGGTAGATTCCGCCATCCTCTCGGCGATCTTGCGACGCAGACCAATGACCTTGATCTGCTCGACAGCATCATTGCACTGCGCGATCCGGTGGCCACCGGTCCCCTTCGATCGATTTCGAACATGATCGGCGAGGTCGTCGCGCGTGATCCGGCCGGCGGGCCCAGAGCCCAAAACCAAGCGGAGATCAATTCCCGCCTCACGCGCTCGCGCCCTTGTCGCCGGCGAGGCAATCGGCCGTGCCGGCGACAGTGTTGCGATGGCGCCGGCCGCGCGGTTGCGTCGATCCCCCGTGGTCCGGGGCGTCACTTCAACCGGGATCGCATCAGAGCCAGTACCAACGATGACCCGCGCGACAGCTTCGTGCCCATTTGCAACGCCGTCATCGTCAGCTCCAAACCTGATTCCGACCAGCGCACTGCCGACAGCAAGACGCGCGCCCAGTTCTCCGCCGAGCTCGACGACCACGCCAGCCCTTGGCGAAGGAACCTCGACCGTCACCTTGTCGGTCATGACAGCCGCCAGGATCTGGTCCTCCTTGACCGCTTCGCCGACGGCCACATGCCATTCGACGATTTCCGCCTCGGCAACGCCCTCTCCGACGTCGGGCAGCTTGACCAGCTCGACGGGCATCTCAACTCTCCATCAGCCGGATCAGCGCGCGGCCGACGCGATCCGGCCCCGGGAAATAGTCCCACTCCTGCGCATGCGGGTAAGGCGTGTCCCAGCCCGTCACCCGCACGACCGGCGCCTCGAGATGATAGAAACACTTCTCCTGGATCAACGCGGAAAGCTCGGCGCCAAAGCCCGACGTGCGGGTCGCTTCGTGCACGATCATGCAGCGGCCGGTCCTGATCACCGATTGCACGATGGTGTCGACGTCGAGCGGAATGAGCGACCTGAGATCGATGATCTCGGCATCGATGCCAACCTCCCGACGGGCCGTCTCGGCGACATGGACCATGGTGCCATAGGCCAGGATCGACACCTCCGCTCCTTCCCGGCGAACGACCGCTTCGCCGATCGGCACGGTGTAATGACCCTGCGGCGTTTCACTCAGCTCGTGCTTCGACCACGGCACGACCGGCCGGTCGTGATGACCGTCGAACGGACCGTTGTAGATCCGCTTCGGTTCGAGAAACACCACCGGATCGTCATCCTCGATCGCAGCGATGAGCAATCCCTTCGCGTCATGCGGGTTCGAGGGAATGACCGTCTTCAACCCCGCCACATGGGTGAACAGTGCCTCTGGGCTTTGGCTGTGCGTCTGCGCCCCGAAGATGCCGCCGCCACAGGGCATGCGCACCACGATCGGGGCGCTGAACTCGCCGGCCGAGCGGTAGCGCAGCCGCGCCGCCTCCGACACGATCTGGTCATAGGCCGGATACATGTAGTCGGCGAACTGGATTTCAGCGACCGGCCTCAAGCCGTACGCCCCCATGCCGACCGCGATGCCGACGATGCCGCTTTCAGAGATCGGTGTATCAAAGCAGCGCGATGACCCGTATTTGCCCTGCAGGCCGTCGGTACAGCGAAACACGCCGCCGAAGCGACCAACGTCCTGGCCGAAGGTGACGACACGGTCGTCCCGCGCCATCATCACGTCCATGGCATCGCGGATCGCTTCGATCATCGTCAAGGACGGCATGGTCAGAACCCAAGCTCCTGCCGCTGTTCGCGCAAGTGAGGCGGCATCGATTTGTAGACATCATCGAACATCGAGGCCGGGCTGCACTTGGAGCCCTCGACCAGCGTCCCAGAACCCTGCGCCTCCTTCGCCGCGCCGGCGATCTCCTCGTCGAGCTCCGCTTTTAGCTGGACGTGACGCGCCTCGCTCCATTCACCAATCCCGGTCAAATGATCCTTCAGCCGTTCGACGGGATCGCCGAGCGGCCACACCGCCTGGTCGTTCTGCGGGCGATATTTCGACGGATCGTCTGAGGTCGAATGCGGTGCGGCCCGATAGGTCACCCACTCGATCAGCGTCGACCCGAGATTGCGGCGGGCGCGTTCCACGGCCCAGCACGCCGCCGCGTGAACGGCCAGATAATCGTTGCCATCGACGCGCAACGCGGGAATTCCGTAGCCATGCGCGCGGGCCGCAAAGGTCGCCTGTGCGCCGCCGGCTACTGACTGCGCCGTCGAGATCGCCCACTGATTGTTGACGACGTTGAGAACCACGGGTGGGCGATACACCGAGGCGAACACCAGCGCGGCATGGAAGTCGTTTTCGGCGGTCGCGCCCTCGCCAATCCAGGCTGCGGCCACGCGGCTGTCGCCCCGCATCGCCGACGCCATCGCCCAACCCACCGCCTGCACATACTGGGTGGCGAGATTACCGGAGATCGAGAAAAAGCCGGCCTCACGCGCCGAATAGAACACCGGAAGCTGGCGACCTTTCATGCGATCCTTTTCGTTCGACAGCACCTGGCACATCAGGTCGACCAGCGGCCAGTCCTGCGCGATCAACAGCCCCTGCTGGCGATAGGTCGGGAAGTTCATGTCCCCTGCCTGCAGCGCCGACTGGAAGCCGCACGCGATCGCCTCTTCGCCGGTGCACTGCATGTAAAAGGACGTCTTGCGCTGCCGTTGCATCACGGTCATGCGCGCATCGTAGGCCCGCGTCTTGAGCATCGCGCGCAGGCCGGAGCGGAGTTGATCCACGGTACATGCCTCAGACCAGGGGCCGACCGCATGTCCGTCGGCATCGAGCACCCGGATCAACTCGTAGGCGAGATCGCGGATCTCGCTCGCCTCGACATCGATCTCCGGGCGACGAACCCGTGCTGCGTCCGACAGCTGGAAGCCGCTGACATCCGCCGCGCTGCCGAAGCAAGGGTGCGGCTCGGGAACATGAAAGGTGAGAGGCTGGACGTTCATGACACCGTGCCTTCGGCGTTGACCGGCGACCGTCCGACAATTTCGACCGAACGGAGCGCGGGATGTCGTGCGAAGCGAGAGCAGAGCACCAAGGGATCGCGGTCCGGGTTTGCGTCGATGCCGAAGTCGATGGCCGCTCCGCCTTCCCCATCGACCAGCATCCGGAATTCGACCATCTGCAGCCCGAAGCGCTGCACATCGGCCAGAAGCTGGGATGCCGCGGCAAGCGAATCCGTGGCAATGGCTCTGAAGACGACGGACGAAGCGCGACATGCGGTGGACGACATTGGCTGATCTCCTCGACGAGACTCTACTGCCGGGTCAACAGGTGATTTTCCCGATATTTTGTGGGATAGTCGGATTTTGCAGAAGAATCGTCTGCATTTCCGGAGATCTCTGATGAAATCGTCTTCCCGCGCTAAGCCGCGCACCAAGGCGGACCTCGACCTGGTCGATCGAAAGATTCTCTCGATCCTCCGCAACGAAGGACGGCTGACAATCAACGAATTATCCGATCGCGTCGGACTGTCGTCGTCGCCGTGCTGGTCGCGGGTCAGGTATCTGGAGGAGATCAGCGTGATCAAGCATTACGCGGCCGTCATCGACCACGTCGCCATCGGTCTGAAGGATATCGTCTTCATCGAGGTCACG
Organism: Bradyrhizobium sp. Bra64; assembly: GCF_024519875.1. Taxonomy (NCBI): domain Bacteria; kingdom Pseudomonadati; phylum Pseudomonadota; class Alphaproteobacteria; order Hyphomicrobiales; family Nitrobacteraceae; genus Bradyrhizobium; species Bradyrhizobium sp. Bra64. The sequence continues at coordinate 1,436,595 of NZ_JALJRD010000001.1, read as the reverse complement.
CTCGACAAGCACGACGACAAGGTGCTGGCCCGGTTTGGCGACGCCCTTGCAAAGATCCCGGAGGTGATCGAGGCCAATCTCGTCACCGGCGATTACGACTATCTGGTCAAGGTCGCGGTCGCCGACACCACGCATTACGAGCGCTTTCTCCGGGAGAAGCTCTACCGGATCCAGGGCATCCGGCACACCCGATCGACCTTTTCGCTGCGGACCCTGAAGCTCGTGACCTCAGCCGATCCGCTGCTCGTCAATGCGGGCATCTAATATTCACCGAGAATTCAGGGAGAGCCTGATCGTGGCGAAACTGAGTGCTGAGCTGGGGTGAAGCTTGGCGAACTCACCGAGTATTTCGAGACCCATCGTCGGCATATCTTTCCAATGGGTCGCACTGCTCGATAAGCCGTGACCCGGGGCGAGCCTACGACTTCAGAGACTTGCTCACGTTGGCTGTCGCAAGATTTTTCATGATCTCCGGATGCACACGTCGTGCGCACGCGACCTTACAACCTATTGAACAGCTTGAACTGTCGCTCCGATCCATCACTGGACAGATCGCGCTCACCGTCGGCTGAGGGTTCCGGCCGCAAAAAATCGTGTCCCGCGAAAGCAATAGCTCAAGAGCACGACCTCCTGACCTACGGCCGCAAGACAGGCCTCTCAGACGTTAAACGGCCGATATCGCTGCTTCAAAAAGACCGTTTGAAAAGTTAGCTGCTCAAACGGTCTTGGTCGCTAAGTCTTTGACTTGGTGGGCGCACCAGGGCTCGAACCTGGGACCCGCTGATTAAGAGTCAGCTGCTCTACCAACTGAGCTATGCGCCCGAAAGGCGGTCAATGCCTTGCGAGGCCGGTCGTTTAGCAAAGCGATCCGGGTATGGCAAGCGATGCGGCGAAGGTTTTTCAGCAGTCCCCAAAAAGCGAAAAGCCGCTGGATTCCAGCGGCTTCGCCAAGGTTAATCCAGGGGCTGATTCCCGCAAAATCCCCGATGGCTCAAAGCCGGCCCTCGCGGTCCCGGTCCGGGCCGCCGTCGCGGTCGAAACGGTCATGGTGGAAGCGGTCCATGCCGCGCTCCATCATCCGGTCCATGCCGCGTTCCATGAAGTGGCGATGCGGGCCGTCCTCGCCGCCGCCGAACGGGCCGCGGTGGCGGGTCAGCACGGCAAGGCGCCGCTTCTGGCCGTCATCCAGGGTCTTGTAGAGCGGATCGGCGGCATCGGCGATCTTCTTCAGGGCCACCGACGCCGCGCCCATGTCGTCGGCACGCTGGCGCAGGCGAGCAACCGGATCCTCCGGCCTGTCGGCATCCTTGCTTGCATCCCTGCCCGCATCGTCCGGGCCGGCATTCATTCGCGCATTGGCGCGATCGATGCGCAGCTTGGCGAAGTCGCGCACGGCGGCCTCGACCGGCGGCCACAGCTTCTCCTGGTCGGCGTTGAGCTTCAGCCCGGCATGGACGGCGGCGATCCGCGCGTCGACGAAGGCGGCGCGGTCTTCCGGATTGATGCGCATGTGGCGCATGTGCTCCATCCACGGGCGATGATATTGGGCATAAACCGCGCCCGAGCCGGCGATGCTGAGCACGGCGATGGCAGCGATGGTGAACTTCTTCATCCGGACCTCCTCTGGAAGGATGCCCTGAAGATGGGGCCCGCGAGGCTGACGCGCAACTTACAACTTGGACAGGGAGGGCGTTGTTACGAGGATGTAACGCCTGATTTTACCTCCAGCCGCGACCGGAAATCATTCGCAACAAAAAAAGGGCTTCCGCGCCCGGCACGGAAGCCCCTCATTCATGCATCGTCTGGCTCAGTTCGTCGTGCTTTTCGATTCCTTCAAGAATTCGTCGATCAGCGGCTGGCCCACGCGGCTGGCTGCGTCCTTGTAGACCGGCTCCATCGCCTTGCGCATCGCCTCGTCCTGCGCCGGTGTGAGCTTGATGATCTCGCTCTTGCCGCTCTTCTTGATCTCGGCGAGCGCGTCGTCGTTCTCCTTCTGCGACTGCGTGTTGTTGAAGTCGGTGGCTTCCTTCATCGCCTTCGTGAGCTGCTCGCGGATGTCGGCCGGAAGATCGTCCCAGAACTTCTTGTTCACGATCACGACGTAGCCGATGTAGCCGTGGTTGGTCTCGGTGATGTACTTCTGCACCTCGTGCATCTTCTGGGTATAGATGTTCGACCAGGTGTTCTCCTGGCCGTCGACCACGCCGGTCTGGAGCGCCTGGTAGACTTCCGAGAACGCCATCACCTGCGGCAGCGAGGCGAGCGCCTTGAACTGGGCCTGCAGGACGCGCGAGGACTGGATGCGGAATTTGACGCCCTGGTAATCGGCCGGCGCGATCAGCTTCTTGTTGGCGCTCATCTGCTTGAAGCCGTTGTCCCAATAGGCAAGGCCGGTGATGCCCTTGGAGTCCAGGAGCTTGAGCAGGCGGAGGCCGAGCGGGCCTTCCGTCACCTTCCGCAGCGTCTTCAGGTCGGGAAGGATGTAGGGCAGATCGAACACCTCGAACTCGCGGATGCCGAGCGGGCCGAATTTCGAGTTGGACGGCGCCAGCATCTGCACGCTGCCAAGCTGAAGCGCCTCGAGCTCTTCCTTGTCCTTGTAGAGCGTCGAGTTCGGGTAGACCTCGACCTTGACCTTGCCGCCGGTGTACTTCTCGGCGAGCTCCTTGAATTTCTGCGACGCCTTGCCCTTCGGCGTGTCGGCGGCGACCACGTGGCTGAACTTGATGATGATCGGCGATTGAGCCAGTGCCGGCCCGGTCAGCGCCAGGGCCGCAATCGACGCCGCAGCCAAAATGAGTTTCCTCATGCTTCCTCCCGCATTTCTTGTGAGGCGCGGCACGCCGGCCCCAAAGCTTGATTTCAAGATTTTAAGTCAAAGACTTGAAGGCAGCTTTATAGGGAAGCCGGTATCGGCACCATTGCCTGTTAGCAGGGGGTCTCCTTGCAAAAATGCAGGGCCGCGGGGATATCCGCGGAAGCACCACGCAGGACGATGAACGAAAAACGCGGCGCCGAGCGCGCCGCGTTTCTGCCGATTGGCCGTGAGTGCAGCTCAGCTTGCCGCCGCCGTCGCCGTCGTGACCGTGTCGCGCTGACGCTTCATGACGATCTTGTTGAGCGCGCCGAGATAGGCCTTGGCCGACGCCACCAGCGTATCCGGATCCGCCGCGCGCGCGGTCATCGCGCGTCCCTCATGCGACAGCCGCACCGAAACCTCGGCCTGCGCGTCGGTGCCCTGGGTCACGGCGTGGACCTGGTACAGGTCGAGCTTGGCCTCGTGCGGCACCAGCGCCTTGATGCAGTTGAACACGGCGTCGACCGGACCGTTGCCTTCGGCCTCCTCGATCTTGATCTGGCCGTCGACGTCGAGCTTCATGGTCGCGCGCTGCGGACCATGGGTGCCGGCGATCACGGTCAGCGAGGTCAGCTTGATGCGGTCGTGCGAGGCCGCCATCTCCTCGTCGACCAGCGCCTCGATGTCCTCGTCATAGATGTCCTTCTTGCGGTCGGCGAGCGCCTTCATCCGCGTGAACGCATCTTCCAGCTGGTTCGGGCCGAGCTTGTAGCCCATCTCCTCCAGCTTGTGCACGAAGGCATGGCGGCCGGAATGCTTGCCCAGCACCAGCGAAGACTGCTTCAGGCCGACCATCTCGGGCCGCATGATCTCGTAGGTCGAGGCGTCCTTCAGTACGCCGTCCTGATGGATGCCGCTCTCGTGGGCGAAGGCGTTCCGGCCGACGATCGCCTTGTTGTACTGCACCGGGAACGAGGTCGCCGCCGACACCACCTTCGAGGCGCGGGTGAGCTGCGTGGTGTCGATCTTGTTCCAGAACGGGAATTTGTCGTTGCGGACGTTGATCGCCATCACGATCTCTTCCAGCGCGGCGTTGCCGGCACGCTCGCCGATGCCGTTGATGGTGCACTCGACCTGGCGCGCGCCGCCGATGACGCCGGCCAGCGAGTTCGCCACCGCCATGCCGAGATCGTTATGGCAGTGCACGGAGAACACCGCCTTGTCCGAGTTCGGCACGCGCTCGATCAGCGTCTTCATGAAGTGGGTGTATTCGTCGGGCGTGGTGTAGCCGACGGTGTCGGGGATGTTCACCGTGGTCGCACCGGCCTTGATGACGGCTTCCACGATGCGGCACAGATAATCCATCTCGCTGCGGGTGCCGTCCTCGGCCGACCATTCGACGTCGTCGATCTGGTTGCGGGCGCGCGCAACCATGGCGACCGAGGTCTCGAGCACCTGCTCGGGGGTCTTGTTCAGCTTCACCCGCATATGCAGCGGCGAGGTCGCGATCACGGTGTGGACGCGGCCGCGCTTTGCAAATTTCACCGCCTCGGCGCAGCGATCGATGTCGGCGGGATGGGCGCGCGACAGGCCGGCGATGACGGCGTTCTTGGAGCGGCGGGCGATCTCGCTGACCGCCTGGAAGTCGCCTTCCGAGGTGATGGGGAAGCCGGCCTCGATGACGTCGACACCCATATCATCCAGCATCTCGGCGACCTCGAGCTTCTCCTCGAAGGTCATGGTGGCGCCGGGGCACTGCTCGCCGTCGCGCAGCGTGGTGTCGAAAATGATGACGCGGTCCTTGTCGGACTTGTTCACGGAGGCCATTGAAAAATTCCTTTTGAGCTTTTGCGCCGTCAGTGTTCTGGGCGCTTGAGGTGTCCGGTGATCTCGACCAACCCCTGAGCGCCCAGGCGCATGGCGCCCAGCCGGCCCTCAGGGGCAGCTAAGAAGAAGCCCGCCAATCAGGAGGGTGGGCAGCAGCGCGGCCGGGATCGTGGCGGCGGCCAGAGCCACCTCCCTCGAAATCCCATCAATTTGGCCGCGAATCAGCATTGCCAGACCCTTTTGAGCCCTCAATCCTCGGTCAAAACCGTTGACGGTTGGTTGCCGGGAGGCTCGATGCAATGTTTCTAGACGAGAATTGGCGGCCCCTGCAACGCCAAAAGATGGTCAGAACAGCTGACCTGATTTCCGAGGGATGGGCGGTTCGCCGGCTATCCCGCGCGGCGGGAGCGCGCCCTGCTCTCCCAGCGGTCCAGCATCTGACCGAGTTCGCCGGTGGCGACAGGTATCGCCTCGTCGGGGTTCGCGACCTCGTTGGTGTTGGCCGGCGCATTGGCGCGGAGCCAATCCGGCTCGGTGTACCCGCGCCAGCGACGCGCCGCCGCCCGCCGTTTCCGGGAGACATAGTCGCGGGTGAAATAGCCGGCCGAAAAAGCGATCGCCAGCAGCATAACCAGTACGACGACAGCGACTGCCACAGTGAACTCCGACCTGCGCCCCGAATGACGTTCTGCCAGCATCGCGCAGGAGGTCAAGGCTTGACATGCTCCACAGCCTGGCGACGCCCGGAACCGGTTTCTGCGACCCGCCCGCGCCGAGACGAATTTGTCGTTTTCTTGTTCGATATTCCAACCCGCTTGCGGCGCGATATCGCGCAGAGGATGCGAGCCTACCCCTCGCAACCGTCACCAGACCGGACTAACCTTCCCCTTGCTCGGCCGGATCAACCGGCCAGCGAACAAGACCGGGAGGACGCGATGACACGCCAAGAGGCTCAGCGTGACCAGGAGACTGCGCTTTCACGACGAACACTCGTCCGGGGACTCGCGCTCGGCGCGGCCACCATGGCCGGTGCCGGCGCCGCGCTGGCCCAGACCGGACCTGCCGCACCGCCGACGACGATCACCACCCCGCCGCGCGACTTCGGCCCCCACGGCGCGCCGACCACTTATTTCTGGGACCCCGACATCATCGCGGTCGATCCGTCCTTCAACGATCTCGCGCAGCCCAACACGGCGATCAAGCGCCTGCACACCGGCGTGCTGTGGGCCGAAGGCCCGGCCTGGAGCGCGCAGGGCCGCTATCTGCTGTGGAGCGACATTCCCAACAACCGGCAAATGCGATGGAGCGAAGACGACGGCCGCGTCAGCGTATTCCGTTCGCCGTCCAACAACTCCAACGGCAACTCGTTCGACTTCCAGGGCCGGCAGCTCTCCTGCGAACACCTGACGCGGCGGGTGACGCGTTACGAGCATGACGGCACCGCGACCGTGCTCGCCGACTCCTATCAGGGCAAGCGGCTGAACTCGCCGAACGATGTCGTTGCACATCCAGACGGCAGCTACTGGTTCACCGATCCGCCCTATGGCGGCCAGCTCTATGAAGGCGAGCCCGACGCCGCGGGCGGCCCAAGCAATTCCGGCGGCAAGCTCAATCCGCGGATCGGACAGCCGGCCGGCTTCGTGCCCGGCAAGCGCGAGCTGCCGACCAATTGCTATCGCATCGACCCATCGGGCCGCATCGATCTCGTCGTCACCGAGGAGCAGGTGCCCGATCCGAACGGGCTGTGCTTCTCTCCGGACTTCAAGAAGCTCTATGTCGTATCGACCGGCAAGGGACCGGGCGATACCGGCCCCGGTGGCAAAGGCGAGATCTTCGTGTTCGACGTCGGCAGCGACAACAAGCTCACCAACCACAAGCGATTCAGCGAGTGCGTTGTCGATGGCGTGAAGTGCGGACCGGACGGCGTGCGCTGCGACGTCAACGGCAACGTCTGGGCCTCCAGCAATGCCGGCCGCGCCGTCGGCTATAGCGGCGCGACGGTGTGGTCGCCCGAAGGCAAGCTACTCGGCCGCATCCGGCTGCCGGAAGTGTGCGGCAACATCTGCTTCGGCGGCCCGAAGCGCAACCGACTGTTCATGGCTGCGAGCCAGTCGCTCTACGCGGTGTACACGGCAACGCAAGGTGCAGGCCCGGGCTGAACGGCACAAGCCTTCAATTGCGACACGGCGCCGGTGTGCCTCGCCGGCGCCGTGTTGTTTCCATCGCTGCGTTGATGCTCGAATCGGACAACAAAGGGTGACTTCCGGATCGAGCGCATGATAATTGAGCCATGGCAGACAAAATTCGCGTCGTTGTTCTCTATGGCGGCAGGTCCGGTGAGCATGAGGTCTCGCTGAAATCGGCCGCCTCCGTATTCAGGCATCTCGACCGCACCCGCTTCGAGGTGATCCCGGTCTCCATCGACAAGACGGGCCGGTGGCAATGGAACGATCTTCAGACGCTCGATCAGTCGCACGCGACGGCTTTGCCGATTCTGCCCGATGCGCCGGAGATGCGGCTCGCCAGAGGCCCCGATGGGCGCGGAGCCCTGATGCCGATCACGCAAGGCGCTGCCAACCCGATCGAGATCGACGTCGTGTTTCCGGTCATCCACGGGCCGCTCTGCGAGGACGGCACCGTGCAAGGCCTGCTGGAATTGGCCGATGTCGCCTATGTGGGATCGGGCGTTCTCGCCTCCGCCGTCAGCATGGACAAGGATGTCGCCAAGCGGCTCGCTGAATTCGCCGGCATTCCGGTCGCGCCCTATCGCGTGCTCACCCGCAAGGCCTTGGTCCAGGACCGCATCTCATCGCTTGCGAAGGCAGTCGAGGGCCTGAATCTCCCGGTCTTCGTCAAGCCGTGCAACATGGGCTCCAGCGTCGGCATCCACAAGGTCAAGACGCAGGATGCGCTAGAAACGGCGCTCGACGATGCGTTTCGCTATGACGTCAAGGTGCTGGTCGAACAGGGCATCGACGCGCGCGAGATCGAGGTCGCGGTGCTCGAGGGCGAGACGCTGTTCGCGAGCGTCGCCAGCGAGCTGAACCCCAATGCCCATCACGAGTTCTATTCGTACGAGGCAAAATATCTCGATCCCGATGGCGCTCGGGTTGACCTTCCGGCCCGGCTCGACGCCGCGCAGATGGAGCGCGTGCGCTCACTGGCCACAGAAGTGTTCGCCGCGCTCGAATGCGGCGGCTTCGCACGCGTCGACTTCTTCCTCGACCGGCAAACCGGCGAGTTCTATTTCAATGAGATCAACACCCTGCCCGGCTTCACGTCGATCAGCATGTATCCGAAGATGATGGAAGCCTCGGGCGTACCGTATGGCGAGCTGCTGACGCGGCTCGTCGATCTGGCGCTGGACCGGCACCGGCAGCGTCAATCGCTGGAACGGGGTTACGCGAGCTAGGTTGTTTCCGATGGAGTCGAAACGGGCTCCCGGGAGCGACCTGAGTCAGGAAAGAAATCATGCGCGTTGTGATCTGCGGCGGCGGCGTGATCGGGGCCTGCACGGCTTATTTCCTGCGCCGCCGCGGCATCGACGTGACCGTCGTGGAACGGACCGAGGTCGCGGCCGCCGCGTCGGGCAAGGCCGGCGGCTTCCTGGCACGGGACTGGTGCACCGGCACGCCGCTCGATGCGTTGGCCCGGCGCAGCTTTGCGCTTCACGCACAACTGCCGGAGGAAATCTCGGGCGATTGGGGCTACCGGCCGATGACCGCCTATAGCGGTTTCGTTGCGTCCGACGGCGACGCGCGCCGGGATGCACCGTCCGCGCTTGGCTGGCTCAGCGACGGCGTCGTCATTGCACAGTGCATCGGCACGGCGGAGACGACTGCGATCGTTCATCCCCGCAAGTTCACGTCGGCCGTGATGAACGCGGCGCGGGCGCAAGGCGCGAAGCTGCATCATGGCTGTGTCACCGGCATCACGCGCGGCACTGACGGAATGACAGCCGGGGGCGTCGAGATCGATGGTGATCTGATCGAGGCGGATGCCGTCGTGATCGCGATGGGACCGTGGTCGCTGCTCGCGGCGCAATGGATGAGCCTGCCTCCCGTCTACGGCCAGCGCAGCCCGAGCATCGTCTACGACACCGACGGCGACGCACCGGCCGAAGCGTTATTCCTGGAGAGGGAGGAAGACGGCAGCGCAGTGTCGATCGAGGTCTTCCCACGCGCGGACGGCAGCACGCACATCACGGCTCTTTCCGACATCGCGCCGCTGCCGCTCGATCCCGCCGCCGTGACGCCCGATCGCGATGCGATCGCGCGGCTGCAGACCATGTCCGGGCGGCTATCGCCGCTGTTCCGTCCCGAAAGGATCATCGCGCAGCAGGCCTGTTTCCGTCCGGTGACGCAGGACGGCTTGCCCTTGATCGGCAAGGTGCCGCGGAGCGATAACCTCTATGTTGCGACCGGGCACAATGTCTGGGGCATCCTCAATGCGCCGGCGACCGGGCAAGCGCTGGCAGAACTGATCGCTGAAGGTGCAACGCGCGAGATTGACTTGTCGCCATTCGATCCCGCCCGGCTGACACCGCTCGATCCATCCCTGCTGCAAGCACGCTGAAGCGCTTGACGAGATCGCGGCTCGTCAACCGACGATTGCTCTCAGCCCTTGATACTCACGCATGCCCGCCGACGGAATCTGCATGCCTGCGCACGATCAGTGTTTCGCTGCTCTTTTGCCTGCAATTTGCGCAGCGCTAGACTTTAGTTCTCTCTCACAATCCTGAACGCAGTTTCACTTGCCGAGAGTGCCCTCGCCGGTATAGTTGCGACACAATGGCTCACAAGAGGCCTGTTCAAAGGGAGAGAACAAGATGAAGAAACGACTCTCTGTTGCGTTGCGAATGGCACTCGGTACCGCCGCAGCCGGTGTGTTGATGACGTCAGGCGCGGCACTTGCGGCCGATCCGATCAGGATCGGCGTGATCGCGGAAGCGCAGGCAATCGCCGGCGCGTCGATTCCCCAGGCGGCGCAACTCGCCGCCGACGAGATCAACGCCAAGGGCGGCGTCGATGGCCGCAAGATCGAAATCGTCGGCTACGACAATCATTCCTCCTCGGCAGATTCAGTGCGTGCGTTCCAGCGCGCGGTGAACGAGGACAAGGTCAACGTCGTGATCGCCAGCTACATCAGCGAGGTCGTGCTCGCGCTTGAGCCCTGGGCCTCGCGGCTGAAGACGCCCTTCGTTACGCCCGGCGCCGCTTCCAACGAGATCAGCAAGAGCGTGCATGCCGACTACGAGAAGAACAAATACACCTTCCACGGCTATTTGACCTCCGCGGCGCTGGCGCTGTCGGTCTGCGACGGCGCCAAGGACCTGCTCGTCGACAAGATGCACATGAAGACTGCGGTCATCATGAGCGAGGACGCCGCCTGGACCAAGCCGCTCGACGTCGGCTACGAGGAATGCCTGCCCAAGATCGGGCTGAAGGTGCTCGACCACATCCGCTTCTCGCCCGACACCACCGACTTCACGCCGATCTTCAACAAGATCGAGGGCGCCAAGCCCGACGTGATCATCACCGGAATCTCCCACGTCGGCGTGCAGCCGACGGTGCAGTGGAAGAACCAGCAGGTGCCGATCCCGATGTTCGGCATCTCCTCGCAGGCCACCAACGAGACCTTCGGCAAGGACACCAACCAGGCCGCCGAAGGCGTGCTCTACCAGGGCGTCTCCGGCCCCGGCGTGGCAGTGACGCCGAAGTCGGTGCCGTTCGCGGAGAACTTCAAGAAGAAGTTCGGCAACTATCCGTCCTATGCCGGCTACACCGCCTATGACGAGGTCTATTACATCGCCGATGCGGTGAAACGCGCGGGCTCGACCGACGCCGACAAGCTGGTCGCTGCGCTGGAGACGACCGACTGGGAAGGCACGATCGGCCGCGTCCAGTTCTATGGCAAGGATGATCCGTTCACCCACTCGATCAAGTACGGCAAGGGCCTGATCACCGGGCTGATGCTGCAATGGCAGGACGGCAAGCAGAGCGCGGTCTGGCCCAAGGACATCGCCAAGGTCGATATCAAGTTCCCGAGCTTCATCAAGCTCAGCAACTAGTCGGCAGGACATGCTCCCGGGATCACCTCCCGGGAGCTTCCACTTGCGGCGTCCCCGCAGCACCTTTCCTCAAAGCGGCAGCCCGAGCTGCCACGCGGCCAATCATCAATGCGAGCTTTCCAGATTTTGATCGATGGCTTTGCCATCAGCGCCCTCTATGCTCTCGGTGCCACCGGCTTCACGCTCATCTTCGGCGTCTCCGGCGTGCTCAACCTCTCCCACGGCGCCATCATGGTGGCGGCAGCGGTGGCGGCCTGGGCCGCCGCCAGCGTGCTGAATGTCGGCACCTATGCCGGCGCGCTGATCGGCGTCGGTGTCGCTCTCCTCACCGCCTTCGCCACCTATTTCGCGGTGGTGAAGCCCATCCAGGATTCCCGGCGCATCCCCAATGAGGAGAAGGAGATATTCGTTCTGACGGGAACGCTGCTCTGGGGCATCATGATCCAGGAGCTGATCGCCTATTTCTTCACCAATAACGCCAAAACCGTGCTGCCGATCGTCGAGGGCGTCGTCGAGATCCTCGGCGTGCGCACGCCGAAGAACGAGATCTTCACCGCGATCGTGTGCTGCCTCGTCATCGCGCTGCTGTGGCTGCTGGTGAACCGCACCCGCACCGGCAAGGCGGTGCTGGCGGCGTCGATGAACCCGCGCGGCGTCACCCTCCTCGGGCTCGAGCTCACCAACATCTACATCGTGGTGTGGGGAATCTACGGCATCCTCGCCGGCATCGCCGGCGTGCTGCTCGGCATGTTCCTCGGCGTCAGCTCCTACAGTGTCGGACCACTGACGGCGAGCGCGTTTTCGATCGTGGTGCTCGGCGGCCTCGGCAGCGTCTCAGGCTCGCTGATCGCGGCCTTCGTGGTCGGCTATCTCGAAACGCTGACGGCCTATCTGGTCTCGCCGGCCTACCGCACCATTCCGGCGCTGCTGCTGCTCGTGTTCGTGATGTACATCCGGCCCCAGGGCCTTCTGGGGAGGCGCTGAGATGTCCAGCTTTTTCACCTCACGCCTGTTCTTCATCTCGCTCGCGCTCGTCGTCGTCGCGGCGACGCTGCCGCTCTACGTCTCCGGCTACGTGCTGGGCCTGCTCACCGTGGCGTTCTATTTCGGCGTGTTCGCGATGGCCTGGGACCTGCTGTTCGGCTTCGCCGGCGAGGTCAATTTCGGCCCGACCTTCCTGATCGGCGTCGGCGCCTACACCGCCGGCATCCTGAATGCCCAGTTCGGCTGGTCGGTCTATCTCTGCATCGTACTCGGCGCGCTTGCCTCCGTCATCGCCGGTCTCGTGCTGGCCTTGCCGGCGCTTCGGGTGCGCGGACCCTATTTCGGCCTGACCACGCTGGTCGCGGTGCTGATGCTGCAGAACTTCATCGTGGTGTTCGCCGATCTGACCGGCGGCGAGATCGGGCTGACCATCCCCGACGTCATCACCATCAACGCCGGCGCCAATTACTGGATCGCGCTCGGCTTCATGACGATCTCGGCCGCGATCCTCTACGGGCTGTCGCAATCGCCGATCGGCCTCGTGCTCCAGGCCAGCGGCCAGGATCCGGTGCAGGCCGGCGCGCTCGGCTTCAACATCGTCAAGCACAAGCTCGCCGCCTTCATCGTCAGCGCGTTCTTCTCCGGGCTCTCGGGCGCGCTGCTGGTGTTCTATTTCGGCACCGCCTCGGTCGGCACCGTGGTCGACGTCGCGGTCGGCGTCAACGTCATCGTCTCGGCCGTGCTCGGCGGCCGGCGCACCGTGCTTGGCGCTGCGCTGGGCGCGATCTTCCTGATCGTCGCCGGCGAATTCCTGCGGCCGACCGGGGAGCTTGCGACCTTCATCGTCTCGGCGGTCGCCCTGCTCGTCGTGCTGTTCTTTCCCGGCGGCTTCCTCGGAGCGGCCCTCTCGCGCGAGGCTCGTTCGTGATGGATATGAGGCTTTCAAACCGGGCCGTGCTCGAAGTCCGCGGTCTGACCAAGCGCTTCGGCGGTCTCACGGCGGTGAAGAACCTCGGCTTCGAGGTCAACGGCGGCGAGATCTTCGGCCTGATCGGGCCGAACGGCTCGGGCAAGTCGACCGCGATGAAAAGCGTGATGGGCATCGAGCGCCCGACCGCGGGCGAGGTGATCTTCGAAGGCGAGAACGTCGCCGGCCTGCCCGCGCACAAGATCGCGCGCAAGGGCTTTGGCATGGTGTTCCAGCACTCGCGTCCGCTGAACCGGCAGACGGTGCTGGAGAACATCATGGTGGCGCTGTTGCCGGACAGCCTGTTCATGCTGTTCCCGGACAAGGCGCTGATCGAGCGCGCCAAATGGATCGCCGACCGCGTCGGCCTCGGCGCCGTCATGCACCGCCGCCCGCCGACGCTGCCATTCGCGGATTTGCGCCGGCTGGAACTCGCCAAGGCCATCGCGCGCGATCCAAAAGTCGTGCTGGTGGACGAGCCCTTCGCCGGGCTGACGCGGGCCGAGGTCGAAATCTTCTCCGACCTGATCCGCAGCTTTCGCGACGAGGGCCGTGCGGTGATGCTGGTCGACCACAACGTCAAGAGCGTCGCCGCGCTCGTCGACCGCGTGCTCGCGATGTATCTCGGCGAGGAGATCGTCACCGGCAAGGCCGAGGACGTCATGAAGAACGAGACCGTGCGGCGGGTCTATCTCGGCGGCGCCATCGAGACCCATGCGCGGCCCGAGACCAGCTTCAAGGACAAGGTGCCGCTGCTCCAGGTCGAGAATGTCAGCGTATTCTACGGCAAGGCGCAGGCGCTGGAGAACGTCTCTATCCACGTCCACGAGGGCGAGTTCGTCTCGATCGTCGGCCTCAACGGCGCCGGCAAGACCACGCTGTTCAACACCATCTCCGGCTTCCTGCCCTATAGCGGAGAGATCGTGCGCGGCGGCGACAGGCTGCGCGGCACCAGCCCGGCCAGGATCGCACGCAGCGGTCTCGTGCAATGTCCGGAATCGCGCGAGCTGTTCGGCGAGATGAGCGTGCGGGAAAATCTCGATCTCGGCGGCCAGCATCTGGCCGACGAGGCCCGCGCAAAGCAGCTCGCCTGGTTGTTCGAGCTGTTCCCGATCCTGAAGGAACGCCAGGGCCAGATGGCGCAGACGCTCTCCGGCGGCGAGCAGCAGATGCTCGCGATCGGCCGCGCGCTGATGATGCAGCCGCAGATCCTGATCCTGGACGAGCCGACGCTGGGCCTCGCCCCCGTCATCCTCGAACAATTGTCCAAGGCGCTGACGAAGCTGCGGCAGACCACCTCGATCACGGTGCTGCTCGGCGAGCAGAACGTGACCTTCGCGCTTCCGCATGCCGACCGCGTCTATGTGCTGGAGCATGCCCGGGTCGTCTGGGAGGGCGATCCCGGCCGCTTCGCCGCGGAAGCCGGCGCCGATTTTCTGTAGCGCGCAAGCATCAACAAGAACAAACGAAAGGGAAACGACCATGCGACCATCGACGAATATGAGCAGCAGCCTCCTCGCCTCCGCGCTGGCGCTGTGCCTCGCTGCTCCCGCCTACGCGCAGTCGAACGATCCGATCAAGATCGGCGTCATCGCCGAGGTGCAATCGATCGCCGGTGCCGCGACGCCGGGCGGCGCCCAGATCGCCGCTGACGAGATCAACGCCAAGGGCGGCATCCTCGGCCGCAAGATCGAGATCGTGACCTACGACAACAAGAGCTCCTCGGCGGACTCCGTGCGCGCGTTCCAGCGTGCCGTCAGCGAGGACAAGGTGTCGGCGGTGATCGCGAGCTACATCAGCGAGGTCGTGCTGGCGCTCGAGCCCTGGGCGGCGCGGCTGAAGATGCCGCTGATCACCCCCGGTGCCGCCTCGAACGAGATCACCAAGGCGATCCACAACGACTACGAGAAGAACAAATACACCTTCCACGGCTATCTGACCTCGGCTGCCCAGGCCCAGCTCGTCTGCGACGCCGCCAAGGATCTCCTCGTTGACAAGCTCAAATTCAAGACCGTCGCGATCATGAGCGAGGACGCCGCCTGGACCAAACCGCTCGACGTCGGCTACGAGGCCTGCCTGCCCAAGGCGGGCCTGAAAGTCGTCGAGCACGTGCGCTTCTCGCCCGACACCACCGACTTCACGCCGATCTTCAACAACATCGAGGGCAAGAAGCCTGATGTGATCGTGACCGGCATCTCGCATGTCGGCGTACAGCCGACGGTGCAGTGGAAGAACCAGCAGGTGCCGGTCCCGATGTTCGGAATCAGCGCGCAGGCGCTGAGCCCGACCTTCTGGAAGGACACCAATGGCGCCGCCGACGGCGTGCCGTCGCTCGCCGTCGCGACGCCCGACGTCGCCGTGACCTCCAAGACCAAACCGTTCGCAGCCGCCTACAAGGCCAAGTTCGGCGCGCCGCCGGCCTATACCGGCTATACCGCCTATGACGAGGTCTATTTCATTACGGAAGCCATCAAGCGCGCAGGCTCGACCGATCCCGACAAGATGGTCACCGAGCTCGAGAAGACCGATTTCGAGGGCACGATTGGCCGCATCCAGTTTTATGGCAAGGATGACGAGTTCACCCATGGCATCAAGTCCGGCCCCACAACCGTGTCCGGCCTGGTCTTCCAATGGCAGGACGGCAAGCAGGTCGTGGTGTGGCCGGAGAAAATCGCCGAAGGAAAGCTGAAGTTTCCGGCGTTCGTGAAACTGTCGCAGTAAATCGGCTTACGCCAGCATCAAGCCCATCGCTCCGCGGGGAGCGGTGGGCTTTTGCTTTGCCTTTCGCAGGTGCGTTGTGTGCCGCGGCCGGCGCGTATCGACCTTGGGCGATGTTGACTTTCCGCGGTCCCGCTCGCCATACTTCGAAAAAAAATAACAAGACCAGATCATAAGACGGTTTCGAGGGAGGATAGAATGCCGACTTCACGCAGGCAGCTGCTGAAGAGCTCGGCGGCTGCCGCCGCCGCACTCAGCCTGGATTGGACACGGGCCCAGGCGCAAGCCGAGAATCTGCGCATTGGCCTGATCTACGATTTGACCGGCCCGTTCGCCGCCGGCGGTTCGGTCGCTTCCTCGGTCGGCGCGCAGATCGCCATCGACCTCGTCAACGAGAAGGGCGGCATCGGCGGCAAGACCAAGATCGTGCCGGTCGCGGCGGATTCGCAGAGCAAGGCGGACGTGGCGATCAACGAGGCCGAGCGGCTGATCAGCCAGGAAAAGATCGACATCATCAACGGCGTCTATTCGAGCGCGCATGCCGTGCCGATGGCGGCGAAGGTCGAGCAGCAGAAGAAGATCCTCTGGATCACGACCGCGGTCTCGACCGCCGTGTTCAAGGACAAGAACCTGCAATATGTGTTTCGCGCGCAGATCCATTCGGACCAGTATGGCCAGGCCTTTGCCGGCTTCATGAACGAGCACGCCAAGGCGAAGCTCGGCATGGAGCCAAAGGACGTCAAGATCGCGTTGATCCACGAGGACGGCCCTTACGGTGTTGGCGTCGCCGCCGCGGACGAGGCCTATGCCAAGGAGGCCGGACTTCAGGTCGTGCTGAAAGAGGGCTATTCGGCTTCGGCCCCCGATTTGTCGGTGCTTGTCACAAAAATCAAGCGCGCCAAGGCCGATGTGATCTCGCATGCCGGCTACAATCCGGACATCACGCTGTTCCTGCGCCAGGCCCGCGAGAGCGGCCTGCGCTTCAAGATGCTGTTCGGCGCCGGCGCCGGCTACAGCCAGCTCGACAAGCTGCGCGCGACCTTCGGCGCCGACATCGACAATTTCTGCAACATCGATCCGGTGCCGGCACAATTGCTCGATCCCGCCAAGCTTGCGCCGGGCATCGGCGATCTGACCAAGATCATGGTCTCGCGCTACCAGGCCAAGACCGGCGCGACCGACGTACCGCCGCACTGTTCGATGGGCTTCAACCAGACCTGGGTGCTGCTCAACAACGTGCTGCCGGTCGCCAAGGAAAAGTACGGCGGCTTCGAGCCCGAGGCCATCCGCAAGGCCGCGCTCGACGTCGACATTCCCGCCGGCGGCACCATCCAAGGCTATGGCGTGAAATTCTTCCCGCCGGGCACGCCGCTCTCCGGCCAGAACGAGCGCTCGACGCCCGTGGTGATGCAGAATGCCGGCGAGCACATCTCCGTGGTGTGGCCGACCAACATCAGGACGCGGGACCCGGTGTTTCCGCTGCCGAAGGGATCGACTTACGGGACGTGAGACTATCGTTCTGCGCCTCTCCCCGCTTGCGGGGAGAGGGAGCAGTCCAGCTGCGGCGATAGTTCTACCCACTCGCCACGCCCTACAGCACCACCCGCCGCCCCTCCTCCGCCGCCCAATAGCCGGCGTAGTTCACCTTGATCGTCTCGTAGGCCAGCGCGAGGTCCGACAGCGGCTGCCGGCCCGTCGCGGCACACTCCATGAAATCCTGGATCTCCTGGAGATAGCCGCGGGTCCATTCCTCCTCCAGGCAGACATATTGCCAGCCGGTTTTGCGGTCGACCTTCTCGGTGATGTAGACGGAGGCGAGCTTCTCCTCGGAGGTCTGGTAGCTCATCAGATGCGTGTTCGGCGTGATGTTGGCGAACAGCGAGCCGCCGGAGGTGTAGGTCTCGATCAGGTTGCGCACGCCGCCCATGATCATGTCGCCGGAGAACACGGTGGCCTTGGTGCCGTCGGAGAAGGTCGCGGTGAGCGTGCCCCAGTCCTCGACGTCGACGGGATTGGCCTTGATGTAGGTGCGCTCCTCCGGCTTGAGGACGGCCGTGACGTTGCCGACATCGCCGGTGACGCTGGCAACACGGATGGTTTCGCCGCGCGCTCTGGCCTCGACCTGCTTCAGATAGAGCACGGCGGAGAGCGGATGGCACCCCATCCGGATCAGCGATCCGCCGCCGGTCATCGCCCATTGCGCGGCATGCGCCGCATGCGAGCCGGAATGACTCTCCTCGCCTTTCATGAACAGGATCTTGTCCTTGGTGGCCTTGATGATTTCCGCGGTCTTGGTCACCGCGGGCGCGTAGATCCAGTCCTCGGCATACATGAAAAGCCTGCCGGTACGTTCGATCGCGGCGCGGGTCGCGTCCATCTCCTCCAGCACGCGTTCGTACATCTGCGCCTTCGGGACGTGCTTGCCGATCGGCTGTTTGTCGCCCTGACGGCCGAAATAGCCGGCAAAGGGCTTTTCACAGATCACGTGCTTGCCGGCCTGCATGCTGGCGACGATCATCCCGGCATGGAAATTGGGCGGCGTGCAGATATCGATCACGTCGAGTTCGCGGTCGGCGATCAGTTCGGCAAAGCTGCGGTAGACGCGCGGGATCTGATGGCGGGCGGCGAATTCGACGACGTGGTCCCCGCGCGCGGCGACCGCCGCGACCTCGACATCCACGCCGTAGACGCGCCGGAACGCATACATATGCAGCTCCGACACGAAGCCGCAGCCGACGAGTCCCACCCTGATCCTGGCCATAGCGCCCCTCACCCATACCTTGGGCAGCACTATAGCGCGCCGGCAGGTCTATTCCACCGAGACCCGCACCACGCCGGCGCTCATCATGCCAAGCGCTCTGGCGGCCGGCACCGAGAGATCGACGATGCGACCGCGGATGAAGGGGCCGCGATCGTTGACGCGGCACTGAATCGAGCGGCTACCATACGACACCCGCAGCATGCTGCCGAAGGGCCGCGTCCGGTGAGCGCAGGTCAGTTCGCCTTTTCCGGCCTTTCCGTATCCGTAATAGGAGGCAAGCCCGCTTTCAGCGTGGGCGACAGAAAAAGCTGAAAGCAAGAAGGTAGCTAGACAAAACAATAGCGTCGGCTGCGCTCGCACGGCACCGCTCCCCGTTAGCCCTGCCCCGCGCTACAAACGTTCCGCTGTTCCACGAGGTTCCAAGCCGCGGCAGGGCCCGGCCGGTGGTGCCATCACACATTGTTACTGTTTATGAAGCACCCGCGTGCGAGCCGGCGCAGCCGCTGCGTGCGTTCGCGTCTATGTCAAAGGCCTGCCTATGACAAATCAGCGGGCTTGCCGAATGGCCGGCAAGCCCGACCTGCAACCGCATGATACGATTGGCGCCCCGTCTACCCGTTCAGGCATGCCCAAACCCGATTCAAGCATGATCAGGTTCAGGCATCCCTTGGTCTACCGGGTCTTCGTCTACCGGGCTCGCGAGTTCACCAATGGCGACGGTAGTATCGATGATAGCCACCGTAGGGCCTGTAGTATCCATAACGCGGACCATAGTAAGGCCGGTAATATCGACGGTAGCCGTAATACCGGGGATAGACGTAAGGCTGCGCGTAGCCACCATAATACGGACCGCCGCCATAGTAGGCTGGCGCATAACCATAACCGTAGCCCGGATATCCATAGCCGCCGTAATACGGGCCGCCGCCGTAATAGCCGCCGCTCGCGATAGCGCCGCCGATGATCGCGCCGGCCGCGAGACCACCGATGCCCAATCCCCAGCCGCCGCCGCGCCAATGCACCTGCGTGGCGTCGTTGGGAACCATCGTCTTCATGGTTTCGATATTGGTCGGCATCGGCGCCGCCGCGGCCTGCTCCAATTGGCCGACCGTCACGGTTATTGCCAGTGCACAGGCAGCTCCTGTCTTCCAGATGCTCATCGCTTCACTCCTTGTCTGACGCCTCGATCTCAAACGTCGCACACCACGATGGCGTTTCATTGCCCCAAGTCAAAGACTTCGTTTTGCGGTGCACCGCACAAGACAGCAGGGACTCCGCCGCCCGTGCCATGTGGTCCGTACGCCTCCGTCAAACCACCTAGGTAAGTCTCCCTAAGATAAGCAGCGCAATATCCAAGCCGCCAGGTTCTGGTTGATCGTGCCCAGGTGGGCACGGAGGGGCCTTGATGAGCCATTCAATTCACCATGCGGATCGCGCGACCCACCGCAAAATCGTGATTGTGGCGCTGCTCGCTGCCATCTCGGTCACTGCATTCACACTGTGTGTTCATGTGTATGCCAAGCCGGCTACGATCGAAGCAGCGCTCGGAAGGCCGCATATCGCAGGCAGCGCGGTGCTCGCCGCTTCCCGTTGACTGGAGGAAATCCATGCGAAGGAAAAGAGCCGAAGCCAAAGTGATCGCGGAGACTTTCGATCCCGCGCTCTGGTCGATTGCGACCGCGCTCACCGCCGCCGTTGTTTACCTGACTTGCCTGATCTAGGCCAACCCTGGTCGGAAGCATTCGGGATTGAGGTCACCTGGCGTCGACGGTTTGCATAATCCATGTTGCTGTCTCAACCGTTCAGCGACGATACGGACGATTACCGTGCCATGATCGCGACGGCCGTTGCCTTGGCATGTTGCGCAATCGGTCTCGTCGTCGTGACGTTGTTGTTGGTCACTGGCGACCGCTTCGAGTTCAGGCCGCCACCCGAAACCGCCACACTTGATGACAATCTCGTTCGATTGTTCGAAGCCCTCGACGGCATGGCCGCAAGGATGGCCCGCGTAAAGACGGGCGACGCCTGGACAACGCCCGGGCAGGACAGCAAACCGGCCGGGATCGGAAATTTGGCTGTCGAGCCAACCAGGCGGCATATCGTCACTCGCCTGAAAAGCCCGTGGTGCACGGGTATCCTTGCCCATCAGCCGTTCCATACCTGCAGGCCCAGGCCCCAATAGCGACGATGAGCCAAGCCGGCCGGACAGATCGCCTGGCCCGGCCATCGTCATCCCGGCGGCCGATCCGGGAACGCCGGCCCACGCGGGCCGCGATAAAGCATTAAGGTTCATGCGTTTCGCAACCAACAACCTACTTTCCGACTTACCGTTCCTACCGCTACTATTCTTTGCCCGACGGCGCCCGACAGGCCCTCCGTGAGAGAGGGATTTTGGCTGCGCCCCAGTCTGTGTGGGAGGATCAAATGAGTGCCGCGAGACCCGAGCCGCTTGCCCGCCAGGCGCTGGCCTTCGTTCTGGCCGGCGGACGCGGCAGCCGGCTGCTGGAGTTGACCGACCGGCGCGCCAAGCCCGCGGTTTATTTCGGCGGAAAATCCCGCATCATCGATTTCGCGCTGTCGAACGCGGTGAACTCGGGCATTCGCCGTATCGCGGTCGCGACCCAGTACAAGGCGCACAGCCTGATCCGGCATCTTCAGATGGGCTGGAACTTCTTCCGCCCCGAGCGCAACGAGAGCTTCGACATCCTCCCGGCGAGCCAGCGCGTCTCCGAGAACATGTGGTATGTCGGCACGGCGGATGCGGTCTACCAGAACATCGACATCATCGAATCCCACGCCTGCCGCTTCATCGTCGTGCTCGCCGGCGACCACATCTACAAGATGGACTACGAGGTGATGCTGCGCCAGCACGTCGAGAGCGGCGCCGACGTCACCGTCGGCTGCCTGGAGATGCCGCGCCAGGAATCTTCCGGCTTCGGCATCATGCACATCGACGAGAACGGCTGGATCAAGTCGTTCCTGGAGAAACCGGCCGATCCGCCGCCGATGCCCGGCAAGCCGGATGTCTCGCTGGCCAGCATGGGCATTTACGTGTTCAACGCGAAATTCCTGTTCGAGGAGCTCAAGCGCGACGCCGAGGACCCGAACTCCAACCACGATTTCGGCAAGGACATCATTCCCTACCTCGTCAAGCACGGCCGCGCCATGGCGCACCAGTACTCGACCTCCTGCGTCCGCTCCGGCGAAGACCCCCGCTCCTACTGGCGCGACGTCGGCACGGTCGACGCCTATTGGGCCGCCAATATCGACCTCACCGACGTGGTGCCGGAACTCGATCTGTTCGACCGCGCCTGGCCGATCTGGTCCTATTCGGAGATCACGCCTCCGGCGAAATTCGTCCATGACGAGGAGAGTCGCCGCGGCCAGGCCGTGAGCTCGCTGGTCTCGGGCGGCTGCATCATTTCCGGCGCCTCGCTGCGGCGTTCGCTGCTGTTCACCGGCGTGCGCATCAACTCCTATGCCAATGTCGAGAACGCTGTGATCATGCCCTACGTCAATATCGGCCGCGGCGCGCGCTTGAAGAACGTCGTGATCGATCGCGGCGTCGAGATCCCGGAAGGCCTCGTCGTCGGCGAGGATCCCGAGCTGGACGCAAAGCGCTTCCGCACCACCGAACAGGGCATTTCGCTCATCACCCAGCCGATGCTCGACAGGCTCAATACATGACGCCTGTTCGCGTCCTCGCGGTCGCCTCTGAAGTCTATCCCATCGTCAAGACCGGCGGCCTCGCGGACGTCGCCGGCGCGCTGCCGATTGCGCTGAAGGCGCATGGCATCGAGATGCGCACGCTGATGCCGGGCTATCCCGACGTGATGAGGCTGCTGGGGGGAGCCGAGGAAATCCGGCGCTGGCCGGATTATTTCGGCGGCCCCGGACGCCTGCTGGCCGGCTCACATGACGGCCTCGACCTGTTCGTGCTCGACGTGCCGCATCTCTACGCGCGGCCTGGCAACCCTTACGTGACGGCCGAAGGCGTCGACTGGCCGGACAATGGCGTGCGCTTTGCGGCCCTGTCGCGCATCGCGGCCGATATCGGCCACGGCCTCGTTTCCGCCTTCGTGCCTGACGTGGTGCATGCCCATGACTGGCAGGCCGGGCTGACGCCGGCCTATCTGCACTACGACAACCGGCCACGGCCCGCCACCGTGATGACCATCCACAACATGGCCTATCAGGGCAAGTTCGCTCCTCAGCTCATCGGAACGATTGGCCTTCCCTGGCACGCCTTCAACGTCGACGCCCTCGAATATTTCGGCGGCATCAGTTTCCTGAAGGCAGGCCTGCAGTTCGCCGATCGCATCACCACGGTGTCGCCGACCTACGCGCAGGAAATCCAGAGCGACGAGGGCGGCATGGGGTTCGGCGGCCTGCTTCGCGCCCGCGCCAGCGTGCTGAGCGGTATCCTCAACGGCATCGACATCGAGGTGTGGAACCCGCAACGCGACCCGCACATCGCCTACCGCTTCGGCGCGGAGGACCTCACGTTCCGGGCCGCAAACAAGGCCGTGCTCCAGCAGCAGTTCAATCTGGATTCCTCCGACGAGGCGCCATTGCTCGGTGTCATCAGCCGCCTGTCCTGGCAGAAGGGGCTCGATCTCCTGCTCGAGGCCATTCCGACCATTTTGCGCGAAGGCATGCAGCTCGCGCTGCTCGGCAGCGGCGACCGCGATCTGCAGGATCGCTATCAGGCCGCCGCGCGTGCGAACCCCGGCCGGATCGGGGTCGTGATCGGCTATGACGAAATTCTCGCGCATCTGATCCAGGCCGGCTCGGACGCGCTCATCGTGCCGTCTCGCTTCGAGCCGTGCGGCCTGACACAGCTCTGCGCGCTGCGCTACGGCGCCGTGCCCATCGTCTCGCGCGTCGGCGGTCTCGAGGATACCATTGTCGATATCGGCGAGGCCGCTGCGTCAGGCCGCGATGCCACCGGCTTCAAGTTCGCACCCGTCACCGCGGACGCCCTCGCCGGCACACTGCGCAAGGCCAACACCGCCTTCCACGACAAGCCGACCTGGCGCCGGCTGCAATTGAGCGGCCTTGCAACCGACGTGTCCTGGCGCAACCGCGCAGGCGACTATGCCGCGCTCTATCGCGATCTCATTGCTGGACGCACCTGAAGCGGCAGGCCTCTCGCATTTGAATAGCGGCTTCCTGCGGCGCATCCGTCGAGACGCCCGCATCCGCGGCCTCCTCGGGATGAGGGCGGAATATGCGGCAACAATTTCCACAGCACCGTGCTGCCCAGCCTCATCCTGAGGGGGGCCTAAGCGCCGTCTCGAAGGACGAGGCGCGGGCAGACTGCCGCCTGGAGGGCCGCCTCAGACGCTCTGCCGCCGCCGAATCAATGTTATAGAGCCGCCATGGACCCCTTCGCGATCAAGCTGATCGGCTTCGCTGCCGCCACCTGCACCACAATCGCCTACGCGCCCCAGGCCATCAAGGTCTGGAAGACCCGTTCGGCGCGCGACATTTCGCTCGGCATGTTCCTGATCATGGTGCTGGGCCTGGCACTCTGGCTGATATACGGCCTGCTCTCCGGCGACGCTCCGCTGGTCGCCGCCAACACCGTCACCATGGTGCTCGCCGGCGGCATTCTGGTGATGAAGCTGAAGTACGGTTAGGCTTGTTCAAGCCTCGGATTTCTCTTCCGGAGAAAACCGGAGCCGCTTGTACTGCAACTTCACCGCGCGATAGCATTCGCGGGTCGCCTTATTGAGCTCTGCGACGTTGACGACTCGATGTGGCCGCGGCTGAATCGAATGACGTTCGCCTGCTGAAGAGCATGAGCGACCAGCGAAACGCTGTTCCGGCGAGCTCCTGGAAACGAGGAGAATAGGCACGCTGGAGTGCGGACCGCCGGGTCCCGCCCAAAAGCCGGCGTCACGATTCAACCTTTGCGAGATTCAGTCTCAGGCCATGCGCCCGATTTCGCTTGCATTTGCAGGTACAGGCGCCCAGGGTCCTTATGTGCGTTAGCTGACATAATTGGCGGACCGGTCAGACTGAGTGATATCCCTCGCGGCCGTTCGGAGCGCATCATGCCCGACCATTACTTCCGGATTACCAGGTGCGACGGCGGCACGGTCGAGCATCTGGCCGAGATCGCGGATCATAAATCTGCATGGACGGAAACGACGAGAGTGTTCGGGGATTTGGCGCGAGACTGCATTCTCGAAAAAAATGCCGAATGGCGGATCGAGCTTCTGGGTCCAAGACGGGAGCCCATCTATCGCATTCGGCTGCTCGCCGAGACATGTGAAGGCCCCGCAGCGGTTAGCTGTCGCGCCGCAGATACAGGCGAGCCTTACTGACGTTCTCGACCGGATTCCCTTCGATCCTTATGTCAAAATCTGGCATAGTGAAATAAAGACTCGCTATGTGCGGTACGGCTCTTACTGTTGTTCCATTATCGGATATCCGCATGAGGCACCGATAGCTGAGAGTTCTCTGCGCTCCCGCCTGTCCCAGGGAGCGACGCATGAAGAACCTCTTGCTGAGGCATCTTTCCGAAACCGATTTCAGAATCCTCGAACCGCACTTGAAGACAGTCGCCTTCGAGCAGCATTCTCTGCTGTTCGAGGCCGATCAGGAAATTCGCTCCGTTTACTTTCCTGCCGGCGCAGTGGTCTCGCTGGTGGTGACCCTCTCGACCGGAGAGATGATTGAAACTGCGATGGTCGGAATCGATGGCGTCGTCGGCGCAGCCGCGGCGCTGGACGGGCGGATGTCCCTCTGTCGCGGCATCGTTCAACTTGGCGGAGACATCGTCGTCTGCAATATGGATGCGCTGAAGACGGCCACGCTCCAGAGTCCCAGGTTGTTGGCGCTCCTTATGCGGCATGAGCAGGCCGTCTACGCCCAAGCCCAGCAGTCGGCAGCGTGCTTCGCCTCGCATAGCGTCCAGGCCCGGCTCTGTCGCTGGCTGCTGCGCGCGCGTGACTTGTCCGGCAGCGACCAACTCCAGTTCACGCAGGAATATCTCGGACAGATGCTGGGCGCTCGGCGATCGAGCGTGACCGTCGTCGCACGCACGCTGCAAGCGGCCGGTCTGATCCGTTACGCGCGCGGCAAGATCAGGATTCTGGATGCCGAGGGGCTGGAGGAAGGCACGTGCGAATGTTACGCCGCCGTCAAGGCTCGCTATGAGCAATTGCTCGGAACGGATACCGCGAGAAAGATCGACGCGTCGTTGGCGTAAATCGTGAATTGAGTGCAGCCGCGCGATTCAGGGCTGATTGCCGAACACATACGACGCCATCGCGACGTTTGCGACCTCGTCGACAAAAACGCGATGGCCGACGTCGCTGCCGGCCGCACCGGCGGCCACCATCAGCGGCAGCAGATGATCTTCGCGCGGATGGGCCAGACGCGCGCTCGGGGCGTTCTCCCAGTCAACCAGCATCGCGTTGCGGCGCGCCGCATCCTTGTGGCTGATCGCCTCGTTCAAATAGGCCTCGAAATCATACGAGACCGGCTTCGACTCTGCCCGCCCGAAGCCACGCATGTTGTGATAGGTGAGCCCGCTGCCGACGATCAAAATGCCTTCATCGCGCAGCGATGCGATCGCCTCCCCGGCCCTGACGTGCTCGGCCGCATCATAGGTCGATCTCAGCGACAGCAGCACGATCGGCATGTCGGCGTTCGGATACATCAGCCCGAGCGGCACGAAGGTGCCGTGATCGAAGCCCTGATTGGGATCCTCCCGGCAATCGAGGCCGGCGCGCGTGAGCAGCGCCTTCACCTCCGCGGCGAGCTCGGGCCGGCCCGGCGCCGGATATTTCAGGTGATAGGTGTGCTCGGGGAAACCGTAATAATCGTACACCATCGGCGGATGCGCCGAGGTCGACACGGTGAAGGCGTCGGCCTCCCAATGGCCGGTGATGACGAGCACCGCCTTGGGTTTCTCGGGCAGAAGCTGCGGCAACCGGCCGAACTCTTCGGCGGTCCTGGCATATTGCACCCGCCTGTCCTCCATGAAAGGCCAGGGGCCGCCGCCATGCGACAGGAAGAAGGTAGGAAACCGCGTCATTGGTGGAAGCTCATCTCGTTGGCCACATACGATCGGCCGCGAGCATAGGCAAACTCCTATGGTTAGCAAGACGTTAACGATTCACCGCACAAAATCGCCGGCGTGGCCGAAGGAATCGGCCTGAAGACAAGCGAGACGTAAGATGAAGAAGTTTGCGCTGGGGGACGTCGTCAACAGTGACAAGGGCCGCCGCGGCGTCGTTCGCGCCGCCTACAGGTCGAAGGAAGGCCAGCAGTTCTACGCCGTCGAGAAGGACGGTGCGATGGACTATCTCGAGGAAGACCGGCTGAGCCCGGCGCCGCGCGTCGAGCTCGCGGCTTAAGTCCAGCTCATCCAGCCCTAGCGCCCGAGCCGGTCGAGACGCTCCGTCCAGGGGTCGTCTCCGCTCGCAATCCGATCGTTCGTGATCAGCAGCAGGCGATCGCGGCCTGCCGCCACGTCCCAGCGTGGCAGGTCGGGGCCGTTAGGATCGCCGCTCCTGGCGAAGTTGATCCAGTAGGCGCGCATGCGGCTTGCGACCTCGCGATCACTTCGTGACAGGATCCCCGCACCGGGCACGCCTTCCACACCGAAGATGAACTGCAACTCGCGCCCGTGACCGCCCTCGGGATTTGCGCGCCGCGCCTCCGGCACATAGCCGAAGCGATAGCGAAAGGTCGGCGCGCCGCTTGCCGCATGCAGGCGCGCCAATAGCCTCACCGGCTCCGAGAAGGCCTTGTCGGTGTAGAACCTCGCCGCGAGCTCCGAAGACCCGGCGAGGTCCGGATAGAGCTTGCGCAGCTCATCGCTGGTGGTGCCGGACGATGCAAGCTCCTCCTTGATTTCCAGCTCGCTGTCGAAATTCGTCTCGTCGTCGGTCGAGCCGATCATCAGGGGAATGCGGCTCTCATGTCCGGCCGCAAAGCCCGCGGCAGGATCCTCGATCACCAGGCTTCCATCGATCATCGGCGCGAAGCTGCGCGACGATTTTTCCAGCAGATGCCTTTCGGCGGCGAGCAGGCGTCGCGGCTCGGCCGCGCGCGGATCCGCCTGCCGCCCAAGCGCCGCCACGAATTGCCGGCCCACGAGCTCCGCCTCCTGCGCCGAGCGCAGTCGCATACGGCCGGGCACCGATTGCAGAATGGCTTTCTGGAAGAGATCGCGCGATTGCGCGGACAGCATCAGCAGCGCGATCGACGCCGCGCCGGCGCCGCTGCCGAACAGCGTGACGTTGCCCGGATCGCCGCCGAAGGCCGCGATGTTGTCGTGCACCCAATGCAGCGCCGCAATCTGGTCCATCAGACCGTAATTGCCCGAACCGCCTTCCGACAGATCGGGGTCAATGAGCCAGCCGAGCGCGCCGAGACGAAAATTCACGGTCACCACGATCAGGCCGGCCTGCGCGAGTTTCGCGCCGTCGAACAGCGGATCGTTCGCGGTGCCGGTGACGAAGGCGCCGCCATGGATGAACACCATCACCGGCAGCGGGCCGTCGACCCCGAAGGGACGGAACACGTTCAGCGTGAGGCAATCCTCGCGCGCGCCCGGCAGCGATGGCTGAAGGCAGGGCGCGCCGTACTCATAGGCGGTGTGCATCTCGGCGTTCTCGGCCGTGGCCTGCGGGGGACGCCAGCGCAGGGCGCCGACCGGCGGCGCTGCATAGGCCAGCCCCCTGAAGGACGCGACTTCGCCTTCGACGGCGCCGAGCATCTGTCCTTCACGCGTCAAAGCGAATGGAAACTGTCCGGCGGGCTGGGCCGCGGCCGGGCCGGTGCAAAGGAATGCGGAAGCCGCAGCAAGCGCGAGCAAGGACCGCATCTTGGTGGATCTCGATGCGCGGACGGGTTCGCCGTCAGGTTACGTCCGCGTCCCATGGGGAAGCAAGCGCCGCAGCGGCCCTAACCGTTCTTAGCGATGAGCTCCGCGAGCGCGCGCCGTGCAATGATGCCGAGCTCACCGAGCGTGGAGTGACCGGACTGTGCCGCCTCGATCAGGCGCTCGGCGATGAACCTGCGGCTGTCGTGATCGCCGCCATGCGGCAATTGGCGACACGTCTCCTCCAGGACGACGTCCATGTTCGCTTTGGTCCGTTCACTCAACTCTGTCATGACGCTCGGTCGGCACGCGTGGCTAGTATCCGCAAGCATACACAGAGGGATGTGGTCTGATGAGTCCGGGCTATCCCGGCGATTGTGCATCGCGATGCGTGTATCGCCGCAACCTTCGCGCGGCCACGGCTGACGCCACAAATGGCTACCGAAGATTGCACTTGTTCTGATGACAAGCCGAGCCTGCGGCGATAGCCTGCCGGCAAAACAAAATACACGGGAGGAATGCCATGCCTGACGCAATGGTTGCCGCACGTGAATCCAAGGCGGCGAGCGGAGCCCAACGGGTCGATGTTGCCGTGGTCGGTGCGGGATTTGCCGGCCTCTATCTTCTTCACCGGCTGCGCAAGGCCGGCTTCTCGGCGGTCACACTCGAAGAGGCCGGCGATGTCGGCGGCACCTGGTACTGGAACCGATATCCCGGCGCGCGCTGCGATATCCAGACCATCGACTACAGCTACACCTTCGATCCGGAACTTGATACGGCCTGGACCTGGTCGGAGAAATACGCGACCCAGCCCGAGATCCTGCGCTATCTCGGCTTCGTCGCGGACCGCTACGACCTGCGCCGCGACATCCGCTTCAGGACCAAGGTCACCGAAGCCAGATGGGACGAAGCGACCGAGCGCTGGCAGCTCACCACCGACAATGGCGCGCCGGTCTCCTGCCGCCACTACATCATGGCCACCGGCTGCCTTTCGGCGCCAAAGCCGCCGGAGATCGACGGCGTCAAGGATTTTGGCGGCAAGGTCTATTTCACCGGACGCTGGCCGCATGACGGCGTCGATCTCGCCGGCAAGCGCGTCGCGGTCATCGGCACGGGCTCGTCGGCCATCCAGTCGATCCCGCTGATCGCCGAGCAGGCGGCGCATCTGACCGTGTTCCAGCGCACGCCGAATTTCGCGCTGCCTGCGCATAACGGCCCCGCGCCGTCCGATCGCATGGACCTGTTCCAGAGCGACCGCGCGGCCTATCGCGAGCAGGCACGCCAGTCGATGGCCGGGGTGCCCTACCCGCAACAAACCGTCGTGAGCTGGCAACTGAGCGATGCCGAGCGTCGTGAGCGGTTCGAACGTGCCTGGGCAGCCGGGGACCTCGTCCACATCCTGACGCAGCTCTGGGCCGACCAGGCCGTCGATTTCGATGGCAACGCGCTAATCGGCGAGCTCATTCGCGAGAAAATCTCGGCGGCGGTGAAGGATCCGGAAACCGCGGCGGCGCTGATGCCGCACGATCATCCGTTCGGCGCCAAGCGGCCCTGCCTCGATACCAACTACTACGCCACCTACAACCGGCCGAACGTCACGCTGGTCAATCTGCGCCAGGAGCCGATCAAGGCAATCACCGCAAGCGGCATCACCACCGGCAAGCGCAACTTCGACGTCGACGTGATCGTGTTCGCGACCGGCTTCGACGCCATGACCGGCGCGATCCGCGCCGTGCATCCGATCACCGGGCGCGGCGGCAAGTCGCTCACCGATGTCTGGGCGCAGGGACCGCAAACCTATCTCGGGCTCACCGTCGAGGGCTTCCCGAATTTCTTCATGATCACCGGGCCCGGCAGCCCGTCGGTGCTGTCGAACATGGCGGTGTCGATCGAGCAGCATGTCGATTGGGTCGTCGACCGGCTCGCAGCGCTGCGGGATGCCGGCTTCACCACGATCGAGCCGACCGAGACGGCGCAAGCCGGCTGGGGCCGGCACATGGCCGACTGTTCGATGGTGACGCTGCACCGGCTCGCCAACACCTGGTACACCGGCGCCAACGTACCCGGCAAGGTGCAAGGCCTGATGCCCTATACCGGCGGCGTCGGTCCCTATCGCAGCATCTGCGACGAGGTCGTCGGCCGCGGCATGCTCGGCTTCAGGCTCGCCGGCCCCGACATCGCGGCGCAGTGCAACGACGGCGAGGTGGTGCGGCTGCAGCCGGATGTGCGGCTGGTGCTGAACCTGCTCGCGTCGCTCAACCTGCCGCCGATCGAGTCGATGGGCGCGCTAGGCGCCCGCGCCTTCGTCAACGAGTTCAACAAGGGCCGCCCCGCAGGGCGGCCGATCGGTGACATCGTCGACGGCACGCTGCCGGGCACCGACGGTCCGCTGCCCTATCGTGTCTACAAGCCCGCATCGCCCGGGCCGCATCCGGTCGTGGTCTATTTCCATGGCGGCGGCTGGGTGCTCGGCGACGAGCAGTCGGACGACCCGTTCTGCCGCGACATGGTGCGGCGAACCGGCATGATGTTCGTCAGCGTCGGCTATCGCCACGCGCCCGAGCATCGCTTCCCGGCCGCAGCCGAAGACGGCTATGCGGCAACGCGCTGGATCGCCGAGCACGCCGCCGAACTCGGCGGCAAGCCGGGCCCGGTGCTGGTCGCTGGCTGGAGCGCCGGCGGCAACATCGCCGCCGTCACCTGCCAGCTCGCACGCGATCGCGGCGGGCCTGAGATCGCCGGCCAGCTCCTGGTCTGTCCGGTGACTGACTGCAGCTTCGATCGTCCCTCCTACAACGACAATGCGACCGGCTATTTCCTGACCGGTTCTCTGATGTACTGGTTCTGGGACCTCTACTGCTCACCGGCCGACCGCACCGATCCGCGCGTCTCGCCGCTGCGCGGCAAGGTCTCAGGGTTGCCGCCGGCCTTCGTCGTCACCTGCGAATTCGATCCTCTGCGCGACGAAGGCATCGCCTATGCCGAGGCGATGGCCGCCGCCGGCGTCCGGGTCGAGCAACTCAAGGCGCGCGGGCATTTCCACTCGTCCTTTGCGATGGTCGACGTGGTGATCACCGGCGTCTCGGGCCGGGTGCAGATGGCGGAAGCCTTGCGCCGCTTCGCCGGACTGCCGCCGGAGGTCGGCCGCGGCGACGAACACAGCCACGGTCACGGCAGCCCGGGGCACAGGATTGCGGCCGCCGCGAGCTGAGAACGGCAAGGTGGCCGGGAACCTTTTCCCGGCCGCCGCGTTGAGGCTCACGTGGCATTGAGATGCAGCGACAGATGTAGGCCCCGGCACGCAAGTCCGCGTGCTGGGGTGTTTTTTGCGTGAGGCGGTGCGATGGGGGACGTTGCTGGGGTTTCAAAGGTCGATTTCGGCATGCTCGCGGCGCTGCATAAATGGCCGTCGCTTGCGAACCAGCGGCGGCCCGACAGAGATTCCTATCAGGTCAGCGAAGGCACGCTCGACGAATGCATCTCGGCCTTCATGGAGAAGCCGGCGGCCACCAGGCACCTCTACGAAATCCATACGGCGGCGCAGCCGCCCCTGGTCACGGATATCCTTTCGCCCGAGCACGTCATCGAGCTATCGCGGCTGAGGGAGTATCTCTGATTGCGTGCAGACACCGAAGCTGCACGCGTCCGACAAGCTTCTCACCAACGAAGGAACCTTCTTCCGGTTTTTCCCGTTAACGGGTCGAAAGCCAAGGCGAGGGTATCTGAGATGCTTGAAGCTGGCGTACCATCCCCGGTCGTGCCCTATGGCGCAGACCAGACCTTGTTCGTGGTGATCGATCGCCGCGACAAGGCGACTGAAATCCGCATCGAGCGAACCGACCTCGACGCCACGATCCGCGAACTCGTCGCCGGCTGCTTCAACGATCCCATCAAGGTCATCTCGTTCAACACGCTCGAGCACTGGATGAAGGATATCTCGACCGACGTCGCCGGCGAAATCCAGGCGCGCTGCGACATCGATGGCGTGACGCTGCCCGACTATCTCAGCGACTTCGTCGAGAACCACAGCTAACGACGCGCCGCGCGGTGATCGCCGTCAAATTGCAGGCAACAAAAAAGCGCCGCTTCCGCGGCGCTTTTCGTGTGGCAACGTCAGTGATGCCAGAACAATGCCAGCAGCAGAACGATCGGCAGCGGCACGCCAAGCAACCAAAGCAAAGCACCTCGTCCAAAACCCATGACTTCTTCCTCCTCATGCACCGTCCAGATGACGCAGGAGGCGAAAAGAAGTTCCGCGCCTCAAAGCGACGGGGAATGCGTCCGCTGCATGGTTTAGGAGGAGTTATGCGCGCCGATATTTCGCGGTGATGACCTCGATTTCGCGGCGGCGTTCGCCGGCGAAGCTCAGCAGCTTTTCGATCGTCAGCGTATCCGTGATCCGTTTGGCGAGCCGCTCGGCGCGTGCAGCCTGATCTTCGAGATACTGGATCGTGTTCAAGCGTCCGCCTCCCCAAAAGCCCCGAATTGTTCGGGCATCCATGGTGCTTGAGAAGCGGCTAACAGTCGGTTAAGCGGCAGCGTCCTGGTCGTTCAATCGCACCTATCGCACGACGTCGAGCCTGACATTGGTAATGCCCTTGTCCATCATGCCGAGCGCCTCGGCCGCGGAGGGAGAGATGTCGACCACGCGTCCGCGAACATAGGGCCCGCGATCGTTGACCCTGACGGTCACGAAGCGGCCGGAGGAGACGTCGGTGACGCGCAGCTTGGTGCCGAACGGCAGGCTGGGATGGGCCGCGGTCAATTCGTTCTTGTCGAACTTCTCGCCGCTCGCGGTCTCGGTATCCGAATAGAAGCTGGCAACGCCATGCGAGGCGGTTTGCTTTGCGTCTCCGGCACGGTCAGGCGCACGCGCCCGGCTGATCGGCCGCGGATGCAGCGCCGCGACCCTGTGGGGGCGCTCGACATTGGCCTGCCGGCTTGTGCCGGCGAGATCCGCCTTCTGGCGGCCGACCGGCGATTGCGCGCAGGCGGCGAGCGAGGCGGCGCCAAGGATGGCGAGCAGCAACCGGCCCGAGGTGACGAGGGAAATCCGGGTACTTTCGGCACGTGCAATGCGATACATGGTACGCCCTCCGAACGACCCGCAGTTTCGGTGGGCAATGAGGGCAGAACCTTGTCAGAACAAAAGCACGCCTGAGGCCGCGGCCATTTCGCGCCAGCTGTGACGATTCCACCACACTGGCCTGTCCTGAATCGAGACAGACTGGTGAAAAATCAACGTGATGCGGCGAGCCAAGCGCCCCGGGCTTGTATCTCCGGCATCCGGATTTCTTGGACCACGGGCAACGCGTGGATGGCCGAGACAAGCCCGGCCATGACGATGTGAGAGCGTTAGCCAAGCCGTTCCGGCTTCCCGCAACAGCTTAGTACTTCGGCTCGTACATCTGGGATTGGACCAGGCCCTTCACGTCGTTGGGCGCGGGTCCGTCCGAGAGCCCGCGCTGGAAGGCGACGTCTGCGACGGCGGCCGCGATGCGTACCGAGACCTCGCGAATACGAGGGAGCGCCGGATAGAGGCTGCCCTGCGCGAGGTCCTCCTTGCCGACGCAATCGGCAAGCGTATGGGCGGCGGCCATGAACATCTCATCCGTCACCAGCCGCGAACGGCTGGCAATGACGCCGAGGCCTACGCCGGGGAAGATGTAGGAGTTGTTGCCCTGGCGTGGCACGAAGGTGCGGCCGTTGAGCTTGACCGGGTCATACGGGCTGCCGCAGGCGAACAGTGCGCGGCCCTCGGTGTAGCGATAGGCATCCTCCGCCGAGCACTCGGCCTTCGAGGTCGGGTTGGAGAGCGCGAATACGATCGGCTGTTCGTTCAGCTCGGCCATTGCCTTCAGCACGTCGGGCGTGAAGGCGCCGCCGACTGCGGCAACGCCGATGATCGCCGTCGGCTTCAGTGTCTTGATCGCCGTGAGGAAGTCGGCGATCGGCGCCTGGTCGGAATGGGCATAGCGGAGCTTGTGACCGTGGAGGCCTTCGCGACTGCCGACGACGAGTCCGCGGGAATCCACCAGCCAGTTACGCCGGAGCGCTTCGGCTTCCGAAGCCCCCTCCGCCATCATGGCGGAGACCACGAGATCGGCGATGCCCGTCGCCGCCTCGCCCGCGCCGAGGAACAGGATGCGCTGGTCCTTCAGCCTGCCGCCGTTGACGCGCAAGGCTGAGAACAGGCCGGCGAGCGCCACCGCCGCGGTGCCCTGGATGTCGTCGTTGAAGACGCAGGCCTCGTCCCGATATTTGTGCAGCAGCTTGAATGCCGAGTGATTGGCAAAATCCTCGAACTGGATCAGCACGCCCGGAAACGTCTTTCGCGCGGCGACCATGAATTCGTCGACGAAGCTGTCATAGGCCTCGCCGGTGAGCCGGCGCTCGCGCAGGCCGAGATAATACGGATCGTTCAGAAGCTCTTCGTTGTTGGTGCCGACGTCGAGCACGATCGGCAGGCAATGCTCGGGATGCACACCGGCGCAAGCTGAGTAGAGCGAGAGCTTTCCGACCGGAATGCCCATGCCGTTGGCGCCGAGATCGCCGAGTCCCAAAATGCGCTCGCCGTCGGTGACGACGATCAGTTTTGCGGGGTTGGGCCAGTTCTTCAGAATGTCCGCGATCTGGCCGCGATCGCGCGAGGAGATGAACATGCCGCGCGGACGCTGGTAGATCAGGCCAAACTTCTGGCAGGCGAGCCCGACCGTCGGCGTGTAGATGATCGGCTGGATCTCGTCGATATTGTCGACGACCACGCGGAAAAACAGCGCCTCGTTGCGGTCATGCAGTGCGTTCAGCGCGACGAATTTTTCCAGGTCCGTCGGCAGCATGCGCAGATTGGTCAGCACGCGCTCGACCTGGGTCTCCATCGTCAGCACGCACGGCGGCAGCAGGCCGCGCAGGCCGAGCGCGTCGCGCTCCGCTTCCGTGAAGGCGGTGCCCTTGTTGAGCAAGGGGTCACGCAGCAGCGCCATGCCGTGCGCGGAGTCGGATGATGTCGAATGGGCGCTGACCCGAGCAGGTCTATTCACGAATTCCCCCAGGGAGTTTCTTATTGAACAGCCGACATTGTCGGCCACCGCTCACCTGAGATCAAGGACGTAGAATTCTAGGCATTGATTGTGATCTCGCACCGCAGCGAGAATGCCGCGCAGCATGAAAGGTTAACGTCGCAGCTCTCTCGCCTCATGGTGAGGAGCGCGGCACGCGCGTCTCGAACCATGAAGGCTCCCGATCTCGCCCGCGGCCATCCTTCGAGACGGCCCAGGATGAGGCAGGAATGCTCTTGGCGCCTCGAAACTACTCAGGCTTGATGTCGGCGGCTTTCACGATCGGCCACCCTTTCTCGGTGGGGCGGAGTGAACGATGCCGGTTCGACCGAGGCAAGCAGTAAGTTTTCCGAGCGACTATCCAGCCGCTCTTCGCTGCGTGAGGTTCACGGCGCCCTCGGCCGGCGGCGCGATGTGCATCAAGATGGTCTGGGTGGCGGACGCGACCTCGATGCCGTTCTGCTGGAAACGCTGCTTCATGCGGCGGTTGAATTCGCGCTGGACCGGCCAGCGGCCGGCCTCGGTGCAGCGTATCTGGCCGACGATCGACACCATGGCGCCATCGACCTTGTCGATGCCCCAAAGATCGAGGTCGCCGCGGATCAGGCTGCGGAATTCAGGCTCGCGGCGCATCTCGTCGACGATGTCCTTGAGGATCTGGCCGGCACGGTCGGTGTCCTCCTTGTAGGCGACGTTGACGCTGACCGAAGCATTGCCGGCGCCACGGCTGGCATTGGTGATGGTCGTGACCGCGCTGAACGGCACGATGTGCACGGCGCCGTCGCCTGCGCGGAGCCTGATCGTGCGGATGGAAACGTTCTCGACCACGCCCGACAGTCCCGACACGCTGACGTTGTCGCCGACCTGGACCGTGTTCTCCAGCAGCAGGAACAGCCCGGTGATGAGGTCCTGCACCAGCTTTTGCGAACCGAAGCCGATCGCGATGCCGACGATGCCGGCGCCCGCCAGCAGCGGCGCGACGTTGACCCCGATCTCGCTCAGCGCGGTCAGGCCGACGACGGTGGCTATCAGGCACAGAAGCGCCGTCCGCAGCATCGGCTGGAACGTGCGCAGGCGCGCGGCGCGGGCATAATGCCCGTCCCGCGACAGTGTATTGATCTGACGGTCCAGCAGCGCGTTGCTGGCTTCCCAGATCGCCGCGGCGATGAAGACGGCGATGCCGATGGTCGCCACCGCCGAGATCAGCCGGCTGCCGATCTGGCCGCCGTAGAACCAGACGATGGCATCGACGCCCCAGACCTCGAGCACCGCTACGAAACCAATGAAGGCGATGACACCTGAGACGATCTTCCGCAGCAGCGGCAAATAACGGTTGGCCCGGATCTCGAGGCCCGGAAAGCGCTGCAGGATCTCCGGCTTGATGCGAAAGCCGCGATCGATCAGGCTCAGCGTCACCATGATGGCGACGCGGGTGATCAGCACCACAGCGATAGTGCCGACGAAATATTGCAGCAGCAGCGAATAGCCGTTGCGGATATTGAGCGCCCAGACCGCCCACAGCGCGATGTCGAGCGCGATGGCGAGATAATGCCAACCGCCGGCGATACGATTGCGCATCCGGGCCGCGATGCCTTGCCGGTCGGCGGGCGCACGGATGGCTTCGGCGACCTGACGGCGGCATTGCAGGATGATGACGACGACGAAGAGGTGCACGACCAGCATCACCATGCGCAGCAGCGCCGCATAGCCGGCGCGATGCAGCCCGAGCAACAGCGCCACATTGGCAAAGGCGATGCCTGAGACACCGACGCCGACGATGCGGCGCGCCCAGATCTCGATATAGGCCGCGGTCTCGGCACGGACCGGAAACAGGCCGTAGGGGCCCGCCAGTGCGCGGACGACACAGATGAGCCCGCGCGAGAACGCATAGGCATTCACGACCGCGAGGATGACGAGACGGACGGTGGCGGGGTCGCCGATCTCCGTTCCGAGCAGCGTGGTCGCCACGCCCACGAAGATGACGACGGGAAGCAACTCCAGCAATAGGCGTCCGAGTACGAAGGGCAGCCGCAGCAGCAATTGCCACGCGCGCGCCAGGCTGACGCGGCGCCGGTGCTGCTCGGGCTGGGCGGCGACGCCGGACGCGGACGATGGAGGGTCGCCGGCGGCCAGCGGCTGTGCCGGTACGTGCACGGTCTGCGGCACGCGCGATTCGAGGAATATGACCGGGCGCCGGATCAGCCGGAAGATCACCCATTCCGCCGCGAGGGCGCAACCGAGCACCAGCGCGAGCTTCCAGGCGATCTCGATCAGGAGATTGTAGGCTGTTGGATCGTTCGCGGTCCGCACGATCCAGTAGTAGAACGCCGGGAAATGCGTGAGCGTACGGGCAACGTCGGCGACCTGGCGCGAGATATCTCCGATCTCCTCGGACACGGTGAGCAGGAGCTGCGCCCCGAGGCCGTCGGCCGAGAGCGGGATCGCAGATTTCTGCTCGGGCGCGGGCGGTGCAGGCTGCTGTGGACCGGATGCATTCGCGATCGCGCGCAGCGTGTCGATCATCTGCGCGCGCTTCTTGTCGTCCTGGAGCGTCTCCAGTGCGCGCCTGGCATCATCCGGCGACAGCGCGGCAGCGTTGCTGGTCGCTGGCACAGCTGGCTCGGCGTGGGCTCCGGCGAGAGATGCGACGGCGAGGAAGAGAGCGGCAAGAAGCGCGGGGGCAAGCTTATGCGACACGAGGATTCCCTGGAAAAAATAGATGCGTCCCGGCGGAATCGGAGCGGTCACCGCCGAAACGCATGCGTCATGTCGGATGGTCGTTATTCGCCCGCGTCCTGTGTCGGAAGTTTGCCGATGGGGCGACAATCTCTTGGCATTTGCTGCAACGCAGGATCGGGAAGGCGGCTCGGCAAAGACGCGCGCGCCATAGAATCCGGTGCACGCAAAACCTCTCTCGTCATTCCGGGAATCGGACCCGGAATGACGGTGAGGAGGAGGAGAGAAAGCAGGCTATCAGGACATTCGCGCAGGTGGCCTCGTCAAGGCATCCAACACGATGAGCGGGCTGTAAAAGCACAGCGCCGGGCAGGTAGGGGCCATGCCACACTGATGCAGCCCTCTAGACCTTGACCCGGCGTGCCGTTCGCGGTTTGCGCCGCTATGCGATAGTCCGAACGAGCTCCATCGCACTTAACGCGGCTGGATTTGCGGAGGTGGTGTCATAGACCTCCCCTTGCTCTTGAGGTGGACGTTGCGCGTCGCGTATTCGCGACCATCTGCATGGTCCTCCTGCGACACAAAACTGTCAAGCAGGATCAAAGGCCCAAGCCATCACAATTGAACGTGGCAGTTCCGCGAGCGGCAGCGCAACGCATCATGACCTGTCGGTTTGGACGGCCTGCGACCCGATGTAGCGGAATAAAGTCTTCCCGGCAGCGTTAGTGATGATGAGGATATCCACCTCTCCTGCCCTCCGTCATTTCCAGAAAGCCTGAGATGAAGATATCGATTTGCCTCATTGCGCTTGCCGCGCTCGTTGCCGGAATTGGATCGGCCGCCGCGCAAAACCCGCCGCAGACCTCGACCAAAAAGGTCGACGGCACCGAGAACGTCTACGTCTTCCGCTATGGCGGCCACCAGTCGATGTTCGTGGTGACGCCGAAGGGCGTGATTGCGACCGACCCGATCTCGTATTTGCGGCCGGCAAAACCCTATATCGACGCGATCAAGGCGGTCACCGACAAGCCGATCAAATACGTCATCTACAGCCATCATCACTACGACCACATCGCCGGTGGCCAGCCGTTCAAGGATCTCGGCGCCACCTTCATCGCGCACCGGCGGACCAAGGAACGCCTGCTCGAACTGAAGAAGCAGAAATCCCTGCTCGCCGACGTCGTGATGCCGGATGAGGTGGTGGACGACAAGAAGACCATCACGCTCGGCGGTACCACGCTGGAGCTGGACTATGTCGGCCGCAACCATTCCGACAACTCGCTGGTGATGCGGCTGCCGAAGGAGAAGATCGTCTTCGTCGTCGACTTCGCGCCGATCGAGTCCGTCCAGTTCCGCAACATTCCCGACAACGCCTCGCCGCTGGAATACATCGCCTCGCTGAAGAAGCTGGCCTCGCTCGACTGGGAGCGGATGATCCCCGGTCACCCCTATGCCGGCGGACGCTTCGGCACCAAGAAGGATATCGAGGACGATATTGCCTACATGGAAGACCTCTCCGCCGAGGTGAAGAAGGCAGCTGATGCCGGCAAATGCTTCGACACCGCGATGAAGGAAGTGAAGCTGCCGAAATACGAGAAATGGGGGAACTACGAAGCGGGCCTTCCCGCCAACGTCGAGCGCTTCTGCTACTGGTGGGGCCGCGGGTATTGAGGGGGGCACAGGGGCGATGATGACATCATGCCCCTGTTTTGCCCGACGCGTCAAACAGATTTCGTAAAATCCGTATCCATTCGGGTGGGCGGTCAAGCCATTGATTTCGCTGGCACCGGCTACTGTGCATGGGGTTGTTTTCGAACTTTTCGTCGGGGGCCGGCGAGTACGCGGGTTTTGCCGCTTGCCGGCGATCACCTTGCTCGCTTCTTGCTCTCCTTCTCCTCCTTCTGAAGCGCCTCGCGCACCGCTTCGAACTCCGCAGCCGAGGCCTT
The DNA here is from genome assembly GCF_024519875.1 of Bradyrhizobium sp. Bra64. Classification (NCBI taxonomy): domain Bacteria; kingdom Pseudomonadati; phylum Pseudomonadota; class Alphaproteobacteria; order Hyphomicrobiales; family Nitrobacteraceae; genus Bradyrhizobium; species Bradyrhizobium sp. Bra64. Next base: position 1,396,950 of record NZ_JALJRD010000001.1, on the reverse strand, counting down.
GTCGGCGCGGGGAAAGCGCAAGTCCAGCTTTTCGAGCGCGGCATTGATCACCGATCCGATCACGACCCGTGCGAACCATTTGTGATCGGCCGGCACGACGTACCACGGCGCATGGGGCGTGGCCGTGTGGCGGACGATGTCCTGATAGACCGCCTGGTAGCGCGGCCACAGTGCGCGCTCCTTGATATCGCCCATTGAGAACTTCCACTGCTTGGCCGGATCCTCCAGCCGGTCGAGGAAGCGCTCGCGCTGCTCCTCTTTGGAGACGTTGAGGAAGAACTTCAACACCAGTGTGCCGTTGCGGTAGAGGTAGCGCTCGAAAGCCGAGATGTCCTCGAACCGCTCTTTCCAGATGTTCTTGGTGACGAGCTTTTGCGGCAGCTTCTCCTTGGCGAGGATCTCCGGGTGCACGCGTGTCACCAGGCATTCCTCGTAATGGGAACGGTTGAAGATGCCGATATGCCCGCGCGCGGGCAGCGCGACCGCGTGACGCCAGAGGAAATCGTGGTCCAGTTCGTTGGTGCTCGGGGCCTTGAAGGCATGGACCTCGCAGCCCTGCGGATTGATGCCCTCGAAGATCGCCTTGATCGCAGAATCCTTGCCGCCGGCGTCCATGGCCTGGAACACGATCAGCAGCGACCAGCGGTCCTGGGCGTAGAGCCTCTCCTGAAACTCGATCAGCCGCTTCTTGTTGGCGTCGAGAATGTCCTGCGCCGTCTCCTTGTCGAGGTCGTCCCTCTCGTTGGTCTTGTGGTCCTTGAGATGAAACTTGCCCGACCCATCATAGCGAAACGGCGTGATGTAGCGGTCAAGTTCCTGGGCGAGCGATTTGGACGGCTTCTTGCTCATGAGCGCGGGGCACCTTGCGTTGCGGCTTCAATCGGTCGAGCACGCTACCAAGGATACCCTTGGGAAGGAATATGATGAAAAGGACCAGCAGCACGCCGTAGACGAGATTGTCCCAGCCGACCGCTTTGGTGCCGAAGCCGATACGCAGGGTCTCGGCCAGCAAAATTGTGATGACGGCGCCGAAGGTCGGGCCGAGCGAGACGAACAGGCCGCCGACGATGGCCGCGAACACCATCTGGAGCGAGACCGCGATGCCGCTGACGGTGTCGGGCGTGATGAACATCTGGTACTGGCAGTAGAGCGCACCGGCCAGCGCCGTCATCAAGGCGCTGAGCAGCGTGATCTTCAGCTTTTCCGCGGTGACGTCGACGCCGGCCGCGGCCGCGGCGTCCTCGTCTTCCGAGATCGCCTCCAGCGCATAACGTGCCATGCTGCGGTCGACCCAGTGCCAGACCACGATGCCGAAGAGCCAGACCCCGAGCGCGATCAAGTACCAGGTGATCTTGTCGTCGAATTGCAGCGCCAGGAGCTTGTTGCCCGAGGCGCGGTTCGGCGTATAGCCGAGCGAGCCGCCGGTATAGTCGCGCGTCGCGGTGATGACCTGGAGCACGATGCCGGAGAGCGCCAGCGTCACCAGCACGAAATAATGCCCGGTGATGCGGAAGCGGAAGCAGGGATAGCCGACGATCAGCGCCAGCGCGCCGGCCGCGACCATGCCGATGGGAATGCCGATCCAGGGCGACCAGCCGAGATGATTCCACAAGAGCGCGGTGACATAGGCGCCGATCCCCATGAAGCCGCCGTGGCCGAGCGAGACGAGGCCGAACCGCCCCATCATCGACCACGATGTATAGGCGAACGACCAGATCAGGATCAGCACCAGGATGTGCAGATGATAGGGATCGCGATAGACGAAGGGCAGCGCGATCAGCGCCGCCAGCCCGACCGCCCAGGCTGCAAGGCGCCCCTGCCCCATCATCGGCGCCTCGCAAGCAGGCCCGCGGGCCGGATGAACATCATGACGATGAAGAAGGCGAAGGCGAGCACGTAGCCCCATTCGAGATCGGAGAACAGGCCGCCGAGCGAGATGATCTCGGCGAACACGAAGGCGGCGATGAAGCCGCCGATGAAATTGCCGAGCCCGCCGAGCACGCAGATCAGGAAGGTGATGGGTCCGAAGGAGAGACCGACGAAGGGATGCACGTCATATTGCAGCACCAGCAGACAGGCGGCGAGCCCGGCCAGCGCGCCGCCGAGTGCAGAGGTGATCAGGTAGATCTTCTTCGTATCGACGCCCATCAGCGCCATGATCTGCCGGTCCTGCGAAATGGCGCGGATCGCGGTGCCGGTGAAGGTCCGCGTCATGAACAGGTAGACCGCGACCATGCCGACCAGTGCGGCCAGGAACGACAGCAGCCGTGCGTAGCTGAAATTCATGTCGCCGAAAGCGAGCACCGGCAGGCGGATGCCGAGATTGCGGAAGTCGATGCCGAAGGCAACGGTGGCAAAGCTCTGGAGCACGAACAGCACACCGCCCGTTGCAAGCAGCTGGTTGATCGGCGGGGCCGTGAGCAGCGGCGCAATCACGAGGTAGTGCAGCGCGGCGCCGAGCATCGCAACCAGCAGAATCGTGAGCGGCGCGGCGACGAAATAGCTGACGCCGTAATACTGCACCAGGAAATACATCGCGTACATGCCGATCATCACCAGTTCGGCGTAGCAGATCCAGGTCACGTCGATGACGCCGAAGATCAGATTGAGCCCGAGCGCGAGCAGCGCCAGCACGCCGCCGAGCAGGATGCCGTTGATCACGGCTTCCAGCAGGTAGATATCGAAAATGTCCAGAAAAGCTTGCATGCCCGCATGAACCTCACACCCCGAGATACGCTTCCTTGACCGTGTCGCTTGCCAGCATCTCCGCCGACGTGCCGGACGATCTGATCGTGCCCGCCTCGATCAGATAGGCGCGATCGACGACTTTCAGCACCTGCTGCACGTTCTGCTCGACGATCAGCACCGTCAGCCCGCTGGCCCGGATCCGCTTCACCAGCTCGAACACCTGCTGCACCACGACCGGCGCGAGTCCCGCCGAGGGCTCGTCGAGCAGCAGCAGCTTCGGCTTGGACATCAGCGCGCGGCCGATCGCGCACATCTGCTGCTCGCCGCCGGACATGGTGCCGGCCATTTGGTGGCGGCGCTCCTTCAGGCGCGGAAACAGGTCGAACACGACGTCCAGCCGCTCGGCATAATGGCCGCGCGCCTCCTTCATGAAGGCGCCCATCTTGAGATTGTCGTCGACCGAGAGCTGCGGAAACAGCCGCCGGTTCTCGGGCACATGCGCAATGCCGAGGCTGACGATCTTGTGCGGCGGTGTCGCCACGACATCGACACCCTCCATCCTGATCGACCCGCGCGAGGGACGGATCAGGCCGGAGATGACGCGCATCAAGGTGGTCTTGCCGGCGCCGTTCGGGCCGATGACGCCGACGGCCTCGCCGGCTTTGACGTCGAGATTGACGTCGAACAGCGCCTGGAACGTGCCATAGCCGGCATTGACGCCGCGGAGCTCCAGCATCACTGCCCTCCCGCGCGGCGGCGCGCTGCGGCGGCCGCGGCCTGCGTGGTCTCGGCGTCGGTGCCGAGATAGACCTCGATCACGCGCGGATCGCCGGCAACCGCGCTCGGCAGTCCCTCCGAGATCTTCTCGCCGTGATCGAGCACCATGACGCGGTCGACCACGCGCATCAGCACGCCCATGATGTGCTCGACCCAGATGATGGTGATGCCGAGCTCGTCGCGGATGTTGCGCAGCATATCGGCCGCCTGCCCCATCTCGGCTTCGTCGAGACCGCCGAGGCTCTCATCGGCAAGCAATAGTTTTGGCGCCGTGGCAAGCGCTTTCGCCAGTTCGAGCTTCTTCAGGCCGGCCGCGCCGAGGCCATCGACGCTGGCATGGCGATCGGTCGGCAGGCCGACCATGGCGAGCGACCGCTCGGCCGCCTCCTCCGCCCTGGCACGGCTGTGGCGGCCCTGGCCGTAGAAGCCGGCCAGCGCGACGTTCTCGAAGATGGTCAGGCGGCGGAATGGCCGCGGAATCTGGAAAGTGCGGCCGATGCCGCTGTTGATGATCCGGTGCGGCGCGAGGCCCGCGATCTCGGAACCGCCGAACAGGATCGAACCCGAGGTCGGCGCCAGCGTGCCGGAGAGCATGTTGAAGATCGTGCTCTTGCCCGAGCCGTTGGGGCCGATCAGGCCGAGGATCTCGCCCTGATCGACTTTGAACGACACGTTGTTGACGGCGGTGAAGCCACCAAAGCGCTTCACCAGCCCGCTGACTTCCAGCACCGTCCCGCTCCGCCGCTACTGGTTGCTGTAGGTGGTGCCCTTCGGCAGCGGCAGTACAGCCTCGCGCTGCGCCTGGCTCTTGGGCCACACCACGGAGGATTTATCGTCGATATACTGGATCACGACCGGGAATGAGCGCTCGTTCTGCCCCGCCATCGGCGTGCCCTCGCCGTAGAACTTGACGCCGAAGCCGAGCATGGTGCCGCCCTCGGGGATATCGGTATCGAGCGCGGCCTTGCGCAAGGCGTCTGGATCGACCCCGCCATATTTCTTGATCGCGCGCGGCAGCACGTCGGCCAGGAAGACATACGTGTTGGAGGCACCGATGCCGACATGGGCGGAACGGATGGCGACGCCGGGCCGGATCTTGTCGAACTCCTCACCGACCATCTTGATGACGGGCGGAAGCTTCGGATCCATGGTCTTCTGGTTGGCGAGCCAGATCGAGATCGGATCGGTGTTGAAGATGTAGGTGGCGTCGGCTCCCATGCCCTCCTTCAGCTTCTCATAGACGCCGTAACCCGCACCGTGCCCCATCAGCGCGCCGAACTTCAGGCCCTGCTCCCGGGCCTGGCGCAGCAACAGCGTGATGTCGGGGTTATAGCCGGTGTGAAAAATTACGTCGGGCTTGGCGCGCTTCAGCTTGGTCACCAGCGCGGAGAGATCAGGCGCGGTGGCCGAATAGCCCTCCTTCATCACGACGTTGAAGCCCGCCTTCTTCGCGCCGGCCTCGTTGCCCCTGGAGACGTCGACCCCATAGGCGCCGTCCTCGTGGATGATGGCAACGCGCAAGTCCTTCGGCTCCTTGCCGAACTTCGCTTCGGCGTTCTGCGCGATGAAATCCATCGTCATCATGCCGAACTGGTCGCCGCTCGCCTGCGGGCGGAACACGTATTTGTAGCCCTTCTCGTTGAACACGGCCGACGAGATGCAAGTCGTCATCCACATGAACTTCTTGAGCTGCTCGACGCGCGCGGCCACCGGCACGCATTGCGCCGAGGAGAAGAAGCCGAGCACCATGTCGACCTTCTCCTGCTCGAGCAGGCGGACGGATTCGTTGATGGCGATGTCGGGCTTGCTCTGCGCATCGGCGTAAACCGCCTCGATCTTGTAGCCCTCGACGCCGGTCCTGGCGAAATGGTCGAGGATGATTTTTGCGCCGATGTAACCGAGCTCAGACCCGCCGCCGGCGAGAGGTCCGGTCAAATCGAAAACGACGCCGATCTTGATCTTCTTCTCCTGGGCCTGGGCGGACATCGCCAAGCCCGTCGCTGATATCGCGACCAACAGCCCACGTACCAAGCGGGCAGCCATGCGCAGGCGCATCAAAACCTCCCTGGACCATTGTGCATTGCATTCTTTTTGCTTTTGCTTTTTTCCCATCACATGGGTTGAGCGAAGCGATGTCAAGTCTCGCGCATCAGCGCGAAGCAAACTGCTGCTCGACGAAGGCCGTGACAAATCGCGGCATGGACGGCGTGAGATCGCTCATCCCGCGCACGAGATGAATGGCCGACAGCTCCGGCTCGGCCTCACGCGCGAGATTGGCTTCAATTTGCGCACGCGCTACATCGCTCGGCATATCCAGGTTGAGAACCTGAATCATTGCAATCGCTCGGCCACTGACGACGCAATGCCAATCCGGCTCGGCCTGGTAGTCGGCCGCCGTCAGGCCGGTCTCCTCGCCGAGTTCGCGGACGACGCTGCCGGGGATGTCGAGCGCTCCGTCCCTGACGTCGTCGAGATCGGGCGTCCCCGAGGGAAAATAGATGCGGCCCGCATTGGCGGTGTGGGGCGCCATCTCGCCCATGACAAAGGCGCCGTCGGAAGTCCGCAATGCCCCCATGCCAAAACCGTTGAACACGGCGGTGTCAGGGAAGCCCCAGTCGCGCCAGGCGAGGAAGCTGGCAAAATCGGTCTCGAAATAGGTCGCGGCGAGATGGCCGTCCGTGAAGACGGCGTCGCGCCCGAGCAGGACGCGTCCGTTCCAGAGTTTCGGCCGCTCGCGCTGATTCTCGGCAAAGTGCGCCGCGATCTCGGCGCGCCGCTCCTCGGCGAACGGCCAGATCATCGGCCGCACGGCGAGATCAAGCGTCGTGACGCGATGAATGACCGGGGATGTCATGACGGGCCGGTTACCACGTCTTCGCGTCAGCTATTTGGCGCTCCCCGTGGTCTTCTTCGCTTGTTCGACGTACTTGTTGGTGAAGGTCTTGCTGACATCGATCTTGGCGTTGGCCACCTCGGGAGAACCGACGCTGAACACCGCGAGCACGGCGTCGGCGCCCTTCGGGTCCATCTTGCCGGTTTCGGAGAACATCGGGATCGTGTTCTTCAGCGCCGCGAGATAGAGGTCCTTGTTCTTGCCGACCGTCTCCTCCGGCATCTTCGCCATGATCTCCTCGGGCGAATGCGAGTGAATCCAGGCGAGCGTTGCGAGGATCGCGTTGGTGAGCGCCTGCGTCTCCTTCTCATGGCCGGCGACCCATGCAGCCGTCGAATACAGCGCGCCGCCGGGATATTCCCCGCCGAACGTCTCGAGCGTATCCTTCTGGGTACGGGTATCGCTGAGGATGCGCAGATCCTTGTGGCTGCCCTGGAGCACGGTCACGGACGGATCGAGCATCACCGCCGCGTCGATCTGCCCTTGCTCCATTGCGGCAACAGCGGTGGCGCCGAGGCCGACGCCGATCACGGCGGTGCCGGCCGGATCGAGGCCGTTCTTCTTGAGCATATACTTCAGGAAGAAGTCGGTGGAGGAACCCGGTGCGCTGACGCCGACCTTCTTGCCGGCGAGATCCTTGACCGACTTGATTTCGTTGGTGTGCGACGGCGAGACCACCAGCACGAGGCCGGGATAGCGGTCATAGACCACGAAAGCCTGAAGCTCCTGCTTCTTGGCCGCCAGGTTGACGCAATGGTCGAAATAGCCGGAGACCACGTCGGCGCTGCCGCCGAGCACGGCCTTGAGCGCGTCCGAGCCGCCCTTGAGGTCCACGAGCTCGACATTGAGGCCGGCCTTGTCGTATTCGCCGAGCTGCTTGGCCAGCACCGTCGGCAGATAGCACAGGCAGGAGCCGCCGCCGACCGCGATGGTTACCTTGCTTTGCGCCGCGGCAAGACCGGTGGTGAGCATCAGCGCGAGCAACGCGCCGGCGAGCCTGGCAATCGTGTTCTTCATTGGTTTCCTCCGTTCGGCTGGCGGCACCATAGAGCAGCGCCAGCCGCTTGAGAAGCGCCGAGCAAGGCTCTGGCCTTCAGCCTTTCGGCGCGACGGGCGGAGAGCTAAATCGGGCGCGCCTGCTTCCGGATCTCATTCGCGATCGGCTTGAGGGCCTCCCCCGGAAGCTGCCCGACGAGCGTGTAACCCATGCCGCCGTCCGCCCACACGAAACCCGCGACATCGCCGGTCGATTGCGGCATCATCGGCGTGTCCAGATTGCGGTTGCTCATCGGGCGCGTCAACACAACGAGACGGTCGCCGTGATCATCATCATACATGAACATCGCGGCCGGGCCGTGGGACGTCGCAACCAGGCGCCCACCCATCAGCCTGTAGCCTGAGACAGAGAGGTCCGGCACCTTCACCGGCTGCTTCAACCGGTTCGAGACCCATTGCGTGAGTTCCGCACTTTCGGACGCCCTTATCTCGACCGGCCGCACGCGATCCGGTGCGTAGACGCCATAGGAGTAGGCGGCCTCTTGTGCCAGCGCAGACAGTCCGTTTGAGCCCTCCTGCAACACGCTGCGCATGGTCCACCCGCCGAGACCACCGATGCCCAGGAGCAACATCGCAGCGACGGCCCACCACGCCCGCTGAGGACGCAGCTTCCGGCGCTCGATGATGCGCGACAGGTTCAGCTCGGCCGGCAACGGCTCGTCGGCGATCGCCGCAAGCGCACCGCGCAAATGCTCACGCTGGGTCGCGAAGGCCGCAACGCGCGCGGCGACATCCGGATGATCGTCCAGATAGGAGGCGACCTCCGCGCGACGCTCGGGCTCGAGCGCCTGGTCCACATAGGCGTGGAGATCATCCTCGGTGATCGGCCGCTGGTTCATTTCACGCTCCGCAAAGCCACGACATTTCCAGCCGCAACGCCATCCATCTCCTGCTGCAGCCTTTCCCGCGCACGCGACAGGCGCGACATCACGGTCCCGATCGGGATGTTCAGCACCACCGCGGCATCCGCATAGGAGAGATCCTCGACTGCGACCAGCAACAACACAGCCCGCTGCTCCTCCGGGAGTTTCGCAAGCTTGCCCAGCACGTCCTGATAGATCAGCCTGTGCTCCTGTTCCGCCGCGCTGACAAGGTCCCGCTCGCCTGCATCGTCGATCGGCATATGCCTGCCCCGCGCTGTCGCCTGGCGAAACTGAGTGACCGCCAGGTTGTGAAGGATGGTGAACAGCCAGGCGCGCACGCTGCCGTCGCGCCGCTGGTGCCAGCGGCTGACGGCACGCTCCAGGCAATCCTGAACCAGATCGTCGGCCGCCGCGCGTTCGCGCATGAGCGCGCGCGCATAGCGGCGGAGCGCGGGGATCAGCGGCTCGACCTGAACCAGCATATCCTTCATGAAGCGCTCCGCCACCTCTCCATCGCCGCTCGAACCGGCGTCATTGCGCCTCGATCTGGACCGCCGCGCCCGGCATGGCTGCGTCGCCGGACGCTATCACCAAATAGCGCTTTGCGGCCGCGGCAGACTGGTCGACGATCTGCCGGATCGGACCGGCCGCGTTGACGATAGCGGATCCGGCCGGATTGGTCATGAAGGCTGCCAGCGGCTGCAATGGGCCGCCCCCGTCACTGCGTTCCGCAAGTGCCAACACATATTTCTGCTTGGGCTGAAGTCCCGTCACCGAAGCCTGCAAGATCTGGATCAGACCCTGATCGAACAGTGAGACGCTGGTCGGCGCCTTTCCGTCCTTTGCAGCGTCCTTCGATGCGAGCGTGAGATGAGCGACCTGACCAGCGATGCCGAGTGCCTGCAAATTCTGACGGTCATCCGGGTCGGGCGCGGCATTTGGAACATAGGCGATCGCCTGTGGCGCCTGGCCGATCGGCACGTTTCCGACCACTTTGTTGGTCGCGGTGTCGATCACCGCAAGCGCGTCGGCGTTCTCCAAGCCCACATAGATGCGTGTGCCGTCGCCGGACGGCCAGACGCCGTGCGGCAGACTGCCCACCGAAATCGTCGCGGCTTGCGAGAAGTCGTCGGTGCGGAACACCTTCACTTGGTTCAGGCCACCGATGGTGACATAAGCGAATGTGCCCTTGGCGGTGTGCGCGAAGTTGACGTGATTGGTGATCGGCCCGGTGTCGATCGTCCTGATTGCGTTGAACGGCGGCCTGGCGTTGAACACCTGGGTCCGACCGACGTCCTTCAGCGTGAACCACACCTGTTTTCCGTCCGGCGTCGCCGCGATGTTCGGGCAGAACGGGCTCTCCTGTTTCACCGTGGCGATGATCTTGTGCTCGGCCACCGAGACCACGTCGGTCTCGGGATTGAAGGACGAGCAGATGTAGCCGTATTTGCCGTCGGGTGAGAAAATCTGCATGCCCGGCCCGTTCGGCGTCGTGATGCGGGTTTTCTCCCTGAAGCTCGTCGGGTCGATGATAGAGATGTAGTTTTCGCCGCGGACGGTAACCCAGACCTCCTTGCCGTCAGGCGTAAAGAACGCCTCGTGTGGCGACCGCCCGACATAGGTCACGTGCTTGACCGCGTTGGTCGCGGTGTCGATGAAGCTTACCGAATTCGAGCCGATCGACACAACGGCCAGCGTCTTGTGATCGGGCGAGAAACCCATGCCGTGCACGAGCACCTGGCCCTTGTAGAGCGGGCTGAAATTGCCGGGCTGCGGGTCACCGAGCCGGATCACACCAAGCAGCTTGTTGTCGACCGGGTCGGTGACCGAAACCGTATTCGAGAACTGCTCCGCCGCGTAGACGCGGTCGTGATGACTGATCGGAATGTCGGGGGCGGACAGCGCGCCCGGCGCCTGTCCAGCCCATGCGACGGGACCGGTAGCGAGCATGGTGGCCGCCAGAAGAATGCTCTTCATCATATTGATTCGTGACGTGGTCATCTGGGCTCCTACTTCTTCATTCCAGTGGACATGTCCATCTGCATTCCCTGGTGATGATGAACGGTTGCGATGGGAACGGATTGCGGCTGGGTCGGAGCAGGGGTGGCGTCGGTCGCCGGCTCGCCGATGGCGAGCTTCATGGCGGCGATCTCCTGCATCTGATCGACGATGATTTCCTGGGCGATGCGCCGAAGCTGCTCGTTCTTGCCGTACCGCAGCTCGATCACCGCCATGTCGATGGCACCCTGATGATGCGGGCTCATCATCGCGACGAAATCGCGATCGATGTCGCCGGTCGGTTTGGCCGCCATGTCGTTCATCATCCTGGTCATGGCGGAATCGTTCTCCTGCAGGAAGGCGCTCTCCTCCGTGCTCAGCGCAGCAGGCTGGCTCGGATGGGACTCGTGCGCGAAGACGATTGGAGGGAGCGCGAACGCAACGAGAATGCGCGCGGCAAGGAGTGCTGTGCCGAGGCCAGGCGGCCGCGGCCATCGGCATCTGCCTGAGAGCGCCGTTACCGCGCGCCGAAACTGTGAGGGGGGCATCCTGAACTCCCATGCAGGTGGTTGCATGGGGGTTTGACGCGTGAGCGCGCGTTCTATTCCAGCCGGTCAATCACATAAATGTCAGCCGGCGCGGGCCGGCTTAGCCGCGCCCGTCCACGGTCGGCCGCCAGACCAACAGTCTCCGTTCCACCAGCGTCACCCCGAAGTCGATCAGGATGACGAAGGCCGACAGCACGAACATGCCGGCGAATACGCCGGCGACGTCGAATATGCCTTCGGCCTGCTGGATGAGATAGCCGAGTCCTGCCGCCGATCCCAGATACTCGCCGACGACCGCGCCGACCACGGCGAAACCGACCGAGGTGTGCAGCGAGGAGAACATCCAGGACAGGGCCGAGGGCCAATAGACGTGGCGCATCAACTGCCGCTCGCTCATGCCGAGCATGCGACCGTTGTCGAGCACGGTGCGACTGACTTCCTTGACACCCTGATAGACGTTGAAGAACACGATGAAGAACACCAGCGTCACGCCGAGCGCGACCTTCGACCAGATACCGAGGCCGAGCCACAGCGCAAAAATCGGCGCCAGCACCACGCGCGGCAGCGCGTTGACCATCTTGACGTAGGGGTCGAACACCGCGGCGACCAGCGGCTGGCGCGCGAACCAGAAGCCGATCAGCACACCGCCGAGCGATCCGATCACGAAGGCCAGGATCGATTCCGTCAGCGTGATGCCGAGATGCTTCCAGATCACACCGGACGAGAACCACTTGACGATCTGCGCGAATACGTCGACCGGGTTGGAGAAGAAGAACGGCGGCAGGAGGATCTTACCGAACACGGGGACGGTCGACAGCAATTGCCACAGCGCGATGCCGACGATGGCGACCAGGATTTGCAGCCCAAGCAGCGTGACCCGCGACATCAGACTGCCTCCGTCGCGTGGGTGGACTGCGCATAGCCCTTCATGACCTCGTCCTTGAGCACTCCCCAGATCTCGCGATGAAGCGCATGGAACTCCTTGTCTAGCCGCACTTCAAAAATGTCGCGCGGTCGCGGCAAGCTCACGCGCCAGTCGCCGATGATGCGCGAGGACGGCCCCGCCGACATGATCACGACGCGATCGGCGAGCGCGATCGCCTCCTCGAGGTCATGGGTCACGAACAGCACGGCCTTGCGGTCGGCATTCCAGAGGTCGAGCAGAAGGTTACCCATGACCTGCCTCGTCTGCGCATCGAGCGGCCCGAACGGCTCGTCCATCAGCAGGATCTTTGGATCGCGGATCAGCACCTGCGCCAGCGCCACACGCTTGCGCTGGCCGCCCGACAGCATGTGCGGATAGCGGCCCGCGAAGGCCCCGAGGCCTACCGACGTCAGCCATTTCTGCGCCCGCGGCAGCGCCTCGCTGCGCGGTGTGCCCTTGATCTCGAGCCCGATCGCGACATTGTCGATCGCGGTCTTCCAGGGGAACAGAGCGTCGGCCTGGAACAGATAGCCGGCATCCCGGTTCAGCCCGGCGAGCGGCCGGCCGAATATCTCGACGCCGCCGGCGGCCGGCTTGAGCAGCCCGGCCGCAACGTTGAGCAGCGTCGACTTCCCGCAACCGGTCGGGCCGACGATGGCGACGAACTCGCCCTGCCCGACTGTCAGATTCGCCTGCTCCACCGCCGTATAGACCCGGTCGTCCCCCAGCCGGAACGCGACCTTGGCATTTTCCAGCGCCACTGCCGTGGGCATTGTCATGGGTTCCCTCCGAATTTGGCCCGATGCCTTAGCCCCTCGCGCGGCCAAGTTCAATCAACCGGCCAAGCGTGGTACGCATGGGCCTTGTCATCCCCTCCCTCCATTGGGCGGGTCAGCGCAGTGAGCCCCGCCCGATGCCGTCCAGGCCGATGATTGGCTATGCCCACGTCACCAAGAGCTTCGGCGCGCTCAACGCCGTGGACGATTTGTCGCTCGACATCGCCGAAGGCGAGTTTGTGGCCATCGTCGGCGGCTCGGGTTCGGGAAAGACGACGTTGCTGCGGCTCGCCAATCGGCTGATCGAGGCGGATGGCGGCACCATCACTGTGGAGGGCGAGGACGTCCAAAATGTCGATCCGGTCGCACTGCGCCGGCGGATCGGCTACGTCTTCCAGAGCGGCGGATTGTTTCCGCACCTGAGCGTGGCCGACAATATCGGGATCACGCCGAGGCTGCTGGGCGTGCCGCCGTCGGACATCGGCGCTCGCGTCGACGAACTGCTCGAACTCGTGCAGCTCGACCGTGCCGCGCATCGCGACCGTCTGCCGGAGGCACTCTCGGGCGGTCAGCGCCAGCGCGTCGGCGTGGCGCGGGCGCTCGCGGCAAAGCCCCGCATCGTGCTGATGGACGAGCCGTTCGGCGCGCTCGATCCCCTCACCCGCGATGCGCTCGGCGACGACTATCGTTCGCTTCACCGCAGCCTTGGCCTGACCACCGTGATGATCACGCACGACATGACGGAAGCGATCCTGCTCGCCGACCGTATCGCGGTGATGCGCAGCGGAAAGCTGCTCGCGCAGGGCACGCCGGCGGAACTCTCGAGAAGCAGCGACGCCTATGTGCTGGAGTTGTTGCGCACGCCACGACGACAGGTCGAGCGGCTGAACGCGCTGCTACCGCACGGCGGTGCGGCATGAGCCTGTCGTCCGATCCGCGCTGGGGCGAGGCGCTGGCGCATCTGCCCGACTATCTCGGCAATCATGTGCGGGTGAGTCTCGCCGCGCTCGCGCTTGGCCTTGCCGCCAGCCTGCCGCTGGCGATCGTGACGCGCAACCGCCCGGCACCGCGCGGCGTCCTGCTCGCGCTCGCCAGCATCGTGCAGACAGTCCCGGGTCTGGCGCTGCTTGCGCTGTTCTATCCGCTGTTGCTTGCGGCGGCCTCCGTGACGCTGGCCTGGTTCGGCATTTCCTTCTCCGCCTTCGGCTTCCTGCCGGCGATGCTGGCGCTGGCGCTCTATTCGATGCTCCCGGTGCTGCGCAACGGCATCACCGGCCTCAACGGCATCGATCCCGCGCTGATCGAGGCCGCGAAGGGCGTCGGCATGACGGCCCGGCAGTCGCTCGTCATGGTCGAGCTGCCGCTGGCGCTGCCGGTGATGATGGCCGGCATCCGCACCGCCGCGGTGTGGGTGATCGGCACCGCGACGCTGTCGACCCCGATCGGGCAGACCAGCCTCGGCAATTACATCTTTGCCGGGCTTCAGACCCAGAACTGGGTGTTCGTGCTGTTCGGCTGCTTTGCGTCGGCGCTGCTCGCGCTCGCGGTCGATCAACTGCTCGGCCTGATCGAGAGCGGCCTGCGCCGCCGCAGCCGCGTGCGTATGGCGCTTGGCGCGGGCGGGATCGCGGCGCTGGTCGCTGCAACGCTGGTGCCGACGATGGGACGCTCCGCGCAAGGCTATGTCGTCGGCGCCAAGACTTTTGCCGAACAATATGTGCTCTCGGCCCTGCTCAGGGAGCGTCTCCAGGCCGCCGGCCTCTCGGCCACCGCACGATCGGGCCTCGGCTCCAGCGTGATCTTCGCGGCGTTGAAGGCCGGCGACATCGATCTCTACGTCGATTATTCCGGCACGCTCTGGGCCAACCAGCTGCATCGCACGGACATCAAGCCGCGCGCCGAGTTGCTCGCGGAGCTGAAGACAACACTTGCGAAGGAGAACATCACCCTGCTCGGCGAGCTCGGCTTCGAGAATGCCTATGCGCTGGTGATCCCGAAAAAGCGCGCCGAGGCGCTTGGCATCCGCACCATCGCCGATCTCGCCGCGCATGCGCCGACGCTGTCGATCGCCGGCGACTATGAGTTCTTCTCGCGGCCCGAATGGGCCGCACTGCAAAAGGCCTATGGGCTCCAGTTCCGCGCCCAGCGCCAGATGCAGCCGGATTTCATGTATGCGGCCGTCGCCAGCGGCGAGGTCGACGTGATCGCCGGCTACACCAGCGACGGGTTGATCGCGAAATACGATCTCGTTGCGCTCGACGATCCCAGGCAGGCGATTCCGCCCTACGATGCGATCCTGCTGCTCGCCCCGAAGCGCGCCGGCGACGAGCGGCTGCAGGCTGCGCTCAGACCGCTGCTCGACAAGATCGACATCACAACCATGCGCGAAGCCAATTTGCGCGCCAGCGGCAATGACGCGAACTCGTCGCCTGATGCGGTGGCGCGGTGGCTGTGGGAGAAGACCGGGCGACGGTGAAACAGAGAGTCGAGGGGGTAGCCGGGACGGGGGACTCCGGCTACCCCCTCTTCGCCCATCTCTGGAGGAAGAGAGGGCAAAGCGCAATCAGTTCACGCCCTCACCTCCTGCCGCTGGAACAGCACGTAGCCGGACGCGAACAGCACGATGGTGCCCGCGACGAGGCCTACGGTCTGCGGCCAGGCAATCATGACGCTTTCGCCGAACGGGAGCGGCGCGCCCATGACGGCACCGTGGAGCTGATCGAGGAAGACCGGGCCGAGCGTGCGCGTGCTCGGCGACAGCACGGCAAGCATGGCCTCCCCGAACAGGTCGTTTGGCGACAGCCGCAGCAGTTCCTGGGTCCAGATCGCGGTTGCCGGGTCGTTCAGGCCGAGCAGCGCGTAGCGCGGATCGGACGGCGCGACCGCCTGCGCGATCGCGGGGGCCAGCATCGGCCACAGCACGGACAGGAACAGCCAGACGCCGAGCGAGACCAGCGCGGCGGTCGCGGGCGAGCGGAATACGATCGAGAGCAGCATCGCAAGCGACAGCCAGACCCCGGCATAGAAGATCGCCACCACCAGAAAAACGAGCGAGCGCGCGATCTCCTCGCCGCCGGGCGGCACCCCGAGGAAAATCAGGCCAAGGCCGATCACCAAAAGCCACAATGCGGCGAGACTGATGCCGATGGTCGCGAGGGCTGCGAGAAATTTCCCCATCAGCAACGCATCCCGGTAGATCGGCTGCGCCAGGATACGGGACAGCGTCCGCCGGTTGTGTTCGCTGTTGACGGCATCGAAGCCCAATCCGATCGCCATCAGGGGGATGAGAAATCCGAGGATCGCGACGAAGGACGGCAGCGGCGCCTGGTCGATGGTGAACAGCCGCAGCAGCAGGAACGGATCTTCGGCCGTGTTCTGCCGCAGGCTGTTGATCGCCTCGTAGAGCGCGGCGAGCGCCGTGAAGACGATCAGCAGTTCCAGCATCAGCATTCGGACGCTGGAGATGTGGTCCGCGAGTTCCTTGACGAAGACCGTGGACAGTCCCTGGAATGGTGAACCCTCACGCCGCATGACGAACGTCTCCGGTGGGCTGGACCTGGAAATAGCGCGCGTAGATCGCCTCCAGGCTCGGCTCGTCGACCGACAAGCGCCGCAGCGATCCATCGACCGCGACGACGGCGCGCGCCGCGTCCGGCCGCACGTCCCGCTCCGCGGTCATGCGGAAGCGATCGGCGGCAAGCGTCTCGACCTGGGTCACGCCGGGGATCATCGCGAGCCGCCGGGCGATGCCAAGCCCCTCGGCCTCGACTTCCACGACGAAGCCGGCGCCGAGCACCTTGACCGCCAGTTCCGGCACAGCGCCCATCAGCACGATGCGGCCGGCCTGGAACAGCGCGACGCGATCGCAGATGCGCTGAACCTGGTCGAGCATGTGGGAGGACAACAGCACCGTGATGCCCTCGGATTTCAACTCCCCGATCAATCCGAGGAATTCCTGCGTCGCCTGCGGATCGAGTCCGGAAGTCGGCTCGTCGAGGATCGCTATCTCGGCACGCTTGACGATGATCTCGGCAAGGCCCAGCCGCTGGCGCATGCCGCGCGAGAATGTCGCGACGCGGCGTGACGCGACGTCCGCCAATCCTACCCGCACCAACGCCGCTTCGATCCGCCGCACGCGCTCGGCGCGCGGCAGTCCCATCAGCTTGGCGGTGTAGGCGAGGTTTTCCGTGGCCGTAAGCTGATCGTAGAAGCCGACGGAATCGGGCAGATAGCCGACTCGCCGCTTGACCTTCAACGGCTCGCGCGCAGGGTTGAAGCCGAGCACGCTGACCTCGCCGGACGAGATCTCCGTCAAGCCGAGCATCATCAGGATGGTCGTGGTCTTGCCGGCGCCGTTCGGGCCGAGCAGACCGAACACCTCGCCGCGGGCAATGTCAAAGTCGATGGAGTCGACGACCACGGTCTTGTCGTAGCGCCTTGTCAGCCCGCGCGCGGTGATGACGTGGTCTCGGGCCGTCCGTCGGGCATCGTTCTGTTGATCGCTCATCGCCGTCCAAACCTCGCAACTGCACCCAGCATCAACAGCAGCGCGACGCCGATGACGCCCGCGCCCGCCATGCCCCATACCGTCGAAGTGCCGACGGTGACGCGGAACTGACTGGAGGCGCTTTCGCCGCGCGAGGTGGCGCGGAGCGTGGTCTGGTAGTCGCCGGCCAGCGACTTGTCGCTGGGGGTAAGCAGCGCCTGCACTTCGCTATCCTTGCCTGGCACGAGGCGGTCGATCGTCGCCGGCTCGAATGTTACCTTCCATCCGCTCGGTGCGCTCCCTGCCAGCGCAATGTTCTCGGCCGGCGCCGTACCGGTGTTGGTCACGACGAGCGGGATCGAGCTTTGCTGCCCCGCGACCGCACGTGCGCTCAACAGACCGTCGCGGCCGGAGATCTGGAGCTGCGGCTGGCCGACCACGTCAAGCGCGAGCTCGGTGGACGCCGAGGCGTCCTCCGCCTTCACGGTGACCTTGACCGGGAAGTGACCGGCATCGATCGTGCTGGGCGGACGTACCTTCAGCTTGATGTCCTTGGACTGGCCGGCGTCGATCGGGATCGAGGACAGCTCCTGCGTGCCATAGGCCTCGGTGAACGAGGTCTCGAAATTGGCCGGTGCCTCGGCGCCGAAGCTTGCGACGAGGTTGCGTCCTGAGTCGTTCTTGATCGAGAGCGTATAGTCGAAATTGGACTTCGGGCTGCCGCGCAGCGACGGCAGGCTCGACTTCACGCTGAGTTTTGCGGGCAATTCCTTGGCGAGCGATACCGCGATGGGCAGCTCCGCATTGGTGCCCTGCCCTTCGGCCTTGACCGTGAGCGTGTGCGCGCTGAGATCATTGCCAGCGGGAACGTCGAGCCTGAGCTGCAATGCAACGCTGCCATCGGGTGCCGGCATCGCCGCTCCAACCGGCTGGCCGCCGCCGAGCAGCGTTGCCGTCCAGCCGCTCGGCACGCCCGCGACCGAAAGTTGATAGCGCTCCGGCGACAGCCCGTAATCCTGCAAGCGCAGCGAAACGTTGGCGGTGGTGCCGGGCCGCACCGTGATCGCCGGATAGTCGGTCATCAGGTAGAGCCCCTTGATATCGTGTGGCGGCTCGGCCGCATGAACGACGGGACCAAGCAACGCCAGGGCAATTGCAAGCCGCGCAGCGTGAAGCGCTCGCATGGACAGAACTCCTGCAAGAAAGTTGGATCAGATGGACGTGCCGCCGGAAGACCGAGGTGGCGACGCGCCTCATGATGGAAGCAATCGTGACAATCGTTTGGAAGCGGCGCATCGCGCCAATTACAAGTCGGTGATTGCGGGTGCTTGCGGCTCAGACTTTAGTCCGACCAATCATGAACGACTGGTAATGTCGCCTGCGCTCTTCGGGTGTGAAAGGAGACCGGGCCGCCGATGCGGGCCTGCAAGTTTTCCGAAGCGATCACGCGAATGAAGTTGCCAGCACACTATAGGGCGCCATCGGCGTCGATGATCGGAAAGAGCCGCGAGGGGCGCTACAGCCCCCGGATCATCCCCGCATCGATCAGCAGCCGGTTCAGCCGCCGCGCTTCCGCCCCGTCCTTGCAGCCGTAAAAGATTCCCTTGCAACGGAGCATGATCTGCTTCTGCTCGGCGAAGGACGGATCAAGCGGAATACCGGCGGCTTCCTGGATGACCAGCGGCAGATACGGGCCGTCGATCGTGTCCATCACGGCCTCGCTCTTGACCGGCTCGAAATTGACGGCGTCGATCGCATAATAGGTCGCGTAGAGACGCGGATCGTAGGCGTCGAGCTTCTTGCCGATAGCGCCCTCGTCGAGCCCGGGCTCGAGAATATTCGGCGCAAACTCAGGCTGGTGGTCGCCGTAGCGCACGATCAGGAAGGGCTCGCCGGGAAAACTCTTCTTCAGGCCCGCGACGAACGCTCTGTACTGCTCGGCGCTCATCGCCTGCCGGCGCAGATATTCGTCGATCGACGGGACATTGCCGGGCGCACGCCAGTTCGGCAGCAGATCGGGGCGGAAGCGCGTCTCCCAGGGGAAATGATTGGCGCCGAGATAGATGAAGGTGAACAGCGGCTTGTTCGGCCTCCGCTCGCCCATCAGCCGGAGCGCCTTGTCATAGAAGAAAGAGTCCGGCTCGACATCCTTGGCGCCGAGATCCTTCGAGTCGAGGAAGCGTTCGACGCCGGTCGTCATCTGAAAGCTGCGCGCGCCCATGAAGCCGCCATAGGCGGGATAGAGCGATAGGGTATCGTAGCCGCAGCGGCGCAGCGCCAGCGGCAGGCCGCGCTCGACGCGGTTTGAGGCGATGCGCGTCACGAAATATGCGAAGCGGCCGAACGAGCGCGAGGAAAGGCCCGCGAGCACGTTGTATTCGGTGAACCAGCTCGGCCCGCCATTGCTTTCGGCCAGGAACGTACGCTCCTTGCCGTCCCAGGACTTGAAATGGCTGCCATAGCCCGGCGGCACCTTGATGCCTTGGGCCGCGCGGATGTCGAAGCTCGATTCATCATGGACCATGATGATGTTCGGTCGCCGGCCCGCTGGATGGCAGGCATCGACCAGCGGCATATTGAGCCGCTCGCTGGTCGAAGCGGCCGACTCCATGAAGCCGTATTGCGCAAAGTCGGAGACCGCGCTGACGCCGGAGCGGAAGAATTTCGAGAGATAGCCGTCGTCGTAATAGCCGCGCCAGGCCTCGTCCGGACGATAGAGCGAATAGCCGACCAGCGCGGCAAGACAAGCGAGCTTGCAGGCGAGCGCCGGCAGGCGGCGGATGCGGAACGGGTCGAGCCACCACAGCGCATACATCAGCGGCAGCGTGACGAGGCCGGCCAGGATCACCGACCAGCGCAAATTCGGGAAGATCGTGAACAGGAATGCCACCGTGTCGCGGTCGATCATCATCAGGTCGATGAAGTTGACCGTCATCTGCACGACGTCGTGCTTGAGCCGCGACAGCAGCACCAGCACCACGACCATGGTCAGCGACAGCGCACCCGACAGCGCCGGCCGCCGCAGCAGCGTGATCCAGAAGAAGTTGAGGATGCCCCAGGCCAGCGCGAAGGAGAGGCGCGAGCCGAAATCGGTCTCGGTCTCGTACATCAGCGCGAGCGCCGCCAGATGGGGCGCCGCGACCGCGAGCAGCCGCCACATGCCGAGCGCGGCGACGCTCGCCAGCACGGCGGTCGTGCCAAAGGGACCTGGACTGGGCGCGGACGCCATCGACGACACGCAACTTCTGGTCCGGCGCGATGAATACCCAGCCGTCTGGCCGGCCTGCGGCGTTCGGCGCAGCCGGAGGCCTGCACCGTGTCATAAAACTGTAATTGAACGGTCACGGACAAGCAACGCGCGTCACGGGCCGATCTTCGCTTAATGTTAGTGGACGGCGAACGGCCGCGTGGCCAACTCCATCCCTCACCCTCAGGAGCCTGCGACGCAGGCGTCTCGAAGGGCGAGGCCCGAGTTGGGCCTGCATGGTTCGAGACGGCGCTACGCGCCTCCTCACCATGAGGGTCGGGCAGGATCAGGCGCCGTGCGCCGGCCTGGCGATCCCGGCGATGAACAGGTCGATCACCCCTTCCGCCATCTGGTCGATCTCGCCCTCCTCCACGCCCCACCGCGGAAGGTGGCCGTCGAGGTTCATCCGGGCAAAGCCGTAGACCATGGCGCGGCCGGCGACCTGGATGCTCTTGAGGTCGGCCGATCGCAACAGGCCCTGCTTCGCCGCATCGGCCAGGATCTGCTCGGTCAGAGCGATCAACTCGGCATTGTCGCGCGTCAGCTCCGCCGAGCTGCCATGGGCGAAATAGCGCCCGGTGGAGATGATCTCGAAATGCGCGGGATTGCGCATCGCCCAGCGCAGGTAGGCAAGGCCGAAGGCGCGGAAGCGGCCGAGCGGAGCGGCGGTCGGTGCCTGATCCAGCGCCACCTCGATCTCGGCTCGAAAGCGCCGCTGCGCCTCCTCGGCCGCCGCCGCCATCAAGGCATCGCGGTTCGGAAAGTGCCGGAACGGCGCCCCCGGCGACACCGCGGCCCGTCGTGCGGCCTCGCGCACCGAGACTTCCGCACCCTCCGCAGCCAGTTGCAGCGCAGCATCGATCAGCGCGCGGCGGAGGTCGCCATGGTGATAGGGCCGGGGTTCGGGGAGATTGGTGCGGCGAGCACGCGGCTTGGACGGCGGTCGAGCGGGCATGCCGCGTTCTAGCATCACCCGAACGTGAATGTAAGCAGCGATTACACCATTGACGGTCACCCCCTCCCCAAATGTAATCGATGATTACATAATGGAGGAGACCACCATGACACAACGCCAAAGCTGGTTTGAAGGCTGGCGGCTGCTCGCCGCTTTCTGCTTGAGCCTGATCGTCCTGAGCCTGTGGATCGCCTCGATGCGACAGTTCGAGGTCGAGGGCGTGCGGATGGTGATCCGCTTCACGGCACGAAGCTCGCTGCTGCTGTTCTGCCTCGCCTTCAGTGCCGCGGCACTGGCGCGGCTGTGGCCCAACAGCTGGACGCGCTGGCAGCGACGCAACCGGCGCTATCTGGGCTTGAGCTTCGCCGCCTCCCACGCCATCCACGCAGGCGCGATCGTCGCGTTCGCCGAGATGGATCCGGCCGGCTTTGCCGAGACCACCTCGGCGGCCTCCTACATCTTCGGCGGCATCGGCTATGCCGTCATCATCGCCATGAGCGCGACCTCGTTCGACCGCACCGCCGCGCTGCTCGGGCCGCGCGCTTGGCGCGCGCTGCACCTAGCAGGCGGATACTATCTCTGGGTCCAGTTCATGGTGTCGTTCGGCAAGCGCGTGCCGGCGATGCCGCTCTACGCCGCATTTCTCATTCCGCTCCTCGCGGTGATGGCGTTGCGGCTGATCGCGATGGCCGCGAGCCCCGCCCGGCAGACTGCTGACGCGCAATAATGCTCGCGCAAGACGCCGCAGCTGACCTCGCTTCTTAAGATGAAGTCGCACGCAAGCGGCACGCGGCGAGATTATCGCGCGATGAGAGAGCAGATGAAGAGCCGAGTCTTCGGCTCTGAAGACGCTGGTGTTTTGGCGCTTGGAATCTTACGAGAAGGACCGAGAAACGACGCCAGACCAAGAATGTGATTTAAGCGTCATTTCTTCGCGCTCAGAGGGCGCTTCTACTCGCGAAGAATTTGAATGAAGCAGCAGTGCTTCGCGCGAGATGAAAAGAGCGAGACCGCGGTTTGCGATCTCGCTCAGATATAGTCGCGAAGGTTTAAGAATTGGTTTGGCGAGCGAAGCTTGTGCTCTCGCGTCGCGACGACGACGACTTAGTTCTTGCTCTTGTCGACCAGCGCGCCCTTCTTGATCCAGGGCATCATGTCGCGAAGCTTGGCGCCGACTTCCTCGATCGGATGCTCGGCGAGCTTGGCGCGGGTCGCCTTGAACGAGGTCTGGTTGACCTTGTTCTCGAGCATCCAGTCGCGGGCGAACTTGCCGGACTGGATGTCGTTGAGCACGCGCTTCATCTCCTTCTTGGTCTCGTCGGTGACGATGCGCGGACCGGTAACATACTCGCCGTACTCGGCGGTGTTGGAGATCGAGTAGTTCATGTTGGCGATGCCGCCTTCATAGATCAGGTCGACGATCAGCTTCACTTCGTGCAGGCACTCGAAGTAGGCCATCTCCGGGGCGTAGCCGGCTTCGACCAGGGTCTCGTAGCCGCCCTTGATCAGCTCGACCAGGCCGCCGCAGAGCACGACCTGCTCGCCGAACAGATCGGTCTCGCACTCTTCCTTGAAGGTGGTCTCGATGATGCCGGCCCGGCCGCCGCCGACCGCGGAGGCGTAGGAGAGGCCGAGGTCATGGGCGTTGCCCGAGACGTCCTTGGCGATCGCGATCAGGCAGGGAACGCCGCCGCCGCGCTGGTACTCCGAGCGCACGGTGTGGCCGGGGCCCTTGGGCGCGATCATCAGCACGTCGAGATCGGCGCGCGGGTCGAGCAGATTGAAGTGGACGTTGAGGCCGTGCGCGAAGACGAGGGCGGCGCCCTTCTTCATGTTGTCGTGCAGGTGCTCGCGGTAGATGTCGCCCTGGAGTTCGTCCGGGGTCAGCATCATGACGAGGTCGGCCCATTTGGCAGCTTCGGCGACTTCCATCACCTTGAAGCCGGCGGCTTCCGCCTTCTTGGCCGAGGCCGAACCCTTGCGTAGCGCGATGGCGACGTCCTTGACGCCGGAATCCTTGAGGTTCAGCGCATGGGCGTGGCCCTGGCTGCCGTAGCCGACGATGACGACCTTCTTGCCCTTGATCAGGTTCAGGTCAGCGTCGCGATCGTAATAAACACGCATGGTCGTTTCCTCGTTCAGGGCCAGAATCGGCCGATGGTCAGTGTCCGAAGGGTGAAATTTGCGGATTTCCGGGGCTGTCTAGAGCATTTTGGCCCCTTAAGGAAACCCGTTTCTGCATGGAAATCCGCGACATCATGCATCCATGAAAACGGGGTAGAGGGAGGCCAGCAGCAGGATCGCCATCAGGATATTGAAGGCGCGGACCAGCCGCTCTGACGTCAGAACGGGACGCAGCGCTGTCCCGAAAAGGGCCCAGAGCACCGTCGAGACGGTGCCGACGAGCAGGCTGACCAGGGTCTGGATCGCGATGTTGATCGGAAACCGGGCGATCGCCGCATAGGCGGTAATGGTGCCAATCACGATCACCCAGCCTTTGGCATTGATCCATTGGAACATCGCCGCGCCCCAGAAGGTCATCGGGCCGCGGGCACTCTCCGCGCCCGGCTTGGCCGGGCCGGACATGGCGATCGCGGCGGCAAGATAGATCAGGTAGGCGGCACCGGCATATTTCAGGATGGTCTGGAGGATCGGATAGGCCAGGAACACCGTGCCGAGCCCGAGGCCGACCGCGGCAACCATGAAGGCAAAGCCGAGGACGATGCCAACGATGTGGGGGATGGTACGCCGGAAACCGTAGGTCAGGCCAGAAGCCAGCAGCATGATGTTGTTCGGTCCTGGCGTGAAGTACATCACCACCATGAAGGCGAGGAAGGCATAGAACAGCGATTGGGACATGCTCACCTCACGCCGTCTTCGGTTGCGGTTCTTTGGGTAACGCCGCGGGTCGCTTCGCCAGCACCATCACCGCGATACCGCCGATCACGGTCAGCATGCCGGCGAGGCGCAAGGGTCCGAATCTTTCTCCGAACACGATGCTGGAGGCGGCCGAGCCGACGAACGGCACGAGCAGCGCGAACGGCACCACCTGTGCGGCAGGATAGTCACGCAACAGCCGGCCCCAGAGCCAGTAGGCGATGCTGGTCGAGATGGCCCCGATCACCAGCAGGCAGATGAGGCCGGTGAGCGACATATGGATCAGCGAGCGCCACGTCGGCTCCGGCCCGTTGACGACCAGCGCGAGCAAGAGCAGGGGCACCGCGGTGACAAGGCACAACCAGGCGAACAGGTCGAACATCGGCACGCCGCGCGCGCCTCGCAGCAGGACGTTGCCCACGGCAAAGCTGACCGGCGCGATCATCAGAACCGCAAACGCGCCAACGCTGAAATCATAACCGACGGTACCGCAGATCATCAGGAGGCCGACTGCTGCAATGACGATGCCCAGCGTCTGCGCCGGCGTCGGCCGCTCGCCGAATGCAGCGGCAGCAAAGCCAATCGTGAACAGGGCCTGGCTCTGCACGACAACGCTGGTCAGCCCGACCGGCACGCCATGGGCGATGCCGTAAGCTTGCGAGAGGAACTGCCCGAGGAACAGCGTGAAGCTGATCGCGATCAGCAGCCGCCAGGCGACCTTCGGCCTGGGAATGAACAGGCACGGCACCGCTGCAATGGTGAAGCGCATCGCCGTCATCAGTTCCGGCGAGAACTCGTCGAGAGCGATCCGGCTTGCGACGAACGCAAGCCCCCAGATGACCGCCACCAAGATGGCGATGAGGATGTCGGCCGGCTTCATTGTTGTTTCCGGTTCTGCCCTGTCGTGCAGCCCTGTTGTCTTAGCCTTGCTCGCCGGCTTTCGGTTTACGCAAAAGATAAGTGCCGTGCATCGGCGCCTGGTAGTCGGCCGAGACCAGCGTGAAGCCGACGTCGGTCAGCATCCGCTCCATCACCCAGCCGAAGGTGGAATATTCGTCGCGCATATGCGTGACCACGCTCGCCCGCGAGAAATCGTGGTTCTTGATCTCGAAGTCGGCCCATTGCTCGACGTCGCGCTCGACGGCATCGGGCATCGAAGCGTAGACGATGTCGCGCAAATAGAAGGTCGCACCGGGCTTGAGCGCGCGATAGATCCGCGACATCGCCACCGCCTTCCAGAAATCCGGCAGATGGTGCAGTGTGAATTCGCTGACGATCAGGTCATAGGATTCCGGCCGGTAGGCGAAGCTGAGCAGACCAGCGGACTGCGTCCGCACGGGCGCCTTGCGGTCACGCGCATAGATCTCGGCGAGCGCAAGCATCGCAGGCGAGATGTCGATGGCGTCGACCTCGGCGCCCATCAGCGCAGCCTCGGTCGCCAGCACGCCGTTGCCGCAACCGATATCGGCGATGCGCCAGCCGCGCTGGACGCCGAGCATCTTCAGCGCGGCGCGCGCCCGCAGATCGGCATCGTCGTGGGAGTCGTAGATCGAGGCCACTGCAGGCCCGATCCCCATCCGGTTCCGCTCGTTGTAGTACCAGTCGCGCGCCAGCATGTCTCACATCCCTTCAGGCCCGCGGCCGATCGCGGCGACGCCGGTGCGCGACACCTCGACAAGGCCGAGCGGACGCATCAGGTCGATATATTGATTGATCTTGTCGGTATTGCCTGTGATCTCGAACACAAAGCTCTCGGTGGTGGCGTCGATCACCCTGGCGCGGAAGGCGTCCGCCAGTCGCAGCGCTTCGACCCGATGCTCGCCCAGTCCGCGCACCTTCACCATCGCAAGCTCGCGCTCGATCGAGCGCTTGGTCAGCGTCATGTCGACGACGCGATAGACCGGGATCATGCGGTCGAGCTGGTGCTTGATCTGCTCGATCACCATCGGCGTGCCCGTGGTGACAATGGTGATGCGCGAGAGATGCTTCTGGCTTTCGGTCTCCGAGACCGTGAGACTCTCGATGTTATAGCCGCGCCCGGAGAACAGGCCGATGACGCGGGCGAGCACGCCGGGCTCGTTCTGCACGAGCACCGATAGTGTGTGCGTCTCGTTGGGATCGTGACGCTCCTCGATGAAATAGGCGGATGCGGGCTGGTTCATTGTCGTCCCCTCTTGTCTCCCGTCACGCCATTGCTGGCGCGTCCGTTCCGACCCAACGGCGGAACAGATCGAAATCGATATTGCCGCCGGACAGCACGAGACCGACGCGCTTGCCCGACAGTTTTGTCTTTTCCTGAAGCGCCGCGGCGAGCGCGGCGGCGCCGGCGCCTTCGGCGAGATTGTGCGTGTCGGTCCAGTAGGCGCGGATCGCGGCGGCGACCTCGTCGTCGGTAACCTCTACGATGCGCGAGGCGCCCTTGCGGATCAGCGCGAACGCATCCCCGTCGGGAATGCGCGTCGCCATCCCGTCGGCCAGCGTGTTGCTGCTCTCGGTGGTCACGACGTGACCTGCCGCAAACGATAGCGCGTAGGACGGCGCCTCGGTCGACTGCACGCCGACGATCTCGGTCTTCAGGCCCAGGAGATCGCGCGCCATGATGCAGCCGCAGATGCCGGAGCCCTGCCCGATCGGTACGTAGAGAATGTCGAGATCGGGCGCGGCCCCGAACAGCTCGAGCGCGTAGGTCGCCACCCCCAGAACGAGGTCTGGGTGGAACGACGGCACCATGTGAAGCCCGGCGAATTGCGCGTGGCGCCCCGCCTCCTCGCGCGCGGCTTGGAAGTCGTCGCCATGCTCGATCAGTTCGGCGCCAAACGCCTTCATCGCCCGGTTCTTCTCGACCGAGTTGCCGCGGGGCACGTAGATCACCGCCGGCACGCCGTGGCGGCTCGCGGCAAAGGCCAGGCTCTGGCCATGATTGCCGCGCGTCGCCGAGATGATGCCCGGAACGTTCGGCCGTTCGCGCTTCAGCCGGTCGAGATAGACGAGCCCGCCGCGCACCTTGAAGGCGCCGATCGGCGTGTGATTTTCATGCTTGACCAGAACTTGCGTGCCGAGCCGCTGGCTGAGCAGCGGCCAGGCGTGCGCCGGCGTCGCCGGCACCGCCTGCCCCACGATCTCGTGCGCGCGCTCGAGCTCCTTCAGGTCGAACATCGCGTCACACCAGCGCCTTGCCGCCGGCAAATGCCTTTGCCGTGGCTTCGTCGTTGGCCTGCTCCGGCAGCAGCATCTCGTTGTGCGCCTTGCCGGAGGGAATCATCGGGAAGCAGTTTTCCAGCGACGCGACGCGGCAGTCGAACAGCACCGGGCGCTTGACCGAGATCATCTCCTGGATGGCACCGTCGAGATCGCCGGGCTTGTGCACCTGGAAGCCGACGCCGCCATAGGCTTCCGCGAGCTTGACGAAGTCCGGCATCGCCTCCGAATAGGAATGCGACAGCCGGTTGCCGTGCAGCAGCTGCTGCCACTGCCGCACCATGCCCATGTACTGGTTGTTCAGGATGAAGATCTTGATCGGCAGTTCGTACTGAACCGCCGTCGACATCTCCTGCATCGTCATCTGCACCGAGGCATCGCCGGCGATGTCGATGACCAGGCTGTCGGGATGGGCCACCTGCACGCCGACCGCGGCCGGCAGGCCGTAGCCCATGGTGCCGAGACCGCCCGACGTCATCCAGCGATGCGGCTCCTCGAAGCCGTAGAACTGCGCCGCCCACATCTGGTGCTGGCCGACCTCGGTCGTGATGTAGGTATCCCTGCCGCGCGTCGCCTCGAACAGGCTCTGGATCGCATGCTGCGGCAGGATGACGTCGTTGCTCTTCTTGTAATAGAGCGAGTTGCGGGCGCGCCATTGCGCGATCTGCTGCCACCACGCCTTGATGTCGGGCCTCTTCGCCTCCGCCTTGAACACCTGGAGGATGTCGCCGAGGACGTTGCCGCAATCGCCGATGATTGGCACGTCGACGCGGATGTTCTTGTTGATCGAGGACGGGTCGATGTCGATGTGGATCTTCTTCGAGCCTGGCGAGAACGCGTCGACGCGGCCGGTGATGCGGTCGTCGAAGCGCGCGCCGACGCACAGCATGACGTCGCAATCATGCATCGTCATGTTGGCCTCGTAGGTGCCGTGCATGCCGAGCATGCCGAGCCAGTTCTTGCCCGACGCTGGATACGCACCCAGTCCCATCAGCGTCGAGGTGATCGGAAAACCGGTGACCTCGACCAGTTCCCGGAGCAGCTTGGTGGCCTCAGGGCCGGAATTGATGACGCCGCCGCCGCTGTAGATCACGGGGCGCTTGGCAGTGGCGAGCAGCGCGACGGCTTTGCGGATCTGCGTCGCATCGCCCTTCACGCGCGGCGCGTAGGAGCGATGCACGTCGGATTTGCGCGGCGGATGATAGGTGCCGGTCGCGAACTGCACGTCTTTGGGGACGTCGACCAGCACCGGGCCCGGACGGCCCGTGGTCGCGACATAGAAGGCCTCGTGCAGCATCTTGGCGAGATCGTTGACGTCGCGCACCAGCCAATTGTGCTTGGTGCAGGGGCGCGTGATGCCGACGGTGTCGCATTCCTGGAACGCGTCGTTGCCGATCAGGTGCGTCGGCACCTGGCCGGAGATGCAGACCAGCGGGATCGAGTCCATCAGCGCGTCGGTCAGCGGCGTCACCATGTTGGTGGCGCCGGGGCCCGACGTCACCAGGGCAACGCCCGGCTTGCCGGTCGAGCGCGCATAGCCCTCGGCGGCATGGCCCGCACCCTGCTCGTGGCGGACCAGGATGTGCTGGACCTCGCTCTGCTGGAAGATCTCGTCATAGATCGGAAGCACCGCGCCGCCGGGATAGCCGAAAATGTCGGTCACGCCGTGATCGATGAGTGCGCGGACGATCATCGCTGCGCCGGTCATCTGGTTCGGATCGTGGCTCTTGTCGTTCATTGGCTTGCTCCGGATGCGCTGTTGTCAGCGGCTTCTTTGTGTCTGGTTCGGGAAATAAAAAAGGCCCCGAAGAGGGACCCATGCACACCGCCTGTCATGTGGATGGCAGCTAGCCACCCCCGGCGGTGTGCCTGGGTACGACGGCGATAAGGAGTTTGGTAATAATGTTACGCATGGCAGGTGTCCGGCTTCCCGAAGGTTGCGCGAAACATAGCGACCAATGCCCTGATGTCAAGGCAATGCGGCCCTTCCCGCGCGATTTTGCCAGTGTAGCGGTGTTCCCGGGCTTCGGCGAGAGGTAAATTTGGGAACCGCGGCACAAAACCGTGTCAGCCGGGGTCCCGAGCCGCCCTCACGATCGCCGCGAGCCACCCCCGTGCGTCCTGCGGCTTCAACCATTCGAATTCCGGCAGCTGGTGCCGGAACCAGGTGAATTGCCGCTTGGCGTAATGGCGGGTATCGGCACGGCCGATCGTGCCGGCTTGCTCCAGGCTGAGCTCGCCACGCAGATGCCGGATCAAGGCCGGCACGCCATGGGCCTTCATGGCCGGCAACAACGGATCGAGGTGTCGGACGGCGAGTTGCTCGACCTCCTGCAGCGCGCCGGCGCCCAACATGGCATCGAAGCGGGCGTCGATGCGCGCGTAGAGCTCGTCGCGTTCGGGCGCGAGAAACACCGCGCGAAAACTGTCCTTGGGCAGCAAGGGCGGCTGGCCCTCATGGTGCCAGTCGAGCAGCGAACGCCCGGTCGCCTCGACCACTTCGAGCGCGCGCGCGATCCGGGTGCGGTCGCGCAGGTTCAATCGCTCGGCCGCACGCGGATCGGAGACTGCGAGTTCCGCGTGCAGCGCCTCGACGCCGTTCCGTTCCAGCCGCGCCCGCACGTCCTCGCGCACCTCTGCGGGGATCGCCGGCACAACGGACAGGCCCGCCGTCAGCGCCTTGAAATAGAGCCCTGTGCCGCCGATGAAGATCGGCAGGCGACCCTCGGCCTTCGCCTCGTCGAGCGCCTTCGCCGCATCACTGACCCAGGCACCGGCCGAGAAATTCATGGCGGCATCGACATGACCGTAAAGGCGATGCGGAGCGCGCGCCTCGTCGCCATGGGTGGGACGCGCCGTGATGATGCGGAGGTCGCGGTAGACCTGCATGGAATCGGCATTGATCACGACCCCGCCCGCAGCGAGCGCCAGCTCGAGCGCCAGCGCCGACTTGCCGCTGGCGGTCGGGCCTGCGATAAGCACGGCCTTGCCGACATAGCTTCCGCTGACCTGCCTCTCGCTCACGAAAACCTCAAATGTCCCTCGTCGCCACGCTGATCTGCAACCCGAATAATCCCGCGCTCGACTCTACCATCGTCGACGGCGCCCGCGCGGTGCTGCCTCAGGCAGCTCCCGCGCACTGGCTGTTCGACGGGGTTGCGGTCGACATCCCCTTCGGCGCCGACAGTAACCTCGAAGGCGACCGTCACGCCATCGAACAGCGGCTCCGCGAGCTTCGCGGCGACCTGCCCATCGACATCGTCGTGCAGCCAGTCGGCTTCCGGCGCAAGAAGCTTTTTCTCGCCGACATGG
Source organism: Bradyrhizobium sp. Bra64 (assembly GCF_024519875.1). Lineage (NCBI taxonomy): Bacteria > Pseudomonadati > Pseudomonadota > Alphaproteobacteria > Hyphomicrobiales > Nitrobacteraceae > Bradyrhizobium > Bradyrhizobium sp. Bra64. The sequence continues at coordinate 1,366,351 of NZ_JALJRD010000001.1, read as the reverse complement.
ATTCCACCATGATCAGCCAGGAATGCATCGATGAGCTCGCCGATTTTGCCGGGTTGAAGGCCCACGTGGCTGCCATCACCGATCGCGCGATGCGCGGCGAGATCGAGTTCGAGCCGGCGCTGCGCGAGCGCGTCGCGCTGCTGAAGGACCTCCCGGTCGGCGTGGTCGACAAGGTGCTGGCCGAACGCATCACGCTGACGCCAGGCGGCCGTGAGCTGGTCGCAACCATGCGCGCCCACGGCGCCTATGCCTGTCTCGTCTCCGGTGGATTCACGCTGTTCACCAGCGCGGTCGCCGCCAGGATCGGCTTCCAGGAAAACCGCGCCAACGAGCTCGTCGTCCGCGACGGCAAGTTCACCGGCGAGGTGAGGGAGCCGATCCTGGGCCGCGCGGCGAAGCTCGCGACGCTGGTGGATCTGATGGAGTCGTTCGATCTCGACGACATCGATTCCGTCGTGGTCGGCGACGGCGCCAATGACCTCGCGATGATCCAGGCGGCGGGGCTGGGCGTGGCCTATCACGCCAAGCCGGCGGTGGCCGCCGCGGCAGCGGCGCGAATCGATCACGGCGATCTCACCGCGCTGCTGTATGCGCAGGGGTATCGGCGGCGCGAGTTCGTGGAGGCGTAACGCCCTCTCCGCTGTCATCACCCGTCTTGTGCGCAATTGCGCAGTGGAGCGGGTGATCCAGTATTCCAGAGACCTTACTGAACGCTCAGCGCCACGAAGCGCAGCTCGCCGTCGCCGTTGGAGACGAGCAGCAGTACGGACTTCTTGCCGTCCTTCTTGAGCTGGTCGACCCGCTTCTGGATGTCGGCGCCGCTGGCGACCGCCTCCTGCGCCACCTCGACGATGACGTCGCCGGCGGAGAGCCGCTTCTCGGCGGCGTCCGAATTGGCGTCGACGTTGGTGACGACCACGCCCTTGACGCTGTCCTTGATCTTGTAGCGCGTGCGCAGATCCTTGCTGAGTGCCGCCAGATCTAGGCCAAGCGCCTTCTGCGTCACAGTCTTTTCTGGAGCAGGCTCGTCGGCCTTCACCGCGGCCTGCACCTTCTCGGGATCCTGGAGACGGCCGAGCGTGACCTTCTTGGTCTCCTCCTGGCCCTTGCGGATGATGACGACGTCGACCTCCTTGCCGACCGCCGTGTCGGCAACGACGCGGGAAAGGTCCTTGGGGTCCTTGACGTCCTTGCCGTCGAACTTGACGACGACGTCGCCGGGCTCGATGCCGGCGGGCTTGGCCGGGCCCTTGTCGTCGACGCCGGCGACCAGCGCGCCGCGCGGCGGCTTGATGTTGAGGCTTTCGGCGATCTCGTCGGTGACGCTCTGGATGCGCACGCCAAGCCAGCCGCGGCGCAATTCGCCGAACTGACGGAGCTGGTCGACGACGCCGGCGACCGTCTTCGACGGCACGGCGAAGCCGATGCCGATCGAGCCGCCGGACGGCGAGATGATCAATGTGTTGACGCCGATGACGTCGCCATCGAGGTTGAACAGCGGGCCGCCGGAATTGCCGCGGTTGATGGCGGCGTCGGTCTGGATGTAGCTGTCATAGGGCCCGTTGGAGATGTCGCGGTTCTTGGCCGAGACGATTCCGGCCGTCACCGTGCCGCCGAGGCTGAACGGATTGCCGATCGCGACCACCCAGTCGCCGAGGCGGAGCTTGTCGGAGTCGCCGAACTTCACCGCGACCAGCGGCTTCGTCGGCTTGAACTTCAGCACGGCAAGGTCGGTCTTCTTGTCGACACCGACCAGCTCGGCCTTGATCTTGGTGCCGTCGTTGAGGATGACGTTGATCTCGTCGGCGTCCGCGATGACATGGTTGTTGGTGACAGCGATGCCCGATGTGTCGATGATGAAGCCGCTTCCGAGCGAGTTGGTCTTGCGTGGTGGGCCGTTGTCGCCGCCCTTGCCGCCGCCGCCGGGACCTTTGCGGTTCTTGAAGAAGTCGTCGAAGAACTCCTCGAACGGCGAGCCGGGCGGCAGTTGCGGCATGGTGTTGCTGCCGCCGCCCTTGGCCTCGACGGTCTGCGAGGTCGAGATGTTGACGACCGCGTCGATCACCTTCTCGGCGACGTCGGCAATGCCTTCCGGTCCGCGCGCATAGGCCGGCGTGCCGAACGCGCTGAAAGCACTGACGGCGAGCGCAGCCAGCCCTAAGCGCAAGCGGATCGGTGCAATGGTGGCAGCGGTCATTGTGATCTCCAGAAAACAAGGATTCGGCGTCAAGACTGCGCTCGAACGGGGGGACGGCGCAAGCGCGGACCTCAACAGGCCTCAACACCCGGATAATAAGGCGAAAACCGGTCTCTCGCCTTCACTTTGGCGTTGGCGCTGTGGCTAAATTGGACGTCGCATAACCCAGATCAGGATCAAGCCGGCCACGGCCGAACCGATCCCGACCGCCCGCAGGACGTTGTCGGGGGTGGCCATGGCGCTTTTCATGGCCTTGCGCATCCAGGCCGGACTGGCCGCAAACATCAAGCCTTCCAGCACGAACAGGATGCCTAAGCCGATGAGGAAGTCGGCGAACGCAATGGACCTCATCGGATTGGAACCTCCCGTTGTGCTCTCTTGTCTGGACGAAGGGCGGCAGAACTGCCGCCCTCTGTCTAGCTCACGGCTTCGCCGGTGTCTCGGTCGCCGTCTTGCCGCTCGGGTTGCTGAAATACCGGAAGAAATCCGAGTCCGGGCGCAAGAGGAAGCGGGTGTCGCTCGAGCGCAGCCCGTTCTCATAGGCCGTCATCGACCGGTAGAAGGCGAAGAAGTCGGCATCCTTGCCGTAGGCCTCCGCGAACAGACGGTTGCGCTCGGCGTCACCGACGCCGCGCGTCTGTTCGGCGGTCGAGTTCGCTTCGGCAATGATCACCGTCGCCTCGCGATCGGCCTTGGAGCGGATCTCCTGCGCCTTCTGACCGCCCTGCGCGCGGAATTCGGCGGCTTCACGCTGACGTTCGGTCTGCATGCGCTGGTAGACCGCCTGGCTGTTCTGCTCCGGCAGATCGGCGCGACGGATGCGGACGTCGACGACCTCGATGCCGTAGCCGTCGGCCTCACGGTCGAGTTGCTCGCGGATCCGCCCCATCAGCTTCTCGCGCTCGTCACGCACGACGGTGATGAAGTTGACCTCGCCGAGAACGCGGCGCAGCGCCGCGTTCAAGAGCGACGTGAGCTGGAGGTTGGCCGCCTGGATCGAACCGACGCTCTGATAGAAACGCAACGCGTCCTTGATCCGGTAACGCGCGAAGGCGTCGACCACGAGGCGCTTCTGGTCGGAGGCGATGACCTCCTGAGAGGGATTCTCCAGGTCGAGAATCCGCTTGTCGATGTTGATCACCGAGTTCCACGGAGCCTTGAAATGCAGCCCGGGATCGGTGACGACGTCCACCGGCTTGCCGAACTGCAGCACTATGGTCTGCTCGGTCTGTTGCACCGTGAACAGCGACATGTAGGCGACGATCACGACCAGCAGAAGTCCGAGAAGCGCGACGATACCTGTGACCGGAGACCTCATCGGCTGCCTCCGCTCGACTGCTGGCCGGTCGTCGTGGACGGCCGCTTGGGCGTCAATTCGTTGAGCGGAAGATAGGGCACGACACCCTGCCCCGAGGAGCTTCCGTCATAGATCAGCTTTTCCGAGCCGCCGAGCACGCGCTCCATCGTCTCCAGATAAATCCGTTCACGCGTCACGTCGGGCGCCTTCTTGTATTCCTCGTACACCTTCAGGAAGCGCGAGCTCTGGCCCTTGGCCTCGGCAACCGCCTGCTCCTTGTAGCCTTCGGCCGCCTGCACGATCTGAGCCGCGCGGCCGCGCGCCTCCGGCACCACCTTGTTGGCGTAGGTCTGCGCTTCGTTCTGCAACTGCTCGAGGTTGGCGCGCGCCGCCTGCACGTCGCGGAACGCATCGATCACCTGTGCGGGCGGATCGACCTTCTGCATCTGCACCTGGGCGATCTGGATGCCGGCGCCGTAGTTGTCGAGCGTCTTCTGCATCAAGTCCTGCACGGTGCTTTCGGTCTGCGTCCGCGCCCCGGTCAGGATCGGCTGGATGTTGGAGCGGCCGATCACTTCGCGCATCGCGCTCTCGGCGATGGCCTTCACAGTGCCTTCGGGGTTCTGGATGTTGAAGAGGAAGTTGCCGACGCCGTTCGGCTTGATGCGCCAAAGCACGGTAAAGTCGACATCGACGATGTTCTCGTCGCCGGTCAGCATCAGGCTCTCTTCCGGCACGTCGCGGATGGAGCGGCCACGCCGGGCCGGATCGTCGATCAGTGTCATGCCGATGGAGATGGTGGAGACGCGTAGCGCCTTCGGCAGCAGCACTGTCTCGATCGGATAGGGCAGGTGATAATTCAGGCCCGGGTCCACGGTCCGCACGTGCTTGCCAAAGCGCAGCACGACGCCTTGTTCTTCAGACTGCACGCGGAAAAAGCCCGACAACAGCCAGAGCGCGACGATGATGAGCAGGATCAGCGTGATGCCGATGCCGGAGAAATAGCCACCCGGCATGATCTGCTGAAGGCGGTCCTGACCGCGCCGCAGAAGGTCTTCCAGATCCGGCGGCCTCGGCCCGACCGGTTGCGGGCCTGAGCCCCATGGTCCCTTTGGACCCGAGCCCCACGGGCCACCGCCCTGATTCTTCCACGGCATTCGACGTTCTCCTCGGCAGACCGGATTAAAACTGATCCGGCCCGCATTGTCCGGTCCGGCTTTATAGGGGACAGGCAGGTCCCTTACAACGCAGCCCTCGCCGCCCTCCGAGCTATGCTCGGGCACGAAAAAGTCAATGTAAACATTGGCAAAAGCGGTTAATGGGGCCGCCGCCGACGATATGTCACATAGGAGAAGTCGGCGCCGTCGTCGGGGCCGGCAGGATGGCGGACGCGCGCCACCTCATCCCATTCCGCCTTGTCGATGTCGAAATGCGTGTCGCCTTCGGGACGCGCATGCACTTCGGTGATTTCGAGGCGATCGGCGCGATCGAGCCATTGCCGATAGATTTCGGCGCCGCCGATCACCGCGATCTCGGCGACCGAACGCCGCAGGGCATCGCCGCGCGCGACCATCCCTGCATCGGCAGCCGACGTCGTGACGATGGCACCATTGGCGCGATAGCCCGCATCGCGCGTGACGACGATGTTGGTGCGGCCCGGCAGCGGCCGGCGCAGGGATTCGAAGGTCTTGCGGCCCATGATCACGGGCTTGCCGATCGTGAGCGCCTTGAAACGCGCCATGTCGGATTTCAATCGCCACGGGATCGCGTTGCCGGCGCCGATGACGCCGTTCTCCGCGATCGCAACGACGAAGACGATCTCCATCAGGATTGGCTCCCGGCAAGTCGTGTCAGCGCAGGCCCGGCGACGCGGCACAGCGTCCAATCGTCCAGCATGACGGCGCCGAGCGATCTGTAGAATGCGATCGACGGGGCGTTCCAGTCCAGCACCGCCCATTGCAGCCGCGACCAGCCGTTCTCGACGCATTGCTTCGCCAGATAGACCAGCAGCGCCTTGCCGAGGCCCCTGCCCCGATGCGGCGGCCGCACGTAGAGATCTTCGAGATAGATGCCGTAGCGGCCGCTGAAGGTGGAGAAATTGAGAAACCACACCGCAAAGCCGGCCGGCTCGCCATTCCATTCGGCGATCGCACAGAAGAGCCGCGGATCGTCAGCGAACAAAGCCTCCTCGATCATCGCCTCGGTCGCCTCGACCTCGTGCGAAAGCTTTTCGTATTCGGCAAGCTCCCGAATGAACGCGAGAACGAGTCCGGCTTCGCCGGGACGCGCGCGGCGGATGTTGAGCGACATCGACGCTAGACCGCGACTTCCGCCTTGATGTGCGGATGCGGGTCGTAGCCGACGAGCTCGAAATCCTCGTAGCGGAAGGAGAAGATGTCCTTCACGTCGGGATTGATCCGCATCACCGGCAGCGCGCGCGGCGCGCGCGTGAGCTGGAGCCGCGCCTGCTCCAGATGGTTGGAATAGAGGTGGGTATCGCCGAACGAATGCACGAAGTCGCCGGGCTTCAGGCCGGTGACCTGCGCGACCATCATGGTGAGCAGCGCATAGGACGCGATGTTGAAGGGCACGCCGAGGAACACGTCGGCCGAGCGCTGGTAGAGCTGGCACGATAGCTTGCCGTTGGCGACGTAGAACTGGAACAGGCAATGGCACGGCGGCAGCGCCATCTTGTCGACCTCGGCCGGATTCCAGGCCGAGACGATCAGGCGGCGGGAGTCCGGATTGCGCTTGATCATGTCGACCACGTTAGCGATCTGGTCGATGCTGCGCCCGTCCGGCGCGGGCCAGGAACGCCATTGATGGCCGTAGACGGGTCCGAGATCGCCATTGGCGTCCGCCCACTCGTCCCAGATGCTGACGCCCTTGTCGCGCAGATATTTGATGTTGGTGTCACCCTTCAGGAACCACAGCAGCTCATGCACGATCGCCTTCAGCGGCAGCCGCTTGGTGGTCAGCATCGGGAAACCGGCGGACAGGTTGAAGCGCATCTGATGGCCGAACACCGACAGCGTGCCGGTGCCGGTCCGGTCGGTTTTCTCGGCGCCGTCTGAAAGAATCCGCTCGAGCAGGTCCTGATATTGGTGCATGTGCAACTGAGCCTTTGGGAAGGCGGCGAATTTAACGACCGCCTCCGCACTGCGACAGCGGCGATTCGCCATCCTTTTGCATTATACCCGGAAAAGTGAGCGCTCTCGGTGCAAACGGCAAGGGGGCGGAACCTGCGCTCCGCCCCCTTGCCTATCAGCTTGATCCTGCTGGCTAACTTGCCGGCTTGGGTTTGAGCTACGGCGCCGACGCTGGCGCGTCGCCCTCAGTTCTCGGATTCGGTGAACACCTCATCGCGCTTGGCACGCAGCATGGGCAACAGCGTCAGCACCAGCAGGAAGGCCGCAATCGCGAGCAGCACCGCCGACAGAGGACGCGTCAGGAACACGCTCCAATCGCCGCGCGAGATCAGAAGTGCTCGGCGCAGGTTCTCTTCCATCAGCGGTCCGAGCACCATGCCGAGCAGCAGCGGCGCCGGCTCGAAATCGTGCTTGATCAGCCAATAGCCGACCAGGCCAAAGACACCCGCGAGGATGACGTCGACCGGCGCGTTGTTCACCGAGTAGATGCCGATCGCACAGAAGATCACGATCGAGGGGAACATCAGCCGGTAAGGCACGCGCAAGAGCCGCACCCAGATTCCGACCAGCGGCAGGTTGATGATGATCAGCATCAGATTGCCGATCCACATCGAGGCGATCATGCCCCAGACGAGGTCGGGTTGCTTCTGCATCACCTGCGGACCCGGCACGATGCCATGGATGGTCATCGCGCCCACCATCAGCGCCATCACCGCGTTCGGCGGGATGCCGAGGGTGAGCAGCGGGATGAAAGACGTCTGCGCTGCGGCGTTGTTGGCGCTTTCCGGCGCCGCCACACCCTCGATCGCGCCGCGGCCGAACCGCGACGGGTCCTTGGCGATCTTCTTCTCGAGTGTATAGGCCGCGAACGAGGCGATCACAGCACCGCCGCCCGGCAGGATGCCGAGGATCGAGCCGAGCACCGTGCCGCGCAGGATCGCAGGCGCCGAGTCTTTCAGATCCTTCCTGGTCGGCATCAGGCCGGTGATCTTCTGCTGCACGAGATCGCGGTTCATCTCGGCGCCGGCGTCGAGATTGCGGATGATCTCGGCGAAGCCGAACACGCCCATCGCAACCGTCGCGAAGCCGAGACCATCGGCAAGCTCCGGAATGTTGAAGGCCATGCGCGAGGCGCCGGTCTCGATGTCGGAGCCGACCATCGACAAGAGCAGACCGAATACGATCATCGCGATCGCCTTCAGCACCGAGCCCTTGGCCAGCACCACCGCGAAGATCAGGCCGAGCACCATCAGCGAGAAATATTCGGCCGGGCCGAACGCCAACGCAAGCTTGGTCAGCGGCGCGCCGAGCACGGCGATGAGCACGGTCGCAACGCAGCCGGCGAAGAACGAGCCGATCGCCGCGATCGCCAGCGCCGGGCCGGCACGGCCCTGCTTGGCCATCTGGTGACCGTCGATGGCGGTGACGACCGATGTCGCCTCGCCCGGTATGTTCACGAGGATCGACGTGGTCGAACCGCCATATTGCGCGCCGTAATAGATGCCGGCGAGCATGATCAAGGCGCCGACCGGCGGCAGTCCGAAGGTGATCGGCAGCAGCATTGCGACCGTCGCAATGGTGCCGATACCCGGGAGAACGCCGACCAGCGTGCCGACGAGGGCACCGATCAGGCACATCAGGAGGTTGATCGGAGAAAGCGCGACGGCGAACCCGTGAGCGAGGTTGGCAAAAATATCCATTACGCCCTCACTGGACCAGGAAACGCGGGAACATCGGCATCGGCAATCCGAGCACGTAGGGGAATAGAATTGCGCAGCCGGCCGTCAGGCAGGCGCCGACGATGATCGTTTCGACCCAGCGCGTCTCATGCGTGCCCATCGCCGCGATCAGGAAGCTCGTGAATGCCGAAACCACCACCCCAAGCGGACGGATCGCCAGCGCGAAGAAGACGATCGAGACCATCACGAAGAGCGGCCCACGCCAGGCATAGTGCGCCATGTTCGGCCCATCGGTCAGCAGTCCCGTCAACGCGATGCCGGCGCCAAGTGCGACGAGGAGCCCGCCAAACATTCGCGGCGCCGTGCCGGCGCCAAAGGAGAAGCCGCGCATACCCTGCAAATCGCTGGAGGCCCACAGCGCGAACAAGGCGAGCGCCATCAGAACGATACCGCCGACATAGTCCTGCGCCGACCTGATCGTCATGAAGATCGTGAGGATCGCGACCGCAAAGATCGGATAGGAATAGATCAGCGCCAGCAGCACATCGGATGACGCCTTCTTGGTGTCACCGCCGACCACCCCGAGTAACGCGCCGGGCGCGCCCGCGAGCAGCGCCGTAGCGTGGCTGATCACGACGGCGGCCGGGCCACGTCCGGCGCCCCAGCCAAAGATCGTCCCGAACGACCAGATGAATTCGAAAATCTGCGGCGCTATGGCCAGCAGACAAAAGCTGATCACCACCGACGTGTTTCGGTTGGCTGTCGCCGAGTGGCCCATCGTATCGGCCATGCCTGTCTCCTCCGCGACCCGTAAGTCACGAGCAATGTTGTTCTAATCGGCTGGAAAACGATCCCCCGCCCGGATCACTGCCTAGCGATTTTCATTAAACAATGCCAGCAAAACCCAACAGGCCTCCGACGAGCAAAAGCCATAGTGGATTGATGCGCGAGATCGAGGCGATCACCGCAACCGTCGCGGTCAGGAGCAATGCAGCAAGCGTGCGATCGGTCGACTGGGCCAGGATCAGGGCACTGGCTGACATCAATCCGATCGAGAGCGGAACCAGTGCAGCCTGAATCAGCCCGGGCCAGCGCGATTGGCTCGGCCGGTTGAGGAGCCGGCTGACACAATAGGCAAGCAGCGCCGTCGGCAGGCACATCGCCAGCGTCGCCGCCAGCGCACCGGGAATGCCGGCGACGGCATAGCCGATTAACGTCACGATAAGCACGTTCGGACCTGGCGAGAGCTGCGCGATCGCGTAGGCGTCGGCGAACTGCTTGTCCGTCATCCAGTGATGCACCTCGACCGCGATGCGGTGCATCTCGGGCACCGCCGCCGCGGCACCGCCGACTGCAAACAGCGACATCAGACCAAAGGTGGAGATCAGCGCCCAGATCGGGTTCTCGGCGTTCATGCTGCTACCTTCCGCCGCATCAGGAAGATGGCGCCGACACTCAGGGGGATCGCGACCAGAAGCACGGCCTGGAGCGGCAGGCGAAGGACGCCGATGGCGAGGAACACCCCCAGCATCAGGATGAGCGCGACGGCGTCCAGCCGCTTGAGCAGCGGCGTCATCATGCGGAAGACCACCGCGATCAAGAGGCCGACCGCCGCACAGGAGATGCCCGCCAGGACGCGGCGCAGCACCTCCACATCGCCGAACCTGGCGTAGACGATCGCAAGCACAGTCATGATCAGCGTCGGCGGCAGCAGCAGCCCGGTAAAGGCGGCAACGCCGCCCGCGATCCCGCGCAGCCGCGACCCGAACACCATCGACAGATTGACGATGTTGGGCCCGGGCAGGAAGTGGCAGAGCGCAAAGGTCTCGTTGAACTGGTCCGCCGTCATCCAGCGGTGCCGCTCGACGATGGCCTGCCGGGCAAACACCAAAACCCCGCCGAAGCCGGCCAGCGACATCCGGGCGAAGGCCAGGAACAGCGCGACGAGGCCGGGTGGAGAAGCATGGACGGTGGGGATACCGGGCTCTTGTGCGGCCGGTGCGGAATCCAGGGACATGTCAGGAGCTTAGAACGGGCGCGGCAGCGGGGCCAAGGTCATCCGGACAGCCGTCCGGAACCTATCCAAAGGGAACCTCGCCAAGACTGCTCGAAACACCTGTCATTTGAAACCTTTGCGCCCTATATTGGGGGTGCCGGTTCGCCGGCTATGGAAATAAACGGTCGTCGCAATAAACCATTCGGACCCGGGGGCGGTACCCGGCGCCTCCACCAAAGCCCACCAGCGGGCGAGCCCAAAAGCGGGTTTTGGCGGGGGCGAAATAGGATCGACGAGGGCGTAAAGGGCGTTCTTTTTCTCGGTATTGTTCCGCCGTTATCGGGCTATGCAATAGTTGCCAACGACAACTTTGCTCCGGTTGCTCAGGCTGCGTAACGCAGTTTGAAAGACCATTCTGAAGTCCTAACGGGTTAAGCTCCGTTAGGCGGGGTTCGGAGGCACCTGGCAACAGAAGCCTCCACTTGCCTTTTATTTCCTACCCCGCGGGGACTCCTGCTGACCCGTCAGGCGCGGTACTATTGCGGCTTGGCGAGTCGGGCCGGCAGGGCCCAGCTCCTGGAATGCAACAGGACCACCATGACGACCGATCATATCCGATACGATGTGCTGGCTCGCGACGCGTTGCGCGGCGTGCTGCGCAAGGTGCTGACTGATGCCGCCTCCCATGGACTGCCGGGCGAGCATCATTTCTTCATCACCTTCGTGTCGAAGGCCGAGGGCGTGAAGCTTTCGTCGCGGCTGCTGGCGCAATATCCCGAAGAGATGACGATCATCCTGCAGCACCAGTTCTGGGATCTGATCGTGCTTGAGGACCGTTTCGAGGTCGGCCTGTCCTTTGGCGGCATTCCGGAGCGGCTGATCGTTCCGTTCAGTGCCATCAAGAGCTTCCTCGACCCGTCCGTGAAGTTCGGCCTCCAGTTCGACACCTCCGATGTCGCCGAGGTCGCGCCCGAGACCTTGCCGGCCACTTCCGCGCCGTCGGCCGTCGCGGTGCCGGCGCCTGCCGCCGAGCCCGCGGAAAGCACCGAGGAGCCGGCGGGCCCCAACCAGGGCGGCGCCGAAGTCGTGCGGCTCGATCGTTTCCGCAAGAAATGATCTAGATCGGGCCAGAGCCCGTCGCACGCGGCCAGACTCCCTATATAGAGGCACATGAAGAAGCCGCCCGGCGTTTGGTGCGGCGCAATGGATGTGCTCATGGCCAAGGCTACCAACTCAAAGACCGTCCACCCCGCGACCCGCACCGAGACCGACAGCTTCGGCCCCATCGAGGTCCCCGCCGATCGCTATTGGGGGGCGCAGACCGAACGCTCGCGCCAGAACTTCCGCATCGGCATCGACCGCATGCCGATCTCGCTCGTGCATGCGCTCGGCATCGTCAAGCTCGCCGCAGCGCAGTCCAACCTCGAACTCGGCCTGCTCGACCGGCGCCGCGCCAATGCCATCATCCGCGCCGCGCGCGAGGTGATCGAGGGCAAGCTGGACGATCATTTTCCGCTCGTGGTGTGGCAGACCGGCTCGGGCACCCAGAGCAACATGAATCTCAACGAGGTGATCGCCAACCGCGCCAACGAGCTGCTCGGCGGCGAGCTCGGCGCCAAGAAGCCCGTGCATCCCAACGATCACGTCAACATGAGCCAGTCGTCCAACGACTCGTTCCCGACCGCGATGCACATCGCGGCCGCAAGCCGCATCAATGCCGATCTCGTCCCGGCCCTCGGCGAGCTGCTCCGCGCGCTGCGCAAGAAGGAGAAGGCGTTTTCGAACATCGTCAAGATCGGCCGCACCCACACCCAGGATGCGACGCCGCTGACGCTCGGCCAGGAGTTTTCCGGCTATGCCGCCCAGGTCGAAAGCGGCATCGCCCGGCTCAAGGTCGCGGTGAAGGAGCTGCATCCGCTGGCGCAGGGCGGCACCGCCGTCGGCACCGGCCTCAATTCGAAGCCGCGCTTCGCAAAACTGTTCGCAAAGCACGTCGCCGGGATCACGAAGCTGCCCTTCACCAGTGCCGCCAACAAATTCGAGGCGCTGGCCTCGAACGACGCCTATGTGCTGGTGCACGGCGCCATCAATTCGGTTGCGACAGGCCTGTTCAAGATCGCCAACGACATCCGCCTGCTCGGCTCGGGCCCGCGCTCGGGCCTCGGCGAACTGATCCTGCCGGAGAACGAGCCGGGCTCCTCGATCATGCCGGGCAAGGTCAATCCAACGCAGTGCGAGGCGATGACCATGGTGTGCTGCCAGGTGTTCGGCAATCACACCGCGATCACGGTCGCCGGCAGCCAGGGCCATTTCGAGCTCAACGTCTACAAGCCCGTGCTGGCCTACAACATGCTGCACTCGATCCGCCTGATGGCGGACGCCGCGCGCTCCTTCACCGAGCATTGCGTCAGCGGCATCCGCGCCGACGAGAAGCGCATCAAGGAGCTGATGCAGCGCTCGCTGATGCTGGTGACGGCGCTCGCGCCGAAAATCGGCTACGACAACGCCGCCAAGGTGGCCAAGACGGCGCATGCCAACGGCACCACGCTGAAGGAGGAGGCCCTGCGGCTCGGCTTCGTCTCGGCGGAGGAGTTCGACCGCCTGGTGCGCCCGGAGAAGATGACCAGCCCGGGATAAAATTCCGAATTCCGATAGCCATCCGTAGTGATACGGACGCTCCGCCCACAGAAATATGCGGCTTTGGCGGCGGGATTTGATTACCGTCAATGTTGCGGCTGGGCGGCGTGTTACGCAGTCCCACTGCCCTCCACCGGGCGAAATTCATCGTTTGATGGTCCAAGGGCCGATTGACGAGGACAAGCGAATGGCGATCAAGTCTTGTGGGGCGCCACGCGGCCCCCTGTTTCTGAAGTTTTCATCCTGCCTGCAGAGGATCGGATGATGGAGACGCGGCATGGGGAACGTCATCAACCTGAATCGTTTCAGGAAGCGCGCCGAACGGGAGACCTCGGCGAAGCAGGCGGACGCCAACCGGGCGAAGTTCGGCCGCACGAAGGCGGAACGGTCGGCGGAGCAGACGCGCGCGGACCAGGCGAAGGAACGCCTGGATCAGCATCAGATCGATCGCGAGGAACAGCCATGAAATCGCCGGTCGTGAAACGGTCGATCGTCGTCGCCGGCCACAAGACCAGCGTCAGCCTGGAAGAGGCGTTCTGGAACGGCATGAAGGAGATCTCGGGCCTGCGCAACATGACGCTGTCCGAGCTGGTCGGCGAGATCGACGGCAACCGCCAGCAGGGCAATCTGTCCTCGGCGATCCGCCTGTTCGTGCTCGACTACTTCAAGAGCCGCGCCATGGCCGCCCTCCAGCCGGACAAGGTCCCGGCCCAATAGGCGTTGGGGCTTCGCCCTCGGCGGCGTCCGGCTCTGCACTTTAAAATCGCTCTAAGGTGCAGTTTCGGCCGACCCGCGCGCTTGACCTCGATGCCCTGCGTTGAAAATACAGGGCATGACCGAAACCAATGACACGCGCCCGCATATGCCGCTTGGTCTGGCCCAGCGCGGCTACACCGGCGTCATCCAGCACCTTTCCGTCAAAGAAGCGGCCTCGGCGCTCTCCGACATCGAGCTCGAGAGCCGGCTGATCGAGCTCGGCTTCGTCGAGGGTGCCCGGGTCGAGGTCCTGCACGAGGGGCTGGTCGGGCGCGACCCGATCGCCGTGCGGGTCGACAGCATCACGATCGCGGTGCGTCGGCGCGAAGCCATGGCCATCATCGTCGCGTGATGCGGCCGGACCAGTAAATCCCATGGAATTACCCCTGCTGCATCTCGCCCTGGTCGGCACGCCCAACAGCGGCAAGACCTCGCTGTTCAATGCGCTGACCGGCAGCCGGCAGAAGGTCGCGAACTATCCGGGCGTCACCGTCGAGCGCAAGGAAGGCTTCTTCGTCACGCCCCAGGGCCGCCAGGTCTCGGTGGTCGACCTGCCCGGCACCTATTCGCTGCGCGGCCGCAGCCCGGACGAGGAGATCACCCGCGACTTCGTGCTCGGCAAGGCCTCCGGCGAGACGGTGCCCGATCTCGTGCTGTGCGTGGCCGATTCCACCAATCTGCGCCTGACCATCCGCCTGCTGCTGGAGCTCAAGCGCACCGGCCGGCCGATGGTCCTCGTGCTCAACATGTTCGACATCGCGGCCCGGCGCGGCATCACCGTCGACGTGGAGCGGCTCGCCAAGGAGCTCGGCGTCCCCGTGGTCACCTCGATCGCGGTGCGCAAGGGCGGCACGGCCGACCTGCTGACGCTGACGGACGAGATCTCGGCAAGACTCGCCGCCGAGCCGCAGGAGAATACCTGGCGCGCGCTCAGCGTCGGCGAACTGCGTTCCACCCAGCGTGAGGCCGACCGCATCATCGCCGACTGCGTCAGCCTGCCTGCTAGACCCGACACCTGGACCGCGCGGATCGATGCCGTGGTGCTGCATCCGGTCGGCGGCCTGATCGTGCTCGCGGCTATCCTGTTCGTGATGTTCCAGGCGGTGTTCGCCTGGGCGCAGCCGCTGATGGAGCTGCTCAACTCGGGCTTCGACGCGCTCGGCGAGTTCGTGCACGCCACCCTGCCCGCCGGCCTGCTGCAGAGCTTCCTGCAGAACGGCGTGATCTCGGGCGTCGGCAGCGTCATCGTGTTCCTGCCGCAGATCATCATCATCTTCCTGTTCATCCTGCTCCTGGAAGATTTCGGCTACATGGCGCGCGCCGCGTTCCTGATGGACCGCATCATGGGCGGCGCCGGCCTGCACGGCCGCGCCTTCATTCCGCTGCTGTCGAGCTTTGCCTGCGCCATTCCCGGCATCATGGCGACGCGCGTAATCGACAACAAGCGCGACCGGCTGACCACGATCCTGATCGCGCCGCTGATGACCTGCTCGGCGCGCATCCCCGTCTACACGCTGATCATCTCCGCCTTCATTCCGGCGAAGGACGTCTGGGGCTTCGTCAACCTCCAGGGCCTCGTGATGTTCGGCCTCTATGCGGCCGGCATCGCCAGCGCGCTGGCCGTCTCGTTCCTGATCAAATTCTTCATGCTCCGCGACTATGCACCGGCGCCGTTCATGCTGGAGCTGCCCGACTACAAGATGCCGCGGCTGAAATCGATCGTGATCGGCGTCACCACGCGCGCCAAGATGTTCCTGCACCGCGCCGGCACCACGATCTTCTCGATGATGGTGCTGATCTGGTTCCTGGCCTCGTTCCCGCAGCCGCCGGCGGGCGCCACGGAGCCCGCCATCGACTTCAGCCTCGCCGCGATCATCGGCAAGGCGCTCGAGCCCCTGCTCGCCCCCGTCGGCTTCAACTGGCAGATCGCGGTCGCGCTGATCCCGGGCATGGCGGCCCGCGAGGTCGCGGTCGCCGCCCTCGGCACCGTCTATGCGATCGAAGGCGGCAAGGAAGCGGCCGAGCAGATCGGCCAGGTGCTGGCGACGAAATGGTCGCTCGCGACCGCGCTGTCGATGCTGGCCTGGTACATCTTCGCCCCGCAATGCGCCTCGACGCTGGCCGTGATCCGCCGCGAGACCGGAAGCTGGCGATGGATGGCAGTGACCTTCGGCTACATGCTGGTGCTGGCCTATGCGGCGAGCCTTCTGACCTACAATATCGCGGTCGCGTTGGGGGCGGGATAGAGCCCCCTCAAACCAAAGCTGCGAAAACAACCCCATGCACAGTAGACGGAAGCTGTGAGATCAATGGGTTAGGCAAGCACGAAATCATCCGACCGTAGCCCGGATGGAGCGGCTTCCGCCTTTGCTCCTCGAGCTACGGCGGACAAGCCGCTCCATCCGGGCTACCGGCAAAGCGCCGGTTGACCCGTCGGGCAAAACACCGGCACAATGCCATCATCGCCATGACCGACCGTATCCGGGATCATGCCGGCTTGTGAGCCAGCACTGCTCCAACGCGGTCCTTCTTGAGTGCGAACTGGGCCGCCAATGCGAGGCCGAGTGCCAGACAGAACGTCGTGCCGGCCGCAATGAAGCGCAGCTTGCTGGTTTCCCAGATCGCCCCTTCCTGTGCCGTCATCGACAGCAAGGGCGGAAGAAGCAGGAACACGTTGGTTGCCGCAAAGCCTAGGCAATTGGACAGCCGCCACGCGACCGTTCGTACTGAATTATCGATGTCCGGCAGATCGGAGCAGCTCTGCCTGTCGAGATAGTACGAAATATAGACGGTCACGAGCGCCGGCCCGAGCCCCCACTTCAACATCGCATAGTAAAGACTGGCAAGGGACATTTCCCGCAGATTGCCCTCGCCGAAGTAATGCACGGCCACCGTCAGACCCGCGGGCCCCACGACGAGCGCGACCAGAAAGCTCCAGCAATAGGTCGTGAGGTGCGACTGATCTGAATTGTTTCCCAGAGAAGACATCGCAAATCGAAGCAAGAGAACGACGACGATCGCGAATCCATAATTGCAGAGCGAATACATGACCCATGCCATCGAGCGATTGGGGTCTTGCGCCCAGACGATACCCCTGCCCTGCAGCACGTCATACACGACGGCCGAAATGGTCACGCCCAGATAGACGGAACAGATCAGTGCAATGATATAGACGATCCAGTATCGCAACGGATTGTCGTGAATGGGAGCATCGATTTCGATGCCGAACTTGCTGGCCTCATTGCGCAGGTCAATTCGGGACCCGTTGCGGTAGATCAGGTAACACGCGACAAGCCGGGCAAACCGGTTGTAGAGGTCTTTGATCAATTGCGTGGCCTGGGGCGCGGCGAGCCCCATCAGCGTGCCGGCTTTCCACTGGCTCATTGTCGGCGCCGCTTGCTGGAAGTCCGCCATCAGCTTGTCGAAACCAAAGCTGTCCTCGGTGAAGAAGGTGGCGTCATCTCCAGTGTCGCGCCCCTGCGTCAGCCACCATTTCATGTAGCAGATTTCCGCCCACATCCGATCCGGGGTGTTCGGATCCTTGCGGAAGTCCTGATCGACGACGTCCGGCGAATTCGCGATGACCTTCGAGAGCACGTCCTGTGGCACGCGCAGCGAGAAGCGGATTTGCGCCATGATCTGCTTGGCGAGTTGAGGCACGCTGATCCAGCTCTGGATCACGTCGCGGACCATCAGCAGGACGTTCCACTGAGCCTCCTTTGTCAGAAGGAACAGATACACGGCCCCCATCGCGGCGACGACGGTCAGATAGGGCGCGGACTGACTTTTCGCGGCCTCTACGACGGCTTCCGGAATTGCGGGAACCAGCGGCGCCAGGGCGATGACGTCGCGGTTCTCATGGATGAGAAGAAGGAAAAAGCCGCATGAGAATACGACGAAGATGAAACCGCCCAGTCGATACTGCTGCCGGGTCGTCATGTATCGAGGGAAAGTCGGGACTTCGGCAATGGTGACCGCACGGCCAAACGCTTGCCAGGCCAACCGGCCTGCCACGACAAGGCCCAGCAACGTGATGGACCAGCGTACCAGCGAAGGTAGCAGTTCGGACGCGGCGTCGCCGACCTGATCCAGCGAGGCCTGTGTCGATAGTAGAATGGAAACGACAATTCCCAACACGATGCTAGCCATAGCCTGAACTCCCTCTTGCTCGAGATAGTTCGTACGGGCCGCTCTACGCGGAATTAGAGCATACCGTAAGTCCGGAGCGACTACGTGTGTGTGAGGCAATTCACACCCTCTGGGCGTTTTCGTCCAACTCTCTCAGTCAGGAGAACACGATGCCGTGTCCGGCACGCCCCCGACATCCCGACAAGGCGGCCGGAAAACGCAATCCCGGTGCGGCCGGGATTGCAGTCACAGCGACCGTTGCGCTAGCACTGCACGCGAAGACTCCTCGCCGGCGTGGTGACGTCCGGCTCAGAAAGCTGCTATCTGTCTCCATGGATCATTTCAGCACCAGCAGACTGACCGCGGAGAGGCTGAACGAAGATCACCTCGACGATCTCGTCGCGCTGCATCTCGATGCCGAGGTGTCGCGCTATCTCGGCGGCGTGCGCGCACCCGAGGTGACCAGGACCTATCTCGGCACCAACATGGCGCATTGGGACCAGCACGGCTTCGGGCTCTGGGTGCTGCGATCGAAGGACGGGACATTCGCCGGACGGGCGGGCATCCGCCACATCATGGTGGACGACATCGACGAGATCGAGATCGCCTACGCGTTCAAGCGCGAGTTCTGGGGCCAGGGACTGGCAAGCGAGATCGCGACGGCGCTGACGGACATCGGCCTGTCGCGATTCGAGCTGCCGTCCCTCATCGGCATCGTCTATGTCGGGAACGGCGCGTCCCGCCGGGTGCTGGAGAAGTCGAATTATCTGCTCGAGCAAAGCACGATACGCCACGGCAATGACGTCGTGATCTACCGCATCCGGCGGTGAGGGGCTTGACGCTCAGCCGGTGCGCAGTCGGACAACCGACCGCGGCAAAGAGGCGAGAAACAACACCCCGCAAACGCACAGCAGGACGATATCCTTGAACAGAAATTCGCCGGTCAGATTCCACGCCATCGGATCGGACGAAAGGCTCCATTTGACGACGCCCGGCGTCGTGAAGAAGAACGACCAAGTGATCGCGAAGGTCACCATGCCCATGAACGAACCGAGCGCGGACATGACCGGACTGAAGCTGCCGGCCGCGAGCAGCGCCGCAATCACGAATTCGGCGACACCGAGAAAATAGACCTCTCCCCTCAGGCCGAACACCGACAGCCAGGAGATGAACGGGCTTTTGCTGATGAACTGAGCGATGCCCTGTGCGGATTGCAGCGTGAATTTCTGCATTCCAAACGAGACGAATACGATCACCATGACCCAGCGCAGAATGGCGAGCGAACGATAAGAACCGCCGCCATTCTCGGCGACGCCTTTCATGTGACGATGTCTCCCCTGACCGCGCGCGCAACTGTTGGCGAACGGAGCGTTCGCTACGCCCTTTACGGAGGGGAGCGTCACTCGTTACAGGCGCGGCCGAGGTTCCCCGATCACAGCTGCGTGCAATGGGCGTGTCCGCGTCGCGGTCGAGACGCACGCGTTGCGGACAGACTCGCTCTATCCGTTCCCCGGCCACGCAGCCATCGCCGCCTTGGCTGCGCCTCTCAGTTCCTCGGGCGTGGCGCCGTCCTTGGCCTGGATCGCCATGCCCTGGAAGACGCTGAGATAGAACCGGCTCAGGGCCTCGATGTTGGTCGCGGCGGGCACTTCGCCGTTGGCGACCGCCCCCTCGATCCGCGCGCGCAGATTGCCGAACATCTCGAGCCGGACCTTCCTGATGGCGCGTGCAATCGCGGCCGGCCATTCGTCGCTGACGGCGCCCAGCACGGCCATGCAGCCGGCCGGAGCCGTCCGGGATTTCGGCAGGGTCTCGGCGGCCCCGATCAGCAGGTTCTCGATGCCGGCCCGCGCGGTTTTTCCTTCCGAGAGCCTGTCCCAGACCGATTGCCCGTGGGTCAGGACGTAATGCTCGATCGCGGCGAGATAGAGCGCCTCCTTGCTGTCGAAAGCCGCATAGAGGCTCGGCGAGCGGACGCCCATGGCGTCACAGAGATCGTGCATCGAGGCCGCCTCGAACCCCTTGCGCCAAAACAGGAGCATGGCGGCTTCGAGTGCTGCCTCGCGGTCGAATTCCCTGGGACGTCCGGCCATCGCTCGCTTTCTGTAATGATCAACACATAATTGACTTGACGCCGCCGTTCAAGACTCCACATATTCTGTGTCGATCGTTACAGAATTGGAGAGAGCAAATGAATCTGGCAGGAAAACGGGCCCTGGTCACGGGCGCAAGCAGGGGTATCGGTGCAGCCATCGCAAAGGCGCTGGCCGCGGAAGGCGCAGATGTTGCAATTACTTACGAGAAGTCGGCAGACAGCGCCGGAGGCGTCGTTGACGCCATCAAGGCGGAGGGGCGGAACGCCGTGGCGATCCAGGCCGACAGCGCCGATGTCGCCGCCGTCCGGGCCTCGGTCGACAAGACCGTCGCGGCACTGGGCGGGCTCGATATCCTGGTCAACAACGCCGGAATTCTGCGATTGGGCGGCCTCAACGACATCTCGCTCGGGGATATCGATGCGCTGCTGAACGTCAACGTCCGTTCCCCGATTGTCGCGAGCAAGGCCGCACTGCCCCACCTCGGCAAGGGCGGCCGCATCATCACCATCGGCAGTTATTTCGCCGACCGCGTGCCGTCGCCGGTGCTCGGCGTGTACGCGGCGTCGAAGTCGGCGCTCGCCGCCTTCACGAAGGCGCTTGCGCGGGAGCTTGGCCCCAGGGACGTCACGGTCAACCTGGTGCAGCCCGGCTCGATCGACACCGACATGAATCCTGCGAGTGGCCCGACCGCGGAGACATTGAAGCAGTTCATGGCGCTGGGCCGGTACGGCGCGACGGACGATATCGCCAATGCAGTCGCGTTCCTCGCCAGCCCGAAGGCCAAGTACATCACCGGCTCGACATTGACCGTCGACGGCGGCGCGAACGCCTAGACGCCGAATGAGCACCCGGCGGGGCGCGGCCCGGCCGAGTTCTACCGGAAATATCCCAGCACGAGATCGAGGTCCGAGTTGCCGGCGACCGTGCCGTTCAGCTCGGCGTCGATGACGCGGCGGCAGGCTTCGATCGCGGCGTGGTCGCCGAGATCGTTGGCGGCCTCGAGCACGAGCCATGCGGCATCGACCGAGGCCTTGTCCGGCGCGCCGCCGATATCGCCGGCTGCAGCCGTGTTGAGGGACTTGTTCGGACTCTTGCGAATTGCGGTGCCGAATTGAGGCAACATTGCAAATACTCCCCTTCGAATTCCGGGATGATGCTCAGTGCACCCGTTCAGTGGATCTGGAGCTCGGGCTGACGGCCCGAAACGGAATCGGCACCCGCGCCGGTCTTGCGCGACTGGTAGAACTTCAGAACGCTGCGCGAGGTCTCGGTCTTGAGCCGGCCGAAATCACGCTCATTGTCGTGAAGCTCGCGTGCCGTGATCAAATGATCCTTGGCGCCGAGGAACAGCAGCGACATCGTCGTCTCCCAGGAGAAGTCGAGCGCCTTGCACAGCACCAGGATCATCTCGCGGTTGCGGTCCATCATCGCGCGCTCGATCACGTCGACCGGCAGCGCGGACAGCAGCGACAGGCCGATCTGAACCTCGTCGAAGCGGTGCTGGCGTGCGTAGTTCGAGATCGATTCCTGATTGAGGTTGCCCTGCCGATACTGCGTCGTCACCACGCGCTTGGCGACGAAATAGCTGCGCGACGAGGGGCCGAACTTCGACTGCAGGTCGCCGGTGACCTCGGTCACCGAACTCTGGATCTGCGCCATCATCTCCGGGCGCTCGCTCTCGAGCCGGCGGCGGACGTCTTCCGACGCTTTCGAGATCAGCTGCTGGAAGACGTGACGCGGCACGTCCTTGCGCAGGCCGAGCTGCTCGGCGAGGATCGAGTCGCCCTCGGCGCGGCGGACCATGTGGAGGAGGCCCGAGCCGGAGAAGCGAGCACCCTCGTTCTTCGCAACCGACGTCACGACCTCCTGGTTGCCCCGCTTGACCAGCACGTCGGTCACGGCCTCGCCGATCGACTCGCGCTGGGCGATCGCGAGCAGATGCGCCTGCCCCTTGGTCAGGGCGTTCTCGATCAGCATCTTCTCGTCGATACGCGTGGAGTCGCGCAGCACGGGACCGGCGACTTCGATCTCGTCGTCCGAGGCGAGTTTCTCGATGACGTTGAGCGGAGCATGATCGCACGCCGCCATCAGTTCCGAGAGCTGCGCGCGCGCGGCGACCTCGATCTCTTCGGCAAGCCGGCCGATGACCTCGCCGAACATGCTGATCTCGTCGTCGCTGTAGCGGCCGGTGATCAGGATGTCGGTCGCATGCCACAACG
This sequence comes from Bradyrhizobium sp. Bra64, assembly GCF_024519875.1. NCBI lineage: Bacteria > Pseudomonadati > Pseudomonadota > Alphaproteobacteria > Hyphomicrobiales > Nitrobacteraceae > Bradyrhizobium > Bradyrhizobium sp. Bra64. The sequence goes on along the minus strand of NZ_JALJRD010000001.1, from coordinate 1,344,197 downwards.
CCTTGGTCCGGCTTTCGTCGGTGCCGCGAGCGATCGCGTCGTCCAGATCCTGCAGAAGCGTTTTCGCCCCGTTCATGTCGATCACCCCAGTTCTCAAACCCAGTTCTTGGCGAGCCGTCCTGCTTGCGTCGGCAGGACGCCGAATTCCTCTGGCAACGAGACTAGGGAACAAACGCGCAAATCCAGTAAAACCGGCAGAGCAGTTTTGCCGACAATATTCATTCAAATGCGAGGGAATGGATTTACCACCGCGTAACGCGGGAGGTTCACTCCCTCTCCCGCTTGCGGGAGAGGGTTGGGGAGAGGGTGCCTCAACAGAGGGATTCTCCCAGAGGAGAGAGCCTCCTCCCGCGCCTTCGGCGCGACCTCCCCCGCAAGCGGGAGAGGTAAGAGCAGCCTGCCGCCCAACCTCCCAACCACGACGCCCTCACGGGTTCGACGGCGTCAAAACCAGCGGCGGCTTCGGCCTGGGCTTTGCGGGCGGCGGACCCGGGGCCGGCCGCACGTCGATCGGCGGCGGCAGCGGCGCGGCCTGCTGGCTCGCAAGCGGCGGGCTTGCGTGTGGAGGACTTGTGAGTGGAGGACTTGGCGCGGCGGGCGCGGCCAGCGGCGCCTTCGGCAGCGGCGCCGCCTTCGGTTCAATCCTGGGCTTGGGCGGCGCGCGGCGCGGATCGCGGCCGGGCATCGGCACGTCCAGCAGCGGCGGCTCCGACAGCGGCTCTGGCGAGACCAGCGCCGGCAGCGCGGCGGTCGCGGGCGGCGGCTCGCCGCGCTCGATCGCGTCGAGCCGGCGCGTCTCGCGGTCGATCGTTCGCACCGCAAGCCACGAGGACAGCGGCGCGAGATCGACGGTGCGGCTCAGCTTGTCGGGAGGACCTGCCGCAAACAACTGGATCTCCGGCGGCGCGCCGGAGAGCCCGGTCATGATCGGCGTCAGGCTGGCGCGGATGTCGGCCTGGTCCGCGGGAATGTCGTAGCCTCCGGAGACGATGGCACGCGCGTTCTTTGCTTCCAGCGACGTCGCGCCGACGCGCAGGCGGCCGTCACGGATCGTGAACGGAATCTGTGCCGAGGCAACCGCGATCGGAGCTGCCGACAACGCGGGCTCGACCAGCTGCCGCAGCCTGGCGTCGTCGGCGACCTGGCCGCCGTCGCTGGCGCGGATGGCGATCTCGAAAGCACGGGGATTGAGGCCTGAGATTTCAGCGGCGTCCAACGTCACCGTGCCGTTGCCGGCGAGCGCGCCGGTCAAGGCCGCAACACTGCGGCCCTGGCTGGTCAGCGCCATCTGCAACGAGGCGCGTCCCTTGGGCAGCGCGAGATCGCGGTAGCGCAGCGCCGTCGCATCGACATTGCCGAGCTCGATGCGCGCGCTCAGCGCAACGCCGCTCGGGCCATTGCGCACGTCGAGACTCGCCGACATCTCGCCGCCGCCGAGGCCGCCCTTGAGCGCGTCGAGCGCGAGCGACTGGCCGTCGCTCCGGATCGTGCCGCCAAAGGGGCGCAGCTCGATGCCGCCCGGCAGCATGCCGCGCAAGGCCTGGAAGGCGATGCGGCCGCGCCAGCCACCGAGAAGACCCGCACCCAGCGGCTCGCCGGAATCATGGCCGGCCGCGCCGATGGCCATTGCGAGCGCGGGCGCGAAGTCGAGCGTATCGAGGCCCACCTCGCCGTCGACGCTCTTCTCCTGATCGAGCGTCATCGCGAGATGACCGCGCAGATGCGAGCCGGCCGCGCCGCCGTCGAGATCGTCGAAGGTCAGGCGGTTGCCGGAGAGGCCGACGCGCGAGGACAGGTTGACGGTCCGCACCGATTGGACGGCTGGACCGGTTCCGAACAGCGGCGCCAGATTGGCGTTGCGTACGCGAAGGTTCACGCTGCCCTTGAGCTCGGACGACAAGTCGACGCTGCCTTGCGCGTTCGCATCCAGCCCGCCGCCGCTGAGCTTTGCACTCAGTTGCAATGGCCGCCGCCAGGCGCCGCTCAGCCTGCCCTCGAATTGAGAGGCCCCCTCGCCCGCGGCCACCACGCGATCGAGCCCGAACAGCGCCAGCAGTGCGCCGGCCTGCGGCGTCGATATCTTCGAGTCCAGCGTGAAGTCGCTGTTGCGCAAGCGATCGATATCGATGCCGTTGATTGCGGCGACCGGCGTCTGGGCGGCCAGCGTCGCGATGGCCTTGAGCTGCGGCGCGTCGAGATCGAGCACGGCACGGGCGTCGTTGCGATCGGCATGCTCGGCGTTGGTGTCGAGACTGAGGTCGAGCTTGAGGCGCGTCGCCCCGGGCAGCGACGGCATCGCGTCGAGCCGCGCGCGGACCGAGGGCGCAATCGGCTCGAGCAGCGCCGTGAGGTCGCGCAGCGAATTGGCAGAGGATTTCAGCGTCAGCTTGCCCGTGGCCCTGGCGCGGTCGAAGCTGCCGCTTGCTTCCGTGGTCACGCCGCTGGCCTGGCCGAACCGCAACTGCTCCAGCGACAGCGCTGCAGGACCGTAGCCGAGCTTCGCCGCAAACGGCCGCAGTTCCTGGCCCGCGGAGATCGCGCGTCCGATATCGAGCGACAGCTTCGCCTCCTCCGGCCATTCGCCCTGCGGCCCGGCAAGCGCGCGCGCGAAGCTTGCGGCGGCATCGAGGTCGAGGCGGTCGGCCTTGAGCTCGGCATCGATCCGCGAGCCCTTGCTCGCGCCGGTCTGGACGAAGGCGATGCGGCCTTCGACCGCGCCGCCCTCGATCTCGGCTTTCAGCCTGTCGATGGCGAAATGATTGGCGGCGATCGTCACGTCACCGGCAAGCCGCAGCGGCCGCGTGCTGCGGCGGTTGACCTCGGTGCGGCCCTGGAGCCAGGCCACCAGCGTATCGGGATCGGAGGATTCGATGCTGAGGCGGCCGCTGAAACTGTCGGCGCCGGGCGTCGCGCCGTTGAGCGAGAGCTGCGTCATGCCGGGCGCGCGCAGCTCGAGCCGCTGGAACGTCCAGGACCGCCCGTCGGTCGCTAGCTCCGCGGTGATGTTCTGGAGCGGACGGCCGCCGAGCATGATCTGGTCGGAGTTGAACTCGATCTGCGCGGGAATGGGCGCCTGCGGAATCGCGGCGAGGCCCGCGCGCAGCGCCGGCATGACACGCTGCGGATCGGTATCGTTCCTGGCCGTCAGCTTGTCGGCGTCGACCTGGCGTGCCGACAGGACCGCACGCAACAGCGGCGAAGCGCCGAACCTGAGGTCGCCGACGCCGCCGAGCTTCAGCGCCGTGTCTTCGGGGCCGAAACTGGCATCGATCTGCTCGAATTTCGCGCCCGCCGGATCTGCCTTGAGTTTTGTCGTGAGCTTCCACGGCATCGGCCCCGCTTCGCCCGCCTTCCTGATCGCGGGCACGGCCAGCGTCAGCGCACCCTCGAATTTCGGCAGGCGATTGTCGAAGGCAAGCACGCCTTCGAGATCCGCGAGGATCGCACGCTCGCCGGGGTCGATGTTGAGATGGAGACGGGTGGCGCTGCCGTCGGCGCTCGGACCGGAGGAGACGCGGAACGGATAGCGCACCCCGGTCGCCGTGAAGCTGCCGTCGCCGCGGACCGATCCGGCCAGAGAGCGCACGTCGCCGGAGAAGGCGATGTCGTTCAGTTCCAGCGTCGAGCGGCTGGCGGCGTCATGCAACGCGATTCGGCCGGTGAGGTTCAGCCGCTCGATCGCCAGCGAGGCCAGATTGAAGGTGCCGCTCGCGGTGGAGGGCAAATCGACCCGCCCCCTGGCATCGAGCCCGAGATCGACCGCCATGCCATTGACCGAAAGCTCGGTGGCGCGCCATTCGCCGCGCATCAGGGAGCTCAGGCTGAACTCGACGTCGAGCTTGTCGGCGCGCAGGCGGCCGAGATCGTTGTTGCCGCCGAAGGTGACGGCGCGCAGCCGCAGCTTCGGCGCCGGCAACAGCCGCGCGTCGAGCTCACCCGCCACCCGCACCGGCACGCCGATGATTCGGCCCGCCTCCGCCTCGAACTGGGGCCTGAACTGGTTCCAGTCGATGAAGTAGGGCCCGATCAGCGCGGCCAGCAGCGCAATGATGAAGGCAATCGCCAATCCGAGCAGCGTCGTCTGCACGGGTCTCCCCTCGGCCAAACCGGCCCGGGCCCAACCTGAGGGCCTCAGGCGCGCCGGAACAGCCCCTTATATAGAGGGAAGTGTGGCGAAGTCACAGCGACCGTTGCGCGCGGAGGTTAACGCTGGCGGCCGTCACCAGCTCGCCGGCAGCCGCTTCAGGCCGCGCAGCACGAAGGTGGGCCGCCATTCCGGGTTTTCGACGTCGTCGATGCGCAGGTCCGGCAGCCGGCGCAACAGCGTCGCGATGGCGATCTCGGCCTCGATGCGCGCCAATTGGGCCCCGAGGCAGAAATGGATACCGCCCCCGAACGACAACGGCCTCACATTCTGGCGGGTGACGTCCAGCCGGTCGGGCCGGTCGGGATAGACCGCCGGATCGCGGTTGGCCGAGCCCAGCAGGCAGAGCACCGACTCGCCCTTGGGGATCCGCTTACCGCCGAGATCATCAATCTCCTCCAGCGCGACGCGGCCGGTCATCTGCACCGAGGAATCGTAGCGCAGGAATTCCTCGATCGCATTGGTGATGAGGTCGGGCTGCGCCTTCAGCAACCCGAGCTGGTCTGGATTGCGATGGAGTGCCAGCAGGCCGTTGCCAATCAGATTGACGGTGGTCTCGTGGCCAGCGACGAACAGCAGCATGATGTTGGCGGTCAGCTCCTCGTTCGTAAGCTTGTTACCATCCTCCTCCGCCTGCACCAGCTGGGTGATGAGGTCGTCGCCGGGATCACGGCGGCGCAGATCGAACAATTGCTGGAAATACATCAGCGCCATCTGGATGCGGGCGTTGCCCTGCTTGATCTCGTCCGGCGTCATCGGCGACGGCTCGAGGATCCGCACACCTTCACTCGATCCGGTGTGGAACATCTCACGATGGTCCTGCGGGATGCCGAGCATGTCGCAGATAATCGTGACCGGCAGGCGGTAAGCGAAATCCTTGATCAGGTCCATCTGGCCGCGATCACATATCGCGTCGAGCGTCTGGTCGACCACTTCCTGGATTCGCGGCCGCATGTCCTCAACTCGTCGCGCAGTAAAGGCCTTGACCACGAGACCCCGCAGGCGCGTGTGATCGGGCGGATCTGCCTGCAGCATGGTGTGGGACATGTTGCGGAAAATCGGCTGCGCCAGAATATCATCGCCGTAGCGCCGTTTGCTGCGGTCGGCATAGTCCTTTCCAAATCGCTTGTCGCGCAGCACGAGACTGACCTCGGCATGGCGGCTGGCGACGAAGGCGCCGAACGGCGTCACATGCATCGGATCGGTGGTGCGCAGCCGGTCAAAGTGTGGATAGGGATTGCGGATGAAGTCCGGCGACAGCGGGTTGAACAGGGGATCGCCGGCGGCGGATTGCAATTGCTCGTTCATGGTGACCTCACGTCGGTTGCCGCATGACACGATACGCCGGCTGCCCAAGTGCACGGCGTAACCATCCCTTGAACTCAATTATCAATCCGATACATTCTTGTATCGAGTTGCATTCTGCCTTAAGCTGCCCCGATGTCAAGGGTGAGAACCAGGCCAACCAGGGACGATACGCGCGACAGACTGTTCGAGGCAGCCGCCCGCGTGTTCGAGGCGGACGGCATCGGCAGCGCCAGCATCGAGGCGATTGCGGCGGCGGCCGGCTTCACCCGCGGCGCGTTCTATTCGAACTTCACGAGCAAGGACGAGCTGATCATCGCCATGCTCGAGGACCATGTCGAGCAGTCGATCCGGCGCAACATGGACATCCTCGCGCGGCACGGCAATCTCGACGACTTCATCGCGGCTTTGAAGGCGATGGATCGCGGCAAGCAGGATCCGCTCGGCCGCTCGCCGCTGCTGCACATGGAGATGATCCTGTTCGTCGCCCGCGCCGAGAAGCGCCGCCCGGAGCTGGCCAAGCGCCTGCGCGCGCGGCGCAAGCTGGTTGCCGACATCGTCGAGGCCACGTTGAAGAGCAGCGCAAGAGGCGACACGCTGGACCCGCCCTGGATGGCCTCGGTCGTGCTCGCGCTGGAAGACGGCTTTCGCCTGCACCGCCTGATCGATCCGGAGACGACGCCGGCCGACAGCTTTCTGCGCGCGATCACGGATTTGCGGCGCAGGACGGGATTGGCGTCGGAGTGAAGCGGCTGCAGTTCAGGTCAACACTTCTGCAGTTGCCGGCAGACGCCCGCGATGCGAGAGCACCAGCAGCGTCATCACAAGAGCCAGGTTCAAAAGGCCCGCGGCAGAGCCGATCGCGAAAGCCGTCGTATAGCTTCCCGTCAGGTCAAAGATCGCAGCGCCTTGATAGCCACCGAATGCATGACCGATCCAGGCGAACGCGAGAATGATTCCCATCAGGGCTCCACGGCGCGCCGGCGGCGTTAGAGCCCGTGCAGAGACCAGCACGCTTGTCATGACACCGGCGTAAGCGAACCCGTACACAATGGAAAAAATCAAGAACCCGCGAAAGGATACGAATTGCGTGAATGCCAGGACTCCAGCCGTCTGGAGCGCCGACGCCACCGCCCACGATGAAAGCGGACCGATCATGTCGCACAGCTTGCCATATGCGATCCGCCCGGCAATTGCGGCAAGAAGCATGGCAAGCATCACGCCGCCGGCGTCGGTCGCGGGAATGCAGAGGCCTTGAATCAGAGGCATCAAGTGCATGAGCGGCACCGCCATACAGGAGCAGCAAAGGAAGACTGCCACGCTGAGGATGGGAACGGCGACGGTCGACCGAATCGGGGGAACATACGCTGCGCCGCTTCCAAAAGCGGGCGCGGGCGCGTCGCGCATGAATGCAGCCAAAGGCAGAAGCGTCACGAGAACGGCCGTTCCCAAGGCGATCATCGCGCCGCGCCAGCCGAAGCGCTCCATCAGATACGCAGAGAGGAAGGGGACGCCACCTTGACCAACGGCTTGCCCTGCGGCGGCGATACCGATTGCGAGGCCCGCCGAGGTCGGGAACCAGTTTCCAACCGTCGCGAAAATCGGAGCGAAGAGCGCGCCTCCACTCAGTGCCCCGGCGAGAAAGAAGATGACATAGAGTTGCCAGGGCGCATGCGCATAGGCCGTCAAGAGCAGGCAAGCGCCCATGACGGTGACTGCGATCAGACATATCGGCCTGATGCCGAGACGATCGGAGACGAACCCCATGACGACGCTTCCGGCCGCTATGCCGAGAAGTCCGAAGCTGTTGATCGCGGCTATTTCAGATCGGCCCCAACCTTCGGCGGCCTCGATCGCGACAAAAAACGCCGTAAGACCGTTGACCAGAGTGCCCATGACGAGCGCGAGCATGAGGGCCGCGGATCCCGTCGTGTACCAGGCGCGATATCGCAACATCTGATGAGCTTTCTGCTTCAATAGGTTCGATCGCGCAATCATGACGCGGATCCGATGGAAAGCTTTGAGAATACCTTGATTTGTTCCTGAGACAGCCCTGATAATTTCTGCGCGCGATCGTGCTGCGCATGTCCACATCACCATGCCTGCCAAAGGAACGTTTCAGCGTCCTGCCACTTTATCCCGCGCCTTGTTTGGCAACTTGATAATCGGAGGAGACAGTGATGAGGATTCTGAAATTGTCTGCGGCCGCAGCTGCGCTGCTGGCCGGTACCGCGCTCGCCATGGCGCAGTCGAGTTCGACAGTCGGCACCGGCGGCTCGTCAGCCGGCGGCGGCACCAGCAGTTCGACCGTCGGCACAGGCGGCTCGTCGGCTGGTTCGGGCAGCGGCTCGGGCTCGGCATCGACGCTTGGCACCGGCGGCTCGTCGGCCGGCGGCGGCACCAGCAGTTCGTCGGTCGGCACGGGCGGCTCCGCGGCAGGCTCCGGCTCCAACTCCGCATCGACCGTCGGCACCGGCGGCTCGTCGGCGGGCGGTGGCAAGAGCGGCTCGACCGTGGGAACGGCCGGCTCGTCCGCGGGACATGCCAGTGACATGGGCATGGAGAAGGGCAAGGGCCACCACAGGGACGAGATGAAGAAGGACAAGGACTGACATCCTGGTCGGCGGAGCGGCAGCAATGCCGCTCCTTCGCCCTTGTTGAAGGAGGACTCGCATGCACCGATCAATCGTTGCGATCGCAGCGTTGACTATGATGGGCAGCGCCGCTGCGGCGGAAACCATGCAGAAGACCGGCAAGACCGCCTCAGGCGAGACCTGCCGGGTCACGGTCGAGAAACATCCCGACGGCAGCGTCACCGCACTCGGCTCATCGGGCTCAGGGACAACCGGCTCGACCGCATCCAGCGGCTCGCTGTCGAGCTCGAGCTCGGCCGGCGGATCGTCGGTGCACGTCCAGGCCGGCGGCGGCAGCGTGTCGAGCTCGTCCTCGACGGCCGGCGGCCCCGGTTCGACCAGCGCGAGCACCGTCACAGTCAACGGCTGCACGATCTCGACATCGTCACCATAGGAAAGGATTCGACAATGAGGACATTGATCGCGACTTCGGCGGTCGCACTTCTGCTCGCCGGCGCCTCTCCGCTCTTCGCGCAGACCAGCATGACCGGCGGCAGCGGCGGTTCGGCCGCCGCCGGCGGCACCTCGGCCACGACTCTCGGCACCGGTGGCACCTCGACTTCGAGCTCCGGACAGACCGGTTCGTCGATTGCTGCGGGAGGCAGTGCCGCTTCCGCCAGCGGCAAGGCGCAGTCCGGCACCAGCATGAACAAGGGCAACGGTCCGGTGCTCAACTCCAATGCGCGGGCGCAGGCGCATGAGGGCGGCACGTTCAGCCGCTCCCACACGCGTACGAAAGTGAAGGCGGGCGAGGAGGTCGGGTCGACCACCAAGACCATGTCGCACGAGCCGGGCTCCAAGCCGACCATGTCGACGACCTCGACGAACGTCCGCTGAACCATCCCCGCGAGACTGCTGCCCGCAAGCCGCGGGCAGTTTTTCGTCGTAGCGATCAACCGCCGCTCAGCGTGCGGCTGACACGGGTCACGATCGCATCCCACTGCCGCTTCTCCGCGGCCGGATAATTGATCAGAACACAATGCACGTAGCGGGGTGCGAAGTTGCAGCGATTGTACCAGATCTTGCCGCGCCGGATGCTGGAGACCACGAAGAAGCGCGGGGTGATGCGCTTGTAGATGATGCCGGACGGCGGATTCTTGCGGGCCAGGAAAACGGCCGGCGAGCTGCCGTCGTTCGGAACGGCCTGCACCGTGAGGTCCGCGCGGCCGTCGCCGGTCCGGTACTGCATGCCATATCCGTCGGGCCGCGCCGCTTCCTCGGTGAAGATGGACGAGGGAATGTCGACGCTGGTGCCACTCTCGGGAATGCGATAGCTGGTCCAGCCTTCGGCGCCGGCAGCAGCCGGCAACGCAGGGAGCAGTAGCATGACTGCGATGGCGGCGATCTTCTTCATGGTCGTGCCGGGTTTTGCGTTGAACGGCCGACAACGTGGGGAAAAGCCCGAGGTTCCGATCCGCGAAAATAATGCGCGTTGCCCGTGTCATCTCACCAGACGGCGCAAGCGAGATGATAGCGTCGAAACGCTCGCTAGGCCGCCAGCGTCTCGTCGACCCGTCCGAGGGCCCGGCGAAGAGCCGCAAAGCAGTCCGGGTCGAGCTGGGTGCCGACCATCCCCGACATGATGGCGAGAGCTTTCGTGACCGGCATCGCAGCGCGATACGGCCGGTCCGCGGTCAGCGCATCGAAGATATCCGCGGTGGTGATGATCCGGGTTTCCAGGCAGATCTGGTCTGCCGAAAGGCCGCTCGGATAGCCTTTGCCGTCCAGCCGCTCGTGGTGCGCGCCGGCGATCGGTGCGAGCTCGCTGAACGCACTGATGCGCGACAGGATTGCTTCCGAATGGGCGGAATGCATGCGCATGACCTCCCATTCGGAATCGTCGAGCTTGCCCGGCTTGTCGAGGATTGCATTGCTGACGCCGAGCTTGCCGATGTCGTGCAGCAGCGCGGCACGCTTGAGCCAGCGTCGCCGCTCGTCGCTGAACTCCAGCTGCTCCGCAATCATGTCAGTGAAAAGCGTGACGCGCTCGCTGTGACCACTGGTGTAGGGACTCTTCGAATCGACCACCTGGGCGAAAGCGGCCGCGATGTCATCCAGATAGTCCTCGTCGACCGGCACGCTCGCCTGCTGCGGCAGCAGCGGAAGGGCCTCGAGCCGGTCCTCAGCGCCGAGCGTGTCCCAGAATCCAGGCTGCTCCGCGAGGCGCTCAAGCGCAGCCACGAGCCGCGGATCGAACCAGCTGCCCGATCGATTCCGGGCTTCACGAAGCGCAGCCTCGGGGCCGTTCGCGATGTAGAACACATCGACCACCTGGGCCAACAATGCTAGGCGCGAGTAAATCGGGATCGCCGTTTCACGAAGGCCGAGGGGCTTGCCGCCACCATCCCAATGCTCATCGAGATTCTTGATGCCCTCCGCCACCGGTTCGGAGAAGCGCATTTTGCGGGCAATGTCGGCGCCGCGATGGCAGCGCGTCTCGATCAGTTCGCGGGCGATCTCGCCGCCGTTCTGGAAGATGTTGACGATGGCGCGGAACCGCTCGGCCAGGCCGGCCTTCAGCCCAGTATGGCCCAGCACGAAGCGCAGCGCCTGCGGCAGGCTGCCATCGATGAGCTTGAAGTCCTGTTTGAAGGAGAGATCATCGGTCAGATACAGCTCGCAGATGCGCGCAGCGTTGCTGCTGCAGCCGAGATCCTTCAGCAGCAGCGCGTAATAGAGTTCGACCAGTTCGTCCTCGCCGAGGCCGATTTCCCTGCCGATCATGACTCCGATGCGGCTGCACCGCACGCAATGCCCTGCCGGCTGCCCCTCCGAGAGATCGAGCGCGTGGCTCAGTGCGCCGAGCAACTCGGCAAGTGTGATCCTGTCGAGCGGCTTGGGGACGTGAGGCATGGGTTCCATCGAAAGTGCTGCCGGGCAGCTTCGGCCGGTGGACAGATAAAGAGAACTTGTTGCTTGTGAGTTAAAGAACCGTTCGGCGATCAGGCCGACCGCTTCACCGCAACCGCAGCTGCCTGCGCCACATCAAGCCGCCCCAGCATCGCCCTCGCCTGCTCGGCGCAGTGCTCGATCAGCCAGCGCTCGAACGCGATCGGCGGGAGCGCGGGTGCATAGAGAAAGCCCTGCACGACGTCGCAGCCGAGCTCGGCCAGCGTCCTGCGCTGGCCCTCGGTCTCGACGCCTTCGGCGACGACGGTCATGCCGAGGCCCTGTCCGACCCGCACCACCGCGGTGGCGATCGCGAGCGCGCCGGCATTCTTCTCGATGTCGCGCATGAAGCTGCGGTCGATCTTCAGCTCGCGGATCGGCAAATGCGCAAGCCGGCTGAGGCTCGAATAGCCGGTGCCGAAATCGTCCACGGAAAGCCCGACGCCGAGCTCGCGGATCGCGTTCATCGTCTCGAGCGCGGCGACGCTGTCCTGCATGAACGCGCCTTCGGTGATCTCGAGCATCAGCGCATCCGCCGGCAGATCGTATTCGGCGAAGATGTCCTTGAGCCGCGCGGCCAGCGTGACGTTGCGGAAATTGATCGGCGACAGGTTCACCGACACGCAGGGAATGTTGAGCCCGGCGCGGCGCCAGATCGCCATCTGCCGGCAGGCTTCGCGCACCGACCACAGACCGATCTGCTCGATCAGGCCGCACTCCTCGGCGAGCGGGATGAATTTGGCCGGCGAGACGTCGCCGAGCACGGCGTCGTGCCAGCGCGCCAGCGCCTCGACGCCGTGGATCGCGCCGTCGCTGCTGCGTATCTGCGGCTGGTAGCTGAGGGTCAGCGCGCCCTCGGCGATGGCGCGGCGCAACGCACCGATCAGGGCCAGCCGCTGCTCGGTGAGTCCGTTCATCTCGGCGCTGAACAGGCGATGGGTCGAACGTCCGGCCTGCTTGGCCATGTACATGGCCGCATCCGCCTGCTGCATCAAGGTGTCGATGTCGGTCGCATGATCGGGATAGAGGCTGACGCCGATGCTCACCGACATCTGCAGCTGCCTGGAGCCGAGCCGCAGCGGCGCGGCCAGCGCGTCGGTGATCCCGGCCGCGACGCGCTCCGCACTCTCGGCATTGCGCTGCGGCAGCAGGATGACGAACTCGTCGCCGCCGAGCCGCCCCAGCATGTCCTCGGGCCCGATCTGTTCGCGCAGGCGCTGCGCGAGCTGGATCAGCAATTCGTCGCCGGCGGCGTGACCGAGCGTGTCGTTGACGTCCTTGAAATGATCGACGTCGAGGAAGGCCAGCGCCACATGGCTGCCGGTCGGACAGGCGTCGATCGCGGTGGTGATCAGGTTCCGCAGCTGCGCGCGGTTCGGCAGGCCGGTGAGGATGTCGTGATAGGCGAGCCGCGCGATCTCGGCGCGCGCCTCCTTGCGTTCGATCGCAAAAGCGCCGAGGTCGACACAGGCCTCGACGATGCGCCGGTGCCAGTTGCTCGGCGCACGCGGCTCACGGAAGTAGAAGGCGAAGGTGGCGATGACCCGCCCGTCCTTGGCCTTGATCGGCGTCGACCAGCAGGCGCGCAAGCCCAATTCGAGCGGCATCGCCTTGTAGGGCTGCCAGCGCGGGTCGGTCTCCAGATCGGTCGCCAGAACCGGCTCGCCGTAAAAGGCCGCGGTTCCGCACGAGCCGACGTCGGGGCCGATGGCAATTCCGTCCAGTGCGCGGGAATAGTCCTCGGGCAGGCTCGGGCCGCCGAGCGGATGGAGCAGGCCCGCGGCATCGACGTGAAGCAGCGAGCAGACGACGTCGGGCGCGATCTCCTCGACCCGGCGACACAGCCTGCCGGCGATATCGGTGATCGGAACCTCGTCGGCAAGCGAACTCATGATGAGCTGCTGAAGCGAGCGCAGTTGCTTGGTCTCGGTGATGTCCTCGATCAATGCGAAGATGTGCTTGACCCGGCCCTTCCCGTCGCGGAAGGCGTCGATGCGGGCGCAGACCCAGATCTCCTCGCCGTCCTTGTCATAGGCGAGCGCCTCGACCTCGCCGCGATGGCCGCCATGCATCAGGCGCTTGACGAGCTTCGCGACGGCCTTGCGATCGGTGTGGCGGCCGGCGATCAGCCCGCCTGCGCGGCGGCCCTCGGCTTCCTCGCTGGTATAGCCGAACAGCGTCGTGAATGCGGAATTGACGTAGACGATGTTCTGCTCGGTGTCGGTGATCATCACCGCGCGGTTGGTCTGGTCGGAGACGGCGTGGAGGAGCCCGATTCTGACGCGGCGCTCGGCCTCCGCGGTGACGTCGCGCGCGAACACGACGTGATGGGTCACGCCGCCGCTGGCAATTGATGAAAGCGAGATGGCCGCCCGGATGCGGCTGCCGTCGCGGCGCACGAGGCTGATCTCGTTGCTGAACTCCGCGACCGGTTCGGCCTGGAGGAATTTGAGCGCGAGAAGCTCGGCGTCGCGGCCGAGCACATCGGCGCGCGCGAGTTTCCAGATTCGCTCGGCACCGGCGTTGAAATGCGTGATGCGATGCGCGCTGTCGACGATGACGATGCCATCGTCGGCGCATTCGAGCGCAGCCAGCAGCACTTCCGGAGTTTCTGTCATGGGACAATCGGAGGCGGACATCGTTGGACCCGGAGGCATCGGGGAGAGGCGGCAATGGGGCCAACGCTAACGCTGCGATGGTGTCCAAGACGTTTTTGCAATTCCTCCGTGCCGCGGCAAGACGCGACATGCTTAACGTTCTGCGAAAAACCGGACGGTAAGTCAGTGTGTACGGAACCTATTCGGCGCCGGTTCCACCCTGGAGCTTGTGCTGGCGGCCGGCCACGGCGCGCACCTTGCGCGGCGCGGCCCGCCAGATCGACAGCGCCGACAATCCGCTCACGACGATCGCGATGCCGAAGGCGAGCGTGTAGTCGCCGACCCGATCGTAAAGCAGGCCGGTGATCCACGGCCCGGCGGCGCCGCCGGCCAATGCCGCCAGCATGATCGTGCCGAAAATGCTGCCCTGGTGCCGGCCCTGAAAGATCTCGAACACCACCGCGCCCATGATCGAGGTGAGGCCGTAGCCGAGCGCGCCTTGCGTGAACACCATGAGGTAGACCAGCCACAATGACGGCTGGAATTTCAGCGCCATCAGCGCCGCGAAAGAGATCGCGAAGCCCGCACAGCTGATCGCCCACACCCATTCCCGCCCGATCCGGTCGGAGACATGGCCGAGCAGGATCTGGCCGGGAATGCCGAGCAGGCTGACGATGCCGAGCGCCCACACCGCGACACCAGCGCTGAAGCCGATGTCGAGCAGGAATTTCGTCTGGTGCACCTGGACCGCGTACCAGATGTACAGGCCGCAGAAATAACCGAGCGCGATCCACCAGAAGCGCGAGGTCGCGACGGCGCGTCGGAGCGTCCATTCGGTGGCGACCCAGACGGGATCGACGATGTTGGAGCTTGGCTTTGCGGCCCCTGGGGCCGGGGCGGCATCGCCGTCCGGCTGGAGGCCGATATCCTCGGGGCGCTTGTGCAGGAACAGGTTGACCGGCGCCAGCACGACGAGAACGAGCAGGCCCATCGCGGTGCAGGCGGTGCGCCAGCCGGTCCCTTCGATCATGTGCTGCACCCACGGCAGCAGCGTCACCGAGCCGATGCCGACGCCGGCGAAGGCAATGCCGATGGCAAAGCCACGCTTGCGGATGAACCAGTTCGGCAGGAACAGCGACTGGCCGGAATAGCCGAGACACACCGAGCCGGCGCCGACCATGACGCCGATGGTGACGTAGAGATGCCAGGGTTGGGTGGTGAGCGGCGCGAGCAGCAGCCCGCCCCCCATCAGGACCACGCCGAGCTCCATCACCGCGCGCGGACCGGCACGGTCCATCAGGCGGCCGATCAGCGGGCTGACCACGCCCGAGACGACGAAGCCGAAGGAGAAGGCACCCGCGGTGACACCGCGCTCCCAGCCGAATTCGGAGATGATGGGCGGGAAGAACAACGAAAAGGCGGTGCGCGCGTTCACGCCGATGGCCATGGTGACGAAAGTCACCGCGACCACGACCCAGCCGTAGAAGAACGGAAGCCGCATTGTGTGTTTCATCCCTGGCCGATCCTTCCGACCATCCGGGACTGACCGGGTCAAGCGTTTTTCGCGCATGCCCGTTGAGCGGGACGCTTGTGCGCCGCGCTCAGGCGGCGTCGCGCCGTGAGGCTTTGACCGGCGCGTCGAACAGGATCCGCTCGATCGGCTGCGGGCGGCCGAACAGATAGCCCTGTGCGAAATTGACGCCGAGCGCCTTCAGCCGCTCGTACTCCTCGCGGGTCTCGACGCCCTCGGCGGTGACCGACATGTCGAGCCCGCGCGCCAGCGTCACGATCGAGGAGATGATGGCGGAGCTGCGCGGCTGATGCGTGAGGTTGCGGATGAACGACTTGTCGATCTTGATCTTGTCGAACGGGAACGCGGTCAGATAGCTGAGCGACGAATAGCCGGTGCCGAAATCGTCGAGCGCGAGCTCGATGCCGATGCTCTTCAGCCGTTCCATGAAGGCGTGGTTCTCGACCCCGCGCTCCAGCAGGACGGATTCGGTGATCTCGATCTCCAGCCGCTGCGGCGGCAGCCCGGAATCGGCGAGCGCCGCGCTGATCATCTCGAACAGCTCGGCCTCCTTGAACTGGATCGGCGACAGGTTGACGGCGACCGCGAGGCCGGAGGGCCACCCGGCTGCGTCCGCGCAGGCGCGCCGCAGCACGAACTCGCCGAGCGGCACGATCAGTCCGGTTTCCTCGGCAAGCGGGATGAACTGGTCCGGCGGAATCAATCCGCGCGTCGGATGCCGCCAGCGCACCAGCGCCTCGAAGCCGCGCCGCTCGCCGCTGAGCGCGTCGATGAACGGCTGGTAGTGCACCTCCAGCTGGCACCGTGCGATGGCGTCGCGCAAATCGCCTTCCAGCACGTTGCGCGCCTCGAGCTCGGCCGACATCGCCTCGTCGTAGATGGTGAAGCAGTTGCGGCCGGCCGATTTCGAGCGGTAGAGCGCAAGGTCGGCCTTTTTCAACAGCTGCTCCTGGCCGCTGCCGTGATCGGGCGCAATCGCAATACCGATGCTGGTACCGATCTCGACGCGGTGTCCGGGCAGGAGGAACGGGTTGGCGATGAGCTTTGCGATCCGCCCCGCCAGCTCGGTCGAGCAGACGCGCTGGTCCTCGCAAGCTTCCTGGATGATGGCGAATTCGTCGCCGCCGAGCCGGGCCAGCACGTCGCTGGCGCGCATGGCGGATTTCAGCCGCTGCGCGACCTGGCGCAGCAGCGCATCGCCGGCACCGTGACCGAGCGAGTCGTTGACGTTCTTGAAGCGGTCGAGGTCGAGCATCAGGATCGAGAAGGCCGGACCGCCGTCGTTCAGACGGCCATTGAGCTCGTCGAGCCGGGCGAGGAAGAAGGCGCGGTTGGGCAGTCCGGTCAGGATGTCGGTATGGGCGAGCTCGAGCACCCGCCGGTTCGCCAGCGACAGCCGCCGCGAATTGCGGCTTGCAAGCATGAGGTAGGTCGACAGCGACAGCGTCAGCAGCATGCCGACGATCAGCACCGCGCCCGCGCGATCGTAAGTCGTCTCCAGCGGACCACCGGAAGCCGGGACCGCCCGCACCTGCCAATCGGTGTCACCGATCTTGAGGCTGCCTGACCAGTGCAGGGCCTGCGCGACGTCACGCATCGACTGCGGCGCCGTCGCGGCCGACGCATAATCCGGCAGCATTTCATCCAGGCTGACGATCTGACCCGTGAACGGTGGATAGACGTTGACGCTGACCGCGGGGCTTGCGCCTGTGGTCACGCGAATGGACTGAATCAGCAGCGGCAGGTCGAAGACGCCGACGACGAAGCCGGCGAGATTGCGGCGCCGGTCCACCGACGTGTCGCGCGAGGTTCCCTTGGCGTAGACGGGAATGGCGACGAGGACGTCGGGCTGCCGGCTGCCCTCCCTCGGCTCGTAAAGGCGCGTGCGAATGGCCACAACACGGTCGGTATCGCGCGCGCGCTCGAGGGCCGCGCGGCGCTCCGGAACGCTCGCGTAGTCCATGCCGTAGACCGGCGACGTCTTCGGCTGGGTCGAGTAGAACACCGGAAAATACTCATCGCTCTGCGGCGCGGTCGCGAACGCATCGCCCTGGAGCGACTTGATGCGGTAGCCGGACACGCCGTCGGTCACCGCGGCGGCCTCGTATTCGGCGCGCTCCTTGCGGTTGACGCGCGGCACCCAGGCGATGCGCAGCATGCCGGGATGGCGCTCGAACAGGCGGGCGCTGAAGGTCTCGAATTCGCTGCGGGTGATCTCCTCGTTGGTCGATTCGAACAGCGTGCGCAGGGCGACGAGCCTGGAGATGTACTCGCCCATGCCGTGCTGCATGACGATGGCCTCGGTCTCGGCCGCGTTCTCGAACTCGATCCTGTTGACACGATGTTCCCATCGCGCCACGGCGGCCGCGCCCGCGATCGAGAACAGAAGCCCGACGCCGACGGCGACGAGCGCAGGGCGATAGAGCCCGAGCAGCGGCGCGGCACGCCACCACCCGGTCATACGCCTCCGATCCTGATCGTTCTGATCGCGACCGCCCATCTTGATCCGCAAGTCCCCATCGCACGGCCACTCGAACTTCTGGTTGAGCCGCCGGAACCACTATCGGACAAGGAACGCGGTTAAGAACTGCCCAATTTCGGAACCGGCCTGTTCCGCATCACGCGGCTTAGTTAACGATTGACCTGCGAGTTACGTCAGTCTGACAGTATCCTGCCGGTTTTCCCCGGAGTCTTACGGACCTCTCGACGCATCCCAGGTTAGCGACCTGTTCAGCGCGCCAGACCTATCGTCTCCGCAACGTCTCCAGCATCCGGCCAGCTCGTCATGACACGATCGCGATCCGCGACATACGCCGCATTGACCATCGCATGGCTGTCCGCGGCGATGCTGCCGGCGCGAGGCGACGAGGTCGGCGTCAGCGAGGATGCGATCCTGTTCGGCCAGGCCGCAGCCCTGGAAGGCCCCTCCTCCGCACTCGGACAGCGGATGCGGCAGGGCATCGTCGCGGCGTTCACCGAGATCAACGCCAAGGGCGGCGTCCACGGCCGCAAGCTCCAGCTCATCAGCCGCGACGACGGCTACGACCCCGACCGCTCGGCTGCGCAGACGCTGCGGCTGATCGAGGACGACAAGGTGTTCGCGCTGATCGGTGCGGTGGGCACGCCGACCGCAATGGCCACAATTCCGATCACCAGCCCCAGGAAGGTGCCCTTCATCGGTCCGTTCAGCGGCGCCGAATTCTTGCGCGACCTCGAGCTTGCGAACGTGGTCAATATCCGCGCGAGCTATGGCGCCGAAGCCGAGGCGTGGGTCAAGCACCTCACGGAGGATCTCCACTTCACCCGGATCGCGATCTTCTACCAGGACGATTCCTTCGGCCGCGACGGTCTGTCCGGCGTGAAGCGCGCGCTCGCCAAACGTGGCCTCGAGCTCGCCGCCGAAGGCACCTTCGAGCGCAACACCCGCGCGGTCACCTCGGCCTGGCGCATGATCAAGCGCGTCGAGCCGGAGGCGATCGTCATGGTCGGGACCTACGGTCCCTGCGCGGAGTTCATCAAGCTCGCTCACCGCAGCGGCGCGCATCCGACTTTCGTCAACATCTCCTTCGTCGGCGCCAACGCGCTCGCCCAGGAGCTCGGCCCCGAGGGCGAAGGCGTCATCGTCTCGCAGGTCGTGCCGTTTCCCTGGGACCGCTCGCTGAAGCTGGTCGCCGACTACCAGGCGGCGCAGAAAGCGTTCGACCCGGCGCTGACACCGGACTTCGTGTCGCTCGAAGGCTACCTCTCCGGCCGCCTAGCTGCCGCGGCGCTGGAACAGGCCGGACCGCAACCGACGCGCGCGAGCCTGCTGCGCGCCATCAACGATGTCGGCCGCTTCGACATCAGCGGCAGCATCGTCACCGTCGGCGTGGGCATGATCGACACGCCGCCGAAGGTGTTCCTGACCGTGATCCAGAAGGACGGGACGTTCAAGGCAGTGGACCGGCTATAGCGGCGCTCACGGCCGCCGCGTCCAGCGCTCCGCGTTGACGGCGCCTTGCGGCACCTCGCCCTTGACGATGGCCGCGACCTGCCGCACCGTTTCCAGCGACTGATATTCGATCGCCTGCGGCGTCAGGCCGCCGACATGCGGCGTGGCGATGACATTGGGGAGCCTCGCCAGCTCCGGCGTCGGCATCTGGTCGGGTGCACGGCCGACATCCATCGCCGCGCCGGCGATGCGGTTTTCGCGCAGCGCGCGGGCAAGCGCCGCCTCGTCGACGAGATTGCCGCGCGACAGATTGATGAACAGCGCGTGCTTCTGCATGCACGCCAGCGCCGCCTCACCGATCAGGTTCTCGGTCGCTTCATTCGCAACCGCAAGGCATACGACATAGTCCGACGCGGCGAGAAGCTCGTCGAGACCGACCTGCCGGATGGCGCTGTCGCCGACGGTCGCGAAGGGATCGGAGACCAGCACCTCCATGCGCAGCACTTTTGCCACTTCGGCGAGGTAACGCCCGATGCTGCCATAACCGATGATGCCGATCCGGCTGCCGGCGAGCTGACGGCCCATCCGCGCTTCCGGCTTGCGGCCGGACTGATAGTCGGCGGTCGCCCGCGAGACGCCGCGGGAAAGATCGACCATGAAGCCGAGTGCGAGCTCGGCCACCGCCTGCACGAAGCCGGGGCCGGCGCGGGTCACCAGCACGCCGGCGGTCGAGGCGGCCTCGACATCGACGTTGCGGATATCGACGGCACAGCGGACGAAGGCACGCAGGCGCGGCAGTTGCGCAAAGATCTCGCCGCGCCCCTCGGTCATGCGGTCGGCGACGATGATGTCGGCATCTTTCGCCGCGCGCACGAGGCTGGCCGCGTCCAGCGTATTGTCGCGCTCGTGCAGGATCACCTCGGCGGTGGCGCGCAGGCCGTTCAGGCTGCGGTCGCCGTAGTAATTGCGGCGCATCTCCGGCGTGTGAGCCAGCAGGACTTTCACGGAAAACTCCTTCAGTAGCCGAATGCGCGCGGCAGCGCGGTCGAGAGCCATGGCACGAAGGCGATCACCAGCAGGCAGAGGAACAACAGGCCGAGATAGCCCATGATCGGCTTCACCGTCTGCTCGATCGGCACGTTGCCGATCAGGCAGGCGCCGTAGAGCCCGAGCCCGAGCGGCGGCGCGAACAGGCCGATCCCCATCGCGATCACCAGCACCACGCCGAAATGCAGGGGATCGATGCCGAGCTGCACCGCGACCGGCAGCAGCAGCGGCCCGAAGATGATCAGCGCGGCCGCGCCTTCCAGCACCGAGCCCATCACGATCAGCACCGCGATCGCGAGCAGCATGAACAGCCAGACGCCCGAGGTCTTCGACAGTCCCAGCATGAAATCGCCGACCGCATGCGGCACCTGCTGCAAGGTCAGCGTGAACGCGAGCGATTGCGCCGCGGCGACGATGAACAGCACGAGCCCCGCGCGCGTTGCGGCCTGCACGAAACTGTGCGCGGCCGATGTGAAGCCGAGCTCGCGGAACACCAGGCTGCCCACGACGAGCGCATAGGCGACCGCGAAGGCCGAGATTTCCGTGGCTGTGGCAAACCCGCTCTTGAAGCCGAAGAAGATCATGAAGATCAGGCCGAACGAGGCGATCGCGCCGCTCCACAGGCCGGACACCGGAATCTGTGGCGCGACCTCTTCGGCATCGGCTGGCCGCTTGCCGAAGATGATGGAGACGGCGATCAGGACCAGCGCCATCAGCGCCGCCGGCAGCAGGCCCGCGACAAACAGGCCGCCGATCGACAGGTTCGCCACGAATCCCAGGATGATCAGGTTGATGCACGGCGGGATCGTCTCCGCCATCACGGCGGAAGCCGCGAGCAGCGCCACCGCGCCGCCCGGATTCTGCTTGGAGCGGCGCGCCGCAGGGATCAGCACGGAGCCGACAGCGGCGACGTCGGCCATCTTCGAGCCCGAGATGCCCGAGAACAGCACCATCGAGGCCACCATCACCACGTTGAGCCCGCCGCGCATGCGGCCGACCCCGCGCTGCAACAACTCGATCAGGCGCACCGACATGCCGTTGGCTTCCATGAGGTAGCCGACGAGAATGAAGAACGGAATCGCCAGCAGCACGAAATTGTCGATGCCGCGCGCCATCTGCTGGGCGAAGATCACGCCGGGCAGCGCGCCCTCGACCCAGATGAAGATCAGCGCGGCCAGCGCCAGCGCAAAGCCGATCGGCAATCCGCCGAACAGCGTCGCGAAAAAGCCGATCAGCATCAGCGTGCCCGCTGACGGCACCGTGGCGGGCGACAGATAATCCCAGGCCAGATAGAGCCCGGTCACGACGGCAATCGCGACGAGCCCCCGGACGATGTCGGGCAGCGGCCTGGCGCAAAGATGGTCGATCGCGAACACCGTCATGAACAGCGCACCGACGCCCATCGGATAGAAGGTCAGCTCCAGCGGCAGGCCCGAGCCGGTGGTCTGGCCCGCCGTCAGCGAGCCCAGCTTGATCGCGTTGTAGGCGACATAGCCGGAGATCAGCACGATCAGCAGCGCGGCGGCGGCGTCGACCAGCGTCCGCAGCCGCGGCGACAACAGGTCGCGGAAGAAGGACACGCCGACATTCTCGCCGCGCGCGAGCGCGCTCGCCGCGCCGAAGAAGGCCGAGCCGACCATCAGGCCGCGCGCGACGTCGTCGGACCATTCGACCGGTGCGTTGAAGCAAAAGCGCAGCAGCACGGACGCGCAGACGACCACGAGATCCGCAGCCAGCAGGATGGCCGCGATCGCGTCGCTCGAGCGAAGCAGCAGGGCGATGCTACCGTGGCGGCCGCCCGAGAGGGGCACGGCGGCTGTCATCGCCATCTCAGGCTTGCGTCGCGCGGATGATGTCGATGACCGGCTTCGATTCCGGCCGCGCCTTGATGAAGTTCTCGATCTGCGGCGCGACGCGCTTCCTGAACGCCTCGCGGTCGCATTCGGCGACCGTCACGCCCTTCTCGGTCAAGGCCGCCAGCGCTTCCTTCTCGACCGCAAGCCCATGGGTACGGGTGTCGGCCGCGGCCTTCTTCGCGGCATCGAGGAAGCCTTCGCGCAGCTTCGGATCCATGCGGTTGTAGGTCATGTCGCTGAAATAGATCGCGAGCGGCGAGAAATTGTGCTGCGTCAGCGCGTAGAACTTCGCCGTTTCGAAGAACTTGCTGGCCAGGATCGTCGGCGGATCGTGCTCCAGCCCGTCCAGCACGCCGGCCTGCAGCGCCGTGTAGATTTCGCCGAACGCCAGCGGCGTCGCGGCGGCCCCCATCAGCCGCAGGCATTCGGTGATGACGGGATTTGGCAGCGTCCTGATCTTGAGGCCGGCGAGATCCTCCGGCGTCTTCACCGGCTTCCTCGCAAGGACGCTGCGCGAGCCGAAATTATAGGCCCAGGCGATGATGCGGATGTTGCCGCCCTTGAGCAGCGCGTCCTCGATCGGCTTGGCGGCGCCGGCGTCGAACGCCTTGGTCTGCTGCGGGAAGCTCGAGAACAGAAAGCCGAGGTCGTAGGTGCCGACCAGCGGCACCAAATTGGCCGAGATCGAGGAGCCCGACACCATCAGGTCGATGACACCGAGCTTCACCGAGTTGATGACGTCGATTTCCTGCCCCAACTGGTTGTCGGGAAAGAACGCGACCTCGACCTGCTCGCCGAGCCCGTTGCCCTTCAGGTTCTTGACCAGATTGTCGTAGTAGACGCGGCCGTTGGCGTATTTTGGATCGTTCGGCAGCGAGGATGAGCATTTCAGCTTCATCGTGGCGGCTTCGGCGCGGCCGATGAGGGCGGGGGAGAACACGAGGCCGGCGGCAAGTCCCGTCGATGACTTGATGAACGCGCGACGGTTCACGGGCACGATGGTCATGATGCGGTCTCTCCCCAATTATTATTTTTTCGTGCCGCGGTCGTTGCCGCAGCCCGTTGTGCGGACTGTATGGCCAAAGCGACGGCGCAGGCAAGAGTTGCAGCCGGGGTGCCGCGATGGCGCAAGAAGCAGGCGCGTCGGCAGAGACCGCCTCGGAACGCCTGTGTTTGTCGGTGTTTCCGATGATGCCGCACGGCAGCGACGAGGCCCGCCATGCAAGATTGACGCGGATCGATCCAATTCAGGTATGGATCAATGCCGAACGCAGATTGATGGGTGCGAAGCAGAACAAGCCGCGGGATATTGATCCCGCGGCTGTTGCGATCGAGCGGATGCCGTGACGTCAGCGCGAATGCGCGCCGCTGAGCTGGCCGCTCGCCACCGCGACGTCGCGGGACGGACGCAGCGCGTAGGCGCCGTCGCCGAGCAGGGCTTGCGCCGCGAGCGCGATCGCCCAGAAGGCGGGGAATTCCCAGCCGCCCTTCGGGTTGGTGAAGAAGAAGCCGGCGGCGCCGTGCACGGTGAAGATCGCACCGAGCAGGATCGGAATGCCGGCCAGCGCCGCATAGCGGGTCCAGAAGCCGAGGATCAGCGCGACGCCACTGAGAACTTCCACCGTCATGATGAGGTAGGCGAGCTCGGGCGGGAAGCCGAGGCTTCCGAAAAACTTTGCGGTGCCGGCGGGGGTGAACACGAACAACTTCAGGCTGGCATGGGCGAGGAACAGCGCACCCAGCGTCACGCGCAGCACCAGCGCGGCGTAGGGAGCGGTACGGGAATCGATCATGGTGGTCTCCTTGTTGGAGGCAGCTATGATCTATTCTCAAGATCACGATAATCCGCTATAATGGAAATATACCTCACACCAATAGAGTGAGATGAATGCTCGACCGGCTGACCAGCCTGGAAGTCTTCGCCAAGGTCGCGGCGATCGGGAGCCTGTCCGGCGCGGCCCGGGCCATGGGCCTGTCGCAGACCATGGTGACCAAGCATGTCGCCGCGCTCGAAGCCCGGCTCGGCACAAGACTGTTCCACCGGACCACAAGGCGGCTGTCCATCACCGAGGCCGGACGGAGCTATCTGGAATCCTCCGAGCGCATCCTCGCCGACATGGAGGCCGCCGACGCCGCGGTCGCGCGCGAGCGCGTCGAGCCGCGCGGGCTGTTGCGGGTCAATGTCCCCGTCGTGTTCGGCACCCGGCAAATCGCGCCCGCCATCGCCGAGTTTTCGGAACGCCATCCCGAGGTCACCGTCGAGCTCGGCCTCAACGACCGCCTCGTCGATCTCGCCGAGGAAGGCTGGGACCTCGCGATCCGCATCGGCAAGCTGCGCGACTCCAGCATGGTGGCGCGACGCCTCGCGCCGAACCGCATGGTCGTCTGCGCCGCGCCGTCCTATCTGGCGAAGCACGGCACGCCGCGCAGCGTCGCCGACCTCGCCGCCCATAACTGCCTCGGCTACACGCTCTCGCAGCAGGCGAGCGCGGCGGAATGGCTGTTCGGCGTCGATGGCGAGATCCGCGTCCAGGTCAGCGGCACCCTGCGCGCCAACAATGGCGATGCGCTGCGCGCGGCAACATTGGCGGGCCTCGGCCTCGCGCGACAGCCGACCTTCATCATCGCCGACGACCTTCGCGTCGGCACGCTGGTCGCGCTTCCGCTCGACCAGCCGGAGGTCCAGACCTCGGCGGTGCACGCGGTCTACCTACCCGACCGGCGTCCGCCCGCCAAGGTGCGCGCCTTCATCGACTTTCTCGCTGCGCATTTTGCGCCCGAGCCGCCCTGGGATCGCGGACTGTTCTGACGGCGCACGGCCTGACGCGCCAGCTCCGGCAGTTCCGCTGCCCCATTTTGCCGCAGCTTGCAGCGTGATCCAGTGCACAGACAGACGCGTGGCAGCGACCTAGAAAAGGTGACATCATCGCGCATATTGCCGGTGGAGGAGACACCATGCGCCGTCCAGTCCTTCGCAATTTGTTTCTCGCATCCGGTCTTCTTGCACTCACCCAATTGATGACGCCGACGGGGGCCGCGGCCGAAGCGCGGCTCGCGCTCGTGATCGGTCAATCCGCCTATCGCACCGTGCCGGAACTGCCCAATGCCGCCAACGACGCCAAGGGCATGACGGAACTGCTGGGCAATGCCGGCTTCACCGTCACCACGGCATCCAATCTGGCGCAGAACGACATGCGTCAGGCGATCTCGGATTTCGCCGGCAAGGTCAGCGCCAGCGGCGCCGACACCGTCGCGCTGGTGTTCTATGCCGGCCACGGCCTTCAGATCGACGGCGAGAATTATCTGGTGCCGGTCGATCTCGACCCCAAGCGCGAGGCCGACATTCCGCTGCAGGGCGTACGGCTGAACGATTTGCTCAACACGCTCGGGGCACTGCCGACGCGGGCCCGCATCTTCATGCTCGATGCGTGCCGCAACAATCCCTTCCCGGCGCTCAGCGGCGCCGGCCACGGGCTCGCGATCGTCGACACCAAGGCCGGCGCGCCCGGCTCCTTCATTTCCTATTCGACCTCGCCCGGCGCGGAGGCCGAGGACGGCAGCGGCATCGACAGCCCGTACACCACTGCGGCGCTGACCGTCGCCAAGCAGCCCAATCTGCCGATCGAGGAGGTCTTCAAGCGCATCCGCATCTCCGTGGCGCAATCGACCGACGGGCGGCAGATTCCCTGGGAGAGCTCGTCGCTGACGACCGACTTCAAGTTCTTCGGCGGCGAGAGCAGCAGCCAGCAGCCAGCGGTTCCCGGCGCGTCCTCCATGGCGCTGGCCAGCGGCACGCGCAGCGTCGCGGACTGGCGCAAGGATTTGCAGGGCAAGGAGCCGAAGGCTGCCTATGAGATCGTGATCGCCGACGACACAGTCGAGGCGTATCAGGCCTATGTCGAGCTGTACGCGCAGGCGTCCTTCACGCCGCGCCTGCGCACGATCCTGGAGCGCCGGCGCCAGATGCTGGCCTGGGAGCGGGCCACCGCGATCAACACCCGGGCCTCGTTCGAGGCTTATCTGGCGAACTGGGACAACAGCGACCTCGCCGCCACCGCGCGCAGGCTGCTGCTCCGGGTGCAGAACCGCAACTACGTCCTGCCTGCTGCGGTCGCGGCCGCTCCCGCTCCGGTCGCCGTCGCGCTGGCGCCGACCTGCCCGTGCTCGACACCGTCGATACCGGCAACGCCGGTCAACCCGGCGGTCGCCCCTGTCATCAAGAAGCGCGTCGACGCTACGCCGCCGAAGCGCAAGGTGGTCGAGACGCCGCCGAAGCCGCGCCGGCCGCCGCCCGATGACGTGGTTTACGAGCGCGCGCCGCCGCCCGGCCCGTCGCCCGAAGCCGTCGGCGTCGGAATTGGTGTCGGCATCGGTCTCGGCATGGGCATGGGTGGCCACGGCGGTGGCGGCTACGGACGCGGCGACAATTATCGCAGCCGGTACTGAGACCACAGATCGCGTGACGCGGAGGACAATCCGTCCTCCGTCATTGCGATGCAGGGAAATTGCGTCTGCCGCTTCCCGATACGGAAATGCTGTAGTCTTATCAGCGGACAGGAATTTCCGGGGATTTCTCATCGATGCCGCACGACGCTCACGCCAAGGGCTCAAAGGAGCATGCCTGGCCGCTGTTTCGCTCACTCGCGTCCTATTCCCTGCCCGGCGATCTCATGGCGGGGCTGACGCTGGCGGCGATCGCCATCCCCGAGCAGATGGCCACGGCGCGGCTCGGCGGCTTCGCGCCGCAGCTCGGCTTCTTCGCCTTCATGGCGGGCTCGCTCGGCTTTGCGTTGCTCGGCGGCAACCGCTTCCTGTCCTGCGGCGCCGATTCCACGATCACGCCGATCTTCGCCGGCGGGCTTGCCGCACTGGCCGCTGCCGGCTCGCCCGAATATCAGGGGCTTGCGATCGCGCTGGCGCTGATGGTCGGCGCAATGATGCTGGCCGGCGGCGCCTTCCGCCTCGGCGGCATCGCCAATCTCTTGTCGGTGCCGGTGATGGTCGGCTTCCTCGCCGGCATCTCGGTCCACATCATCGTCTCGCAACTGCCGGGCGTGCTCGGGCTGGAATCGCCGAGCGGGCCGACGCTCGATCGCATTGGCGTGCTCGCCACCGAGCTCGGCCGGGTCAATCCCTTCACCTTGTGCATCGGCTTCGGCGTGCTGGCCGTGGTCTTCGTTTCCGAGAAGGTCAGCGCAAAAATTCCCGGCGCGCTGATCGGGCTCGTCGCCGCGACGCTGGCCACGATCGCACTCGGCCTCGAGACCAAGGGCGTGAGCGTCGTCGGCACGGTGCCGGGCACACTGCCACGGCCGACATTCCCCATGCTTGCACCGGAGCAATGGGTGCGTCTCGTGCCGCTCGCCTTCGTGATCACCATCGTGGTGATGGTGCAGACCGCGGCGACGACGCGGTCGTTCCCGTCCGATCCCGACAAGCCGGCCGATGTCGACCGCGATTTCCTCGGCGCGGGCGCCGGCAGCGTGCTGGCCGGCCTGTTCGGCGCGTTTCCGGTCAACGCCAGCCCGCCGCGGACGGGCATCGTCGCGGAGACCGGCGGACAGTCGCAGCTTGCGGGCCTTGCGGCGGCTGCCATCGTGCTGGCGCTGCTCGCATTCGGCACGGGACTGTTGCAGCACGTTCCGGACGCCGCGCTCGGCGGCATTTTGCTGTTCGTCGCGCTGCGCATCATCCGCGTCAAGCAGATCGTCACGGTCTACAAGCAGTCCTTCAGCGAATTCCTGCTGATCGCCGCCACCGCAGCGCTGATCATCGTGCTGCCGATCCAGCAGGGCGCGTTCCTCGGCATCGTGCTGTCGCTGCTGCACGGCATCTGGAGCACGACGCGCGCGCGGCTGGTCGAGTTCGAGCGCGTGCCGGGCACCACGATCTGGTGGCCCGCGCATCCGCACATCACCGGCGAGCGCATCGCCGGCGTCGCGGTGATCGGACTGCAGGCGCCGCTCTCGTTCCTCAATGCGCCAGGCTTCCGCAGCGACGTGGGCAAGGTGCTCGGCGCGGCGACGCCGCAGCTGCTGGTGCTGGAGGCCAGCGGCATGGTCGAGATCGACTTCACCGCCGCGCAGATCCTGCTCGACGTGTTCAGGGCGTGTAGCGAACAGGGCGTCACGGTCGCGCTGGCCCGGCTGGAATCGGTGCGCGCGCAGGAGGCATTCGAGCGATTCAGATTGTACGACGTGCTGCCGAAGGAGCACGTCTTCCACAGCGTGGACGAGGCCGTGCGCAAGCTGGCGAAACAGGAATGGCAGTTGGGTCACGCAGGCGGAGCCGCGAACTCGCTGTAACCTCTCCCGCTTGCGGGAGAGGTCGGCGCGGAGCGCCGGGTGAGGGCTCTCTCCTCCTGGGGATTGTCCCGCTGCGGAGATATCCTCTCCCCAACCCTCTCCCGCAAGCGGGAGAGGAAGCGCCTTCAATGCGGCAACGGTCAGCCATCACTCCGCCAGCGTCGGGTGATCCCGCTGGATCGTCTCGCGGATCCAGCTGGCATGGATCGCGCGAAACAGGATCTGCGCAGTCTTGAGGTCGTCGGCCTTCATGCAGAGTTTGACGATGCGATGGACCGCATCATCGCGCATCAATCCATCCGAGATCTTCATCGCGATTTCCATCGCGACCTTGGCCGCGCGCTCGTAACGCCCGCTCTCCCGCTTGTCGTTGCGCGCGGAACCTGCCGCGCTCGTGGCCGCGGCCTCACAAATGGCGCGGATACGCTCGGCGGCCTCGATGTCGCCGAGCGGCCCTTCGATCGTCTCGTCCCAGATGTCCGCCGGCTTCCGCTTCGCGAACCACTTCATCGCCCCACCACCCGCGGTCTTCCAGCCGCCGTATTGCCGCTCTTCAGGCTCGCTGAGCATAGAGAGGCCTATCGAAATGGGCGAGGCGATTCTTCCGCGACACTCCCTGACTCGGGACGCATTCACGACGTCCGGCGTGGTCCGATGGCCTCGAACTGGGCCTTCTGCTCGTCATTCAGCGTGCCGTAGAAGTCCTCCAGCGCTGCGCGAACCGACTTGACGCCGTCGAGCATGATGTCGAGCCGCTTGCGGACCGCGGCCATTCGCGCCGGCGGCGTCATCACGTCGCTGGGCTGGCAGGCCGCCTTGAGCGATGCGCTGACCCTGGCGCTGGTATCCTGGAGCACCTGTAGCGTAGCGCGCTGAGTGTCGTTGGGATGAAGCCGCGCCTCGATGTCGGTGCTGGGCCAATCGAGCGCGGCAGGTGCCCCGCAATTCTGGACCAGCGATCCCTCGGTGTTGTTGGAAGCTGTCGCGCGACGCTGGTCCTGGGCCAGCGCATTGAAGCGCGCCTTCTGCTCGTCCGAGAGCAAGCCGTAGAAATTATCCAGGGCGGGCTGAACGAGATCGACGGCTTTCTCCATCGCCTCGATGCGCTGCTGCATCGCCGCCAGCCGACCGGGCGCCGTCGCCGCGACTTGCGCCGGGCAGGACGCACGGATCATGCCCGCCGCCTGGATCGAGGCGTTGCCGAGCTCGTCGAGGCTTGCGCCTTGCGCCTCGCTCGGCTGCACCGTAGCGGCGATCTGGTCGATCGGCAGACCGACGATTTCGCGGCGGTCGCTGCCGCAAAGCTGATCCAGCGCAACGCCGCGCGCTTGCCGCCGGCCCTGCGGCCGCTGCGGCAGATAGGCCGAAAGACCGTCGTAGCCATAGGGCCCGAAGATGCCGGCGTAGATGTCCGGATATCCGTAGCCCCAGAAGCCGAGACCATCGCCCCAGATCGTGTAGTCGTAGAGATCGTTATACGCGAACGGCCAGAACAGCGGTCCGACCCAGCCATAACCGCCGCCCGCATGTTGCCACCATCCGCTGCTGGCACCATGCCAGCCGGCCAGTGCCGCCGCCGCTGCGATCTGGGCTCGCGCCGCCGGATTGCCTATCAGACGGCCGTTGCGGAAGGCGCTGGAATGCGCGTTGAGAGCGTTGCGGAAATTCGCGGGGCGAACGGCCGCATTGCGGATCTGACCGAAGTTCGGACCACCATGTCGCGCTCCCGTCGCGAAGTGCGGCCCGCCATGATGGCCGCCGCCATGCGCGTGTCCGAAGCCCTGACCGCCAAAATGGCCGCCGCCGTGGTGGCCGCCACCATGCCCGCCACCACCATGACCGCCTCCGTGCCCACCGCCATGGCCACCACCGCCGCCCTTGCCCAGGGCCGTGCCCGCCAAAATGCAGGCAAACGCCATCGCGGCAATTCCAATGACCGGTCGCAACATCGCATCCTCCCGCAGAGCCGCGCCATTGAGGCATCGGAAGCTGACGGAATTGGAACC
The DNA here is from genome assembly GCF_024519875.1 of Bradyrhizobium sp. Bra64. Lineage (NCBI taxonomy): Bacteria > Pseudomonadati > Pseudomonadota > Alphaproteobacteria > Hyphomicrobiales > Nitrobacteraceae > Bradyrhizobium > Bradyrhizobium sp. Bra64. Next base: position 1,313,953 of record NZ_JALJRD010000001.1, on the reverse strand, counting down.
GGTCTCGCGGCCGAAAGTTCCGCGAACGCGACGCAGCAGGCGCTACGCCTCCGGCACGATCTTGCCGGGGTTGAAGATGTTGAGCGGATCGAGCGCCTTTTTCAGCGCGCGCATCGCGTCGATCGCCTCGGGGCCGAGCTCCGCCTTGAGGTATTTCTGCTTGCCCTGGCCGATGCCGTGCTCGCCGGTGCAGGTGCCGTCCATCGCCTGCGCGCGCTCGACCAGGCGATGCATGAACTCTTCGCCGCGCGCCATCTCGTCGGCGTCGTTGGTGTCGCAGACCAGCGAGCAGTGGAAATTGCCGTCGCCGACATGGCCGACGATCGGCGACAACAAATTGAGGCGCTTCAGATCCTCCTCGGTCTCGCCGACGCATTCGGCAAGGCGCGAGATCGGCACGCAGACGTCGGTCGCGACCACGCCGATGCTGTCGCCGGGCCGCAGCGCCTTCACCGACCAATAGGCATCGTGCCGCGCCTGCCAAAGTTTTGTTCGATCCTCCGGCTTGGTGGTCCAGGAGAAATCGCCGCCGCCGCAGTCCTTGGCGATCTCGCCGAAGGCCTTGGACTGCTCGGCGACCTCGATCTCGCTGCCGTGGAATTCCATCAAGAGCAGCGGCGTCTCCGGCAGCGTCAGCTTCGAATAGGCGTTGCAGGCCTTGACCTGCGCGGCGTTGAGCAGCTCGATGCGCGCCACGGGAATGCCGGTCTGGATCGCCAGGATCACGGCCTGACACGCCCCATGCACGGTCTCGAACGACACCGCGCCGGCCGCGATCGTGTCGGGGATGCCGCGCAGCCGAATGGTCAATTCCGAGATGATCCCGAGCGTACCCTCGGCACCGACGAACAGATGCGTCAGGTCGTAGCCCGCGGAGGATTTTTTCGCGCGGGTGCCGGTCGTGATGATCTCGCCGTCGCCGCGTACCACCTTCAGCGCCAGCACGCTGTCGCGCATGGTGCCGTAGCGCACCGCATTGGTGCCGGAGGCGCGGGTCGAGGCCATGCCGCCGAGCGAGGCGTCCGCGCCGGGATCGATCGGGAAGAACAGGCCCTGGTCGCGCAGATGCTCGTTCAGCGCCTTGCGGGTGACGCCGGGCTGGATCACGCAGTCGAGGTCCTCGGCATGCACCGCGAGGACCTTGTTCATGTCGCGCAGGTCGATCGAGATGCCACCGGCGGGCGCGTTGACCTGGCCTTCCAGCGAGGTGCCGGTGCCGAAGGCGATGACAGGCACACGGTTTTTGGCGCAGATCCGCACCACGTCCTGGATGTCGGCGGTCTCCTGCGCCATCACCACGCCGTCCGGCGGCTGATTGACGATCCATGTCGTGGTGTGGCCGTGCTGCTCGCGCACGGCCTGCGAGGTGATGAGGCGGTTGCCGAACCGTGCGGCAAGCTGCTCCAGCGCGCTTGCGAGGGCTTTCGGCTCCGGCCGCGGCGGATTATTGGTGATGGTCGTACCCACGGACATTCCTCCCGACAGAAGAACCGTGGCAAAGGACATCTAACCGGTCAAGTCAAGCGACCGAACGCATAGCCCGGGAAGGAAACATGCCCGACACCGCCGCCACAGCCCCCAACGCGGAGCCGTTCCGGACCTCGATCATGCAGATCGAGCCGCAATGGATCGACTATAACGGCCATCTCAACATGGCCTATTACAACGTGATGTTCGACCGTGCGATCGACGAGTTCTGGCTCGAGCTCGGGATCGGTCCTGCTTACAAGAAGGAGCGCCACGGCTCGACCTTCACTGCCGAATGCCATGTGCGCTATCTACGCGAGACCCACCTCGGCGATCCCGTGCAGATCCTGGTCTGGCTGCTGGAGGCCGACGACAAGCGGCTGCACACGTTCGAGGAGATGAGGCATGCCACCGAAGGCTGGCTGTCGGCCACCTCGGAGAACATGTCGCTGCATATGGACATGAACGCGCGGCGCGTTGCACCGTTTCCACCCGACATCCAGCAGCGTATCGCCGGGGTCGCCAAGGCCCACAGCGCCCTGCCGCGGCCCGAGGGCATCGGCCGAAACGTGGCGATGCCCTCGAAGCGGTAAGCGCCGCTAGACCCTGGTGCGGCCGCGGGCCAATCCGACCACGGCCGAGACCAGGAACAGGACAACCGCGATGAAGAAGATGATCTTGGCGATCTCGATCGATGCGCCGGCGAGGCCGCCAAAGCCCAGAATACCCGCGATCAGTGCGATAATCAGAAACGTCACAACCCAGCTCAGCATGGTCAAAACCTCTGTTTCAATGACTGTCCGCGAACGGCGCGACTGACGCGCCTCACTTGCCCAAACAATCTCCAACTCGGAACATTGGTTCCGGCCCGCTGCCGCCGGAAATTCGCCTGCCCGCAGGAACAAAATCGCCCCGCCGCGCACGTGGAAAACCTCTTCCCGGCGCCCCATATAGGCACCAATCCCTGTTATGAAGGCTCCCTTCCGCAACCCCGCGGTGCCATCGTGGGGCCAATGATTCGCATGACCGAGCCGAGCAAGATCACCAGCGTCCCCGACCACCAGCCCGCAGCCGGCGGCATTGCCGCGCGTGCGCGCGCCTCGGTGGGCCCGAAATACCTGTCCGGGCTCAATCCCGAGCAGCGCGACGCCGTGGAGACCTTGGACGGTCCGGTCCTGGTGCTGGCCGGCGCCGGCACCGGCAAGACCCGCGTGCTGACCACGCGTATCGCCCACATCCTGAGCCAGGGCCGCGCCCGCCCCGCCGAGATCCTGTCGGTGACATTCACCAACAAGGCCGCGCGCGAGATGAAGCACCGGCTCGGCCAGATGCTCGGCCACGCCGTCGAAGGCATGCCGTGGCTCGGCACCTTCCACTCCATCGGCGGGCGCATCCTGCGCACCCATGCCGAGCTGGCGCAGCTCAAGTCGAACTTCACCGTGCTCGATGTCGACGATCAGGTGCGGCTGCTCAAGCAGCTGCTGCAGGCCGACAACATCGACGACAAGCGCTGGCCGGCGCGCATGCTGGCCGGGCTGATCGACGGCTGGAAGAACCGCGGCCTGACGCCGTCGCAGGTGCCGCCAGGCGAAGCCGCCGTCTTCGCCAACGGCAAGGGCGGCAAGCTCTATGCGAGCTACCAGGAGCGACTGAAGATCTTGAACGCTGCCGATTTCGGCGACCTGCTGCTCGAAGACATCCGCATCTTCCGCGAGCACCCGGATATTTTGCGGCAGTACCAGCAGCGCTTCAAATTCATCCTGGTCGACGAGTACCAGGACACCAACGTCGCGCAATATCTGTGGCTAAGGCTGCTGTCGCAGGCGCCGACGTCCAACCCGTCATTGCCGGGATTGACCCGGCCATCCATCGATTCTTCGCGAGATGGATCACCGGGTCTCGACGCTTCGCGCCGGCCCGGTGATGACGAGAGCGATGATGCGGCGCCGCCCCCCGTTACTGAAAAAGCCCACGTCAAGAACATCTGCTGCGTCGGCGACGACGACCAGTCGATCTATGGCTGGCGCGGCGCCGAGGTCGACAACATCCTCCGCTTCGACCACGATTTCCCCGGCGCCAAGGTGATCCGCCTCGAGCGCAATTACCGCTCGACCGGCCACATCCTCGCCGCCGCCTCGCACCTGATCGCCCATAACGAAGGCCGGCTCGGCAAGACGCTGCGCACCGAGGACCAGGACGGCGAAAAGGTCACGGTGACGGGCTCGTGGGATTCGGAAGAGGAAGCGCGCGGCATCGGCGAGGAGATCGAGCAGATCCAGCGTCAGGGCGAGAAGCTCAACGAGATCGCGATCCTGGTGCGCGCCTCGTACCAGATGCGCGAATTCGAAGACCGCTTCGTCACGCTCGGCCTGCCCTATCGCGTCATCGGCGGCCCGCGCTTCTACGAGCGCGCCGAAATCCGCGACGCGCTGGCTTATCTGCGCGTGATCAACTCGCCCGCCGACGATCTCGCCTTTGAGCGCATCGTCAACGTCCCCAAGCGCGGCCTTGGCGATGCCACCGTGCAGATGCTGCACGACCACGCCCGCAAGCGCCGGATTCCCTTGTTTGAGGCCGCGCGCGCAGTGGTCGAGACCGACGAGCTGAAGCCGAAGGCGCGCGGGTCCCTGCGCGACGTCGTCGCCCAGTTCGACCGCTGGCGCGCCCAGCGCGAGGTCACCGCGCATACCGATCTTGCCCAGATCGTGCTCGACGAGAGCGGCTATACCGAGATGTGGCAGAAGGACCGTTCGGCGGACGCCGCGGGCCGGCTTGAGAACCTCAAGGAGCTGGTGCGCTCGATGGAGGAGTTCGAGAACCTGCAAGGATTCCTCGAGCACATCTCGCTGGTGATGGACCGCGACAGCGGGGCCGATGAGGACGCGGTGTCGCTGATGACGCTGCATTCGGCCAAGGGCCTCGAATTCGACAACGTGTTCCTGCCGGGCTGGGAGGAAGGCCTGTTCCCGAGCCAGCGTACGCTGGACGAGCAGGGCCGCGCCGGCCTGGAAGAAGAGCGCAGGCTCGGCCATGTCGGCCTGACCCGCGCCCGCCGCCGGGCAAAAATCTACTTCGCGACCAACCGCCGGATCCATGGCACTTGGTCGACCACGATCCCGTCGCGCTTCCTGGACGAATTGCCGGCGGCCAATGTCGAGATCACGGAATCCAAGGGCGGCTCCGCCTGGGGCGGCACCGGCGGCTACGGCGCCTCCCGCTTCGACGACATGGAGGCTTTCGGCTCGACCTATTCGACGCCCGGCTGGCAGCGCGCCCAGGCAAACCGGGAAGGCAACCGCAACCGGGGCCAGGCGAATGGACAGGGCCGCAATGGCGGCGGTAGCGGCGGCTTCGAGGAACAAGTCTCGTCGTTCTCGTCCGCGTCATCCTCGCCCGATTTCGGCAGCTTCTCCCCGCGCCGCCGCGGCCCCATGACGATCGAGGGCGAGCTGGTCGCCAAATCCACCGGCACGACCTCGGAATTCTCGCTCTCCGACCGCGTCTTCCACCAGAAATTCGGCTACGGCCGCGTCACCAGGATCGACGGCAACAAGCTCACCATCGCCTTCGACAAGGCCGGCGAGAAGAAGGTCGTGGACAGCTTCGTGCAGCGGGCGTGAGGCACTGCCCTGTTGCGGCAGCGTTACGGCGCCATCTTTCTTCCCTCCCCGCCCCTTGACCATCGCGAACTTCCCCGTATCAGATGCGCCCATGGTCCGGGGCTCCGTCACATCGATCGTGCTGGCATTGGTTATGCCGTCGCTTGCGGCGGCGGAGACCATGAGCTTTGGCGATTCGCTCGGGCTCCTGGCCAAGAGCTGCGGCGCGGAAATCGTCGCCAATTGCCGCGGCGTCAATCCGGACTCGACCCGGCTGAAGGAATGCCTGTCGCGCAACCGCGACGTGCTGTCCCAGCAGTGCCAGAGCGACTATCTCGGTGCCTTCGACGCGATCCAGAAGCGCGTTGCCGCCCGCGTCACCGTGGCGAACGTCTGCCAGCGCGAGATCGTCAAGGTCTGCGGCGGCTCGACCAAGGAAACCAGCAAATCGGTCCCCTGCCTGGTCTCGACGCCCAAGGGTATCAGCAACAACTGCCTGAAGGCCGTCGACGACGCGGGGTACCGCTGATGCGCGCGAACAGGCTGTCGACCGCCGGACTCTGCATCACGCTCGGCCTCGCCTTGCTCGCGGACGCGGCAGCTGCGCAAACGGCACCACCGACCCGCGACGACATCGTCGGCAAGCTCAACCATTTCGAACAGGCCGCCGAGGTCGACATCCCCGCGCTGAAGCAGCAGGTGATGGAGCGGGCCAAGGCCAGGATCAAGAACGACCCGGGTCCGGTGAACCGGCCGCTGATCGCGCCAGACCTCGCCAGCCTGCCGACCTTCACCGCGCAGATCCAGTTCGACGCCGACACGCCGATCATCCAGCCGACGTCCTACCAGACCGTCGGCCGCATTGCCGACGCGCTGGTTCACGCCTCCCTGCTGCCCTACACCTTCCTGATCGTCGGCCACGTCGAATCCAATGCGAAGACGCGCGAGGCCAACGCGATCCTGAGCCAGCGCCGGGCGGACGCGATCCGCGACGTGCTGGTGAACACGTTCAAGATCTCGACCAAGCGGCTGCACCCAATCGGCCTCGGCGAGGAGCAGTTCATCGACCGCGCCAAGCCGACTTCGGCCGTCAACGGCCAGTTGCAGATTCTGACCTACGCCAAGCTGCCGGATGACGCGCCAGCGCGTCCGGTTGCGACACCTGTGCCTGCGACGAAAAAGCCCGCCAAGAAGCGCTGATCATACGTGCCCCGTCGCCTAACGGAACCCTTTGAAGTCCCGATCGTTTGTGACCTGTCCCACGGCGCGACAGAACGGTTTTGCGCGACAATAGTGCCGGTTTGTGCACCGCCCTATCAGGTGCTATAGGCTTTTTTCGACCTTCCCCGACCCCATGCTGCACGAGACCGAGATGGCCAGTTATTTTCAACGTCAACTGGCCGACTACGTCGAATATCATCGCGATCCCTGGAACTGCGCGATGCACGTGGTCGGCATCCTCCTGCTCTTCACCGGCGCCGTGCTGCCGCTGACCTTCGTGCATTTCCCGATCTTCGGGATCGAGGTGAGTCTGGCCGTGATTCTGGCCCTGCCGGTGCTGGTTTACTGGCTGATGCTGGACGCCGGGATCGGGCTTGGCATCCTCGCCGCGATGATCGTGCTGCTTTCGGTCGCAACCGCGATCGGAAATCAGGTCTCGATCGTCATGATGTGGTCGATTTTTGCGGTGCTGATCGGATTTGGCGTCGCAGCGCAGATCGTCGGCCACAAGGTTTTCGAGGAACGGCAGCCGTCGATGGTCGACCACCCCACGCATTTCCTGCTTGGACCGATGTTTGTCATGGCAAAATTATTCATTGCATTGGGCTTCCGTCGCGACCTTGCCGCGATTCTGGCGCCTCTTCCGACCAATTCCCTTTCAACCCGATAGTCCTCGAAGCGAAACAGCAAACCTTCTGCATGGCTCTCGTACTGGTTACCGGTGGCAGTGGCTTCATCGGACATCATCTCGTCGAAGCGCTCCGCGCCCGTGGGCAGCGGGTGCGTGTTCTCGATGTCCGTGCGCCGGCCGCGGCGCATGCCGACGTTGAATATGCCCATGGCTCGGTGCTGGACGGCACCGCGGTCGATGCCGCGCTGGCCGGCGTCGATCAGGTCTATCACCTCGCCGGCCTGCCCGGCATGTGGGTCGCCGACAAGCAGGCCTTTCACGACGTCAATTGCCGCGGTACCGAAATCGTGCTCGCGGCCGCGATGCAGCGCGGCGTGTCGCGCTTCTTGCACTGCTCGACGGAATCGATCCTGTTCCGCTATTCCGACCTGGGCGGTGTTCCCGCCGAAGAGGCGCTGCAGCGGGCCGATGCGATGCCGGGCGCCTATACGCGGTCGAAGTCGCTGGCCGAGCATTGCGCCGCGAAGGCCGCGGCTGCAGGCTTCCCGCTGGTGATCGGCACGCCGACCATGCCGATCGGCGCCGCCGACCACAACCTGACGCCGCCGACCGCGATGCTGTGGTACTTCCTGCAGAAGAAGGTGCAGCCGCACCTCAACTTCCCGGTCAACCTCGTCGACGTCCGCGACGTTGCCATGGGCCTCGTGCTGACGATGGAACGCGGCCGCATCGGCCAGCGCTACATCCTCGGCGGCGACTGCGTCCCGCTCGGCAACATCCTGCGGATGATGTCGGCGATGAGCGGGCGCCGGCAGTTTCCGGTCGTCGTGCCCGGCAAAATCGCCGAGCTCTCCGCGATCATGCTCGAATACGTCTCCGACCACATCACGCGCCGGCCGCCCAACGGCACCGCCGAGGGCGTGCGCATTGCGCTCGCCGCGAGCGACCTCTCGATCGGCAAGGCGCGCACCGAGCTCGGCTATTCGCCGCGCCCGATCGAGCCCGTGTTGCGCGAAACCATCACCCATCTTCTCGCCCGCGGCGTCGCGCCCGCTTCCGGCGCCATCGAGCATCACGCGCTCTCCTCGCGCGCCAGCTGAGCTGCCGCCCAACCCAAAGAACCTTTCCGCATGTCCTTCGATTTCAGCAAGCTTCTCTCTGTCGCCTGGGGTGGCTGGACCACGACCTGGCCGACCGAACTGCTGGCTCTGATCTGGCTCGCCTTTCTCGCCAGCTGGGTGGGCGCCTCGTTCTGGCAGGGCCGGACCAAGAAGCAGGTCATGACGCTGGAGTCGCAGCGCTATAGCCTGCCGATCCTGGTCGGCGGCATCCTGTACACGCCGTGGGTTGCGGAGCTCCTGGGCTGGAAGCCGCTCTGGGTGCTCGGCGACAGCGGCATCTATGTCGCCGCGATGCTCTCGATCGCCGGCATCGCCTTCGCCTGGTGGGGCCGGCTGCATCTCGGAAAGTTCTGGTCCAACACCATCACCCACAAAGAAGACCACCGCGTCATCGACACCGGCCCCTACGGCATCGTGCGTCACCCGATCTACACTGGGTTGATCTTCGGCATGCTCGTCACCGGGATCGCGATCGGCATGGTCACGACGATCCTGGGCGCGATCCTGATCTCGCTCGGCATGTGGCAGAAGGGCCGGATGGAAGAAGTGTTCCTGTCCAAGGAGCTCGGCGAGGACGCCTACGGCGCCTATTGCCGCCGCGTGCCGATGATCATCCCGTTCCTGTCGCCGCGCTGAGGGCAGATACGCCCGAAACATTCAGCCAGGAACCACCTTTTCCCAAGCCCGTTAACTTCTCGACACCTGCACAGACCGCAGAGCATCGAGCCATGTCCGACGCCTATGACTATTTTCGCGAGCACGCGATTGCCGCCGTGCGCAAGGCGAGAGCGCTGCCGCCCGGGCGGCCGAAGCTGAAGCAGCGCACGGTCGCGCGCGTCTATCACCTGCTCTCCAAGGAAGCTGCGCTTGCGCCGAATGTCCATCACCTCGAGGATTTTCGGACGGCGCGACGGCTGGAACGGCAAGTACAGCAATGAATCCCCGCCCCTATGCAAATTCGGCCGGCAGCCATTCCACGGGAATAGACCTCTGCTGAGTTCCGCCACGGTTGACCTTTTTACCGCGACCAAGTTGGATGCGCGCGCAACGAGGCACGACGACATCCATCGTGGATCTGAGGAGGTCGACGATCAGGCCTGAGCCCGCGCGGGGCCTGGTGCGATCCGGCGTCGGACAGTGCCGCAGGTTCGACAGGGGCTTCTCATGAATTTTTCCAGCATTTTTGCGCAGTTCGTCGCGCTCCTCGGCGGCATCGCGCTGCAATGGCGGAAGCTGACGGGGACCCAGCCCGCGCCCGCCTGGGGCCACGCGCCCGCCATTCCCGAAGCCAAACCGCAAGGCGCTATCCCGACCCTGAAGATGCCGACCGCGCGCGGCTGGAGCGAAGGGCAGAAGCCGACGGCAGCCGCCGGGCTCAAGGTCAACGCGTTCGCAACCGGCCTCGACCATCCGCGCTGGATCGAGGTGCTGCCCAATGGCGACGTGCTGATCGCGGAAGCGACGCAGATCGCAGGCGCCCCGCGATCCGTGTTTCACTACGCGATGCAGGCGACGATGCGGCGCGCCGCCGCGCTCGGCGTTTCCGCCAACCGCATCACGCTGCTCCGCGACAAGGACGGTGACGGCGTCGCCGAAGTTCGCGGCGCCTTCATGGAAAACCTCAGCCAGCCGTTCGGCATGGCGCTGGTCGGCGACACCTTCTATGTCGGCAACACCGACGGCGTGATGGCCTTTCCTTACGTCGCGAATGCCGACAGCATCACCGCGCCAGGCAAGCGGCTCACCACCTTCAAGCCTAGCGGGCACTGGACGCGCAGCCTGCTCGCAAGCCCCGACGGCAAGAAGCTCTATGCGGGCGTCGGCTCACTCAGCAACATTGCCGAGATGGGCATGGAGGTCGAGGAAGGCCGCGCCGCGGTCTATGAGCTCGATCTCCTCGCCGGCACGCATCGCATCTTCGGTGCCGGCCTGCGCAACCCGGTCGGCCTTGCCTGGGAGCCGAACACGAACGTGCTCTGGACCGTCGTCAACGAGCGCGACGGCCTCGGCGACGAGACGCCGCCGGATTATCTCACCTCAGTGCGCGACGGCGGCTTCTACGGCTGGCCCTATTGCTACTGGGGCAAGACGGTGGACGACCGCGTGCCGCAGGATCCGGCGATGGTCGCCAAGGCGCTCGCGCCGGACTACGCGCTCGGCGGCCACACCGCCTCGCTCGGCCTGTGCTGGATGCCCGCGGGCACGCTGCCGGGCTTCCCCGACGGCATGGCGATCGGCCAGCACGGCTCGTGGAATCGCAGCACGCTGTCCGGCTACAAACTGGTGTTCATCCCGTTCGCGAACGGCAAACCCTCCGGCCCGGCGCGCGACATCCTGTCGGGCTTCCTCGCGCCGGACGAGAAGGAATCCTACGGCCGCCCGGTTGGCGTCGTGATCGGTCCCGACAAGAAGTCGCTGCTGATGGCCGACGACGTCGGCAACGTGATCTGGCGCGTCACAGGCGCGTAAAGGTTACGTCCCGACGCACAGCGTGGCGCGCTGCTTGCGCAGCAGCGCGACCACTGAGAGTGCCGTGATCAATCCCGTCTTGGGATTCTCCGACGGGATGTTCTCGATGGACATCGAGAAGCGCGCCGAATCGGCCTCGACCTCGACGCGATGAACGTTGCGCGTCACGCCTGGGTCGGCCCAGATCTGCACCATTGTGCGGTCGGGCCCGACACCGGCGAGCGACAGCGCGACCGCGACGTTGAGATTGGCGGGAAAACCCTTTGCGGCCTCGCGCGCCGTGCCCTCGAACAGCTTGAGCGGCTCGCGCAGCTTGTCGATGTCGATGTTGTTCTCGACGATGAACGGCGCGCCCTTCAAGCCATCGATCGGCTTGCGCGTCACCATCCTCACCGAATGAATGGCGCCAATCGCGGCGGCATTGACGGCATCGAGCCCGATCAGCGCGCCCGTCGGCACGATGATGCGGCCGCCATTGGCGCGGGCGAGATCGACCAGATCGAAATTGTCGAGCAGCCCGCCGACGCTGACGACGACCGCGGCCTTGCCGCACTTCACCGCAGGCTCGACGATCGCGCGCAACTGGCTGCTCGGCGCGCATTCGACCACGATGTCGGCGGCCTCGCCGAGCCGGTCGATCGGCAGCACCTGCGGCAGGCGGCGCAGGCCACCCAGAAAGGCTTGATGCTTGGCGGGATCGCGCACGGCGACGGCGGACAATGTCAGCCCCTCGATGCCCTGATCGAGCGCGGTCGCGATCCTGGTGCCGATCGAGCCCAGCCCTGCAATGGCCACCCGCAACTCGTTCGAAGCTTTCTGACGGCTCATCACATCACACCTTCTGTCCACGCCAACGTCATAGCTCCTCACGCCTCCCGCGCATAGCTGCGCAGGCGTGCCTCGAGCACCGACAGCATTGCATCGCGGGCCGGATCGCGCGAGCCGCGCATCCAAGCGGCGGCAAGAGGCAGTCGGCCGACGGGACCGCTCTGCTTCGGCCGCAGCGGCACGAAGCGCACGCCCGTCACTGCCATCCGCGTGGTCCAGCGCGGCACGATCGCGACCCCGAGCCTGGTTGCCACCAGATGGATGATGGTTTGCTTCTCGTCGGCGACCTGCACGATGCGCGGAGTGAGGCCCGCCTGCTCGAACAGCTTGATGGTGAGGTCGTGGCTATGCGGCCGCGAGCGGCGGTCCGGCACCAGCATCGCTTCGTCGGCGATCTCGGCCAGCGTGACCGACTTCTTCCCGGCCAGCGCGTGGCGCTGCGGGAATGCCACGATGGCAGTCTCCTGGATAAGGTCGCGGAACTCGAGCCGCTTGTCCGGCTGCACCGGCGGGCGCACGAAGGCAAGATCAAGCGCGCCGGTCAGGATCTTCGGCAGCAGCCGGACAGTCTTGTCCTCCAGAAGCTGCACCGCGATGTCAGGATGCTTGTCGCGGAAATCACGCAGCAGCGGCGGCAGCAATCCCGCCGCCGCGCTGTCGATGGCACCGACCCGCAGCCGCCGCGCGGCCCCCGCACGCGAACGGTTGCGCAGATTATTCTCGACCGCCTCGACCCGCGCGAGGATGGCGCGAGCATCGCGCAAGAGCGTTGCGCCGTCTTCCGTCAGCGACACCGCACGCGTCGTCCGCGCGAACAGCCGCGTGCCCAGATCCTGTTCCAGCAGCCTGATCTGGCGCCCGAGCGCGGAGGGCAGCATCTGGAGCTGCTGCGCCGCGCGGCCGAAATGCAGCTGTTCGGCCGCCGCCACGAAGCATCGAAGCTGATGCAATTCCATCGCGTACCCTCTCGTCTCGCCCGGCGAGGATTATATCATTTTTTTGTATAAACCAGCGCCAATTGAGCGAACCTCCCGCTCACGCCTAGGCTCACTGCGGCATAACGACAAACCGGATTCAGGGAGGCCAGGGTGGCGAGCGAGATTCAGACGCGCGTACTGCGCAAGATCACCTTGCGCATCGTTCCTTTCATCATGCTGCTCTACTTCGTGGCCTTCATCGACCGCGTCAATATCGGCTTTGCCTCGCTGACGATGAACAAGGACATCGGCCTGTCGCCCACGGTCTACGGCTTCGGTGCCGGCATCTTCTTCTGGGGCTATTTCCTGTTCGAGGTGCCCTCCAACATCATCCTGCACAAGATCGGCGCGCGGATCTGGATCGCACGGGTGATGATTACATGGGGCTTGGTCTCGGCCGCGATGGCCTTCGTGCAGGGACCGACCAGCTTCTACGTGCTGCGTTTCCTGCTCGGCGTCGCCGAAGCCGGCTTCTTTCCCGGCATCATCCTCTATCTCTCCTACTGGTTTCCGGCGCGCCAGCGAGCCGCGGTCACCGCGCTGTTCATGGCGGCCGCGCCGCTCTCGACCGTGCTGGGCTCGCCGGTTTCCGGCGCGCTGCTGGAGATGGACGGAATGCTCGGCCTCAAGGGCTGGCAATGGCTGTTCGTGCTGGAAGCGCTGCCGGCGGTGCTGCTCGGCTTCGTCGTGCTGGGCTTCCTGACCGATCGCCCGGAGAAGGCGAAATGGCTCGCGGAGGACGAGCGGCGCTGGCTGGTCGAGACGATGAATCTGGAGACCACCAGCAAGGCCGCGACCGCGAGCCACAGCATCTGGCGCGGGCTTGCCGATCCACGCGTGCTGGCGCTGGCGCTGATCTATTTCGGCACCTCGGCGGGGCTCTATACGCTCGGCGTCTGGGCCCCGCAGATCATCAAGCAGTTCGGCCTGTCCTCGCTTCAGGTCGGCTTCCTCAACGCGTTGCCGGCAACCGCCGCGGTCGTTGCCATGATCCTGTGGGCGCGGCATTCGGACCGCACCGGCGAGCGCACCTGGCATGTCGTGTGGGCCTGCCTGATTGCCGCAGCCGGGCTCGCCTATGCCGGCCTTGCGACCGGCGTCGTCGCCGTGCTGGTCGCGCTTGCCCTCGTCAATATCGGCATTTCCTCCGCAAAGCCGCCGCTGTGGAGCATGCCGACGCTGTTCCTGTCCGGTCCCGCGGCAGCGGCCGGCATCGCCACCATCAACTCGATCGGTAATCTCGGCGGCTTCGTCGGTCCCGCCATGATCGGCTGGATCAAGGACCGGACCGGCAGTTTTGTCGGCGGGCTTTACTTCGTCGCCGGCCTGCTCGTTCTCTCCGCGGCCGTCACCCTGCTATTGTCGCGCGCACAGCCCGTACCCGTCGAACCCGTCCCGCAATCTCACTGATCTCTCAAACGGAGCATTCTCATGCGCACACATTCGATCGCAGCCATTCCCGCCGACGGGATCGGCCCTGAGGTAATCTCGGCCGGTGTCCGGGTGCTGGAGGCGCTGGCGCAGCGCAGCGGCGACCTCGCGTTCACCATCAAGACGTTCGACTGGGGCTCGGACTATTACAAGAAGCACGGCGTGATGATGCCGGCCGATGGTCTCGCCGAGCTCAAGAAATTCGACGCGATCTATTTCGGCGCGGTCGGCGCGCCCGACGTGCCCGATCACATCACGCTGTGGGGGCTGCGGCTGCCGATCTGCCAGGGTTTTGACCAATATGCCAATGTGCGGCCGACCAAGATTTTGCCGGGTGTCGCCTCGCCGCTGCGCAATGTCGGCGTCGGCGACCTCGACTGGGTGATCGTGCGCGAGAATTCGGAAGGCGAATATGCCGGCATGGGCGGCCGCGCCCACAGGGGCCTGCCCGAGGAGGTCGGCACCGAGGTCGCGGTGTTCACCCGTGTCGGCGTGACGCGGATCATGCGCTACGCGTTCAAGCTCGCGCAGTCGCGTCCGCGCAAGTTCCTGACCGTGGTGACGAAGTCGAACGCGCAGCGCCACGGCATGGTGATGTGGGACGAGATCGCCGCCGAAGTCGCCGCCGAATTCCCCGACGTCGCCTGGGACAAGATGCTGGTCGACGCCATGACCGTGCGCATGACGCTGCATCCGAAGAGCCTCGACACCATCGTTGCGACCAATCTGCACGCCGACATCCTCTCCGATCTCGCCGGCGCGCTGGCGGGCAGCCTCGGCGTCGCGCCCACCGGCAACATCGATCCGCAGCGCCGCTTCCCCTCGATGTTCGAGCCGATCCACGGCTCGGCCTTCGACATCACCGGCAAGGGCATCGCCAATCCGGTCGCGACGTTCTGGACCGGCGCGCAGATGCTGGAGCATCTCGGCGAGAAGGACGCGGCCATGCGGCTGATGGCCGCAGTCGAGCGGGTCTGCGCGGCGGGCGTGCTGACGCCCGATGTCGGCGGCAAGGCGACGACGAAGGAAGTGACGGACGCCGTGATCGACGCGATCCACGGGTCGAACGTCTAGCAGGCCAGCGCCAATTTCGGTGGGCCAATCCTGACGTCACTGCACGCCGTAGCGGGCGAACTCGTCGGCGACTTTGACGTCGATGAGCTTTGCTGCCGAGACGTCGCGATCGCCGCCGGCATTGTCGCCCTGCCTGAGCCTGGCAAGTCCTCGTCCATAGAGCGCGCTTGCCAGGTTTGGTGCCAGGCGCAACGCAAAACTGTAGTCGTCGATCGCCGCGGCGAGCTGGCCCATCTTCAGATGGATCAGCGCGCGTGAATCGTATGTCGCAGCATCGTTCGACCCCGACTGGATCGCTCTGTCGCAATCGTCGAGCCCGGCCTGCAGATCGCCGATGACCGCTCGGGTCCAGCAGCGTCCGCTTCTTGCCCACGCCAAATTCGGATCGAGCCGGATGGCCTCGTCGAAATCCAGCGCGGCCCGATCATACCGGTTCAGCTTCAAGTGGGCTTCCGCGCGATTGGCGAAGGCGCTGCCATAAGCCGGGTTGAGCCTGATTGCCTCGTCGAAGGACTTGACCGCGTCCTCATATGCTCCCTTCCTCAAATAGGCGACGCCGCGATTATTCACCGGCTTGACATAGCCTGAGGCGAGCTCGATCGCTCGATCGAAATCGCTGATCGCACGGTCGTACTCCGCCGCTGCGGCATGGGCGTTGCCACGATTGTTGTAAGCCACAGCCAGCGCCTCCGGCTTGGCATCACCCGAATTGATGAGCGCCGTACAGCCGGCGATCCGGGCTTGGGCCGGAATACGGTCCGTACCGTTGCACTGCTCAATGCTCTTGAGGTGGCTATTTTTCTGCGGCTGCTGCGCAGCCGCCGGCAAACCGAGCGACAGCATCACGAGAATGGGCGCGAGGCGGTCGATGATGGCGGCCCTGATAGTCATTTCCGTGTCGCTTCAGCATCCCCTGCAAATGTTCAGCCTTGGACCGCTCCCCCGGTCGGGCATTGCAGCAGTGACGCGCTTCTTCATCAACTTGCTCTTGCCCTCTTCGATGAGAGTCGAAAACCTGACCGCGCCGTCGTCCGAAACTTCGATGCGCGGGGTGGTGCCTCGGATTCCCATCGTTGCGACGGGCGTATCGACCTTCATATCGCCGGTCTTCGCGACCTGGCCGGCGACAAATGTCGCCGTTCCTCTGGCCAGATTGAAAAACGTTGCGTTGGACTTGCCGTCCGGCTCATACACGTATTCATCCAAGGTCATACGCGCGTTGCTCGACAGATTGAACGACGAGCCATCGCTGAAATTGATGCTGACCCGGCTGTCCGCTCCGGTTCGCACCACGTCGCGAAGATACACGACATCGCCAGCCCTCGTTTCAGCAGCCGGATCGCCAAGCTTCGCCTGGACCAAGACCGCACCTGCGTGCTCGATCGAAACCGAACCTGTAACGGCTACGACCTTGCCGATGGGTCTTGGCACGACGTCCTCAAGGCCGCGTGTCACGGGATTGACTTGAGCCTGCGCTTGCACCGCAAGAACACTTGCGGATGCCCAAATGAGGCCAGTCACGAATACTGCAATCGTATGTCTGCACATGACCCGCCCTTTCCGAGAAGATCTTGTTTGCGTGCCGCCTGAGGGGAGCTGTATGAGCCCCCGGCCAAGCTCGCAATTCGTGCATCGTCAATATCTGCAACCTGGATCGGTCCTTACGGACCTGACTTCCAGACAAAGCATCTCTTCGTATCTCTTCGTTAGTCGATCTTAGGCCCAAGCCGTTTGCGTGACCAGCGAAAGAGAGCTAGATTTCGCGCCTCTCGACCGTCAACTTCTTGAGAGCGCAAATTGCTGTCGCGGAGAGGCATCTCCGCTGAACCTGCTATCATCCTGGCCAGACCTATAGAGTCTGGCTAGACCTATAGAGTTCAGTTTTTTAACAAACGTCTTCGGCGTGCAGGCCTGGGGTTGCTAACGCCAAAAATTGCGCATTTCGCCTTTGGCGTAGCAAAACCGACAAGAAGACCGCGGCACCGCGCCGAGCCCGAGTTATTCGGCACGCGAGGCCACGACCATGTCAGTTGCTTTTGGCGTTGGACCCCAGAATGGGGTCGTTGCGGCTTTGCCTCTCCAGATCGTCGGCATCGTCCAAAGGGCATTCGGTTGCGTCACCCTCATACGCCACGGCGGCGCGACGATTCAGGTCAGCATTGGCGACCTTGTCTGCCGCGGTGACATAATCGAAACTGCTGCGGATGCACAGATCGGAATTCGGCTTCTCGACGACACGGTCTTCGACATCTCCGGCCAAGCTCGCATGGAGTTGCGCGAATTCGCCTCCGCTTCCGACGTCACTTCGGGTTCGACCGTCGTTGCGGTCAGCAGCGGGAGCTTTGCTTTTGCCGCCGGCCGACTGGCAAACAGCGGTACTCTGACAGTCGACACGCCGGTCGGGAGCGTTCGTGGCCGGTCATATGCGACGGGCTTCGGCATCCTGACGCTTGCGGCGTTGACATTCTCCATGATGGAGGACGCACAGGCCGCAGACCCGGACGCCACGTTTCTGGACGATGACACGATCACCTACAAAGACCTTCAGCACGGCACATTCGAACTCATCACCAAGGAGCCGGTGCCGCGACATATCATCGTCGACGATCCGGGCGAGACTTTCGTCCTGCACAAGACCGGCTCCTCGGTCAGCGTAAACCAGGTCGCCAACAGTGCCGCTCGCATGGAGGAATTGCAGGCGGCTCAGCAGGACGTGCTCGCCAATCTCACGCGAGGTCCGGCAGGATCGAGCACGCCACCCTTCGCCGGCTCGCTTTCGCCGCAGCACATCAATTTCACGTCGGAAAACACGACTGCGCCGCCAAACCTGCTTCCGATGGTGGCGCCGTTCAACATCCCCTTGATCGAGCGCCCGCTGCCGACACTGAACGTGCCGGCCGGCCCAACCGAAATCGATACGTTCAAATTCGACGACCAATTCACCGCGACAAGCGGGATCTTCACCGCTAGTAGCCTGTTCAATGCCGTGTTGACCTACGGTCTCGCCGGCGGGACGGGCGGCACCACGGTGCTGGATGGAGCCACATTCGATCTTTCGCAGACCGGTCCGTATGGCACGCTCTATCTCAATAGCACATCCGGCGCCTACACGTTTGTTCCGAACAGCGATGCAATCAATGCCCTGTCGTCGCCGACGACCACGAGCTTCGTCGTCACCGTATCGGACGGCGGGCTCTCGACGAGCCAAACCTTCATAGTCACCATCAAAGGCGTCAACGACACGGCCATTATCTCGGGCAACGCCGGCGGCACGGTGGTAGAGGCGGGCGGCGTCGCCAACGCGGTGCCGGGCATGCCGACAGCAACCGGCACGCTTACTGACACGGATGTCGACAATCCGCCCAACACCTTCACGGCGGTCAGTTCGCCGACCAGGAGCGCGGGTGGCTACGGCACTTTCACGATGACAGCCGGCGGCGTGTGGACCTACACGCTCGACGATGGCAACAGCACGGTACAGGCCCTGAATGTCGGCGACACCCTGACCGACACCCTGACCGTGACCAGCATCGACGGAACACCCCAGATCGTCACGATCACCATTCAGGGCAGCAACGACGCCGCCGTCGTCTCCGGGGCCGCGACCGGTTCAGTCGTCGAGGCGAGCGGCACTTCGCCCGGCACGCCGATCGCGACGGGCACGCTCGCCGCCGCGGATGTCGACAGCCCGGCCAACGCGTTCGTGGCGGTCAACGCGCCGACTGCAAGCGCACAAAGCTATGGCAGCTTCACCATCACCACGGCCGGCGTGTGGAGCTACACGCTCGACAATACCAACGTCGCGGTGCAGGCGCTCAACAACGGCGACACGCTGACAGACAGTTTCACCGTAACCACGGCCGACGGCACGGCGCAGACGGTGACGATCACCGTCAACGGCAGCAATGATGCTGCGGTGATTTCCGGAACGGCGACCGGCTCTGTGATCGAGGCCGGAGGTTTCGCCAATGGTTCGCCTGGTACGCAGACTGCGACCGGCACGTTGAGCGACGCCGATCCCGACAACACCTCCAACAGCTTCACCGCGGTAAGCACGCCCAAGCCGAGCGCGGGCGGCTTCGGCACCTTCACGATGACGGCGCTGGGCACGTGGGTCTACACGCTCGACAACAGCAACGCCACGGTGCAGGCGCTCAATGCCGGATATGTCCTGATCGACCAATTCACCGTGACGACCGCCGACGGCACGCCGCAAGTGGTGACGATCACGATCAACGGCGCGAACGACGCCGCCATCATTTCCGGGATGACGACGGGCTCGGTGCTCGAAGCAGGCGGCGTCACTCCCGGCACACCTGTCACGACCGGCACGCTCACCGATACCGACGTCGACAACTCCGCCAACACTTTCACGGCCGTGACCTCGCCTACTGCAAGCGACGGCGGCTACGGCACTTTTACAATGACCGCGTCCGGGCTGTGGACTTATACGCTGGACAACAACAACAGCGTGGTGGACGCGCTCGACGTCGGCGATACGCTCACCGACCATTTCACGGTGACGAGCATCGACGGCACCACGCAAGAGATCACGATCGCCATCCACGGCGCCAGCGACGCCGATCCCAATGACTTCGACAATCTGGCAACGGGAGCCACTGTCGTATCCGATCCCCCGTTCGTCTACGGCACTCCCGCGGGCGAGACCATCGCCGGTGGCGGCAGCATTTCCCAGATCGTCTATGGAGGCGCCGGCGACGACACTCTCAATGGCACCGGCGTGAACGATACCATCTTTGGCGGATCGGGCGACGATACGATCAAGGGCAATAACGGCGATGACGTCCTCTACGGTGGCTCCGGACACGACGATATAGACGGCAGCAACGGGAACGACACCATCATCGGCGGGCTCGGCGCGGACCAGCTCACGGGCAGCAACGGCGATGATGTCTTCGCTTATCTGTCGGTGGCGGATTCAAGAGCCGGCCGTTTCGATACGATTACCGATTTCATATCGGGAACCGACAAGATCGATTTGACGGCGATCGGCGCGCTCGGATTCGTGATCCTGGCATTGAGCTCGACGAGTACGTCCGTGCCGCCGCACACCATCGCCTGGATTTACGACAGCTCAGCCAATGAAACCATCGTGTACGTCAATCCGACGGATCAAACCCTCCAGATCGGCGATTCCAGCCTGCTGGAAGTTCATCTCCAGGGCGTCGCGACCATCGATTCGGCGGACTTCATCGTGGATCAAACCGCGGCACCGGCCTTGGCGGTGAACGACACCCTCGATCCGGCCGCCGCCGCGCAAGGCGACGCGGCGGTCATGACATTCAGCACCTCCGACGCCTCGACCGAAGCGAAGAGCAGTAGCGGCTCTGTATCGTTGGACGGAAGCTCGACCGCAATCGATGTGAGCTTTCTCTTCGATTTTGACCGGGATCAAAGCGGGGGGAGCAAGGAGATCACCTCTTCCGCCCCGGACGAGGTTCCGACACAACCCGGCACCTCGGAGCCGGCAATCCATTCGCTATCGATGGACCACTTCAAATTTGTCTTCGAACCATCCTGGACCGACGACAGCATCCATCCGAAGGGAATTAGCGCAACCGGCATGCTGGAGCAAAATCATGCCGTCGCTTTCAGTGCGCCGGATGCGCTCCCTGCCATCGACCAGCATCCCGGTGACGGCAAGGCTGCGGAGGCTCATAGCAGAGCGAACCTTGCCGACGCCGGCAATACGCCTGATGTCGCCTCCCAGAAAGGCCTCGTGAACGGCGGCACCGCTCATTCGATTCCATCGCAGGCAAGCGAACACAGTCATGCTTCGATGGCGGCGCCCGACAGGCCCAATGACCAACTTCATTCCGCGGAAGGCGGCACAGGCGGCCCACACGGAAACGCGCAGGCACATCCGTCGGGACTGGGCGATTCCTTCAACTTCCTGAATCCGGCGATCGAGAGGTCGAGCATCGCATTTGTGGACGATCTCCCAGCGCCGCTCGATCATCATGAAGGCGCGGCACATGCCGGCGGACATGGTAGCGCCGCGACAGCGGGCGAGGTTCCGCATCTGGACGATAGCACTCACGTCGTGGGCGGCTTAGCCGGGTCTCATGTGCCGCACGATCTCCTCGTGTGACCTCGATCTGCTGAAAATGCGCATGCCGAGCATGTATCGCGGAATGTCTGCGTGGCGCTTCCCTGCGCGTGGGAGGGGAATCCAACTTCTTGGCCTGCGACAGCCCGATCTTCTCCTACTTCCGCCCAGCGGGCGCGGGCGGCGGCGTCGCCATCGCGGCGATCGGCTCAAGCGGCGTCAGATGACGCGGGACGATGATGGACTGGCCGGGCATAAGCGGCGCGTTCTCCGCCAGCGAGTTGCTCTGCGCGATCGACCACAGCGGCACGCGGTGGGCGGCTGCGATGCTCCCCATGGTGTCGCCGGCGCGCACAGGCACCCGCACGCCGGAATCCCACAACTCCACCAGCGTATCCGCCGGCACGAGATAGCGCAGCGGCACGGCATCGACCTGGGTCTGGGGCGGGATGCGCGGCAGTTGCGTCACCATCTCGACGATCTGGCGGTGGATGTCGTCCGACTTCTCGATATTGATGTGCGAGACGCGGCTGTTCTCCTTGAGGTCGTAGCTTGCGTAGTGACCGCGATAGCCGGGCACGGCCACGACATCGCCGCCGCCGAGCACGCTGTCGGACAGGAAGATGTTGATGAAGCGCTCGACATTGAGCGGCACGTCGCCGGTCGCATGCGCGGGATCGATGGTGATGACGAGGCTGATCGGGATGTTCTCCTTGGCCGCCATCTCGGAGATGACGATCGAGCACAGCCCGCCCATGGAGTGGCCGATCAGCACGATCGGCGCCGGCGTCTCCTTGTAGCTGGAGATGGCCCGATCGCCGATCCATCGGCAGATGGTGAATTCGTAGACATCCGCCGAGAAGCCGGCCTTCGTCAGCTTTTCGCCGAGCCGGTCCATGCCGGTCGAGAAGATCGGGCCCATGGCGCCGCGAAACAGGTAGATCTTCGGCGGCGGCAGCGGCTCGGCCGGCGGGGGTGGAGGCGGCGCGACGGTCGCCACTGCCGCCCGCTTCGACTTGGCGGGCGAGCCTGCGGCCAGGCCGGGATTCAAGGCGAGCAGCGCAACCGCTGACAGCACCACAAGTCGCCTTGGATCAATCATTTAGTCCGCAGTCCCACCACCGGGCAGCAGAAGCCCCCGTTGCCCGGCTTAGTGACCGTCGATTTGGTGGTTTTTGGGGCAAGAATGGGCGCCAAGGCAACGCCCGGGCGGCGGTCAATCGGTGTCTTAGCCGAGATCAGTATCTTGCAACAATGGGGCCGCCTCCGTCGAACCTGTAGTTCAAGCCCGCCTTCACGATGTTTCCGCGAGTCGAGAAGCTGTAGGTCGCGAACTCTGTATCGACCGGATTGGTCTGGGAGCCCGTGATCGTGGGGCTGCCGAGATCGTAATAGAGGTACTCGCCCTTGACGCTCCAGTTGCTGGCAAAGGCCCATTCTGCGCCGGCGCCGACCGTCCATCCGAACCGCAGGTCGGAGGCGTTCGCGATGAACTGCCGTCCAATCACCGGCGCATTGAAGAACTCGTTGATGTTGGCGCTGTCCTTGACGTTGGCGTAGGCGAGACCGCCCGTCGCGAACAGCAGCAGCCGCTGCGACACGATTCCGCCGAGACGGCCGCGCACCGTGCCGAAGAAGTCGATCTTCTCGCTCGCGCTGGTCCTGGCAGCCGGTCCGAGCACTGGTAAATCGACATTGCGGGAGTCTTTGATGTCGGCGAAATCGAAATCCCCCTCGATGCCGACCAATCCGGCGCCGAACTGGTAATTCCAGCCGACCTGTCCGCCGACGAGATAGCCCTCCGGCCGCAGTCCGCCGACGGCGAAGGGGACCGCGCCGGACTGCGAGACCGTGATCACAGGGGTGCCGGAAACGACGACGTCGTTGGCGTTATTCCAGGCATAGCCGCCGTTCACGCCGACGTAGAAGCCGCTCCAATTGTAGCCGGGATCGATGACCACAGGTCGCGCCTTGACGGGGAGGTCGGCGGCCAGGACCGCCACCGTTCCGAAGGCAAGGAACAGAGCAGCCATAGCAAAATTCTTCATGTTGATCCCCAGCCGTCACATCCGAAGACCTGATCGGACGCGACATTCCAAAGTCGGCGAAACAATCTTCGCGGCACTCTAGCCCGCCTGCCGATAGACCGCTTGGACGACCGCGACCGGGGTCGTCCAATTACGACAATGGCGGCCAGGGCATGCACGGATTGGCGGCCAAGGGCGAGCGCTCGGGCGGACGCCGCGGCGAACGCGGCAGAGAATGCGTCGAGGTCATTGCGTGAGCGGCTGCCCTGAATTCACCTCGTGCGCTGGTGCCGGAGGTGAATTGTCCTTGGCACCGGAATCCGTCCAGGCTGGCGGCAAGCCGAGTCCCTGGCCTGCGAAACCGGTGAGGCCCGGAAACCGGCCGAACGCTTCGCACGCGACATATTTGGGCGCACCACCGAGCCGGACGGGAATGCTGTCCATCGGAGGCAGCGCAGGGATTCCACCGAACGGCGATTCTCCCGATGTGACCAGCTTGGCGAAGTCCGCGCCGAAATCGGCGGCAAGGTCGTAGGCATCGCCCTCGTTGGCAACCCGCGGCGAGTTCGAGATGGAGTTGGCGCTGCGCGCCCAGACCATCGCCGCCTTCTGAAATCCGGCGAAGTCGCGCGCCTCCGCCTCGACCGACAGGCTGCCGAGCCCGACCGGAAGCCTCGGCACCGGCACAGGCACGGCGGGAAGTGCAACCGTCTTGGCAATCGACAGTGCCTTCGATGCGCCGGAAGCGGTCGGGCTGGTCGGCGTGGCATGCGTCACCGTCGCCTGCACCGTGAGGTCGGCGTCGTCGTCGGCAGAGACGATGCGGAAGCGTTCGCTCAAGCGCAGACACAGCTCGCGGCTGATGGCGTTCGCAACCAGGCGACGCTCCTTTTGGTTCAACGCAACATCGTTGCGCGCGGGAAAGACGGTGGACGCGATCCGGATCGTTTTCGCCGCCAGCACGTCCTTCTTGTTGACGCGGATTTGCGATCGCGTCACCAGCCCGTTCGCGTCCGACATCCGGTCGTAGCTCCTGAGCGAGCCGGCCCGCTCGAGCGGCGCGGTCGCGCACCCGCCGAGAGCCAGCGCGACACTCATCAGGACCGTCCGAGGAAAGCGCATGGTCCCATTCCCGCAACGACAGATTATTAGATAGATCACTCTAATAATCACTCCCATGTTCAGCAACATCCGTCAACATAAATAGATGGAACTCTCTAATTTTGATTTTCTCGTGGCGAATCGTCGTGCTAAACGGGGCGAGTGTGAATGGAGATGTCCGGTTTGAGGAAAGTCGACCCCGTCAAGCATGAGCAGAAGCGCGGCGAGATCCTCGGCGCGGCGATCCGCTGCTTCATCAGAGACGGATTCCGCGGCGCCAGCACGACAGACATCTGCACCGCGGCCGGCATCAGTCCCGGCCACCTCTATCACTACTTTCCGAGCAAGGAGGCGATCATCGAGGCGATGATCGACCTGGGCCTCGCGCATGCGGCGGAGCGCTTCGAAAAAATTCTCGCCGCCCCCGACGTGATCGAGGCGCTGCTGACCGACATCGAGGAAACCAGCCTGCGGTTTCGCCCTGCGCAGATCCTCAACCTGGACGGTCTCGCGGAGGCCGCCCGCAATCCGGAATTCGCCAAGCTCATCGAACGCCACACCGAGACGGTGCGCCGCATGTGGAGCGATTTCCTGCGGCAGGCACAAAGCCAGGGACGGGTCGATCCGGGACTGAATCCGGATGCGACGGCGGACGTCCTGATCGCCCTCATCGACGGATCCCGCGCGATGCCGATCCGCAACCCGACGCTGGATATCAAGCAGAGCGCGGCGCACCTGAAGACGATGTTCGTCCGCTTCCTGGGCCCACCCGATGCGCAAATTGAAGCGATCAAGCCCCGCACCCAGAGAACCGCTCGTCCTCTCAAGCTGGTCAGGAAGCGATAGGTCGGCCGCTACAGAGGCGCCGGGACGTCGTCGATTACCGCCTGCTCTTGAGCCGGTTGCGATGCGCGGCCTGCTTGGCGCGGTTGCCGCAGACCGCCATGATGCACCACCGCCGTGCGCGCCTGCGGGTGTGGTCGGCGAACAACATCGTGCAGTGATGGCCTTCGCACGCCTTCACGTCGGCAAAATTCTCCTCGCAGACGAACTTCGCCATCGCCTCGCCAACCGGCAGCAGCAACGCTTCGGGCGATCGCCATCGCCGCTTCCTGTGCAGCGAAAGAGCGCCGCCATCGCCGTGTCCGGATTCGATCCGGCTGAAGGTCTCGTCGCGTTCCAACAAGCTGTTCAACGGACCGAGTTCTTTGAGAGCCGCCGCCGTGAGCGGCCTGCCCGCATGCTTGCGCACGAAGCCCCTGAACCATTCGCGCAAGGCGCGCGCCTCGCTTGCGACCTTGTCCAGCTCTCCCGGCACCGCGCGCGCCTGCAACGCGGCGAGCTCATCGACCGGCACCAGCTTCGACTGGGCGAGCCAGTCGATCAGGCCGTCACCATCGTCGATCCAATCGACGGGCGTTTCGACCGGTGTCGCCACCGAGTTGAGGAAATCGAGGCCGAGCGAGTCGGCGATGAACATGGCAGGCGGTCTGTCCATGAGCGGTCCCTGGCCGGTTCGAAGGATGGCTCGACCAAGTAACCTGTAAAATGACTATTGACAAGTTACGATATGGACTAATAACCTATTTTTAGGCATTTAACAGGTTACTTCGAGCAACGGAGACGGCCATGACCCAGACCACCTACCGCACCGCAGACGTCGATGGCTTCAAGGTGTTCTATCGCGAAGCCGGGCCTTCGGGCGCGCCAAAGCTTCTGCTGCTGCACGGCTTCCCGAGCGCCGGCCACATGTTCCGCGACCTGATCCCGCTGCTCGCCGACAAATTTCATATCGTTGCGCCCGACCTGCCCGGCTTCGGCCAGTCCGACATGCCCCCGCGCGAAACCTTCCGCTACAGCTTCGACAAGATCGCGAACGTCATCGAGCGCTTCACCGAGGTGATCGGCTTCGATCGCTTCTCTGTCTACGTGTTTGATTACGGCGCTCCGACCGGCTTCCGGCTCGCGCTGCGCCACCCCGAGCGGATCACGGCGATCATCTCGCAGAACGGCAACGCCTATGAGGACGGCCTCAGCGATGGCTGGACGCCGATCAAGGCCTATTGGCAGGATCCGTCGCCGGCCAATCGCGAGGCGCTGCGCGGCTTCCTCGCGCCGGAGGCGACCCGCTGGCAGTACACTCATGGCGTTCCCGATGCGACCCTGGTGTCGCCGGACGGCCAGAACCTCGACAATTTCTACCTGGCGCGTCCGGGCTCGGACGACGTACAGCTCGATCTGTTCGGCGACTACAAAAGTAACGTCGCGCTCTATCCGTCATTCCAGGAGTATTTCCGCACGCACAAACCGCCGTTCCTCGCGGTCTGGGGCAAGAACGATCCGTTCTTCATTCCGCCCGGCGCCGAGGCGTTCAAGCGCGACAATCCCAACGCTGTGGTGCAGTTCTTCGACACCGGTCATTTCGCGCTGGAAACGCATGCACGGGAGATCGCGGAGAGCATTCGCGCGTTCTTGAGATGACCGGGGCCATTCTCCGCGGCGCTATGCCGCCAATCTCTGCTGATCACGAAATGCGCTGATCGCCATGTGCGCGAGATGCAGCTTGCCCTTCACCGCCGGCGATATGTCGAACGGATAGGCGTCGCTCATTCCGAGCGAGCGATTGAGCGCGTTGATGCCGCGGGAGAGCGGCGTCCACAATGCCAGGAGCGCTTCGAAATCGCTCTCCAGATAGGGATCCGTCAGGGTCTGGCGGGCGCGCTCGTCAAGGGACAACGGCAGACCTGCCAGCGAGTCGAGCGTCGACACGATATGCAGGAAATGCGCGAACGTTTCCGCCCAATCCTCCCAGGGATGGGAGGTGGCGTATTCGCTGATGAAGCCGCGCCGGTCGTATGAACGATCGGTGCGGCCGTAATAGCCGGTGATCGCGGCCTGATAGTCCTGGGTCTCGTCACCGAAAATCAGCTTGAACGGCGCCTGGAATGTGGTGCCGTCGACGAGGAGGTCCCAATAGAAGTGACCGATCTCGTGCCGGAAATGTCCGAGCAGGGTGCGGTACGGCTCCCGGAACGCCACGCGGCGCGCTTCGCGCTCGACGTCGTCGGCCTCCGCGAGATTGAGCGTGATCAGGCCCGAGAGATGCCCCGTCAAAATCGGATTGGCTTCGTCCGAGAGTATGTCGAACGCCAATTGCGCGCCACTGCGGGATGCAAGCGGAAGCCCCAGGCGAGCGAGGTCGTAGAGGAGACGGCGCTTGGCTTCCTCCATGCGCCGCCAGAGCATGATGTTTCTGGTGCTGCCGAGGTCTGGTGTGGTGCGCGTAAGGCGGCATGAGCCGCAATACCAGTCCGCACCCTCGACACACCAGTTGCAGCCGATGATCTCGCGGTTACGGCAAGACTGATTGGATGCAAGTTTCGTCATGTCGATGCGCGCGGAATCGAACACCAGCTCGGTGCTGCAATTCGCGCACGCGACGTGCTCGAACGAAACAGGTTGGCGACATGACGGGCACTGAAATATCTTCACGTGTTCTGACCCCAAACAGCCGGCACGCCGAAAGACCGGCTTATCATTTCGAGGTGCTCCTGCGACCGTCGCTCTTGCCGGCGAGCAACGCGCGCTGCGTTCGGAGCGCATGCTGCCTTAACGAGGTGGCCCGCGTCGCGCTCAACCGGTCCGATCGTGGCCGCGGCTTTTTCTCAGGCGCATTTTCGGCGACCGGCCGAGCGGCCCAGTTTCGCTCGGGCTGAACCGTCATTGGGCGAACGTCTCGTCTCTTTGCCATGGTGTAACAACACCAGATTGTGGGCCGAGTTCCTTGAATTCGACGGACAGGAACCTCGCTTGAACCGCATGTTGCCACCGCGATCGATCAAGCTGAGGAGACCGAAATGAAAAAGCTGGCTTTGGCATGTGCTCTCGCTGCTGCCGCCGCGACTGCCGCCCATGCAGCAACGACCACCGTGAAATCGGCGCCGTCGGAAAGCTGGACGGTGACCAACTACTACAAGCAGGCCGTCTACGATCCCAAGGAAAGCAAGATCGGCGACATCGATGACGTGCTCGTCGACAAGTCCGGCAAGATCACTGGGCTTGTCCTTGGCGTCGGAGGCTTCCTGGGCGCCGGCGAGAAGGACGTCATCATTCCCTTCAGCGCGGTCAAAACCACCAAGAAGAACGACAAATGGTGGCTGACGCTCGACGAGTCCAAGGACAGCCTCAAGGAGGCCCCGGGCTTCAAGTACGACAAGGCCAGCACGACCTGGGTGCCCGAGAAGAAGTAACCGCAGCTGGGCTCGACGCTTCGAAAGGGCTCGCCGCTGCCGCGGCGGGCCTTTCTCTTCTTTGGCGATGGCACATTCGCGAAAGACAAAACGACGACGACGCCGACAACGAAGTCGACGGCGGCGTGATGAGTGGCTATTCCTGGCTAACGATCAGTTCCGCGGCGCCGTTGCCGCCGCCGAGCGCGCCTGCCGCGGCGCGGCGGGGGCGCCGGGTTCGGCGACGTGAGCAGCCGGCGCGCGCGAGCGCATGATGGCGGCGTCGATCTCGGCGATGACGCGGCGCTGGATCGCCTCGTTCTTGTCGATCGAGATGTGACCGACGCCGGAGCCGCGGACGTCGACATTGTCGAGCTTGCCGCGCAGGCCCGCCGCGGCCCGCACCGGCTCGCCGGGGCCGTCGCCGATATAGATGTTGATGTAGCGCTCGGCGCCGGTCGAGAGCTTGGTCTTGAACACGGAATCGAGGCCGATCGCGAGCTTCACGGGCACGCCGAGCTGGTTGAGCTTGGCAATCATGTCCGGCAGCGCGGTCGCACCCGAGGAATGCCCGACTAGGACGATGGTCTTGAGCCGGCCGGCCTTGTAGGCGGTCGCGGCTTCATCCGCGAGCGAGGACCAGGACACGAAATTCGCGACCGTCACCGGAATGCCCTGCGCCTGGAGCCGGGCGCCGATGGTGTCGAGCCCGAGCGAGAAGATGTTGAGCACGCCGCGGAGCAGATAGACGTGCGTCGTCGCGGCCGCCTGGCTCGGCGCCGCCTTGGCGGTGGTCGGGCTGATGGCAACAGCTGACAGCAGGAGCAGGCCCATCGCCCACGCACGGAGGGCGGACAGCTGGCTGGCGCCCGCGGTGTGACGGCCGTTCGGTCTCATCGATGTTTTCCCTGGGGACGATGCGCTTTGCGATTGGCCGGAATCGTAGCCATGGCCTGCTCGCAGACGCAACAAAGAGCCGCGTGAGCAGCAATCTTAGCAGCAAGCAGTGACCATCGCGCAACACTTGCCCGAAACCTGCCACGTAAGGGCCTGTTTTGAGACCATTTTTCTCCAGCCGATTGCAGCCCGGTAAGGACATTCCTATCTCAGGGCTCCGCTGGCCCCCCCGTTACCGGCAGGTTCCAGCTTCCCTCCCCCACCATTTGCCCCTCAGGCTTGCGGCCATCATGTCTTCCATCATTTCCGTCGCCAATTTGTCGAAGACCTATGGGTCCGGCTTCAAGGCGCTCAAGAACGTCAATCTCGATATCCAGCGCGGCGAGATATTTGCGCTGCTCGGCCCCAACGGCGCCGGCAAGACCACGCTGATCTCCATCATTTGCGGCATCGCCAATCCGAGCGAAGGCAAGGTTTTGGTCGGCGGCGAGAACATCCAGACCTCCTATCGCAAGGCACGCTCGCTGATCGGCCTGGTGCCCCAGGAATTGCACACCGACGCCTTCGAGAGCGTGTGGGCGACCGTGAGCTTCTCCCGCGGCCTGTTCGGCAAACCGAAGAATCCTGCGCATATCGAGAAGGTGCTGAAGGACCTCTCGCTGTGGGACAAGAAGGACAACAAGATCATCACGCTCTCCGGCGGCATGAAGCGCCGCGTGATGATCGCCAAGGCGCTGTCGCACGAGCCGCAGATCCTGTTCCTGGACGAGCCGACCGCCGGCGTCGATGTCGAGCTGCGCAAGGGCATGTGGGAGGTGGTACGGACCCTCCAGCAATCCGGCGTCACCATCATCCTGACCACGCACTACATCGAGGAAGCCGAGGAGATGGCGGACCGCATCGGCGTCATCAACAAGGGCGAGATCGTGCTGGTCGAGGACAAGGCCACCTTGATGCAGAAGCTCGGCAAGAAGCGGCTGACGCTGCACCTGCAGGGCAAGCTCGATGCGCTGCCGGAGAGCCTCAGGCATTACGAGCTCGACCTCTGCGACGGCGGCGCGACGCTGATCTACGACTACGACACCAAGGGCGAGCGCACCGGCATCACCAGCCTGCTCGGCGACCTCCGCACCGCCGGCATCCGCTTCAACGATCTCGACACGACCCAATCGTCGCTCGAGGATATCTTCGTCGATCTCGTGAGGACGTCATGAATCACCGCGCCATCCGCGCCATCTATCTGTTCGAAATGGCGCGCACCTGGCGTACGTTGCTGCAGAGCATCGTCTCGCCGGTCGTCTCGACCTCGCTGTATTTCGTGGTGTTCGGCGCCGCGATCGGCTCGCGCATCAGCCAGGTCGAGGGCGTCAGCTATGGCACCTTCATCGTGCCCGGCCTGATCATGCTCTCGGTGCTGACCCAGAGCATCGCGAACGCCTCGTTCGGCATCTACTTCCCGAAATTCACCGGCACGATCTACGAGATCCTGTCGGCGCCGATCTCCTATTACGAAATCGTGCTCGGCTATGTCGGCGCGGCCGCGACCAAGTCGATCATTTTGGGCCTCATCATCCTGGCGACAGCCGGCCTGTTCGTCCCGCTGCACATCCATCATCCGGTCTGGATGCTCGCCTTCCTGGTGCTGACGGCGGTGACGTTCAGTCTGTTCGGCTTCATCATCGGCATCTGGGCCGACGGCTTCGAGAAGCTGCAGATGATCCCGATGCTGGTGGTGACGCCGCTGACCTTCCTCGGTGGCAGCTTCTATTCCATCGACATGCTGCCGCCCGCCTGGCGCACGGTGGCGCTGCTCAACCCGGTCGTCTATTTGATCTCCGGCTTCCGCTGGAGCTTCTACGAGATCGCCGACGTCAGCGTCGCCGTCAGCATCGGCATGACGACCGCGTTCCTCGTGATCTGCCTGGTCGTGATCTGGTGGATCTTCCGGACAGGGTATCGGCTGAAGAACTGACCGTCATTCCGGGGCGCGACAAGCGCGAGCCCCGGATGACTGCTGCGGATTACCGGTAGCAGTGGAAGCGGTTGTGGCCGTCGTAATAGCCGCGGCAGCGGCGATGGCCGTGATAGGGAATGCCCAGGATACCATCCACGGCACCTACGGCTCCGCCAACGCCGGCCCCGACGACACCCCCGACCGCGCCGCCCACCGGTCCGGCGATGCGGTTGCCTTCATACGAACCTTCCTGGGCGCCGCGCACGATGCCTTGGGCGTGGCCAGGATGCGGCAGGCACGTCAGGGTCAGAACGATAGCGGCGCCTGCAAGGAGCAGGCGGCCGGGTAAACCGGCCGGCAACGAAGCGGCGGTGACACGAGCTTTGTTCATCACGTTTCCTAATGGGTAAGCCCGCGACGAAAGCCGCTGGCAAAGGTGGGCTCAGTGTCAACGCCGATGCGGCCAATTGGTTGCGCCTTCGTGACAAATTGGCGCCATCATGAACAGCCGCGCTCGCGAAAATGTCACCGCTGCCGCACGCGGCACGGCACAAGCGGCCTTGCTTACGCCCGGCGCCACGTTAACGATGGGTGCCCAGGCCGCTGGAACGAAAGCCGGATTGCAGGCATATTGCAGGCCGGGGGACGGAGAGCCGCAGCGCCTGGCGTGAACAGGCCGGAGGCCAGGATTCAAATGCGTTTCCAGATGCGTTCATTTTTCATCGCTTTCACCTCCCTGATGCTTTTGAGCGCAGGCGCCGCGCAGGCCAAGGTCGAGATCACCGTCGACAAGGACAATCAGCAGATGACCGTCGCAGTCGACGGCGTCGCGCGCTATCGCTGGCCGGTGTCGACCGGCATCCCCTCGCGCGAGACGCCGAGCGGCGCGTTCCGCGCCTTCCGCATGGAAGAGGATCACTACTCCAAGGAATTCGACGACGCGCCGATGCCGCACGCGATCTTCTTCACCAAGGTCGGCCACGCCATCCACGGCACCGACTCGGTCGGCCGGCTCGGCTCGCCCGCCTCGCACGGCTGCGTACGGCTGTCGCGCCAGAATGCCTCGACGCTCTACGCGCTGGTGCAGCAGCAGGGCGTGCTCAACACGACGGTAACGTTGACCGGCTCGGCGCAGGTGGCGCTGGCCCGCAATCCGCGCGGCCGCAACCCCACGGCGGTGGCCCGCGCACCACAGCCGGCCGAAAACCAGTACGTAACGTCAGGCGATCCCGTGAACCTGATGCCTCAGGCCGCCCCCGCCCGCCGCTACATGCCGCAGGACGACAACTACATCTACCCGGCCGACGGCAGCGATACCGGCGCGCGCTATCCGGCGCCGCGCGGCAGCCGCCCGCTCTATGACGCGCAGGTCTATCAGCAGCAGCCGCAGCAGTACTACAATCAAGGCACCGGCCAGCAGGGCTACTACTATCAGCCACAGCCCCGGCAGGTTTATCAGCCGCGCGGCTATTACTATCAGAACTGACGCGTCCGAGCGCAGCGCTTGCCGCGCTCGACGATCTTCGGCACGCAAGAGCGCCGTGACTGCTGATTCGTTCAGCGCGAGCGCGGCTGCTCCTCCCCCGTCAAATCGTCATTTGGGGACGCGACTGCGGAACGTCGCGCCTGTTTGCGCCTGAATTGAGCAGTCGGACGACGCAGGAAAGCAACAGTCCCCAACCTTCAACGCAGCGGCGTTCCGGGCAAATTGACAACTAGGGGGTCGCCCGTATTGTCGTTCCCGTTGTTTCTGGGACATGACATGACACGCGAGCAGATTTCGGATTTCTGCGTTACCGCCCTGGCGAATATCCTGCGAATTTCGAGGGACCGCGTCGACACCGGCACGAAATTCAACCGTCTCGGCCTCGATTCGGCGATGCTGGTCTACCTCATGATGGAGCTCGAGGAGAAGCTCGACCTCGAACTGTCGACGGACGACTTCTACGACCATCCGACCGTTGAGGCCTTGTCGCGATTTCTCGCCGACAAGCGCGCCATCCGCTCCGCCGCCTGAGGGCGGCTGAAGCCGCGCACCCCACATGGAAAGCTTCCGCTCGCTCGTGGCACTGCTGGCCCGGCGCGCTGAGGAGCAGGGCGACGACCGTGCTTACGTCTTCGTTTCCGATCGCGGAACGGAGGAAGCTGTCCTCACCTTCCGCCAGTTGCATCACTCCGCATGCATGCTCGCCGCGCGCCTGATCGCGATCGCGCGGCGCGGTGAGCGTGCCGTCCTGGTGTTTCCACCCGGCATCGAGTTCATGGTGGCGTTCTTCGGCTGCCTGGTGGCGGGCATCATTGCCGTGCCGATGATGATGCCGCGGCGAAACGGCGCGCGCGACGCCAGCGCCGCGATCCTCGCCAATTGCACGCCGGCGGTAGCACTGACCACATCAGCCGTCGCGCTCCGTGGCGATCTGCAAGCGCGCTTCGCGCAGGAGAACATTCGCTGGATCGAGGTCGGTCCGAGCGCGGCCGACGCCGAGACAGTTGCACTTCCCGAGCCGGCGCAGGACGACGTCGCCTTGCTGCAATACACCTCAGGCTCCACTTCCGAGCCGAAGGGCGTGATGGTGAGCCATGCCAATCTGCTCGCTAATCTCGAGATGATCCGGCTCGCGCTCGGCAACACCAGCCGATCGACCTACGTCAACTGGGTGCCGCTCTATCACGACATGGGACTGATCCTGAACGCGCTGCAGGCGCTCTATGTCGGGGCGACTTGCGTGCTGATGGCGCCGAACGCGTTCATGCAGCGGCCGCTCGGCTGGCTGCGCGCGATCTCGCATTATCGTGCCGAAGTCGCCTGCAGCCCCAATTTCGGCTTCGACCTCTGCGTCGGTCGCTATCGCGCCGACCAGATGGAGGGCGTCGACCTGTCCTCGCTCAAGATCGCGCTCAACGGTGCGGAGCCGGTGCGCTCGCAGACCATCGAACGATTCATCGCGACATTCGCGCCGCACGGCTTCGATCCGCGCGCGATGTATCCGGCCTACGGCATGGCGGAGGCGACGCTGCTGATTTCCGGCGGACGGCGCGGCGGCGGCCATGTCACGCGCCCTGTCAGCCGTGCGGCGCTGCAGGAACATGCGATGGAAGAACCTTCCGATGCAGGGGATACGCAAATCGCCGTCGGCTGCGGGCGCGCGCTCACCGGCGAGAGGATCGCCATCGTGGACGCGGACAAGTGCACACGCCTGCCCGCCGACCGCGTCGGTGAGATATGGGTGAATGGCGCCAACATCGCCCGCGCCTATTGGCGCAACGCCGAAGCGACGCGCGCGGGGCTCAATGCGGAGATCGCCGGCGAGGGCGGGCCGTGGCTGCGCACGGGCGACCTCGGCTTCGTCGACGTGACAGGCGAATTGTTCGTCACTGGCCGGATCAAGGACCTCCTCATCATCCGCGGCATCAACCATTATCCGCAGGACATCGAGCGCACGGTGCAGTCCCTCGATGGCCCGCTGCGCGAAAACTGCGGCGCGGCGTTCTCGGTGCCGGACGAGAGCGGCGAAGAGACCCTCGTCATCGTCCAGGAGGTCGAGCGCACCGCGCGCCACACGATCGACACCGAAGAGATCAAGGGCCGGATCCGCGAGGCCGTCGCCGACAACCACGAGATTTCCGCGCGGCACATCGCGCTGATCCGGCCCGGCGCGCTGCCGAAGACCACGAGCGGCAAGATCCAGCGCAAGCTGGCCCGCAAGCTCTGGCTCGAGGGCGGATTCGAACAGCTTGCTTGAGCCGCCAGTTGTTCAGAAATCGATCCGCGCGCTCTCCCCGTCACGCAGACTCGCGGCGATGCCCTGCTCGATCCTGCGCGCGAGCTTCGGGCGGTAGTGAATGAAGTCGGCGAAATTGGCGCGATCGCGCGTCAGATCGTTGTCGACCCGATAGCTGATGAAATTGCTGCGGGGTCGGCCCGCAACCACCTGCTTCAGTGCGGCGTCGCAGGCGCTGCGCTCCAAGGCTGTCTCGGTGCTGGGCTTCGGCACGGTGGCCGCGAAGGTCGGCGGCACGACGATCACGACGGGCGCATCGGCCGGCAGGCCTTTGACGATATCGGCCAGCGCATCGATCTCGGGAAAACGCGTTCGTATCTCGGCCGAGGCGGCGGGCGGGGGATCCCTGGGCCAGTTGATCTCCCTGAATTGGCCGGGCGGCCAGATGTCCTCGTAGCTGAAATACCCGTCGGGATTCATCCGCTGCCGCCGGCCAAGCCCGATGCTCAAGCGCTGAAATGCCTGCTCGATCGCCTGCCAGGAGATCAGCCGCACCGCATAGGTGACGACGCTTCTGTCGTAGAGCCAATCGGGAAACGGGACCCCGCCCTCCTCCTTCGGCCGCGCATGCTCGCACCAGCCGGGATCGGCCACGATCACCAATGCGCCGACCTGCTTGTGATGTCGCAGGAAGAAGTGGAGCACCGCAAGCTGTTGACGCGGAATTGAACCGGTCATGTGGAGCTGCACGAAGTGCAGGCCCGTCGCGCGCGACAACTCCGCCGGCTCGATCATCTGCGCCGTCGAATTGCCGAGGATGGCCGCATTGAAATCCGGATTCCTGGCGCGGCTCGCGGCCGTGATCTGGGTGAGGCGATTGTCGACGCCGTCGATGCCGAGCAGCCCTAGCTTGCCGCTGTCGTAGGGGTCGACCAGCACCATCAGAGCGAGCACCAGCAGCGCAGCGCCGACTAGCGCGCCCAGGCACGCCTTCAGGCTCCGGCCCCAGCCGGGATCGGTTTCAGAACTTGAAATAGACGAACTCATGGAGATCCCGACCACCCATCTGAAGCAGCAATGCGAACAGCCCAAGGCCGAGCAGACCGGCGAGCCACGGATTCGGGCGGCGCGTGAGCACCGCCACGATGTCCTGGCTCGCCGGCAACAGGAAGGCGAACAGCGGCGCCGCGATCAGCGGCCACAGATGCTTTCCACGCTCCAGCGGCAGCGGCTCGACAAGCCCGGAAAAAACATGCCTGGCCGCCTCGACCGATCCGGCGCGGAAGATCACCCCGGTCGCGAGCACGAACAGCACGGTGAGCGCCCAGCCGAGCCATGACGGGACCTCCGGGCCGTAGCGGCGCCACAGAGTGCAGGCGACCAGCGCGAGCCCGTGCAGCACGCCCCACAACACGAAAGCCCAGCTCGCACCGTGCCACAGGCCGCACAGCGCCATCGTGATCAGCATGGCGCCGAAGAACTGCACCGGGAGCCAGCGCCGCGGCAAGAGGCGCAGATTGACCAGCGGATAGAACACGTAGTCGCGCAGGAACAGCATCAGGGTGATGTGCCAGCGCTGCCAGAAGTCCTGGATGTTGGTCGAGCGCAGCGGCGCGTTGAAATTATACGGCAGCTGCACCCCGAACAGCAGGCCGAGTCCGATCGCGATGTCGGAATAGCCGGAGAAGTCGAACAATATCTGGAACGAGAAGCAGAAGGCGAGCCAGGCATCGCCGCTTGGAAGCGGTCCGCTCGCGGCCTGCGTGTAGATCGGATCGAGCAGATGCGCGATGCTGTCGGCGATCACGACTTTCTCGAACAGGCCGATCGCGATGAAGCAGGTCGCGATGCAGAACTGGCGCTGCCAGCCCGGCACATAGACCTGCCTGCCGAACTGATGCATCACCTCCGACCAGCGCGCCAGGGGGCCGGCGATCGCCTGCGGGAAGAAGGCGATGTAGAGCGCGTAGCGATCGGGCGCATAGAGCGGCGCCTTCCCCCGCTTCAGATCGACCAGATACATGATGTGGTGGAAGGTGAAGAAGGAGATGCCGAGCGGCAGCCCGATGTCGAACGCCGGAAGTGTCGAGCCGAGCACGAA
Organism: Bradyrhizobium sp. Bra64; assembly: GCF_024519875.1. NCBI lineage: Bacteria > Pseudomonadati > Pseudomonadota > Alphaproteobacteria > Hyphomicrobiales > Nitrobacteraceae > Bradyrhizobium > Bradyrhizobium sp. Bra64. The sequence goes on along the minus strand of NZ_JALJRD010000001.1, from coordinate 1,277,034 downwards.
GCCGAGATTGGCAAGCAGAAAGTTGGCGTATTTGAACAGCGCCAGCACCGCGAGATCGAGCACGATCACGAGCGTAAGAACCCCGGACCATTTCATACGGCTATAGGCGACCGAGGCGAGCCAGTTGATCGCGATCGAGGCGATCAGGAGCAGGATGAAGAACGGGCTGCCCCAGGCATAGAAAGCGAGCGACAGCGCGACCTGGACACCGATCCGAAGTCGCGGATAGGGATCGGCCAGGCGGTAGATCAGCAGTGCCGCCGGCAGGAAGACCAGGAGGAAGGGGTAGTCGTTGAACAGCATCGGTTCAAAGCCGCGTCATCGCCGGCGTTAGCCGGCAGATGATGCTCAGCCCGTTTCGAGGTCGGGCGCAGCATCGCCCGGCTGCCGCAGCATGCGCCGCGCGATCTTCTCCTCGCTCGGCACTTTGACGTCCCAAGCCAGTCCCAGCGCTTCCAGCGCCCGGATGAAGACGAAGCCGGGATCGAATTCGAACCAGCGCAGGCCGAAGGCGGCGGAATACGGAAAGGCATGGTGGTTGTTGTGCCAGCCCTCGCCCCAGGCCAGCCAGGCCATCACGCCGAGATTGCGGCTGTTGTCGTCGCGGGTGGCGAACGGCTGCGCGCCAAACGTATGCATGATCGAGTTGATCGCAGACATGGTCTGCTCGACCACGAACATGCGGACCACGCCGCCCCAGAGCAAGCCGCTCAGCGCCCCCCACAGGCTCATGGTGGCGAGGCCGCCGATCAAGGCGGGCAACACCAGGCCGAGACCGGCCCAAGTGTAATAGTAGCTGTTGACGACAACCAGCCTGCGGTCCGCCATCAAATCCGGCACGTAATGCGCAACGTTGGGATAATCGTGCTCGACCATCCAGGTCAGATGCGCGTGCAGGAAGCCGCGCAGGCGACCGAATGGGCCGTCGCCATGCAGACGCGGCGAATGCAGATCGCCATCGTGATCGGACAATTCGTGGTGGCGGCGATGCATCGCGGCCCAGGACAGCATGGGACCGCGCCCCGCCATCGAACCCATGATGACCAGGATCGCACTCATCGTCGTGGAGGTCGCGAAGGCGCGATGGGTGAACAGGCGGTGATAGCCGACAGTGAGGCCGAGGCCGGTGACCAGCCAGAACCCGAAGAACAGGCCGAGTTCCATCGCACCGATCGGGCGGTAGAACAGCAGGGCGAGTGCCACCAGCGTGCCGACGAATGGCAGCACGTCGAAGATGATGAAATGTCGCCGCTGCATCCGATGAAAATGGCGGCTGCGGATGATGCGGTGATCGCGTTTCTGTTGCACGGGCGGGATTCCAGGGCGGCGACCATGAGTACATACAAGCCGGGCGGACGCAACCCAAGCCGCCGCCCAAGCTTTCAACAGCCGCGAAAGCCTATAGAATAGGCCGGCCGCGCCGAATGCGTTCAAATGCCGTCCTTTCCGCCTGCCCTTCGAGCCACCATGCCGTCACCTGCTGCGATATTCCTGACCGTGCTGACATTTCTCATTGCGGGAGAGGCCATGGGATCCGATTCGGCCTTCGACCTCGAGGCGCATCGCGGCGGTCGGGCGCTGCTGCCGGAAAACACCCTGCCGGCCTTCGCCAACGCGCTCTCGATGGGCGTGGACACGCTGGAGCTCGACGTCGGGGTGACCGCCGACGGCGAGGTCGTCGTCTCGCATGAGCGCGGGCTCAATCCCGATCTGGCGCGGGATGCGAGCGGCACCTATGTCGCGCCCCCCGGCACGCCGTTCGTGAAGATGCGGTTCGCCGACGTCAGGACCTACGACGTCGGCCAGATCCGGCCGGACAGTCCTTACGCGAAGCAATTTCCCGATCAGCGCGCCGTGCCCGGGACACGCATTCCGACCTTGAGCGAGCTGTTCGCGCTGGTGCGCAGGTCCGGCAACACGCGTGTGCGATTCAACATCGAGACCAAGATCGACCCAAACCATCCGGACCAGTCTCCCGATCCGCAGGCTTTCGTCACCAGGTTGCTCGCCCTGATCGAGACGGAAAAATTCTCCGACCGCGTCATGATCCAGTCGTTCGACTGGCGAACCCTGCAGCTCGTCCAGCAGCGGGCACCGACGATGCCGACGGTGTACCTGACGCTCCAGCGCGGCTCGGGCCGGACGGTGGCGCTGGATCAGGCAACCAACTGGACGGCGGGGTTCAGCCCGGCCGATCACGGCGGCTCGTTGCCGCGAACGATCAAGGCCGCGGGTGGCGCGATCTGGTCGCCTTATTTCGGCGACGTGAGCGCGGCACTTGTCGCCGAGGCCCACACGCTGGGACTGCACGTCGTGGTCTGGACCGTCAACAAGCCCGAAGACATGGCGCGCATGATCGAGATCGGCGTCGACGGAATCATCTCGGACCGCCCCGACCTGCTGCGGCAGATCGCCGGCGAGAAGGGAATTGCGTTGCCCGTGGGCACGCCGGTGGTGCCGTAACTCCCAGCCATCCTGTAGCCCGAAGCTACGACGACCTTACTCCCCGTCCCTCAGGCGCCGGTAGAGCGCGCCCAGGATGTTGGAGTAATCGTCGGTCCAGACCCGCACCCTGTCGTCGGCCTCGGTCTGCTCCCATACTTTCGACGATGCGAGCCTGCCGACATCGGCATCCTCGCGCGCGGAAATGACGACGTCGGTCGAGAAGATGTAATCGGAATCGCGCCCGGAATCCTCGTTGTAGACCCAGCTCTTGAGATCGTTGGCATCGGCGATGCCGACCACGACGGTCTCGAGATCGAGGTGCCGGTTGGAGACGTGCATCACCACGGCGCCGTGCGGGGCGAGCTTGTCCTTGTAGATCTTCATCGCCTCTTCGGTGGCCAGATGAATCGGGATCGCATCCGACGAATAGGCATCGACGATGATCAGGTCATAGACGCCGTCGGGCTCTTTCGCGAAGGTGAGGCGGGCGTCGCCAATCACCGGCTTCAGGCCCGGCATGCAGCTCGAAATGTAGCGGAAGTTCTTCGGGTCACTCGCCGCGTCGACCATGGACTGGTCGATCTCGAAGAACGTCCAGTTCTCCCCGGGCTCGGCCGCACAGGCGAGCGTGCCCGAGCCAACGCCGATCGCGGCGACCTTCAGCGGTGCGCCCTTGCGCTCGCGGATCGCGCTGACGGCCTGACCGATGCCGCCGTCCTTGTGATAATAGGTGATGGGCTCGGGCCGACCGGTAACAGGCGTGCCGTCATTGTTGCGGAAGCGCTCGGCGCCGTGAATGGTGGTGCCGTGCATCAGCACGTGGAAATAGCCGCCGGGCGTCACCACGATCTTGTGCACCCCGAAGAAGCTGCGCACCGTGGTGACGCGGCCCTCGTCCGCCGGATAAACGCGGATCAACGCCAGTGCGAGCGCGACGGTGGCGAATATCTTCCAGCGGCCGGCATTGACCGCCAGCACCAGCAGCGCGGCGAGCACGCCGACCGCACCGGCCACCCAGACGCGGTGATCCTCGAACCAGGTCGAGATCCCGCCCGTCGTGGTGGACGGCGCAACGAGCGCCACCGCGAGCGCGGCCAGCGCCAGCCAGTACCATTTGACGATGCCCGCCAGCCGCTCGTTCGCGGGCGGCCGGCACAACACGGCAAGCGCAATCAGGATCGGATATTCCGCGATCCACGAGAATGCAAAGGGCGCAACGAGCCCGGCGAACAGGCCGCCGACCATGCCGCCGAACGACAGCGCGACATAGAAGCCGGTGAGATATTTGGCCGCCGGCCTGGTCCGCGCCAATTCGCCGTGGCAGGCCATCGCGATGACGAAGAAGCACAATTGATGGCCGCCGAGGGTCAGCAGCAGGTTCTGCTCGCCGCCGAAGGCCAGCAGAACGACGACGCCGGCAATCGCAACCGGCTGAAGCATCAGCATCCATTTGTGCGGCAGCAGCGGCCGCGACTGGAACACCACCACCCAGGTCAGCAAGTACAGCGACAGCGGCAGCACCCACAGCAGCGGCGCAGCCGCAACGTCGGTCGAGATGTGCGCGGTCACCGCGATGAGCAGGCCGGACGGCACGCCGGCGAGGAAGATCCAGCGCAGCCGCGTCAGGACGCCGGGCGCCGGCGCGTTGATGTCCCCGGTTCGCGCATCGACCGTGGCCAGCTTCGGCGAGCGCAACAGCAGTACGCCGCACGCGGCGATCAGGAGGATCAGAAGACCGTAGCCGCCGGTCCAGAGCCGGTTCTGCGTGTGCAGCGTGAACATCGGCTCCAGCAGGAACGGATAGGACAACAGCGCAAGGAAGCTGCCGATGTTGGAGGAGGCATAGAGGAAGTAGGGATCGTGCCCGGCGGGATGTCCGGTGCGGACGAACCAGGCCTGCAACAACGGATTGTTGGCGGCGAGCGCGAAGAACGGCAGGCCGATCGAGATCACGAACAGGCCGAGCAGCCAGATCGCGTAGCCGGAAGCCGGCGGCTCGCCATAGGCCGAGGCGATGCCGAGCGGCAGCGTGGCGAAGGCAAGCACGAGCAACACGAGATGCACCGCGACGGGAACGATGCGGCTCCGGATCTGCATCAAGAGATGCGCATAGGCATAGCCCGCCAGAAGCAGCGACTGGAAGAACACCATCGCCACCGACCACACCGCCGGCGAGCCGCCGAGCCGCGGCAGCACCATCTTGGTGAACAGCGGCTGCACCGAGAACAGCAGGAGCGCGCTGACGAAGATCGCGGCGGTGTAGACCGTCAGCAGCAGCCGGTTGCGCGACGAGGACGGCTGCTTCGTGGCGGCGGGTTGCACGATCGAATCCATGGAAGCTCCAGCAAAAGCGTTCTCCAGCGAAGTGGGCACCGGTTCGCGCGAGAAAACGCGTCGAATAACTGCCCGGCGGGCGCCGGCCGCGCGCAATGGAGCACAGGGCACCTGAACGGGCAATAAAGGGTCTCGTGATGTTGCAGCGAGAAATGCCTGATATACAGATGTCATTCCGGGCTCGGTCCTTCAGACCATCCCGGAGTGACATCGGAACAAATTGAACTCGTCATGACCGAAACCGACGTCGTCATCATCGGCGCGGGCCATAACGGCCTCACCTGCGCGACCTATCTCGCGATGGCCGGCCTGCGCGTGCGCGTGGTCGAACGCCGCAAGGTGGTCGGCGGGGCCGCAGTCACGGAGGAGTTTCATCCGGGCTTCCGCAATTCGGTGGCGGCCTACACCGTGAGCCTGCTCAATCCGCAGGTGGTTCGCGACCTGGGGCTCGCCGAGCAGGGCCTGCGAATCGTCGAGCGGCGCGCGCAGAATTTCCTGCCCGCGCCCGACGGCAGCCATCTCCTCACCGGCGAGGGACGGACGAAGGAGTCCGTCGCGCGGCTCAGCGCGCATGACGCCAACGCGCTCGACGGATTTTCGCGCGAGCTGGAAGATATCGCCGACGTACTCAGGCAATTCGTGCTGCGCGCACCGCCGAACCTGCTCGCTGGTTTCGGCACGGCGGCGATCCGCGAGGCTCTCAACGCGGTCCAGAGCGCCAACATCCTGCGCGGCCTGACGCTGGAGCAGAGCCGCAGCCTGCTCGATCTCTTCACCCGCTCGGCCGGCGAGATGCTGGACGAGCGCTTCGAGCACGATCTGGTCAAGGCGCTGTTCGGCTTCGATGCCATCGTCGGCAACTACGCCAGCCCTTACGCCGCCGGCTCGGCCTATGTGATGCTGCATCACGCCTTCGGCGAGGTGAACGGCAAGAAGGGCGTCTGGGGTCACGCCATCGGCGGCATGGGCGCGATCACGCAGGCGATGGCGCGCGCCGCACGCGACCGGGGCGTGACGATCGACACCGATGCGGACGTGCGCGAGGTGATCGTCGAGCGCGACCGCGCCGTCGGAATCGCGCTGGAGAACGGCGAGACGATCCGCGCCAAATATGTTGCGTCCAACGTCAATCCAAAACTGCTCTATACCCGGCTGATCGCGGCCGACGCCCTGCCCGAAAACTTCCTCGCCCGCATTCGCAATTGGAAGAACGGCTCCGGCACCTTCCGCATGAACGTGGCGCTGGACCGCCTGCCCTCCTTCACGGCGCTGCCGGGCGAGGGCGATCACCTTACCTCCGGCATCATCCTGGCACCTGATCTCGGCTACATGGACCGCGCCTGGCTCGACGCTCGCGCGCGCGGCTGGAGCCGTGAGCCCGTGGTCGAGATGCTGATCCCCTCGACGCTCGACGACACGCTCGCGCCCGGGGGCAAGCATGTCGCGAGCCTGTTCTGCCAGCACGTTGCCCCCGAGCTTCCGGATGGAAAGTCGTGGGACGACCATCGCGACGAGGTCGCCGACCTCATGATCGCGACGGTGGACAAATATGCCCCTGGTTTTGCGGCGAGCGTGCTCGGCCGCCAGATCCTGTCACCGCTCGATCTCGAGCGGCAATTCGGTCTCCTGGGCGGCGACATCTTCCACGGCGCGCTGACGCTGAACCAGCTGTTCTCGGCGCGGCCGATGCTGGGTCATGCGGATTATCGCGGCCCCCTGAAGGGCCTCTACCACTGCGGCTCCGGCGCCCACCCCGGCGGCGGCGTCACCGGCGCTCCCGGCCACAACGCCGCGCAGGCGATCCTGCGGGACCACCGCTCGCTGTTCGGAAGCCGTGGATAGGTCTGTGGATGAGTTGTGGACAGGCTGTTGGCAAAGCTGTGAAGCGGCGGTGGAAACCCCTCGCGGCCGATCCGGCCAAGCCGGGTACAAGGCGGTGGAAAATCTGGGGATGAGTGCCGGGATAAGGCCGTGGACAAGGTCCGGAAAACGAGCGGATAGCCCGCCCGGGGCAATCCTCCGGGCGGGCGATCGTCGGGAAATAGCCTATGAAGAAACTAGCTCGCTGGGAAATGGGAGGCGGAAATTACTTCAAGGAGGTGCTAATCGAAGTGAACTTGTCGTTCATCGTGGTGCCCAGGCCGTTCACCACGGTGATGATTGCGAGCGCGATACCGGCTGCGATCAGGCCGTACTCGATCGCCGTCGCACCGGATTCATCGGACCAGAACTTCAAAACCATGTGCTTCAAGACTCGTCTCCATTTCTATCTCAAGCTGTGTTGCTTGCCCTCAACATCCGTAAATCTACGACGCACAACCTGAGGTTCGGTTAAGCCGGAGATTGCAAGTTATGTGGAAAATTGGGAACAAAAGTTCCAAAAATTGAACCCGACGGAACCCGAGAATGCAGCTGACCCCCACCCATCGCGCCAGTTTTTCGATCGGCAGCGAGAACGCCGCCAGGCGCGTTGTCGACGTGCTCACCGAGGTGTTTTTCGAAGGCGATGCGGCAGTCGCGGCCTTCGAGCAGCCTGACGGACAGTGGGACGTCACGCTGCATTTCGCGGACCCGCCGGACCAGGCATGGCTGCGCGAACTCGTTGCAAACTCAGCAGGAATCCAGATCGCGGACACGCTCACCTTCGATACCGTCGAAGCCAAGGACTGGGTCAAGGCGAGCCTGGAAGATCTTGTCCCGGTGCCGGCCGGGCGCTTCGTCGTCCACGGCAGCCATGACCGCGAGCGGGTGACGCCGAACAAGCTCGCCATCGAGATCGAGGCGGCGCTCGCCTTCGGCACCGGACACCATGGTACCACGCGCGGCTGTTTACTGTTGCTTGACCATGTCCTGAAGAGTTCCCGACCGAGGAACCTGCTCGACCTCGGCACCGGCACCGGCGTGCTGGCCATAGCGGCGGCGAAAGCGCTGCACCGCGCGGTGCTGGCCTCCGACATCGACCCGCCCTCGGTACGGGTGGCCGCCGAGAACGCCTCGCTGAACGAGGTTGGTCATCATGTGCGGGTGATCCGCGCCACCGGCTTTGCCGCGCCTGATTTCGGCAAGCGCGTCCCGTTCGACCTCGTCCTGGCCAACATCCTTGCCAATCCGTTGCGGCAATTGGCGAGTCCGATGGCACGGCACCTTGCGCCCGGCGGACGCGTCATCCTTTCCGGCCTGTTGACGCACCAGGCCCCTGCCGTGATCGCGGCCTACCGCGCGCGCGGCCTCGTGCCGTTGCGACACTTGCGGATCGAGGGGTGGAGCAGCCTGTTGCTGCGGAAGCTTTCGTAAGGTCGATGAGCGCTGCGCTCGACGCCGCGCTACTTCGCAGGCTTCTCGTCACGGGGCGTCGATGCGCGCAACGCCCGCTTTGCGCGGCGCTCGGCGAAACGATTGATCATCTGGCCGATGAGGCCGCGCGGCTTCTTCGGTGTCGCCGCAGCCGGGGCGCGGCGCACCGGCGGGGAAATCTTCTCAAACGTGAACGCCGGCATCGTGTGTCCCCTCGCCGTTGAGATGAACCACCTGCTCGAATTTTCCTGTTATCCGGACGAAGCGCAACTGCCGCATCCGTACTCCACTCAATTCGAATGGAACCTATTCAAGCACAGTCCGTGCCAGATGCGACCTCAAATGCGTCTACATTGCGGACTGATCCTCATGATCCTAAAGTGATCCACCATGTTCGAAGCGCACTTCCAGACATTCGAGGAGCCCGAGGCCGGCGTCGCATTGACGGCGCGCCTGGCCGCGCTCCGTGAAGAACTCGCCCGCCGCAAGCTGACCGGCTTCGTGATCCCACGCGCCGATCAGCAGCAGAACGAATATGTGCCGCCGTCGGAGGAGCGCCTGGCCTGGTTGACCGGCTTTACGGGCTCGGCGGGATTGGCGGTGGTGCTGACCCACGAGGCCGCGGTCTTCGTCGACGGCCGCTACACGATCCAGGCGGCCAAACAGGTCGATGCAAAGGCCTGGGCGGTGGAATCGCTGATCGATCCGCCGCCGGAAAGCTGGGTGACGGCACATTTGAAAGCCGGTGATCGCCTCGGATTTGATCCGTGGCTGCACACTTTTGCGGCAGCCGAGCGCCTGTCCGCCGCCTGCGCCAAGGCCGGCGCCGAGTTGGTCGCCGTCGACAGCAACCCGGTCGATGCGGTCTGGCAGGACCGGCCGCAGCCGCCGATAGCGCCGGTCGCGGTGCACGGACTGCAACATGCCGGCGTCTCTGAAGCCGAAAAGCTGACGCAGATCAGAAGCGAGATCGGCAAGCTCGGCGTCGACGCGCTGGTGCTGTCCGACAGCCATGCCGTGGCCTGGACCTTCAACATCCGTGGCGCCGACGTCGCGCACACGCCGCTGCCGCTGTCCTATGCGCTGGTGCCGAGGGACGGACGGCCGACCGTGTTCCTCGACCACCGCAAGCTCTCGAACCTGACGCGCGACCATATCGAGCAGTCGGCAGACGTGCGCGAGCCCGATGCGATGGCGCCGACGCTGATGGCGCTGGCCAGAAGCGGCGCGGCGATCGCACTCGACAATGCGACCGCGGCCGACGCGCTAAGCCGACTGATCGCGGGTGCCGGCGGCAAGCCGGTTCGCGGCAACGATCCGATCGCGCTGCTCAAGGCTGTGAAGAACGCGACCGAGATCAAGGGCACGCAGACGGCGCACCGACGCGATGCGATCGCGCTGGCGCGCTTCCTCGCCTTCATCGACCGCGAGGCGGCAAGCGGCAAGCTCACCGAGATCGACGCGGTCGAGGCGCTGGAGACGTTCCGCCGCGATACCGGCGCGCTCAAGGATGTGTCGTTCCCGACCATATCGGGCACCGGCCCGAACGGCGCCATCGTGCACTACCGCGTCACCCGCAAGAGCAACCGGCGTATCGCGCCCGGCGATCTGCTGCTGATCGATTCCGGCGCGCAATATGAAGACGGCACCACCGACGTCACCCGCACCATGGCCGTGGGCGAGCCGACGGGCGAGATGCGCGACCGCTTCACCCGCGTGCTGCGCGGCCACATCGCGATCGCGCGCGCGATCTTCCCCGACGGCACCAATGGCGCACAGCTCGACACGCTCGCACGGCAATATCTCTGGGCCGCCGGCGTCGATTTCGAGCATGGCACCGGCCACGGCGTCGGCAGCTATCTCTCGGTGCACGAAGGACCGGCGCGGATCTCGAAGCTCGGCACCACGCCGCTGAAGCGCGGCATGATCCTGTCCAACGAGCCGGGCTACTACAAGACCGACGGTTTCGGCATCCGCATCGAAAATCTCGAGCTGGTCGTCGCCGCCGACATCGAGGGCGCCGAGAAATCCATGAACGCCTTCGAGACGCTGACCCTGGCACCGATCGACCGCCGGCTGATCGATGTCGGCATGCTGGGCAAGGACGAACTCGACTGGCTCAACGCCTACCACGCGCGCGTGAGCGCCGAGGTGCGGCCGGCGCTGGACGAGGCGACCAGGGCCTGGCTCGACGAGGCGACGGCGGAGCTGAAATAGCGCAGCGCATGGCGCTAGGCGATTTGCGCAAGGCTCTCCTCGCACCACAGCCGTCATGGCGCGCAAAGCCGGGTTCATGAAAGCGAATTTGCGATGCAACTCGCGTCCAATTCGTCGCAATCGCGCTGCCATTACAACCGTCCCGGAATCCGTATAGCCGCATTCCGAAACGCCGATATCCGTCTTGCGTGAGCAAGCTACAGTCCGATTCGAATTGCAACGAGACGGACACGCATGCACGGCATGATCAGCAAGCCGCCGGGAGCGGCACAGAACATCGCGACCTCGCGCGTGGTGTTGCTGCTCCTGGTCGTCATGACCGGGATCGCGCCGATCTCGCTCTACATGCTGGTTCCGGCGCTGCCGGTGCTGGCGGCGAATTTCGGCAGCGACATCTCGATCGCGCAGATGACGGTGTCGCTCTACATGGTCGGCATCGCGCTGTCCCAGCTGATCATGGGGCCGCTGTCGGACCGCTTCGGCCGGCGTCCGGTGCTGCTCACCGGCCTCGCGCTGATGGTCGCCGCCAGCGTCGCCTGCATCTTCGCGCAGAACCTGCCGCAGCTGATCGCCGCACGCTTCTTCCAGGCGCTGGGCGGCGCCGCCGGCATGGTGGTGAGCCGCGCCATCATCCGCGACATCTACGAGCGCGACCGCGTCGCCTCGATGATCAGCCTCGTGGTCGCGGCGCTGATGATCGGGCAGATGGTGTCGCCTCTCACCGGCGGCCTGATCGAGACCGCCTTGGGCTGGCGCGCGATCTTCTACGTCATCACCGTCGGCGCGATCAGCGTTGCCGTCGGCATCGCGGTGGCACTGCCGGAGACGCGCCGCACCCGCGCCGCCGGCAGCGGCTTCCGCGGCGACGTCGGCGTGCTCATCCGCAACCGCGCCTTCGTCGGTTACGTCATGTGCCAGGTGCTGGCCTCGCAGATCATCTTCACCTTTGCCGGCGGCGGCCCCTACATCGTGGTGACGCAGATGGGCCGCAGCAGCGCCGAATACGGCGCGTGGTTCGCAACGACCGGCTTTGCGTATCTCGTCGGCAACCTGCTCTGCGTGCGCTTTGCGCCGCGGCACTCGCTGGAGAGGCTGATCTGGTTCGGACTCGGCCTCCAGCTTTGCGGCAGCCTGCTGAACCTGCTCTGGAGCTTCACCGGCTGGAACGAGGCGCCCGCCTGGCTGTTCGGCACGCAGATGATCGTGATGGCCGGCAATGCCTTCGTGATGGCGAACTCCGCCGCGGGCGCGATCAGCATCCGTCCCGAGGCCGCCGGCACCGCGTCGGGTGCGATGGGCTTTCTCCAGCAGGGCATCGGCGCGCTGATGTCGCAATTCGGTGCCTATCTCGGCGGCCATTCCTCGACGACGCTGCCGCTCACCGCTGCGGTCCTCGCGATCTCGCTGCTCTGCGCCTGCATGATGATCTTCGTCGTCCCCCGCCGCGAGGTGGTGGTGAGCGAGACGCTGATCGGACAGGCGGAGGAGGAAGAGAGCGGGATGATGTGAGTGGCGCAGAGTGGCCTCCCCGTCATTGCGAGCGAAGCGAAGCAATCCAGACTACCGCCGTGGAAAGATTCTGGATTGCTTCGTCGCTTCGCTCCTCGCAATGACGGGAATCCTCACTCCCCGATCAGCTGCAGCCACTCGTCCTCGGTCAGCACCTTGACGCCGTGCTTGTTGGCCTCCGCGAGCTTCGAGCCCGCGCCCGGGCCGGCAACGACGAGATCGGTCTTCTTCGACACCGAGCCCGACACCTTGGCGCCGAGCCGCTCGGCGGTCGCCTTGGCCTCGTCGCGCGTCATCTTCTCCAGCGAGCCCGTGAACACCACGGTCTTGCCGGCGACGGCCGAGTTGCTCTTCGGCTTCTCGGCGTCGACGATCTCGACCTCCTTCGTCAGCCGCTCGACGATGCCGCGATTGTGGCTCTCGCCGAAATAATCGGCGATGCTCTTGATCACGGTGTCGCCGATCTGGTCGAGCGCGTCCATCTCCGCCATCGCCTCCTCGTCGCCCCTGGCGACCTTCAGGCAGGCATCGTGGAAAGCCTCCCAGGAGCCGTAGCCGCGTGCCAGCGCCAGCGCCGTGGTCTCGCCGACATGGCGCATGCCGAGCGCGTAGACGAAGCGCTCCAGCGCGATCCTGCGCCGGCTCTCGATGGCGCCGAACAGATTGCGCACCGAGGTCGCGCCGTAACCCTCGATCTCCTCCAGCTTGAGTTTCGAGTTGCGCTTCTCCAGCGTGAAGATGTCGGAAGGCTCCTTCACAAAGCCCTCGTCGAAGAAATACTGGAGCTGCTTCTCGCCAAGACCGTCGATGTCGAAGGCGCGCCGCGACACGAACAGTTTGAGGTGCTCGATCTTCTGATAGGGGCAGGCAAACTCGCCGGTGCATCGGGCGCGCGATTCCTCCTCGCCGGCCGCCGTCTCCCCGCGCACGACGTCGGTATGCAGCGGACACGGGCATTTCTTGGGGAAGAGGTATTCCTTGGCGCTCTTCGGTCGCTTGTCGAGGTCGACGTCAACGATCTGCGGGATGACGTCGCCGGCGCGCTGGATCACGACGGTGTCCCCGATCCGGATGTCGCGGCCCTCTCGCAGCACCTCACCCTTGTTGCCGATGCCCCTGATATAGTCCTCGTTGTGCAGCGTGACGTTCTGCACGATCACGCCACCGACGCCCACCGGCTCGAGCTTGCCGACCGGCGTGAACGAGCCGGTGCGGCCGACCTGGATCTCGATGTCGCGCAGCACGGTCATGGCCTGTTCAGCCGGGAATTTGTGCGCGATGCCCCAACGCGGCGTGCGCGAGACGAAGCCGAGTCGCTCCTGCCAGTCGATCCGGTCGACCTTGTAGACGACACCATCGATGTCGTAGTCGAGCTTGGCGCGCTGCTCCTCGATCGAATGATGAAACGCGAGCAGTTCCTCGACGGTGTGACACAGCTTCGTCAGCGGATTGGTCTTGAAGCCGCAGCGCTCGAACCAACCGATCATGCCGCTCTGCGTATCCGCGGGCATCGCGCTCATCTCGCCCCAGGCATAGGCAAAGAAGCCCAGGGGGCGCGAGGCGGTGATGGTCGGATCCTTCTGCCGGAGCGATCCCGCGGCCGAGTTGCGCGGATTGGCGAAAATGGTGCTGCCTTCCGCCTTCTGCCGCTCGTTGAGCGCGAGGAAGGCTTTCTTGGTCATGTAGACCTCGCCGCGCACCTCGCAGATATCGGGGATATTGCGGCCCTTCAGCTTCTGCGGCACGTCTTCGAGCGTGCGGATGTTGGCGGTGACGTCCTCGCCCTCCGCGCCGTCGCCGCGCGTCGCGGCCGTGACCAATTCGCCGCTCTCATAGCGCAGCGACATCGAGAGGCCGTCGATCTTCGGCTCGGCGGAGAAATCGACCTTGTCGTCGTCGAGCTTCAGGAAGCGCACGATGCGGCCGACGAAGTCGCGCACGTCCTCCTCGGCAAAGGCGTTGTCGAGCGACAGCATCGGGACGGAATGCCGGACCTTCCTGAAGCGCCCCGACGGCGCCGCGCCGACCTTCTGCGACGGCGAGTCCGCGCTGACGAATTCCGGGAAGCGCTTCTCTATCGCGTTGAAGCGCTGGCGCAACGCGTCGTACGCGGCATCGGTGACGGTGGGGGCGTCGTCCTGATAGTAACGCTCGTTATGCGCCTCGATCTCGAGCGCGAGCCGCATATGCTCGACCTTGGCCTGCGCCTTGGTGAGGTCGGCGACGTCGCGAAGCGGTGTTGCTTTGGATCTTGCTGCTCTGGCCATGGTGCTTGGATACGACGGAGCGGGCGGGAGGGTAAAGACGGTTACAATTTCGTGCCCCGGACGCGGCGCAACGCCTCTTCGGCGGTGCGCTGCAGAGCCGCGGCCCATGGGGCAACATTCCGGGTCCCGGCTTGCGCGGCGCGCGTCCGGGACACGAAGGCTAACTCGCCGCCTTGAGCAGCCGTTCCGCAGCCGCCCTCGCCTCGGCCGTGATCTCGGCGCCGGCGAGCATGCGCGCGATCTCCTCGCGGCGGTGGTCGGCGCCCAGCGCATTGACGCGGGTGGCGACGCGCTTGCCCTTGTCCAGCGCATCCTTGGAGATCAGCAGATGCTGGTCGGCACGGGCGGCGACCTGCGGGGCGTGGGTCACGGCCATCACCTGGACCTTGCCGGCAAGGCGCGCGAGCCGCCCGCCGATGGCATCCGCGACCGCGCCGCCGACGCCCGTGTCGATCTCGTCGAACACCAGCGTCGGTGCCGAGCCGCGATCGGACAGCACGACCTTGAGCGCCAGCAGGAAGCGCGACAGCTCGCCGCCGGAGGCGACCTTCATCAGCGGGCCCGGCTTGGTGCCCGGATTGGTCTGCACCCAGAACTCGACGCGGTCGAACCCTTGCGGGCCCGGCGCGGCCTCATCGGTCTCGACCTGGGTCATGAACTTTGCGCGTTCGAGCTTGAGCGGGGCGAGCTCGGCATTGACGGCCTTGTTGAGCTTCTCCGCCGATTTCTGCCGCGCCAGCGACAGCTTCTTGGCGGCGGCGGCATAGCGGCTATCTGCCTCGATCGCGGCCTGCTCCAGCTTTTTCAGTCGCGACGCACCGGCATCGATCAGCACGACGTCGGCGGCATATTGGGCGGCAAGCGCGGCGAGCCCGTCGACCGGCGTCGAATATTTGCGAGACGCGGCACGCAAGGCGAACAGCCGCTCCTCGATGCGCTCGAGCTCGGACGGGTCGAAGTCGGTTGCGGCGAGCGCAGCCTGGAGGTGCTGGTCGGCCTCCTCCAGCGCGTTGATGGCGATGTCGATCGCCTTCACGGCGGGCTCGACCAGCGCCGGCGAATTGACGCCGCGGCGCTCCAGCCGGCGCACGGCGGCCGACAGCGCCGCGACCGGCGAATGGTTGCCGCCGACGGCCTCCTGCGCCTCGCGCAAATCGGAGGCGATCTTCTCGCCCTGCATCATGGTGGTGCGGCGGGACGCGAGCGAGGTTTCCTCGCCGTCCTTGGGCGCGAGCTGCTTCAGCTCGTCCGAGGCGTGGCGGAGGTAATCGGCTTCGCGCGCGGCACGCTCCATGCCGGCGCGATGTTCCTCCAGCGCGGTGTTGGCGGTCCGGCGCGCGTCCCAGAGCGCTTCGACCGCCGCGACATCCTTTTCGAGACCGGCGAAGGCGTCGAGCAGGCGGCGGTGGGTGGCGGCATCGACCAGCGCGCGCTCGTCATGCTGGCCGTGAATCTCGACCAGGGCGGCACCGACCGCCTTCAGCGTCTGCACGCTGATCGACTGGTCGTTGATGAAGGCGCGGGTGCGGCCATCAGCGAGCTGCACCCGGCGGAGAATCATCTCGCCGGTATCGTCCAGCCCGTTCTCGGCGAGGATCTTCGCTGCGGGGTGATTCTTCGGGATATCGAATACGGCGGTGACCTGCCCCTGCTCCGCGCCGTGGCGCACGAGGCCGGCATCGCCGCGGCCGCCGAGCGCCAACGCAAAGGCATCGAGCAGGATGGATTTGCCCGCCCCGGTCTCGCCGGTCAAAACCGCGAGGCCCGTTGCGAATTCGATATCGAGCCGTTCGATCAGGACGATGTCACGGATCGACAGACGCGCCAGCATGAAACTCTATTTCCTAGCCGAGACCCATCTTCTTGAAGGTCTTGCTGATCCAGGACCCCTGATTCTCGCTCGGTTCGAGACCGCCTGATTTTACAAGATTATAGGCGTCCTTGTACCAGCGACTGTCAGGAAAATTGTGCCCGAGCACTGCGGCGGCCGTCTGAGCCTCGCCGACGATGCCGATGGCCATATAGGCCTCGGTCAGGCGGTACAGCGCCTCCTCGACGTGGCGGGTGGTCTGGTACTGCGTCACGACGGCCTTGTAGCGGTTGATCGCCGCCGTGTAGTCGCGCTTCTGCGCGTAATAGCGGCCGACGTTCATTTCCTTGCCGGCGAGCTGGTCGCGCGCACCCTCGATCTTGGCCTTGGCCGAGGTCGCATATTCGGAGGTCGGATATTTGCGCACCACCTCTTCCAGCGAGGCGATCGCCTTCTCGGTGCGGGTCTGGTCGCGGCTGATGTCCGGGATCTGGTCGTAATGCGAGGCGGCGATCAGGTATTGGGCATAGGCCGCATCCGGACTGCCGGGATGCAGCGTGACGTAGCGCGTCGCGGCGCCGATGCAGCTGTCGTAGTCGCCGCCCTGGTAGGACGCATAGGCCGACATCAGCAGCGACTTGCGGGCCCAGTCGGAATAAGGATGCTGGCGGTCGACCTCTTCGAACTTCTTGTTCGCCGCCTTCATGTCCTTCTTCTCGTTCATGAGGTACAGGCCCTCATTGTAGATCTTGTCGGCAGGCTCCTCGACGAAGGTGTCGTCCTTGGCGGTGAATTTGTCCCAGAGCGCGCCGGTGCCGCATCCAGCCAGCGGCATCGCGAGCAGGAAGAGGGTGGCGGCCTGAAGCAGCCCGCGGGCTCGGGGCGAGGCCGAAAAAGATCCGCGCGTCATACGCTGTGCCGACATGAATATTGCCCTGACGCCCTGTGATGCGGTGTCCGCCAGCCCATGAACCCCGTCACGGGCGCGAAATGTAGCCGTGGTGCCTGCCATGCGACCACGCCGGTGTAACCGAAAAACGATCTTGTACCAACCGGATAGGCAGGCATTTCGCCCGGATTAAGGCGAACGCGCCGCAATCCTAGCCGATCATTATTACCAGGAGTTTCCCGGGGAAAAGCGCCGCCAAACGCCAGCGGTAACGGGTCTGTTCAGGACACGTCCGGCCCGTAGGCCGCGGCGATCCGGCCGCCGACGATGCTGCGACCGGTTTCGGCCACGGGACGCGCGGTGCGACGGGCCGCCTCGCCCTCGACCACCCGCCAGGCGGTACGGTCGGCGAGCAGCGCGGTCAGGACGGCATGGTTGAGCTTGTGGCCGCCACGCACCGAGCGGTAGGCGCCAAGCAGCGGCAGACCGGCCAGCGCGAGGTCGCCGATCACATCCAGCACCTTGTGCCGTGCACATTCGTCGGCGTAGCGCAGGCCCTCGGTGTTGAGCAGCCGCTCCTCGTCGAACACGACGGTGTTGTCGAAAGAGGCGCCGAGGGCGTAGCCGGCGCTCCAGAGCCGCGCGACGTCGCACATCAGACCGAAAGTCCGGGCGCGGCCGACTTCGCGGCGGAAACGTTCCGGGCTGAGGTCGAAGGCATAGCTCTGCTGGCCGATGACAGGATTGGTGAAATCGATCTCGACCTCGGCGCGGAACCCGCTGGCGTGGGGCCTGATCTCGCCGAAGGAATCGCCGATCTTGACCGAGATCGGCTTCAAAACCTGAATGAAGCGGCGCTGCGCCGGCTGGGTCACGATACCGGCCTGATCGATCGCGGCAATGAAAGCCGCGGCGCTGCCGTCCATGATCGGCACTTCCGGCCCGTCAATCTCGATGATGGCGTTGTCGACACCCATGCCCCGCAGTGCAGCAAGGACATGCTCGGCAGTGGAGACCAGCGGGCCGTTGCGATCGCCGAGGACAGTGGCGAAATCGGTCGCGATCACCTGCTCGGCAGTCGCCTGAACTTCGCGGTCACTTCCCTCGAGCCCGGTGCGGACAAAAATAAGACCCGCGTCGACAGGCGCAGGCCCAAGGGTGAGAGTGACGGGAAGACCGGAATGAACGCCGACGCCTGCCACGGAGGCTTGCGCACCAAGCGTTGTTTGCCGGCTAAATTTCATCAGGAACCGCCCCACTACGACCACTGCGACTTATACTGAACCCGATCGACCGGCCAAGGCCGCTCGCTCCGAATCCGTATCCCCAAGTCACGGCAAACCATAGTCACTGCCTCAAACAGCGCCAACTCACGCTTTTTTACCGATTGTTACCCCAAACCTGCCGCATTCGCGCCAAGGCTTAACCAAATTGGGCCGGAGTTTTGGACCGTTATCGGCAGTTTTACTGAACCATCGAATGCGTAATTAATTATTTAAAATCAGTTGCTTGCCTTCGCAATCCGGATATGCACGGGACAAAAGGAAAGGTCCCGGCAAGCTTCCCGCCGGGACCTTTTTGCGTCTGCCTTATTGTAACAATCCTCAGGTCGCCTGCCGCCGCAGGAAGGCCGGGATATCAAGATGGTCGTCTCCCTGTGGCGCGGGTGCAACAGGCGCGGGACGGCCATGCATGTCCAGGCCCTGGGGCGCGGGACGGCGGGCATACTCAGACACCGGCTCGCTGGCCGCGATCTGCTGCGCCACGGTCTTCTGGGGGCGGCGATCGGGCAGCGGGGGCATCGCGGGACCAGCGGTACGGGCCGCGATCGGCGCTTCGCTTTCCTCGTCGCGACGGCCGAGGCCGACATTGGCGAGCCGCTGGAGCAGCGACAGGCGGGTCTTCTGCGGGGTCTCTTCTTCCATCTCGCCGCGGGCCTGGCGAAGCTCGGCCTGGGCCGGCATCGGCAGCTCCTCGATACGCGGCATCCGCGGTGCGCGGACCGGCGCACGCTCGGCCTGCGGCGGGATGAAGGTTTCCGGCGTCATCGGCTCCTGCATGGCGAGCGGCGCCTGCTCGGGCTCCGGGAACAGGGTCGGCTTCTGCGCGATCGGACGCACGGTGACGTCGCCGTAGGTCTGCATCGGCGCCGGAGCCTGCGGGACGTCCGAAACGGCGGCGGCGATGGCGGCGAGCGCGGCGCGCTCGACGTTCGAACGCGGGGCGGCGGCGGCCGGAGCCGGCGCGGCGGCCGGGACCTGCGCTTCCAGCTTCTGGGCACGCTCGGCCATGCGCTGATTGTCGGCGCGGAGGCGCGCGGTCAGGTCGGCGAGGCGGCTCTCGGCAACCGCGGCCGGAGCAGCGGGAGCCTGCTGCGCCTGCGGCGCCGCGTTCGCGACCGGAGCGCTGGTGGCCTGGGTGTTGCGGGCGATCGTCGCCTGCTCGATGCCGGTGGCGACGACCGAGACGCGGATCAGGCCGTCGAGCGCTTCGTCGAAGGTCGCGCCGACGATGATGTTGGCGTCCTGGTCGACTTCCTCGCGGATGCGGGTCGCGGCTTCGTCGACCTCGAACAAAGTGAGATCCTTGCCGCCGGTGATGGAGATGAGAAGGCCCTTGGCGCCCTTCATCGAGCTGTCGTCGATCAGCGGATTGGCGATCGCGGCTTCCGCGGCGGTCAGCGCGCGCTTGTCGCCGGAGGCTTCGCCCGTGCCCATCATCGCCTTGCCCATCTCACGCATCACGGCGCGGACGTCGGCGAAGTCGAGGTTGATCAGGCCTTCCTTGACCATCAGGTCGGTGATGCAGGCAACGCCCGAATAGAGCACCTGGTCGGCCATCGCGAAGGCATCGGCAAAGGTGGTCTTCTCGTTGGCAACCCGGAACAGGTTCTGGTTCGGGATGATCAGGAGCGTGTCCACCACCTTGTGAAGCTCGTTGATGCCGGCTTCAGCGGTGCGCATGCGGCGACCGCCCTCGAAGTGGAAGGGCTTGGTGACGACGCCGACGGTGAGGATACCCATGTCGCGCGCGGTCTTGGCGATCACGGGCGCTGCACCGGTGCCGGTGCCGCCGCCCATGCCGGCGGTGACGAACACCATGTTGGCGCCCGAGAGATGGTCGCGCAGTTCGTCGATCACCTCTTCGGCCGCCGCAGCACCGACGTTCGGCTGCGAGCCTGCACCGAGGCCTTGCGTGACCGCCGTGCCCATCTGCACGATGCGCTGCGCCTTCGACATCGTCAGCGCCTGCGCATCGGTGTTGGCGACCACGAAGTCGACGCCCTGGAGGCCCGCCGTGATCATGTTGTTGACGGCGTTGCCACCGGCGCCGCCGACGCCGAACACGGTGATCCGGGGCTTCAACTCGTGAATATCAGGAACATTGATGCTGATGGTCATGTTTGCCTCTCGATCACGCGCGCGTGGGTTCGCCCCGGCCGGCGGCCGCGGGAGTTGGTGAAATTCGAAGATTGCGGAACAGGTTCATCAGAAGCCCTCGCGTAGCCATCGTCCGACCTTTCCAAAATAACCGCCCGTCCCTGTCTTGACCTGCTGCCGCGTATGCCGCGGTTCGACATGCTCGTGGTGAACATATTGCGGGTAGACGAGGAGCCCGGCCGGCACCGCGAACGCGGCGTTCTTCGCCTCGTTGGGCAGCCGGCCGAAACCGAGCGGACGCCCGACCCGCACGGGCCGGCCGAGAATTTGCGTTCCGAGCTCGACGAGGCCGGTGAGCTGCGAGGCGCCGCCCGAGAGCACGACGCGGCCGTTCGGCTCTGAGGCGAAGGGCGAATCCTTCAGCTTGTCCCGAACCATTTCGAAGACTTCCTCGGCACGGTGCTTGACGATGTTGGCGATGGTGGCGCGGGAGACGATCTGCGGCAGATCCTGCTCGTCACCGGCTGTCGGCACAGACATCAGCTCACGCGAGTCCGATCCGCCGGTGATGACGGTGCCGTATAACGTCTTGATTCGCTCGGCATCGGCAATGGTCGCGGAGAGTCCCCGCGCGAGATCCATCGTGATGTGTTGCCCGCCGACCGCAAAACCCGCCGCATGCACGAACCGGCCGCCGGAATAGACCGCGATCGTGGTGGTGCCCGCGCCCATCTCGACGACGGCGGCACCGAGATCGGCCTCGTCATCGGTCAGGACCGACAGACCGGCCACGTAGGGGCTCGCCGCCATGGCTTCGACATTGATGTGGCAGCGTTCCACCGCCAGCATCAGGTTTCGCGCCACAGTGGCGTCGCAGGTGACGACGTTCATGTCGACGCCGAACTGGTGCGCGACCATGCCGCGGGGATCGCGGATGCCCTTGACGCCGTCGAGCGTGTAGCCGACCGGCAGCGCGTGCAGCACGGTGCGGCCCTCGCCGGTGGCGTGGCGCATGCCGGTGGAGGTGACGCGGCTGACATCGGCCGGCGTCACGGCGCCGCCGCGGATGTCGGCCGCAGCTTCAACGAGCTGACCGGAGAGCCGGCCGCCGGAGACCGACAGCAGCACGGATTCGACCCGCACCTTGGCCATTTTCTCCGCAAGCCCGACGGCCTGTCGCACCGCCTGCTCGCATTCGCCAAGATCGACCACCGCGCCGGCCTTCATGCCGCGCGACTGGATCTGGCTGTAGCCGATCAGCTCGACCGCGTGGGTGCGGCCGCGCAGCGCGTCGCTCGGCGCCGACGGCTTCAGCCGTGCGATCATGCAGGCGATCTTGCTGGTGCCGATGTCGAGGCAGGCGACGAGGCCGCCGCGCTTGTGCGGCATCGGGCGCGTCTTCGGCGTCTGGGTGCGATCAAGACCGGTCATGCGGCGTCCCCGGCCTTCTTTTTCTTCTTGTCCTTGAACAGGTCTTCGCGCGCCTTGGCGGCGTCGTCGGACAGCTGCACCACCAGCCGGTCGGGCAGGCGCATGTCGACGGCGACGATGTCGCGGGAGAACAGCTTGTCCTCCTTGTCGAGCCTGGACAGCATCGCCAGCGCGTTGCCGACGTCCTGCTCGGGCAGGCGGATGTCGAGGCCGTCCTTGAGCCTCAAATTCCAGCGCCGCTCACCGACGAAGATCGCGGCCTTCGTGATCGAATTGACCTGCGGGTAGCGCGCCAGCAGGGCGAGGAAGTCGCGGGCCTGCGTGTCGGCACCCTTGCCGACCACGAGCGGCAGCGACAGGAAACGGCGCGAGACATAGGGTTCGAGCACAGCGCCGTCATCAGCGATGACGGAAAGCCGGCCGGCCTCCTGCCACAGCGCGAATGCCTGGCGCTCGGTGATGTCGATCATGAGCCGGCCCGGATAGAGCTTCAGCACGGTCGCGTCCGCGATCCAGGGATTGGCCTTGAGCTTGTCGCGCACGGCGTCGGCATCGAGGAACAGCAGCGAGGATCGGCCGCTGACGCCGCCGATCGCGAGGATCTCGTCCTGGCTGAGCTGCTTGCGGCCGTTGATCGCGACGGAGGTGATGCGGAAGCCGGCGGAATTGGCCAGCGCGTTGCGGGTGTCGTTGACCGCCGTGATGAAATCCTGGAGATGGCCGCCCTTGACGATACCGAAGCCGCAGCTTCCGATCAGCAGCAGCACGGTCATGCTGATCCCGACCCGGCGCGGCAGATAGCGCTCGACCAGCGCGATCAGGCGCGGCGGCGGCTCGCGCTCGACGACGGCCTTGGCCTTCGCTTTGGTCTTGATCCTGTCCTTGGCGGCAGCGCGCTTGTCGTCGCGCTTCTCCTGCACCCACTCGCGCAGAAGCACGACCGCTCCGATAGCGGCCGCCTTCAGGTCAGCTTGGGGCCTCAGCGATCTGAAAAGCGACCGGGTGAGGCTTCCTGCACGATCCATTGCACGAGCTCGTCAACAGTTTGCCCGCGACATCGCGCGGGTCCTGGCGAACATGACGTCTCGGACTTGCCGGGCCGGGTGCTGGTCTTCAGCAGAAGAAAACCTCTCCCCTTCAAAGCGTTCGCTGGAGGTGAAACACCCGCAACAGCCCACACGCCGGCAGCCAACGCGTCATATGCGCCGCCAGCGTTAACCTTCGGACGTCCTGGTAAACAAAAGGTAAAGTTCGTTAACGGCGCGCGCTTTTTGCCTAGGCCTGTGAGGTATTTATGCCGCTATGTCCGGCATTTTACCGGTTTTGGGTTCCAAAACCGCCCATTTCGCCGATTTGGCCGTTAACCAGTCCTAACTATTTCCGCACACCCCGCCCGGCGAGCTCGACCAGGCCGCGCAGGAAGTCGACGAACGCGATGCCCTCGGCCTTCAGCGCCTTTGGGTAGAGCGAGGACTTGGTCAGCCCGGGCAGCGTGTTGGTCTCGAGATAGACCAGGCCCTTGTCCGAGACGATGAAGTCCGAACGGGAATAGCCGGTGCAGGACATCGCCCGATGCGCCAGCATCGCTTGGTTCTTGAGCGCGGCGGTGACCTCTGCGGTGAAACGGCCCGGGCAGATCTCCTGCGTGGTGCTCAGGAGATATTTCGCGGCGTAGTCGAAATTGCCTTCGCCCGGAATGATCTCGATCGGCGGCAGCGAGATGATCGAGCCGTCGGGCCGCTCCAGTACGCCGCAGGTTGCCTCGACGCCGGCGATATAGGGCTCGATCACGTACTCTTCGTGGCTCGCAGCATTGCGGACGGCGACGAGGTCCTGCTTGGCGTTGACGAAGATCAGGCCATAGCTCGAACCATCCTTGGCCGGCTTTGCGATCAGCCGGCCGTATTCGGCGAAAGCCTGATCGATCTCGTCCAGCGCAAGGTTTGCCGGCGGCGTCACGCCGCCGAGTGCCGCGAACCGCTTGGCCGCGATCTTGTCGAAGGCAAGATGCGAGGAGGCCGAGCCCGAGCCGGTGAAAGGCACGCCGCGTGTCTCGCACATCAGCTGCAATTCGCCGTTCTCGGCACGCCCGCCATGCAGGCCGAGCACCAGCACGCGGTCTTCCGTCTTCGCCTGGTCGAGCGCCTGCTCCAGCGGAATGCCTGATGTGCCCGGCTTGAACTCGTCCTCGAACGGACGGGCATGTTCGAGCAGTTGCCTGGACTGGACGGTGTGCACCTTGTCTTCGACGTCCCACCACCAGAGGTCCGCCTCGGGCAGCGCCTGGTGCAGTGCCTGGGCCGAGGCGACCGAAACCAGACGCTCTCTGTTGGAGCCGCCAAAGAGGATGGTGATGCGCATGTCTTTGTTACCTATCCTAGCCAGTCGTCGTCATTCCGGGATGCGCCGTTAGGCGCAGGCCCGGAATCCATAACCACGAGCCGGGGTTATGGATTCCGGGCTCGCGACTGCGTCGCGCCCCGGAATGACACTTACGCGGAAACTCCGATCCGCTTGATTTCCCAGTGCAGCTCAATTCCGGAATTTGCCTTCACCCGTTCACGCACGGTCTCGCCCAGCGTCTCGATGTCGTGCGCGGTGGCATCGCCCGTGTTGATCAGGAAATTGCAGTGCATCTCCGAGACCTGTGCGCCCCCGACGCGCAGGCCGCGGCAGCCGGCGGCATCGACCAGCTTCCAGGCGGAATGGCCGGGCGGGTTCTTGAAGGTCGAACCGCCGGTCTTTTCGCGGATCGGCTGCGCGGTCTCGCGATGGGTCTGCACCTCCGCCATCCGCGCGCGGATCGCCTCGGTATCCCTGATCTCGCCGCGAAAGCGCGCGGACGTGAAGATGATCGAGGGATCGACGCCGCTGTTGCGGTAGACGAATTTCATGTCGGCATTGGAGAAGGTGTGCTTCGTGCCGTCGCGCCCGACGCCTCGTGCCTCGATCAGCACGTCCCTGGTCTCGCCGCCGTTGGCGCCTGCATTCATGCGCAGCGCGCCGCCGATGGTGCCGGGAATGCCGAAATAGAATTCGAGGCCGCCGATATTGGCGCCGGCCGCCACTTCCGCCACCCGCCTGTCGAGCGCGGCAGCGCCTGCGGTGACGACATCGGCGCTTGCACTCGCCTCCCCAAAGGCGCGCGGCGCAAGCCGGATCACCACGCCCGCAATGCCGCCGTCGCGCACGATCAGGTTGGAGCCGACGCCGACGACATAGACGGGAATGTCGGACGCAAGATGCGCGAGGAAATAGGCGAGATCGTCCTCATCCGCCGGCGTGAACAGCACCTGCGCCGGACCGCCGACGCGAAACCAGGTGAGTTCGGCAAGCGACTGGTT
Source organism: Bradyrhizobium sp. Bra64 (assembly GCF_024519875.1). Lineage (NCBI taxonomy): Bacteria > Pseudomonadati > Pseudomonadota > Alphaproteobacteria > Hyphomicrobiales > Nitrobacteraceae > Bradyrhizobium > Bradyrhizobium sp. Bra64. The sequence continues at coordinate 1,252,114 of NZ_JALJRD010000001.1, read as the reverse complement.
GGCGAGCAGCCGGCCGCGCAGCTCCGGCATCGCGGCTTTGAGAGCGGGCGTGATGTCCGGGAAGGTCATCGCGCGCTGACCGACATGCGAGCTGGATCGAGATTGCGCCGCGTGACGTTGTCCGCCAGCGGCCGGAGCTTACCCCTCTCCCCAACCCTCCCCCGCAAGGGGGGAGGGAGCCTGACCGGCGTGCTCACCTCACCTCGCGTCACGGCTACGCTCTGATCCTTTGCGAGAGTCAGGAAGGCACCGACGGATGGGTTCCCTCCCCCCTTGCGGGGGAGGGTTAGGGAGAGGGGTGGCCACACGGGCGGTGATCGACGATGACTCGACATCCGGTCGCCCTACCCCAGCGCCTTCAATTCGCCGGGCAGCGCATACGCCCATTGCGTGATGTTGCCGGCACCCAGGCACACGACGAGATCGCCCGACTTTGCGAGCCCCTTGACGATGCCCGCAAGCTCCGATGCCGCCGGCAGCGGGATCACCTCGCGGTGACCGTGGGCGCGCAGGCCCGTGACGAAATGGTCGCGGTCGATGCCCTCGATCGGTGCCTCGCCCGCGGCATAGACGTCGGCGACGACCACCGCATCCGCATCGTTGAAACAGGTGCAGAATTCCTCGAACAGCGACTGCAGGCGGGTATAGCGATGCGGCTGCACCACGGCGACGATCTTGCCGTTGGTGGATTCCCGCGCCGCCTTCAGCACTGCCGCGATCTCGACGGGGTGATGGCCGTAATCGTCGATCACGGTGACGCCGTTCCATTCGCCGGTCCTGGTGAAGCGACGCTTGACGCCGCCGAAGCCGGCGATCGCCTTTCGGATCGCGTCGTCCGACACGCCGAGCTCGCGCGCGACCGCAATCGCCGCCGTCGCGTTGGAGGCATTGTGGCGGCCCGGCATCGGCAGCATGAGATCGGCGATCTCGTGCACAGCGCCGGTCTTGCGATCGCGGAATGCGACCTTGAACTTCGATCCGCCGCCCATCGGAGTCAGATCGACGAACCGCACATCGGCCTGCGGATTCTCGCCATAGGTGACGATGCGGCGATCCTCGATCTTGCCGACCAGGCTTTGCACGACGGGATGATCGATGCACATCACGGCAAAGCCGTAGAACGGCAGGTTCTCGACGAAATGGCGGAAGGCGTCCTGCACGGCCTCGAAGGTCTTGAAGTGATCGAGATGCTCGGGGTCGACATTAGTGACGATCGCGACATCGGTCGGCAGCTTCAGGAACGTGCCGTCGCTCTCGTCGGCTTCGACCACCATCCAGTCGCCGGCCCCGAGGCGGGCGTTGGAGCCGTAGGCATTGATGATGCCGCCATTGATCACGGTCGGATCGAGACCGCCGGCATCGAGCAGCGTTGCGACCATCGTGGTCGTCGTGGTCTTGCCGTGGGTGCCGGCGATCGCGACGCAGCTTTTCAGCCGCATCAGCTCGGCCAGCATCTCGGCGCGGCGCACCACGGGAATGCGCCGCTCGCGCGCCGCCATCAGTTCCGGATTGTCGCGCTTGATCGCGGTGGAGACGACGACGACCTCGGCACCGTCGACGTTCTCGGCCTTGTGGCCGACCGAGACCTTGGCGCCCTTCTTGCGCAAGCGGTCGAGATTGTAATTGTCGGAGGCGTCCGAGCCCTGCACGGCGTAGCCGAGATTGACCAGCACCTCGGCGATGCCGCTCATGCCGATCCCGCCGATCCCGACGAAGTGGATGGGTCCGATCTCGCGCGGCAGTCTCATGCTCTGTTCCCTGACCTTGCCGCCGGAAAGGGCGGCATCTGGCGAAGGTCACGGCCAAATCAGCCGCGCGCCTTTCCTACTGGATGCCCCGCTTTGGAAGGCCAAGACAAGGGCTTTTTCGCGTCAGATTCCGGCGACCTTGACCACCAGATCAGCCAGCCGCTCGGCCGCATCGAGCCGGCCGGCGCCGCGGGCGGCCTGCGCCATGGCGGCAAGGCGCGCGGGCTCGGCGGCGAAGGCGGAGATCTCGGCGGCAAGCCGGTCGGAGGAAAACTCGGTCTGAGGAATGCGGATCGCGCCATCGACCTTGGCCAGCACCCCGGCATTGGCGAACTGATCCTGATCGATCGCGCCCGGCAGCGGCACCAGGATCGAGGGCCGTCCGATGGCGGCGAGTTCGGCGACCGTGCCGGCGCCGGAGCGCGACACCACCAGATGGTTGGAAGCGAGCCGCGCCGGCAAATCGGTGAAGAACGGCGCAAGCTCGGCATTGATCTTGAGCCTGTCGTAGACCGCGCGCACGCGCGCCATGTCCTCGTCGCGTACCTGCTGGGTGAGGATCAGCCGGCTCCACAGCGCAGGCTCGAGCCGCTCGATCGCACCCGGCACGATGTCGGCCATGATGCGCGCGCCCTGGCTGCCGCCGACGACGAGCAGGCGCAGCGGTCCGTTCACCTCCGGCGCGACATATGGCACGGCAGCCGCAGCGAGGATTGCCGGGCGCATCGGCGTGCCGACGGTCGTGGCCTTGCCTGCCAGCGCCGGATCGCGATCGAGTACGCCCGGCAAGGAGGTCGCGATGGCGCTGACGCGGCTCGACAGGAACCGGTTGGCACGCCCGAGCACGGCATTGGCATCGTGGATGATGCTTGGCACACCGGCGAACTTCGCGGCGACCAGCGGCGGCAGCGTCGGATAGCCGCCGAAGCCGACGACGGCGACCGGCTTCAATCGCTTGATCAGCCTGTAGGCGGAGAGCGTGCCGGCCGCGAGCGTGAGGCCGGCGTAAGCGAGCTGCAGCGGATTGCGGCCGCGCGCGGTCTCGCTCGAGACGACGTCGATCATGTCCTTGGTGAACAGCCCGCTGTAGCGCAGCGCGCGCTCGTCGGTGACGAGGCGGACGCGAAAGCCGCGCCGGATCAACTCGACGCCGAGCGCCTCGGCCGGAAACAGATGGCCGCCGGTGCCACCCGCGGCGAGCAGAATCAGGGGGGAATTGTCCATAATTGCCCTTTTACAGGGCCTCCGCCGTCATTGCGAGCGTAGCGAAGCAATCCAGGGTCACTCCGCGGAGACACTCTGGAATGCTTCGTCGCTCCGCTCCTCGCAACGACGGCTCAAGCGTAGCTGCGCATCGCCTCGGCGCGGCCGCTTGCCTCGACCTCGGTGCGCGGGCGCAGCCGCGTCAGGGCCAGCATCATGCCGACGCCATAGGCCAGCGACACGATCGAGGAGCCGCCGTAGGAGATGAAGGGCAGCGTCATGCCCTTGGCGGGGATGAGCTGGAGGTTCACCGACATGTTGATCGCGGCCTGCACGCCGAACAGGATCGCAAGTCCGGATGCCGCAAAGCGCGAGAACATGTCCTCGTTGGCATAGGCCCGCGACAGTGTGCGGATGACGACGAAGGCGTACAGCGCCAGCATCGCAAGGCACAGGATGATGCCGAACTCTTCGGCGGCGACCGCGAACACGAAGTCGGTGTGGCTGTCGGGCAGGCTGCGTTTGGCGATGCCCTCACCTGGCCCGAGCCCGAACCATCCGCCGTTGTAGAAAGCTTCCATGGCGGTATCGACCTGGAAGGTGTCGCCGGAAGCCGGGTTCATGAAACGCTTGATGCGGCCTGCGACGTGCGGGACGAACAGATAGGCGCTGAACAGGCCGGCGGCGCCTAGGCCGGCGAGTCCGAACACCCAGATCATGCGCATGCCTGCGATGAAGAACAGCGAGCCCCACACCATCAGGATCAGCATGGTCTGGCCGAAATCCGGCTCCATCACCAGCAGCGTCACCAGCATCAATAGCAGCACCAGCGCCATCGAAGTCGCCGGCATCTCCGGCCGCTTGGTGGATTCGGCGAACAGCCAGGCGGCGATGACGACGAACGACGGCTTGGCGATCTCGGAGGCCTGGATGTTGACGCCGAGCAGCGTGATCCAGCGCCGCGAGCCCTTCACCTCAGGCCCGATCGCCAGCGTCAGCACGATCAGGATGATGCTGGCCGCGAAGATGATCAGGGCCGAGCGACGGATCGCGCGCGGCGACAGGAAGGAGACCCCGAGCAGCACCAGGCAGGAGGGCACGAGGAACATCACATGGCGGCTGAAGAAGTGGAAGGGCTCGAGCCCGATGCGGGTCGCAACCGGCGGGCTCGCCGCCAACGACAGGATCACGCCGCAAAGCATCAGCGCCAGAATGGCGCCCATCAGCGGCTTGTCGACGGTCCACCACCACTCGGAAAAGGGGGTGCGTTCTTCACGGGAGAGCATGGCGGCCGCTTTCGGACAGAGGTCGGTCCATTGGTCGCCGAGGTTGGTTACCGGGGGGTTAAGGAAGCGGATATCTTTAGCGATAGACCGACCCGTGGCCTTATTCGTAGTTGATCGTGATGTCCCCCGCGTGCTGATCGCGCTTGTAGACTTCGTCTGCCCCGGGAATGAAGCCGATCGTGACCGCCCGCTCACTACTCCAAGCGACGACCACGTCCAGATGCCCGCGCACGCTGACGAAGGTCGGCGTGCTTTCAGGTGAGAACGTCCGACCGCGAGCCACGATGCTGGCCTGCGTGCTGTCAGGTACCGTCGCTCCGCACTCCTTCCAGACCACGACAACCAACTTGCTGCCGCTTGGGGAGGCAAACGCACTCTGACGAACGATGCGGCACGCGCCGAAACCGCTCATGACTTTGTCAAAAAATACAACAAAAAGGAAACCGACCGGAACAGCAAGAGCAACCACGGCGATTCCGATCCAGCGTCGCCGCACCATTCTCACACCACCGGCTTCACACCCGGCAGCGCCTGCACCAGCTCGCGGAACCTGGTGCCGCGGATTTCGAAGTTGCGATACTGGTCGAAGGAGGCGCAGGCGGGCGACAGCAGCACGACCGCGTCCGCAAGCCCCGATGCTTCCGCATCGCGCGCGGCGCGCTCGACGGCGACGTCGAGGGTCTGGCTGATCTCGTGCGCCACTTGCATTCCGAGCGTGCCGGAAAACTCCTGCGCGGCCTCGCCGATCAGATAGGCCTTGCGGATGCGCGGGAAGTAGCCTGTCAGACCGGTGATACCGCCCGCCTTCGGCTTGCCGCCGGCGATCCAGAAGATGTCCGAAAAGGACGACAGTGCATGCGCGGTGGCATCCGCGTTGGTGCCCTTGGAATCGTTGACGAACAGCACGTTGCCACGGCGGCCGACCTGCTCCATGCGGTGCGCGAGGCCGGGAAAGCTGCGCAGACCGTTCTGCAGCACATCGAGGCTGATGCCCATCGCGAGCGCGGCGGCAGCGGCACAGGCAGCATTCTGCGCATTGTGCAGGCCGCGCAGCGAACCGATGCCACCGAGCTTGGCGACCTCGCTGCGCGCACCGCCCGCGGTGCGCACGATGGTGCCATGTTCGACATGGATGCCGGAGGCCAGCGGATTCTTGACGGAGATGCGCACCACGTCCTTGCCGGCGCGGTCGAGCCGGTCGGCGATGTCGCGGCAATAGCCGTCGTCGACGCCGATGATCGATGTGCCGCCGGATTGCACGCCGGCGACGAGGCGCTCCTTCACCGCGGCGTAATGCGCGATGGTGCCGTGACGGTCGATGTGGTCCTCGCTGACGTTGAGCAAAATGCCGACGGAGGGATCGAGCGAGGGCGTGAGGTCGATCTGGTAGGACGACATCTCGACGACGTGGACGCGGCCCGTGCCTGGCTGCTCCAGCGACAGGATCGCGGTGCCGATATTTCCGCCCATCTGAGTGTCGTAGCCGGCGACCTTCGTGAGATGCGCGATCAAAGCCGTCGTGGTCGACTTGCCGTTGGTGCCGGTGATCGCGACGAACGGCGCATCCGGTGCATGCCTCCGCCGCTCGCGGCAGAACAGCTCGATATCGCCGATCACCTCGACGCCAGCCTCGCGCGCCTTCAGCACGCTCCAGTGCGGCACCGGATGGGTCAGCGGCACGCCGGGCGCGAGCACCAGCGCGGCGAAATTCACCCAGGAGACGTTGCGCAAATCGGCCGTGATGAAGCCTGCTTGCGCCGCCTTGGCCACGTTCTCGGCATTGTCGTCGGCGGCGATCACCTCGGCGCCGCCCGCTTTCAGCGCGTGGCAGGAGGCGAGCCCCGAGCCGCCGAGGCCGAACACCGCGACCGTCTTGCCGGCGAAGGAGGTGACGGGAATCATCGACCGGTCACCGCAGCTTCAGGGTCGACAGGCCGGCCAACGCCAGCATCACCGAGATGATCCAGAACCGGATCACGATCTGCGGCTCGGTCCAGCCGAGCTGCTCGAAATGGTGGTGGATCGGCGCCATCCGGAAGATGCGTTTTCCCGTGAGCTTGAACGACACCACCTGCACGATGACGGAGACTGCCTCGAGCACGAACAGGCCGCCGATCACCGCGAGCACGATCTCGTGCTTCACCGCGACCGCAATCGCACCCAGCATGCCGCCGAGCGCGAGCGAACCGGTGTCGCCCATGAAGATCGACGCCGGCGGCGCGTTAAACCAGAGGAAGCCGAGGCCGGCGCCCAGCAGCGCGCCGCAGAGCACGGCGAGCTCGCCGGTGCCGGCGACATATTTGATCTGGAGGTAATCCGCGAACACCGCGTTGCCGGCGAGGTAGGCGATCATCGCAAAGCTCGCGGTCGCGATCATCACGGGCACGATGGCGAGGCCGTCGAGACCGTCGGTGAGGTTCACCGCGTTGCCGGCGCCGACGATGACGAAGGCGCCGAACACGACGAAGAACCAGCCGAAATGCAGCACGGTGTCCTTGAGGAACGGGATCGTCAGCGCGGTCGACGCCGGATCGCGGTTCAGCCGCACCAGCGCGTAGCAGGCGACCAGCGCGATCACCGCCTCGATCAGCAGGCGAAGCTTGCTTCCGAAGCCCGTCGTGGTCTGCTTGGTCACCTTGAGGTAATCGTCATAGAAGCCGACGAAACCGAAACCGAGCGTCACCGCCAGCACGATCCAGACGTAGGGATTGAGCGGGTTGGCCCACAGCACCGTGCCGACCGTGAGGCCGGACAGGATCATCAGCCCGCCCATGGTGGGCGTGCCTTTCTTGGCGAGATGCGATTGCGGGCCATCGGTCCGGATCGGCTGGCCCTTGCCCTGGCGGATGCGCAGATGATCGATGATCCAGGGCCCGAACAGGAACACGAACAGCGCGCCGGTGACCACCGCGCCGCCGGTGCGGAAGGTGATGTAGCGGAAGACGTTCAGGAAGGTGCGGACGGCACCAAAGCCCGGAAATGTGTTCGAGAGCTCGATCAGCCAGTAAAACATTCAGACGGTCCTATGGCGCCTTTGCACGCGCCTTGATCTTGGCCTTGTCAACCTGCGTCACGCGCATTCGCTGGTCTTCATCATGGGGTCGGGCGACCTCTGGGAAAACGGTCGGGTTCGCGCCGCAAAAAGGGTGGGATTCGGGAACAGCGCCTTCCAAGCAGTTTACGCCTTTGCCTGCAAGGCGGCCACTAGGCCCGGCACAAACTTGTTGACCCAGAACATCTTCTTGCTGCCCTTGACAACCACGACATCGCCTGCCCTCAGCAGGTTCGCGACCTCGTCCGGCTTCAGCGTGACGGGATCGTCGTGCCAGCCAAGGCCCTTGCCGGCAGGAAGGACCTCGAACAGGTGGCGCATCAGCGGGCCGACACAGTAGACGCCGTCGATGCCGTCGAGATGCATGGCAAGGCCGGTGTGGTAGCTCGGTGCGTCATCGCCCAGTTCCAGCATGTCGCCGAGAACCGCAATGCGGCGGCCGCCGGTCACGTTGCGCGCCTGGAGGCTTTGCAGCGCAGCAGCGACGCTGGCCGGGTTGCCATTGAAGCTGTCGTCGATCACGGTGACGCCGCCGACCGCCTGCTCGACGCCGCGACCGCTCATGATGCCGACCCGGTCGAGCTTGATCGCAAGCGTCGCCGCATCGAGATTCGCGGCGCGAATCGAAGCGAGCGCGGCGAGCGCGTTCTGCACGCGGTGTGGCGCGCCCGGCGTCAGGCGGAAGGCGATCTCCTTCTTGCCGAGCGCGGCCACGACCTGCCAGCTCTCGCCATGCGGGGCATGCGCGACCTCGTGCACCTCGGCTTTCTCGCCGAAGCGCAACACCTTGCCCTTCCAGTCCGGCGCCTTGATTCCGGCGGGCAGCACCAGCACACCGTCCGAGGGCAGGCCGAGCGCGATCGATACCTTCTCGCGGCGGATGGCGTCGAGCGAGCCGAGCTTCTCCAGATGCACGGGTTGGACGTTGACGACGAGCGCGACCGTCGGCCGCGTGAGCTCGCTGAGCCGCGCGATCTCGCCGGTCTGGTTCATGCCCATCTCGACGACCCAGAGGCTGGCGTCGGGCTTCGCGTTGCACAGCGTCAGCGGCACGCCCCAGAAATTGTTGAAGCTCGACGGGCTGGCATAGGCGTTCGGATAGGCCGCCAGGAATTCCTTGGTGCTGGTCTTGCCCGCGCTGCCGGTGAGGCCGATCACCGGACCGTGGAAGCGTGACCGGGCGGCGCGCGCGAGGCCCCAGAGGCCATCGATCAGCGTGTCCTTCACGACGATCTGCGGAATGCCGATGCCCGCGATCTCGTGCGGCACGATCATCGCGACCGCGCCCGAAGCCGCCGCCTTGTCCGCGAATTCCCAGCCGTCGCGCGCGCTGGCGAAGCTCGAGGTGAAGCCGCCGCTCGGCGTGCCGCTCAGCGCGACGAACAGGCTGCCCGGCTTCACCAGCCGGCTGTCCTGGGTGACGAAATCGATTCCCGTGTCCGGGAATGATCCGGCAGTGCCCACCGCACGCGCCACTTCGGCCACCGTCCATATCGGCGCGCTCATGCAATCCTCGACGCTAATGCGGCGGCAACCGCCTCGTGATCACTGAAGGGCAGCACCTGGCCGCCGACGATCTGTCCAGTCTCGTGGCCCTTGCCGGCGATGAGCAGCGCATCGCCATCCTGCAATTCCTCGATCGCGGCGCGGATCGCCGCGGCGCGGTCGCCGATTTCGCGGGCGCCCTTCGCGGTGGCGAGGATTTCGGCGCGAATAACTTCCGGCTTCTCGCTGCGCGGATTGTCGTCCGTGATGATGATTCCGTCGGCATTGTCAGCTGCGATCTCGCCCATGATCGGCCGCTTGCCGGCATCGCGATCGCCGCCGGCGCCGAACACGACGACCAGCCTGCGCTTCGCGTAAGGACGCAAAGCCTGCAGCGCCTTTGCCAGCGCATCCGGCTTGTGCGCGTAGTCGACGAAGATCGGCGCGCCGTTGTGCGCGCCGACGCGCTCGAGCCGCCCCTTGGCGCCTTCGAGATGTTCGAGGCTCGCGAACACGTTTGCGGCGTCGCTGCCGGTGCCGATGGCAAGACCGGCCGACACCAGCGCATTCTCGATCTGGAATTCGCCGACCAGCGGCAGCCGGATCGAATGATGTTTGCCGCGATGCTCGAGCGCGAGCACTTGCGAGAAGCCTTCGACCTCGGCACCGGCGAGACGAATGCCCTCGCCTGCCCCGTCGCCGTTGCGGCCGACCGCCATCACGCGCAGGCCGCGCGACCTCGCCGCGGCGATCGCATCCGCCGAGCAGTCGTGGTCCGCCGAAATCACGGCGGCTCCATCGGGCAGGACCAGTTCGCGGAACAGCCTCAGCTTTGCCGCAAGGTAATGCGCGACGGTCGGATGGTAATCCATGTGGTCGCGCGAGAGATTGGTGAAGCCGCCGGCGGAGACGCGCACACCGTCGAGGCGATACTGGTCGAGCCCGTGCGAGGAGGCTTCGAAGGCGAGATGGGTCACGCCCTCGCGCGCGATCTCGTCGAGCTGCCGGTGCAGCGCGATCGGATCGGGCGTCGTCAGCGAACCGTAGACGGTGCGCTTCGGCGAGACGAGCCCGATGGTGCCGATGCTGGCGGAGGCATGCCCCAGCCGCTCCCAGATCTGGCGGGTGAACGCGGCCACCGAGGTCTTGCCGCTGGTACCGGTGACCGCGGCAATGGTCGCCGGCTGGGCGGGGTAGAATTTCGCAGCGGCCAGCGCCAGCGCGCGGCGCGGATTGGGCACCGTGACGAACGGCACCCGGCCGGCTGCCGGAGCGTGGTCGCCGGCCACAGCCACGGCGCCCGCGGCAATCGCGGCATCGATGAAGCGCGCGCCATCGGTCTTGCTGCCCGCAAGTGCGAAGAAGAGATCGCCCGGCTGGACCACACGGCTGTCGAGGGCAACGCCGCTCACCTCGAGCCCCGCGACAGCGGGCTCGAGTGCGGCATCAGTGCCCAGAACATCCTGACCTAGCAGGTCGCGCAGCTTCATGGTCTTCCAGTCGACATGCCGTACCGGAAAGCCGAATCCCTGGGAAATCCCGACTCAGCAGCGGCAACGGCCCACCCGGTTGATTACTGGGTTGTCCTGGATGCTGCAAGAATAAGGCGCTCGGACGGCGGCAGGTCATACCGCGGCTCGACGCCCAAAAGCGGCGCGATCCGCTCGATCACCTTGCCTCCGGTCGGCACCGCGTTCCAGCCCGAGGTGATGAAACCCTTCGTCTCGGGAATCGCCTGCGGCTCGTCCAGCATGATCAGGATCTGATATTTCGGATCGTCGCAGGGCATGATCGCGGTGAAGGAGTTGAGCACGCGCTTCTTGGCATAGCGGCCGTTGATGACCTTCTCGGAGGTGCCGGTCTTGCCGCCGACATAGTAGCCCTTGACGTCGGCGGTCTTGGCTGTGCCGATTTCGGCATTGAGCCGCATCAGGAACCGTATCTTGTCGCTGGTCTCCGGCTTGATCACGCGCTTGGCCATTGCCGCCGCTTCGGATTCGCTGCGCTTCATGAAGGTCGGAGGAATCAAATAGCCGCCGTTCACCAGCGCGTTGATGCCCATCACCGCCTGCAACGGCGCCACCGACATGCCCTGGCCGAACGCGATGGTGACCGTGTTCAGCTCGCTCCAGCGGCGCGGGACCAGCGGAGCCGCGCTCTCCGGCAGTTCGGTGCGCAGCCGCGTCAGCTGGCCCATCTTGGCGAGGAAGGCCTTGTGCGCCTCGACGCCCTGGCCGAGCGCTATCCGCGCCGCGCCGATGTTGGACGAGTAGGTGAACACCTCCTTGGTGTTGATGAAACGTCCGAGCGAATGACTGTCGTGGATGGTGAACTTGCCGTAGTGCAGGTTTCCGCGCGCATCCCACATCGAGTTCAGGCTGATCTTTCCGGAATCGAGCGCCATCGCCAGCGTGAACGCCTTGAAGGTCGAGCCCATCTCGTAGACGCCGGTGGTCAGGCGGTTGATGCGGTCGGGGTCGTGCGCTTCCTTCGGGTTGTTCGGATCGAAATCCGGAAGCGAGACCATCGCCACGATCTCGCCGGTCTTGACGTTGGAGACGATGCCGGAGGCGGCCTTGGTGTGGAACTTCTCCTTGGCCTTCAAGAGTTCGTCGCGCAGCGCGTGCTCGACGCGCAGATCGATCGAAAGCTCGATCGGCTTTTGCAGGCGGTCGGTGGCAAAGCCCGCGCGATGGAGATCGGCGAGCCCTTGATTGTCGAGCCACTTCTCCATCCCGGCGATGCCCTGGTTGTCGATGTTGACGAGACCGATAACGTGGGCGACCTCGTTGCCGGTCGGATAGACGCGCTTGTTCTCGCGCAGGAAGCCGATGCCGGGAATGCCGAGCTTGTGGATGTCCTGCTGCTGCTTCGCCGTGATCTCGCGCTTGAGCCAGACGAAGCCCTTGCGCGCCGACAGGCGCTCGCGCACTTCGGCCTCGTCGAGGTCGGGCACCGTGGCGGTCAGAAGCTCGATCGCCTCGTCCTTGTCGATGATGCGGCGCGGCTCGCCGAACAGGCTCGACGCCTTGACGTCGGTCGCCAGGATCGCGCCATTGCGATCGATGATGTCGGGCCGCGCGGTCGCGACCACCTCCTGTGCCGCGGCGCGGCGTGCGCCGTGGGCGTCGGCGCCGATCGCGAACATCACGAGCCGGCCGCCGATCAGGGCGTAGACCGAGGCAAAGGCGAGCATCGCGAGGCCGACGCGCGCCCGCGCCTTCGCGGCGCGGTCGACGTTGCGCCCGTAGAGCAGGCTGCGAATCAGCCGCTGCCGCCATGGTTCAGTCGGAGTTTCGGTGGGTTTTGCAGGCGTCGCCGGACTCATTGCTTGTCCTCGGACTGAGGCACCGAGCCCGTCACATTCTTGGGATCGCTCGCAGCTTCGATGGTGTTGAGCATGGCCCCGATCGGATCCGGCTCGCCCGGCCTGAACATCCGCGGCGGTCGTTCCGGCAGGTTCTTCAGCGCATCATATTGCGTGCCGTTGACCGGCTTGAGCTGCAGATGCCGGTCGGACAGGCCTTGCAGGCGCAGCGGCGCATCGAGCTTGGCCCATTCGGAGCGGAGCGAGGCGATCGCGTCGCGCTGCTCGCGGATCTCCGCATGCAGCCGCAACACTTTCTCCGTGCGCGCCGTGGAGTCCATCTTGATCCGGTAGACATAGGCTGCCGCGAAGATCAGCGCGCCGATGACGAGGAGGTGGATGAAGCGCATGCGCTAGCCGCCCCTCATCACGTCGGAGAGCCTTGGCCAGGACGATTGCGCGCCATCGTCATGCGCAGGCGCGGAGGTGCGCTCGGCAGCGCGCAGCTTTGCGGAACGTGCCCGCGGATTGTGCGCGAGCTCGTCCTCGCCTGCAACGACGGGCCGCCGCGTCAGAAGCTCGAAGCTAGGCACCGCTTGCGACATTTCCGGCAGATGGCGCGAACCGCCGCCGGTCCTGGAGCGCTCGGCGAGAAAATTCTTGACGATGCGGTCTTCCAGCGAATGGAACGAGACGACCACGAGCCGGCCGCCGGGCTTGAGCACACGCTCGGCCGCAACGAGCGCGGTCTGGAGTTCCTCGAGCTCTTCGTTGACGAAGATGCGCAAAGCCTGGAACGTCCGCGTCGCCGGGTGAATATCGCCGGGCTTGGTACGAACCACCCGGCCGACGAGATCGGCGAGCGCGCGCGTGGTCGTGAACGGTGTTTCCTGCCGGTCCGCGACGATGGCGCGGGCAACGCGGCGCGAATGCCGCTCCTCGCCAAAGAGATAAATGATGTCGGCAAGATCGCTTTCCGAGGCGCGCGCGACGATGTCGGCCGCCGTGGGTCCCGCCTGCCCCATCCGCATGTCGAGCGGACCGTCGAGGCGGAAGGAAAAGCCGCGGCCTGCCTGGTCGAGCTGCATCGAGGATACGCCGACATCCATCACGACGCCGTCGACGGCATCGACGCCTTGCGCCGCGCAGACTTCGGCGAGATTGGAGAAGCGGTCTTCGACCAGCGTCAGCCGGCCCGCGGAGCGTTCGACCAGTTCGGCACCGCCAACAATGGCGGTGTGGTCGCGGTCGATCGCGATGAGCCGGGTTCCCGGCACGTCGAGGATGGCGCGGCTGTAGCCGCCTGCGCCGAAGGTCGCGTCGACATAGACACCACCCTCGCGCGGCGCGAGGTGGTCGATGGCCTCGCGGCCGAGAACGGGGACGTGCGGAGCCGGGCTCATGCGCCACGCCTGCCGAACGCAGATGTGAGATCGGGGACGAGCGAGCCCATAACGCCTCGAATGATTCCGCGTCGCGGCGGTTCCACGACCCAACCCCCGTCCAGCATGGTACCCGAGCCCGGTCACCCTGAGCCGCCAACCCGGTGTTCCCAGTGGAATTTGTCGGGCAGCCATGGGATTTCGAGCCAAAATACGCTTTGGCCGCCTCCGGACGCGGGTCGGCTCTTCATCTCTCAGTAACGGCCCTTAGCGTTAAGAAAGCGTTGATCGGCCCATTACAAGTCGAAAAGGTGATGCCGCAGTGGTGCCTCATCCACACACACGGGCCAAAATGCATCCGTTAACCGCGCCGCGCGATTGCGCACGGCCGAGGGTAAAGGAATGGTAAAGAGAAAGGCTTGGCCCGCTCTCTGTCCGTCTCGAGCTGTTTATGTCGTCCGGTTCGTCCACTCCGTCTGGATCTGATTCGAAGCGTCAACGCGTTCTCCCGGTTCCCAAGGCCGCGGCGAACATGCGGACGTTCGAGCCGGATTCGTCGATCGTCTCCGACATCATCCCCTCGCCGAACCATGGCGACCGCAACAAGGGCCGGCAGCCCGACATGATCTTGCTGCACTACACCGGAATGCCCGACGTCGAGGGTGCGCTGGCGCGGCTCTGCTCCGCGGGCACCGAGGTGTCGGCACATTATGTCGTGCTGGAGGATGGCCGCATCGTGCAATGCGTGCCGGAGGCGAGGCGCGCCTGGCATGCCGGCGTCTCGTCCTGGGCCGGAGAGGATGACATCAACTCCTGCTCGATCGGGGTCGAGATCGTCAATCGCGGCCACGACTGGGGCTATCCGGAGTTTCCGCTGCGCCAGATCGCCGCCGTAATCGCGCTATGCCGCGGCATCATGCTGCGCCGCAAGGTACCCGCGCATCGGGTGCTCGGCCATTCCGACGTTGCGCCGGCGCGCAAGAAGGATCCGGGCGAAAAATTTCCTTGGCATTCGCTGGCCAATTCCGGCGTCGGTCACTGGGTGACGCCCGCACCGGTCGTGCGCGGCGAGAGCCTGATGCTCGGCACCATCAGCGACGAGGTGCTGAGCCTGCAGCAGGCGCTCGCCAGATACGGCTATGGGGTGCCGCTGACCGGCAAATACGATGCCGCGACGATGGAAGTCGTCACCGCCTTCCAGCGCCACTTCCGCCCGGCACGGCTGGATGGTGTTGCGGATCACTCCACGCTGACGACCCTGCAGGCGCTGCTGGCGAGCTTGCCGGTGGATGGGACGGTCGTTGCGTCGAAGTGACGCTCGCCGGCGCGTAAAGATTCTGGATTGCTTCGTCGCAAGGGCTCCTCGCAATGACGGAGTTTCCGGCAACTACGTCAATTCCCTCATCCTTCGCGCATAAAGTCGTCGCAGCGGCGCGAGCTGCGTCGCCTTCGTCGCCGCAACATACGCCTCCATCGCCTCGTCCTTGCGGCCGAGCCGTCGCAGCAGGTCCGCGCGCACCGCGGGCAACAGCTCGTAGCCGTCAAGCCCGCCGCGGGCGGCGGTCGCATCCACCAGATCGAGCGCACGTGCGGGTCCGTCGACCATCGACACCGCCGCAGCATGGTTGAGCTCGACCACCGGCGACGGGGTGATGCGCAGCAGCACCTCATAGAGCCCGGCGATCTGCGGCCAGTCTGTCTGCTCATAGCTCGGCGCGCGCGCATGAAGCGCGGCGATCGCGGCTTGCACTGCATAGGATTGCGGCCGGCCTGGCATGCGTAGCGCACCGTCCACCAGAACAAGGCCTTCCTCGATCTGCGCGCGGTCCCACCGCGAACGGTCCTGCTCCTCCAGCAGCACGATATCGCCGGCGGCGGTCTCGCGCCCGGCGCGGCGCGCATCGTGTAGCAGCATCAGGGCCAGCAGGCCCTTGATGCCGGTCCGATCGGGCATCAGCCGGTCGAGCAAGCGGCCGAGCCGGATCGCTTCGGCCGCAAGATCGGGCCGCATCAAATCGGCGCCCGACGTCGCCACATAGCCTTCGGTGAAGACGAGATAGATCACGGCGAGCACGCCATCCAGCCGCGGCGCCAGCGCGGCGCGTTCGGGCACCTCGTAGGGAATGCCGGCGAGCCGGATCTTCTGCTTGGCGCGGAGGAGGCGCTGCGCCATCGCCTCCTCGCCGACAAGGAAGGCGCGCGCGACCTGCGCGGTGGAGAGACCGCAGACGGTGCGCAACGTCAGCGCGACCTGGACTTCGGGCGCAAATGCAGGATGGCAGCAGGTGAAGATCAGCCGCAGCATGTCGTCGTCGAGCATGGCCGGCGGCTCGTCAGGCGCTTGCGCATTCAGCTCGAGCTCGTGCACGAGCGCCTGCCGCTTGCCGCGGAAGACGGCGTGGCGCCTGATACGGTCGATCGCCTTGTTGCGCGCGACGTTGACCAGCCACGCGCGCGGATTGTCGGGCACCTCGCATGCCGGCCAGCGCTCCAGCGCCACGGCAAAGGCATCCTGGAGCGCGTCCTCGGCGAGATCGAAATCGCCGACGAGGCGGATCATCGTGGCCAGCGCCCGCCCCGCCTCGTCGCGGAAGATTGTTTCGATCTCAGAAGGGGTCATGCGGCGATGCGCGGCTACGCCATCACTTCTCGTACACCCAGATCGGCCGCACCTCGATCGAGCCGATCCGCGCGCTGGGGATCCGCGCCGCGATCTCGATAGCCGCGTTGAGATCCTTCGCCTCGACCAGATAATAGCCGCCGAGTTGCTCGCGCGTCTCCGCAAAAGGGCCGTCGGTCGTCAGCGTCCTGCCCTCGCGCACGCGCACGGTCGTCGCGGTCGTGGTCGGCTGCAAACGGTCGCCGGCCTTGAAATTGCCGCTCTGGACGATGCCTTGCGTGAAGGCCTGGTATTCAGCCAGCATCTTCTGGCTGGTCGCCGCGTCGTTCTTCGCGTATTCGACCTCGTTCTGGTAGATCATCAATAGATATTGCATCGCTTAACTCCTGTGGCTCGGCTGGATCGCCGACATCCAGTCGAACGGAACGCATCTCAAACGACATCTTCAGGATAATTATTTTCGTCCCGGCGTGCACGGCGATCTTCGCTTGACGAAACCGTCACAAATGCCCCATGCGTACCCCGTCAGTCGGCCGGACGGCCGCTCCAGCAACCGCCGAAAGGCCGCCGGGGAGGAAAGTCCGGGCTCCCTTGACATGCGGTGCCGGATAACGTCCGGCGAGGGTGACCTCAGGGAAAGTGCCACAGAGAACGAACCGCCAGCCTTCGCAGCGCAAGCTGCGCAGGCAGGTAAGGGTGAAAAGGTGCGGTAAGAGCGCACCGCGGCTCCGGCAACGGAGCCGGCATGGTAAACCCCACCGGGAGCAAAACCGAATAGGGACGGCATAGCGGGCTGTTCGCGAAAGCGATAACGCCGCGGGGCGATGTCAGGCCCGCCGTCCGGGTAGGTTGCTCGAGGCCATGTGCAAACATGGTCCCAGAGGAATGGCCGTCGCGTATCGTTCGCGCAAGCGGACGGTGCCTTACAGAACCCGGCTTACAGGCCGGCTGATATTCTAAAGCGTTTTCGAGCGAAGTGGTTTTCCGGTTCGCGTCAAGAAAACGCGTCTTACTAAGGAAGTGACGAGGGGTTCGATGCTAACGCATCGGACCCCTCACCATTTGAGCCGGAATGACGAGCGTGGATCAGCCTGCGATCTTCGCCAACACCGTCATCAGTGCCTCCGGTGCCGTCACGTTCGGCGCATGACTGGCGTCGAGCTCGAAATAGCGCCAGCCAGCCTCGTTCTTCGTGCGCGTCGCAAACTGCCCGAACACGTCGTCCGGCGGAATGCGCTTGCAATAGATGTAGCTGCGCGGCATCGCCGGCTCGCCGTGTTCGAGCTTCAGCTTCGTCTCGAAGCACTTGACCGGCATGGCGACCCGGCGCGCGTTGAGCCAGTCGAGATCGGCCTGCGGCGTATCCGGCGGCGGCGGATTGGGCGGGATGCGGTAGCCGTCGCCTGAAGCTGCCGCCTTGCGCATCGGCTCGCGCCCGCTCTCGTTGAGGTCGAACAGCGATTGGCCGTCACGCGGCACGAAGGCGTCGATGTAGATCAGTTGCGTCACCCGCTCGCGCGCGCGATCGGCGACGCCGGTCGCGACCATGCCGCCATAGCTGTGGCCCAGCAGCACGATGTCGTCGAGGTCCTCGAATTTGATGACGTTGAGGATGTCCTGGATATGCGTTTCGAGATCGATCGCTGGATTCGCAAGATGCGCGCGCTCACCGAGCCCGGTATAGGTCGGCGCGACCAGGCGGTGCCCGGCCTGCGCCATCAGCGGATGCATCTTCTTCCAGGCCCATCCGCCGGACCACGCGCCGTGACAGAGCAAAAAGGTCTTCGAGACTGCGGCCATCGGCGTTTCCATCGTTCTTGCTTGTACGATGGAGTGTAGCGGCCGGTCGCGCGATGTAAACGCCGGCGCCGCTCAGGCGGCGCGCGTGTCCGCCTTCACCATCACCGGCGCAAGTTCAACCGGCTCGCGCCGAAGCTTGCTCGCCTCAAAACCGTGCATGCCGATCTGCCATTGCAGGCCGACGATGGCACCCTTGGTCGGTTGCAGCAGCGCGAGCGAGGCGAACAGCGTCACCGGCAGCCACACCGCCAATTGCAGCCAGACGGCCGGCGCATAGGCGGTCTCGACCGCGAGGATCGCCGGCACCACGAGATGGCCGACAACGACCATCACGAGATAGGCCGGGAAGTCATCGGCGCGCTGGTGGAAAAGCTCCTCGCCGCAATGGTCGCAACTATCGGCGACCTTAAGAAAACGGCCGAACATATGTCCTTCGCCGCAATTCGGGCACTTGCCCGAAAAGCCGCGCCACATCGCCTTCGAGAGAGAGACTGAACCGGTTGCCATGACAGCACCTCTTCCTTTTCGCTGATCCATACAATAATATCTTGCATCCATACATTCAAAGGATATGGGCCTAAATTGCATGGATTGGACCCCTACAATCTCGGAGCTGAGCGGGCCGCGCTACCAGCGCATCGTCGAGGCCATGGAGGCCGACATCGCCGCCGGCCGGCTGGTGCGCGGCCAGCAGCTCCCCACACAGCGCGCACTGGCAAAAGCGCTCGGCATCGACCTCACCACGGTGACGCGCGCCTACACCGAGGCGCGGCGCCGCGGGATCATGGAGGCCCGCGTCGGCCAGGGTTCGTTCGTGTCGGAGACCAGCGCGCGCCGCGCGGTCGACCTGCCGCATCCCGTCGCGATCGACCTCTCGATGAACGTGCCGCCGCATCCGCTCGAGGCGCAGCTCGACGAACGCATCGTCGCGGGGCTGGAAGCCCTCCGGGCGCAATCAGGACTGACCGCCTTCCTGAACTACCAGCCGCCGGGCGGCAGCGCGCACGAGCGCGAGGTCGCGGCGCGCTGGATGCGGGCACGGGTTCCACACGCGCATGCCGACAAGCTCGTGATCTTTCCCGGCGCGCAGACGATCCTGTTCAACCTGCTCGCACACCTTGCGCGTCCTGGTGACGTCGTGCTGACGGAAGCTCTCACCTTCCCCGGCATCAAGGCAGCCGCGGCGCAGCTCGGCGTCAAGCTCGTCGGCGTCGCGATGGATGACGGCGGCATCCTGCCCGATGCGTTGGCGAAAGCATGCCGCGCGCACAGACCGAAGGCCGTCTACCTCATTCCGACGCTGCACAATCCGACCACGGCGACGCTTGCCCCCGAGCGGCGCAGCGCCATCGCAAGGATCATCAGCGACGCCGATACGATTCTGATCGAGGACGACGCCTACGGGCTGCTCGATCGCTCGGCATCACCGATCGCGAACCTCATTCCGGAGCGGACTTATCTGGCGACCACGCTGTCAAAATGCATCGCGCCGGCGCTGCGGGTAGCCTATCTGGTGACGCCCGACGCCGGCGCACAGCTTCAGATGCGCAGCTGCTTGCAGGCCACCGTGCAGATGCCGGCGCCACTGATGGTCGCGCTGGTGACGCATTGGATCGAGGCCGGCATCGCCGATCGCATCATCACCGCGATCCGCAACGAGGCAATCGGCCGCCAGCAACTCGCGCAACGAACACTGAAAGGGTTTCAGTTCCTGGCCAAGCCCGCAGCCCATCATCTGTGGCTAAGGCTGCCGGAGGGGCGCCCCGACGTGGCGGCACATCTGTTGCGCAATGGACTCGCGGTCGTCGCCGGCGATGCCTTCACCGTCGACGGGACACCGCCACATGCGGCGCGCGTATCGCTTGGCGCAGCCCGCAACAGGGCGGAATTGACCGAAGCGCTGCGCATCCTGGTCGGCGCGCTGCACAGGCCCGCCGACACCAGGCAGATCGTCTAGGCCCGTCTTTCGCCAACGCCCGCCGTCGGCGATCACGCTTGCGTGGAGTTTTGAAATTGACCTGCACCGCCGCAGCTGTGCTATGCGAGCGATGGCGATCAAGAGTACGAGATCGCTCTGGCGAACGGAACAATCTGTTGGAAACGCTCACCTACGCGCTGCTGCTGCTCGGCGCACTGGCCGGGGGCTTCGTCTCGGGCCTTGCCGGCTTCGGCACGGCACTGATGGCGCTCGGCATCTGGCTCTACGTGCTGCCGCCCTCGCTCGCGGTGCCCCTGGTGCTGATCTGCTCGGTGATCGCGCAGACCTCGACGCTGCCGTCGATGTGGAAGAGTTTCGATCTCTCGCTGGTCTGGCCGTTCCTGATCGGCGGACTGATCGGCGTGCCGCTGGGCACCATGCTGGTCGCCTCAGCCGATCCAAAAGTGTTCAAGCTGAGCGTCGGCGTGCTGCTGCTGATCTTCTCGAGCGCGCTGTACCTGAACAAGAAGCCGCTCGCCATCACCTTCGGCGGACGGATCGCCGACGGCGCGATCGGCTTTGCCGGCGGCATCCTCGGCGGCCTTGCCGGGTTGTCCGGGCCATTGCCGATCCTGTGGGCCAATATTCGCGGCTGGAACAAGCATGAGCGGCGCGGCATCTTCCAGCTGTTCAACTTCACCGTGCTCGCGACCGCACTGGTGTTGCAGACGGCGTCAGGCCTCGTCGAGCTGAAGGTCGTCTGGCTCGCAGCTGTCGCCTTTCCGGGCACGCTGATCGGCGCATGGGCCGGCGCCCGCGTCTATCACGCGCTGAGCGACAAGCATTTTGGCGACGTCGTGCTCGGCCTGTTGTTCCTGTCGGGCCTCGGCCTCGTCTGGAGCATGCTGGGGCCGCACTGACTCGTGCTTGCCGGCATGTCCGCATCCCCCAATCGGAGGATGCGGCAGACCGGAATCATTCCTATTGGGTTAGAAAGAAGATCGTGGCGCGCCTTCTTCCGGTTCAGAAGCTGAGCGTCGCCGCGCCGCCCTTGATCAGTTCGTGCATCACGCTCGCACCGGAGATGACGACACCATCCAGCAGGTCCTCTTGTACATAGCCGCGGCTTTTGACACAGGGCGTGCAAGCCCAGAGTTTCCCTCCCCTGCCCATGAAGTCACGGAGCATGTCGGCCAGTGGATCGAGCGGCTTGACCTGCGTAAGATCGGCCGCGCCGCGTCGCACGATGTCGACACCGGCGCTGGTCAGGAAGATGGAGACCTTAAGGCCGGCCGTCATTCCGCCGAGAGCTATGGTCACGCCAACGGACGACAATTCGTGGTCGGTACCATGTGTCATGACCACGACCAGATCACGTGCCTCGTTATTCAAGTTGAATACCCTTTCAATCGGTTTGCGAGATTGCATCCTATGTGTCTGAGCACCGGCCGAACATGACCAAGGCTCCGCAAGTCTTGACCGAAACGCCGGCTGACCTTCTGTCGGACGTGCTGGGCAGCATGCATCTTGCGGGCACCGTGCTGTTCCGCGCCGAGTTTCGTGAGCCCTGGGCGGTCACGACACCGGAGGCGTGCCAGCTTGCCCGGCTGCTGCCGCTGCGGACCGAACGGGTCATTCCCCTTCACATCATCGCATCAGGTGAGTGCTGGATGGAATTGAACGAGCATCCGGCGGTGCGGTTGAGCGAGGGCGACGTCGTTGTTCTTCCGTACGGCGACAGTCATCGGCTCCGCGGACGAGAGCCCGTCCTGCCGATGCAAGTCGGCAGCCTGTTGCCGAACCCGCCCTGGACGGACGTTGTCGTCATCGAGCATGGCGGCGCCGGTCCCAACACACGGATCATTTGCGGATTTCTTCAATGTGACGAGTTGCTGTTCCACCCCGTGCTGTGCCACCTGCCCAGATTGCTGCACGTCAGCCCCGCATGTCCCGCCGACGAATGGCTGGCCAGCATCGTCCGCCACACCGCGGCGCAGGCGAGCAGCCTGCGGCCGGGGTCACGCAGCTTGCTGCCTCGCCTGACCGAATTGATGTTCGTTGAAATCCTTCGCAAGTACATGCAGGAGCTTCCGGCGAACGAAATCGGCTGGTTCGCCGCCATCAATGACCAGGTTGCCGGCGCCGGCTTGAGGCACATGCATGCCATGCCGTTTCACCACTGGACCGTGGACAGTCTGGCGCGTCGCGTCGGGGTCTCGCGCAGCGTGCTGGCCGGGCGCTTCAAGCACTTTCTCGATCAGCCACCGATGCAATACCTCGGTCACTGGCGCCTGCGGCTGGCCGCGCACGCCCTGACATCGACTGCGACACCGATCAAGTCCATCGCCTGCCAGATCGGTTACGAGTCGGAGGCGTCGTTCAGTCGGGCCTTCAGGCGCCACTTCGGCGTACCGCCGGGGGATTGGAGAAGACGGGCGCGTTCGACATCGCCGGCCGCCGCAAGCAACATGCTGCGCCGCCCGTCGAGCACCATGCCGCCGGCGACGCCGACGCCGAACACGTAGATCCAACCCGCGGCGAAATCGAAAAGATGCGCGTTGAGCAGCGAGGACGGCATGTTATGCACCACGTCCAGGAGGACAATCCAGGGAGCCAGACCGCGGGTCGCACCGGTGCCATGACCGAACAACGGCGCGGCAGCGACAAAGCCGACTGAATTGCGCCAGAACTCCAGCCGCGTCCCCTGCCGCTGACTTCGTTCTCAACGGCACTGAGCTCATGGTCGCCGTCGAACTTCGCCACGGTCGCGCGACAGACATAGTTTCAGCGACAGCGCGGGATTGATCGCGACGGCGAACGAATAGAGCATCAGCGCCGTGCAGGACACCAGGAACGCGGAAAATACCCAATCCCCGTTCCGACGGCCCCGCAAATTAGCCGCAGCCGTGGGGACAGGACAAGGTATCGCTACGCGGGCGCACGTGCAGGCGACGCCACGGGCTCCGGCGCAGCCTGGTCTGACGCCTCCTCGTGCCGGACCACCACCAGGCGCTTCCTGAACTCGCGGCGCAGCAGCCACAGGCTCAAAGCCGCCTGCAGCGTCGTCGCTGCGATCGACAGGTACCAGACATGCTCGATCCGAAAGCCCGGCCGCGTCGACAGCCAGATCGCCGGCAGCGAATAGGTGAACACGCGCGTCACCGAGCTCAGCAGCACCGGCTTGGTGTTGCCGAGACCCTGGAACATGCTCGAGCAGGTGAAGATCAGGCCCTGCGCCACCATGTTGAGCGAGATGATCCGCAGGAACAGGTAGGCGATCGCCATCGTCTCCTGGTCGTTCGAGAACCCGGCGAGCAGCAGCTCCGGCTTCACCTGCGCGAGGATCATGAAGCCGACCATCACGACGGTGGTGATCAGCGCCGACTTGACGAACGTTTCCCGCACGCGCGCGCCATTGGCAGCGCCGACGTTCTGGCCGGCGATCGGACCGGCAGCCAAGGCCACCGCGAGCGCCGGCATCTGGATCAGACCGAGCATCCGCTGCCCGATACCGAATCCCGCCTGCGCCGCGGCGCCGAAATCGCTGATGACGTAGTAGACCACCGCCATGAAGATGAACATCATCGCGAACTCGCCGCCGGCCGGCAGGCCGACGTTGAGGATGCGCTTCAGATGGCGCGGTTGCGGCCACCACTGCGCCGGATTGAAGGCGACATAGCGCTCGACCTTGCGGAAATACGCAAGCAGCATCAGGCCGCCGATGGCGACCGCGATCGAGCTCGCCAGCCCCGCGCCGGCAACGCCGAGCGCGTAGCCCGTGCCCCAGCCCGAGATCAACACCGGCGCAAGCGCGATGTTGATGATGACCGCGAGAACCCGCACCAACATGGCGGGGCGCACGATGCCGGTCGCGCGCAGCGCGGATGCAATCACTTGCATGACGAACTCCAGGGCAAGCGCGGGCATGAACCACAACAGATAAATGGTTCCCGCCTCGATCGTGGCCTGGTCCGCGGCGATCGAACGCATGTAGAGGCGCGACAGCGCCGATCCCGCGACCAGGGTCAACAGGCCGAACAGCGCCGACAGCGCGACCGCCTGGTTGAAGATCAAATTGGCATCCGGCCGATCCTTGCGTCCCACCGCATGCGCGATCAGCGCCACCGTGCCGACACCGAGTACCTGCATCAGCGCGTTGACGAGAAAGCCGGCGTTGCCGGCCGCGGCGACACCCGCAACGGCGGCATCGCCCAATCCCGAAACGAAATACAGATCGACCAGCTGGCAGATCATGATCGAGATCATGCCGGCCATGATCGGCGGCGTCATGGCCAGGATGTGTCTCACGATGGAGCCGTTCGTCAGGTCTTTCATGTCATTCCATCCTTGACGCATTCCTTAGGCGGCGGGGACGTCCGCGCTGCCGCCACGCGCCTCACTCCGCTGCTGCGATGTGTCCGAGCTCCACCACCTGGCGCTCGAACAGGCCGCGATAGATGCCGCCTTGCTTGCCCGCGAGCATGGCATGGGTGCCTTGCTCGACGATCTCGCCGCGGTCGAACACCAGGATGCGATCGAGGCTCTTCACCGTCGACAGCCGGTGCGCGATCACGATCGAGGTGCGGCCCTTCATCAGGCGTTCCATCGCCTGCTGGATCAGCGCCTCCGATTCGGAATCGAGGCTCGAGGTCGCCTCGTCCAGGATCAGCACCGGCGCATCCGCAAGGAAGGCGCGCGCCAGCGCGACGCGCTGCCGCTCGCCGCCCGACAGCTTGACGCCGCGTTCGCCGACGAGGGTGCCGTAACCCTTCGGCAGGCGCAGGATGAAGTCGTGCGCATTGGCGAGCCGCGCCGCCTGCTCGATCGCCTCCAGGCTGGCGCCGGGCCGGCCATAGGCGATGTTCTCGGCGAGCGTGCGATGAAACAGGATCGGGTCCTGCTGCACGATCGCGATCTGGCTGCGCAACGATTGCTGCGTCGCCTTCGCGATGTCCTGCCCGTCGATCAGCACGCGGCCGCCGGTGACGTCGTAGAGCCGCTGCACCAGCTTGACGAAGGTGGTCTTGCCGGAGCCGGAGCGGCCGACCAGGCCGACCCGTTCGCCGGCACGGATCCTCACCGACAGGCCGTCATAGAGCGGCGTGCGGTGGCCGCCATATTGGAACGTGACGTCGTCGAACACGATCTCGCCGCCCTCGATCGCGATCGGCACCGCGTCGGCAGCATCGGCAATGCCGATCGGCTCGTCATGGATCGCCACCAGCTCCTCCATGTCGTTGACCGAGCGCTGCAAATTGTTGATGTGCATGCCGACGTCACGCAAATAGGCGTGGATGACGTAGTAGCTCGTCAGCACGTAAGTGACGTCACCGGGCGAAGCGTGCCCCGACATCCACAGCAACACCGAGCCTCCGATCACGGACGCACGCAGGCACAGCAGCAGCGAGAGCTGCGACATGGCCGTGTAGTTGTACCGGAACCAGGTCCGCCGCACCCGCACGCGCCAGCGGCTGACGACGCGGGCAAGCCGCGCATCCTCGCGCAGCTCGGCGCCGAATGATTTCACCACGGCGTTGCAGGTCAGCGCATCCGCCAGTGTTCCGCCGACCTTGGTGTCCCAGGCATTGGAGATTCGCGCGGCCGGCGCGATGTATCGCGTCGAGAACAGCACCGTCATCGTGACATAGCCCAGCGCGCCGAGCGCGATCACCCCGCCGAGCGAGGCCCAGTGCAAGCCGAGCAGGACCATCGAGCCGATCAGCACGACCAGCGAGGGCAACAACGCCAGCAGGATGGTGTCGTTCAACAGGTCGAGCGCCCACATGCCGCGCGTGATCTTGCGCACGGTGGAGCCGGCGAAAGAGTTGGCGTGCCAATCGGTCGAGAATCGCTGCACGCGCATGAACGCGTCCTGAGCGACCTCCGACATGATCTTCAGCGTGAACGGCACGATCGCCTGCAGCCCTGCGAGCCGCAGCACCATCGAGGCCGCGCCCAGCGCCACGATGGCGCCGAATGCGACCAGCGCCGCGTGACGCGCGTCGGGATTGGACGGCCCGCGCGTCAGCGCATCGATCAGATGCCCCGAAAAGAGCGGCATGAACAGGTCGGCGGCCGTCGCCCCTATCAGGCTGCCGACGACGGCAAGCGTTGGCCCCGGCTGCTTCAGCCAGTGCCGGAACACGAAAGGCAGCACCACGCGTATCGCCGCGGGCTTTTTTGACAGAGCGGTCATGGCATCATCCGGCCGCTTTTGGCGCGGGCCGGCTCCATCGATGGACGCAGGCCGGCCACGACGGGCCGAGACGGCGTCAGCTAAAGGTGGCTTTGGGTTGGGAAATCGGGCGATCGGGACTTGGAGCCCAATCGAAGCTGGCGGAAATGGCCTCTAACAGGCCGCGTACGTACCGAGCCAGAACATCACCGAGCGCGGGCGTACGATCTGCGAAAGCGACGAAATCATGCAAATCCTCCCGGTTCGAGTGAATGAGGTGCGCTTTATAGATGCGTCGCCGGGGATTTGCAACGGGGCTCGCGCGAGATCACGCGCGAGTGTTGCAAATTAATGCGCGTCGCCGCCGCCGGTCATCGAGGCCGGCTTGTTCAGCAGGGTCACCAGCAGGCTGAGGCCGAGATAGAACAGCGTCAGCATGAAGAAGGCATCGCCGAAGCTCATGACCACGGCCTGTCGGTGCACCAGTTGCGAGAGCTGCTTCATCGCCATCAGCGTGGAATCGCCGAGCCCCTGGAATTTCTGCATGAACATGGTCAGGGTTTCGGTCGCGGTCGCATTGCCCCAGGTCACCCGCTCCTGGAGGCGGCTGATGTGCAGATCGGTGCGGTCGTTGAGCACGGTGTTGATGACGGCGAGGCCCACGGCGCCGCCGAGATTGCGCATCAGGTTGAACAGGCCGGAGGCGTTCTTCACCCGGTCGGGCGCCAGCGTGCCGAGCGCGATGTTGTTGGTCGGCACCATCGCGAACATCATGCCGACGCCACGCAGGATCTGCGGCACCAGAAGCTCGTAGAAATCGTAGTCGCGGGTGATCCAGGTCATCTGGTAGGAGCCGATCGCGAACACGACGAGGCCGAACGCGATCATGTAGCGCATGTCGAACTTCACCATCAGACGGCCGACCAGCGGCGCGACCAGGAACATGGTGATGCCCGAGACGAACATGGTCTCGCCGATCATCAGCGCGCTGTAGCCGCGCACCTCGGCGAGATAGCGCGGATAGATATAGGTCAGGCCGTAGAGGCCGATGCCGATGCAGAACTGCAGCAGGCAGCCGATCGCGAAATTGCGGTTGGCAAAGGTGCGCAGATTGACGATCGGCTCGGCCGCCGTGAAGACGCGCCAGAAGAAGGCGATCGCCGAGATCGCGCAGATCCAGGCACAGATCGCAACCGACGTGTCCTGCATCCATTCATATTGCGGGCCTTCCTCCAGCACATATTCCAGCGTGCCGAGGAAGCCGGCCATGAACAGCAGCCCCCACCAGTCGAAACGGTCGAGCAGTTCGAAATGCGGCTCGTCGAAATCGACCAGCGCCAGCACGCCCAGAGTGATGCCGATGCCGGGCACGACGTTGATGAAGAACAGCCAGTTCCACGACATCAGATCGGTGATGTAACCGCCGACGGTCGGCCCGATGGTCGGAGCCAGCGTCGCGACGAGACCGATGATGGGACCGACGATATGGAATTTGGAGCGCGGGAAGACGGTGTAGGCCGAGGCGAACACCGTCGGGATCATGCCGGCGCCGAGAAAGCCCTGGAGCGCGCGCCAGAGGATCATCTCCTCGATGGTGGTGGCGAAGCCGCAGAGCAGGCTCGAGGCGGTGAAGCCGGCCGCAGAGATCGCGAACAACAGCCGCGTGCCGAAAGCGCGCGACAAAAATCCCGACAGCGGGATCGCGATGACTTCGGCGATCAGATAGGCGGTCTGGACCCAGGAGACTTCGCTGGAGCTCGCCGACAGGCCCGCCTGGATCTCGCTAAGGGAGGCCGAGACGATCTGGATGTCCAGGATCGACATGAACATCCCGAACACCATGATGATGAAGGCGAACAATCGCTTCGGCGCGATGCGCTCCGAAGCGGGGTTCGCCATCATGGCGGGTGAAGCGGTGGTGGCGTTGGCCATTGTGTCAGCTCTGACTGAAGCAAGCCGCGAGGTCGGTGCACTTCTCCCGCTTGCGGGAGAGGTCGGCGCGAAGCGCCGGGTGACGGCTCCCTCCGCTTGGGGATTGTCCCGTTGCGGAGGCACCCTCGCCCCAGCCCTCTCCCGCAAGCGGGAGAGGGAGCGCACCTGCGTGAGAGGCGGCGGCGCGGCTCATGTCACCAAATCCTACTGCGGGTGGATCGCGGTGGGATCGTCGAGATCGACCTCGCTGTCGGCGTCGGCCGCGCCCTTGTTGGTATCGACGGTGGCGTAGACCGACATGCCGGCGCGGAGCAGGTTCTGCTTCGCCACCGATTTCGGCACGCGGATGCGGACCGGCACACGCTGCACGATCTTGGTGAAGTTACCGGTGGCGTTGTCGGGCGGCAGCAGCGTGAACACCGAGCCGGCGCCGGCCGCGATGCTGTCGACGACGCCCGAGAACTTCCGCATGCCATAGGCGTCGACCTTGATCGTCACGGGCTGGCCGGGGCGGATGCGCTTGAGCTGCGTTTCCTTGAAATTGGCGTCGATATAGACGTTGTCGAGCGGCACGACGTTGCCAAGCCGCTGGCCGACCGCAACGAAGTCGCCGGCACTGACGAGGCGGTTCGAGAACGTGCCGTCGACCGGCGCGCGCACCGCGGTGAAGGCGAGATCGCGCTCCGCCTTGGCCAGCGTGGTCTTGAGCTCGGCGAGCTGGGCCTGGGCTTCGGCCTGCTGCGCCTTGGCGACGTCGACATTGCTGACCGCGACGTCATAGGCGGCCTGCGCGGCCTTGACCGCGGCCGCACCCTGGTCACGTCCGGCCTCCGAGGTTTCGAAGGTGGCGCGCGAGGCAAAACCCTTGCTGTTCAGTGCCTGCTGGCGCTCATAGTCGAGATCGGCGCGCTTAAGGCCCGCTTCCGCGGAGACGAGTTGCGCCTTGGCCTGTGCGACCTGGCTTTCGAGCGCCGCGACCTGACGCCCGATGCGATCGATGGTGGCCTGCTGGGTCGCGATCCGGGTCGCGGCGGCATCGAGCGCGATCTTGTAGTCGCCGTCGTCGATGCGAAGGACGATATCGCCGGCGCGCACCAGAGCGTTGTCGCCGACCAGGATCGAGGAGATGTGGCCGGCAACCCGCGCGCCCAGCATGGTGTTGTTGGCGCGGACATAGGCATCGTCGGTGGAGACGTAGAAGCGGCCGACCAGCGTGTAATAGCCGGCGTAGCCGGCAGCCGCGAGCGCCAGCACGAGGCCGATTCCCATCATGACGAATTTGCGCTTGCCGGACTTCGGTGCGCCCGCAGCGGCGGTCGCCTCTGGCGCTGGTGCAGCCGGCTTGTCGGTCACGGGCTTCTCCGGCGCCTCACCGGTGCGGCGCTTGGTTTCCTCGACCACATGGGAGCGCAACTGCTCGGCAAGGGGGGCGGCTGTCTCGGTCGCAGCTTCACCATTCGCCGGCATCGTCTCCACCGCTTCCTGGCGAAGGACGCGCGCGGCCTGGTCTCTCGATACGGCCATAAAGGCCTCCCCACTATAAAGGCGCGATCAAGGACGGCCGACCTGCGGCACTGTTCCCTCTCGCTCATCCCAAATACCATTGACCGAACGGTTCGGTCAATATACATAATGTTCCCGGGCGGGACCCTACTGGCCCGAATCCTTTATTTGCGTTTCATAGTTGGGGCCCCGCCGAGAAACCTTCCGAGACCCTGAACCAATGGTTGTAGCCAGCCGCGAACATCTGCACGTCATCCAAGAGGAGGACAGCTCCAAGCGCCGCCAGATCCTGGACGGGGCCCGCAAGGTGTTCATGGATCTCGGTTTCGACGGTGCCAGCATGGGCGAGATCGCGCGTGCGGCGCAGGTCTCCAAGGGCACGCTCTACGTCTACTTCGCCGACAAATGCGCGCTGTTCGAAGCCATCCTCGAGCAGGAAGCGCTCCAGCACGGCCAGGTCGTGTTCAATTTCGATCCCGCGCGCGACGCCGAGACCACGCTGAAGGAGTTCGGCCAGGCCTACATCCATCTGCTGTGCCGGCCCGGCGGCGGGTCGGCGATCCGCACCGTGATGGCGATCGCCGAGCGCATGCCCGATGTCGGCCGCCGCTACTATGCGCGGGTGCTGGACAAGACCATCAACCGCCTCTCCGACTATCTCAAAGCCCATGCCGCCTCCGGCGATCTGAAGATCGACGATTGCGATCTTGCCGCCTCGCAGTTCATGGAGCTGTGCAAGGCCTCGCTCTTCCTGCCATTCGTGTTCCAGGCCGCACCGGCACCGTCGGAAGAACGCATGACCGAGGTGGTCGACAGCGCGACGCGGATGTTTCTGGCGGCGTACCGGGCGAGGTAACCGCGCAGAACAAGCTCTGCCGTCATCGCGAGCGCAGCGACTTGTCCGCCGAAGCCTTTGGCGAAGGCGGAAGCAATCCAGAATCCCTCGCGGAAAGACTCTGGATTGCTTCGTCGCTTCGCTCCTCGCAATGACGGCTGAGTTGCACCTGTAGAAGTCTCAGCATTATATTTGGGCTCATGCCTCGTGATCTTCGCCCGCCCGTCGATATCCTCCATTACGAGATCGTCCAGGAACAGGCCTCCGCGCTTGGACGCATGGGCCGCGCGCTCGAACAGGCGCTCGCGCGCCTGCGCGAGTTCGATGCCGTTCACGCGCTCCCGGAAACGCCGGCCTCGATGCAGCCGGTCAGGCACAAGCTGGTGATGGAAGCCGGCCAGGCGCTCTGGATGCTCGTGGTGCAACGTGAGGCGACCGGCCTGCGCGACAGCCGCCATATCATGCGCACCTACAACGTCCCGGGCGAGGTGCAGCGGTGCATGGGGCTGGTCCCGTCGAAGCTGGGCTCGTCATGACTACGGCAGCGCGCGCTAGTCGGTCACCTGCTTCCTCAGCGCCGCGAGATCATTGACGACCATCTTGGTGGGGCCGGTCGCGATGATGCCGTCGTCCTGGAGACGGTTGAGGATCAGGCTGATCGACTGGCGCGTCGCGCCGATCATACGTGCCAGATTGGCCTGCGTGATGCGGCCGAGCGAGATCGGGCCGCTCTCGTCCTGCGCTGCGTTTTCGCACAGCTTGACCAGCAGCAGCACCAGCCGTTCGGCCGCCTTCTGCCCCGCCAGCATCTGCGCCAGCATCGAATAGGTCTCGCCCTTGAAGCCCAGGCATTCGATCAACGCGACCGCAAACGACGGCGACTGGGCGATCAGCCGGCGGACGGCGTCCTGATCGAGATGCAGCGCCTCGACCCGGCCGAGCGCGCGGGCCGACCAACTGTGCCGATGATCGCCGAGAATGTAGGGGGCACCGACGAAATCGCCAGCCTCCCAGGTCGACAGCATCAGCTCGCGCCCCTGCGTGCCCGCATGGGTGCTTTCGACGATCCCGTTCAGGATGATGTGGATGCCGTTCGCGGGCTCGCCCTCCCGCAGCAGATACTCGCGGTTCTGGTAGGTGGCTAGCCTGCCGGTGCGCATCACCAGATCGAGATCGGGCTTGTCCAACGCCTTCAGCACGTAACGTCCGGTCCCGGGCCGTGACAGCTCGGCGCGCGACTCGGCTGGATCGGCCACCTCATGCGCATCGCTGCGCTCCACGATCGGTCTCCCTTCGAGTGACGGCTCGAAGGCTAGGAGGTCTCCGATCAGATTGCAACGCGGCGCAGATGTTCGGGGCCGGCTGCCGCCTCCATGAAGGCGCAGGCCAGATCGGTGAGCAGGCGCTCCCTTCCGGCCGGCGCCAGAAACGTGACGCCATAGGGCACGCCGGCTCCGGTCACCGCATTCGGCACGGCGATTGCGGCGAGCCCGAGCGGATTGGCGTAGTTGGTGTAGTAGCCGTTGTTGAAATTGGACGTCAGCGGATCACGCGCAACGTCCGCGATGCTGAGGATGGTGCCGACCGTCGGAACGACCAGCGCATCGTGCGTCTCCCAGAATTCACGAAGCGAACGCTGGACTTCCCTGACCTCATAGAGCGCACGGTAGGTATCAGCCGCGGTGAACTTCCGGCTGCCGATGACGAGATCGCGCACGATCCTGACGCCGGCATCGGGATTGACATCGAGGAACGCACCGACCGAGACATCCCGCTCGGCAAGGAACGGCCCGAAGAACATCAGATCGTTGATCGAGGTGAACGGCGAGAAATCGACCGGAGCGACCGGCAGATCGAGCTGCCTCAGCCTGTGAAGCGCATCGCCGAACAGCCTCTCCGTCTCGGTATTGCCAAAAAACTTGAGCTGATCCACGCGCGGCGTTGCGACCTTCAGCGGCCGCGGCGGCGATGCCTGCTCCGTCCAACCGGCAAACTCGACCGGCGAAAAGCAGTCATCGGGATCGTGCCGCGCCAGCACGCGATAGACGTCGTAGGCATCGTCCGGCTGCTGCGTGTAGAGCGAGATGGTATCGAAACTCCGGCATGCGTAGACCATGCCGCGCTGGCTGAAGGCGCCCGGTGCCGGCTTGAAGCCGGTGACGCCGCAATAGGACGCCGGCACCCGGCCCGATCCGCCGGTGTCGGTGCCGAATGCAAAGGACGACGTCCCGGTCGCGACCGACACCGCCGCGCCGGAGCTGGAGCCGCCGGGAATGTAATCGGGATTGTGCGGGTTACGGGCGACGCCATAGGGCGAGCGCACACCGACGAGGCCGGTCGCGAACTGATCCATGTTGGTCTTGCCGACATAGATCGCGCCGGCGGCAATGGCATCGGCCACCACCGGGCTCGTGTCCTTCGCGAGATAGGCAAATTCGGGACAGGCCGACGTGGTCTGCTCGCCTGCAACGTCAATGCAATCCTTGACCGAGAACACCAGGCCATAGAGCGGCAGCGCATCGATTTCGCCGATGCGCGCATCGAGAGCGCGCGCGGCGGCCATGACGCTTTCGGGATTCGCCGTCGAGATCCAGACGCCGCTCTGGTCGGCGTCGTTCAAACGCGACAGCACGTGCGCGGCGACACCGGACGGCTTGAACTCGCCGCTGCGGTAGGCGACGCGAAGGTGGCTAGGCGCGAGATTCATGTCGGTCACGTACTGGTGGGAATGGGAAGGAGCCGGCGAGGCCCGCCTCGCCGGCTCTCGGCCTCAGTGGCCGGTCACTTTTTCCAGATAGGCCGGCTGGATGAAGGCTTCGAAGTCCGCGCGCGGCAGCAACTTGGGCAGCCGTTCCTGCTTCACCAGGAAATCCGCCGTCGAGATCAGCGTATCGACGAACTTGCCCTTCTTCGCGGACGTGCCGAGATACTCCTCCGTGATCTGCTTGTTACACGGAACCATGCCGGTCCCCTTCATCATCCGCGTCGCGTCGGGAAGCGGCAGTGACAGCTCCTCCGCGATGATCTCGGCCGTCTTCTCCGGGTTCTTCAGCCAGAAATCGATCCCCTCGCACTCGGCCTTGATGAACTTCTCGACATACGATGGATATTTCTCTGCGAACGCGTTCATGACGACGCCGATGTCCCAGGTCGGATAGCCGCGCTTCGTCATCTCGCCCGAGGTGATGAGGATCTTTCCGCCGTTCTTGACGGCCTTGTCGAGGTTGGGTTCCCAGAACCAGGCGGCATCGATATCGCCGCGAAGCCATGCCGCCGCGATGTCCGACGGCGCGAGGTCCAGGATCTTCATCGAGGCGGGATCGACGCCCTCGTCCTTCAGGGCCTGGAGCAGCAGATAATGCGTCGTCGATCCGAACGGCGCCGCGACTGTCTTGCCCTTGAGGTCTTTGAGAGACGTGATGTTCTTGTCGGTGCGGACCACCATGGCCTCGACATAGTCGAGCAGGTTGATCACCAGGATGCCCTTAATCGGCAGCGCCCGGGTTGCGCCGATCGCGGTCGGCGGATTGCCGAGGCCGCCGAAGTCGACGTCGTTGCCGGCGATAGCCCGCAGCATGTCGCCGCCGCCACCGACCTTGACGTATTTGATGTCGACGCCCGGCATCTCCTTGGCCAGCAGGCCGAGATGCTTGGTGACGAGCTGCGCGTTCACAAGGTTCAGATAGCCGACGGTCACCTTCGCCGGCTTGTCCTCGGCCCGCGCCGCCGCAGTGAGCGCAAACGTGGAAACAACAAGGGTCGCAATCAGTCTCTTCATCATATCGATCTCTCCTCGATCAGGATCAGGTTCGGGCCCACGGCATCAACAATCTGGCGATTCCCCGCATCATGAGGTCGAGCACGACGCCTGTGAGGCCGAGCACGATCAGGCCCATGATCACGACGTCGGACAGCAGGAATTTCGCAGCGTCCCAGATCATCCAGCCGATTCCGGCGGAGGCTGCGACGATCTCGGCGGCGACGAGAACGGTGTAGGTGAAGCCGAGCGAGATGCGCATGCCGGCGAGGATCAAGGGTCCCGCCGCGGGCAGATAGACGTGGAACAGCAGATGGCGCCTGTTTGCACCGAGCGACTGCGCGGCGCGCACGTAGACCGGATCGACGCTGGTGACGGCCTGGATCGTCGAGATCACGATGCCCGGCAGACCGGCGAGGAACAGCAGTGACAGTTTCGAGCTCTCGCCGATACCGAGCCACATCACCAGCAGCGTGTAGAGCCCGAGCGGCGGCAGCGGCCGGTAGAACTCGATCAGCGGATTGAGCAGTGCGCGTGCGTTGCGCGACACGCCCATGAGAACGCCGAGCGGAATGCCGACGAGGCACGCCAGCGCGAACGCCGTAAGAATGCGGTACAGGCTGGCACCGAGATGCTGGAGCAGCGTCGCGCCCTGATATCCCTTGGTCATGGTCTTGATGAATGCGGCCCACACCGCCTGCGGCTTCGGCAGAAACAACTCGTTGGCCCAGCCCATCTCCGTGACGATGGCCCAAGCGGCAAGCAGCACGGCAACCGTGAGCGTCGAGAGCAGCATCGATCGCGAGACTCTCGGCAGCCGCAGGGTGCCCCTTCGGGTGCGATCGGCCGGGATCGGAATGGCCATGGGGCTCGCCTCGGCGCTCATGCGCGCACTCCCAGGATCTGCATGATGGTCAGCGCGTAAATTCGAGTCGCCATCACCGACTTGGTGATCGAGATGTTCTCGTTGTCGACGGCCCAGCCATCCTCGCCCGGACCGAAGGTCACGGCGTTGATGCCGGCCTCGCGGAAACGGATGGTGTCGTTGAAGGCGTTCTTGCGATTGACGCCGGGCTCGCGGCCCATCAGGCGCCGATAGACCGCGCGCAAGGAGCGGCAAGGCTCTTCCTCGACCGGCACCGGTTCGGTCGCGTTGACGAACAGCGAGCCGGGGACCTGGCGAACCCCGACCTTGACGTCGTTGACGCCCGCAAATGTTTCCTGCCCGAGCCGCTCGATGTCGGAGATCACGCTTCCAAGCGTCATGCCCGGCACGATGCCGACCACCGCGAGCGTGATCGTGCAGGCATCGGGCGAGAACTGCATCTCGCCGGGAAGGCCGCCGCGGATGCGAACCACCGAGCAGCAGGGCGGCGTATGTCCCATGAACTTGCTCGGCACATGCGTGAACGCCATCTCCTTCAGCTTCGGCAGCAGCTTGCCCGCTTCCATGATGGCGTTGACGCTGATGTCGGGGCGCCAGATATGCGACTTGATGCCCTCGACCGTGACCTCTACCAGGCAGTGACCGGAATTGGCCACCGAGAGGTTCATGCCCCAGTCCTTGCTGACATCACCCCAGGCCGTGGGCTCGGCGGTGATCTCGTAGTCGGCGGTGAGGCCGACCTGGTTCAGCATGTAGATCGAGCCCTCGGTGCCGTTGCGCTCCTCGTCGACGGTGTAGCAGCACATCAGGGTGCCATCGAATTTCACACCCTCCTCGATCAGCGCCTGCACCGCGAGCAATGACGCCGCGAGATTGCCGCGCGTGTCGGAGGTCCCGCGCGCGTAAAGCAGATCGCCGTGGCGCGTGGCCTTGAACGGATCGAAATCGGTCATGTGCCACTTTTCGGGCTCGGCCACCGGATAGGTGTCGAGGTGATCGTTGAGGATCAGCGACGGCGCGCCTTCCCGCCCTTTCAGCACGCCGAGCACGTTCGGCCGGTGCGGCTGCGCGCTATGCTTGGTGACCTCCATGCCGAGGGCTTCGAGCTTTCCCGCGACCAGCATGGAGATGGCTTCCTCCTCGGCAGGCGGCAGATCGGGATCGAGCGGATTGCCGGAGCGCGGCTGGCCGGTGCGGATCAGCTCGGATGCCAGCTCAAGCCAGCGCTCCTCCGTGATGCGCGACAGCACGCGCTGTTCGAGATCGGAGCAAGGCGGGGTGACGGACATCTGCATGACGGGTTCCGATGGCTCACGGCGCCGGCCGCACCGCTTCGTTGCAGCACTCTCATTGCAGCGACTGTGCCAACCGCCGGTGAAACCCGTCAGGGCGCGATTAGTGATGACAGTTCAATGCCTTGGAGGAAAATCCCGACTGCGCAAATTTTTGCGCGAGAGAATTGCGTTGCCGAAGACGCAGCGCTCGTTGCCTGCGGCCGCCCTCGCGATCGCGGGCAATCCGTCACACTAGGAGACGATCTCTTCCATCCTGCACCATGCGTGCAGAATGCTGCTGTCCTGCCTTGCAAGCGCAAAGCAATGACCGCCTTAAGCCGGCTGATCATGGACTCGATCGATCGGATGCCCGCTAAAATGGCAGAACAGCAGCGTGCCGACGGCGCCGTGGCCGACGAAGAGAATGTCGCCGGGACGATTGCGCGCCAGCACCGCCTCGGCCTCGCGCACGATCCACGGCGCGCTCCCAGCCGCGGACGCTGAGATGCGGCTCTGCGAAGAACCGGTCGGCGACCTGCTCGAACTCGGCCGGCTTCAGGAAGCCGGTCGCGGAGCGGTCGTTCTCATGCATGGCCTCCCGGATTTCGATCATGATCCCGAGCGGGCCCGCGATGATCCCGGCGGTCTCGATCGCCTTGCGCTCGCTCGAGATGATCTGCGTGGTGTTAGCAAGCCAGCCCGCCTGCGCCACCGTCTCGGTTCGCGCGCGTCCGACCGGGCTCAGGCCCCATTGCGGCACGGGCACGTGAGGGTCGATTTGCGGGTGAGATAGCGGACGATGTCGGCGGTCATCTCACTCGTCGGCGTACTCGTCTTCTTCGTGTTTGCGCGGCGCGCTCTTGCGGCCGAGCGAGCCGGTGACATAGGGATCGCGCCTGCCGGCGTAAGGATTGCGCTGCTGGGCCCGCCCGGCAACCTCTTCGCCGGAGACGGCGGCAGGCTGGCAGATCAGGCGGCGGCTGGCGCGGCGCATCAGATCGACGTGGATGTGATCATAGTGATAGACGTTCGAGCCCGGCGCCAGCACGGTGGTGAAATGCGCGCACGCGCCCGACTGCACGTCGCGCAGAAACCCCTGCTCCTCCGGCATGCCGCGCCAGCCGTCCTTCACCGTGACGCGGCGGCCGTCGGCGAGTACGAAGGCGGCGACATCGAGTGCGTTGCCGAAGGCATGTTCGGAGATGTGAGCATGCGAATTGCCGTTCATGCCGCGGCAGGAATAGGCGGAGATCTGCTTGATCTCGACGACGCGCGCGCCGAACCAGCGCATCGCCGAGGGCTGCACCGTGTCGGCGAGCCAGCGGTCGAGCTCGGAGACGATCGGACAGGCCAGCGTCGCAACCGGCTTGATCGCGACGGGGCCGACGGCGGTGACGGGATTACCCTGCGCCGGACCAAGACGCGGCAATGCCTGCTGCACGGGCGCCTGTGAGTAAGGCGCCGGCCGGGCGGGATAGCTCGGCGCATTCATGTAGCGCGTAGCGCCCGCGGCATCGATGCCCTCGGGCGGCAGGTCGATCTCGTCCTCCTGCGGCGCCACGCCGGGCGCGTTCAGCGACACCGGACCGGACGGCGCGCCGTAGCCGGAAGGCTGGCGCACCGCGCTCTCGGGATAGTTCGACCGCTGCGGATAGGACGAGGCCGAATAAGTCTGGCTCTGCGGGTAATTCGATCGCGGCTGCGTCACCGGCCAGCGCGGCTGGTTGCCGACGGTCCCGGGCGGGCGCAGTTCCTCATCGGCAAAGCCGTAGCTGCTCGAGGTTTCGCCGAGGGCGGCGACCTTGAGCGGAAATTCGGCGCCGCACTGGCCGGGCCCGGAGATCGGGTCGATGCGGACGAGATCCGGCCCCTCTTTCACGGCGCCCGATTTCAGGCACGCCGCTTCGGCCTCGGCCCGCCACGGTTCACGTTCGGCCTGGAAGAAGCCGCGTCCGCAACCCGCTAGCGAAACAAGGACGATGGAGCCGACGAGATACAAACGAACTCCGCGCGTCATGCACGCACGTTCGGTGAATTTACTTAAAGACTCTTCAACGTGTTGATTTCAGCCTTCTTTAACCATGCCGTGCGCAAACGCCCGGACCCCGGCGGAGACGAGCGACAGCAAGGCTGACTTTTTCCGAAAGAGACTTTCTGTTAACCATTCCCGCACGAAGGCCGCGCGACGGAGGGAGCGCCTCATGACGTTCACAGGGAGACTGAGCGTTATCACCGCGTACCTCGCCATGGCCTTCGTCGGCGCCATCGTGCTCGGCATGATCTAGATCGCGCCGCCGCATCACTTGGTTCCGCGCTTCATGATCGCGCGCTCCACTGCCCCGACGTCGTGACCAGTTTCTCCTGCCGCTCCTCGACGCGCGTCCAATCGTTGCCGGAGCACCAGAAGCGGCCGAATGCGCAAGCCTCGACATGGAGCTTGCCGGTGCTCGTCAATGTCATCTTCCCATAATAGGTGCTGCCGCTGGAGCGGCTGTAGATGCTGCCGGTCCAGACATCGTGCGTTTTCGGCTTCATGTTGACGAGCACGCTCTCGCCCCGGCTCGACGCTTCAGTAAGCGCGAAACCGCACAGCGCCGGGCCGCAGCGTTCGATCCGAACCGTGCCTTTCGCGCCGGTGCTCTCCCATTCGCCGAGCGGCAGATAAGCCGGCTCGTCGTCGCTGCGCTGTGCGATCGGCGACGTTTCCTTGATCTCGGGGTTCGGAGCGACAACCGGCGGAGCGAGCGTAACAGCCTTCGGCGGTTCGATGCGTTGCCAATCAATCCGCGGCGGATTGGGGCTCAGCGGCTCATTCGTTGGCGCCTCGAATCTTGGTGCCGGCGGAGGCGCGACGGGCTGCGAAGTCGCGGCGGCAAGGACGGGGGCCGGCGGCGCCGGTGGCGGGGCGACCACGCTTGCCTGCACCGGCCTGACCGGGGCAACCGGATAAACCGGCTGCGGCGCCTGGACAATTGGTGCGGGCGCAGGTGGCGGGGGCAGTGTCGTGCCGACATCTTCCGCTGGCCGCAGGCTGCGACTGGAAATCGAAACACAGGAACTGGACCGGCAATTGCGCGCCGCTTCGATATGGAACCGGTGGCCGCCGACCGAGAAGGCGTAAGAACCGGCCTGGGCCGCGGGCGCCATCGCCGTCAGCGCGATCACGATGCCAAGCGAAGTCACAAGCCGCGTCATCGGCGCCTCCCTCTGTGTCGCGACGAGGTTACGCGGGATGGATCGCGGCTGAATGTGCGCTGCCTCACCGAGCGGCCGCGAGCCGTTGTGACGTCCGTCACAGAACCCCTGACCGGCCCGGCATAGGGTCGAACCACGCTTCATCCACCAGCGACTTCAGTCCATATCGGGACCCACATTTTTCGGAGGTTGTCATGAACAAGCTCACCATCGCCGCCACGGCACTCTTCCTCGCTTCGACCGCCGCCGCACATGCCGGCAACTCGATCTCGTTCCAGGTCGAGGGCCAGCACATCCGCATCGAGACGCCGCGCAACTGCGCTTCGCTCAATTGCATCACCATCGTCGCGCCGGGCCTGTCCGACAAGCCGATCAAGCTGAACAACATCAACCTCAAGGGCCTCGGGTCCAAGGACGATGACGTCGACACCACGCCGGCTCCGGCCACGACCGCGCAGCCCGCGCCGGCTCCGGTGCAGCAGCAGCCCGTGCAGCAGGCCCCGGTCCAGGCGACCGCGCCCGCTGTTGCCCCCGCCGCTCCGGCCGCGACAATTGCCGCTGCTCCGGCCGCCAGCTACGACAATACGGCGCCGGTCGCGGCTCCTGCTCCCGTTGCTGCGCCCGCGCCGGTCGCGGTTGCTCCGGCGCCCGCTCCCGCTCCGGCGGCTGCTGCGCCTGTCCTGGCCGCCAACACGCCGATCGGCGTCTGGGCGACCGAGGAGAACAAGGGCAACGTCCGCGTCGAACAATGCGGCGCCAATCTCTGCGGCTATGCCGTGAAGTCGAACGAGCGCATCCTGATCAACATGAAGCCCGAAGGCGCGAAGTGGAGCGGCCGCATCCACGATCCCGACTCCGGCCGCAACTACGACTCCACCATCGCGATGAAGGGCCCGAATGCGATGCGCGTGCAGGGCTGCGCCTTCGGCGGCATGTTCTGCGGCGGCCAGACCTGGAAGCGCGTGAGCTGAAGCCGGTCACTCGCCGCAGCGTCCAGCCTTCTTGTTCTTATGATGGCGCCACGTCCCTGACACGGGGACGTGGCGCTTGAACGTTCGCCCCTCCCCTGACACATGTTCATCCACCATTCAGCTCCATCGGACTGAAATCCGCCGACCTCGCCTTCGCGTTCTCACCGGGACCCCCCTCGTGACTTCAATGATTGCCTGGCGCCGCTTCGTCGTCGCGCTTGCCCTGCTGGCCTTGCCGCTGGCCGGCGCGCCCGCGGCATGCGCATCCGACGCGATCGAGCTTGCACAGGCGCAACCACAATCGCAGCCGGCACCCGCGCCTTCCCCGATTCCATCAGCCTCGCCGACACCGGCAACAGACGCGCAGCCCGCCGCCGTCGAGCCGATCGGCAACGTCGCGACCGTGACGGGAATCGCGACCGTGATCCGCGACAGAAATTCCTATCCGCTGCGCGTGCGCGACGACATCTATCTCAACGACGTCGTGCAGACCTCGTCGAACTCCGCGCTCGGCATCACCTTCAACGATGCGACCACGTTCAATCTCTCCGCCAGCGCAAAAATCACCATCGACAACTACGTGTACGAGGATGGCGGCAAGCAGAACTCGGCGATTTTCGACGTCGGCAAGGGCACGGTCGCCTTCGTCGCGGCGGCGGTGGCGAAGACCGGCGACATGAAGATCACGACGCCGACCGCGACGCTCGGCATCCGCGGCACCACCGGCGTCGTCGACGTGCCCGAAGGCGCTGCGGCGCGCAGCGCAAGCAACGTCAACATCAAGCTCTATCCCGACGCGGATGGCCGTGTCGGGCAAATCGACGTCGACGACCGCACCAGCGGCACGCGGCTCGGCGCGCTGACGCAAGCCGCGAGCGGCTTTGCGATCCGGCCCGGCGCGGGCGCCGCCGGCCCCATGCGCTTTGCCGCGGTGCCGATCGTCATTCCCGCACAGCAGATCGCACGCGACCGCGGCTTCGTCAGCCAGGTGCATCTGGCGCAGACCACAGGCCGCCAGATCGTCACCGAGCAGCGTGACTTCCGCCGCGCCAATCCGACCGCGATCAGCCGCATTCCGCGTCCGACCCAGATGCCGCAGCAGCAACAATTGCGGCCGGCGACGGCGCCAGGCCAGCAGCCGCAGCGGCCGAACGTTCAACCCGGCCAGAACAACCGGCCGGATCGGCAGCAGCCGGGCGCGCCGGGTCGCCAAGGCGGCCAACAAGGTGGCCAACAAGGCGGCCAGCCGCCGCAGCGGCAGGGCCAAGGACAAGGCGGCACGGTGCAGCCGGGCACGCCGCGCGTGGGTCAGGGGCAGAAGCAACGTGCGGGACAGCCGGCAGGCCGGCCACGCACCGGGCAAGGCGCGCAGCCGGGCAGTGCGACGCAGGCACAGCCACAGCGCAACGGACAAGCTCCGACGCAGCCCGCAACAGCGACGCCGCCTCAGCCGGGCGTGACCGTTCCGCAGCAACCGCAAACGCCGCGCACGGGACTGCAACCCGGCCAGCCACCCGCAACTCAGCAACCAGGCAGCATCCAGCGCCAGGGCGGATTCCAGCAGCGCGTGCCGGGCGCACAACGCCCAGCAGCACCGCGCAAGCCGGTGCCGGCTCCGAAGGAGAAAAGGGAGCAGCGGTAAAGTGTAGTGCGCACCGGCGCGCTCCCTCTC
This sequence comes from Bradyrhizobium sp. Bra64, assembly GCF_024519875.1. Classification (NCBI taxonomy): domain Bacteria; kingdom Pseudomonadati; phylum Pseudomonadota; class Alphaproteobacteria; order Hyphomicrobiales; family Nitrobacteraceae; genus Bradyrhizobium; species Bradyrhizobium sp. Bra64. The sequence continues at coordinate 1,210,113 of NZ_JALJRD010000001.1, read as the reverse complement.
TCCGTTGTTACGGGGAGACGAGTGGGGCGAGGTAAAGAAAGCGACGGCTCACGCCTCGCCGCGCAGCCAGGCCTTCACCTTTTGCAACAGGCCATGGCGCAGTTCGTCGACGGAGACGGCTTCGGCCGGCGTCAGCGTCTGCAAGGCTGCATCGACATCCTCGGTTGCGAGCGGCGGTGTGACGTCGGCTTCGGCGATTGCAACGCCTGCGGCAGCGAGTGCGATCGGACCGACCTGGACCAGGAAGGCGCGCTCATATTCCCGCGACAGGCGCACGAGCGCATCGTCCAGCGTCAGCCAGTCGACCGCCTTGATGTCGTTCATCAGCTTGCGGACCGGCCCGCTTCCGGCCTCCATGCGCCAGAAATGCACGACCTTGGAGCGGCCACCGGACTGATAGACCAGCGTGCCCAGGAATTCGTGGATCGCGACCTCGTGGCCGGTCTCTTCCAGCACCTCGCGATGTGCGGCTTGCTTCGGCGTTTCGCCGTCGTCGAGCTTGCCTTTGGGCAAAACCCATTCGTTGCGCTTGCGCTGGCGCACGACCGCGATCAGCGGCGGCGCACCCCGCCGCAGCACAATACCACCCGCCGCCAGCACCGGCGCCCGCGCCATCACCAAATCCGTGTCGATCCAGCCGTCCCACCGAGGATATAGGCGGCCGGGACGGCGGATTGAAGGCTAGTTTTTTCGCAGCAGCGCTTGACCGGCACGGATGCGCGTGCCCTCGGCGATGCCGTCGCAGAAGGTAAAATCGCCGGGTGCCAGGATGATGATGGTCGAGCCGTGCTCGAACCAGCCGAGCTCCTCGCCTTTGGTCACGTTGACGTTGCAAGGAAAATTGACCGGGCCGCGGGTCTGCGCGTTCAGCACCATGTCGAGGAAGTGCAGCCGGATGCTCGCGACCAGGATCGCGGCGACCGGCACCAGCGTCACGGCTTCACCGGTCGACAGATGCGTGCGGATCACCGCACGCTCGTTCTTGCAGAACAGCCGCTCGACCCGCTTCAAGGCGATCGGGTTGACGTTCCAGACGTCGCCATGGATCAGCGTGACACGCTCGATATGCGCGTCATGGGGCGCATGGAAGCGGTGATACATGCTCGAGGTCAACCGCAACGTGACGAAGGAGCCGTTGCGGTGCTGATCGACCAGCGCGGAATCGCCGAGCAGGTCGAGCAGCGAATAGGGCGCGCCCTTGACCTGGAACAGCTCGGTGTCGGCGATCCGGCCGTGGGCGCCGACGATGCCGTCGGACGGGCTGGCGACGACCGCGGGGTCCGGATCAAACGGCCGCAGGCCGGGCTTGAGCTCCCGGGTGAAGCAGTCGTGCAGGCTCCTGAAATGGGTCTTGTGTGCCTCCGACAGATCGAGGTCGGAGAACAGCTTCCACAGCGCGATGGAGCCGTCCCGCACCAGCGGGTTCTCGATCTTGGAGAACCAGCCCATGAAGCGGGTCAGCGCGGCGCGCGGGATGCGATTGGTCAACAGGAAGTTGAGGTCTTCCTGCTGGGTGAAAGAGGCGATGAGGGCTTTGACTGTCATGAATCTGTCAGCTCGCAGTATTAGCGCTTGTTGTCATGGAAACGACACTCCCGATTCTCTCATTTTCCGTGGCCGCCGCAGCGTCCGCTGCCGCCGCCTTCCCGAAGATCAAGGCGCGGCTCGAATTGTCCCGCGCCAAGCACCGGTCGCTCGCCGGGCATTCCAAGATGTCGCGCCGGGTGGCCCGGCTGCTCCCGTTCTACGAGTTCGAAGGCGACAAGTATTTCGGCTGCGACGGCGCACCGGCCAACGTGGTGTTGCAGCGCAAGGACGCCTTCTTCCGCCTCGCGCGACTCTACGCCGATCGCTACCCCAAGGGTCGCGCGATGACGAAGGAGGCGGCGGACAAGATCTCCGACCTGCACTTCACCGAGACCTACCGCGTGCCGTTCCAGTTCTCGCGCCTCGTCCGCGAGCACCTGGGCACCTCGACCTTCATGGAGTCCTCGCGCGGCGTCACCGTCACGGATGTCGACGGCAACACCTCCTACGACCTCACGGGGTCCTACGGCGTCAACATCTTCGGCAACGACTTCTACAAGGAGTGCATCGAAGGCTCCGAGAAGCGGGCGCATGCGCTCGGACCGGTGCTCGGCCCATACCATCCCGTCATCCTCGATAACGTGCAGCGGCTCTGCCGGATCTCCGGCCTCGACGAAGTCTCGTTCCACATGTCCGGCACCGAAGCCGTGATGCAGGCGGTGCGGCTCGCGCGCTACCACACCAAGCGCACGCATCTCGTCCGTTTCGCCGGCGCCTATCACGGCTGGTGGGGCGACGTGCAGCCCGGCGTCGGCAATCCGATTCCAGCGCACGAGACCTACACCCTCGCCGAGATGTCCGAGAAGACGCTGCATGTGCTGCGCACGCGCAAGGATATCGCCTGCGTGCTGGTCAACCCGCTGCAGGGGCTGCATCCGAACGCCAACGCGCCCGGCGATTCCTCGCTGGTCGATTCCTCCCGCGGCGGCAATTTCGATCGTGCGGCCTATACCGAGTGGCTGAAGAAGCTGCGCGAGGTCTGCACCGAGCGCGGCATCGTTCTGATCTTCGACGAGGTCTTCGTCGGCTTCCGTCTCGCCGCCGGCGGCGCCCAGGAATATTTCGGCGTTCGCGCCGACATGGTGACCTACGGCAAGAGCCTCGCCGGCGGTCTGCCGGTCGGCGTGGTCTGCGGCAAGAAGGAGCTGATGCGCCGCTTCCGCGACGATCGTCCCGCCGACGTCTGCTTCGCCCGCGGCACCTTCAACTCGCATCCCTATGTCATGACGGCGATGGACGAGTTCCTGAGCCGGCTCGCCAGCCCGAACTTCCGCGCGATCTATGACGGGCTGGACGCGACCTGGAACGGGCGCGCGCAAAAGCTCAACCAGATGATGACCGATGCCGGCCTGCCGGTGCGGTTCGCCAACTTCTCCTCGATCTGGACGGTGAAATACACCACGCCGTCCCGCTACAACTGGATGCTGCAATACTACTTGCGCGCCGAAGGCCTGTCCCTGAGCTGGGTCGGCACCGGCCGGCTGATCTTCAGCCTGAACTACACCGACGCCGACTTCGCCGAGGTGGCCGAACGCTTCGTCAGCGCCGCGGAGAAGATGAAGGCCGACGGCTTCTGGTGGCACGACGGCGTGCTCACCAACAAGAACATCAAGCGCCAGATCCTGAAAGAGATGCTGGCCAAACGCCTGGGGCGCTGAGGCCTCACCACACGCACGCCGCGCCGCGAGCACCACGAACACCGCCCTCTCCTCCCCCTCTCCCCGCCTGCGGGGAGAGGGTTGGGGTGAGGGGGACCCTCCGCGCGCGCGGTGAGCGTTGGCGCACGATCCGCTAGCGGCGCCCCCGCGGATACCCCCCCTCCCCCGGCTTTGCGCTACGCGCAAATCCGACCTCTCCCCGCAGACGGGACGAGGTGAAGAGAGCGCGCGGCTCCACTGAGTCACTTTAAAGATATCCCCAAGACGTTGATGCCCGGCACGAGGCCGGGCATGACGCAATCATCAGACATCGGAGTGTCTTGTGTGCGCAGCGCGTTCAGGCGTGCTGCTCTTCGAGCGCGGGCTCGCCGATCAGGCCCAGCGTGTGCTCGGGATTGAGGTGCAGGCCGGGATCCATCAGTTCGCCGCGCATCAGCGCCAGCGGCGCATTGCGATAGAGCATCAGATCGTGGAAGGGGTCGGTCAGGATCTTGGTCATCCAGACGAGGCCGGTCTCGACGTCGCGGATGAAGAACAGGTGCACGGTACGGAACAGGAGGCCGCCGCCGCCGATCACGAGCCAGATCTTGGCAACCTGACGCATGAAGTCGGTCGCGCTTGCCCAGGGCGTGAACAGGCCGAACACAGTCGGATCGGCGAACAGCACCAGCGGGGATGCTGCCCAGATCGCCATCAGCACCACCTTGCGCTGAAGGTTGTAGCCGACCTTGATGTCTTCCTTGTACTCGTGGGTGGCCTGGTTGATGTGGTCGTAATCGTGCGGCTCGAAGAAGAAGTGGCCGGCCTGGCGCGAGGTCATCGAGACCAGCCAGCCGACCAGCGCGGAGATCATGGGATCGACGAACAGCCAGACATAGGCAAACAGGAAGCTCAGCGCGCTGACGAAGTGCAGGCTCTGATTGATGCGGCTGTGGTGATAGTAGCGATGGTCGTCCCAGCGCTGGATCCGCAGCTGCTCCAGATAATTCTTGATCATGCTCTCCCCCAAAATGCTTTCGGGTTCAGGATTTACAGGGATTCGATGTAGGCCGTGTGACATCATCATTTTGTCATATGACGATGTGCAGCGGCGCGGTGACGCACGGGGTACTCTTTATCCCCTCATCCTGAGGAGCGCAGAACGCGCGTCTCGAATGATGAAGGCCGAGGTGCATCTGCACGGGCCTTCATGGTTCGAGACGGCACTTACCGCGCCTCCTCACCATGAGGAGCGGCAGTTACGCTGCCATGGCGACGTCGATCTTGCGGAAGCGCACCAGCGAGAAATGACCGAGCGGCGGAATCAGGCGGCGTTCGGCAAGCTCGATGCCTTTGGCCCCGGACAGCCACTTGGCGTAGCGCGACCAGGCGAACTCGGCGGTGCGGAAGCCGAGCGGACGAACCACCGGCTGCAGCTTCTGCTCGATGAAGCGGCGCATGCCGGTATCGGCACTGACGCGGGTGAGGATGATCAGCTCGCCGCCCGGGCGCAGCACGCGGGCGAATTCGTCCAGCGCGACTTCCGGATTCGGCACGGCGGTGACGACGTATTGCGCCATCACGACGTCGAAGGAATTGTCGGGGAATTCGAGCTTCTCGGCGTCCATCACCGCGAGACCCTCGACGTTCTTCAGATTGCCCTCGGTGACGCGCTGGCGCGCCTTGTCGAGCATCGCTTCCGAAATGTCGGTGCCGAAGATGCGCAGGTGCGGCGCGTAGAGCGGCAGCGAGATGCCGGTGCCGACGCCAACTTCGAGCACGCGGCCGCCGATCTTGTTTGTGGCCGCGATCGCCGCCTGCCGGCCCTTGGCGAACACGCCTCCGAACACGAGGTCGTAGACGGGCGCCCAGCGGTCATAGGCCTGCTCGACCGTGCCACGGGTGAGGTCAAGCTGCTGGGTGCCGTCAAGGTTCATGATCTTGGACATCGGTGTGGTTCTCGCTTTGGGTCAGGACGTGAGGATCAGCCGCGCACCGGCCGCCGCGCCATGACCGGCGAGGCGCGCAGGATGCGGCTGGGCTGAAGTGAGGTGAGGTTGCCGACGAACTGGCGCGCGCTGTTCTCCCAGGAGCGCTCCAGCGCGAAGTTGCGGCAAGTCTCGCGCGACATGGTCAGTGCACGCAGGCACGCAGTACGCAGATCGTGGTCGATCGCGCCGATCGGGTGATCGGCGATGACGTCCTTTGGCCCCGTGACCGGAAACGCCGCAACCGGCGTGCCGCAGGCCAGCGCTTCGAGCTGCACCACGCCGAACGTGTCGGTCAGGCTCGGGAACACGAACACGTCGGCGGCGGCGAGATGCGCGGTGAGATCCGCGCCCTTCTTCTCGCCGAGGAAGACGACGTCCGGATACTTCCTTTCGAGCGCCGCCTTCTGCGGGCCGTCGCCGACGACGACCTTGGTGCCGGGCAGATCGAGCGACAGGAACGCTTCGAGATTCTTTTCCACCGCGACGCGGCCCATGGTCATGAAGATCGGGCCCGGCAGATCGAGCCTGGCCGGAGAATCAGGATGGAACAGCTCGGTGTTGACGCCGCGCGTCCAGTATCCCAGCCGCTTGAAGCCGCGCTCGGAGAGCTCCTGCCGCAGCGAAGGTGTCGCCACCATGGTCATCGCGGCGGCATCGTGGAAGTGCCGCAGCACGGCATAGCCGACGGCATCAGGAATTCCGGTCCGCACCGAGATATATTCCGGAAAGCGCGTCGTGTAGGAGGTGGTGAAGGCGAGCCGGTTGCGGCGGCAATAGGCGCGCGCGGCCCATCCGATCGGGCCTTCGGTCGCGATGTGCAGGGCTTCCGGCGCCGCCTTCTCGATCCGCCGCGCGATCTCCTTGCGGCTCGGCAGCGCGATGCGCAGGCCCGGATAGGTCGGCAGCGGCCAGGACGGAAAGCCGTCCGGCGTCAGAACGTCGATCTCGACATCGAGGGCCTTGGCCGCGTTCGCCAGCGAGGTCAGCGTCCGGACCACACCGTTGACCTGCGGATGCCAGGCGTCAGTCGCGATTAATACCCGCATCGGAAAATCCCGAGAGTTTGATGATTCTCGGCTTACGACCATCAACCACGGATATTTCAGGCGTGTGACGTCACATAAGTGTCGGCCCGCTGTTTTGTTCGTTAACGGGGCGACGCGGCCACGAAACTGTCATGAAACAATCCTTGCCGCGATGAAACCGTTTTCGGTTTTCCGCGCAAACGTCCCGAAACCTATTGCCGGTAGTGATTGACCCAACGGAGCACCGCAATGGTGCCGCGGTGGACAAAAACACCGAGCAAACAGGGGCGATCACATGTTCAATCTGGACACGTTCAAGACGTATTCGCGCGCCGTTGCTTTGGGCGCAGTGGCTGTTGCCGCGATCGCATTTGCCGGCCAGGCCAAGGCCGCGCCCGTGCAACTGTTTCCATTCTTCCAGCCGCTGCCGACGATGACCGCGCCGCAGCCTTACCAGCCTTATCAGGCGACGCCGTACCAGACCGCGCCGTCCGAAGACGAGGACCCGGCCGTGATGCCGGCCCGCTTCCGCCGCCAGACCGTCGCCTACGCGACGCGCGAGGCGCCGGGCACCATCATCATCGATACGCCCAACACCTATCTCTATTATGTGCTCGGTAACGGCCAGGCGGTGCGCTACGGCATCGGCGTCGGGCGCGACGGCTTCACCTGGTCCGGCATCCAGTCAGTGACCAAGAAGGCCGAGTGGCCGGACTGGACCCCGCCGCCGGAGATGATCGCCCGCCAGCCCTATCTGCCGCGCCACATGGCCGGCGGCCCCGGCAACCCGTTAGGGGCCCGCGCCATGTATCTCGGCGGCACCATCTACCGCATCCACGGCACCAACGCTCCCGACACGATCGGCAAGCACGTCTCCTCCGGCTGCATCCGGCTGACCAATGAAGACGTGAGCGACCTCTACTCCCGCGTCAACGTCGGCACCAAGGTGATCGTGCTGCCGATGACGGAGCGGCGCGCCGAGCTTGGCCGCACGCTGCGGTAAGCGACAGGACATTGTGACGCAAACGGCCCCGGAACCCACCGGGGCCGTTTTCGTTTGCATGGAGCTCTCCGGCCGACTTCGCCCCCGAGAGCACGAGCGCAATTTCTCATGGAGGCGCAGATGCAAACGTTGCCACGCCCATGGCTACACGCCATCGCCTGCGCCGGAATACTGGCGCTGCTCCTGTCCACGCCCTTCTCGCTCGCGCAGCAGCCGGCGAGCGCCGACGCAGCCCAGCAGGCCTTCAACAATTCCTGTCGCACCTGCCACTCTGTCAAGGAAGGCGACAATCGCCTTGGTCCCAATCTCAGCAAGATCGTCGGCCGCAAGGCAGGCTCGCTGCCGAACTACAACTACTCCCAGTCCATGAAAGAAGCCGGCTTCGTCTGGGACCAGGACAAGCTCACCCGCTTCATGCTCAGGCCGGACGAGGTCGTGTCGGGCAACAAGATGCAGCCCTACGGCGGCGTCTCGGCCGACGAGGCTGCGAAGGTGATTGCATATTTGCAGGCGGTGAGTTCGCAGTAACGGCCCTGGCGCGTCGTTACGATGCGGTTGCGGCGGGGGCAATGTGGGACTTCGCACCTCACCTCCCACCTCCACCCCGCCGCTCCGCGATCAGCTTCAGCCACGCCGCCGAGTGAAACGCGCTCATCAGGAGATACATCGGCACCATCCCGCCCAGCAAAGAGCCATGTCCGGCGGAGCAGAGCATGTCCGCGGAGCCGCCAATCATGGTCGTCAGCGCGGCCATGATTGCGAAAGTCGGCGTGGCGGCGAGGCCCAGCCATCTGGCGAGGTGCCGCGCGGCGATGGCGCCGTCGCGGCTGGCGTTGCCAGCCGCGCTGAGGGGACTAGTCACGTCCTTCCGCCGCCTCCTCGCGAAAGGCCTTTTCGCCGGCGTCCGAGATCTCGACCCATTTCTTGTCGGGCGCGGCGCCTTCCGCGTAGGTGTCGTGCCAGTTCCACCATTTGTAGGTCGGCGTCTGCGGATAGCCCTTCGGTGAATCCTCCCAGACCTCCTGGCGGCCGAGCGGCGTGATGTCGAGATAATTCCAGGTACCGCCCATCTGCTCGTCGCCGCGGCTCTTGACGAAATAGGTGCGGAAGATGCGATTCCCGTCGCGGTAGAACACGTTGGTCCCGTGCCATTCGTCGACGCCGAAATCGGCGTCAAAACTGTCGGTGACGGTGACCCAGGGCATGGTCCAGCCCATCCGCTTCTTCAGCCTGATGATGTCGGCCTGCGGCGCGCGCGAGGCGAAGACCAGCGTGGTGTCGCGGGCGTTCAGATGCGAAACATGAGCGACCTGGTCGGCCACCATGGAGCAGCCGCGGCAGGCATGATCGGGCCAGCCGAACACACCAGGCTCGAAGAAGGCGCGGTAGACGATCAACTGCCGGCGGCCCTGGAACAGGTCGTGCAGACTGACCTTGCCGCCGGGCCCCTCGAACGCATAGGTTTTGGCCACTTCCATCCACGGCATGCGCCGGCGCTCGGCGGCCAGGGCGTCGCGGGCACGGGTATGCGCCTTTTCCTTCACGAGCAGTTGCTGGCGGGCTGCCTCCCAGTCCTGCGGCGACACCACCGGCGGTGTCTGCATGGCGGTCTGTCCGTTCGTTCCTGCTTTTTCTGCTGATGTCATCATGGCTCTCCAAACCTCTTGCCAAATCTCTTGTCTGGGCGGGCTCTCCGCGGGTCGCTATGACAGACGCGGAACCGCTCGCCCCTTACCACATGTTGCCGGCGGTCAACGATTTGTGGCATCGGACGGTTGCGCGGTGGGAGTAACAAGTGTGGCGGGATTTGAATGGAGTCGCTGATCACGGCCGCGGCGCGCGCGCTCGAAGCCGGCGATCCGCTCGGCGCGCTGAACCGCGTTGCGCTGCGCAACGATGCACCGTCGCTGGCGCTGCGCGGCATCGCGATGGCGCAGCTCGGCGATCTCGCAAAGGCGAAGACGCTGCTGCGGAGCGCCGCACGCGCCTTCGGTCCGAGAGAGGCGGTCGCGCGCGCAAGGTGCGTCGTGGCGGAGGCCGAGATCGCGCTCGTCTCGCGCGACCTGAACTGGCCGGCGAACACGCTCGCGGCTGCGCGAGCCACGCTCGAACGGCACGGCGATCTCGCCAACGCCGCCCATGCGGGCCACATCGAGGCGCGCCGTCTTCTCCTTCTCGGACGCCTCGACGAGGCCGAGCGCACGCTAGCGGGGCTCGGTACCGCATCGCTCCCACCTGCCTCCCAGGTCGCCCGTGAGCTCGTCGTCGCGGGCATCGCAATCAGGCGCCTGCGAACGAAGGATGCGCGCACGGCGCTCGAGCGCGCCTATCGCGCAGCACAGCAGGCCGGCATCCCTGCGCTCGCGGCCGAGGTCGAAAGCACGAACCGCGTGCTCGATACGCCGGCAGCGCGGCTGATCACGCGCGGACACGAGCGGCCGTTACGGCTCGAAGAGGTCGAGGAGCTCGCGACATCGCAGGCGCTGCTGGTGGACACGTTCCATCACTCGGTTCGCCGGCGAGGCACCGTGGTGGCGCTCGGAAGGCGGCCGGTACTGTTCGCGCTCGCCCGCATCCTCGCGCAGGCTTGGCCCGCGGATGTCTCCCGGGAGGCGTTGATCACAGGGGCGTTTCAGGCGAGGCACGTCGATGAATCGCATCGCGCGCGCCTGCGGGTCGAGATCGGGCGGCTCCGCACCAAGCTCAAGCCTCTCGCCGATGTCAGCGCGACCAGGCAGGGCTTTGCGCTGACACCGCGCAGGACAAGAGACGTCCTCGTGCTGGCGCGGCCCGTCGAGGAAAAGCACGCCGCGGTGCTCGCCTTCCTCTCCGATGGCGAACCCTGGTCTAGCTCGGCGCTCGCGCTCGCGCTGGGAACGAGCGCGCGCACCGTGCAGAGGTCTCTCGAAGAGCTGGCGCGGTCGCACAAAGTGCAGTGCTTCGGCCATGGCCGGGCAAGACGCTGGATGACCCCGCCCGTCCCGGGTTTCCCGACAGGCTTGTTACTCCCCGGCCCGCTCCTGAAGACGTAAGGTGGGATCGTCTCACAGGGATCGAGCAACATGAAGCGTTCAGCAGCCGAGATCGTCAGGGAATACGGGCCCTTTGCGGGCGTCGAAGCCGTGCACGGCGTCACCTATGACGGGAGCCATATGTGGTTCGCGTCCGGCGACAGGTTGAATGCGGTCGACCCGGCCGACGGCAAGATTGCGCGCTCGATCGATGTCGCCGCGCATGCGGGAACGGCGTTCGACGGCCGGCACCTGTTCCAGATCGCCGAGGACCGAATCCAGAAGATCGACGCGGCGAGCGGCAAGGTGCTTGCTACCATCCCGGCGCCCGGCGGCGGTGGCGATTCCGGACTGGCCTGGGCCGAGGGCTCGCTCTGGGTCGGTCAATATCGCGAGCGCAAGATCCATCAGGTCGATCCCCAGTCGGGAAAGATTCTCCGCACCATCGAAAGCAAGCGCTTCGTCACCGGGGTGACCTGGGTGGACGGCGAGCTCTGGCACGGCACCTGGGAGGGCGAAGAGAGTGACGTGAGGCGGATCGACCCCGAGAACGGCAAGGTGCTGGAGCAGCTCGACCTGCCCGCCGGCACGATGGTTTCAGGGTTGGAATCCGACGGCGGCGACCGCTTCTTCTGCGGTGGGGGAAGCGCCGGCAAGGTGAGAGCGGTCCGCCGTCCCAAGCGCACATAGAGCATGATCCGGAAAAGTGCGAAGCGGTTTTCCGAAAAGATCATGCTCAAACAACAGCTTTAGGCGCGATGATGGCCTGAATGCACGGCAACGGCGCGTTCGCCGCCGTTAACCCATTCGCCCCAATTCCACCCCATCGGTGCGCTCTAGCGCCCTGCTCGCCTGCCCTGTAAAATCCCCGTTGGGCGGCTTGGGGGTAAGATGCGTCTGACGTTGAACCTGAAGACTATCCTGATCGGCGTCGCGGTGCTCGCGGCGTCGTTTTTCATCAGCCTGAAGGCGATGGACTTGTTGTCGCCGCGAGCGACGAATTCCGCGCCGCCGGTCGCGCAACTGCCGCCGCTGCCGCCGGTCTCGAAGAGCTCGATCGTGGTGGCGCCGGTCGCGATCGCGCTGTCGGCGATCCGCGAGCAGGCCGAGAAGGCTTCGCCGCGCAATTTCGCCGGCAAGGCCGAGAACCCGATCTCGCAGATCCTGCAGGATGCCGACATCGGCTGGACGGCGGCGCGCGGACCGATGTCGGCGGCCGGCGACAAGGACGTGCTGACGCTGTCGACGCCGCTCACGGGCAAGCTGAACGTGACGGGCTCGCTGTCGTCGAAAGCGACCGGCGCCCTCGGCGAGGCGCTCGGCAGCGTGCTCGGCGGCAATGCCGCCAAACAGATCGGCGCGGTCAACATCAAGAACCTGAACGCCAGCGCCGAGATCAGGGGCAACGTCGTCGTCACCTCGCGGCCGAAGCTCGCGGCCAACTGGCATCTCGAGCCCAATCTCGGCGCCCAGGTCAATCTCGGCGACACCAACCTCAACGTCGCCGGCGCCAAGGTCAACGTGCCGGCGCAGGTCAAGCCGCTGATCGACAAGAACGTCGGCGAGCAGATCAATATTGTTTCCGAGCGCATCCGCAACGATCCTTCGTTGCGCGAGAATGCGAAGCTGCAATGGGCCAAGGCCTGCCGCTCGATTCCGCTGCAAGGTTCCTCGGCCGCGCTGCCGCCGCTCTGGCTGGAGATGAAGCCGATCCGCGCCATCGCGGCGCAGCCGCGCGTCGACGCGCAGGCGGTGACGCTGCTGTTGGGCCTCGAGGCCGAGACGCGGGTCACGTCGACGCCGACCAAGCCGGACTGCCCGTTTCCCGACAAGATCTCGATCGTGCCGCCGACCGGCACCGGCGTGAACATCGGCGTGCCGATCGACGTGCCCTTCACCGAGATCAACAAGCTGATCGCGGCGCAGATGGTCGGCCACACCTATCCCGAGGACGGCTCCGGCCCGGTGGACGTCACCGTCAAGAGCGTCAACGTGGTCCCGTCGGGCGAGCGCCTTCTGATCTCGCTGCTGGTGCGCGCCAAGGAGAAGAAGAGCTGGCTCGGTCTCGGCGCCGAAGCAAATGTGCACATCTGGGGCCGGCCGATGCTGGACCAGGCACAGCAGACGCTGCGCCTCGCCGACATCCAGCTCGCGGTGGAATCCGAGGCGGCCTTCGGCCTGCTGGGCGCCGCCGCACGCGCGGTGGTGCCGCAGATGCAGCAAGCGCTGGTGCAGAAGGCGACGCTCGATCTGAAGCCGATCGCCGCCAACGCCCGCGAGAAAATTGCCGCCGCGATCGCCGACTACCAGAGGAACGAGGACGGCCTCAAGGTCGAGGCGAAGATCGACAGCCTGACGCTGGCCGACATCGCCTTCGATTCCAAGACGCTGCGCATCGTCGCCGAAGCCGGCGGCTCGCTGAACGTGTCCGTGAGCAAGCTGTCGGGAATGTAGCGCGCTTTCACCCACCGGGCCCGCGCAAATCGCTTCCGCCGCTGGCATTCTTGTCGGAGGCTGCTAAGCTGTTCTTCGCAACCTCGGACGAGGTCCCGACAGCACTGTAGCTGACAACGCGAGGAAAATATGGAAGCCGGTATGGTCACGCCAGCACCGGCACTGGTGCGCTTTTCCGGCATTCAGAAGACCTATGATGGCGAGCATCTCGTGGTGAAGAACCTCGATCTCGACATCAGGAAGGGCGAGTTCGTGACCCTGCTTGGCCCGTCGGGCTCGGGCAAGACGACCACGCTGATGATGCTGGCTGGCTTCGAGGTTCCGACGCATGGCGAGATCTACCTCGCCGAGCGGCCGATCAAGAACGTGCCGCCGCACAAGCGCGACATCGGCATGGTGTTCCAGAACTACGCCCTGTTTCCGCACCTGACGATCGAGGAGAACGTCGCCTTTCCGCTGTCCGTGCGCAAGGTCAACAAGGCGGAAACGCAAGCGCGCGTCAAGGCAGCGCTACGGATGATCAAGATGGAAACCCTGGCGCAGCGGCGGCCCGGGCAACTGTCCGGCGGCCAGCAGCAGCGCGTGGCGCTGGCCCGCGCGCTGGTCTTCAACCCGCAACTCGTGCTGATGGACGAGCCCCTGGGCGCCCTGGACAAGCGCCTGCGCGAGCAGATGCAGCTGGAGATCAAGCAACTGCACGAGACGATGGGCATCACCGTCGTCTACGTCACCCACGACCAGAGCGAAGCGCTCACCATGTCGGACCGTATCGCCGTGTTCAACGACGGCATCGTGCAGCAGATCGACAGGCCCGATGCGCTGTATGAGCATCCGGTCAACAGCTTCGTCGCCAACTTCGTCGGCGAGAACAATGTGCTGGCCGGCACCGTGGAGACGATCGAGAAGGACTATTGCCGCGTCGCGCTGGCGGCCGGCGGCTCCGTCATGGCCCGTGCGGTCAACGTATCAGGCGCAGGCGCATCGACCTCGTTGTCGGTGCGGCCGGAGCGGATCGCCATTATCCCTGACAGCACCTCCAGCGACGGACCGAACCGGCTGCCGGCCAAGGTGCAGAACACCATCTATCTCGGCGACCACGCGCTGGCCGTGCTCGATGTCGCCGGCAACGCCGAGTTCATGGTCAAGCTTCAGCCGGGGGCGCATGATGGGCTGCGACACGGCGAAAGCGTGTTCATCACCTTCCGCCCCGAGGATTGCCTCGCCCTCGATCCCGTCTGATTCCAACGCAAGCGGCACTTGCACCGATCAACCTCAACGCAACGCAGATGAAGAAGGAACAAGGACCATGCTGAAGCGCAAGATTGGCAAGATTGCTCTGGGTTTCGCCGCTGCACTCACTGCCAGCGCCGGGCTGGCGACAGTCGCGCAGGCGCGTGACCTCACCGTCGTGTCATGGGGCGGCGCGTATCAGGACGCCCAGAAGAAGGTCTATTTCGAGCCGTTCAAGAAGGCGGCCGGCATTGCCATGAACGACGAGTCCTGGGACGGCGGCGTCGGCGTGCTGCGCGCCAAGGTCCAGGGCGGCGCCGCCACCTGGGACGTCGTCCAGGTCGAGAGCGACGAACTCGCGGTCGGCTGCGAGGAAGGCCTGTTCGAGAAGCTGGACTATTCCAAGATCGGCGGCGAGGCCGCTTACATACAGCCGTCGGTCAATCCGTGCGGCGTCGGCGCCATCCTGTACGATTTCGTGCTCGGCTACGACAAGGACAAGCTGAAGGACGCGCCCAAAGGCTGGGCCGACTTCTTCGACACCAAGAAGTTTCCGGGCAAGCGCGCCCTGCGTCAGGGCCCGAAGACCACGCTCGAGATCGCCCTCATGGCCGACGGCGTCGCACCGAAGGACGTCTACAAGGTGCTGGCGACCGACGAGGGCATCGAGCGCGCTTTCAAGAAGCTGGACACCATCAAGAGCGACATCGTCTGGTGGAAGGCCGGCGCGCAGCCGCCGCAATTGCTCGCCTCCGGCGAGGTGGCGATGACCTCGGTCTACAATGGCCGCATCGATACCGCGAACAAGAACGAGAAGAAGAACTTTGGCATGGTGTGGGACGGAGCGCTCTTCACCCTCGACAGCTGGGTCATCCTGAAGGGCAGCCCGAACAAGGACGCGGCCTACAAGTTCCTGGACTTCGCCGGCAAGGCCGAGAACCAGTCGAAGCTGTCGGAGAACATTGCCTACGGGACCTCGAACAAGGACGCCGCCGCCAAGCTGCAGTCCGCCGTGCTGAAGGACCTGCCGACAGCGCCTGACAACATCAAGAACGCGGTCGAGATCAACGTTGCCTTCTGGCTCGAGAACATCGACCGCCTGACCGAGCGCTTCAATAAATGGGCCGCGAAATAGCGCGCGGCCGAAATTGGCGCTGAGGCAAAGACGTGGCAGATAGCACGCCTGCGGCGCATCCTTCGAGACGCCCGCCTACGGCGGGCCCTCAGGATGAGGTCTGAGTTTGTGGCAGTGACTCTACGGGCACCATCGTCGAAGAGCCTGATCCTGAGGAGACCGCGATGCGGTCGTCTCGAAGGACGAGGCGCTTGCTCGGGCCGCTCCGAAGGGCTCACTCCATGACAGGAATGTCTCTAGCCGGCGCCAGTTCGTCGACCGAGGTGCCGCTCAAGCGCCGATTGAGGCGTGCAGAGCGGACACGCCAGGTCAAGGCATTGGCGCTGGTGCTGCCGCTTCTCGTCTTCCTGCTCTTCACCTTCGCGGGCCCGATCGCCGGCATGCTGTGGCGCGCCGTCGATGACCGCGAGGTGCGTCAGGCTCTGCCTCAAACCGTCGCGGCTCTCGCCAGTTGGGACGGCAGGGACCTGCCGGACGAAAAGGCCTACGCGGCGCTGGCAGGCGACATCCTGGCGGCGCGCGCGTCCGGCACCATCGCCATCGCGGCCAAGCGGCTCAATTACGCACTGAACGGCTTTCGCACGATCCTCATCAGCACCGCACGCAATTTGAAGGCGGTGCCGGAGCCCGGCACCGCCAGGGAGACGCTGGGCAAGATCAACCCGGCCTGGCGCGAACGCTCCACCTGGACGACGATCAAGGACGCCAGTGGCCCCGTGACCGGCTTCTACCTTCTGGCAGCGCTCGACCTGACGCGGAACGTGGACGGCGCGATCGTCGCAGCCCCGCCGGATCAGGCCATCTACCGCAGCGTTTTCGCCCGCACCTTCCTCATCAGCCTCAGTGTCACGGTGCTCTGCCTGATCCTTGGCTTCCCGGTCGCCTACCTGCTGGCGACATTGCCGCCGGGCCGGTCCAACCTGCTGATGATCTGCGTACTGCTTCCTTTCTGGACGTCGCTTCTGGTCCGCACATGCGCCTGGATCGTCTTGTTGCAGAGCAAAGGCGTCGTGAACGACAGCCTGCACTGGCTTGGCATCATCGACGAGCCGTTGCGCCTGATCTACAACCGCTTCGGTGTCTGTGTGGCCATGACCCACGTTCTCCTGCCATTCATGATCCTGCCGCTGTACAGCAGCATGAAGGCGATCTCGCCCGCCTACATGCGTGCCGCCGCCTCGCTCGGTGCGCCGCCGCTCGCCGCCTTCCTGCGGATCTACGTGCCCCAGACGCTGCCCGGTATCGGCGCGGGAAGCCTGCTCGTCTTCATCCTGGCGCTCGGCTATTACATCACGCCGGCGCTCGTCGGAGGCGCCGCCGATCAGATGATCAGCTATTTCATCGCGCTCTACACCACCGAGACGGCCAATTGGGGCCTCGCTTCGGCGCTGGGGGCTGTGCTGCTGCTGGCCACCGTTCTGCTCGCTCTCGTCTACGGAAAGCTGGTGCAGGGCCAGCAAGTCACCGGAGGCATGAAGAATTGAGCGAAGCTCCTTCCCTCCGCACACCCAGCCAGCGCATCGCGTGGACCGCGACGATCGTTGTCTCCACGCTGGTGTTCATCTTCCTGATCACGCCGATCCTGGCGATCATGCCTCTGTCCTTCAGCTCAGGCTCCTATTTGACCTATCCGCTGCCCGGCCTTTCCTTGCGCTGGTACGGCGACTTCATCAATTCGCCGCGCTGGATGAATTCGCTGAAGAACAGCATGATCATCGGCGTCGCCTCGACCCTGCTGTCGATGGTGCTCGGCACGCTGGCCGCACTGGGGCTGGCGCAATGGAAGAGCCGGCTCAAACCGCTCGTGCTCGCTTTCGTGCTGTCGCCGGTGGTCGTGCCGGGCGTCATCACCGCGGTCGGCCTGTATTTCTTCTTCGCGCCGATCGGACTGACCGGCAGTTACCTCGGCTTGATCCTGGCCCACACCGCGCTGGCGACGCCCTTTGTGGTGATCACGGTCGGCGCGACGCTGCAAAGCTTCGACACCAATCTGGCGCGCGCCGCCGCCTCGCTCGGCGCCTCGCCGCTTGACGCGTTCCGCCGCGTGATCCTGCCGCTGATCCTGCCGGGCCTGGCATCAGGTGCGCTGTTCGCCTTCGCGACCAGCTTCGATGAGGTCGTGATCGTGCTGTTCATGGCAGGTCCCGAGCAGCGCACCCTGCCGCGCGAGATGTTCAGCGGCATCCGCGAGAACATCAGCCCGACCATCACGGCGGCGGCGGTGATCCTGACGACGGTGTCGGTCATCCTCCTCGCCACCCTGGAAGGCTTGCGCCGACGCAACGAACGGCTCAAGGGCAGCGGCGCCTGACCGGCGGCGCACTTTTTCTTCTTCCTTCCCCCCTTGTGGGAGAAGGTGGCGCGAAGCGCCGGATGAGGGGTTGCCTCCGCAAGTACGAATGCAAGATGGTTGCATGCGGCAAGAACCCCGTCTCGCCGCTATGCGGCGAGCCACCCTCTCCCACAAGGGGAGAGGGCTAGAACACCGTCGCCCCCTGCTTATTTGTCCACCCCCTCACGCATCTTTGGCTTAGCTGCCGCGACCGTTTGTCGCTAGAACAGTCCCCGCAACAAAACCCAAACAACAACACACGGGGAGAAAAACCATGCAAAAACTCATCGCCGCCGTCGCGGCCGGTCTCGCGCTCGCCGCCACGTCAGGCGCCGCGCAGGCGCAGATTTCCGACGACGTCGTCAAGATCGGCGTGCTCACGGACATGTCGAGCCTCTATGCCGACGCGACCGGCAAAGGCTCGCTGGCCGCCGTCGAGATGGCCGTCGCCGATTACGGCGGCAAGGTCGCCGGCAAGCCTGTCGCAGTGGTCGCCGCCGATCACCAGAACAAGCCCGATGTCGGCGTCAACATCGCCCGCAACTGGTACGACAACGACAAGGTCGACGCGATCTTCGACGTGCCGACCTCGTCGGTGGCGCTGCCGATCTCGGCGCTGACGCGCGAGAAGAACAAGATCAACATCAATTCCGGCGGCGGTTCGTCCGACATCACAGGCGTCGCCTGCTCGCCCAACACGGTGCACTGGACCTACGACACCTATGCGCTGTCGAACGTCGCCGGCAAGGCGATGGTGAAACGCGGCGAGGACAGCTGGTTCTTCATCACCGCCGACTACGCCTTCGGCATGGCGCTGCAGCGCGACGCCGCCAACGTCGTCAAGGAGAGCGGCGGCAAGGTGCTCGGCGAGGTCCGTCATCCGCTCAATTCCTCGGACTTCTCCTCCTTCCTGCTCCAGGCCCAGGCCTCCAAGGCCAAGGTGGTCGCGCTGGCCGATGCCGGCGGCGACACCACCAATGCGCTGAAGCAGGCGGCCGAGTTCGGTCTCGTGCAAGGCGGCCAGAAGATGATCGCGCTGCTCATGGAGATCACCGACGTTCATTCGCTCGGCATCAAGGCGACGCAAGGCCTGATCATCACCGACGCCTTCTACTGGGACATGAACGAGGAGACGCGCGCCTTCTCCAAGCGCTTCAACGAGAAGGTCGGTCACATGCCGACCATGATCCAGGCCGGCCTCTATTCGGCGACCATGCACTATCTGAAGGCGATCGAGGCCATCAAGACCGACGAGGCGCCGAAGGTGATGGAAAAGATGCGCGCCACGCCGGTCAACGACTTCTTCGCCAGGAACGGCAAGATCCGCATCGACGGCCGCATGGTCCACGACATGTATCTGTTCGAGGTGAAGAAGCCCGAGGAATCCAAGGGCGAGTGGGACCTCTACAAGCTGATCGCCACCGTGCCCGGCGACGAGGCGTTCCGTCCGCTCGACAAGGGCGGCTGCCCGCTGGTGACGCACTGAACCAGCATCCTCCTTCATTGCGAGCGACTTGTCCGCCGTAGCTCGAAGAGCGAAGGCGGAAGCGAAGCAATCCAGAAATCCATCCGCTTCGGATTGCTTCGTCGCAAGTGCTCCGCGATGACGGGAGACGAAAAAACACGACAGCGCGCCCGGCAAGACCGGGCGCGCTTCGTTTAGCCAGTCAGAGCCGCATTACTCCGAGTACTTGAACTCGGGCATGTTCTTCAGCTCGTCCTTGGTCGCGTTGAACACGGCGTGGTCCGGATACCACTTCGACGAGGCCGTCGCCGTCGTGGTCGTGGTCGTGGTCGTGGTCTTTTCGGTGCCGGTCGCAGCACCCGTGGTCGTGGTGGTGGCCGGCTTGGCGTTCGGATTTGCGCCGGCCGCGCCGGTATAGGCCACGGCCTCATTGACGAACTTCAGCTTGTCGTAGGGCACGGCAACCAGATGCTCGCCCATGCCGAGGAAGCCGCCGACGCCGATGACGGCAATCTTGATGGCGCCGCTCTTGTCCATCAGCAGGTCGTTGATCGAGCCGATGTTCTCGTTGGCCTCGTTGTAGACCTTGACGCCGTCCATCTTGGACGTACGCCACTGCCCGGACGCGCTCGTGGTCGTCGTCGTGGCGACGGCAGCCGGAGCCTTGTCAGTGGTCGCGGTCGGATTCTGTGCGAACGCAACGGTTGCGAGCAGTGCGGTTCCGGCGAGGCCGGCCGCGATCGATTTCATCAACATATTGTTCTCTCCTTCAGCAAAAAACTGATACGGAGAAAACAGCGCTGATCACTCGCAGTTCCTTGCGTGCTGCAATTTCGTCGCGCGATGCGCGCGCGTGAACGCGTGCGATTGTTCCAGAATCACTAAGGAACATTTTGCAGCGCACCGTTCCCCGCCGACGACCGTGCGCCCTGGGTGAAGCACGACCGCGGCGAGGAACGCGCCGACCCGCGTCGCTCAGGTCAGCTCTTGTAATCGATCAGAAGCGCCGAGAAATCCGAGCTGCCGGATGAGCTGCCGCTGGCGCCATAGGACGACGATGACGATTGCGACTGCTGCAGCGCCTGGAGGAACTGTTGGAGAATTTCCGCCGTGGTGGAGTCGGTCGACGTGCTGCTGGTCGAATCCGTCGACGACGAATCCGAAGAGCTGTCATCCGGAGGCGGACCGGGCGGCGGCCCGCCTGCGCCGCCGGGACCGCTCGCGAAGGCGGACTGAAACACGTTCTTGAGCTCGTCGGCCTGGTCCGAGGTCAGCGTCCCGTTCGACACCTCGTTGGAGATGAGGTCGTCGATCTTCGACTGAAGCTCGTCCTTGGAGGGAGGCGTGCCGCTCGACCGGTCGCTGGACCGGCTCGACTGCAAGGCCGTGTCGATGTCGGTCAGCGCCGTCGAGAGCGCCGACTGGTCCGACGACGAAACCGTGCCGGCGGAAACTTCCGATTGCAGTTCCTGCTGCAGTCGCTGCAGCGGCGACTGGTAGTTACCGGCGGAGGCCGCCGAAATCGAGGTCATCATGGCTCCGTGGGTTTTGCGGGGTTTCGTAGCAAACGCCGTCACGGTATGGTTAACGGGCTTAACGAGACCTTGCCGCTCCACGACCAGGTCATGTCCCGGTGTTGCGGCGTGGACCATGGAAACAATCCGAAACAAAAATCTTCGCCATTTGGCCCGAATCTTGGACAAACAAAGCGCATGGCCATTCCCAATCCCAACATCCTGGTCGTCGAGGACGACCGCGAAACCCGGACGTTGATCGCGAAGTACCTGCGCAACAACGCCTGCAACGTCACTGCCGTGAGCGACGGCCGCGAGATGTCGCGCGCGATGGCCGATCATCGCGTCGACCTCATCATCCTCGACGTCATGCTGCCCGGCGAGGACGGCCTCAGCCTGTGCCGCAAGGTGCGGTCGGAGGGGCAGACGCCGATCATCATGCTGACCGCGCGGGGCGAGGACGTCGATCGCATCGTTGGCCTCGAGATGGGCGCGGACGATTATCTGTCGAAGCCCTTCAACCCGCGCGAGCTGCTCGCGCGCATCAACGCGGTGCTGCGCCGGCAGGCCGCCGCTCAGGCGGCGAGCTCGATCGAGGGGGCCTCCACGCTCGCCTTCGAAGGCTGGCGCATCGATTTGCGCCTGCGCGAGCTGCGCAATCCGGAAGGCGCCCGCGTCGCGGTGACCAGCGCCGAGTTCGATCTCTTGCGCACGTTCTGCGAGCGGCCCGGCCGCGTGCTGTCGCGCGACAGCCTGCTCGACCTGACGCAGGGCCGCAACACCGGCTCGTTCGAGCGTTCCATCGACGTGCTGGTCAGCCGCATCCGCCGCAAGATCGAACCCAATCCGGCCGATCCGACCATCATCAAGACGGTGCGCTCCGGCGGCTATCTGTTCACGCCAAGAACTGAAGCTGCTGGAACTGAAGCGGCGAGCAACGAAGCGATCGCGGCGCCCCTGGGCAACTAGTGGGGCGGCCCTCATGATGCCGTTCCGCTTCTTCCACCTCAAGAGCATCGGCGGACAGATCGCCGCGCTGGTGGTGGCGTCGATCGTCGCGCTGCATCTGATCCTCACCGTCAGCTTCCTGATCAGCCGGCCGGACCGCGCTGATCCACCGCCCGACAGCGCACATCAGCTCGCCGATGCGGCCCTCCTCCTCGACGGCGCCGATGCCGGCGAGCGGCCACGCATCCTCGCCGATATCGCGCGAGCGTTCCCGAAGGCCGGGATCGAGCTGCTGGCGCCAGGGACCGCCTCGGTCGCCGGGAACAGCGACGGCCCGCATGTGCACAACGTCCGCCGGCATCTCGGCCGTCAATACAGCGTCACGGCGCTGGCGCCGCAGGCCGGCACGCACCGGATTGCGATCGGATTGCCCGACGGCACCATGATCGCGGGCCGGGTCGAGCAGGGACCCTATCCGCCGCGATTCTGGGGCGGCCCGTGGATGATCACGCTGCTGTTCGCGCTGATCAGCGTCACCATGCTCGGCCTGTGGGCGGCCTATGCGCTGGCCGCGCCGCTGTCGTCCTTCGCCAAGGCCGCAGAAAATTTCAGTCTCGACGTCGCCGGCGAGCCGCTGCCCGAGCGCGGTCCGGAGGAGATCCGCTCGGTCGCGCGCGCGCTCAACCGCATGCACGAGCGGATCGCGCGGCTGATGTCGGATCGGACCAGGATGCTGGCCGCGATCAGCCACGATCTGCGCACGCCGATCACGCGGCTGCGCCTGCGCGCCGAGTTCATCGAGGACGAGGGCAACCGCAAGCGCATGCTGATCGACCTCGACCAGATGCGCTCGATGCTGGAATCGGTGCTGTCGCTGCTGCGCAACGACCGCAAGATCGAGGCGGTGACGCTGGTCGACATCGCGAGCACGCTGCAGCTCATCGCCGACCAGTTCGGCGACATGGGCCATGTCGTGCACTATGACGGCCCGCTCTGCGCGACCGCCGCGGCGCGGCCCGACGATCTGCATCGCGGCGTCACCAACCTCGTCGAGAACGCGGTGCGCTTCGGTGCCGAGGTCACGATCCGCCTCGAGATGTCGGGCACGAAACTCGTCATCGACGTCGAGGACGACGGTCCCGGCATTTCGGATGCGCGCAAGCAGGAGATGCTGGAGCCGTTCGTGCGCGGCGACGACGCGCGCACCATGGACGAGTCCACCGGCTTCGGGCTCGGCCTGTCGATCGCGCGCGCGATCGCGATCGCCCATGGCGGCGAGCTCTCGCTGCACGACCGCGAGCCGCACGGCCTGATCGTGCGGATGCAATTGCCGGTGTGGCAGCAGCCGCGGCTGGCGGCTTGATCTCAGGCTGCGAGTGGCGGATACGCGATGGCCGCAGGCTCATCGAAGATCGCGATCGCCTCGAAGCGATAGCTGCAGGCGTGGCACGTCCAGAGATACGAGACGCGCCCCTCGCCCGGCTCGATCCAGTCGGGCTGCGCGATCGGCGCGCCGCACTGGGCACAGGGGTTCTGCTTGGGGATGTCGCCGGTGCTGGCTTCGACCATGGTTGCTTTTGTCATGGCACCTCTCCCGATTTGCAGCGCTTGCATACTCGCTTTCGCAGGCTTGCGCGAATAGACAGGCGTGCTGTCGCGAGCTGTCCTGCCTGAGGGAACTCTTGCGCCGGCATTGAGTCGTAATAGCGGCTCGGCGCTGCGAAAACGAGAACGACGGCGTTTGGCCACATCATCGCCGCGTTCGGAAGGCCTAACGGCAGGCCGGGCGCAGGTTGCTCAGGGACATCCGGGATATCCGATGAAAATTTTACGCGTTGCCGCGCTGCTCGCGGCCGGACTGGTGTTACCGCAGGCCGCGTTCGCGGGCGAAGCCGAATACGCCGAGATGGTCGCGGCCCATGCCCGCGCCAACGGCGTGCCGGAGGCGCTGGTGCATCGCGTGATCATGCGCGAGAGCCGCTATCAGCCCGGCCTCGTCGGCCGTGGCGGCACCATCGGGCTGATGCAGATCAAGCTCGCGACCGCTCGCGGGGTTGGCTACACCGGCGATGCCGCCGGGCTGCGCGATCCCAACACCAACCTCACCTATGCCGTGAAATACCTCGCCGGCGCCTATCACGCCGCCAATGGCGACCATGCCCGCGCCGTGCGCTATTTCGCGGGCGGCTACTACTACGCCGCAAAACGGCAGCGGCAGGAGGCCGTGCAGGTCGCCAATGTCGGCGAGACCTGGCTCGAGCCGAACGGCAATCCGCAGCCCATGTTCGGCGCGACGCCGCACAGGAAGCTCGCCCAGCGCGTCCGCAACGCTCGCGCCCAGGCGCCGAAGTAACCCCGGTTCCCGGCAACATACATTGACACCACGCCCCACTGGCATACATTAGAGCCGTTCCGAGGGGTGCTCCGAGGAGGAGCTGAGATACCGCTAAATGGGCAATCCGCCCAGGACCGCGGTGACCCTTTGAACCTGATCCGGGTCATGCCGGCGAAGGGACAGGGATGTTGCAGACGACCAAGCGACCGGATTCCCCGGTATCCATCATCGGCGCAGGCATTGCGGGCGCATGGCAGGCACTGCTGTTCGCGCAGGCCGGCCATGCCGTGACGCTACACGAGCGCGGTGACGCGGCGATGACCGACGCCACCAGCCATTGGGCCGGCGGCATGCTGGCGCCCTGGTGCGAGGCGGAGGTCGCCGAACCCGTCATTTCCAGGCTCGGCCTGCGCTCGCTCGACATCTGGCGGCGCGAATTGCCGGATACGCCGTTCAACGGCTCGCTCGTCGTCGCCCACCCGCGCGAGCGCAACGATTTCGAGCGCTTTGCCCGGATGACCGGGGGACACCGCCGGCTCGATGCCGCAGGCCTCGCCGAGCTCGAGCCGTCGCTGGAGGGCCGCTTCCGCGACGCGCTGTTCTTCCCGACCGAGGGCCATGTCGAGCCGCGCCGCGTGCTGCCCAAATTGCACGAGCGCATCAAAGCTGCCGGCGGCACCATCAAATTCTCCAGCGACGTTTCCGCCCAAGATCTGCAAGACCTCGACGGCATCGTGATCGACTGCCGCGGCCTGGCCGCGCGCGACGAGCAGCCGGAGCTTCGCGGCGTCAAGGGCGAGATGATCCTGATCGAGACCGGCGAGGTCGAGCTTTCGCGCCCGGTGCGCCTGATCCATCCGCGCTGGCCGCTCTATGTGATCCCGCGCGAGCAAGGCCTGTTCATGCTGGGTGCGACCTCGATCGAGGCCGAGGACACCGGCGTCAGCGTCCGTTCGGCGCTCGAGCTGCTCGGCGCGGCCTATGCCGTGCATCCCGCCTTCGGCGAGGCCCGCATCGTCGAATTCGGCTCGGGCCTGCGGCCGGCCTTCCCCGACAATCTGCCGCGTATCGGCATTCGCGGCGGCAGGATCAGCGTCAACGGGCTCTATCGCCACGGCTTCCTGATCGCGCCCGCGCTCGCCGAGCTGACGTTGCAGTACGTCCAGCGCGGCCAGATCGACAATGAGGTGATGCAATGCGCGTGATCGTCCAATGCGTTTGATCATCAACGGCGAGCAGCGCGAGGTGAACTCGGCCAGCGTCGATGCGCTGCTGTCCGAGCTCGATTACGAGGGCACCCATTTCGCGATTGCGCTCAACTTCGACGTCGTGCCGAAAAGCCGCTGGGCCGAGACCCACCTCAAGGCAGGCGACGAGATCGAGATCATCACGCCGCGGCAGGGAGGGTGAGAACATGGTGACCTTCTACGGCAAGACCTTCGCCTCGCGCCTGCTGATCGGCAGCGCGCTCTATCCCTCGCCTGCGATCATGCAGGGGGCGATCCGCGCCTCAGGCTCGAACATCGTCACGGTGTCGCTGCGGCGCGAGGCCGCCGGCGGCAAGACCGGGGACGCGTTCTGGAAGCTGATCCGCGAGCTCGACGTCGCCGTGCTGCCGAACACCGCCGGCTGCCGCAGCGTGCGCGAGGCGGTGACGACCGCCAAGCTCGCGCGCGAGCTGTTCGGCACGTCCTGGATCAAGCTCGAAGTCATCGCCGACAACGACACGCTGCAGCCCGACGTTGTCGGCCTGGTCGAGGCCGCCGCCATCCTGATCAAGGACGGCTTTGAAGTGTTCCCCTATTGCACCGAGGATCTCTCGGTCGCGAGCCGCCTGGTCGATGCCGGATGCAAGGTGGTGATGCCGTGGGCCGCCCCCATCGGCAGCGCCAAAGGCATCACCAACCGCGATGCGCTCAGGCTGCTGCGCGAGCGGCTGCCCGACATCACGCTGGTGGTTGACGCCGGCCTGGGGGCGCCGAGCCACGCGGCGCAGGCGCTCGAGCTCGGCTATGACGCCGTGCTGCTCAACACCGCCATCGCCAAAGCCGCCGATCCCGTCGCCATGGCCAACGCCTTCCGCTTGGGCTGTGATGCCGGCCGCACCGCCTTTGAGGCCGGGCTGATGAACGCCCGCGACTTCGCCTCCCCTTCAACCCCTGTCGTTGGGACCCCGTTCTGGCATGCCGTATCCTGATCGCTTTTATCCCGTCGTCGACAGCCTCAAATGGGTCGAGCGCCTGACGCAGCTCGGCGTCGGCACGATTCAACTGCGCTCGAAAGATCTGAACGACGCCGAAGCGCTCCAGATCGTCACCGACGCGCTGGCCATCACCAACGGCACGCAGGCAAAGCTCGTCGTGAACGACTATTGGCGTGCGGCGATCGTCGCCGGTGCAAAGTACCTGCATCTCGGCCAGGAAGACCTCGCCGATGCGGACCTCAAGTCCATTCGCGAGGCCGGCCTTCTCCTCGGCGTCTCCACTCATGACGATACGGAGCTCGAGACCGCGCTCGCCGCAGAACCCGACTACGTCGCGCTCGGCCCGATCTTCTTCACCACCCTCAAATCGATGCGCTTCGAGCCGCAGGGCATTCCGAAGATCGCGGAATGGAAGCAGCGTATCGGCAGCATCCCGCTGGTCGCGATCGGCGGCATCAAGTTCGAGCACGCCACGGAGATCTTTGCCGCGGGTGCGGATTCCATCGCCGTCGTCAGCGACGTCACCCAGAATGCCGACCCGGACGCGCGGGTCAAACAATGGCTCGGCCTGTCCGCGGAGGCGGCGTGATGCCCACTCTCTCTCCACCCGTCATTGCGAGGAGCACTTGCGACGAGGCAATCCAGACTGCTTCCGCGGAAGCATTTCTGGATTGCTTCGCTGCGCTCGCAATGACGGAACAAGAACTCACCGGCGTCGCCCGTACGCACGCCCACCAGAATTAAACCGGAGGATCCCATGAACATCCGCTCCAATCCCGACAAGACCGTCCCCGCCGTCACCACCGGCCCGCTGCCCTCGTCGCGAAAAATCTTCGCGTCCCCCGACGCCGCGCCCGAGCTGCGCGTGCCGCTGCGCGAGATCATCCTGTCCGAGGGCGCGGGCGAGCCGAATCTGCCGGTCTACGACACCTCCGGTCCCTACACCGATCCGTCCGTCACCATCGACGTCAACGCCGGCCTCGCGCGCGGCCGCAAGGCCTGGGTGCTGGAACGCGGCGGCGTCGAGGAATATGCGGGCCGCCAGATCAAGCCGGAAGACAACGGCAGCGTCTCCACCGACAAGGCCGCGCGCGCCTTCTCGGCCTATCACCAGCCCTTGCGCGGCCTCGACGGCCACAAGATCACGCAGCTCGAATTCGCCCGCGCCGGCATCATCACCAAGGAGATGATCTACGTCGCCGCCCGCGAAAACCTCGGCCGCAAGGAGCAGCTCGAGCGCGCGGAAGCAGCCCTCGCCGACGGCGAAAGCTTTGGCGCGGAAGTCCCCGCCTTCATCACCCCGGAGTTCGTCCGCAGCGAGATCGCGCGCGGCCGCGCCATCATCCCCTGCAACATCAACCACAGTGAACTCGAGCCGATGATCATCGGCCGCAACTTCCTGACCAAGATCAACGCCAATATCGGCAACTCGGCGGTGACGTCGTCGGTCGAGGAGGAGGTCGAGAAGATGGTATGGGCGATCCGCTGGGGCGCCGACACCGTGATGGACCTCTCGACGGGACGCAACATCCACACCACCCGCGAATGGATCCTGCGCAATTCGCCGGTGCCGATCGGCACCGTTCCGATCTACCAGGCGCTGGAGAAGTGCAACGGCGATCCGGTGCAGCTGACCTGGGAGCTCTACAAGGACACGCTGATCGAGCAGTGCGAACAGGGCGTCGACTATTTCACCATCCACGCCGGCGTGCGCCTGCAATACATCCACCTCACCGCCAGCCGCGTCACCGGCATCGTCTCCAGAGGCGGCTCGATCATGGCGAAGTGGTGCCTGGCGCATCACAAGGAAAGCTTCCTCTACACCCATTTCGACGAGATCTGCGACCTCATGCGCAAGTATGACGTCTCGTTCTCGCTCGGCGACGGCCTGCGTCCGGGCTCGATCGCGGATGCCAACGACCGCGCCCAGTTTGCCGAACTCGAAACGCTCGGCGAGCTGACGAAGGTCGCGTGGGACAAGGGCTGCCAGGTCATGATCGAAGGCCCCGGCCACGTGCCGATGCACAAGATCAAGATCAACATGGACAAGCAGCTCAAGGAATGCGGCGAGGCGCCGTTCTACACCCTCGGGCCCCTGACCACCGACATCGCGCCGGGCTACGACCACATCACCTCAGGCATCGGTGCGGCCATGATCGGCTGGTTCGGCTGCGCCATGCTCTGCTACGTCACGCCGAAGGAGCATCTCGGCCTGCCCGATCGCAACGACGTCAAGGTCGGCGTCATCACCTACAAGATCGCCGCCCATGCCTCCGATCTCGCCAAGGGCCACCCGGCAGCGCAACTGCGCGACGACGCGCTCTCTCGCGCCCGTTTCGACTTCCGCTGGAGCGACCAGTTCAACCTCGGTCTCGACCCCGATACCGCCAAGAACTTCCACGACGAGACCCTGCCGAAGGAAGCCCACAAGGTCGCCCATTTCTGCTCGATGTGCGGCCCGAAATTCTGCTCGATGAAGATTACGCAGGACGTGCGGGATTATGCGGCGACGCTGAACGATCCGAACAGCGTCGGCATGTCGATGGCCGGCACGGCCGAAGACGGCATGAAGCAGATGAGCGCGAAGTTCAAGGAAATGGGTGAGAACTTGTATCTGGATGCGGAGAAGGTGAAGGAGAGCAATCGGGTGTTGTGAGGCAATAACGACCTAGCTTCGAGTATCCCGATGTTTGATTTCGTTCCGCAACGACCGATTCCTCAGGAGCAGGACTCTGCCATCCGGGTGGCTGTCTGGACACTGATGAACGAGGTTTATCGGGACATACAGCTGCCTCAAACTTTATATCACTACACTGATGCGGGAGGCTTAAAGGGCATCGTAGAGAGCGGGCTGCTTCGCGCGACCCACCTCGCTTTTTTGAACGATGCGAGCGAGTATCTCCATGCGGTATCCCTTCTAGCACAGGAGATCGACCAAGCTCTCTTGAGCGAAATTGACCCGCTAAGGATCAGTCTGCTGAAGGAAGTCAAAGACCCAGTTGCCCTCGCTGGCCCGCAGCACGTTGGCCCCTATTTCGTCAGTTGCCTGTCAAGCGAAGAAAACAGTCTTAATCAGTGGCGTGCATATGGGCGGGGGGAAGGCGGCTACTCGATAGGCTTCGACCGCGTTCAGCTTGGTCAGTACGTGTTAGGTTTAGATGCTGTATTAGCGTCGGTGATCTATGAGCCCTCGCGGCAGATAGCTGTAGTGCGAAAACTGCTCCAATGGGGGCTTGCGGAGTATCAGAAGGTTGCTGCCACTATACCCGTCAATGATCGCGACGAACATCGACGCGACTGGGCCCATATGTTCCTGTGGCGTGCGACAGCTGCTGCGCCGTTGATCAAGAACCCTGCATTCTTTGAAGAACGAGAGTGGCGAATTATCTTCATGCCAGCTTGGAAAGAGCAGGTGCGACTTTTGCCAAGATCAACGGGCCTCGCTCCGTTTGTCGAGCTAAAGCTCGGAGCACCCGCCGCGGATATCTCCTCAGAACGGTTGAAACATTTGGGCCGCGCTAGCCTTCCTGATCGCCTGCCGATTACAAAGCTTTGGTCCGGCCCGGGCAGAGCTACAGATACCTCCTTGTTGGCCGGCCGTACGTTGCTCGAGCAAATGGGCTACGACGGGGTGTCCTTGGAAGCGTCTAAGATACCGTTCCGGGTAGGATGAGCTAAGCGGCGTCGGGATTGGCTGCTGGCTCGCATGTCGCTGACGACCATGCGGGCTACAGAAGCGGATAGTTGACGTGCCCGACTCACAATCCCACCGCCTCCCCGACCAGCTCCGCCCCAACCTCCGCCTCGTCTTCGTCGGCACCGCCGCCTCGACGCGCTCGGCCGAGCGCGGGCACTACTACGCCCATCCCGGCAATCGCTTCTGGCGCGCGATCCATGAGGCCGGCATCACGCCGCGGCGCTATCAGCCGGGGGAGTTCGCGGAGCTGATCGCGCTCGGGATCGGCTTCACTGATCTGTCCAAGTCGGGCGCCGGGATGGATCACCAGATCGAGGCTGCATCGATCGACGTACCCGGCTTCAAGGCCAAGATCGAAAAATATCGGCCGCGGACGATTGCGTTCACGAGCAAGAAGGCCGCGAGTTTGTTTTATGGCAGGCCGTCGGCTGCGATTGCGCTCGGGCGGCAGCAGCGCGACGAGAGTTTGCCCGAGGTGTTCGTGCTGCCCTCGCCGTCCGGCGCGGCGTCCGGGCATTGGACGCTGGAGCCGTGGCGGGAGCTCGCGGCTTGGATCGCTTCGTAGGGTGGGCAAAGGCGCTCTTGCGCCGTGCCCACCATCTCTCCACAAATCCGGCAAAACGGTGGGGCACGGCGCGCGAAGAGCGCGCCTTTGCCCACCCTACGAGAGCTACGCATCCTGGACACTAAAGATCGAAATTGGTCGGCAGCATCACCACGTCGCGAATGGTCATGCCGCGCGGCCGCGTCAGCATGAACATCACGACCTCGGCCACGTCGCTGGCCTCCAGCAGGCTGCCGGAGTCCCTGGCTTCCTTCAGCTTCTCGGGCGGCCAGTCCGCCAGCAGTGCGCTGACGACCGGGCCGGGCGAGATCGAGCCGACGCGGATGCCGTGCTTGAAGACCTGGCGCCGCACCGTCTGGACAAAGCAGTTGATCGCCCATTTGGACGACGCATAGACCGGCTCCCATGGCGTCGGAAAATGCGCCGCCAGCGAACTCGTGACGATGATGTCGCCGATCCGGCGCGCGATCATGTGCGGCAGCACATCGTGCACGTTCTTCATCACGACGTTGACGTTCAGGTTCAGCATCCGGTCGATCGCCGTGGTGTCGGCATCGACCAGGTCGCCCCCGACATAGGTCCCCGCATTTGCATGCAGGATGTCGAGCTTGCCTGTCTTCTCCAGAACGCGCGGCAGCAGCGATGCACAGTCTTTTGGATCCAGCAGGTCCACGACCAGCGGAATCACCGCGTCACCATGCTTGTTGCAGAGCGCCTCGAGCGCGGCGGCGTCGCGGTCGACCATCACCACGCGCGCGCCCGCGGCCAGCATCGCCTCGGTGCTCGCCAATCCGATGCCGGACGCGGCCCCGGTCACGGCGGCAACCTTGCCTTCCAATTCGTTTCCCATGGGCACACCATCCTGCTGAGATTGGCAGTATAGCGATCCAGGGCGACCTGGCGAAGTGGATCACGCCGCCAAACCGTCGCGCGGGCAAAGCCTCATCATGTCGGAATCCGCGTCGGCCGTTCGTCCTTTGGACAAATCGCATTCACTCCGGAGTTCCCAGATGCATCCCACCATCACCGCCTTCGAAAGCTCTCCCGACCGCGGCCGGGGACAGGCCCGCGACATGCGGGTGCGCTGGGCGCTGGAAGAGGTCGGCCAGCCCTACAATGTGCGCCTCGTATCGTTCAAGGCGATGAAGGAACCCGCGCACATTGTGTTGCATCCGTTCGGGCAAATTCCGACCTATGAGGACGGCACTCTCACCCTGTTCGAGTCCGGCG
Source organism: Bradyrhizobium sp. Bra64 (assembly GCF_024519875.1). Lineage (NCBI taxonomy): Bacteria > Pseudomonadati > Pseudomonadota > Alphaproteobacteria > Hyphomicrobiales > Nitrobacteraceae > Bradyrhizobium > Bradyrhizobium sp. Bra64. Next base: position 1,178,751 of record NZ_JALJRD010000001.1, on the reverse strand, counting down.
CGATCGTGCTCCATATCGCGGAGCGTCATGCCGGGCTGCTGCCCGACGACGCCAACGCCAGGAGCCGCGCGATCGTGTGGATGTTCGCCGCGCTGAGCACGCTGGAGCCGCCGGTCGTCGAGCTCGGAATGGCGATGCTGTTCGAGCGCGACAGGAGCTGGTACGCGGAGCGACTGCCCATGCTGCAGGATCGCGTCCGTGTCAGGCTCGGCGAATTGTCCCGCCGCCTCGGCGCGGCCGACTGGCTCGACGGCGCGTTCAGCGCAGGTGATCTCATGATGGTGACCGTGCTGCGCCGGTTGCACACATCGGGCCTGCTGGACGAATATCCTGACATCGCCGCCTATGTCGCCCGCGGCGAAGCGCGGCCGGCGTTCAGGCGGGCGTTCGATGCGCAGCTGGCGGTGTTCACCGCGGCGTCGCGTTCGTAGGGGCACTCCCTCATTGCGTCCGCCGCGGCTCCCCTGCATGCTATCCCCAACGCAGAGGAGCGTCCCATGCTGACCCTCTACTCCTATCCCGAACTGTTCGGCGTCGCCGACAACAACGGTTACGGCCTCAAGGTCTACGCCTTCCTCAAGCTCGCCGGCGTGCCGTTCGTGCACGAGCACGTCTTCGATGCCTCCGCCGCGCCGCGCGGGCAGCTGCCTTACGTCGTCGACGACGGCGAGACCATCGGCGACAGCGAGACCATCATCGCGCACGCGACCGCGAAATATCGCCTGGGCATCGATGCCGCATTATCGCCGGAGCAGCGCCGCACCAATCATTTCGTCACGCGCATGCTCGACGACCTCTACTGGGTGATGTCGTATTCGCGCTGGAAGGACGACCGCTTCTATCCGGCGTTCCGCGACGGCTTCATCGCGCAGCACCCGCAGATCGACGCGGCCGGATTCGAGAAGGCGAAGGCCTACAATGCACTGCGCTATCATTACCAGGGCATCGGCCGCTACACGCCCGACCAGGCCTACGCGCGAGGGCTCGCCGATCTGCAGGTGCTGGCGGAGATCGTGCCGGCGAACGGCTTCGTCCATGGCGAGCGGCCGACCAGCGTCGATGCCGGCATCTACGGCTTCATCGCCAACATTTTCTTCTTTCCAATCCCGACGCCGCTGAAGGCCTTCGTCGATGCGCATGCAAATCTCGTCGCGCATTGCGCGCGGATTCATGCGGCGGTGACGGGAGCGTAGGCCGGGCTTCGTATCTCGTAGGGTGGGCAAAGCGACTTGTCCGCCGTAGCTCGAAGAGCGAAGGCGGAAGCGTGCCCACCGTCCCTTTCGCCCGCGGCCATCCTTCGAGACGGCTGCTCCGCAGCCTCCTCAGGATGAGGCCTGTAATTGCGGAGACGGAGATGATGGTGGGCACGGCGCTTGCGCGCCTTTCCCCACCCTACGGCACCGCGTGCCCTACCGCATCGTGATCGCAAGCCCGCTGAGATCCGCATTCGCCATCAGGCCGGTCTGGTAGCCCGACAGCTCCAGCACCGCGCCCTTCTGGTTGGTCAGCACGATGGCGCGGGCGCCGCGGCCGACAGCGAGGCCGGCACCGGCGGCGCCGTAGACACCGGCGACGTCGGAGGGGCGGTTGATGTTGGAGACGCGGCCGCGCAGCACGGTCTTGGAGCCGCCGAACACGAGGCCGTAGTCGAGCCCGCCGGTGGAGAGCGAATAGGAGCGGCCGCGGAAGTTCAGCATGCCCGAGCCGCCGGAACCGCCGATGATCCAGCCCGCTTTGTAGATCGTCAGCACCACGGTGCCGCCATCGGCCATTGCCGAGGTCGAGAGCCCGGCAAGGGCGGCAATTGCGACCAGCGCGGCGCGGAAGGTGGATGCGAACTTCATGGGGCGTCTCCGGGGGCTATTTTTCAAGGAGGGAATCGAATCAGACGGGTCGAATCTATCCGATGGATCGCGGCGGCAACATGATGGTATGAGTTTCCGCAAGTGCGGTGCCGACTTGAGTTCGCGGAAAGTCCTCATTCTCCGTCATTGCGAGCGCAGCGAAGCAATCCAGAATCTTCCCGCGGTGGCAGTCTGGATTGCTTCGCTGCGCTCGCAATGACGGGTGCGGATGGATTCCGGCGTCTCCCCCGGAGGGCCGCACGCGGGGAGAGGCGAACTCCCGCCCACACCGGCACCATCGCGATCATGCCATTCTGCTCCTGTTTTGCCCGACGGGTCAAGCGATATTTCGGATTAAATGAATTCGAGGAAATCCAGCGACTTCTCTACTGTGCATGGGGTTGTTTTCGCATTTTCTACTTTTGCCTCTGCGCCGGCCCTCCCGATCCCGATTGCAACTGGCCCGCATCCCGCTACGCTGATGCGGGCCACGCGACCGTCCCATCCGAGGTGATCCCATGCCGATCCAGCATTTCGCGCCCCCGCCGCACGTCAAGGCGCCGCCGCTGTCCTTTGCGACGCGCGCCGGCGATCTCCTGTTTGTCTCCGGCATTCCCGGCTTCGACGCAGCCGGCGCGCTGCCCGACGGGTTCGAGGCGCAGTTCGCCAACGTCGTCGTCAACATCAAGCGCGTGCTGGACGAGGCCGGCGCTGGTATTCGCGACCTCGTCAAGGTCAACGTGCTCCTGACCCGCGCCTCGGACGTTGCCGCCATGAACGCGCTCTATGCCGGCGCGTTCGGCCCGCCGCCCTACCCTGCACGCACCACCTGCGTGGTGCAGGCGCTGCCCGGTCCGACGATGCTGATCGAGATCGAGGCAGTGGCGTCACTGGCGAAGTGAGTCACGCCTTGCACGTGTGACTTGCCGGGCACTCGGCCAAACCAAGTGCGCGGCTCCATCTGACATATCCGTGAACTGCCGCTCCCCGGCTTGCAAAGCACCTGCTTTTACCGCACGAATTTTCGGGTCACCCTTCCCCACAAGGAGATTATTTCATGCGTCGCGTTCTCGCCCTTTGTGCCGTTGCCGGCATCGCCACCTCCGTCTTCGCCGTGCCGGCCTCGGCCAAGGTCGGCTATTACGTGATCCGCTGGGACAACACCGGCATCTGCCAGGTCTGGAACGAGGACCTGAAGTACAAGCCGCTGCAGTGGGGCGTGTCGACCTACAAGGTCGTCAGCAAGCCGCTCCCGACCTTCACCGCGGCCTCGGACCTCCAGATCAAGCTGCGCGCGGAGCGCCGCTGCACGCTCTGAGCCTGACGCGCCAGATCGAATTCAAGGGGCGGATCGCGCGAGCGGTCCGCCCTTTTTCCTTTCGACGGGCCGCTGGTTTTCCCGGGCCAAATCACCCATTTCCGGCGCACGCGCTTTGAACCTGCCCCGCCGATGGAACTACTCACATCTTGTCCGGGGCGCGCACCCCCAAAGCGTCCCGCACCACCCCTCCCCGTCATTGTCGGGAGGCGCATCACAACTTTCATTTGAGGAGCTGATCATGCGTCGTATTTCCGTGCTGTGCGCTGCTGCGGGCCTTGCCCTTGCGGCCTTCGCAGCCACCAGCCAGGCCGAAGCCGGCTATCATCTGATCCGCTGGCAGAACGGCGGTTTCTGCCAGATCTGGGACGAGAGCATCCCGACCACACCGTGGCCCTCCGACTACGCTCGCGTCAGCGCGACCGTGCCGACCTTCGGCGACGCGCTCATGTTGAAGGACCATGCGTTGAAGGACGGCCACTGCAGCTGGTAAGATTTCGATCGGCGGACGACAAGGGTCGGGCAAGGATGCGATGCTAGCGTCCTTGCCCGATCGCGTTTCCAGCCACTCCTTGCGGGATCAATCGATGCGCACGCTCACCACGACGGCCGCCATATTCGGCGTTGCTTTCGCACTCGCCTCCGCAAGCCAGGCGCAGGCGCCGCAAACCTTCCGCGTGATCTCGCCGATCTTCGGTCAGCTCGTCAGCTTCGCGATGCCGTCGAATTTCGTCGTTGTGTTCGAGAACACCAAGGGCGGGCACTACATCCGCGAGGCGGTGCTGAAGGGCGAGACGCCCGAGCGCTGGACCCAGATGATCACCGTGACAGGCGAGAAGGGCATGACGCTGACGCCGGGTGCATCGCCGGAGAAATTCGCGGGCTCGATCGCCGGCGGCTTCATATCCGCCTGCCCCGACAGCTTCGCGGCAAAATCGCTCGGCGCCGCGAATTTCGGCCGCTTCGAAGGTTTTGTCGCGGTGATCGGCTGCGGCCGCATCGATAGCGGCCCGACCCGGCACACCGAGACCGCGCTGCTGGTCACGCTCAAGGGCGCGAGCGACTACTACACCATCCAATGGGCCGAGCGCGGCCCCGAAAGCGACGAGCCGCCGGTCAATGACGAGCGCTGGCAGGCGCGTCTGCGCGAGCTCAGCCCGATCGAGCTCTGCCCGATCGTCGCAGGTGAAGCTGCGCCCTATCCGAGCTGCGTGAACAAGAGCTGAGCGCTCTCACGCGTCCTTGTGCGCGCCGGGATGGATCAGGATATCGCGCGCGGCGGCGAGATCGATGAAGGCTTCCGCGCTGCCGCCCCGGTCGGGATGCATGCCCTTGGCGGCGCGGCGATAGGCCTGGTTGATGTCCTCGCAGGTGAGCTGCACCGCGAGCGGCAGGCCGAGCATCTTGCGGGCACGATCCTCGCTGGACAGATTCTTCGGCTTGGAATTGCGGCGGCCGAAGCGCGGCGCGGTCAGTTCATGAACGACGTCGAGAACCACGCCGATGCGGCGCTGGGCCGCCAGCGCGATGCCGTGATCGTCATTGTCCACGGCCTGTCGCAGCACCGGAAGCGCCTGCTCGGCCGCCTGGCGCAGCATGGTGTCGGTGCTCATCCGCGCGATCTCGGCGACGAGCCGGCCCGCCTCGGCCCAATCAGCCGGCTGCGCCGACCGCAGGCGTTCGAGAGCGAGTTTCCAGGATTCAAGCCGTTCCATCATGCGCGCAACGTTTAGCAATCAAGAACAGTATGCCAAGGCCGCCGTTTCCGACCCCTTAATTTCGAGTTAGCTTTTCATGAAACTTAGAAGCGAAATTGTCATGGCATTGCTCGCTAACCATATCGCCGTCGTCACGCCACCCACCGGATAAGCGGCCGGAGCCGGCACCGGTCAATTGAACTGATACGCGAGACCGAAGGTCGCGACGTGGCTGCGCAGCGTAACATCGAAAGTGTCGACGGTGTTGCTGGGCGCGAAGTGCGACGTTCGGCTGATCCTGTAAGTCGACGTGCCGAAATCGGCAAAGCCGTATTCGGCGCGTGCCAGCCAGTGATGGCCCAGCGCCGTCTCCAGGCCGCCGCCGATGGTCCAGCCGAGCTTCGTCGTGGAATTCGCTATCACCGACGGCGATAGATTGAACAAGGTCCGGCAGGGTGCGCTCCCGCAGGTCGAGGTCACCTCGTCATGCTGCCACGCAGCACCGCCGCTCGCGAATAGCAGCGTCGCCGGCGTCACCAGGAAGCCGAGACGCGCTCGCAGGCTCGCGTCCCATGTTGTCTTCACCACAAGGGAATCGGCGGCCTCGTGGAAGGTGCCGAAGGCAGGCGACACCGGATATCCGGCAAGCGTGGCGCTCCGGTCGGCAAAGCCGGCGTCGCCCTCGATACCGGCAACCCATTTGGGCGCGAATTGCCAGTTGACGCCGGCATAGGGGCTGGCGCGGAACGCGGTGCCGTTGAACGGCACGACATGCTCAGCAATCGGGATCGGCGCACCGCCAAACACTTCCGATCTCGCCGCCGCATTCGCCTGCAGCGCGCGGGCACCGAGACCAAGACCGAAATAGGGGCCGGTCCACGACGTCGCGATCGGCGCTGCCTTGGTGATCGCTGCCTGCGCTCCTGCCACGATCGGGTCGTCAAATTTGTAGGCCACGCCGAACGAGGCATTGTGAGTCCGCATTTTCAGATCGAAATTGTCCGAGGTCGGATTGAGGGGTGAACCGGAAGGGCCGGTTCGTGCAATGGTGAAAGGCGTCGCGCCGAAATCGGCATAGCGATATTCGGCACGTGCAATCCAGTTGCCGCCAAGCGCAGTCTCGATGCCGCCGCCGACGGTCCAGCCGGCCTGGATGCGTGAGGCCGAGATCACGGAGGGCGAGAGGCCAAAGTCAAGACAGCCGTCGATGGCACAGATCGAACTGAATTCGCTGCGCTGCCAGGCGACGCCGCCGGTCGCATAGGCCAGCGTGGCGGGTGTGAGCAGGAAGCCGAGACGCGCACGCAGGCTGGCGTCCCAATCGGTCTTCACCGTCAGTCTATCGGGCGGCCGGGCAAAGAAGCTGAAGCCGGGCGAGAACGCCTGCGACTGGCGCGTGGTCGACTGGTCGGCGAAGCCGACATCACCCTCAAGGCCTGCGACCCATTGCGGGGCAAATTGCCAGTTGAATCCGACATTGGAACTGGTGCGAAAGCCGAGCCCGTCGAAGGACGCGGCGGTCGGCCGGCCATCCGCCAGATTTTGCGGGATGCCGGCGATCGTCTCCGATGTCGTCGTGGCGTCGGTGCGCGAGGCGCGGAAGCCAAACCCGAGACCGGCATAGAAGCCGCTCCAGGGCGACGCCGCTGCCGGCGCGGCCTTGTCGACGGGCGCGGCCCCGATATCCGCCGCCAGGGCACGCCCCATCACCGCGAGCGCGATCAGCGCCGCACTTCCGCATGTGACTTTCTTCATGCGCCCCTGTCCCCATTGGCGCGCGGAATCGTCGCGGCCCCATATGTCCGGAACAAGATGTGAGGCCAGCGGCTCCAGACTTCTTGGACGCAAACGACCGCGGATTGGACAGGCACGAACCGGCGCCCTTTCTGCGGTGGCGTGGCATCTTTGCCACATACACAGGGGTGTCCTCGCCGCGATTGCATGAGGCGCGAGCGCCGCGCGACGTTTTCGTCGCTTCGGTTTTCAACTAGTCTTGCCGCCAACATTCGAAACAAACAGCCGAGGAAACCCCATGCCGCTTCTCCAAAACCACATCGCCGTCGTCACGGGCGCCGGGTCCGGCATCGGCCGCGCCATCGCGGCCGGCTACGCCCGCGAGGGCGCGCAAGTGGTGCTGCTCGATGTCAACGCCAACACCGTCGCGGAAGCCGCCTCGGAGATCCGCAAGGCCGGCGGCAGGGCCGAGAGCTTTGCGCTGGACGTGACAAGACGCGAGGATTGCTTTGCACTGGCAAAGCAAGTCGCCGACAAGGTCGGGCAGGTTTCGATCCTCGTCAACAATGCCGGCATCACCCGCCGCAACGCCTTCACCGCGGAGACCGAGACGGTGGCGAAGGACTGGAACGACATCATCTCGCTCAATCTCAACGGCGTCTTCAATATGACGCAGGCGTTCCTCAGCCCGTTGCGCGCAGCCAAGGGCCGTATCGTCAATATCGGCTCGATCCAGTCCTTCGTGCATCTGCGCACGCCGAGCTCGGCGGCCTACACCACCTCGAAGCACGGCGTGCTCGGCTTCACCAAGGCGCTCGCGGTCGAGCTCGGCAGGGACGGCGTGCGCGTCAACGCGATCGGGCCCGGCTTCATCGAGACCAACATCAACGCCAATGTGCGCGCCACCAATCCGGCGCTGGTGCAGGCCTTCGTCGACCACACCCCGCTGGCGCGCACCGGCAAGCCCGAGGACATCGTTGGCCCCGCAGTCTTCCTTGCCTCGGACCTGTCGTCTTACGTCACGGGAACGATCGTGATGGTGGATGGCGGATATCGAACGGTGTGAGCGATGGCTGCTTTTTGACGCGAAGTATGCTCGCGGGAATATGCAATCCGTGCCAATCGCGGCGGCTTCGGGGTATTCCTGAGGTCAATTGGTGCGATCGCCCGCGGTTAACCTTTCGTTAACCAAACCCGCCCACCGTAGATCTACGGCTTGGGGGTCGTTTGTTCTCGATCCGCTTCCAAAGACGGAAGCGGGCGTTGATCGGGGAGTGAGTCGATGACCACTGTTCATGTCGCTGCGTCCGAACCGGGCGCATATTTCCTTGCACCCAACCAGATCGTTCCATTGCTGATCGGCGCGACCGTCGGCGAGGTCGAGCGCGAGCTCGTGCTCCAGACGCTTGCGCGCTGCGACGGCAACCGGACGCGCGCATCGCGCGTGCTCGGCCTGTCGGTGCGGACGCTGCGCAACAAGATCAGGATCTATGCCGCTTCCGGCATCGAGGTGCCTGCCTATCACGACTAGCGCGTGACGTCAGTCCGCCTGCGACGCCTTGCGTGACGATGCACCGCGCGACCAGCGTCGCAGCTCGTGCCGCAGATGTGCGACGGCTAAGAGTGCAAGTGAGATGATCGCAACCGCCGCTGCGATCATCTCGATCGTGCGGAGCAGGAAGGCCGTCATGACCGCCCATGTCGGCTGCGGCTCCTCGGCGAATGCGACCGGCACGATGTCTGGCACCAGCAGGTGAGCGAGGCCGAGCGCGGCCACGAGGATGACAGCGAACAGGCAAAAGACGTTCCACGCTACGCGCATCGGTCGCTCCTTGCCGGGACTGCGCACGATCAATGACACGGCGCCTCGTGCCGCCGATTGATGTTGATCAAGCCCTGCGCATTGCCCGGGCGGAATTGCTGCCGTCGTCAAACGCCGCTAAGTAGCTTGCTTCCGGTCAAGGGAGCAGTGGCGTGGCAGACGAACAGAAACGGCAGGGACCGCGAGGGCGGCAGGGCGAACCGGGTCGGCCGGGCCCGCAGGGTCATCCGGGCAAGCGGGGGCCGGATGGCGCGCGCGGCAAGCCGGGACCGCAGGGCAAGCCGGGCCCGATCGGAAAGGCCGGACCGTTGGGCAAGCCCGGTCCGCAGGGCAAGCAGGGCGAAGCCGGCCCGCGCGGGGCCGCCGGAGCACAGGGATCGATCGGACCGCAGGGACCGGCGGGGCCGCAAGGCCCGCGCGGCGAACCCGGGCCGCCCGGCCCATTGCCGTCGATCGAGCAGGTGCTGCCGTGGCTCGATCAGCTTTTCGACGCCTGGGATGAACGCCGCCGCCAGCGCGAGCATGAAGCTGCCGAGCGCGCGGCGCTGGAGGCCGCCGTGCAGGAGGCCGACGACGTACCCCTCGATGACGAGGACGACGGCAGCGAAGGCGACGATCACAGGAAAAAGAAGAAAAAGAAGAAGCACGGCAACAAGGATTAGCGGCTACTGGTCCTCACGCCGCGGCAGCATGCCCATGCGCTCGAATTGCCAGCGCATGGCGCGGTACCAGAGATAGCCGACCGCCGCGCCGCACAGGGCGAGGATCACGACGTTCGCGCTCGAGAACGAACCGCTCCACCACATCATCCACGCGGTCCACAGCAGCGTGAAGGCGATGGCACCTGCTTTCAGCGGAAGAAGGGGGCGGTTCATGATCGTGCTCCGGGCTGTCAAAACCCCGGCGAGCATCATTGCAAGTTGAGGCGCTCCAGACCGTGAGCCAGGTCACGGAACGGACGTTCGATCCGCCTAACCGAAGCGCAGCCGCGAACGCTCCTTGGCCTTCTCCGCCTCGATCTCGCGGTCGCGCGCCGGCGCATGGGTGTGCAGCGACGTCAGGAGTTTTCGCGCGGCCTCCGAGACCTCCGCGACGGCGCGGTCGAAGGCGGCCTGGTTGGCCTGCGACGGCTTGTTGAAGCCGGACAGTTTTCGCACGAACTGGATCGCGCTGGCGTGGATCTCGTCCTCCGTCGCGGGTGGCTCGAAGTTGAACAACGTCTTGATGTTGCGGCACATGCAGGCTCTCCGGACATTTCCCTCGAGGACGATCGGCGGAAGGGAAATCCTACATCCTTCCGGACAATTCTGCTAAGTTCCGCCCCAACGCGGCCGCCGGATACGAGCCGCATGGGGAGAGAAACATGAAAGCTTCTTGCGCAGCGCTGTCGGCCATCCTGCTGTCCATCGCAATACCCGCCATGGCCGCCGACTACCCGGCGCCCAAGCAGGGCGACTGGATCGCCAGGGATTTCAAGTTCCACACCGGCGAGACCATGCCGGAACTGAAGCTGCACTACACCACCGTCGGAGAGCCGACCGGCCAGCCGGTGCTGGTGCTGCATGGCACCGGCGGCTCGGGCGCGAGCATGCTGTCGCCCGCCTTTGCCGGCGAGCTGTTCGGCGCGGGGCAGCCGCTCGACGCGTCCAGATATTACATCATCATCCCCGACAATATCGGCCATGGCAAATCGTCGAAGCCGTCCGACGGGATGAAGGCGGGCTTCCCAAAATACGATTACGACGACATGGTCGAGGCGCAATATCGCCTGGTGACGGAAGGGCTCGGGGTCAAGCATCTGCGGCTCGTCATCGGCAATTCGATGGGCGGCATGCACACCTGGCTGTGGGGCGAGAAATATCCGAAGGCAATGGACGCGCTGGTCCCGATGGCCTCGCAGCCGACCGAGATGGCGTCGCGCAACTGGATGCTGCGGCGGATCATGCTCGACACCATCCGCAGCGATCCCGACTACAATGGCGGCAATTACACCAGCCAGCCGCGCATGATGAAATACGCCGTCACCGCCTACGGCATCGCGAGCATCGGCGGAACGCTGGCCTATCAATCGCAGGCGCCGACGGCAGCCAAGGCCGACAAGATCGTCGACGAACGGCTGGCGACGCCGATCACGGCTGATGCGAACGACTTCGTCTATCAATGGGAGTCCTCGCACGACTACAATGCCGGCGAGAAGCTGGAGCAGATCGAGGCATCGCTGCTGCTGATCAATTCCGCCGACGACGAGCGCAACCCGCCCGAGACCGGCATCACGGACGCTGCGATGAAGCGGGTCAAGAACGGCAAGCTGTATCTGATCCCCGCAAGCACCGAGACCCGCGGCCACGGTACCACCGGCAACGCGAAATTCTATGTCGAGCAGATCAGGCAATTGCTGCAGACCGCACCGCAGCGGACGATGTAACGCGGCAGGCCGCTCGTATCGCAACGCATCATATGCGGCGCCTCGGCGCCGCATATTATTTGAGCATGCAATGAGCTGACAGCTCGGGCTTAATCGCATCAACGACACGAATCGAACGCGACGGAGGATCGCATGCACAGGCTCGCGCTGTGCGTTTGGCTGGCCGCGATGGCGCTGACGAGCGCCGCGTTCGCGTTTGACAATGGCCAATACGACCACGTGCCGCCCGACATACGCGCCTGGTTCAAGAGTGTGATCGCACCGAACGGCGTGCCCTGCTGCGACATTTCCGACGGCCATCGTACCGAGTACGATGTGCGGGGCGGCAACTATTGGGTGCCGATCGAGGGACAATGGATGGAGGTGCCCGACCGCGCCATCATCCGCGACCGCGGCAATCCGGTCGGACAGGCCGTCGTGTGGTACGTCCACCACCGCGGCGCCATCATCATCAGCTGCTTCGTGCCGGCGGATGCGGTGTAGATCACTCAGGCCTTAAGGTCTCGCCTGGGCGCGGCCTCTACATATTCGATGTCATCGCCGAAATCGACGAGCGCGGCGCGAACGGACTTGGCGTCGGCCTCAGCGACGGTGAAGATCGCCGCGAGGTTTTGCCGCTTCTGGCCCGGAAACAGGTTCTCGGCGACATAGCCGGCATCGCCGAGCGTCTTGATGATCATGCGCCGCCGGCGCTGATCGACACGATCGTGGAATTTGAACTGCACGGACATACCGAGAAGCTAGCCGTTCGCGGCGCCCGTTCAAGGTCGCAGACCTATTTTCGTCCCTTCCTCGCTTTGGCTGTTTTCTTGCCGGTTTTCCTGCCGATTTTCCTGCCCGTCTTTGCACGGCCGAGCGCAGCGGCAACGTCCAGGAGGCCGGCACCATATTCTTGCGTGAAATCCCTTCCCCGCATCGCCGGCAATTTCGTCGCGGTCGCGATCAGGCGCCTGGCGACCGCAAGCCCGGCCGCCCTGGATTTCGGCCTGTTGATATAGACGAGTGCGGCGGCACCCGTGACATGCGGCGTTGCCATCGACGTTCCGGGCCAGGAATCGTAGCTGGTATGGTCGGCGAAGCTTGCCTTCACCCGGGGTACCGTCGACAGGATGTTGACCCCCGGGGCGACCAGCTTGATGTGCTTCCCCGTGTTGGAGAACGAGGCGCGCCGATGGGACTCGTCGACGGCGCCAACTCCGATCGTGTCCGCGTAGCCCGCCGGATACTCCTTCGGGTTGCCGTCCTCGAACTCGTTGCCCATGGCGGTGGAGATGACGACGCCGGCATCGATCAGTTCGGCGAAGATCGTCGCTTCCGCCTTCGAATGGTCCTCACCCCCAATGCTGAGGTTGATGACCTTGATGCTGGAATCGAGCGCAGCCGCGAGCGCCTTGCTGTAGAACTCGAAGTTGAAGTTCTCGTCGTCGCCTGGGCGCTTGGGATCGTCAAACACCTTCCAGCAATGCAGACGGCAATTGGCCACGCCTGCGATGCCGGCCGAATTATTGACCACGGCCGCGATCGTGCCGCTGACATGGGTGCCATGGCCGAGGAAATCGCGCGCGACGTTGCCGTCGTGACGATATTCCTCGATCGTTTCTGCGAGATCGGGATGTCGGGCGTCGACACCACTGTCGAGCACGGCAACGTGAACCCGCCCCGCACCTGGCCGCGGTCTGTCGAACCACCTGATGGCGCGAAGGCCCCACTGCCGAATCTTCATGGGATCGGCCGCGGCACTGAGCCATCGGTTGGGAACGGGCTCGACCAGGTCCACCGCCCTGGAGGCACGCAGGCGCTTCAGGACTCCTTCGTCCATCTTCCTGTCCTTCACCTGCACGATCTGAAATCCGGCCAGCGCCTCCCGCGGAGCCGCCGTTGCGGAGCGTGCCATCGCGCGATGAACCGCGGCCAAAGCCATCGCCTGCGGCCGCGCGGGTGCATCACCGCCATCGACCACGAACAGCGGCTTCATCGACTGAAGCCCGAGCTTGTCGTGCAGAAAATCGATCGGACCTCTGACTTCATCGGGCATCGCGGCCATCAGCGCACGCGGCGTCGTCGCCTGAAGTGACATCGCCACGATCTGCCGCACGGCGGACGGCTTCAACCGAACGATCAACTGTCCCGGGACGTGCTTGCGACGGCGCGGCCCATCGCCCGCGACCCGCATTGCCTGCGTGGGGGCCATGGCGAATTCCTTTCTTTAAAATCGAAAAATTATCTCACGCGTTATAAGCGAAATTGGTATTCAACGCTACCTGAACCATCCGATTGTGCTACTCCCGCTCGCTGCGACATTCGGTGGTCACTCCCTGCCGCGCATGCTATTTCGGCTGATGGATATCAATCGCACCAACGATCGGACACGCACCGTCATGCGCTTCGTTCTCGCGGCATTCTATCTGGCTGCGGGCATCGCGCATCTCTGGGTTCCGGACAAGCTGCTCGCAATCACGCCGCGCTGGGTCCCCTTTGCGATGCAGGTCATCCTCGTCACCGGCGTCTGCGAGATCGCAGGTGCCATCGCGCTGGTGACGAAGCCGCTGCGCTGGTGGGCGGGCGTCGCACTTGCGCTCTATGCGCTTTGTGTGTGGCCGGCGAACATCAGGCACGCCCTGCAGGGCATCGACCTGCCACCCATCCCCAACAGTTGGCTGTACCACGGGCCACGGCTGGTGCTTCAGCCGGTCCTGATCTGGTGGGCTCTGTATTGTGCTGGCGTGGTCGACTGGCCGTGGCGCCGTGAGAAATGGGATAGCGACCAGGCCGGGGAATGATATCCTCGAGCCTCCAATCAGGGAGACCTTCGTGACTGATCTTTGCGCCGAAGACCTCGCCACCATCTATGCCAAGCCGAGCCCGCGCGTGATCGCCAAAGCGCGTCCCGCGATAGATGCGCATGCGAAGAAATTCATCGAGATGTCGCCGTTCTGCGTGCTCGCGACCTCTGGCACCGATGGCAGCGTGGACGCGTCGCCGCGCGGCGGCGGCATCGGCTTCGTCCACGTCGCCGGCCCCAACCAGTTGCTGATGCCCGACCGCTCCGGCAACAACCGGATCGACAGTTTTCGCAACGTCGTCGAAGGCTCGGGCTTCGTACATTTGTTGTTCTTCGTGCCCGGCATCGACGAGACGCTGCGGGTCGGCGGACGCGGCACGCTGTCGGCCGATCCGGACCTGCTCGCCTCGATGGTGGAGTTCGGCAAGCCGCCGCGCGCGGTGCTGAACGTCGCCGTCAGCGAAGTCTATTTCCACTGCGGCAAGGCGCTGATGCGCTCGAAGCTATGGTCCCCGGAGAAGGTGCCGCGCTCGGTGATGCCGAGCATCACCGAAATCATCCACGACCAGACCAGCCTCGGCGAGCCGGACAGTCAGGAGATCGTGGAAGGGCGCTACAAGGCGCAGCTGTAGGCGGCGCAGCCAGCTTTGTGTCGTGCCGGCGAGGCCGGGACGATACGGGAGTGTGTGGCGACCTCAGGGCTCAGTGCCCCTCGCCCTCGAGCCCGCCGACGTGCTTCTGGGTGTAGAGTTCGAGGCCGATGCGGCCGATCAGGTCGAGCTGGGTTTCGAGGAAGTCGATGTGATGCTCCTCGTCGCTCATCAGCTTCTCGAACAGGTCACGCGTGACGTAGTCCTTGACGCCGTGGCAGTAAGTCGCCGCTTCCTGGTACAGGGCCCGCGCGCTCATCTCGGCGGCGAGGTCGCACTCGATGATCTCCTTGACGTTCTGGCCGATGCGCAGGGGATCGAGCACCTGCATGTTCGGGAAGCCGTCGAAGAACAGGATGCGCGCGGTGAGCTTGTCGGCGTGCTCCATTTCCTCGATGGACTCCTTGCGCCAGACCTTGGCCATGTCGAGGAGGCCCCAATTGTCGAGAAAGCGGTAGTGCAGCCAGTACTGGTTGATCGCAGTCAGTTCGTGACGCAGTGCCTTGTTGAGATAGTCGATAACTTTTGCGTCGCCCTGCATGGTTCACTCCAGCTCTTGCAGTCCAAATCGGCTCTAAACCGAATTTAGAACGCTTCTAAATGAGTTTAAAGATGGGAGCAACCGGCTACGGGGACGCAGCCGGGGGAAAAGCTCAGCCGAGGGGCGGAAGATTTCAGCAGGCCGCGAGGGCGAACTGGGCAGGCTCAGCCGTCTCGTCGTTGGCTGCTACCGTGTGGCTGTGCGGGCAGCCGGAGCAGCAAGACTTGGCACAGGGGCCGAGCGCCTCGTCGATGATGGTCTTGATCGTCCGCGCACAGCGGCCGCATTCGGCGCTGCAGCCGAGGCACCCGTAGATCTGCTTGGCATGGCGCACGGCGTCGTCGGACTCGGCGACGGCGGCGCGGATGTCATCATCGCTCAGCACGTTACAGGAACAAACGATCATGGAAGCGGAAGGCCCTTCGGTGATGCGCCATCATCGATATTTAAGGGGCCGCCCGGATGCAAAAGGAAAAACCGGAATTTGAAGCTATTCCAAACTAGCCCGGAAACAGCCTAGAACGGCTCTAAAATAGCGAGTTGCGCTGGATCAAGATTGCGGAGGACCTAGTCGCCGCCACCGCCTCCCCCACCGTCGCCACCTCCGCAATCCCCGCCACTGCTGCCGCCATCGCTCGTGGAACAGCTGCCGCCGTCGGTCGAGCTTCCCGAACTGTCGCTGGAGAACCAGCTTCCAAGCGAGAAGCCGTCGCTGGTTCCCGAATAGCTCTCGCTGCTTCCCCCATCGCCACCGGTCGCAGCGCGGGAGCGCCGGACGCGGTTCTGGAGGTGGGTGAACCAGCCGTAGCCGATCGCGAACGCGATCCCGGCGGCGATCAAAGCATTCATCATCGTATTGCCCATCATCCCCGCCTGGCGGAGTGCCCGATCCATATTATTTGGTCGCACCCGGCAAAGGTGCCGTTCATTGATCATTCAAACGAAGTATGGAACTCTGGTCCCCAAAGAGTTCCGCGTATGAAGAGGTCAAGCCAATGAAGAAGTCGCTCCTGGCGGTCGCTGCCGTCGCCACCCTGGCCCTGACGGCCGTAACGCCAGCCCACGCGCAGCGCGGCGTCGCTGCGGGCGTGGCCGCCGGAATCATCGGCGGTGCCATTGTCGGCGGGGCGCTGGCTTCTCCGTATTATTACGGACCCGGTCCCGCCTATGGATATGGTCCGGGCTATGGCCCCGGCTACTACCCGCCCCGCTATTACGCGCCGGGTCCCGGCTATGTCGCCGACGACTATTACGGCAACGGCTGCGTCTGGCAGAAGCAGCGCTTCTGGGACGGCTATGGCTGGCGCGTCCGCCGCGTCAGAGTCTGTGGCTGAGGCGACTTGAACCGCTTAAACCGCTTGCTGGTCCGGTTCACTACGGATGCGCCGTTCATCTCGGGGCCTGAAAAAGACCGCTTTTTCTCGTCACAGCTCCGTGTGCGTTTACCGCGGATTGACCATTTGCGCGCTTCCTAGCTGCAAGGCCAATCCCATCAGAGTCTGCGTGAACCTTTGAACCCCGGGCGCTTCTAACAAGGAGCGTCCACCTCTCAGGAGAGCCAAGAGCATGAAGAAGACTTTAGTTGCCGCCCTCACGGTTGCGACGATCGCCGGTTCGCTGGTGACCGCCACGCCGTCCGCCCAGGCCCGTGACGGCGTCGGTGTCGGCATCGCGGCCGGCCTGATCGGCGGCGCGATCGTCGGCGGCGCCATCGCGTCGAGCCGTCCGGCCTATGGTGGTCCGGTTTACGTGGCCGAGCCCGGCCCGCCGCCCCCGCCCTGCTATTGGCAGCGCCAGCGCTATTGGGACGGCTATGGCTGGGTCGTTCGCCCGGTTCGCGTTTGCTATTGATCTGATCGCAAGATCTGATCGTCAGGCGCCTCCGCGCCGCGATCGAAGCCCGGCCGAAACCATCGGCCGGGCTTTTTTCTTTGGCGAAGAGCTGCGTCGCTACCGCGCCGCCTGGATCGAGCGCAGCACCTCTTCGCTCGGCCAGCAATCGACCTTGAGACCTGCCGACTTCTGATAGGCGCCGAGCGCGGCGCGCGTCTGCATGCCGGCCTTGCCGTCGATCTTGTCCTTGTAGAGCCCGACGCGCGTGAGCCCGCGCTGCATGGTCTCGACGTCCTTGGTGCGCAACTGCTTGGAGGCCGACCAGGCCGTCGCGAACGGCAACGGGCTGGTCATGCTGTCACTGAGATGGCCGACGAACAGCACATAGAGGTCGGAGAAATTGTATTCCTTGATGACGAAGTAGTTCTTCGTGGTCAGGAATGACGGACCGTAGATGCCTTCCGGCTGGAGCAGCGAGGCCGGCTGCGCCTGCTCGGCGGCGCTGAGCTTTTGTCCACGGACCGGCACAAAGCCTTCGCGCAGCCACTGGCCGATCGGCTTCGTCACCTCGGGCACGCCGGCGGTGCAATCGACCTTCGCCGGCGCCTGCACCTCGTAGGCCCAACGCACGCCGTTCTGCCAGCCCTTGTTGACGAGCTGCTGTGCGGCCGATGCCAGCGCATCCGGCACCGAGTGCCAGATGTCGATACGGCCGTCGCGGTCGAAATCGACGCCGTGCTTGTAATATTCCGACGGCAGGAACTGCGTGAGCCCGGTGGCACCGGCCCAGGACGAGCGCATGTCCTTGCGCGTCACCGCGCCCTCGCCGAGGATCTTCAGCGAGAGGATGAACTCGTTGCGATAGGTGTCCTTGCGGCGGCCGACATAGGCCTGCGTCGCCAGCACGCGCACGAGGTCGTAAGGCAGCGTGTAGCGGCCGTAATCGGTCTCGCGACCCCAGATCGCGAGCATGACGGACGCAGGCACACCGGAGTTTCTCTCGATCTCCGTCAGCGCCGGACGATATTTTTGCATCAGCCGCTGTCCCTCACCCGCAAGCCGCGCGATCGAGGCTTCCTTGACGTAGTCAGCCGGCACCTGAACGAACTCGGCCTGCGACGGCGCACCCGTCGCGGGCCGTCCCGGCAAAATCAGATCAGGCAGCTTGTAATCGGGCTCGAGCCCGCGCGTCTCTCGCTCGAACGTCGCACGCGACACGCCGGCGGCCTGCGCCTCCGGCCAGAGCGAGGCGATGAATTGCGTGAAAGCGGCATCGGCGGCGCGGGCGGACGACCATCCGCAGGTGATCACGATCACCGCAGCGATGAGCATCCGCCGCATCATGCCCGGATCACCGCGTCAGCTTCTTGTACTTCACGCGGTGCGGAATGATGCTGTCCTGGCCGAGCCGGCGCATCTTGTCCTTCTCGTAGTCCTGGAAGTTGCCTTCGAACCATTCGACGTGGCTGTCGCCTTCGAAGGCCAGGATATGGGTCGCGATGCGGTCGAGGAACCAGCGATCATGGCTGATGATGACGGCGCAGCCGGCGAAATCCTCCAGCGCCTCTTCGAGCGCACGCAGGGTGTCGACGTCGAGGTCGTTGGTCGGTTCGTCGAGCAGCAGAACGTTGGCGCCGGACTTCAACATCTTGGCGAGATGCACGCGGTTGCGTTCACCGCCCGATAGCGCGCCGACCTTCTTCTGCTGGTCGGCGCCCTTGAAGTTGAAGGCCGAGCAATAGCCGCGCGAGTTCACTTCCTTCTTGCCGAGCAGGATCAGCTCGTTGCCGCCGGAGATCTCCTCCCAGACGTTCTTGCTGCCGTCGAGCGCGTCGCGCGACTGGTCGACATAGCCGAGATGCACGGTCTCGCCGACTGTGATGGTGCCCTTGTCCGGCGCTTCCTGCTTGGTGATCATCTTGAACAGCGTGGTCTTGCCGGCGCCGTTGGGGCCGATCACGCCGACGATGCCGCCGGGCGGCAGCTTGAAGGTGAGATCGTCGATCAGCAGGCGATCGCCAAAGCCTTTGCTGAGGCCTTCGAAATCGACCACGTTGGCACCGAGCCGCTCGGCGACGGGAATGATGATCTGCGCAGTCTGGGTCTGCTTCTCGCTGGCCTGCTTGAGCAGATCCTCGTAGCGCTGGTAACGCGCCTTGGACTTGGCCTGACGCGCCTTCGGCGACGAGGCGACCCACTCCTGCTCGCGGGCCAGCGTCTTCAGGTGCGCGGCGTCCTCGCGTCCCTCCTGCTCGAGCCGCTTCTGCTTCTGCACCAGCCAGGACGAGTAATTGCCCTCGTAGGGAATCCCCTTGCCGCGGTCGAGCTCGAGGATCCAGCTCGTGACGTTGTCGAGGAAGTAGCGATCATGGGTGACGATCAGGATCGCGCCGGGATAATTGCGCAGATGTCCTTCCAGCCATGACACCGACTCCGCGTCGAGATGGTTGGTGGGCTCGTCGAGCAGCAGGAGTTCGGGCTGGTCGAGCAGCAGCTTGCACAGCGCGACGCGACGGCGCTCACCGCCGGACAGTTTCGTCACGTCGGCATCGTCGGGCGGACAACGCAGTGCGTCCATGGCCTGATCGACCTTGCTGTCGAGATCCCAGAGGCCCTGGGCCTCGATCTCGTCCTGCAGCTTGGTCATCTCGTCGGCCGTCTCCTCGGAATAGTTCATCGCCAGCTCGTTGTAGCGATCGAGGATGGCCTTCTGTTTGGCGACGCCCAGCATGACGTTCTCGCGCACGGACAAGCTGGCATCGAGGTGCGGTTCCTGTTCGAGATAGCCGACGCGGGCGCCCTGGGCGACCCAGGCCTCGCCATTATACTCCTTGTCGAGGCCGGCCATGATCTTGAGCAGCGTCGACTTGCCCGAGCCGTTGACGCCGAGCACGCCGATCTTGGCGTCCGGGTAGAAGCTCAGATGGATGTTGTCGAGCACCTTCCGGGTCGGATAGCTCTTGGTCAGGCCCTGCATGAAATAGATGAACTGGCGCGCCATCGGTCCCGAAAACCTTCGATTTGAGGAAATTTGCTTGCCGCCGATGTAGCGATCCCGCCCCCAAAGGGCAATGTTTTCCCTCCGTTCACCACGGATGAATACGGGACGGACACCATCCCGCCGCCGATCCGGACAATTGAAACCTTCTTTTAATAAATCAGGCCAAAGCTTGGTTTCGCGCGGAAACAGCGCCACCCGCTCAGAATGAACGGGAGCACAGCGAGACAGCGTCATGGCCATGATCGAGACCAATTCCCTTCCCGTTCCGGCAGAAGCCGGCAGCGCCTCCGCGTTCGCCTCGGAGATCAAGGGCTTCTGGAAGCGCTTCTTCGCCACCGCTTTCAACCCTTACCGGCCCGAACTGCATTACATGCGCGGCCCCGGCCCGGCCTGGCGCGCCAAGCACGGCATGAATGCGCCGTTCCGGCTCAAGCCCCGCGACCTCTGAACCCTTCTTCCCTAGCGGATTTTTGAAATGTCGGCGGCTTGCGCGCAGGTGTGATTGCGCGCAACCATGGCCGGGTTCCGATGATGGCGCTCCCGCCGGTGCCATCGCCCCTTGCCATGGATGAACGCTGATGACGCGGCTGCGCTGTGCAATTCTGGACGACTATTTCAACCTCGCCCTCGACGTTGCCGATTGGCAAAGCCTGTCCGACCGGGTCGATGTCACCGTGTTCAGCCATCCCTTCGCCTCCGAGCAAGCCGCGGCCAGCGCGCTCGCCGACGTCGACATCATCTGCGCCATGCGCGAGCGTACGGCATTCCCCAAGAGCCTGTTCGCGTCGCTCCCCAAGCTGAAGCTGCTGCTGACGTCAGGCATGCGCAATGCCTCGATCGACATGGAGGCCGCGAAGGCGCGGGGCGTCACGATCGGCGGCACGCAATATTCCCGCGACCCCACCGCGCCGCTCACCATGGGCCTGATCCTGGAGCTGACCCGCGGCATCGGCCGCGAGAACGCCCGCATGCATGCGGGCGCGCCCTGGCAGGCCTTTGCCGGCGTCGAGATCGAGGGAATGACGCTCGGCATCGTCGGGCTCGGCAAGCTCGGCAGCAAGATGGCGGGCATTGCGAAAGCGTTCGGCATGAACGTGATCGCATGGAGCCCGAACCTCACGCCGGAGAAGTGCAAGGACGCCGGCGTCGGCTATGCCAGCAAGGAAGAGCTGTTCGCCAAGGCCGATATCATCACCATCCATGTGGTGCTGAGCGAGCGTTCGCGCGGACTGGTCGGCCGTGCCGATCTCGCGCGGATGAAGCCGACGGCCTTCCTCGTCAACACCGCGCGCGGGCCGATCGTGGACGAGCAGGCGCTGCTCGAGGCCTTGCAGCAGAAGAAGATCGCGGGCGCCGGCATCGACGTGTTCTCGGTCGAGCCGTTGCCGACGGACCATCCGTTCCGCAAGCTCGACAACCTCGTGCTGACGCCGCATCTCGGCTACGCGACCGAGGACGGCCTGCGCATCCATTACGGCCAGATGGTCGAGGCGATCGATGCCTGGACCAAGGGCGGCGAGCTGCCGCGGAAGCTGGCCTAGACGGTCGGCTACGCGGCGGAGCGCTGGCTGACGGGCTGCCTTGCCACGTCGGCGAAACCGTCGCGCCAGGAGGTATGAGCCGGGAGCCAATCCAGTTCGCGCCTGGCCTTGGCGTTGGAAGCCCCGCGCACGCGTCATCATCGAGACCATATGCTCGCCGGCCAACAACCGACCGAGCCATGCCGGCACGTGAAGCGGCGGCTTGGCACCCAGCAACTCGGCCAGCGCCGGCAGCCATTCCCTGACCTGTGCCGGGTGGTCGTCGACGATGTTGTAGATGTTGCCCGGACGGCCGCGCTCGACTGCGGCGACGGTGGCAGACGCGGCATCTTCGGTGTGAGTGAACGACCAGTAACCACCGCCATCGCCGATCAGCGGCACGCGCCGGTGGTGCAGCTGGTCGAGGCCATCGGCGACAACGGGTTCGGCCCCCAATGCCATGAGCATCCCGGCCTTTTCCGTGGCTCGCGTGGAGCCGACGACCGTGTGTCCCTTGGCGATGAGCATGGCAACCAGATGGCGACCGATCGCACCGGTCGCGCCTGCAACAAAGATTCGCATCCTGTGCTCCTCACGTCGTCGCAATTCTTCCGTGAGGTAGTCGACGCGTGCCGGGATTCACCCCGGCGAACACACTCGCCGGTCATCGTCAGCGCCACAAACATTTGCGGCGCGTGGCCGAGGCACACGCGCCGCAATCAATCCAATTGTTCCACGCGAGGTTAGCGCACGGTGACCGGCGCTGGCAGCGGCGGCACCACCGTCGGCTGGGTACCCGGGACGGGGCCAGCCTGGGCAGCCATCGGAGCCGGCCCGGCAGCACCCGGCGTCGGCGCAGCGGAAGCGGTCGCCGTTCCCGGCGGCGGGCCACCCGGCAGCACCACCACGCGGGTTCCGACCTTGACCCGATCAAACAGATCCGAGACGTCCTCGTTCAGCATGCCGATGCAGCCGGACGAGACGAACTTGCCGATCGTCGAGGGCTGGTTGGTGCCGTGAATACGGTAGACCGTCGATCCGAGATACATCGCGCGCGCGCCGAGCGGATTGCCGGGGCCGCCGGCCATGAAGCGCGGCAGATAGGGCTGGCGCTCGATCATTTCCGTCGGCGGATGCCAATCCGGCCACTCGGCCTTGCGGGTAATCTTCTGCACGCCGGTCCAGGTGAAACCATCGCGGCCGACGCGGACGCCGTAGCGGATCGCCCGGCCGTTGCCGAGCACGTAATAGAGGTAGGTGTTCGGGGTATCGACGATGAGCGTTCCAGCCGGCTCCTTGGTCGCCAGCGAAACTTCCTGGCGGCGCAGGTTCGGCGCCAGCTGCGCCGGCGCAGCGTCGGGCTGCTCCTCGGGCGGCAGCGAAGCGATCGCCATCGGCCGGCCATCGTTGCCCACGGGGGGCTGCGCCTGAACCGCTCCAGTCGCTGCGGGACCACCGACGGCCTCCGGCGGGCGCAGGCCGTCGCCGCCGGGTGCCTGGCCCGGGCGATCGGCATAGATCACCGCGGGCGGTCCGGCGGGACGGCCATAGCGGGGATCATCGGGTGACATCACGGGGCCCTGTGACGGCGCCGCCGAGTAGACCGGGGGACCAGCCGGACGGCCATAACGCGGATCATCCGGCGACATCACCGGCCCCTGCGGCGGGGCCGCCGAATAGACCGGAGGGCCGGCCGGACGGCCGTAACGCGGATCGTCGACCGGGCCGGGCGGCGGCAACGCAGCCTGCGGCATCGCATCGTCGTCATCTTCCAGCGCGTCGAAATTCGGGGCGCGGTCGCCGGGGCGGTATTCAGCCGGCGCCCCATAGCTCGGCGCCTGCTGGACCGGATAGCTCTGAGCCTGTGCGAGCGAGGTTCCCGCCGCAGCGACTGTTGCGGCAGCGCATATCGTCAGAAAATGTTTGATCATCATCGCTCTTGTATAGTCCCCGGGCCCCGTCCGGACCGTTAACGGCCAGATGACCGAAGATAGCGGCACATTCAAGACATATCGGGCTTATTTGCGCCGGACTTGCCGATTTGTGATCCGCAACACTACCGTTGCCCCGTTGCATCACGGGGCGAAAATCATCTCCTGCGGCAAATCGGCGGAGTTTTCGGCTCGGTTTTTACGGAACGGCGCGGAATCGTTGCGCTATGTTCGAATAAGCCTGATTCGCCACCGCTTTGAGCTCAGAATCCCTGCGTGGCGAACGCGGCAATCAGTATCGTCACCGCGTTCAGATGGCTCATGGGCCCTGGCACGTCGCCGCCGGGGCGGAAATTCGCAATTTCTCGATGCTTCCCGGCTTTCGCTTCCTGTTTGCCGCGATCCTGCTGTCAGCCTCCATCCTGGTGTTCGGCCTGGGCGCCGCCGCGCTGCTGCGGGCGAGCCATGAGCAGTATGTCAGCAACCCCTCCTGGCGGAACGGCCCGCAGGAGAAGGTGTTTGCGCAAGCTCCCGAGCCCGCCCAGCCTGTGCTCGCGGTCCTCCGCGCCGAGCCGGAGGCGGCCGCTGAGCCGACGCCGTCGCCATCGCTGCGCGACCAGGTGCCGACCATCGCACTGCCGTTGAGCGAGCCCGAACAGGTGGCCACGGTGACGACCGGGACCGACGTCCAGCCGCAAGTCATTGTGGCTCCGGCTGAGGTCCCGGCCGCCGAGCCGGCCAATCCCGAGACGATCAAGCCCGAGATGATCAGGCCCGAGACGACCAAGGCCGAGACGTCCGAGCCCCAGACGACCGAGCCCGAGAAGACAACGGACGCTGCTGCGCCGGCTCCCGCCGACACGCTCACACCGGCCGATACCGCGGCGTCGATCCCCGAGACCAAGCCTGCCGCGGCCGCCAGCGCGCCGGCGGCGGCCGACCCCAGTGCCGCCCTTGCCTCATCGGCACGCGACATCACCTCGGACAAGATGGCCGTACTGAACGATCCCGCGACCACGGCCTGGAAGGATCCGCCGGCGAAGGTCAAGACCGGCAGCAGCACGCCGGAGAGCAAGGCGGCCAAGCCGCGGGCGCATAAGGTGAAGAAGCGCCGCCGCGTCGTACGGCGCCCACCGCCGCCGGTTCAGCAGCTCGATCCGTTCGGACGGCCGCAGCCGACGCTCGCCGCAACGACCACGCGCGCGCGGCAATAATCTCACGCCGGCCCGGTCGCGACCGGCGGGCCTTTTTCCTGGCCCCATTCCGACCATGAGCCGTCATAGAGCGCGGTGTCGGTGATGCCGAGGCGATAGAGCGCGAGCGTCAGCACGCCGGCCGACACGCCCGAGCCGCAGCTCGTCACGATCGGGGCGTCGAGCTGGACGCCGGCGTCGGTGAACGCAGCGCGGAGATCGTCGAGCGGCTTCATCGTTCCGGTCGCGGCATCGAACAGCTGATTGTAGGGCACGTTGCGGGCGCCGGGGATGTGACCGGAGCGGATGCCCAGCCGCGGTTCCGGCGCACGGCCCTCGAAACGGTCGGCAGCGCGCGCATCGATCACCTGCTCGGCACGGCTTTCGACGTTGGCGACCAGTTGCTGCATGCTGCGCACACGCTTCGCATCATAACTCGCCTTGAAGCTCGCCGGCTTCGGCTTGACCTCGCCGCTCTCCACGGCGCGCGCTTCGGCGCGCCACTTCTTCAGGCCGCCATTGAGGATGCGCACGTTGGCGTGGCCATAGGACAGGAACATCCACCACGCGCGCGGCGCTGCGACCCAGCCGCCGGCATCGTAGAGCACGACGGTGTCGGCATTCGAGATGCCGAGATTGCCGACGTCACGGCCGAACTGCTCGGCGCTCGGATACATATGCGGCAGCGGGTTGGAATGATCGGACACCGCATCGACGTCGAAGAACGCCGCGCCCGGCAGATGCGCGGCGAGATAGTCGTCCTTCGGCAGAGGCAGCACGCCCGGCAGCTTGAAGTTGGCGTCGAGCACCTTGACGTTGGCGTCGTTGATGTGGGCGGCGAGCCATTCGGTGGAGACGAGGGGATCGGTGGCCATCGGTGTTTCCTTGTCATTCCGTGGCGCCCGGAGGGCGAGCCCGGAATCCATCGCGCGGCGGTGTTGGTGGATGAATGGATTCCGGGCTCGCGCTGCGCGCGCCCCGGAATGACGGAGCGAGCCCCCTCACCCCTTCTTCTTCGGCTCCCATTGCTGCACCGGTCCGCCGGCGTCACGCCAGGCGGCGTAGCCTCCGGCGATGTGAGCGACGGGCTTCAGGCCCATGTCCTGGGCAGTCTTGGCGGCAAGTGCGGAGCGCAGGCCGCCGGCGCAGTGGAACACGAACTTCTTGTCTTCCTGGAACACCGGCTTGGCATAGGGGCTCTGCGGATCGATCCAGAATTCGAGCATGCCGCGGGTGCAGGCGAACGCGCCGGGGATGCGGCCGTCGCGCTCGATCTCGCGCGGATCGCGGATGTCGACGATGACGACGTCGCCGTTCTTGGATATCTCGATCGCATCCTTCGCTGTGAGCGTCTCGATCTCGGCATTGGCCTCGTCGATCAGCGCCTTGATGCCGCGGGTGATGGTCTGGGGCACGTGGTTCTCCTCTTCTCGTCATTCCGGGGCGCGACGCAGTCGCGAGCCCGGAATCCATTCCTCCACTGACACTGCCGCCCGATGGATTCCGGGTTCTCGCTGCGCAAGCCCCGGAATGACGGCGTGTGTGGCTAGTGCGTCAATTCCTTCATCGCGCCTTCCAGACCTTCGATCGTGATCGGGTACATGCGGTTGGCGAAGATGCGTTTGATGATGGTGGTCGATTCCGAATAGTCCCAGTGCTTCTGCTGCACCGGGTTCAGCCACACCGAATGCGGATAGGTGCGGATGATGCGGTCGAGCCAGACCGAGCCGGGCTCCTCGTTGACGTGCTCGACCGAACCGCCGGGCACCATGATCTCGTAAGGCGACATCGAGGCGTCGCCGACGAACACGATCTTGTAGTCGTGAGGATATTTGTGCAGCACGTCCCAGGTCGGGGTACGGTCGGTGAAGCGGCGCTTGTTCTGCTTCCACACGCCTTCATAGAGGCAATTGTGGAAGTAGAAATACTCCATGTGCTTGAACTCGCTCTTCGCCGCCGAGAACAGCTCCTCGACCTGCTCGATATGCGCGTCCATCGAGCCGCCGATGTCGAAGAACACCAGAAGCTTCACCGCATTGCGCCGCTCGGGACGCATGTGCACGTCGAGATAGCCGTGATTGGCGGTCTCGCGGATGGTGGTGTCGAGATCGAGCTCGTCGGGCGCGCCGGTGCGCGCAAACTTGCGCAGGCGGCGCAGCACCACCTTGATGTTGCGGATGCCGAGCTCGACATTGCCGTCGAGATCCTTGAACTCGCGCTTGTCCCACACCTTCACGGCGCGGTTGTTGCGGTTCTTCTCCTGGCCGATGCGGACGCCTTCGGGATTGTAGCCGTGGGCGCCGAACGGCGAGGTGCCTGCCGTGCCGATCCATTTCGAGCCGCCCTGGTGGCGGCCCTTCTGCTCCTCGAGGCGCTTCTTCAGGGTCTCCATGAGCTTGTCCCAGCCCATGGCCTCGATCTGCTTCTTCTCCTCGTCCGTCAGGTATTTCTCGGCGAGCTTCTTCAGCCACTCCTCGGGGATCTCGGCCCCCTCCATGGCATCGAGCAGGCTTTCCAGCCCCTTGAACACGGTGCCGAAGACGCGGTCGAACTTGTCGAGATTGCGTTCGTCCTTCACCAGCGCGGTGCGCGACAGATAGTAGAAATTCTCGACCGAATAATCCGCCAGATCGGCGTCGAGCGCCTCCACCAGCGTGAGGTATTCGCGCAGCGTCACGGGGACCTGCGCGTCGCGCAGAGAAGTGAAGAATTGCAGGAACATGGGTGACAGATTGCCCGTCGGGTGGCGGACGTCAAGGGGCGGCGGCCACTGCTCGGCGCTGGACCGGGAGGCTTTTTGCTCTAGAATTGGCGGCCTCACGGGGTTGTTTGGGGGACGTTTGCAATGGGAATTCTCGCAGCGCTGATCATCGGCGCGATCGCCGGCTGGCTTGCCGGCAAGATTGTCCATGGGGCGGGATTTGGGCTGATCGGCAACATCGTCGTCGGCATCATCGGCGCACTCGTGGCAAGCTGGGTTCTGCCCCAGCTGCACATCCAGCTCGCAACCGGCACGGTCGGCGCCATCGTGGACGCCACCATCGGCGCGGTGATTGTGCTCGTCATCCTTTCGCTGATAAAACGGGTCTGAAAGCCTGACCGAACCAGGAACGGCCGCCGCGTGCGGCCGTTCCCATGTCGCGACCGGGGCGAGCCCCGGCCGACGACCAACAAGGACGCGCAATGAAATTTACCGGCACCAAGGACTATGTAGCGACCGACGATCTCAAGGTCGCCGTCAATGCCTCGATCGTGCTGGAGCGTCCGCTCCTCATCAAGGGCGAGCCCGGCACCGGCAAGACGGTGCTGGCGGAGGAAGTGGCGAAGGCGCTGAACGCGCCGCTGCTGACCTGGCACATCAAGTCCACCACCAAGGCGCAGCAGGGCCTCTACGAATACGACGCGGTGTCGCGCCTGCGCGACAGCCAGCTCGGCGATGCGCGTGTGTCGGACATCAGGAACTACATCAAGCGCGGCAAGCTGTGGGACGCCTTCGCCGCCGAGCAGCGCCCGGTGCTGCTGATCGACGAGATCGACAAGGCCGACATCGAATTCCCCAACGACCTGCTGCTCGAGCTCGACCGCATGGAATTCCATGTCTACGAGACCGGCGAAACGATCAAGGCCAAGCAGCGCCCGATCATGATGATCACCTCCAACAACGAGAAGGAGCTGCCGGACGCCTTCCTGCGCCGCTGCTTCTTCCACTACATCAAGTTTCCCGACGCCGACACGATGGGCCGCATCGTCGACGTCCACTTCCCCGGCATCAAGAAGCGCCTCGTCGAGGAAGCGCTGCGCATCTTCTTCGAGGTGCGCGAGGTGCCCGGCCTGAAGAAGAAGCCCTCGACCTCCGAGCTGCTCGACTGGCTCAAGCTCCTGCTCAACGAAGACATGAGCGTCGAGCAATTGCGCGAGCGCGACCCGCGCAAGCTGATCCCGCCGCTGCACGGCGCGCTGCTCAAGAACGAGCAGGACGTGCACCTGTTCGAGCGGCTGGCGTTCTTGAGCAGGCGGGAAGTTTAGGCTTCTGGGTCCCGGCTCTGCAGCGCACCGCTGAAGGAGCGTTGCGCTGCGTCCGGGGCGCGAGAGCGAGGTGTGGGCGCATGCCCCCTCCACCTCGGCATTGCGAGCGCCGCGAAGCAATCCAGAATCCCTCCGCGGAAGCAGACTGGATTGCTTCGCTGCGCTCGCAATGACGGAGCAAGGGGCATCGCTGCTTCTCCAACCCGCATCGCAATCGCAGACAAACCTTCGCATCCTCGCGGCGCATTTCGCCCGAGCTTTGCTCTGTCCGTCGCCCCCCCAAAGAAAGAGGGCGCAGGGAAGGCCGGGTGCCGGCTGGCACCCACGGTCCGCTGTGCGAAAGCACACGCAGAAAAACTGCACAGCGGCATACAGGTGAAGCCAAACACACGGCCTTCCCTGCGCAGTGGTCGGACGGCTTATGCCATGCTCTCCCGGGAGCCGAGTTCCTGCTGGCCTCCCTCGCCCTGCGAATTGACGATGCCGTCCACCCGGTTGGGCTCGCGCACATCTCCGCAAAGGCTTGACCGTAGCAACGACGGCCAGGACCACACGGTTTTGCCGTACGCAGCTCATCCGGCTTCGCCATGAGGCTTCGCCGGACTTCGGCGCCGCTCGTCCGCACGAAGCCTCGGGCTCACAGGGACTACCCGCCCTGCCCGCGCCTCTCGCGCACGACGCTGCCGCGTCCACCGCAACCCGGCCCGCGTTTCGAACGACTCGCGAACCGCCCCTCTTCGTGGGCCGGGCTGTTTTGGGTTATGACGCAATTCCGAATTTCGGCAAAGTGGAATATTTTTGAGGGAAGGGATTGACGGGGGTGAGGGGTGTTTTGGCCGACGGGCAACGAGATCCAGTAGCCCGGATGGAGCACAAGCGTAATCCGGGATCGTGCCACAAACGACGGGCCGTCCCGGATTGCGCTGCGCTCCATCCGGGCTACGGGGTCTGCAACGTCGAGACCCACTCAAGAGCTGGAAGCACCGTGCCAACAAACACACCGGTTGAAAACGCCTTTCGAACTGGGGTGCCCCAAGGAAACCATCGCACTCCACCCATGAAGTACACTGCCGCCCAGGCACCGACCAACAGGGTCCAATCCCGCCACCCTACCCGCAACAGCAAACCAATCGGAATGGCGGTACAGAGAAAGACGATCGCGCAGATGGCGATCTGGCCAACAGATTGCCGCTCATCGTTGATTTGGGGCATTTGCCGCGTTTCCATGAACGGAGCTCGTAGGGCGGCTTGGCCGTCAAGCGCAACCCACCCTACGAAATATCACGCCACCGCGGCATCCGGAATCCGCGCCGCTTCCATCGGCTGCTTGCCGCGGATGAGGTCCGACGCGCGATCCGCGATCATCATTGTCGAGGCGTTGAGGTTGGCCGAGATCATGCGCGGCATCACCGAAGCATCGATGACGCGGAGGCCCTCCAGGCCGTGGACGCGGAGCTGGTCGTCGACCACCGCCCAGCTCGAATCCGCCGGGCCCATGCGGCAGGTGCAGCCTGGGTGGAAGGTGGTGGTGCCGCGTTCGGTGGCAGCGGCCAGAAACTCGTCGTCGGTATTGATGTTGGGACCGGGGAAATCCTCGTAGGCGTAATAGGGCGACAGCGGCGCACTCTTCAGCAGGCGCCGCGCGAGCTTCATGCCGCCGACGATGACACGGCGGTCGAGCTCGGCGTCGAGATAGTTGGTCTGGATGATCGGCGGCGCGAAGGGATCACTGGAGCGGATGCGGACATAGCCGCGGCTTTCCGGGCGCTGCTGCCAGGACGCGACCGTCATGCCGGGCTCGTCCTCGAGCTGGCCCTGCACGCCTTCCTTGTAGCTTGCCGGCGTGAAGGTAAGCTGGAGGTCGGAAGAGTCGGCGCTCTCGCCGGAGTGCCAGAAGCAATAGACCATGGTCGGCGACAGCGACAGCAGGCCGCGGCGCGTGGTCGCCCATTTCAGCGCCTCGATCCAGAGCGAGAGGCCGCGGCGCAGCTCGTTGATGGTCTTGATATCCTTGACGCGTGCGACCGTGCGCGGCGCGTAGTGATCCTGAAGGCCTTCGCCGACGGGCAGCGCATGGCGCACGGCAATGCCGTGGGCCTGGAGCAGGTCCGGCGAGCCGATTCCGGAGAGCTGCAAAAGCTGCGGCGAATTATAGGTGCCGCCGGAGAGGATCACTTCCTTGTTGGCGCGCACCTCGACCGGCGTGCCATTGCGGCCGCCCTTCATGTAGCGCACGCCGACGGCGCGCTTGCCCTCGAAGATGATCTCGGTCGCGTGCGCGTGCGTGTGCACATGCACGTTCGGCCGTTTCATCGCGGGCTTGAGGAAGGCGGTCGAACCGGAGACGCGCAGGCCGTTGTCGATGGTGCGCTGGCAGTAGGAGACGCCTTCCTGCTTCGCGCCGTTGTAATCGGGGTTGCGGGGAATGCCGAGCGAGACCGCGCCTTCCATGAAGGCTTCGCAGAGCGGATCGCGCCACTCCATGGTCGTGACCGTGAGCTTGCCGTCGCGGCCGCGGAAGGTGTTGTCGCCCTCGCCGACCCGCTTCTCCAGCCGCTTGAAGTAGGGCAGCACGTCGGCATAGCCCCAGCCGCGATTGCCCATCTGCGCCCAGGTGTCGAAATCCATCCGCTGGCCGCGGTTGTAGATGTGGCCGTTGATCGAGGACGAGCCGCCGAGCGTCTTGCCGCGCGGCGCGTAGATGCTGCGCCCGCCGGTCCAGGGCCCGACCTCCTGCTGGTAGGCCCAGTTGATGCTCTTCATGTGGAAGGTCTTGATGAAGCCCGCCGGCAGATGGATGTAGGGATGCCAGTCGCTGGGCCCGGCCTCGAGCACGCAAACGCTGGTGCCGGGATCTTCGCTCAGCCGGCTGGTGAGCACGCAACCGGCGGAGCCCGCACCGACGATCACATAATCAAATCTGTCCATTCGTCCGTCCCCAGCGTGTCGTGAAATTGAGTGAATTGCAGCGGCGCGGGCCGACACCTCTCCCTATGGGAGAGGTGATCGAGCGCGCGGCCAATCCGGTGCACATCATCTCTAGCGCGGCTTTTCGTTGAGTTGATATTCGAGATGCGTCCGCACCGTCGGCCATTCGGCGGCGGTGATGCTGTAAACCACGGTGTCGCGCAGCGTGCCGTTCGGCGTGACCTGGTGGCTGCGCAGAATGCCGTCCTGCTTGGCACCGAGGCGCTCGATGGCGCGGCGGCTCTGGTGATTGAAGAAGTGGGTACGGAATTCGACCGCGATGCAGTCCAACGTCTCGAAGGCGTGGCGCAGCAGCAGGAGCTTGCACTGCGTGTTGAGCGGGCCGCGCTGCGCGCTCTTGCCGTACCAGGTCGAGCCGATTTCGACGCGGCGGTTGGCGGCGTCGATGTTCATGTAGGTCGTCATGCCGACGATATTGCCGCCGGCGTCGAACACGGTGAACGGCAGCATCGAGCCCGCGGCCTGCAGCCCTAAGCGGCGGTCGATCTCCTTGCCCATGTTCTCAGGCAGGGGAATCGCGGTGTACCAGAGCTTCGAGAGCTCGCCGTCCTTCACGGCCTCGACCAGCCCCTCGCGATGCTGATGCGACAGCGGCTCGAGACGGGCGTGCTGTCCGCGCAGGGTGATGGGATCAGGCCAGGGCATTTTGAAGTCTCCTTACGTCATTGCGAGCGAAGCGAAGCAATCCAGAATCTTACCGCGGCGGCAGCCTGGATTGCTTCGTCGCTTCGCTCCTCGCAATGACGGCTTGGCTCACTTGTTCAAAAAATTCAACGGCAAACCGCCGCGCGGCCAGTCCATGGCGATCAGCTCGCCCTTGCCGGACAGCGTGATGTAAGCGGTCTTCAGCTCGGGGCCGCCGAAGGCGATGTTGGTGGTGACGCGGTCGCCGGTCGGGACCTGCTCGACCAGGGTACCATCCGGCGCGATCACCGAGATGCAGCCGGAAACGAGGGTGGCGACGCAGACATTGCCGTTCGCTTCGACCGCGAGCGAGTCGAACATCTGGTAGCCGCCGAGGCCGCAGATCGGCTTGCCCCGCTCGCCGCGATAGATCACCTCGCGCGGCTTGAGCGTGCCGGGCGCGGAGAGCTCGTAGGCCCAGAGCCGGCCCGTCGGCGTTTCCGCGATATAGACGGTGTTTTCATCCGGCGACAGGCCGATGCCATTGGCCGGCAGCACACCGTGCACGACTTCGACGATCTCGGTCATGCCGGGCTTGAGATAGTACATGCCGCCGACGTCCATCTCGCGTGGACGACGCTTGCCAAGATCGGAGAACCAGAGGCCGCCGTGCCTGTCGAACACCAGATCGTTCGGCCCGCGCAGATCGTGCTCGCCGCATTTGGTCACGACGGTCTCGACCTTGCCGGATTGCAGGTCGACGCGCTGGATCGAGCCGCCAAGATAATCGTCCGGCTGTGGTCCCGGCATGATCATCTTGCCGGTCGGGATCCAGGAGAAGCCGCCATTGTTGCAGATGTAGATCTTGCCGTCGGGGCCGAGGGCCGCGCCGTTCGGCCCGCCCGGCACCTTGGCGACGATCTCCTTCCGCCCGTCGGGATAAACACGGGTCAGGCGCTGGCCGCGGATTTCCACCAGCACAACCGAGCCGTCCGGCATCACGACCGGCCCTTCGGGAAATTCGAGGTCGGTGGCGAGAACGCGGACGTTGGACATGTGGTGACCCTCCCGGCTGCTTGTTATGACTTGCACGGGATGTCCGGCACGGGCCCCACACGCAAGATTTGCCTGCGGTTATGGCAAAACAGGTCCGCCTTGCCAAGCAAGCGGGATGGTATGCCAGCGTTGCAGTCCTACTCCGTCACCGGCACCCAGATCTCGAAGCCGCCGTTGCCGGTGGCAGGATCGAATTTTTCGTCATAGCGCTCGAAGTTCGGCGCATCGGCGGCTCTCAGCCCGGACGCCGGCAGCCATTGATTCCAGATCGTGTTGACGGTGCGGCGGATCGAGGCGACGTGCTCGGTATGGGTGAACACCGCATAGCGCTGCTCGGGAATGCGGATGCGACCGAACCGGCGCGGCAGGTCGGAGAAATCGGCGACCTCGACGCCGGCAATGTAGTCGAAATTGCCGGCATCATCGCCGTTGCAGCAGACGCCATAGGCGACTTGATCTTTCCCTTGGCCGATGCCCGCGGGGATGTCGGCGACCTCCTGATGGAAGCGCTGCCACAGTCCGGGAATGGCCGCGCCGTTGTCGCAGGAGATGCGCTCGTCGATGCCTGCGACGAGGAAGGCGCTTGTGGTTTCGAAACGCGGCGGGGCGAGATGATCGAGCATGGTGGAATCCATGAGGATCGGCTCCTGTAGCTTGAGATGGCTGACGCATGTCGCGGCCCGCACCGCTTCGGGTGTGGTGCCAAACTGGTCGCGGAACGCGCGGGTGAATGCTTCGTGCGAGCCGTAGTCCGCCTCCAGCGCCAGCGACAGGATGTCCGGCGCGCCGTTCGCGAGGCTGCGCGCCGCCTCGGTCAGCCGCCGCGCGCGAACGTAACGCATCACGGGATAGCCAGTGGCTGCGGCAAACGCGCGCACGATGTGGAACCGCGACACGCCTGAAACCGCGGCGATCTCGTCGAGCGTCATCGGCTCGGCCAGATGGCTCTCGATGTACCAGAGCGCGCGCTGGGCTGGGTTCATGGTGGTTCTCGTTCGAAGCGTGACCAGGATGCACGAAAGCCCGCTTGCTTCGCTTGATCGGCGTTGCGGTCCTGCGAGAGGATAACGCCGGAACAGCCACTGGCAACGTCCGGGCGTTCACGGCTACACTCGGTGCGTCCTTGAAACCGCTCACAAGAAAGCAGGAGGAACCGCGTCATGAAGATCACCGATGTGCGGGCGCACCATATCCGCATCCCCTATGATGCCGGTGTCGCGAGCTTCCGCCAGGGCGCCTCCGCCATCACCGCCCTCGACATGGTGATCGTCGAGGTCACCACCGACGCCGGGTTGACCGGCTGGGGCGATGCCTTCGCCTATGTCTGTCCCCGCACCACGCGCAGCGCCGTCGAGGAGATGATCGCACCGCAGGCCCGCGGCTTGGAGGTACCCGATGCCGCCGGCATTCCCGCGGTGATGGAGCAGATCCAGCGCAATCTGCATCTGTTCGGCCGCTATGGAATCACCATGTTTGCGATCTCCGGACTCGACATCGCGCTGTGGGACCTTGCCGCCAGGATCAGGGGCGTACCGGTGCACCGCCTGCTCGGCGAGACAAGGCGCCCGGCCATTCCGGCCTATGCGAGCCTGTTGCGGATCGGCTCGCCCGACAACATCGCCGCCGAATGCAGGAAGGCGCGTGCGCTCGGCTATGGCGCCATCAAGCTGCACGAGACCACGGCACCGGCGGTGTTTGCCGCGCGCGAAGCGATCGGGCCCGGAATTCCGCTGATGGTGGACATGAACTGCCCGCTGTCAGGCGAGCAGGCGATCGCGTTCGCCAGGACATGCCGGGACGCGCAGCCGATGTTCCTGGAGGAGCCGGTCTGGCCGCCGGAGGATTTTGCAGCGCTCGCCGAGGTCCGCAGCAAGGGCGGGCTCGGCGTCGCCGCCGGCGAGAACGCCTGCACGGAATATCAATTCCGCCAGATGATGGATGCGGGCGCGGTCAGCCACGCCCAGCCGTCGGTGATCAAGGTCGGCGGCATCACGGAATTTCTGAAGGTTGCGGCGCTCGCAGATGGGCTCGGCGTCAAGGTCGTTCCGCACTCCCCGTATTTCGGTCCGGGTCTGCTCGCGACGCTCCATCTGCTGGCGACGCGTGACGACGGCCTCGTCGAGATGTTCTATCTCAAGCGCGAGGCCTGCCTCTGGGGCGGCCGCGCCGATGTCGATGCCACCGGCCATGTCGCGGTGCCGACTGGAGTTGGGCTCGGCTATGAGCCCGACCGCAGCGTGATGGAGCGATATCGCGTCGCGTGAGCGCGGCGCCTATTTCGCCGCGTCCTTCGGCGGCGGCGCGTCCTGCTTCTTCTTCACGTCCTCGGCGACCTTCGCCTGCGCGGCCTGGAGATCGCCGAGCGTCTTCTGCAAGCCGGCAACCGTCACCTTCAACGCGTCGATCTGGCGAGCCGCGGCATCCAGCTTCTGCTGGTGATCGAGGTTGAGCTTCGTGATCGTCTTCTGGAGGAAATCGACGTTGCTCTGGAGGCAGCTGGTGCGCCGCTCCATGGTCTTCTCGACGGTGCAGATCTCGATGCCGGGCACGTCCTGCGCGCGGACCGGCGCAATCGCCAGCATGGCGAGCAGCAACATCGCGACACAGACGCCGGCGCTTCGAAGCAGCATGCAGGTTCCTCGTCGATTCAATCACGGCAATGTGCGCTTTTTGCGCGCGGTCGCCGGAGGCTACCACACTCGTACCGCATTCTCGCGTTGAGCTTGGCCTGTTCCCTCGGACGGGGAGCAATGATCCGCATGCGGAGGAAGTGGGCACTCCTTCCGCGGCTTTGTTTAGGGGAGATTTTTGGAATGGCAACGCGCGACAGACGACTGGCGGAATTCGACGGCGCCGGAGAACCGCCGCCCGGCCTTGCAGTCGAAGTGCTGTGCGAAGACCACAGCGGAACGTATCAACTGCCGTTCGCCTGCCGCTATGTCGAAGGACGCTGGCAAAACCACACCGCCGGCGTCGCGGTCGAAGCAACCGTGATCGGCTGGCGCGTGCCGCGCTCGAAGCATTCGGGCGCGGCCTGAACGTCAGGGTTTGTGTCAAAATGCAACGGAGCCGCGCTCCGCCTTAACCTTCGGAACGCGGCCCGAACGAATCACGTCCGAATCAGCCGTAAGACAGTGTCCACGCCTGTTCACGGCTAGATGTCGCAACGCGCCGGTGCGCGCATACAATATCTGCGCAGCGCGTGAGCAGGCCCGCGCCGGATCCGACGCCGAAAGTTAACGACTTCAATGACATGGCCCCTGGTTGGAGCGGCGAGGGCCCCGCTCCCAAAACAGGCAGGACGGCGCCAGGCCTGCCTAATATTCGACCTCGAGCTCCTCGATCTCGGCCGGCTCTTCCTTTGCCGCCGCGATCCATTCCTTCATCTCGGGCATGGCCATGATGGTGTCGGCATACGCCTTCAGAAGCGGCTCGAGCTTGACGTCATAAGTCACGAAGCGCGTCACCACGGGGGCGTACATCGCATCCGCCATGGTGCGCCTCTCGCCGAACAGGAAGGGACCGCCCGACTTCTCCAGGCAGTCGCGCCAGATCGCCCAGACGCGATCGATGTCGGCCTGCGCGCGCGACCAGATCTTGAAGCCGGGGAAATGTCCCTTCAGGTTCACCGGCAGCGAGGCGCGCAGCGTGGTGAAGCCGGAATGGATTTCGCCGCAGATCGAGCGGCAATGTGCGCGCTGGACGCGGTCATCAGGCACCAGGCCGGCATCCGGCATCGCCTCGTTGAGATATTCGGCGATCGCCAGAGTGTCCCAGACGGTGGCGCCGTCGTGCCGCAGGCACGGCACCAGGATCGACGACGACAGCAGCAGGATTTCGGCGCGCGCCGACGCGTCGTCCGGCGCGGTGACGATCTCCTCGAAATCGAGCCCGGAAAATTTCGTCAGCAGCCAGCCACGCAGCGACCAGGACGAGTAGTTCTTGCTGCTGATGGTCAGTGTCGCCTTCGCCATTTGGCCCTTCCCTCACGCCTGATACCGGCACTCCGTCCGGCCCGCGGCGTGCCCATTACCTGTGCTTCCCACCCGTTCAGCAGCAAGCCACGTGCCAGTTTTCCGGGCGATTTGACTCAGGTCTGGCTTCGATATTGCATGGCAACATGGGACAGGTGGGCACTCCAGTATGATGTCGATGTATTATCAGGCGTTTCAGAACCAAATGGACCTGACGGCGCCGTGGCGGGCGGGGGCGTCCTCCGCGCTCAAATTCCTCCATCTGGTGCCGCAGGGCCTGTCGGATCAGGTCGTTGGCCGGCTCTCGGCGGCGCTGGAGCTGATCTCGCGCTCCACCCTCACCTATCATCGCCCGGCCTATGGCATCGACAGCGTCATGGTCGGAAATCGCGAGGTCGCCGTCACCGAGGAGATCGCCTACGCGACGCCATTCGGCTCGCTGCTGCATTTCAGGAAGGAGGGCGTGGGCGAGCAGCCGCGCATGCTGCTGGTGGCGCCGATGTCCGGACACTTCGCGACGCTACTGCGCGGCACCGTGAAGACGCTGCTCCAGGACCACGACGTCTACATCACCGACTGGCACAACCCGCGCGACATTCCCCGCAGCGAGGGCCGCTTCGGCCTCGACGACTACACCGAGCATCTGATCGACTTCCTCGGTCAATTGGGTCCGCGCCCGCACATGGTCGCGATCTGCCAGCCCTCGGTCTCCGCGCTCGCGGCCGCCGCGATCATGTGCGAGGGCAACCATCCCTCGCGGCCCGCGACGCTGACGCTGATGGCGGGGCCGATCGACACGCGCATCCAGCCGACCAGGGTCAACGAGTTCGCCAAGAGCAGGCCGATCGACTGGTTCGAGCAGAACCTGATCAACTACGTGCCGGTGCAGTGCCGCGGCGCGCTGCGAAAGGTCTATCCGGGCTTCGTGCAGCTCACCGCCTTCGTCTCGATGAATCTCGAGCGCCACATCAAGCAGCACATGGATCTCGCCGACCACATCGCCAAGGGCGAGAAGGAGAAGGCGGCCAGCATCAAGACCTTCTACGACGAATATTTCGCCGTGATGGACCTGCCGGCCGAGTTCTACATCGAGACCGTGCGCGACGTTTTCCAGGAGCATCTCCTGCCCCAGGGCAAGCTGATGCATCGCGGACGTCCGGTGAACACCAAGGCCGTCAGCCGCATGGGGCTGATGACGGTCGAGGGCGAGAAGGACGACATCTGCTCGATCGGCCAGACGCTGGCGGCGCAAGACCTCTGCACCGGCGTGCGCGCCTATCGTCGCGTCCACCACATGCAGGCCGGCGTCGGCCATTACGGCGTGTTCTCCGGCAAGCGCTGGAATAACGAGATCTACCCGCTGCTGCGGGATTTCGTGCACGTGAATTCGTAAGACCGGATTCCTTCAGCAGGATCGGACAAAGCGTCGCGGCTTTGGGAAAGACGCGAGCGCTGCACCAGGCTTAAGGCAAGGCATGTCGCTCGAGCCCGAGGCCCTGCCATGTCCGAATTGCCACCCCCTAATGCCACGCCGGCCGCGATCGTCGACGCGCTGAAGGCGGTTGCGGGCAATCCGCCAAAGGTACGCGCGAGCTTCGCCAAGGGTCGATGCGTACGCGGCACCTATACCCCATCCGAGAGCGCCGGTGAGATCACGCGGTCGCCGAGCTTCACAAGACCGTCGCGCGTGCTGGCGCGCTTCTCCGTCGGCGGCGGCAACCTGAAAGTCGCCGATACCAACAACCTCGTGCTGCGCGGCTTCAGCTTCAGGCTTGGCGACGAGGCCCATCGCTCGGACATTTTGGTGGAAAGCGCTCCGGTGCATTTCGCAAGGACGCTCGACCAGATGCTCGCCTTCCTCGAGGCGCGCATTCCCGGCGCGGACGGCAAACCTGATGCAGAGAAGGTCAAGGCGTTCTCCGCGGCCAACCCCGAGACGCTGAACCAGGCGCATTACATCGCCGCGCGGCGGCTGCCCGCGAGCTTCGCCGGCACGACCTATTGGGGCGTGCACGCCTTTCCCGCCACGAATGCCGCGGGTGAGACCCGCTTCATCAAGTTCAAGCTCGCGCCTGTCGGTGGCGATGTCACGCTGAGCGAGGACGAAGCCAGGACGAAGTCCGCCGACTTCCTGCACGAGGATCTCGCGCGGAAGATCGCAGCCGGCGAAGTCCGCTTCAACGTCATGGCCTTGCTCGACCGTCCCGGCGATCCCACGCTGGACGTAACGCTGCGATGGCCGGACGAGGACAAGCGCGAGGAGATGCGGCTGGGGACGATCGTCATCACCAGTCTCGAAGCCGACGATGCCTGCGACGGGTCCATCTTCAATCCGGCCCATCTTGCCGACGGTATCGGCCATCCGCCCGACGAGATCTTTGCGGCGCGCCGCGCGGCCTATGCGATCTCGCTGGCGAAGCGCCGCTGATCAGATCCTTTGTTTGGACGCGTTTTCTTGACGCCAACCGGGCTCCACTTCGCTCGAAAACGCTACTCGTCGGGCCCGCCATCCGTTTCCCGGCGCCACGCGCCCGGACTGACGCCGACCATGGACGAGAACACCCGCGTGAAATGGCTCTGATTGGCGAACCCGGCCGAGATGGCAATCTCGGACAGCGGGAGGTCGCGGACCGTCATCAGCTGCTTCGCCGCCTTCACGCGCTGGCGGAGCAGCCATTGATGCGGCGGCAGGCCGGTGGAGATCCGGAATGCTCGAGAGAAGTGGCTGACCGAGAGGCCTAGCTCGGTCGCGATCCGCTGCAACGCGATCTTGCCCGAGAGATCGGAGTCGAGCCGGTCGCAGGCGCGCTTGACCTGCCATGGCGCGAGGCCGCCGCGGTTCGGTTCTGCGGCGGGCTTCAGCCCGCCATAGGTCTGGCCGACATGGGCGGTGAGCGCGAGCATCATGTGATCGACGAAAAGCTGGTTGGTTTCTTCGGGCCGGCGCAGCCCTTGCTGCAACGAGGCGCCGACATGCCGGATAGTCGCATCGTCATGGCCGACACCGGGCTCGTAGCTGAGCTCGCCAACGCGCGGTCCGCCGGGCTGCCTGGCGATGTCGCTGAGGGCCGAGCGCGGCAAATAGAAGAAGAGCGAGTGAAACGGCTTGTCGATCACATAGCGCGGGTCGCGCTTGAGGTCGTACAGATAGGTCGCACCTGCGCGAACATCCGCCTTGGCGACACAGCGGCCCTCCTCCCAGCATTCGCAATCCGGATAGTCGCGAAATTTCAGGCTGACGAGATAGGCATCCTCCGCAGGCAAGGAGCCGGACAAATCCGGCATCGGATCGTCATTGCGGGCTTCGGTGACCGCGAGCTCGGCGCTGTGCAGCGAACGCGTGATCAGCGCCGGTGCCTGCTTCAAGTGAAGGCCCTGTCCGAGTCTCTGTCCGTAGACGCCTGCTTGTGTCATCTCAGTAAACCCATTAGTGAACGGCACGTCTCCGTCGGCCTTTCCGATCGACGCATTATCGGATCGATGGCCAACGGTCCACCTCCACGGCATCAACATGAAGTGTTGTGGCAGGCCGTCGCGCCGACCGCGACGAGGTGAATTCATTGCGATTTCAGAGGCTCGGCATCGCGAAGGACAACGCCGTTGACCTGTTGGGCGAATGACCGCGCGATTTCATCGTGCGTTCTTGAAAGTATTTGCAGCTGGGGGCATTGCCTCAGTCTGACCATTCCTCGCCCCACACCTGGACGACATGGCCGGGCGACACTTCCCGATACTGCCGGACCGGCGGCTGGTAGTCCGGCGCGCGCACCGGGCTTCTGATCTCGTCGTTCGAGACCTCGCGCCTGGAGCCGCGGCGCGCTGGATCGGGCACCGGCACGGCCGCCATCAGCTTCTTCGTGTAGGGATGCTGCGGATTGCCGAACAATGCGGCACGCGGGCCGGTCTCGACGATCTCGCCGAGATACATCACCGCGACGCGATGGCTCATGCGCTCGACCACCGCGATGTCGTGGGAAATGAAGAGATAGGCAAGACCCATGCTGGCCTGAAGGTCGAGCATCAAATTGACCACCTGCGCCTTGACCGAGACGTCGAGCGCCGAGACCGCCTCATCCGCGACGATCAGCTTCGGCCCGAGGGCGAGCGCGCGGGCAATGCAGATGCGCTGGCGCTGGCCGCCGGAGAATTCGTGCGGGAAACGCGCGGCCATGTCCGCGGTCAGGCCGACCCGCACGAGGAGGTCTGCGACCTTCTCTCGCGCCTTCGCCGCCGTGGCGAGCCCGTTGGCGAGCAGCGGGGCAGCGATCGCCGTTCCCACCGACATGCGCGGATTGAGGCTCGCGAACGGGTCCTGGAAAACGATCTGCATCTGCTTGCGGAAATCACGCAAGGTGCGGGCATTCATGGCCAGCACATCCTGACCGTCGATCAGGACGGTCCCGCTGTCCGGCTCCGTCAGCTTGAGGATGGAGCGGCCCGTGGTCGACTTGCCGCATCCGGACTCGCCGACCAGCGCCAGCGTCTCGCCGGCCCGCAATGTGAAGGAGATGTTCTCGACCGCGTGGACCCGGCCCGAGACCTTGCCGAACAAGCCCGAGCGGATCGGAAAGCGCGTGGTGAGGCCCGCGACTTCAAGCAGTGGCCGCCCGGCGGCCGAGACCGTATCCGGTGTCTCGGTCGGCTCATCCGAGGTGCCCGTGACCTTGTCGACGATCGGAAAGCGCATCGGCCGCGGACGCCCGTCCATCGAGCCGAGGCGCGGCACAGCTGCGAGCAGC
The DNA here is from genome assembly GCF_024519875.1 of Bradyrhizobium sp. Bra64. NCBI lineage: Bacteria > Pseudomonadati > Pseudomonadota > Alphaproteobacteria > Hyphomicrobiales > Nitrobacteraceae > Bradyrhizobium > Bradyrhizobium sp. Bra64. Next base: position 1,137,053 of record NZ_JALJRD010000001.1, on the reverse strand, counting down.
GAGCGGGTATAGGGATGCGAGGGCGCCGCGAAGATGCGCGCCGTCACGTCGGTCTCCACGGCCTGCCCGCCATACATCACCACGGTACGGTCCGCGATCTCGGCGACCACGCCCATGTCGTGCGTGATGAAGAGGATCGACATCCCCTCCTCCTGCTGAAGCTCTTTCAGGAGTTCCAGGATCTGGGCCTGGATGGTGACGTCGAGCGCGGTGGTCGGCTCGTCCGCGATCAACAGCTTGGGCTTGCAGGCCAACGCCATCGCGATCATCACGCGCTGGCGCATGCCGCCGGAGAAGCGATGCGGATGCTCGTGGAAGCGCGATTTTGCCGCGGGTATCCGCACGCGGTCGAGCAGGCGGATGGTCTCCGCCTCCGCCGCCGCGCGCGACAGGCCGCGATGCTGGATCAGTGCCTCCGCGATCTGGAAGCCGATGGTGAGCACCGGGTTGAGGCTCGTCATCGGCTCCTGGAAAATCATGGCGACGTCGTTGCCGCGAATGTCCGTCATGCTCGCTTCGGGCAACGCGAGGAGATCGCGGCCGGCGAGCGTGACGCGGCCCTCGATCCGGCCGCTCTCCTTCGGGATGAGCCGCATGATCGACAGCGCAGTGACGCTCTTGCCCGAACCGGACTCGCCGACAATCGCCACCGTCTCTTTGGCAGCGACATCGAACGACACGTCGCGGACGACGGGAAGCCATTGCCGCTCGCGCATGAACGAGGTGGTGAGGCCCGCGACCGACAGCACCGGCGCCTGCGCTTCGGCAACGACTTGGTCGGGTCTGCTTGCGCCGCTGCTCATGCGAAGACCTCAGTACATACCGCAGCCAAGGTGCGCCCCCTCTCCCGCTTGCGGGGGAAGGTTGGGGAGAGGGTGCTTCCACAATCGAGGGCCCCCAAGAGGAGAGAACCCTCACCCGCGCCTCTGGCGCGACCTCTCCCGCAAGCGGGAGAGGTAAGGGGAGCCCGCGGCTGCACCGATGCGACCATCATCATCTCGCCCTTAGTAGCCCCGTGTCCGGTCGACACGCCCCGGCAGATCTTCGCCGCGGCGATGGCGTGCGATGACGTCGAGCACGAAATCGACGGCACTATCCGGCGACGTCATGCTGGCATTGTGCGGGGTCAGCAGGATGCGCGGGTGGCTCCAGAAGGGATGACCCGAAGGCAGCGGCTCGGGCTCGGTGACGTCGAGCACCGCCCCCGACAACATGCCGCTGTCGAGTGCCGCGAGAAAATCGGCCTCGACCAGATGCGGGCCACGCCCGACATTGACGAGCCCCGCACCGCGCGGCAGGCGCGCGAACAGGTCGGCGTTGAGGATGCCACGCGTTTCGTCGGTCAACGGCAGCAGGCAGACGAGAATGTCGGCCTGCGCGAGGAAATCTGGCAACGCCTCCATGCCCGCGTGACAGGTGACGCCTTCGATCTCGCGCGGCGAGCGATTCCACCCCGAGAGCGGAAAGCCGAACGCCCTGAGGCGTTCGAGCACGGCCTGGCCGAGCTGGCCGAGCCCCATCACGCCGACGCGCCGCCGCTTTGCCGGCGTGATCCGGATCTCGCGCCAGACCTGCTCCTTCTGCTGGCTGATGAAATGCAGGAGATCGCGATGCAGGCCGAGCACGGCCATGGTGACGTATTCGACCATCGTCTCGGCGATGCCGGGCTCCAGCATGCGGACCAGCGGAATGTGCAGCGGGAGTTTCGTGGCGTCGAACTGGTCGACGCCGGCGCCGACCGAGAAGACCAGCTCCAGATTGGGGAAGGTCGCCCCGATGTCATCCGGCGGCACCCACGCCACGAGATAGCGCACCTCGGCGGGATCGCCGATGTCGGGCCAGAGCCGGAACGGCAGGTCGGGCGCACGCTCCGCGAAGAAGGTCGCCCATTCGGCGCCGCGAACCATGTTGGCCTTGTAGAGAACCGTCATGCCACCAAAACTCTCAGAACGGGCTGACCGGCGCGAGCCGGCGGCCGTCGATCATGCGCTTGTGGCTGTAGGCCGCGGGATCGACCAGGGGCGTCGCGCCGGTCACGATGTCGGCGGCGAGCTTGCCGGCTGCGGGACCGATGCCGAAGCCGTGGCCGGAGAAGCCGGTGGCGAGGAAGAAGCCCGGCAGTGCATCCACCGGCGAGATCACGGGAATCGTATCAGGCGTGCAGTCGATGGTGCCGCCCCAGGCTTCCGCGATCTCGATGTCCTTCAATTCAGGATTCGACTTGATCAACGAGGCCAGCGCCGCATTGACCAGCGACATGTCGGGCTCGGGATCGCGCACGCGCTCGGTTTCGAACGGTGACGGCTTGTCGAAGCTCCAGCTGGTGCCGCGCATGAGCTGGTCGAAGAACGACTTTCCGAACGACATCTTCAGGCCGTTGCGGCGATGCAGATAGGTCGGCCAGAAGGTGCGGGCGTAGCGGAACAGGTCGGGCGACAGCTCCACAGTGCCGCGGTTGCGCAGCGCCAGCGTGAAGCCGCCGTCGAGCCGCCGGCGGATGCAGTAGAAGTCGGTGCCGAGCGCGCCGGAGGTGATCTCCGGCGCCGGCGTGGTCCGGCATGCGGTGGCATTGACGAGGCCGATCGGCAGCTCGATGCCGTGGCGGCGGCAGAACAGCGACGACCAAGCGCCGCCCGACAGCAGCACGGACTGCGTCCGGATCGTCCCCTTTTCGGTGACGACGGCGCTGACGCGTCCGCCGGTCGTCTCCAGCCCGCGCGCGGCGCAGCCCTGATGAATGGTGACGCCGTGTTTTCGTGCGGCGGCGGCGAGCGCGGGCACGGCCATCGAGGGCTCGGCGCGCCCGTCGCTCGGCGTGTGCAGGCCACCGACCCATTTGTCCGAATTGCCGGGCAGCCGTTCGGCGACCTCGGCCGGCGTCAGGACGGTCGAGTGCACCTGCATCTCGCGCGCCGTTGCGGCCCACCGCTCCCAACTGGCGAGCTCATCCTTGCTCTTGGTCAGGAACAGCACCCCGGTGCGGCGAAACCCGGCATCGACGCCGGCATCGTTCTGCATGTCCTCCCACAGCCGCAACGCCTCGCGGGCCAGCGGGATTTCCTCACGCGCGCGGCCCTGCTGGCGGCACCAGCCCCAATTGCGGCTCGACTGCTCGCCGCCGACATGCCCCTTCTCGACCAGCGCGACCGAGAGGCCCTTCTTCGCCAGATGATAGGCCGCGGAAACGCCGATGACACCGCCGCCGATGACGACGACGTCCGCCTGCGCCGGCAGGCGTTCGTCGCTATTTATACGGTTGAGCGGCGGGGACATGAGGCACTCCTTAACGTCAGCCTGGACTTCAGTTCGATCGAGATATTGCTCGTCATGGGATGTTCATTCGCGGATCGAGCGCATCGCGCAGTCCGTCGCCGAGGAAGTTGAAGCTCGTCACCGCCAGCGTGATGGCGACGCCCGGCGCGATCGCAAGCCACGGCGCGCTGGTGAGGTAGATCTGGGCGTTATTGAGCATGTTGCCCAAGCTCGCGGCCGGCGGCTGGATGCCGTAGCCGAGATAGCTGAGATAGGATTCCAGCAGGATCGCCTTGGCGACGTTCAGCGTCGCCGCCACCACGATTGGCGCGATCGCGTTGGGCACGAGCTCGCGGAACATGATCCGCAGGTTCGACGAGCCGAAGGCGACGGCGGCGACCGCGAACTCGCGCTCCCTGAGCGAACGAACCTGGGCCTCGACGACGCGGGCCACCCACATCCAGGCGGTCGCCGCGATCAGCACGGTGGTGGTGACGAAGCCGGGCTCGGTGAGCGCCGCCAGCGCGATCAGCAGAAAGATCGTCGGAAAGCACAGCACGGCATCGACGAGCCGCATCAGGACCGCGCCGACCACGCCGCCATAGAAGCCCGCGAAGGCACCGACCGCGATTCCGACCGCCATCGCGATCACCATCGCGGTGATGCCGATCGACAGCGAGACCCGCGCGCCCATCATCAGCCGCGCCAGCACGTCGCGTCCGAGCTCATCCGTGCCGAGGATATGCGCACCGGACAGCGGCGGCGCGAACCGTTTCATGATGTCGATATAGGTGTCGTCGAACGGCAGGAGATAAGGACCGAACGCCGACCCGAAGACGAGGACCAAAATGATCACCGCCCCCGCGAGCGCGAGCCGGTGCCGGCGAAAGCGCCGCCACGCAGCCTGGCCGGGCGCAAGTTGGTCGGTGGAGAGGGCGGCAGTCGTCATCCCTAGCCCACCCGGATGCGCGGATCGACGACGGCATAGAGGATGTCGGCGAGCAGCGAGCCGATCAGCACCATCGTCGCCGAGAACATCAGGATGCCCATCACCACCGGATAGTCGCGGTAGCCGATGGAGTCGAGGAACAGCCGGCCCATGCCGGGCCAGGTGAACACGGTCTCTGCGACCAGCGCGCCGCCGAGCAACGTCGGAAGCTGAAGGCCGGCCACCGTGATCATCGGCAGCAGCGCGTTGCGGAGCGCGTGCACGGTGAGGATGCGCCATTCCGGCATGCCCTTGGCGCGCGCGGTGCGGATGTAGTCCTGGTTGATGACCTCGAGCATCGAGGAGCGCATGAAGCGTCCCCACATCGCGGTCTCGACCAGCGCCAGCACCAGCGCCGGCGCAATGAGGTGATGGAGGAGATCGAGCACCGAACCGTCGCCGACGGTCTCGCGGTCGCCGGACGGCAGCCAGCCGAGCTTCACCGAGAACACATAGATGGTGACGAGGCCGAACCAGAAGGTCGGGATCGACAGCGCGATCATGGCGCCGACGGTCGCCAGCGTATCGAACAGCGAGTAACGGCGCAGCGCGCCGAGCACGCCGATCCAGCAGCCGAGCAGCACCGCGATGATCGTCGCGGTCGCCATCAGCTCCAGGGTCGCGCCGAGATGCGACGATATCACCGACAGCACCGCCTCGCCGTCGCGATAGGAGCGGCCCCAGTCGCCTTTCAGCATGCGGCCGAACCAGTCGAGATACTGGATCGGCAACGGGCGATCGAGGCCGAGCTGCTTGGTGACGCGGTCGAGATCCTCCTGCGTCATCTGGGCGGAGGCGGCAAATTGCGACAGCGGACCGCCGGGCGCGAGATGCAGGATGGCAAAGCCGATCGCCGAGACGATCACAAGCAGCATGATCGCCTGCGCCAGGCGATTGGCGACGTAGCGGGCCATCTCAGGCGATCCAGCAAGCCGGATATATCAGGCCCAGTACCATTCGCGGATGTTCCAGCTGTTGATGGAGGTGTTGATGTTGGGACGGAAGCCTTGCAGCCCTTCCTTCACCCCCTCGGCGATGAAACCCTGGAACAGTGGCAGGATCGCGAGGTCATTGCGGATCAGCTTTTGCAGATCGCCATAGATCGTCTTGCGTTGCGCGAGATCGAACTGCCTGGCGCCTTCGGCGAGAAGGCGGTCGGCCTCGGGGCTCTTGTACTGATAGGTATTGTAGCCGCGGCCGCCCTGGGCGGGAATGGCGCCGGAGCCGAAGCGCGGCGTCACGTCGGGGTCGCTGCCCAGCATGAAGTTCACGCCCACTATCACCGAATTGAATTTCGACTGCTGCCAGAAGTCGCCCCAGATCACGGCGGCCGGCATGTTGTTGACGCGCATCGCAGCGCCGATCGCGCGCCAGTCCTGGATCAGCAGCTGCTGGGTCTGCTCGCGCACCGCGTTGCCCGACGTCGTCGAATTGGTGAATTCGAGCTTGACGCCGCCCTTCTCGCGCACGCCGCCCGAGCCACGCACCCATCCCGCCGCATCGAGCAGCGCGTTGGCCTTGGCAGGATCGTATTTGTGCTGCGGCAGCCCCTGCTGGAACGACCAGGCCTGCTGCGGCACGAAGCTTTCGGTCTGCCTCGGCAGGCCGTAGTTCAATGCGTCGATGATCGCCTGCTTGTTGATCGCGAAATACAGCGCCTCGCGCACCGTGCGGTCGGCCAACGCGCCGAACTCGAGGTTGGGCGCGATGTGCTCGACCGAGGACGTCGAGGACACGAAGATCTTGCGCCCCTTCAGCGTCTTCGCCTCCTGCACGAAGTTCGGCAGGATACCTTGCAGGCCGGTGTAATCGACCTGGCCGGTGCGGAACTGGGTGTAGAGCACGGTGAGGTCGGGAATGTATTTGAAGACCACGCGTTCGACGTACGGCCCCTTGCCGTGATAGCCGGTGTTGGCATTCAGGAGGATGTGGTCGCCCGGCACGCGCTCGCCCCAGCGGAACGGTCCGGTGCCGACGGGCGCGTTGTGAAACGGCGAGGCGTTCGGATCGGACACCTTCTCCAGGATGTGCTTGGGAACGATGAAGGTCAGCGATCCCAGGATCGACATGTAGGGCGAATAGGGAGCTTCCATCCGCCAGTGGATCTCGTCGGGCGCGACGACCTTGATGTCCTTCACGAGGCTGTGGCCGACGCGGCTGCGCGCGCGGAAATCGGGGTTGTTGATCAGCTCGAGCGAGAACTTGACGTCGTCGGCCGTGAACGGCGTGCCGTCATGCCACTTCACGTCGCTGCGCAGCTTGATCTTCCAGGTCAGGCCGTCGGCCGACAGGCCGCCATTCTCGATGGTCGGGACTTCGCGCGCCAGATCGGGAACGAAATTGCCGTCGGGATCGATGAACCAGAGCAGCGAGAACACCTGCCACCAGACGCCCTGATCGACCTCGATGCCAGGCATCAGCGGATGAAAGACGGTCGGCTCCTGCGACAGCGCCGCGATCACCTGCCCGCGCGGCTTGTCCGGCGGGTTGGTCGGGCGTTCGGTCTGGGCGAAGGCGTTGCCAGCAAGGCTCCATCCCGCCGCGGCGCCGGCGCCGAGCTGAAAGAACTGACGGCGATTTGGAATGCCGGGATGCAGTGCCGGAGTGCCGAACCTGCCGGTGTCGTCTGTCATGACCACTCTCCGTTTTCGCACGCGGCACCATCTCCCGCGCCCCCGAGACCCCGGCAAAGGGACAGGAGTGAGCTTTAGTGCTTCTAAATTTTTCTACCAAAATTTCATCATGACTAAATACAGCTGTCAATCACATTGCTAGGATGCGCGACCTTTTCACTCCGACTAAAGCCTAGAACCGATGCGGTCCGGGGCTGAGATGATGCATGGGAGAGAGCGACATGGATGGTCGCGGCGATACCAACGGACCGAAGGACGCCCCGACGATCGAGGCCGACGATGCCGTCGACCAGCGCCTCGGCGAAACCGTGCGGCTGCTGCGCCAGCGCGCCGGGCTGTCGATCCAGGACGTCGCCAACAAGACCGGTCTCTCCACCGGCATGATCAGCCAGCTCGAACGCGCGCGCGCCATGCCGTCGATCCGATCTCTGCGCCTGCTCAGCATCGCACTCGACGTTCCGATCTCCTATTTCTTCGAGACCACTGATCCCGCCGACGTGCAGCGCTACATCGTGCGCAAGAACAGCCGGCGCCTGCTGCGGCTCACCGCCAGCGGCGTCGTCAAGGAAGCCCTGACGCCGGCAGACAAAGGCCAGCTCGAACTCTATGAGCTCACGCTCAACCCGGGCGCCTCGTCCGGCACCGACTTCCTGCAGCACACCGGCGAGAAGGCCGGCTACATCCTGTCCGGCAGCCTGCGGCTGTGGCTCGACAACCAGGCCCACCTGCTCGAGGCCGGCGACAGCTTTCGCTTTCCGAGCATCGTGCCGCACATGTTCGACAACCCCACCCAGCAGGTGGCGCGCGTGATCTGGGTGACCACGCTGCGCCAGGCCGATTCGCCGGCAGGTTGACGCGCCGCCGCCGGGCACCACCGCAAATTGCCCCTCGACGCCGCCGCACGGAGTCTGTAGCTCACATGGAGCCGGACTGATCGACAGGGCGGACGCGAGGGCCCGTGACTGACGCATTGGTGTGAGACCATGAAACTAAGGGGGCTTCTGACACTCGCGATGGCTGCGCAGGTCATCGTGACCGCGGCGGCCCTTCTGACCTCGTATGCGGTGACCGGTGCCGCCGGGTTCGGCCCGGTCCAGTTCATCGCACTGCTCGCAAGCGCCGCGGTTGCGGTCCTGCTCGCGCGGCTCTGTACGCGTGCGATCGAAACGGCCCAGCAACAGCGCACCGCCGCGCAGCTGGCCGAGCAGGCGCAGGCCAGCGCCCAGATGACCCAAGCCGTGATCAAGACCGCGCTCGATGCCTTCGTTCAGACCGACGCAGACGGCACCGTCCTGGAATGGAGCGTTCAGGCCGAGGCCCTGACCGGATGGACGCGCAAGGAGGCGCTCGGCACCGACGTCGTCAACCTCCTCATCGCCGAGCCGCTCCGCGACGGTTTTCGGCAACGCATGATGCGGCTGCTGCCCGAGCTGTCGAATACGCCGACCGGCATCCGGTTCGAGGCGACCCTGCTGCACCGGGAGGGCGAGGAGATCCTGATCGAGGCGTCGAGCACCGCGCTCAAGATCGGCGGGCGCACCATCATCAACAATTTCGTCAAGGACGTCACCCGGAAGCGCGCGGCCGAGTAGCAGCTGATCCAGGCGCAGAAGATGGAGGCGGTCGGCCAGCTCACCGGCGGCATCGCGCACGAATTCAACAACATGCTCACCGTGATCACCGGCACGATCGAGATCCTCGCCGAGGCCGTGAAGGACAATCCGCCGCTTGCGACCATCACCAAGCTGATCAGCGAGGCCGCCGATCGCGGCGCCGCGTTGACGTCGAGCCTGTTGTCCTTTGCCCGCAAGCAGGCGCTGCGGCCGGCCGAGATCGACGTCAACGAACTCCTTGAAGAGCTCGCAAAACTGCTGCTGGCGACCTTCGACAGGAAGATCGAGATCGTCACCAGGCTCGACGGCAACGTCTGGCTCGCCCTCGTCGATCGCGGCCAATTGAGCTCGGCGCTGCTCAACCTCGCGATCAATGCCCGCGACGCGATGCTGGATGGCGGCAAGCTGACGCTGACGACGCGCAACGTCGTGTTCGGCGTGCGCGAGGCCGTCGCGGTCGGTGCCGGCTATGCCGGTGACTATGTCGGGATCGAGATCGCCGACACCGGCACCGGGATTCCGCAGGCTCTTCGGGAGCGGATCTTCGATCCCTTCTTCTCGACCAAGGACGTCGGCAAGGGCACGGGTCTCGGGCTCAGCATGGTGTTCGGTTTCGTCAAGCAGTCCGGCGGCGGCATCAAGGTCACGTCCGAAGAAGGAAGCGGCACGATCTTCACGATCTACCTGCCGAAGGCGGAGGCGAGCACGCTTCGCCCGACCGGCTATGACGAGCGCAAGATCGTGGGCGGAACGGAAACCATCCTGTGCGTCGAGGACGACCGCGACGTCCGTCAATATGTCACGGTCCAGCTCGAGAGCCTCGGCTACAAGGTCATCCCTGCGGCCAACGCGACCGAGGCCCTGGCCATCGCCGCCGAGGGCTCGCCGTTCGACCTGCTCTTCACCGACATCGTCATGGCCGGCGGCCTCAACGGGCGCGAGCTCGCCGAGCAGATGGTGGCGGCGCGGCCCTCGCTGCGGGTGCTGTTCACGTCAGGCTATGCCTACGATTCGCTGCACGCGCAGGGCTGCACGATGGGCGCGCCGCTTCTGACGAAACCCTATCGCAAGGCCGAGCTCGCGCGCATGCTGCGCCGCAGCCTCGACACCGCCGTCGACGCCGCGGGCGATGCGATCCCGACGCCCTATTCGGTGCAGGCCGATGTCGAGGGCTTTCTCCGCAGGCAGACGTCCGACCGCGACCGCCGTTAGCGTGATAGGATTCGGCAAAATTCCTGGTGCGAACATGGATCGATCGACCAAGGCGACCTTGTGGATCGCCTTCATCGTCATCGCCTCGTATGTCGTGTGGTTCTATCTCGCTTGTGCGATGGACGACGCGTGCCATATGGTCTGCGAGGGCGGCGGTCGTCGCGGCTGCCATCCGCAATGGACGACTGACTCAAAACAGCCCTAACGCGCGGCATTGCGACCGCCTGCAGGCTTGTCGACGGTGACGCGGTATTCGAATGCTGCAGTTACGTCCGCAAGCCGAAATGCGAACAAGCCGCCGGCTCGACGGCCGATCCATGACGTCGGCCTTCGGCCCAGGGGCGCCATTGTACTTTGCGAAAGCCGGACTATAGGCTTGGCTGCAATGTTCGAGTGAGGTTGTGCGTGGGTGGAGACGTGGTCAGCGACTTCCTGGCGGGCGGCGGCGAGATGGGCGCCCTGACGCGAGAATTTGACTGGTCAAAGACCGCGCTCGGTTCCCCGGACACATGGTCGCAGAGTCTTCGGGTGACGGTCCGGCTCGTTCTCACCTCGCGCCATCCGATGTTCATCTGGTGGGGACCGGACCTCATCCAGTTCTACAACGACGCCTACCGCGAGACGATGGGACCCGAACGGCATCCGAGCGCCCTGGGCGCGCGGGGCCGCGAGTGCTGGGAGGAGATCTGGGACATCATCGGTCCCCAGATCGAGTACGTCATGGCGGGCCACGGAGCGACCTGGCACGAGGACCAATTGGTGCCGGTGACGCGCCACGGCCGTCGCGAGAATGTCTGGTGGACGTACAGCTTTGGCCCGATCGATTTCGAAGGCAAGGTCGGCGGCGTGCTCGTCGTCTGCAAGGACGTCACGTCCGAGCACATGAGAAAGGAAGCGCTGAACCTCATCAACGAGGAACTGAAGCACCGCGTCAAGAATACGCTGACGGTGCTCGGTGCGGTGGCCACGCAAACGTTTCGCGACGCATCGAGCAAGGCCGATCTCGACAAATATCAAGGAAGGCTGGCCGCGTTCGGACGCGCGCACGACTTGCTGACCGCAGCAAACTGGGCGGCGGCACCCCTTCCAGACGTGATCAGCACGGCCCTCAGTCCCTACAGGGCAGGCGACGTCCGGTTCACGGTGTCGGGGCCTCCGCTTGTCGTCAAGTCCCGGCAGGCCCTCGCTCTGTCCCTGGCAATCCACGAGCTCGCGACCAACGCCTTGAAATATGGTGCTCTGACCGCCGCAAGTGGCCACGTGTCGATTACCTGGGCGTCCGAAGATCAGGCGGGCGAACCGAAATTCACTTTCGTCTGGCGTGAGACCGGCGGCCCGCCTGCGTCCAAGCCGGCCGGCGTGGGCTTCGGCTCGCGCCTCATATCGCGGGTTCTGCAGGACGATTTCGGCGGTTCGGTCGAAGTGTCCTATGAATCCAGCGGGCTGGTCTGCCGACTGACGGCGCCCCTCGAAAATCTGGCATCAACCCTCGACTAGCGCGCGAGTGCAGGCCCGCCCGCGGATGCGGTATCCGGCTTCCACCAGCGATGCGTCCGGCCTCGTTTCACGGATGGACAGCGCGTCGCTCCTGGCCGATGCTCCGTCCATCGAACATTCATTGGAGGCGAGCCATGACGACACTCGAGAAGGGCATTACCGCCGTTGGCACGGGCTATGGCGGCAAGAGCTGGAACATCCTCGGCCAGGTCTATTTCCCAAAGGCCGTCACCGAGTCCACCTTCGCGTTCGAGACCAACAGCGAACCGGGCCAGTTCGTCCCGGTGCACATCCATCCGACCCAGGACGAATTCATCCTGGTGCAGGAAGGCACGCTCGACCTCAAGCTCGACGGCCAATGGGTCAAGGCCCATGCCGGCGACCTCGTGCGCCTGCCGCGCGGCATTCCGCACGGCTATTTCAACAAATCCGACAAGCCGGCCCGCGCGCTGTTCTGGGTCTCGCCGATGCAGAAGCTGGAGGCGCTGTTCAACCAGCTTCACAATCTGACCGACCCCGCCGAGGTCGTGCGCATCTCGGCCGAGCACGAGGTCGACTTCCTGCCGCCGGAGGCCAACGACTAGGCTACGATCTCCCGATGCACGAATCGTTGGGGGAACCGGCCATGCCTGCACGACGTCATGTCATCGCCATCATCGCCGCGCTCGGGCTGATCTTGACGACATTCGCGACGAGCCAGGCACAAACGCTCACGGCGAAGCAATCGGAAGCACAGGCGGCCTACGAGCGCGCGCTCGGCGATTTCAAGGCGATACTCGCCGAGCGGCGCAAGCAGATAGACGCGAAGCAGCCGCTGCCGAACCTGCCGGGTCAGGCCATCTATCTCGCACGCGTCGCCGTCATCAGTACCTACAAGGATCTCACCGACGCCATGCCATCGCGGATCGGCAGGCCCAACAAGTTCGAGATACCACCAGCCTATTTCGATGCCGACATCGAGCCACTGATCGACGAATATGCCGCGCTGTTCGAGGTCATGGAAGCGCCGCCGGCGGGAGCGCAGAACTCGGCGACGCCGTTCAAGGACGTCGTTGATCTCGCGGTCGCAATCGCACGCGCCAAGGGGCTTGCACCGGTTCACGCCGAAGCTGCGGGACGCATCAGCCTCGGGCTGTTCTTTGCGGAGACCAACGGCAAGCAGAACGTCCGCAACGGGCGCTCGAACACCTATATGGGCAGCTTCCAGACCGGCCCGTCCGAGGACCGCAACGGCCGCAGGAAATGGGAGGCGATCAAAGGCGAGATCGCCGCGGCCAATCCCGAGCTAAGCGCGCGTGACGACAAGGAAGAGGTGCGTGCCCGCGGCACCGACTATCGCTTCAACCACTGGACCAATGTGCGCGACGGCCTGATGAACGCGCACGCCGATGTTTTCAGGGAGATCCCCGGCATCGTGAAGACGCTGCCCGACCCGATCGACCAGATGAAGCTGTTCGAGCTGATCCAGATCGTTCCCACCCCGACCCGGTCCGCGCTTAAATCGGGAGATCTTCTGAACTACCGGGTATCCAGTCCGACGATCATGAAGCACTTGCGCAACAACAGCATCTTCGCATTCGGGCAGGCGGACCGGGCGCGCACTTCGGCGAGCTTCCGCGAGATTCTCGCCGCGATGTGGTTGTTCAACCGGAAGTTCGAGAAGGCGATGGCGAAGTACGCGGAGATCAAGCCGCGCTGAGGGGCAGGTTGCTCGCCGCTTGGCACACCGACAAGACGAGCTAAGGCGCGTACTCATAATTCTTCGTCAATGTCCGCTTGATTCGGTACCGACCGCCTTTGTGCAACCGCAGCAAAGGTCGCAAGGGACCAGAAGGAGCCGCTCTATCGTCGGGGGCAACCGGCCGGCGCCTGAAAGCGCAACCAGTCCCTGACCTCACGGCAGCGTCTCATTTGCGCCACCCGGCCTTGCCCAATCCCTCCATTAAGTGCTCGTGATCTTGAAGGCGAAAATATCGGGGCGGTCGGCTAACATAGGCCGCGATTGAAGCCGCATGACGCATTTGAAGAGTCTCGATGACACGACAGCCCTCCGCGCGACGGCCGAGTTGGCCGAGTGCGGCCGCCATCCATCGGAAAGCCATCGGTATGTCTGGATAGTCGCGAATCGTCTGCCGCGCGACGCGTAGCGCATTCTCGTAATCATTCTCGAAGTAGTAGGAAGCGGCAAGCTGAGACAGCCTGATCGACTTCGCCGGATCCCGCGGACTGAGGCGGAGAAACTTCTCGATGGCGACCCGGCCTTCACCGGGCCGGCCGGAGAAGACGAGAGCCGTTCCCTGCGCTCCAAACGCATCCGCACAGTTCGCTACAGTGGCCAACGCCGCTTCCGTCTCCTCGATCGCCGCCTGGTTGTTTCCCCTCAGATGAAACGTCAGGGCAAGTCGGGTGCGTGCGCCTGTATTGTCTGGGTTAAGCTGCAAGGCCCTGCGCACCAGCGGCTCGCTAAGGTCGCACGCTTCGTCGACCGGCATTCGACCGAGAGCGGAAGCATCCACCAGGTGAGTCCATGCCCATCCGTCGAATCCGTGCGAATAGTCCGGCTTGAGCGAGACGGCCTGTTGAAATGATTGCCTGGCCGAAACGTTCCCTTCTACCGACGGCGTGAGCATGTATGCGACGCCACGCTGATAGGCTTCCCACGCGGTCAGGCTATCGGGTGGCAGGCGCACGATGCGGCTTCGCTCTGCATCGAGGATTGCCGGCCCGATTTCGCTGATCACGGCTTCCCCTATTTCGTCCAGCACCTGGAACAGATCCGTGAGATTGCGATCGTAGCGCGCTGACCATATCTGCAGTGCAGTTGTTGCGTCGATGAGCCTGCACGTAACCCGGACGCGGCCGTTGTCATGCCAAGCGCTGCCTTCAAGGACATACCGCACATCGAGCTCGGTGCCGACCTGACGAACATCAACGGCGCGGCCTCGATAGATGAAGCTCGAGTTGCGAGCGATCACCAGAAGCCAGCGAAGGCGCGCCAGTTCGGTCAGCACCTCCTCGGCCAGCGCATCGCCGAAGAAAGCCTGCGCAGGGTCGCCGAGAGGATTCGCGAACGCCAAGACAGCAATGGACGGCAGGTCCCTTCTAGCCAAGGCCGGCTGCGGCGAGGCGTGCCATTCTACCCGCGCATCACCAACAAAGCGAAATCCCCTGCGCGGGTAGGTCTTGATGAGCCTCTGCTCCCGCCCGTTGTCGCCCAGCAGCTCTCGCAAGACGTTGATGCGCGTCGTCACGGCAGCATCGCTTACGATGCGGCAGTTCCATACCGACTCCACGAGCTGCTGCTTGGTGACCACGTTGTCTCGGTGCTCGATCAGGTGAACGAGCAACGCGAGCACCTGAGGCGAGGCCGGCATGACCAGACCGTGACGGCTCAGCTCTTGCCGAGACGTATCGAGCGCGAAATCTTCAAAGCAGAAGCGCATGGCGCACCCACCAAGGCGGTCCCGCGGCACAGTAACATGCCGCGGTGAGGTGTCGATTAGAAAAAACCAAGCATTGGTGAAGTCAAATGCCCCGCGGAGCCGTATCGTTCTAACAGACGTCCGGAAGAGAGTCGCATGATCGAGCGCCGTGAATTCATCGTTGCTGCGAGTGCCTTAGGCATCTCCACCATCATGGCGCGTGCACAGTCTGCGGGCCGGGTGGTCAGGGTTGGTTCGCTGATCAACGGTGGTCCCGGTCCAATCCTGCAGGTTTTCAAGGAGACGTTCGAGACGCTGGGTTACGCCGAGGGGCGCGACCTGATCTTCGAGCACCGGTTTGCCCGCGGTCAACTAGATCGATTGCCAGCACTTGCGGGCGAACTGGTGCAGGCCGGCGTCCACGTGATCCTTGCGGCCGGCGGGCCGGCATCGCGGGCGGCCAAGGGCGCCACCTCGACCATTCCCGTCGTCTTCTCGATCGTCACAGATCCCCTGCTGCTGGGCCTTGTGGAAAACATGGAGCGTCCCGGCGGCAACCTGACGGGGTTGACCAGCCTTGACCCCGAGCAGGCTGACCGCCAGTTGGCTCTTCTGCGCAACATGTTCCCGAAGCTCGCCCGTGTGGGCGTTCTCAGCGACGACACGATCCCGGGCGCAGATGCGAGCGGGCTTGCTCCGATCGATCGCGCCAATTCTGCGGCCGCGCGCAAGCTCGGCATCGAGCCCATCGTCCGAAAGGTTGCCGGGGGACCCACCCCCGATTATGCGGCCGCGCTGGACGATATGCTCAAGAACGGTGCCGAGGCCCTACTGGTGCTGGAGGTTCCGATGCCGCTGCGCGACGGCAAGATCGTCGCGGAGGCCGCGAGTGCGCGGCGCATGCCGTCGATTTTTCCTGGAGGCCAATCCAGCACCGGGGGATTGATTGCCTACGGCACTAGTGTCCTCGATACGTGGCCCCGCATGCCGGTGCTGGCAGACAAAATCCTGAAGGGCACCGCTGCGGGCATGATTCCGATCGAAACGATTACTCGGCGCGAGTTCGTGGTGAATCTGAAGACTGCGCATGCGATCGGCGTAGCCATCCCCGAAGAGCTGCTGAAGCGCGCAGACCGAGTCATCGAGTAGCGTCCGATAGATCGACACTGAGGCCCCTGTCCATTCTGGGTCGTTTTCGACGGATGCGGCGGTGGTTTGCCGGCTAATTGATGTGCGCTTCTGTCACAGGAGCCCCGAACCGGGTTAGGTGAGTGGCATTGCGTTCGGCTGGACCCCTGTGATTCAAACTCCCAAATTGGGGAGCTCGAATCATGCGCTACGAACTCGCCGACTATGAATGGGTTGCCATCAAGCCGATGCTGCCGAACAAGCCGCGCGGCGTTCCTGGGGTAAGCGACCGTCGTATTCTTAATGGTATCTTCTGGGTCCTGCGATTCGGAGCACCATGGCGTGATCTGCCCGAAGCGTTGGGGCCATACACCACGTGTTACAACCGCTTCGTACGCTGGCGGCGGACTGGTGTCTGGGGCCGCATCATGGACGTACTTGCTTCTGCCCATGATGACGCTGTTCAGATGATCGACACCTCCATTGTCCACGTGCATCAGCATGGAGCGTGCGTCACAAGTAACCAGCGCCAATCGATGGGAAGATCACGCGGCGGCTTGACGAGCAAAATTCATGCTGTAGTCGATAGCAATGGTCCACCGGTACGGCTGGCGCTGAGCCCCGGCGAGGCCCACGACGTTCGGCTTGCCGGAAAACTGCTGTCTCGCCTTAAATCCGGGTCAATACTGCTTGCCGACCGTGGCTATGACGCCGACTGGATTAGAGAGCAACCGTGTCGAGCGGTTCTTCAACAAGATCAAACAATGTCGTCGGGTGGCGACGCGCTGCGACAGGCTGGCCGACAACTACCTCGCCTTCGTTCAACTTGCGTCAATCAGGCTACGGCTGCGTCTTAATGAGTCCGCGGCCTAGTTCTCCGGCTTGTTGCCGTCCGTCAGCGTCTTCAGGAACGCGATGATGTCGGCTTCGTCCTGCTCCCTCATCGCCGGCTTGTCGCCGGGGTGACGGTCGAACGGCGGATCGGTGACATCGACATTGGCGTGATATTTTTGCGGCAGATCGTTGTACTTCTGAACCGTGCCCTCGGCCGCGCGCGGAAAGACTTTCTCCGGATTTGTGTCGCGGAAATTATAGAAGTCGAGCACCTGCTCGAGGGTATGGAAGACACCGTTGTGGAAGAAGGCGTGGCGCGTGGCCGTGTTGCGCAGCGTCGGCGTCAGGAACATGCCGCAATACTGCGTCTGCTCGGCAATGTCCGTGCGATGCGGACCGCAGACGCCCAGGTCGAAGTAATCGGGATCGCGATTGCCCGCGAGCGCGGCATTGCGCGGCGCGCCGAGCGCCTCGTACTGGTGATCCGTGAACAGCGGCGGCAGTCCGTCGCGCGTCGGCGCCGAGGTATGGCAGCCGGCACAATTGGCCTTGTCGGGGTCGTTGAACAATTGCAGGCCGCGCAGCTCGCTCTCGGACAGCCGCGCCTTGCCCTCGAGCCAATGATCGTACTTGCTGGTGTAAGGATGGAAGTTCGGCTCCTCCACCTGATAGCGCGCCACCGCAAACATCGCCTCCGCGATCAGGAGTCGCTGATTTTTGAGCACACCCGCTCCGAACAGCTCGACGAAGCGCTGCACATAAGACGCATGGCGCAGCTTGTCGGCGACGATCTCGGCGCTGCCGCCGTCCATCTCGTTGCGGTCGAGCAGCGGAAACAGCGCCTGATCCTGCAGCGTGTCGGCGCGACCGTCCCAGAACAGGCCGCCTTGCGGCACGATGTTCGCGGACGCGCCGGTGCCGCCCGCGGTTTTCGTCGTGCGCGCCGCCTGCTGGCCGATTGCTGCCATCTGTGCGAGATCGATGACGTTGTCGTCATCGCCCTTGTCGGGGCCGATGCTGAAATTCGGATGGCGATCGAGATAGGTCAACGACGGCACCGCGCGCGCGCCCTGCCGCGACAGGGCCGCGCCGCCGAGCATGACTGGTCCGTCATTGGGCGGACCGTAGGCGTGATCCGGGCTGTGGCAGGAGGCGCATGACAGCGCGCCTGACGAGGACAGCGAGGCGTCGTAGAAGATCTCCTTGCCAAGCTGTGCCATCGCCGACAACGGCGCGACCGGCGGGCGCATGAGGCGGACCGGGTTGGGATTCGCGCCGGCAGGAATCGCCTCCGCGAATCCTTGCGTCTCGACAGCAAAGACGGCGCCGGCCAGACAGAGCAGGCCGGCGCCGAGAAGCCACATGGTGCGGCTGTTCATAAAGCGTCCCGTTGGACTAGTGGTGATAGTGCTCGTCTGGCGGGCTGGTGATCACCGTGCCCGAGGTCGGGTCGAGGAACAGCGCATCCGTCCGGAGGTAATGGCTGTGATCATGATCGAAGTCGAACAGGTCCACGATCGAGCCAGAGCTGGCGTCGAACGAGCCGCCGCCGAGACGCTGGCCATGCAGCCAATTGTCCTCGATGAACCGCACCACGGAGGCCTGGGAGATGTAGGTGTGGCTGACGAAATTCGACCTCGCATAGGGCGAGACCACGATGAAGGGAATGCGCGTACCCGGACCGCAGCGGCCGTTCACCGGTTTGCCGCCAAGGCCCTTCGGTGCCGGCTGCTTCTGCGCACCCAGGCCGCACAGGCCCGGACCGTTGACCTGATCGGCCGTCGGGTCGTAGGACGCGCTCTTCGGCGCGACGTATTGATGGTCGTACCAGCCGTCGGAATCGTCATAAGTGATGATGACCGCGGTCTCGCGCCATTCCGGCTGCCTCTGCAGGAAATTGATCAGTTCGACATTGCCAACCTGCTCGTCGAGCGGATCGGAGTTGCCGGCATGACCGTCCTGGAAGGCCGGCATCTTGATGTATGACACGGCCGGGAAATTGCCGGCCTTCACCGCAGCGTAGAAGTCCTCGAGATCGTAGCCGTGGTTGGCCGGATCGACGTTGCCGTTGAAGTCATGGGTGTGGCCGATCGCACGCACGGAGCTTGGCCGCGCATGGGTCGGGTTGGCGGTCGACTTGTAGTACTGGAACCAGGCGTGGTGCGGAATGTAGTCGACGATGCTGCCGTTGACGTTGCTGGAGAACGTGCTTCGGCCGCAACCGGTGGTGCCGTTGGCGTTCTTGAGCGTCAGGTCGAAGCCGCCCATGAAGCTGCCCCAGCTGATGTGCTCGGCATTGAGCAGGTCGCCGATGTTCTTGCCGTCCATCAGGATCGTGCTGGTCTTGCTCGAGCAGGGATCGTTGCCCGGATCGGTGTCGCCGATCAGCGTCAGGCCGCCCTGGCCGTCGGCGATCGACGCTGACGTGCCGACGATGTTCTGCACGCCGTTGGTCTGACCGGAGATCACTTCGAGCATGCCCGGCGTCGACGGGCCGAAGGTGTCGGTCCAGGCATTGTCGCTCATCGAGAAGTGCTGGGCGTAGTTCCAGAGGGCGGTGATGGTGTTGCCGTCGAAATAGCCCATCACCTGGCCGTTGGTGCCGAAGGCGCCGGCGCCGCCGGCGGTGCCGCGACCGGTGAATTTCGGGAAGAGGTCTTCCTTGCCGTTGTCCACGGCCTGCTGCTCGGGCGTGTAGGAATGGTTCTGCGAGCGCGTATTGGCCTGGGTGCGGTCGAGGCGGAACGGATCCGTCGCGCCGGTGCCGTTGGCCGGGCTGTTGTTGGGGTTGTTGACCAGCAGGTTCGCCGTGACGAGGTTGTTGACCTTCGGCGTATGCGGCTTCGGCGCGAAGGGAATCGAACCGGACGGATTGGTCGCGTTCGGGTAGGTCGCGAAGTAGTGGTCGAACGAGCGGTTCTCGTTGAAGATGATCACGAGATGCTTGATCGGCGTCTCGGTGTGGATGCCATGCGGATGGCGATGATGATCATGGTCATGATCCCGGTCCCGGCCGAAATCGTCCGCGAGCACCGGCATGGCGCACGCGAGTGCCGTCGCGGCCGCGAAAATCGCGGCCGTCGTCAGAAATCTGGATTTCATTGTTGTGTTGCCCCGAAAGATTGACGCCGACCCTCGGGACGTTAATGGCGCGCGATGACAGAGCTGTGTCAGTTTGACGCAAGAGACACTTTGCGCAGTTGTTCAGACATTTTTTTCAATATGGGCGCTTTACCCGAGGCTGCCTGCCCTACTCGATGCGGATCGGCGTGTCCTTAAGGCCGTTATTGTCATAGGCCTTGCGCAAGGTGCCGTTCGTCGTCGCCTCGTTCATGAACCTGGTGACGAAGCTCAGCGCCTGCTGATGGCCGAGCGGCACGGCGACGGCCGTCACCGTCTTCTTGAACGTCTCGTCCAGCACCCGTGTGCCGGGAATCTTCTGCGCCATCTTGTTGAGCTGGTCGCGCGATAGGGCGAAGGCATCGATCTCGCCGCTCTTCAGGAGACCGAATATCTCGTCATAGGTCTGATAGCCCGTGACTTTCGCATTCTTCAAATGCGCGATCGCGCCGCGCATGGTGGTGGTGGCGTTGACGGCCGCGACCTTGATGCCCGCCTGGTCGAGCGTGGCAAAGTTGGTAACGCTCGAACCGGCCTTGACGATGTAGGTGGCGTCCGCAACCTCGTAGACCGGGCCAAACATCATCATGGTCTCGCGCTCGGGATCCTTGGGGAGCCAGGTGACGTCCCAGGTCCCCTTCGACGCCGCATCGGTGATCTGACCGGAATTCTGGTGCACGACATATTCGACGGCGACGCCGAGCTGGGCCGCCATCTCCCGGCCGAGATCGACGGGGACGCCGGCATAGCCGGCTTCGGTCTTGGTCGACCAGAACGCTCCGCCCGCCGGGCTGATCGCAATCGCGACCCGGAGCCTGCCGGTCGGCGCGATCTCGTCCTTTAAACCGTCCGCTAGTGCAGGCATGGCGACCAACGCTGCGAGAACGAGGCCGGCGAGAGCCGACGGGAGCGACCTTGGCATGCCATAATCTCCTGACCTTTTCTTCTTCGTTTCTTCTGAGTCTCTTCTTTTTCTTCTCTTCTTCGTCCCGACCGCGCCGCGCGCCGTCGCTCGGCCTTTGACACAATTCTGGTCGATCGTGCGCACGATGAAAAGCGGTTTGTCGTGACAAAACTGTCAAAGGCCACAGCGCTGTTTGCAGTGCAAGGCCGCTGACCGCCATGGCTATGGTGTTCCACGGCCGGACATTTGTTGATAGCCTGCCGCACCGACAGACAATAATCGGGGGCCACCGAATGACCTGCGCGAATCCCGCATCTCCCGCACGGCGCAACGGAGCGTGGAGAGGTGTCGGGCGGGCGCTCGCCGCCGCGATGGCCTTGGCGGCGCTCCCCGGCTGCGAGGAGAAGAACAGCTTCGTGGCCCCGCCACCGCCCAAGGTGGACGTCGCAACGCCGGTGCAACGCCCGGTGACGCGCTATGTCGAGGCCACCGGCAACACCGCGCCGATCAAGAGCGTCGATCTCGTCGCGCGCGTGCAGGGCTTCCTGCAATCGATCGACTATCAGGACGGCACCTTCGTCAAGCAGGGCACCCAGCTGTTCACCATCGAGCCGGAGACTTACAAGGTCAAGCTCGAGCAGGCGCAGGCGGCCGAGGCCGGCGCGCAGGCCTCGGTCCGGCAGGCCGAAGCCGATTTCAAGCGACAAAGCGATCTGGTGCAGCGCCAGGCGGTGTCGCAGGCCACGCTCGATACCTCGACATCCACCCGCGACAACGCGCAGGCCAATCTCCAGCAGGCCCAGGCCAACACCAGGCTCGCCCAGGTAAACTACGGCTACACCAACGTGACCGCGCCTTTCGATGGCATCGTCAGCGCTCACATGGTCTCGGTCGGCGAGCTCGTCGGCGTCTCCTCCCCGACCCAGCTCGCCTCCATCGTCGCGATGGACCCGATCTATGTGAACTTCACCGTCAACGAGCAAGACGTGCTGCGCATCCGCGCCGAGGCCGCCCGACGCGGATTGACCGCCGCCGACATGAAGCAATTCCCGATTCAAGTCGGCCTGCAGACCGAAGCCGGCTATCCACATGAGGGCAAGCTCGACTACGTCGCGCCGACCCTCACCCAGTCGACCGGCACGCTCGCGGTGCGCGGCCTCGTGCCCAACGACAAGCGGGTGCTGCTGCCCGGCTATTTCGTCCGCGTCCGCGTGCCGTTCACCCAGGAGAAGGACGCCCTGCTCGTTCCCGACACCGCACTCGGCAGCGACCAGGGCGGCCGCTATCTCCTCGTCGTTGGCAGCGACAACATCGTCGAGCAGCGCAAGGTCCAGATCGGCCCCGTCGACAACGGCCTGCGCGTGATCGAAAGCGGCCTCAAGCCGGACGACCGCGTCGTGATCGCAGGGTTGCTGCGGGTTATCCCGGGCCAGAAGATCGACCCGCAGGTGACGAAGATCGAGCAGCCGCAGGCGTCTGCCAAGTAGGGAGCGCCAGCCATGATCTCAAAGTTCTTCATCGAGCGGCCGGTCCTCTCGAACGTCATCGCGCTGCTGATGATCCTGATCGGCGGCGTCGCGCTGTTCAATCTCGCCGTCGCGCAATATCCCGACGTCGTGCCGCCGACCGTGCAGGTGACGACGCGCTATCCCGGCGCCAGCGCCAAGACCGTGATCGACACGGTTGCCTTGCCGATCGAGCAGCAGGTCAACGGCGTCGAGGACATGCTCTACATGCAGTCCTACAGCGGCTCCGACGGCACCTACACGCTGACGGTGACCTTCAAGATCGGCACCGACCTCAACTTCGCGCAGGTGCTGGTGCAGAACCGCGTCTCCAGCGCGCTGTCGCAACTACCGACCTCGGTGCAGAATCAAGGCGTCACCGTGCAGAAACGGTCGACCTCGATCCTGCTGTTCGTGACCCTGACCTCGCCGGACTCCAGGTTCGACAGCCTTTACTTGAGCAACTACGCCACCATCAACATCCGCGACGAGCTCTCCCGCCTGCCCGGCGTCGGCAATGTCACGGTGTTCGGCGCCGGCCAGTATTCGATGCGGGTCTGGCTCGATCCGAACAAGCTGCAGGTCCGGGGCCTCGTGCCGCAGGACGTCATCCAGGCGATCCAGCAGCAGAGCCAGCAGGTTGCCGCCGGCCAGGTCGGCGCGCCGCCGACGCCGCCGGGCCAGGCGTTCCAGTACACGCTCAACGTCAACGGCCGGCTCGACAACACCAGCGAGTTCGAGAACATCATCGTGAAGTCGGGCACCAGCGGCGACGTCACGCGGGTGCGCGACGTCGGCTGGGTCGAGCTCGGCGCGCAGACCTACAGCCAGATCTTCTCGCTGAACAAGCAGCCCGCCACCGGCATCGGCGTGTTCCAGTCGCCGGGCGCCAACGCACTCCAGGTCGAGCAGGCCGTCGAAAAGAAGATGGCGGAGCTCGCAAAGGCGTTCCCGCAAGGCATGAAGTACGATACGCCGTTCGACACCACGAAGTTCGTGCAGGCCTCGGTGCACGAGGTCTACATGACGCTGATCGAGGCCGGCCTCCTGGTGCTGGTCGTGATCCTGGTGTTCCTGCAGGACTGGCGTGCCATGCTGGTGCCGGCAACCACGGTGCCGGTCACCATCATCGGCGCATTCGCCGCGATGGCGGCGCTCGGCTTCACCATCAACATGTCGACGCTGTTCGCGATCGTGCTGGCGATCGGCATCGTCGTCGACGACGCCATCGTCGTGGTGGAAGGCGCCGCTCACAACATCGAGCAGGGCATGAACGGCCACGACGCCGCGATCAAGGCGATGGACCAGCTGTTCGCGCCGATCGTCGGCATCACGCTGGTGCTGATCTCGGTGTTCCTGCCGGCCTCGTTCCTCGCTGGCCTGACGGGGCGCATCTATTCGCAATTCGCGCTGGTGATCGCCGCAACCGCGCTTTTGTCTGCCATCAACGCGGCCACGCTGAAGCCGACGCAATGCGCGCTGTGGCTGCGGCCTACGGTGCCGCCGGAGCGGCGCAACTTCTTCTACCGCGGCTTCAACGCGGTCTATAACCGCGTCGAGCGGGGTTACACGCGGCTCATTGGCGTGCTGTGCAGGAACAGCACGATCTCGGTCGCGTTCGCGCTGGTGCTGATCGTAATCGGCGGCTACGGCCTGTCGCGGGTGCCGACCGGCTTCCTGCCGATCGAGGACCAGGGCTATCTGATCGCCGCCGTGCAGCTGCCCGACGGCGCCGCGCTGGAGCGGACCCAGAAGGTGCTCGACAGAGCGAGCGAGCTGATCAAGGAGACGCCCGGAGTCCAGCAGGTCATCACCATCGCCGGCATCTCCGCGCTCGACAACAGCGCCAGCCTTGCCAATGCCGGCGTCGCCTACATCATCCTGAAGGACTGGGAGGCGCGCAAGGGACCGGGCGAGGATCTGCGCTCGCTGGTGTACGGGCTGAACGACAAGCTCGCGGCCATCATGGAGGCGCGCACGCTGGTGCTGCCGCCGCCGCCGATCCAGGGCATCGGCAACGCCGCCGGCTTCTCGATGCAGGTCGAGCTGCGCGACGGCAACAGTGATTTCGCCAAGCTGCAAGCAATCACCGGCGCGATGGTCTCCAACGGACAGAGCCAGAGCGCGCTGCAGCGCGTGCAGTCCTCGTTCCGCTCGTCGGTGCCGCAATTCAACGTCGAGATCGACCGCATCAAGACCCAGACCCTGCACGTCACCACCGATCAGGTGTTCGCGGCGCTGTCGACCTATCTCGGCTCGTCCTACGTCAACCAGTTCAACAAGTTCGGCCGCGTATTCCAGGTCTACACCCAGGCCGATCCCGCCTTCCGCGTCACCGAGCGCGACATCGCCAACATGCAGGTACGCAACTCGAACGGCGACATGATCCCGATCGGCACCGTCGCCACGATCACGCCGGCCACCGGTCCGTCGCTGATCAGCCTCTACAATCTCTATCCCTCCTCGACCGTCATCGGCCTGCCGGCGCAGGGCTATTCGTCCGGCCAGTCGCTGAAGCTGATGGAAGAGATCGCGGACAAGACGCTGCCGCCGGGCACCGGCTACGAATGGACCGCGATGTCCTATCAGGAGAAGGCGGTCTCGAACCAGATCTACTGGGTGTTCGGCCTCGCCATGCTGCTGGTCTATCTCGTGCTCGCCGGCCAGTACGAGAGCTGGTACGCGCCGATCTCGGTGATCCTCGCCGTGCCGCTGTCGCTGATCGGACCCATGCTGATCCTCAACGGCCTGAAGATCGACAACAACCTCTATTGCCAGATCGGCCTGATCCTGCTGATCGCGCTCTCGGCCAAGAACGCCATCCTGATCGTGGAGGTGGGCCTAGAGCTGCACGGCCGCGACGGCAAGCCGGTGCTGGAAGCCGCGATCGAGGCGGCCCGCGCCCGCTTCCGCCCGATCCTGATGACGTCGTTCGCCTTCATCCTCGGCGTGGTGCCGCTGGTGATCGCGACCGGTGCCGGCGCCAGCGCCCGCAAATCGATCGGCATCACGGTGTTCTCGGGCATGCTGGCCTCGACCTGCCTCGCGGTGCTGTTCGTGCCGGCCTTCTTCGTGGTGGTGCAGCGCTTCGAGAACTGGCGCGCGTCGAAGAAGGTGGCAAAGACGCAGGTGGCACAACCGGCCGCGGAGGTGAAGTCCTAGGCACTCTCCGCCGGCGATCGCCGCGCCTCGCCGCTCGAGACCAGCAGCACCGAGACCTTCGACTGCCGCAGCACGGCGTCGGCGACGCCGCCGAATGAGAGATGGTCGCCCTGGATGCGATCGACGCCCATCACCACGAGATCGATATCCGTTGTGTCGATCTCGCGCAGGATCGCGGCTTCCGGTGCCCTGTTCACGCGCAACGTCGTGGTGATGTCGACGTCGTAGCGGGCGGCGAGGTCGCTGGTGTCTTTCAGGATTCCCTCCTCCTGGCTCAGCCCGCGGGACGCGCCGCGCTGCGCGCCCTTGTCCCGCGTCGTCGCCACGTAGATCACGCGGAGCGAGCCTGATCCGGCCTGCGCCAGCGCGACCGCGACCTCGGCGCCGCGCTTGGAGACGCCGCTGCCCGAGACCGGGACGAGGATGTTGAGAGCGTCGGGCATCGGTTGCTTCAGGTGCTTGCCCTTGGCCGCCACGATCGCGAGCGCCCCCTCGAACTCCGCCGCGATGTCCTCGATCTTGCGATCGAAGCGCTCGTTGGTCGCGGTGACCCTGTCGACGCCGACGACCAGGAGATCGAAGCCCTTTTTCGCCTCGTCGCCGATCGCCTCGCCGAGCCCGGACTTGCGAACCCGGGTCGTGACATCGACGCTGCCGGCATCGCCGTCGCCATTTGCGGAGACGGTGTCGGCGGCCTTCTTCACCACGACCTCGTGGCTCTTCTCCTCGCCGCGGGCCTTCTCCTGATCCTTGGCGCGCTGGCCGACATGCAGCACCGTGATCGGCAGGCCGCGCATGCCGGCGATCAGGCCGGCGATGTGGGCTGCGAAGGTGGCGTTGACGCTCTCGTCCACCGCCAGCAGGGGACGCTCGAGATTGGCGACGAAGCCGCGCTTCTCGAATTCTTCCCGCTCCAGCCGTTCCTTCTCCTCCTTGTTCATCGGCAGCTTTGCCAGCGCGGCGCGCAGCATCGGCGGCATCGCCATCGTGGTCACGATCGCCATGGTCACGATCATCGTGAACAGGTTCTGGCTGAGCACGCCGATGGAGAGGCCAATGGTCGCGATGATGACCTCGGTCGAGCCGCGCGCGTTCATCCCGCTCGCCAGCGCCAGCGATTCCCTGGTGCTCAGGCCCCCCAAGGTGCCGCCGACGAAGGCGCCGCCGAACTTGCCGACGCTGGCGATCACGACCAGCAGGCCGGTGAGCATCAGCAGATTGGGGTCGCGCAGCACCGAGAGATCGGCGCTGAGCCCGGCAAGGCCGAAGAACACCGGCATGAAGAAGCTCGAGATCAATCCGCGCAGGCGCTCGTCGATCTGCCGCGTCAGGATCGGGGACTCGCCGACCAGAATGCCGGCGACGAAGGCGCCGAGCACGGTGTGGACGCCGATCAGGTGCGTGATCAGCGCCATGCCGCTCATCAGCAGCAGGATCACGGTGATGACAGGCGCCGTGCTGACGAGGTTGTCGTTGGCCCAGCGGATCAGCTGAAACACGAGCCTGCGGCCGATGGTGAAGCTGATGGCGAGGAAGGCGAGCGTGCCCAGCACGGCTTTCGCCACCGAGGCGATATCCAGCGCCCCGTGCGAGGCCAGGCTGAAGATGACGGCGATGATGATCCAGCCGATGGTGTCGTCGATCACGGCGGTGGCGACGATGATCTGGCCGACATTGCGGCGCATGAAGTTCATCTCGCGCACGACCACGGCGACGATCTTCACCGAGGAGATCGACAGCGCCGTGCCCATGAACAGCGAGGCCACCAGGCGCTGCTCCGGTTGGGGCAGCAGCGCATCGGGCAGGAACTCGCCCAGCGCGAAGCCGCAGGCAAAGGGCACGAGGATGCCGGCGATCGAGATCGCGATCGCGGCCTTGCCGACCTTCCTGACCAGCTTCAGGTCGGTCTCCATGCCGGTGAGCAGCAACAGCAGCAGGATGCCGAATTGGGCGATGCCGTCGATCATCGCCTTCTGCTCGGGCGTCTTGGGAAAGATCGCGTGCTGCGCCTCCGGCCAGATCCAGCCGAACAGCGACGGCCCGAGGATGATGCCGGCGAGCAATTCGCCGATCACCGAGGGCTGGCCGATGCGCTGCATGATCTCGCCAAGGCCGCGGCCGACCGCGATCAGCAGCACGATCTGCGCCACCAGCAGGAATTCGGACGGGCCGGCGGATTTGCCGCCCTCGGCACTGGCCGCAATGGTGGTGAGGACAAGCGCCGCGGGGACAAGACCGACCGGTCGGAACAGGCGCCACTGCATGCAGGTGTCTTTCCCCCTTCATTCGCCGCGGCGAGGTGCCGGCGGCGACAGGGACAGAACCCGCGGGAGGCAGAGGGAGTTCCCTCCAACAGAAAAGTCGAAAACAACCCCATGCACAGTAGAGACGGGGTCGAAAAAGCTTAAGAAATTTCGGTCTTACCGAAACTACTTGCTCCGTCGGGCAAAACACCGGCATGATGGCATCATCGGCGGCATACGTGACGTGGCGCAACGCACGCCGTCTCCCCGCCATTGCGAGCTTCTCCGTCATTGCCAGCCAACGGGTCCGCGCGAACGCGCGGCCCGATGACAGGCTCCGCGAAGCAATCCTGAGTCCTTCCGCGGAGACAGTATGGATTGCCTCGCTACGCTCGCAAGGACGAGATCACGCCGCCTGCGGCGTCCTGATCTCGCGCGGGAGGATGATCGCCGCCGCGATCGCCAGCAGGCAAAGACCGGCAAAGGCATGCAGCATGGTGACGAAGCCGCCCTGCTCGTAGAGCCAGGCGACCAGGCCGACCGAGGCGCCGGCGGCGGTGAAGCCGATGAAATAGCGCACGGCGTAGGCGCGCGAGCGCCATTCCTCGCTGGTGTATTTGCCGACCATTGCATCGTTCACCGTGACCTGCCCGAACGCGCCCATGACGATGCCGATCGAAACCAGGATCAGCGGCAGATTGTTCAGGCTCGCCGCGAGATACAGGAACGGCGCCAGCATGAAGGACAGCGGCAGCGCCACCGTCTTCAGCGAGTAGCGGTCGAGCAGCCGGCCGATCGTGTACTGCGTCATCGCGCCGAACACGTAGACGCAGGCCGCGATGACGCCGAGCAGCGCCGGACTTTTGGTCAGATCCGCAAGCCGCTCCGCGAACAGCTTTGGCAGCGCGACGGTGACGGCATTGAACGTCGTCGAGATCGCGATCACGACGATCAGCAGCGCGAGGATCACGCGCCACATGTCCTGCTTGGCCACGCGCGCCTGAGCTGCCGCCTGCCTGGAGCCCTTGCGATCCTCATGCACGACCGTCATCGCGAACGCGATACCGATCAGGATGGTGACGATGCCGGGGACGATGAAGGCGAAACGCCAGCCGAGATACTGGCCGATCACGCCGGTGACGAGTGCGGAGGAAGCAACGCCGAGATTGCCCCAGACGCCGTTCAATCCCATCTCGCGGCCGAGCTTGTCGGCGTAGGACACGATCATCGCGGTGCCGACCGGATGATAGATGGAGGCAAAAATGCCGATGGCGAGCAGCGCCGCGCCGAGTTGCGCCTGCGTCTGCACCAAGCCGACCGAGATCATGGACAAGCCGATGCCGACGAAGAAGATCAGCATCATGTGGCGGCGGCTCCAGCGGTCCCCGAGCCAGCCGGTCAGCAGCGAGCCGGCGCCGAAGGCGACGAAGCCGGGCGTCGCGTAGGGCAGCAGTTCCGAATAGGCCATGCCGAGCGCCGGCCCCATGATGATCACGGCGGCGGCGAAGATCAGCATCGCATAATGGTCGATGAAATGGCCTGCGTTGACGAAGCTGATCACCCGGCTGGGGCTGTTCATGCGAATCCTCTCCTGCTCCGAAATGAGTTATATGTCGACCCCATGACGGGATGCTGCCAATGACTGTCGTCGAAACGCCAATCCTCCGGGAGGTCCGGAGCAACCACCGCTCGCCGGCGGGCGTGCATCTGGTCGCCCGCGACTATCCCAAGGGCATGCGGATCGATCCGCACATGCACCGCGAGGCACAGCTGATCTATGCCGCCAAGGGCACGATGCAGGTGACGACGCCCGGGGGCCGCTGGCTGGTGCCGCCGGACCGCGCGGTGTGGGTGCCGGCCGGGCTCCAGCACGCCATCGATCTGCTCGCCGACATCGAGATGCGCACGCTGTATTTCGACCTGCCCTGGCTGAAGCGCCAGAAGCGCCATGAGGGACTCACGAAGGAGTTCGTGGTGCGGGTGTCGCCGCTGCTGAACCAGGCGATCCTGGCGCTGTTCGACGCGCGCAATACGGAAGAACGCACCGAATTGCTGGTGCGCCTGGTGATGCTGGAACTGCATCAGGCCGAGGATTCCGCGACCTTCGTGCCGCTGCCGCACGAGCCGCGCTGCCGGCGCGCGGCGATGATCGTGCTCGACGATCCCACCGGCCTGCACGACATCGACACGCTGGCGCGCGAGGTCGGAACCTCCGCCCGCACGCTGTCGCGGCTGTTCTCGACGCAGACGCAGCTGAGCTTCAAGAGCTGGTGCCAGCGCGCCCGCATCGCGGCGGCGATCCACCGGCTGTCGACGGATGCCGGTGTATCGGTGAAGCAGCTCGCGACCCAGCTCGGTTATGCCAGCGTGCCGGCCTTTTCGGCAGCGTTCCGCCAGGTGACGGGGCGGACGCCGAGGGAGTTTGCGGGGAAGGGGTAGGTCCCCAACCTCCGTCATTGCGAGCGTAGCGAAGCAATCCAGACTTTTGCCGCGGAAAGACCCTGGATTGCTTCGCTACGCTCGCAATGACGGCGGGTGAGGCAGCCGCCTTGTTCTCCAAATGGGTGAACCGGTCAAGATTGGGCATGACAGCATTCTCGAAACGCACGGCCCAGCTAAAGTTGCCAAATTCCTCCGCTTGATTGTGATCGGCTTCCGCCTAAATCCCGTGTAAGCTTACCGCATCGCACAAACCGGATTCGAAAGCCCAGATGGCCAACGCCTTCTTCTCCGACCTGCTCGCAACGATTTCCGAGCGCGGCCGCACGCTGCTTCGCCGCGGTGACGGCCAGGACACCAAACAGGATGCCGACGGGCTGATCGAGCTGTGCGGCGCGCTGCTGTCGGGCCGGGGCGAAGCTTCGGGCACCGCCATGGCGCGTGAGGTGCTCGACATCTACCAGGAGTTGGATGCGACGGGACGCCGTGCCTTCTTCGACGCCCTGGTGCGCGATTTCGGCCCGGATCGGGAGCGTCTGTCGAAGGCGATCGAGGCATGGCGTACCAAGCCCAGTGACGAGGACGCGAGCTTCCTGCACTTCGCCTCGGAGCCGCGCCGGCAGGAGCTGATCCGCCGCCTCAACCGCGCGCCGGGCGGCACCGGCGACCTCGTCAACATGCGCGCCGACCTGCTCGGCATGATGAACGGGCACACCGATCTCGCCGCGCTCGATCGCGACGTCTCGCATCTTCTCTCTTCGTGGTTCAACAGGGGGTTTCTCGTGCTGCGCAGGATCGACTGGTCGACCCCGGCCAACATCCTCGAAAAGATCATCCGCTATGAAGCCGTGCACGAGATCAGCGACTGGGACGATCTGCGCCGCCGCCTCGATCCGGTCGACCGCCGCTGCTACGCCTTCTTCCATCCCGCGATGGTCGACGAGCCCCTGATCTTCGTCGAGGTGGCGCTGACCGAGACGATCCCGGGCGCAATCGCGCCGCTGCTTGCCGTCGATCGCCAGTACCTTCCCATAGAGAAGGCGCGCACAGCGGTGTTCTATTCGATCTCCAACACCCAGCGCGGCCTCGGCGGCATCTCCTTCGGCAGCTTCCTGATCAAGCAGGTGGTCGAGGAGCTGCGCCGCGAAACGCCGAAGCTCGACACTTTCGTGACGCTGTCGCCGGTGCCGGGCTTCATGTCATGGGTGAAGCAGGACAAGGACATGCCGCTGTCGGACGAGGACCGCGAGGTGCTCAAGCGCCTCGACGATCCCAAATGGTTCGAGAACCCCGAGACGACCGCGCTGCTCCGCGCCGTGATCGAGCCGCTCGCGGCGCACTACTTCCTCAAGGCGCGCACGCCGAAGGGCAAGCTGATCGACTCCGTCGCCCGCTTCCATCTCGGCAACGGCGCAAGGCTCGAACGCATCAACTGGCTCGGCGACCTCTCGCCCAAGGGCCTGCGTGAGTCGGCCGGCGTCATGGTCAACTATCTCTACCGCCTCGACGACATCGAGAAGAACCACGAGGCCTATGCCAATGACGGCGAGGTCGTAGCGTCGAGCGCGGTGAAGAAGCTGCTGAAGGGCGAAGGCAGGCGGCTGCTGGATATGAGGCTGTCGTAGACGCTCGCTCCACACCGTCATTGCGAGGAGCACTTGCGACGAAGCAATCCAGACTGGCTTCGCGGAAAGATTCTGGATTGCTTCGCTTCGCTCGCAATGACGAGTGCCCTCGCGCGATCCCGGCCGCTGTCCGCCGCAGGCCCAGGCGCCCACAAGCAATATCGCCCGCTCCGTCGTCATTGCGAGGAGCCCTTGCGACGAAGCAATCCAGACTGTCGCCGCGGAAAGACTCTGGATTGCTTCGCTTCGCTCGCAATGACGGAGAATGTGGCGGGCACCCGGGCTCGAGGTCAGATCAGCGTCTCGTACAAATCCGTCCAATCCGGATTGATGCTCTCTATCAGAGCAAGCTTCTTTGCCCGGCTGCCAGCCTTGATCTGCTTCTCGCGCGTAATCGCGTCGGTCATGGTGGCATTTAGCTCGTACCAGACGAGGAGCTTGCAGCCGTACTTCGAGGAGAAGCCTTTCACGAGACCCTCGCGATGCTCGAACGCGCGGCGCGGCGGATTGGAGGTAACGCCCGTGTAGATCGTCCCATTGCGGCGATTGGCGAACATGTACACGCAAGGCTGCTTCATGATCACCCTCATTTGAGAGAGCTTCAAGACTATCACAACCAAGAGATGATTGTGAGCAACGGCCGCGATCGGCGCGATAAAAATATGCGGACTCTCATTGCACGTCATTGCGAGGAGCCCTTGCGACGAAGCAATCCAGACTTCCGCCGCGGAGAGAATCTGGATTGCTTCGCTACGCTCGCAATGACGGAGAATGTGGCGCGGCCGTCGCCCCCAACGTTACTCCGCCAGCGCTTTCATCTCCTTGTAGAGATCCGACTTGCCTTCGAAGCCGATCCCTGAAAGCTCCGGCATGGTGATGTGGCCGTTCTCGACGCGGACGCCGTCGGGGAAGCCGCCATAGGGCTGAAACAGGTCGGGATAGCTTTCGTTGCCGCCCAAGCCAAGGCCTGCTGCGATGTTGAGCGACATCTGGTGGCCGCCGTGCGGGATGCAGCGGCTGGGCGACCAGCCATGGGTCTTCAGCACCTCCAGCGTGCGCTGGTATTCGCACAGGCCGTAGGACAGCGCGCAGTCGAACTGCAGCCAGTCGCGGTCGGGGCGCATGCCGCCGTAGCGGATTAGATTGCGGGCGTCCTGGTGGCTGAACAGGTTTTCGCCAGTTGCCATCGGGCCCGGATAGAATTCGGCGAGCGCGGCCTGCAGCGCGTAGTCGAGGGGGTCGCCGACTTCCTCGTACCAGAACAACGGATAGTCGCGCAGCATCTTGGCGTAGGCGATCCCGGTTTCGAGATTGAAGCGGCCGTTGGCGTCGACGGCGAGCTGCGCGTCCTTGCCGATCTCCTTCAGCACCGCCTCGATGCGGGTGCGGTCGTCCTCGATCGGCGCGCCGCCGATCTTCATCTTGACGACGTTGTAGCCGCGGTCGAGATAGCCGCGCATCTCGCCGCGCAGCATCGAGAGATCCTTGCCGGGATAGTAATAGCCGCCGGCGGCGTAGACGAACACGCGCGGATTGGCTTTGACGCCGTGACGCTCCGCGAGCAGGCGGAACAGCGGCTTGCCGGCGATCTTCGCCACCGCGTCCCACACCGCCATGTCGATGGTGCCGACCGCGACCGAGCGCTCGCCATGGCCGCCCGGCTTCTCGTTGGTCATCATCGCGCCCCAGACCCTGTCGGGGTCGAGATTGTCGCCGGACGCGTTCAGCAGCGACTTCGGATCGGCCTCCAGGATGCGCGAGGCGAAACGCTCGCGGATCAGGCCGCCCTGCCCGTAACGGCCGTTGGAGTTGAAGCCGTAGCCGACGACCCGCTTGCCGTCGCGCACGACGTCGGTGACGACGGCCACCAGGCTCGTCGTCATCTTGGTGAAGTCGATATAGGCGTTGCGGATCGGGGACGAGATCGGTTTTGTGATCTCGCGGACGTCGACGATGCGGACGGACATGCGGTTCAGCCTTCGATGGTTATTTTCGTCATTGCGAGGAGCTCTTGCGACGAAGCAATCCAGACTGTCACTCGCGGAAAGATTCTGGATTGCTTCGCTTCGCTCGCAATGACGGCGGTTGGACTTTACTTCTTGTCCCTGAAATACGGCTCCACCGGCCCGTGCACCTTGATGGTCAGCGGGTTGCCGTGGCGGTCCTTGGCATTGCCGGCGGTGACGCGGACCCAGCCTTCGCTGATGCAGTACTCCTCGACATTGGTCTTCTCGACGCCCTTGAAGCGAATGCCGACGTCGCGCGCCAGGATGTCCGCGTTGTAATAGGGGCTGTTCGGATCGACCGACAGGCGGTCGGGAAATTCGTCGCTCATGATTGTCTCGCTCATAACAGGGTCTCGATTTGCTGCCGCAATCCTTCGGGCCGGGCGGTCGGCGCGTAGCGCGCGATCACCTTGCCGGCACGGTCCACCAGGAATTTCGTGAAATTCCATTTGATGGCGGCGCCGAGCAGGCCGGATTGCTGGCGTTTCAGGTACTCGTACAAAGGGTGCGCGTTGCTTCCATTGACGTCGATCTTCTCGAACAGGGGAAAGGTGACGTCGTAATTGGCCGAGCAGAACGCCTGGATCTCGCTCGCCCGCCCCGGCTCCTGCGCGCCGAACTGGTTGCAGGGGAAGCCGAGCACGGAGAAGCCGCGCGGCGACAGGTCGCGATAGAGATCCTCGAGGCCGCGATATTGCGGCGTGAAGCCGCATTTGCTCGCGGTGTTGACGATCAGCAGCACCTGTCCCTCGAAACGGCGCATGGCGACTTCGTCGCCGGCAAGCGAGTTGGCCTTGAAGTCGTAGATCGCGGACATCGCTAGCCCACGGGATCGATCGGCGACGGCGGCACGCCGCCCGCCTCGATCGCTTCGCCGGCGAGGAGGCAGAGATCCTCGCGGTAGCGGCCGGACACGATATGCACGCCGACCGGCGCCTTGCCGACGAGGCCGGTCGAGACCACCAACCCCGGCAGCCCCATGAAGGGAATGGCGATCTGCGGCAGCTGCGCTTCCCAGACGCGCTTGAAGGATTCGTCGTCCTTGCGGTCGAGGTGATCCGGGAACGGCAGTTCGCCGGAGACCGGCGTCAACAGTACCGCGTAGGTCTCGAAGAACGCCATCCAGTCGCGGGTCAGCATGGCTCTTCGGGTCAGCGCCTTGGCGTAATTCGCCTGGTCCATCGGCGTCACCCTGCTGCGGTTGCCGCGCAGGCACGCCAGCGCGCCGGGATCGCCCTCGCGCTCGGCCATTTCGAGTTGCGCCTCGTAGCCGTCGCCGAGCCAGAGCTTGATCTGCCACTCGACCGCTTCGCGCATCGGCGGGGTGTTCTCGATTGTCTCGACGGTCCAGCCCGCCCGCTCCAGGCGCTTGCCGGCGTCAATCACCGCGGCCTTCACCTCAGGCGTGGTCGCAAGGCCGTCCGGGTTGAGGCAGAGCGCGGCGCGCTTCGGCCGCGCCGGGCCTTCCAGCGGCGCCGGCACGAACCAGGGGTCGCGGGCGTCGCGGGCCGACATCGCGGCGAGCGAGATCCTGATGTCGTTGACGGTACGCGCCAGCGGACCCGACACCGCCATGATCTGCGGCCCGATCGGGCGCTCCGGCAGCGCCGGGTTGAAGGCGGGAATCCGGCCCAGCGTCGGGCGCAGGCCGTGCACGCCGCAGGCATAGGCGGGATAGCGGATCGAGCCGGCAATGTCGGTGCCATGGGCGATATGGCCGATGCCGGCCGCAACCGCCGAGCCGGCGCCGCCGGACGAGCCGCCCGGCGTCAGCGAGGCATCGCGGGGGTTCTTGGTGTCGCCATGGACCAGATTGGTGGTGAACCAGCGATAGGAGAAGGCCGGGCAATTGGTGCGCCCCAGCAGAACGGCGCCCGCTTTGCGGAAATTGGCGACCACGGGATTGTCCTCGCGCGCGATCAGGTCGCGCTGGAGTTTCAGGCCGTTGGTGGTGGCAAAGCCCTCCTGGTCGACATTGGCCTTGATGGTGACGGGCACGCCGGCGAGGACACCGGGGTCCTCGCCCCTCGCGATGGCGGCATCGACGGCGTCGGCCTGCTTGAGCACGTCGTCCGGCCGGTGGTCGATCACGGCGTTGAGCCTGGGATTGACGGCGTCGAGCCGGGCGAGCCCGGCCTGGGCCGCCTCCCTGGCGGAGACTTTTTTGGCTTTGACGAGGGTGACGAGGTCGGCGGCCGACAGGCGCCAGAGATCTTGCATGGCGAACTCCGTGTAACCACCGTCTTTTAGCGCCGGGAACGCGGCAAAGCCATGCGGATTTCGCAGCGGCGAAGGGGGTGGGATGCGCGGACTATGGCCGCAACCGCCGTCATTGCAATGACGGCGGAGAGAGCCGTGGCTAATGCCGCGTCGCAGACTGGTCCGGGATGTCCAGGAGCGCCTCGGTGAAGGGGAATTCGAGCACGATCTCGCCTTCGACGTCGGTGACCTCGATCACCGCCTCCATCAGGGCCGGCTGGGCGCCCTCCGATTTCACCACTTCCAGGATCATCTGGCGGGCGACCTCCCAGGCGCGATCGGGATTGCGCAGATCCTCTCCCTCGGGATCCACGATCAATTCGTCGCCGATGCGGGTGTTGAAGAAATATTTGGGCATCACGAGATCCAGCTAAAGTCGCATGTACCGGATTGAAAGCTGCACTGCACTCACAACTGCTTTATCAGGACAGCGTTCACGACCGAATGCGCCAGGCGCAGGGCCGCATCACCAGAAAGTACTGTTCCCCGCGCATTTTTCGCGGCGCAATATGGCCCTGCTCGGGAAAATTTCACTGGCGAACTTTTGTGCTCGCAGTAACTTAGCCTCGGGCGGATACGTCCGAAATCTCGAAAATGGAGAGCCAAAATGGCCTGGAAAGCCCCCAAGATCGTCGAAGTGCCCTGTGGCATGGAAATCAACATGTATGTGAGCGCCACCCGCAAGTAAGCGGTTGGTGATCTGCGTTCTGCGCAGGTGGATCTTTCGGTCACGATGCATGTCCGGAAGACAGGATTTGTGTCGGCGTGAGGTCCACCTCGCGACATTGCCTCCAGGAGACGGATCATGCTTCGCGTCGTCGTCCTGGGCGCCGGGGCCGGCGGCGGAGTTCCGCAATGGAATTGCGGTTGCGAGGCCTGCCGGGCGGCGCGCAGCCACGGCCAAGAGCTTCATCGAACCCAGGCCTCGGTCGCCTTCAGCGGCGATGGCGAGCACTGGTTTTTGATCAACGCTTCCCCTGATCTCCGCCAGCAATTGAATGCCACGCCGCAGCTGCATCCCAAGGCAGGCGCGTTGCGCCATACGCCGATTGCGGGCGTGATCCTGACCAACAGCGAAGTGGACGCGGTCGCGGGCCTGCTGTCGATGCGCGAGGGCTCGCCCTTCACGGTCTATGCGCACGAGAAGGTGCTGGCGATCCTGAACAGCAACAGCATCTTCAACGTGCTGAACGAGAAGAACGTCAGGCGCCAGCCGATCGCCATCAACGAGCCGTTCGAGCCGCGGCTGCCGGACGGCGCGCGCTCGGGGCTCGAGGTGCTGCCCTTCGCGGTGCCGGGCAAATCGGCGTGGTATCTGGAAGGCAAGGCACATCCCGGCGGCCAGAGCGGCGACGGCGACACGCTGGGGCTCAAGATCACCGACAAGTCGACCGGCAAGTGCTTCTACTTCATCGCCGCCTGCGCCGAGGTGACCGACGCACTCAAGGCCGAGATCGACGGCGCTGCGCTGGTGTTCTTCGACGGCACGGTCTGGCGGGACGACGAGATGATCAGGGCCGGGCTCGGCCACAAGACCGGCAAGAGCATGGGTCATGTCGCGATGTCCGGCGACGACGGCGCGATCGCGCGGCTCGCCGACCTCACACTCGACAGGAAGATGTTTCTGCATATCAATAACTCGAACCCGGCGCTGCTGCCTGGCTCGCCCGAGCGCAAGTCTGCCGAGCAGGCGGGCTGGCAGATACCCGCCGACGGAACGGAGATCGTGCTGTGAATGCCGCGTCACCGACTGGAATGACCGCGCTCTCGATCGGCAAGGACATCAGGCTCACTAGCGCCGAGGAGCTGGAGGCGACGCTGCGCCATATCGGGGCGACGCGCTATCACAGCCTGCATCCGTTCCATAAGCTCTTGCACGGCGGCAAGCTGAACAAGGGCCAGGTGCAGGCCTGGGCGCTGAACCGCTATTATTACCAGAGCACGATCCCGATCAAGGACGCGGTGGTGATCTCGCGCTTCCGCGACCGCGCCACCCGGCTGGAATGGCGCCACCGCATCGAGGACCATGACGGCGATGTCGGCAGCGAGGGCGGCATCGAACGCTGGCTGAAGCTGACCGAAGGCCTCGGGCTCGACACGGCCTATGTGGAATCGACCGAGGGCATCTTGCCGGCGACGCGCTTCGCGGTCGAAGCCTATGTCCATTACTGCCGCGAGAAGAGCCCGCTGGAGGCGATCGCGTCCTCGCTGACCGAATTGTTCGCGCCGAACCTGCACGAGGAGCGTATCTCCGGCATGCTGGAGCACTACGACTTCGTCAATCCCGATATCATGAGCTACTTCAAGCGGCGCCTGACCCAGGCGCCGCGCGATGCCGGCTTTGCGCTCGATTACGTCAAGGCGCATGCCACGACGCCGGAGCAGCGCGCGCAGGTCTGCAATGCGCTGATCTTCAAGACCAACGTGCTGTGGGTGCAGCTCGATGCGCTCCAGCACGCCTATGTCGAGGGCCACATTCCGCCGGGCGCGTTCGTGCCCAAAGCGGGTTAAGGGATAAAGCGATGGCCGGGCCGCGCAATATCAGCGTCAGCGAGGCAAGCCGCCCGGTGCTGCCGCGCCACGCCAGGCTGAAATACGACGAGACGCGACAAGTCTGGGTGATCCTGGCCCCGGAACGGGTGCTGGCGCCGGACGAGATCGCGGTCGAGGTCTTGCAGCTCTGCAACGGCGAGCGCAATGTCGGCGATATCGCCGATCAGCTGGCCGCGAAATATGCCGCACCGCGCGAGGCGATCCTGGCCGACGTCATCGTCATGCTGCAGGATCTCGCCGACAAGGGCTTCCTCACGGAGGCCCGGGAGAAGACGTCATGAGCGATGTGCTCGGCAACCCGGCAATTCCACCCGACGCCAGCGACAGCCTCGCCGTGCTGGAGAAGCAGCGCTCGACGGCGGAAACCTTCGGCATTCCGCTGGCGGTGCTGCTCGAGATCACCCATCGCTGCCCGCTGCAATGCCCCTATTGCTCGAATCCGGTCGAGCTCGACCGCTCGGGCAAGGAGCTGACCACCGGGGAATGGAAGAAGGTCCTGAGCGAGCTTGCCGAGATCGGCGTGCTGCAGGTGCATTTCTCCGGCGGCGAGCCGACGGCGCGCAAGGATCTCGTCGAGCTGGTCAAGCATGCGAGCGACGTCGGCCTCTATACCAACCTCATCACCTCGGCCGTGCTGCTGACGCGCGAGCGGCTGAGCGAGCTTGCGGACGCCGGGCTCTGCCACGTCCAGATCTCTTTCCAGGGCGTCGAAGAAGGCCTCGCCGATCGCGTCGCCGGTTATAAAAACGGGCATCGCAAGAAGCTCGAAGTGGCGAAATGGACCCGCGAGCTGGATCTGCCGCTGACCGTCAATGCGGTGATGCACCGGCAGAACCTGCATCAGCTCCCTGACATCGTCCAAATGTCGGTCGATCTCGACGCCGACCGGCTCGAGGTCGCCAACGTGCAATATTACGGCTGGGCGCTGAAGAACCGTGCCGCGCTGATGCCGACAGTGGCGCAACTCGAAGAGTGCACCCGGATCGTCGAAGAGGCGCGCGAGCGGCTGAAGGGGCGGCTGACGATCGACTACGTCGTTCCCGACTATTACGCGCTGCGGCCGAAGAAGTGCATGGGCGGCTGGGGCCGGCAGTTCTTCAACATCTCGCCCGCCGGCAAGGTGCTGCCCTGCCACGCCGCCGAAAGCATCACCGGGCTCGACTTCGAATCGGTGCGCTCCAACCATTCGATCGCCTGGATCTGGCAGAACTCCGAGGCCTTCAACCGCTATCGCGGCACCGGCTGGATGAAGGAGCCGTGCAAGTCCTGCGAATTCCGCGAGATCGATTTCGGCGGCTGCCGCTGCCAGGCCTTCGCGCTGACCGGCGATGCCGCCAACACCGACCCCGCCTGCGCGCTGTCGCCGCTGCACGAAACCATCTTCAAGCAGGCCGAGCGCGAGGCCGAAGGCGAGACCAACCGCTTCCTCTACCGCAACTTTGCCGGTGGCACCTTGGAATCCGAGAATGGCGCCTGACGCCGACGCGGCCGCATCCGCCAGGCGCGCCGATCCCTTTGCGCCGCTGACCTCCGAAATGCTCGATGTCGGCGAGGGCCACGAGCTCTATGTCGAAAGCGTCGGCCGGGCCGACGGCATTCCCGCCATCTATCTGCATGGCGGCCCCGGCAGCGGCTGCCAGCCCGATCATCGCCGGCTGTTCGATCCCGACCGCTTCTGCGCGGTGTTGTTCGACCAGCGCGGCTGCGGCCGCAGCCGTCCCAAGGGATCGCGCCAGCACAACACCACGGCGCACCTGATCGCGGACATGGAGAAGATCCGCGAAAAATTCGGCTTCGAACGCTGGATAGTGGTCGGCGGTTCCTGGGGCGCGACGCTGGCGCTGGCTTATGCGCAGGCGCATCCCGGGCGCGTCAGCGGCATTGCGCTGCGCGCGACGTTTCTCGGCACGCGCGCGGAAGTGGAGACGGCCTTTACCTCGCGCCTGTCGCAATTCTATCCCGCGCTCTACGAGGATTTTCTGAGCGTACTGCCGCTAGAGGAGCGCGAGCGGCCGGTGGAAGCTTACTATCGCCGCATCCTCGATACCGATCCCGCCGTGCACGGGCCCGCGGCGCGCGCCTGGCACGACACCGAACGCGCGTTGTCGGAACACAAGGCGGCAAAGACGCGGCTGGACCTGGCGTCGCTGAACGTGTGGCGCACATTGCCGGCGACGCCGTTCATGGAGGCGCATTATTTCGTCCACGACAGCTTCATGACGGAGGACCAGCTGTTGCGGAACGCCGGCAAGCTCGATGGCATTCCCGGCATCATCGTTCAGGGCCGCTACGACCTGTTGTGCCCTCCTGAGACATCTCAGGCGCTGGCGAAGGCGTGGCCGGGTTCCGAGATTCGCATCGTGGAAGAAGCCGGGCATTCGCTCTATGATGCCGGCGTGCGGGACGCGGTCATGAAGTCGATCGCAGACCTCGCATCAAAGGCCGCACGATAACAGGACAAGAAAAATGCCGCTCGCCGGGAAAGGCATGCTGCTGACGTCGATGAATATCGACGCGGCCGATGAGGCCGATTTCAACCGCTGGTACGATCGCGAGCATCTGGAAGAGCGCGTTGCGATCGAGGGATTCCTCGAAGCGCGGCGCTATGTCGCGCACGCCGCCAATCCCAAATATCTCTGCCTGTATTCGACCGCGACGCTCGACGTGCTCGACAGCCCTGCCTACCGGGCGCGGCTCGCCAACCCGACCGACTGGTCGCGGCAGAGCATGGCGCGGTTCAAGGACATGCTGCGCGTCGTCGCGCGGATCACCATCAGCAACGGAGCAGGGCGCGGCGCCGCGCTCGGCGTGGTGCGGCTGCGGCCGACCCCGGAGAATGCCGTGGCGTGGCGTGACGCACTGCAAGAAAGGCTGGCGCCGGAAAAACACGACGGCATCATCTCGATGCATCTGCTCGAAAGCGAGCCGGAATTGTCGGGTGCGACGCCTGAGATTCCGGCAATGCGCAACGAAGGTGCACGCGACTGGTTCGTGCTGATCGACGGCACCCGTGTCGGCGCGGTCTCGGCGGTCATCGCCGAAAGCTTCACCGGTCCTGCGGCAGCGCCCTTCCCGCTTCCGGTCTCGGTCGGCACTTACGCGCTGATGTGGGATCTGGCGAAGAGCGAGATCGCGCGCGGCTGAAGCAGCGCAGCGCAACATGTTGCACCGCCGCATTGCTGCGCGCTTCCGTTAATGCTGTGCGCGCGCAGCTCCCATGAAAGAGGGGAAGCGCGAAAATTTGCCGTTGTACTTCGGACCGGTTCTAATAAGCTAACCCAATGACGTCATTCAGAAACCAGATCGACGCGCGTTAAGCGTTCGCCAAGCTCAGAAGAGGCCGCCGGGTCTTTGAGCCTGCGCGGACAGGGTAGGAATGAAACCGACCGATATCGCGGCCCCCGACTACTTTCACAAAGTGGTCGATTGCCAATGGGCCTGTCCTGCGCACACCCCCGTTCCCGAATACATCCGACTGATCGCCCAAGGCCGCTACAGCGACGCCTACATGATCAATTGGAAATCGAACGTGTTTCCCGGAATTCTGGGACGCACCTGCGATCGTCCATGCGAGCCGGCATGCCGCCGCGGACGCGTCGAGGAAACGCCGGTCGCGATCTGCCGCCTCAAGCGCGTCGCTGCCGACTTCAAGGACGACATTACGCATCGCCTGCCGAAGCCCTCCGCGAAAAACGGCAAGCGCGTCGCATTCGTCGGCGGCGGCCCCGCGTCGCTGACGGTGGCGCGCGACCTCGCGCCGCTCGGCTATCACTGCACCGTGTTCGACGGCGATCCGGAAGCCGGCGGCATGATGCGCACGCAGATCCCGAAATTCCGCCTGCCCAACTCGGTGATCGACGAGGAGACCGGCTACATCCTGGATCTCGGCGTCGAGTTTAGGGGCGGCCACCGCATCGAGAGCATGAAGGCGCTGCTCGCGGAGAAGTATGACGCGATCTTCGTCGGCTCCGGCGCGCCGCGCGGTCGCGAGCTCGACATTCCCGGCCGGAAAGAAGCTGCCGCCCACGTCCATATCGGCATCGACTGGCTGTCCTCGGTGTCGTTCGGCCACACCGACAAGATCGGCAAGCGCGTGGTCGTGCTCGGCGGCGGCAACACTGCGATGGATTGCTGCCGCACCGCGCGCCGGCTCGGCGGCGAGGACGTCAAGGTCGTCGTGCGCTCCGGCTTCGAGGAGATGAAGGCCTCGCCCTGGGAGAAGGAGGATGCGATCCACGAGGACATCCCGATCCTCAACTTCCTTGTTCCGGTTTCCTTCATCCACGACAACGGCAAGCTCACCGGCATCACCTTCCAGAAGGTGAAGGCCGAGTACGACGCCAAGGGCCGCCGCAATCTCGTTCCGTCAGGCGAACCCGACCAGACCATCGAATGCGACGACGTGCTGGTCGCGGTCGGCCAGGAGAATGCCTTCCCCTGGATCGAGCAGGATTGCGGCATCGAGTTCGACAAATGGCATATGCCCAAGGTCGATCCGAAGACGTTCGTCTCGACCAACCCCAAGGTCTTCTTCGGCGGCGACGCCGCGTTCGGTCCGAAGAACATCATATGGGCCGTGGCCCAAGGCCATGACGCCGCGCTGTCGATCCACAAGCTGCTGTCGGGCGAGGACATCACCGAACGGCCGCTGCCGGAGGTGAATGTTTCCTCGCAAAAGATGGGCATCCACGAATGGAGCTATGACAACGACATCTCCAACGACAAGCGCTTCAAGGTGCCGCATCGCGACAAGGTGATCGCGCTGAAGGACATCCGCACCGAGGTCGAGCTTGGCTACGACGTCAAGCTGGCGCTGGGCGAGGCCGAGCGCTGCCTGAACTGCGACGTCCAGACCGTGTTCTCGACTTCGCTCTGCATCGAGTGCGACGCCTGCGTCGACATCTGCCCGATGGACTGCATCACCTTCACGGAGAATGGCGAGGAAGCCGATCTGCGCCAGCGCCTGAAGGCACCGTCGCTACACCCCGACCAGGACCTTTACGTCTCCGGCGACCTCAAGACCGGACGCGTGATGGTCAAGGACGAGGATGTCTGCCTGCATTGCGGGCTGTGCGCCGAGCGTTGTCCCACCGGAGCCTGGGACATGCAGAAATATTTGATCGAAATGACTCAAGCGGGATCATCATGTCCGACAAGAAGCCGATCAGCAGCGTAAACGACTTCGTCGTCCGTTTCGCCAACGTCAACGGATCGGGTTCGGCCAGCGCCAACGAGATGTTCGCGCGCGCGATCCTGCGCCATGGCGTTCCGGTGTCACCGCGCAACATCTTCCCTTCCAACATCCAGGGGCTACCGACCTGGTACGAGGTGCGGGTGACCGAAGACGGCCATCTCGGCGCTCGCGGCGGCGTCGACATGAT
Source organism: Bradyrhizobium sp. Bra64 (assembly GCF_024519875.1). Classification (NCBI taxonomy): domain Bacteria; kingdom Pseudomonadati; phylum Pseudomonadota; class Alphaproteobacteria; order Hyphomicrobiales; family Nitrobacteraceae; genus Bradyrhizobium; species Bradyrhizobium sp. Bra64. The sequence goes on along the minus strand of NZ_JALJRD010000001.1, from coordinate 1,093,277 downwards.
GGTGGCGATGAACCCGCAGACCTGGGACAAGGACGTCGCCGGCATCGAGCCCGGCGGATATCTGTTCTACGATTCCACCAAGCCGATGCCGTCGACCAAATTCCGCGACGACATCACCGTGATCGGCGTGCCGCTGACGGCGATCACCAACTCGACCTACACCGATCCGCGCCAGCGCCAGCTGTTCAAGAACATCATCTATCTCGGCGCGCTCAGTGCGCTGCTCGACATGGACCCGAAGCTGATCGAGCAGCTGATCGGCGAGCAGTACAAGGGCAAGGAGAAGCTGCTCTCCTCCAACGTCCACGCACTGCATCTCGGCCGCGACTGGGCGCTGCAGAACCTCAAATGCCCGATCGGTCTGCGCGTGAAGAAGTCCGACAAGGTCGGCGACCGCATCTTCATCGAGGGCAACAGCGCCGCCGCGCTCGGTGCCGTCTATGGCGGCGCGACGGTGTGCGCCTGGTATCCGATCACGCCGTCGTCGTCGGTGGCGGAAGCCTTTACCGCCCATTGCAAGAAGTACCGGCACGACCCTGATACTGGCATGGCGAAATACGCCATCGTACAGGGCGAGGACGAGCTTGCCTCGATCGGCATCGTGATCGGCGCCTCCTGGAACGGCGCCCGCGCCTTCACCGCGACCTCCGGCCCCGGCATATCGCTGATGACCGAGTTCATCGGCCTGTCATACTTCGCCGAAATTCCGGCCGTGATCATGAACATCCAGCGCGCCGGCCCCTCGACCGGGATGCCGACCCGCACCCAGCAATGCGACATCATCGCCTGTGCCTATGCCTCGCACGGCGACACCAAGCACGTGCTGCTGTTCCCGGAAGATCCCGCAGAAGCGTTCGAATTCGCGGCCGCCGCCTTCGATCTCGCCGAGCGGCTCCAGACCACGATCTTCCTGATGCTCGACCTCGACATCGGCATGAACCACCGGCTCTGCCGTCCGCTGAAATGGGATGACGCAAGGCAGTACGACCGCGGCAAGGTGATGACCGCGGCGATGCTGGAGGAAGGCCGCGACTTCGGCCGCTATCTCGACGTCGACGGCGACGGCATCCCCTACCGCACCTATCCCGGCACGCATCCGACCAAGGGCTCCTATTTTACCCGCGGCACGTCGCGCGATCGCTATGCGCGTTACTCCGAGGAAGGCTCGGTCTACGCCGACAACATGCAGCGCCTGATGCGCAAGTTCGAGACCGCGCAGGATCTGGTCCCGCGTCCGCTCCAGGCCAATGCCGAACGTCCGACCAAATACGGCGTGATCTATTTCGGCTCGACCTCGCCGGCGATGGACGAGGCGATCGCCCTTCTGGAAGCACGCGGGCATCAGCTCGACCGCCTGCGCATCCGCGCCTTCCCGTTCCACTCCAGCGTCGCGAGCTTCCTCGCCGAGCACGATTTCGTCTACGTGGTCGAGCAGAACCGCGACAGCCAGCTGCGCCAGCTCATCGTCAACGAGAACGGCATCGACCCGGTGCGGCTCGTGCCGATCGTGCATTACGACGGCTCGCCGATCACCGCCCGTTTCATCGCAAAAGCCATTGGCGACCACCAGGATCACCTCAAGGTGACCCCGCTCCGCAAGGCCGTGTCATGACCTACATTGCAAAGCCGAAATTCCACCATCCGGGCCTCAAGAAGAACGAGCTCGGCTACACCCACCGCGACTACGAAGGCAAGATCTCGACGCTGTGCGCCGGCTGCGGCCACGATTCGATCACGGCCTCGATCATCGAGGCCTGCTACGAGCTGTCGATCGAGCCGCACCGGGTGGCAAAAATCTCCGGCATCGGCTGCTCGTCGAAGACGCCGGACTATTTCCTCGGCAATTCGCACGGCTTCAACTCCGTGCACGGCCGCATGCCGTCGGTGCTGACCGGCGCCAACCTCGCCAACCGCGACCTGATCTATCTCGGCGTCTCCGGCGACGGCGATTCCGCCTCGATCGGCTTCGGCCAGTTCGCCCATTCGATCCGGCGCGGCGTCAACATGACCTATATCGTCGAGAACAACGGCGTCTACGGCCTGACCAAGGGGCAGTTCTCGGCGACCGCCGATCGCGGCTCGAAGTCCAAGAAGGGTGTCACCAATACCGACAACGCCATCGATCTCGTCGCGATCGCACTTCAACTGGGCGCCACTTTCGTCGCGCGCTCGTTCTCCGGCGACAAGACCCAGCTGGTGCCGCTGATTGCGGCGGCGATCCGCCACAAGGGCGCGTCCTTCATCGACGTCATCAGCCCCTGCATCGCCTTCAACAACCACGCCGGCTCGACCAAGAGCTTCGACTACGTCCGCGAGCACAATGACGCGGTCAACCGGCTCGACGTGCTGGTCGGCCGCGACCTGATCGCGGTGGATTACGCGCCGGGCACCGTGCAAATGGTCGAGCAGCATGACGGCAGCAAGATCGCGCTGCGCAAGATCGACGCCGACTACGATCCGCACGACCGGCTCGGCGCGCAGACGTTCCTCGCGAGGCACGCCGCCAAGGGGCAGATCGTCACCGGGCTCCTCTATGTCGACCCCGATGCGGAAGATATGCACGCGCATCTCAACACGGTCGAGACGCCGCTCAACACGCTGGAAGCGGACACGCTGTGCCCGGGCTCGGCGGCACTGGACAAGTTCAACGCCAGCCTGCGCTGATCATTTGCCGCGCTGAAGCGGCGGCCTGACGCGCACGGTGATCTTATCCGACACGACAGGCGGCTCGAACGGATAGTGTTTCGCGTCGCCCAGCACCAGCTGAAGGGTATGGGTCCCGGGCGGAAGCTCGAGAAATGTTTCGGTTTGCCCTGCCCCGAAATGCAGATGCGACTTGTCCTGCAGGATCGGCTCCTTCGGATCGAGGGGTTCGCTGACGTCGACCAGCAAATGATGATGGCCGGCGTTCTGGTAGTCGTCGCCGGCATGCGTCACGCCCATGTTGCGCAGGCCGAACCGAACCAGGAATCCGCCGCGCACCTTCTGCCCGTCATACGGGGTGATGAAATAGAGCTTTGCGTCCTTGGGAGCGGTCTTGCCCTGCGAACAGGCGATGCCTGGAATCAATGCGAGCGCAGCCGACAGCACAACGCAGCGAAGGATTTGCATCAGATTTACTCCAGCACCTAGGGACTGAGAGCGACGCGGAATCCATGCGTCGGGTAACGAACATTGGTATCGTAACCATCGCGGTTGGACGGTCGCACGTATCGCGAGTCGTTCTTCCAGGAGCCCGAGCGCAGGACGTGCGAGCTGCAGTCCCCCCCACTCCATGCCGAGCCGTCATTGGGCGCGCCTTGATAGGTCTTGTGCCAGCAATCCTCGACCCATTGGTCGACGCCGCCGCCCATATCGTAGAGCCCGAAGGGATTGGGCTTGAAGCTGCCGACTTTCGCCGGCTGCTCGGCCGCGGCGTCGCCGCAATCCTTGCACCCGGCCATGCCCGGCTGGAGCTTGTCGCCCCACCAGTATTTGGTCTGCGTTCCGCCCCGCGCCGCATATTCCCATTCGGCTTCGCTTGGGAGCCGGTACGACTTCGTTGTCGCCTGCGCGAGAAACGCAGCATATTGCTGTGCGTCGGTCCAACTCGCATTGGTGATCGGCGCATCGTCCTTGCCGACGGCAGTGAAGGCGCACGCCTTTGCGGCTGCGCATTCGTTCCACTGCTGCACCGTCACCGGGTATTTGCCGATCGCGAACGGCTTGATCGCGACCTGGTGGACGGGTCTTTCCGTCGGGTCATCGTTGCTGCCCATCGCGAAACTGCCGCCGCGGATCGCAACCATTTCCGGCTCCTGGACCGACGTCGTGGATTGCGTCGGAGCTGGCGACGGCGAGGTTGTGGGCGCCGCTGTGATCGAGGGAGCAGCCGCAGGTGCTGTCTGCGGCGCCTGGGTCGAAGAACCGGGTTCGGCTTGAGCGGATTGCGACGTGGGGGATGCTGCCGGAACCGGCAGCGGGGGAGCCGCAGCCTGCTCGCCGGGGCTGTGTGGCTGCATGAGCAGATACCAAAGTACGCCGCTCGCAATAACAAGCAGTGTCAGTCCCAGCAGGAATATCAGCACATTCTCGCGCCGACCGCGCGTCCTGCCCACGGCATCCGCATCCGGCAGCACACGATAGATGCGCACGGGATCGGTGATGTTCTTCACCTTGCGGTCGCCAAGCGCTTCGTAACCGCACACCACCTTGTGCTTGATCTGCTCGTAGATCGCGCCCGAGATATAGACCTGACCGGGCTCGGCGATGCCCTCGATCCGCGTGGCGATGTTGACGCCATCGCCATAGACGTCGTCCGGCTCCACGATGACGTCACCGAGATTGACTCCAATCCGGTATTCGATCCGGGACTCCTTCGCCAGCGAGGCGTTGCGGCCAATGAGATTTTGCTGGATGACGATACTGCAGCGGACGGCCTCAACCGGACTGTCGAAAATAGCGATGAAGCCGTCCCCCGTCGTCTTCACCAGGCTGCCGTGATGCTCGACGATACTGGGCTCGATGAGGTCCCGCTCGATCCGCTTGACGCGAACATGCGTGCCTTCCTCGTCGGCCTGCATCAAGCGACTGTAGGAAGCAATGTCTCCGACAATAATCGCCGCGAGACGACGAGACATCCTGCCGTTTGGCGGCGGGTCATCGTGGCTTCCGGATCTGAAGTTGCGAATTTCGCCCATTGCGGGGCACTCCACAAACTTGCAAGAGGCAGCCGCACCCTACGACTTCGAGAGGCATTCGTCTGTGAAGGCTATCACACTGACGAATCGGGACAATGTCGAAGGATCAGCCGACATCGAGTTCCAGCGAACCGAGGGCTTGCATTGCGTGAACCTTCCTGGCCCGGCCTGCGACTAAGGCAACGCACGGAGCCTCGATCACAGCTCGCTGGAAGCGGGCACGCTGTGCCCGGACTCGGCGCATCGCGCTCTAATGGACCGGCTCGGGTTCGGGCTCGGTTGCGGAGCGGCCCGAATATGCCAACCGGCCGGCCGTCCAGTATTGCCGGCAGGTTTCGAATAGCGCTTCGCCGTCCATGGTCAGGCCGCCTGCATTGACGAGCACGCCGTCCGCGCCGATCGGCTTGTTCATCAGCGACAAGACGCGCTTCAGAAAGCTCCCGGCGAACCGGTCGGCGAGAAGAGGATCGAGCTGGAGCACAACGATCTTCTGGCTGCGGTATCGCCACATCGACATGTCCCGCACCGAACGCCAGGAGATGGTGTCATCGGCGATCCTGATATCGCGAATGCCGACACGGGTGACGAAGACGACCGGCTCCCGCGAGGAGATCAGCGTCCGGAGCATCTTGCAGGTGGCCAGGCCGAACAACGCGACGCCGAAATAGCAGATCGCGATCTGGAACGCGGTGATGTTCTTGGCGTCGTGCCAGTTGAATGCGAGTGCGGCACACAGCAGCGTCAGCAACAGGCTGGCTCCGAGGAGCCCGAGCAGCCGCGCCAGGGAATAGCCGATCGCAAGGTTGGGCAAGTTCTGACTTACGGACATCGTGACCGCCACCAGCCATCTGCAACAACCAGGGGAATATCAACGCCCTCCTTCTAGGGCTGGAACCTTGCGCGAGGCTCCCCGCAGCAGGGTGAGGCGGAAGCACTTGAACGCGGGCCGCTCCGCCTGCGACTAACCGCCAACCGGCCCCGCCTCACCAGGCGGGCCGCCGACGGCTCACGCATCCGGTGCGATCATGAAGCTTGCCCTCGTCCTTCCGCTTGCTCTTGCCGCCTACGTCGGCGCTGCCCGGGCCGATGAGGCCGACGACATCCGCGAAGCCACCAAGGCCGAGGCCGAGACCTTCAACGCGCGCATGTATGCGGGCACGCCCGGCAGCAAGGCCTACGCCTGCTTCGTGCGCCGCTACGATGCCGGGCATCTGGCGCGGCATCCGAAGCAGAAGGTCGCCGCCATGAAGCTGCTGATCTCCGCGGAGGCCGACCAGGAAGACAAGCAGCTCCACAACTCCTTCCGCCTCGGCTTCAGATATCGCCATCGCTCGGGCGATTTCGACTCCAGCGGCTCCTGTAACCACGCCGTGTTCACCAAGGACGGCACCGAGATCCGCCTCGGCTGCGGCGTCGACTGCGAAGGCGGCGGCATCGGCGTGGCGCTGTCGAAGGACGACAAATCGGCAATCGTGCGGCTGGCACGGGTCAGGGTCTGGCAGAACAACAAGCCGGATGACGATGCCGAGCAGTCGCTGGTCGCCGGCGCCGACGACGGCATTTTCCGCCTCGACCGCACCGACACCGCGGAGTGCGCCTCGCTCGTGACCGACCGCAAGGAACTCGCCGCCCTCCGTCACAAATGATATGTCTCCGGCAAATTCAGGTCAGCCGAGGGAGATCGCCATGAACCGCCGGAACATCTTGTGGAGCGCCGTCTCGGCGTTGGGCGTCGCGCTTGGCGCCTCCAGCGCCAAGGCCGCGACGGACGCGGGCCCGGGCAACAAGCTCAAGGTGGTCTACCATCTCAGTGACGCCGAGAAGGTCAATTTCGTGCTCGGCAACATCCAGAACCACATCGACGGTGTCGGCGGCCCGGATCACGTCACGATCGCGCTGGTCATCCATGGGCCGGCGCTGAAGGCGTTTCACGCGGCGCAGGCCAACCCCGACGTCAGCAAGCGCGTCGGCGATTTCTCCAAGGACGGCGTCGAACTCGCCGCCTGCGGCAACACGATGAAGGCGCAGAACATCACGCTGACGGATCTGCTGCCGGGCTTCGTCAGCGCGGAGAAAGGCGGCGTGGTCCGCCTCGCCGAGCTTCAATCGCAGGGCTACCTCTATCTGCGGCCGTAGGCGCCGCCACCTCCTCCGTCGTTGCGAGCGTAGCGAAGCAATCCAGTCCGTCCGCGGAGACAGACTGGATTGCTTCGTCGCAAGGGCTCCTCGCAATGACGGTAGTGCGCGTTGCGCCAACGAGTCCACATCCCCCATCGGGCTTGACACACCCATAACCCTACGGTTATGAGTAAATCCATAACTTTCTGGTTATGGATCTTATGTCCGCCGCACCCGACCTTCTTTTCAGAACGCTCGCCGATCCGACGCGGCGAGCGATCTTCGAACGGCTTTGCCGCGAGGGCGAGCAGACCGTCGGGGCACTGACGCTGCGATCGGGCGTTTCCCAGCCGGCGGTCTCGAAACATCTCGGCGCGCTGAAGCAGGCTGGCCTCGTGCGCGACCGGCATGAAGGACGCCAGACGCATTACAGCGCGCAGCCCGGTGCGCTCAATCCGCTGGTCGACTGGACCAGCCAGATGGCCGGCTTCTGGCAGAACCGGCTCGACGCACTCGACGATCTCCTGAAGAGGATGGACCAATGACCGAAGCTGCAACCGAGACACGTTCCGTCGTCATCGAGCGCGAATTTGCCTTTCCCGCAGAGCGGATCTGGCGCGCGCTGACGCAGCCGCATCTGATCGAGGAATGGCTGATGAAGAATGACTTCAAGCCGACCGTCGGCCATCGCTTCAACCTGCGCGGCGAGTGGGGCGGCGTGCTGGACTGCGAGGTGCTTGCCATCGAGCCTCAGCGCACCCTCGCCTACACCTGGAATTTTGCGCATGAGGACGCAGCGTTCGATCTCAAGAGCGTCGTGACCTTCACGCTGACGCCGACGGGTGCGGGCACGCACCTGCGTGTCGAGCAAGCCGGCTTCAGCCCGACGCAGAAGCAGGCTTTTGGCGGCGCGCATGCCGGCTGGAAGCAGTTTTTCGCCAAGCTGGACGAGGTGCTGGCACGGGCTGAGTAGCTCGGCCGGCGTCCGTTCCGATCATTTGCCAAGGAGGTCTCATTGAGCACGAACATGTGGATTCGACAGATTCATCGCTGGCTGTCGATGGCTTTCACGATCGCCGTCATCGCGAACATCGTCGCCATGATCATGCAGCTCCAGGCCGTGTGGATCGGCCTGATGGCGCTGGTCCCGCTGATCCCGCTGCTCGCGACCGGGCTGTATCTGTTCGCACTGCCCTATCTCGGCCGCAGCGACGCTGTGCGAAGCGAGGCGAGATCATGAAGAAAGCCGTGACCGCGACCAGGAGTGGTCCGACGGAAGCAAAGGCAGCCTCACCCTCCAAATTGATCGACGGCAGGATCAAGGAGCTCGGCGACTGGCGCGGCGAAATGCTGGGGAAGATCCGCGGCCTGATCAAGCAGGCCGATCCCGAGGTCGTGGAGGAATGGAAATGGCGCGGCGTTCCCGTGTGGGAGCACGACGGCATCATCTGCACCGGCGAGACCTACAAGGCGGTGGTGAAGATGACGTTTGCCAGGGGCGCGGCGCTGGACGATCCGACCGGCCTGTTCAATTCCAGCCTCGAGGGCAATGTGCGGCGCGCGATCGATTTTCGCGAGGGCGAGAAGATCAACGAGACGGCGCTGAAGGCACTGATCCGCGCGGCCGTGGACTTGAACAGGTCCAAGGCCAGGAAGAAGCCGGCCAAACGTTCGGCATAGACGGCGGCGTCAAGCCGCCGCCGGAATCGGGCGCGGGCTAACCACATATTCGCGCAGGACCTTGTCGTTGGCGTCGACCTCGATCAGCGCGACGTCGTAGGTCCAGAGATCGGCGAGATGCTGGAGCACCCGCTTGGCGTCGGTTTCGTTGAGCTGCGCGCCCTTGATGACATGGTGATGCAGGATCAGCCGGCGGTCGCCGGACAGATCGACGTCGACCACCTCGATATTGGCGTCGATGTAACCGACATCGTGCTGCCGCGCCAGTTCGCGCCGCACCCGGCGGAAGCCGCGCTCGTCGTGGATCGCATCGACCCTTATGCCGGCGCGTTCCTCGGGATCGTCATGCAGGTGGAACATGCGGAGTTGCCGCATCAGCTTCGGGCTCAGGAACTGCGCGATGAAGCTTTCGTCGCGATAATTGGCCCAGACGTCGCGCAGCACGCCCATCACGTCGTTCTTGCCGGCGATGTCCGGGAACCATTCGCGGTCCTCGTCTTCCGGCCTGGTGACGATGCGCTCGATGTCCTGCATCATCGCGAAGCCGAGCGCATAGGGATTGAAGCCTGAGAAGCGCTGATCGTCGAATTCGGGCTGGAACACCACATTGGTGTGCGATCCCAGGAATTCGAGGAAATTGCCGTCGGTGATGCGGCCCTGCTGATGCAGCTTGGTCATGATGCGATAGTGGACGTAGGTCGCCGTCCCCTCGTTCATCACCTTGGTCTGGCTCTGCGGATAGAAATATTGCGCGATGTGGCGGACGATGCGGAGCAGCTCGCGCTGCCAGGGCGCCAGTCGCGGCGCGCTCTTTTCAAGGAAATAGAGCAGGTTTTCCTGCGGCAGGCCGAGCAGCTTGCGGCGGCGTTCGAGCGAGATCGCGGACCGGGTCTTCGACGCTCCCTTTGGCACCGTGCGCCAGAGATCGTTGAAGACTTCCTCTTCGTGCTGGCGGCGGCGCCCTGCCCGCTTCTCTTCCTCGCGCAAATCGAGCTTCTTCTTGCCGGGATAGCGGTCGATGCCGTGCGACATCAGCGCATGCGCAGCATCCAGCGTGCGCTCGACCTCGGTGCGGCCGTAGCGCTCCTCGCATTGCATGACGTAGTTCTTGGCGAAATCGAGGTAGTCCAGGATGCCGTCGGCATCGGTCCACTGCTTGAACAGATAGTTGTTCTTGAAGAAGTGGTTGTGGCCGAAAGCCGCGTGCGCGATCACCAGCGTCTGCATCGTCGCCGTGTTCTCCTCCATCAGATAGGAGATGCAGGGCGAGGAGTTGATCACGATCTCATAAGCGAGCCCCATCAGGCCCTTGCGATAGGACGCTTCGTGGTACGCGAACTGCTTGCCGAACGACCAGTGCTTGTAGAACAAGGGCATGCCGACCGAGGAATAGGCATCCAGCATCTGCTCGGCGGTGATGACCTCGATCTGGTTCGGATAGACGTCGAGCCCGAGATCCTTGAATGCCACCTCCTCGCAGGCATCGGTGATGCGCTGCAAGGTGTGGAAATCCCAATCGGCGCCTTCGAACAAGCGTTCCGTCATGGAGCGGCTTTCTCCTGGGCAGTTTCGCGGCGCTGGAACAGGTCGTGGAACACCGGGAAGATCTCGCTGCGCTCGCTGACCTTGCGCATCGAGAGCGGTGCGCCGCTGTTGCGCAGGCGTTCGTAGAGGGTCCAGAGCGAGGAGTCGGAGAGATCGAAGGCGCTGCCGCCGGACTCGCCGACCTCGAGATAGGCGAAGAACTGGCAGACCGGCAGGATCTTGTCGGTCAGCAGCATGCCCGTGAGCTCGCCGTCGGAATAGGAATTGTCGCCGTCGGAGGCCTGCGCGGCGTAGATGTTCCAGTCCGAGGGATTGAAGCGTTCGCGCACGATCTCGTGCATCGCCTGGAGCGCGCTGGAGACCAGCGTGCCGCCAGAGGCCGGGCCGTAGAAAAACGTCTGCTCGTCCACCTCCTCGGCGCGGTCGGTGTGGCGGATGAAGACGATGTCGACATGCTTGTAGCGGCGCTTCAGGAACACGTAGAGCAGCATGTAGAAGCGCTTGGCCAGATCCTTCATGTGCTCGGACATCGAGCCTGACACGTCCATCAGGCAGAACATCACCGCCTGGGCGACCGGCTTGGGCACCGTCTCGAAGCGGCGGTAGCGGATGTCGAGCGGATCGATGAAGGGAATGCGCTTGGTCTTCGCCTTCAGCTTTTCCAGCTGGGCGAGCAGCACCACCCGCTCGTCCTCGTCCGTGCATGCGGCGATCGCGGCTTCCAGCTCCTCGATCTCGTCCTTGCGCGGACGCTTGAGCGCGATGCGGCGCGCGAGCGCGAGCCGCACCGTCCGGCTGACGGAGATATTCGCCGGCGAGCCGGACGTGGTGTAGCCGGCGCGCTGGATGCCCTCGCTCTCGGTCTGCGCGATCTTGCGCTTGGCAAGATCAGGCAGCTCGAGGTCGTCGAGGAAGAGATCGACGAACTCGTCGCGGCTCAGCACGAAGCGGAAGGCGTCCTCGCTGTCGCCTTCGCCCGGACCGGAATCCTTGGCGCTGCCCTGCCCCGAGCGTTGGAGGTAGTCGCCTTCGATGAACTTCTTGTTCCCGGGCAGCACCATGTCGCGCGTGCCGCCTTCGCGGCGGAAACGCGGCTCGTGCATGCCGTCGAGCGGTATCGTGATCTCACCACCCTCCAGGACGTCCTTGATGTCGCGTTCCTGCGAGGTCTTCTTGACGGCGCCCTGCACCAGGGATTTGGCCCGACGCAAGAACCGCTGCCGGTTCTCAAGACTCTTGCCGCCTGGATTCAGGCGCCTGTCAATGATGTGAATGGCCACTTTCTCATCCGCCTCAACCGGCTTGCTTCACGCGCATGTACCATTCGACCAGACGGCGAACCTGACGCTCGGTGTAGCCGCGCTCCACCATGCGTGCGACGAACTCGCCGTGCTTCTTCTCCGTCTCGCCGTCCTTCTTCGACCCGAACGAGATGACCGGAAGCAGGTCCTCGACCTGGGAGAATATCCGCTTTTCGATCACATCGCGAATCTTCTCGTAGGAGATCCAGGTCGGATTCTTGCCGCCGTTCTGGGCCCGCGACCGTAACGAGAATTTGACCACCTCGTTGCGGAAATCCTTGGGGTTGGCGATGCCCGCCGGCTTCTCGATCTTGGTCAGTTCCTGGTTCAACAGTTCGCGATCGAGCAGCTGGCCGGTATCTGCATCCTTGAAGTCCTGGTCCTCGATCCAGGCGTCGGCATAGTCGACGTAGCGATCGAACAGGTTCTGGCCGTAATCCGAGTAGGATTCGAGATAGGCCTTCTGGATCTCGTTGCCGATGAACTCGGCATAACGCGGCGCCAGATCCGCCTTGATGAATTCGAGGTAGCGCTTCTCGACTTCCTCGGGCAGCTGCTCGCGCTTGATCGACTGCTCCAGCGCGTACATCAGGTGCACGGCGTCGGCGGCAACTTCCTGCGGATCATGGTTGAAGGTCGCGGCCAGGATCTTGAAGGCAAAGCGCGTGGAGACGCCGTCCATGCCCTCGTCGACGCCGGCGGCGTCGCGATATTCCTGGACACTGCGCGCCTTCGGATCGGATTCCTTCAGGCTCTCGCCGTCGTAAACCCGCATCTTGGCGAACACCGTGGAATTCTCGTGCCGGCGCAGACGCGACATCACCGAGAACCGCGCCAGCGTCTCCAGCGTCGAGGGCGCGCAAGGCGCGGAGGCGAGCTCGGAGCCCTGGATCAGCTTCTCGTAGATCTTCTGCTCTTCGGTGATCCGCAGGCAGTATGGCACCTTGATCACGCAGATGCGGTCGATGAAGGCTTCGTTGTTCTTGTTGGCCTTGAAGCTCGACCACTCGGCCTCGTTGGAGTGCGCGAGAATGACGCCGGTGAACGGAATCGCGCCGATGTTCTCGGTTCCGATATAGTTGCCTTCCTGCGTCGCGGTGAGCAGCGGGTGCAGCATCTTGATCGGCGCCTTGAACATCTCGACGAACTCGAGCACGCCCTGGTTGGCGCGGTTGAGGCCGCCGGAATAGCTGTAGGCGTCGGGGTCGTTCTGCGCGTAGGTCTCCAGCTTGCGGATGTCGACCTTGCCGACCAGCGAGGAGATGTCCTGGTTGTTCTCGTCACCCGGCTCGGTCTTGGCGATCGCGATCTGGCGCAGCCGCGACGGCTGGATCTTTGCGACCCGAAACTGGGAAATGTCGCCGCCGAAGGCTTCCAGCCGCTTGTAGCACCACGGGCTCATCAGGCCGGTGAGCCGGCGGCGCGGAATGCCGTACTTCTCTTCCAGCATCGGACCGAGCTGATCCGGATCGAACAGGCTGAGCGGGCTCTCGAACACGGGCGAGAGTTCGTCGCCGGCCTTGAGCACGTAGATCGGGTGCACTTCCATCAGCGACTTCAGCCGCTCGGCGAGCGAGGATTTGCCGCCGCCGACCGGGCCGAGCAGATAGAGGATCTGCTTGCGCTCTTCGAGGCCCTGCGCCGCGTGACGGAAGAAACCAACGATGCGCTCGATGGTTTCTTCCATGCCGTAGAAGCCGGCAAAGGCCGGATAGGTGCGGATCGTGCGGTTCAAAAAAATACGGCCAAGGCGTGGGTCCTTGGCCGTGTCAATCGTCTGGGGTTCACCGATCGCTGCTAGCAGTCGCTCGGCCGCATTCGCGTATTTCATGGGATCGCTTCGACACGATTCCAGATATTCCGCCATCGACATGTCGTGCTGGCTTCTCGCCTCGAACGACTTAGCGAAAGCGTTGAATAGCGAATCGTTGTACATGATCCCTCTCCGCGTGAGTTCCGCTACAAGCTGAAACGAAAGCAGTTACCGGACCGTTCCTCAGGCCGGATCGAATCAGCGTGAGCACATGACGATCATTGGACACCCGGGTGTCGACTCGACGCAACGCACAACGTAGGCACTCGTTGAGTTACGAACAGGCACATGCCTGTAATTTGTGCGAATCTCTCTCTATATTGGCGCATTTCCAGAAAATGTCACTCGGTCGCAACATCCGGGCATTACCGGATATGAGGCCATCCGGCGCCGCAGCATAGCGATCGGCGAGCGGCGATCTTATGACGCTTGTACGGCGAAGCCTTGCGCGCCGCGTTCATCTTCCTGCTGCAATGCGGTGCGCGGAGCTCTGGCCGCGTGACAGTCGCGGCAGGCGCGAAGCAGTGTATCAAAATCGGTCGCCAGGTCCTCCGTCCGGATGACGATCCGATCGCCCTGCGCACTTCGGGCCAGGGTGCGGATGCTGCGGAGCTGCCGCTGCAAGGCCGGCGTCGGCGTCAGCACGATCATCTTGCGCCCGCGGCGTTCTTCAGCCGAGATCCTCGCGATCGAGTCCCACAGCAGAAATTCATTGCCGATGCGGAGGTCGCGGATGCCATAGGGGGTGACGACCACCACCGGTCCCCGCTCGGCGGGGAGCATCCAGATCAGCCGGATGGTCAACAGGGCGAACACCGCGACGCCGGCAGAGCCGGCCACGGTATCGTAATCGCCAAGACCGTCCCACCAGTCGAAGGCGAGGGTTGCGCTGAGCAACGTCATCGCGAAGCCCGCCGCGATCAGCAGCCGCAGTTGGACGGTACATGGACCGATTTCGAGGTCGGGGGACGCGTCGACGCATGGGGTCGCCGCGGTCGATGGCGGGCTCTCCGCGATCGCGAGCGTCAGACGGTCATGATGTGCGTGCATGCTTACCCCCAGCATGGCCATTCGCGACCGAGCCACAATGCATCAGGCGGACCGGAATCCGCCGATGGTAATCCGCGCAGCCACGAGCGACGAGGCGAAGCAGCTGACGTTACGCAACCAGACTTCGGCCGATTAACTCACGGCCAACGACTATTTACGCAACTCGGCTTCTTCCACCGGGATCGCCATCATGGCGACGGAGTTACACTGGAGGGTATGACTCCCATACCCTTGATTGGTTCCCTCAAGGAAGCATGTAAGCTAGAGGATAGCGCGTCAGGACCGGCGCGGAAACCCCTCGCCCGCAGGCTTGGAGATAAATAAGCACCATGAATCCCGTCAAAGAACTGGAAAAGCACGGACAAGCCGTCTGGCTGGACTTCCTGGCCCGTGGCTTCATCGCCAACGGCGACCTGAAGCGGCTGATCGAAACCGATGGCGTCAAGGGCGTCACCTCCAATCCCTCGATCTTCGAAAAGGCGATCGGCAGCTCGGACGAGTACGACGCGCCGATCGGCAAGGCGTTGAAGCGTGGCGATCGGTCGGTCGCCGACCTGTTCGAGGCTGTCGCGGTGGAGGACATCCAGAACGCCGCCGACGTGCTGCGGCCGGTCTATGATCGCCTCAAGGGCGGCGACGGCTATGTCAGCCTCGAAGTCTCGCCCTATCTGGCGATGGACACCGCCGGCACGGTCGCCGAGGCACGGCGGCTCTGGAAGGACGTCAATCGCAAGAACCTGATGGTGAAGGTGCCGGCGACGCCGGAAGGCCTGCCGGCGATCGAACAGCTCATCGGCGACGGCATCAGCATCAACATCACGCTGCTGTTCTCCAGGGACGTCTATCTGGAGGTCGCCAAGGCCTATCTCGCCGGTCTGGAGAAATATGTCGCAGGTGGCGGCGACCCCTCGCACGTGGCCAGCGTCGCGAGCTTCTTCGTCAGCCGCATCGACTCGGTGGTCGACAAGCAGCTCGACGAGAAGATCGCCCGCGCCAATGATCCATCCGAGAAGGAGCGGCTCGCGGCGCTGAAGGGCAAGGTCGCGATCGCCAACGCCAAGGTCGCCTACCAGGATTACAAACGCCTGTTCTCGGGCGCGCGGTGGGACAAGCTCGCCGCCAGGGGCGCCAAGCCGCAGCGGATGCTCTGGGCCTCCACCGGCACCAAGAACAAGGACTATAGCGACGTCCTGTATGTCGAGGAGCTGATCGGCCCCGACACCATCAACACCGTGCCCCCGGCCACGCTGGATGCGTTCCGCGACCACGGCAAGCCGCGCGACAGCCTGGAAGAGAACGTCGACGACGCCCGGCGCGTGCTGGAGGAGCTGGAGCGCTCCGGCGTCTCGCTGGACGCCATCACCGAGGAACTCGTCAAGGACGGCGTCAGGCAGTTCGCCGACGCGGCCGACAAGCTGTATGGCGCGGTCGCCCATAAGCGCGCCACCGTGCTCGGCCCCGCGATCGACCGCCAGCTTCTCTCGCTCGGCGACGGGCTCGGCAAGGCGGTGGCCAAGAGCACGGAGGAATGGCGGGCGTCAGCCAGGATCCGCAGGCTCTGGCAGCGCGACAAATCGGTCTGGACAGGCACGGACGAGGACAAATGGCTCGGCTGGCTCGACAGCGCCGCCAAGGCCGACGTCGCCGACTATGAGGATTATGCCAGCCGCGTGAAGGGCCAGAAGTTCTCGGACGCCGTCGTGCTCGGCATGGGCGGATCGAGCCTCGGGCCCGAAGTGCTGGCCGAGACGTTCGCGCGAAAGTCAGGCTTCCCGAAGCTGCATGTGCTCGATTCCACCGATCCGGCGCAGGTGCGGGCGATGGAGGCGAAGATCGACATCGCCAACACCGTCTTCATCGTCTCCAGCAAATCCGGCGGCACCACCGAGCCGAATGCGATGAAGGACTATTTCCACGAGCGCGTCGCGCAGGCGGTCGGCCCAAAGGTGAAGACCGGCCATCGCTTCATCGCGGTGACCGATCCCGGCTCCTCGCTGGAGAAGGCGGCGAAGAAGCTGAACTACGCGCGAATCTTCCATGGCGAGCCCTCGATCGGCGGTCGCTATTCCGTGCTCTCGCCGTTCGGCCTGGTGCCGGCGGCAACCGCGGGCATCGACGTCAAGACCTTCATCAAGCACGCGCTCGCGATGGCGCGCTCCTGCGGACCGGACGTGCCGCCAGCCGAGAACCCCGGCGTGCAGCTCGGCCTTTCCATGGGCCTTGCGGCGCTCGAAGGCCGCGACAAGGTGACGATCCTGTCGTCGAAGAAGATCGCCGATTTCGGCGCCTGGGCCGAACAGCTGATCGCGGAATCGACCGGCAAGGAAGGCAAGGGCCTGATCCCGATCGACGGCGAGCCGCTGGGCGAGCCCTCGGTCTACGGCAACGACCGGCTCTTCATCGACATCCGTATCGAGGGCGAGGCCGACGCCGCCCATGACTCGCAGCTGGCTGCGATCGAAGCGGCCGGCCATCCCGTCGTGCGCATCGTCATGAAGTCGATCGACCATCTCGGCCAGGAGTTCTTCCGCTTCGAGATGGCAACGGCCGTCGCCGGCAGCATTCTCGGCATCAACCCGTTCGACCAGCCGGACGTCGAAGCGGCCAAGATCAAGACCCGCGAACTCACCGCGTCGTTCGAGAAGACCGGTTCGTTGCCGGCCGAGGAACCGGTGGTCAGCACCGCAGATGCCGATCTCTACACCGACGAGGCAAACGCCGCGGCGCTCCGCGCCGCCGGCGCCAATGGCGACCTCACCTCATGGCTGAAGGCGCATCTTTCCCGCTCCGGTCATGGCGATTACGTCGCCCTGCTCGGCTACATCGCGCGCGACAAGGCGACGATCGACGCACTTCAGGCCATGCGGCTCGAAGTGCGCGAGAAGCGGCATGTCGCAACCTGCGCCGAGTTCGGGCCGCGCTTCCTGCACTCGACCGGGCAGGCCTACAAGGGCGGACCCGACAGCGGCGTGTTCCTCCAGATCACCGCCGACGAGGCCAAGGATCTGGCCGTTCCAGGCCAGAAAGCGAGCTTCGGCGTCATCAAGGCGGCGCAGGCGCGCGGCGACTTCGACGTGCTCACCGAGCGCGGCCGTCGCGCGCTCCGCGTCCATCTGAAGGGCGGGCTCAAGAAAGGTCTCGCGGCGCTCAACGCGGCGCTCAACGACGCGCTGAACTAAGGGAATCCCTCAAATGCAACTCGGCATGATCGGCCTCGGCCGGATGGGCGGCAACATCGTTCGACGCCTGATGCGCCACGGCCATTCGACCGTGGTCTACGATAAGGACGCCAAGGCCGTCGCCGGCCTTGCCGCAGACGGCGCGCAAGGCTCGGCGACGCTGGAAGAGTTCGTCGCCAAACTGGAACGGCCGCGCACCGCCTGGGTGATGCTGCCGGCAGGCCACATCACCGAGACCACGATCGAGACGATCGCTCGCGCGATGCAGGACGGCGACGTCATCATCGACGGCGGCAACACGTTCTGGCAGGACGACGTCCGCCGCGGCAAGGCGCTGAAGGAGCGCGGCATTCATTATGTCGACGTCGGCACCTCCGGCGGCGTCTGGGGTCTCGACCGCGGCTATTGCATGATGATCGGCGGCGAGAAACCGGTGGTCGACCGGCTCGACCCGATCTTCGCCGCGCTCGCGCCCGGCGCCGGCGACATTCCGCGCACGGAAGGACGTGAGGGCCGCGATCCCCGCATCGAGCAGGGCTACATCCATGCCGGCCCGGTCGGCGCCGGGCATTTCGTCAAGATGATCCACAACGGCATCGAATACGGCCTGATGCAGGCCTATGCCGAAGGTTTCGACATCCTCAAGAACGCCAGCATCGAGGCGTTGCCGGCGGAGCATCGCTACGATTTCGATCTCGCCGATATCGCGGAAGTCTGGCGGCGCGGCAGCGTGATCCCGTCCTGGCTGCTCGACCTCACGTCAACCGCGCTCGCCGACAGCCCGGCGCTGGCGGAATATTCCGGCTTCGTCGAGGATTCCGGCGAAGGACGCTGGACCGTGAATGCCGCGATCGACGAGGCGGTGCCGGCCGAAGTGCTGACCGCGGCGCTCTACGCACGTTTCCGTTCCCGCAAGGAACACACCTTCGCCGAGAAAATTCTCTCCGCGATGCGTGCGGGGTTCGGCGGCCACAAGGAGCCGAAGCAGCCGGGTGCTTCGAAACCCAAATAGGGCGCAACAAAGCGAAGGCCAATCGTTCGTGACAAAAGACCCGCAAGTAAAGCGCAAGCCGGAAAATTGCGCCTTCGTCATCTTTGGCGTAACCGGCGATCTCACTCACCGTCTGGTGATGCCATCGCTCTACAATCTTGCCGCCGAGCACCTGCTCCCGGAAAAGTTCTGCGTCGTCGGCGTGGCCCGCAAGAGCCAGTCGGACGGCGAGCTGCGCGACAGCCTCCTGAAGGGCCTGCGCCAGTTCGCAACGCGGCCCGTGGACGACGACATCGCACAGAAGCTGCTGCAATGCGTGACCTTCGTCGAGGCCGATCCGAAGGACCCACCGTCCTTCGACCGCCTGCGCGAGCATCTTGATTCGCTCGAATGCGCGCAGGACACCGGTGGCAACCGGCTGTTCTATCTGGCCACCCCGCCCGCCGCGTTCGCGCCGACCGCGCGCGAGCTCGGCCGTACCGGCATGATGAAGGAGAACGGCGCCTGGCGCCGGCTCGTGATCGAAAAGCCGTTCGGCACCGATCTCGTCACGGCGCGCGCGTTGAACGCCGAGCTGCTGAAGATCATGGACGAGCACCAGATCTACCGGATCGATCATTATCTCGGCAAGGAGACGGTGCAGAACATCCTGGTGCTGCGCTTCGCCAACGGCATGTTCGAGCCGATCTGGAATCGCAACCATATCGACCACATCCAGATCACGGTGGAAGAGAAGCTCGGCGTCGGCCATCGCGGCGGCTTCTACGACGCCACCGGCGCGCTGCGCGACATGGTGCCCAACCATCTGTTCCAGCTGATGTCGCTGGTCGCGATGGAGCCGCCGACCCATTTCGACGCCCATTCGGTCCGCTCCGAAAAGGCCGATGTTCTCTCGGCGATCCAGCAGCCCACCGACGAGGAAGCGCTGAAGAATTCGGTCCGTGCGCAATATCTCGCGGGACGCATCGGCGACGACGAGATTCCGGACTACCGCAAGACCGAGGACGTCAAGCCCGGCAGCACCACCGAGACCTATGTCGCGCTGAAACTGATGATCGACAATTGGCGCTGGGCCGGCGTGCCGTTCTACTTGCGCACCGGCAAGGCGCTGGGCCACAAGCGCACGGAAGTCGCGATCAAGTTCAAGCAGGCGCCGCTGTCGATGTTCTCGGGCACCACCGTCGATCGCCTGTCGCAGAACTTCCTCACCATCGGCATCGCGCCGACCGAGACCATCGAGTTGCAGTTCAACGCCAAGATTCCGGGGCCGAGCATCACCATCGACGGCGTCGAGATGAAGTTTCGCTACGGCGACTATTTTCAGGCCGATCCCTCGACCGGCTACGAAACCCTGATCTACGACTGCATGATCGGCGACAACATCCTGTTCCAGCGCGCCGACGGCGTCGAGGCCGGATGGCAGGCGGTGCAGCCTTTCCTGGACGCCTGGAAGCAGGCCGGCACCAACGGCATCGAGACCTATCAAGCCGGCAGCGACGGCCCGGCCTGCGCCGACGAGCTGCTCCGGCGCGACGGACGAAGCTGGCGGAAGTTTTCGTGATGGCGGCGGCCGGCCAGCCCGAGCTGATCGTCGCAGCCGACGCCGAAGCCCTCGCACAGGCCGCAGCCGAACGGGTGATGGCGCGAATCGCGGCCAATCCCGGGCGCATCGCGATCTGCCTGACCGGCGGCTCCAGCCCGAAGAGGCTCTATCAGCTGCTTGGCAGCGACGCCTGGCGTGGCAAGATCCCGTGGGAGCGCGTGCACTGGTTCATCGGCGACGAGCGCTTCGTGGCCGAAAGCGATCCCCTCAACAACATGGCGGTCGCGCGCGCGGCCTTTCTCGATCGCAACGCGCCCTCCGGCCATATCCACCCGATCCCGACCACGGCTGACAATCCGGATCAAAGCGCCGAGGCCTATGCGCGCGAGCTGCAGGCTTTCTACGGCGCGGACCGGCTCGATCCGGCGCGGCCGCTGTTCGACATGGTCTTGATGGGCGCCGGACCGGACGGCCACACCGCCTCGCTGTTTCCCGGCTATCCCGCGATCGAGGAGACCGAACGCTGGGTCGTCGGGGTGCCCAAGGCCAATGTGGCGCCGTTCGTGCCGCGGGTCTCGCTCACCCTGCCCGCGCTGGCGTCCTGCCGTGAAATGCTGTTCGAGATTGCCGGGCATGACAAGCAGCCGATCTTGACGCGCCTCCTCAATGGCGAGACTCTGCCGGCGTTGCGCGCGCGCTCGAATGGCGAGACCGTCTGGCTGGTCGACCAGGCCGCGCTTCCGGAGGGAATTCGTGGGCCGCGCTGAAGCACCTTGTGCATTGATCGTGATGGGCGTGTCGGGCTCGGGCAAGAGCACGATTGCGGAAGCGCTGGGCCAGCGGCTCGGCTGGCGCTTCGAGGACGGCGACAGCTTTCATCCCGCCAGCAATGTCGAGAAGATGCGGGCCGGCCACCCCCTCACCGATGAGGACCGCTGGCCCTGGCTCAACGCCATCGCCGACGAGATCGCACGGGTCTGCGAACGCGGCGGGCATGTCATCATCGCCTGCTCGGCGCTGAAGCACACCTATCGTGACGTGCTGCTGCGGGGGCGCGACGACGTCCGCTTCGTCTTCCTGAAGGGCACGAAGGAGCTGATCGCCGACCGGCTCGCGCACCGCAAGGGTCACTTCATGCCACCGGAGCTGCTGACGAGCCAGTTCAACACGCTGGAGCCGCCGGCGACGGGCGAGCACGTCATCACCGTCTCGATCGACGAATCCGTCGAAGCGATCGTGGACGGCATCGTGCGGCAACTGAAACCGCGCGGCACGAAACGCTGAGGCCAATCATCCTCGGGAAAGCCAAGGTCCTGCCATGACGAAAATCGCACTCGTGGTCTCCGACGTCGACGGCACGCTGCTGACCAAGGACAAGACGCTGACGGAACGTGCGAGGTCCGCGGTGCAGCGGCTGCACCAGGCCGGTATCGGCTTCACGATCACGTCGAGCCGCCCCGCGATCGGCATGCGGTTCCTGATCGAGCCGCTGGCGCTCTGGCTCCCGGTCGGCCCGTTCAACGGCTCCTCCATCGTCGATCCCGAGATGCACCCGGTCGAGCAGCATCTGATCCCGGCGACCGCGGCCGAACGGTCGCTGCAGATCCTGCGCGAGTTCGGCGCCGACATCTGGCTGTTCACCACCGACAAATGGCTGATCGACAATCCCGATGGCAAGTACGTCCCCCATGAACAGCACACGATCCGGTCCGATCCGACCGTCGTGACGGATTTTACGCCGTATCTCTCCGGCGCCTGCAAGATCGTCGGCGCCAGCGCCGATGCGGCCGGGCTCGAGGCCTGCGAGAAGGCGATGCAGGAGGCGCTCGGCAGCGCGGCCACCGCCGTTCGCTCGCAGACCTATTATCTCGACATCACCCCGCCCGGCTTCGACAAGGGCACGTTCGTGCAGGCCATGGCCAAGCGGCTCGGTATCTCGACCGACGCGGTCGCCACCATCGGCGACATGCAGAACGATCTCGCGATGTTCCGCGTCAGCGGCACCTCGATCGCCATGGGCAACGCCACCGACAGCGTCAAGGAGCAGGCCACCAACGTCACCTCGAGCAACGAGCAGGATGGTTTTGCCGAGGCGATGGAGATGATCCTGAAGCGGAACGGGGTTGGCTGAACGGGCTTCCGGCTCGCTTCACCTCTCCCCGCTTGCGGGAGAGGTCGCCGCGTAGCGGCGGGTGAGGGTTCTCTCCTCTCGGGGGTTCTCGCCCGGCGGAAACACCCCCACCCCAGCCCTCCCCCGCAGGCGGGAGAGGGAGCGAACCGTCGCTGGCGATGCAGTCAAGGCGTTCACTGCTTCGATCGCTGTACTGCCGGCTTATCGCACTCTTGCCTCGCCGCCGACAGATTGTGCGCAGTGTTGATCAGCGCGATGTGGGTCAGCGCCTGCGGGAAATTTCCGGTCTGGCGCCGCGCAAGGGAGTCATACTCCTCGGCCAGCAGTCCGACATCGTTCGCAAGCGCAGCCACGCGGTCGAACAGCGCCTGCGCCTTGTCGAGATTGCCGGACAGCACATGGGCGTCGGCCAGCCACAGGCTGCAGGCGAGGAACGCTCCTTCGATCGGCTGGGTCTCCTCGGACATCTCCCGCGGATCGTGGCGCAGCACAAAGCCGTCACGCAGCAGGTGCTTTTCGACGGCGGCGACGGTGCCGCGGATGCGTGGGTCCTGCGCCGGCAGGAAGCCCACCGCCGGCAGCAGCAGCACGCTGGCATCGAGCAGTTTTGAGCCGTAGGATTCGACGAACGCATTCTCCTCCGCGTCAAAACCCCTGTTGCAGACGTCGCGATGAATCGCATCGCGCAGGGTCCGCCAGTGCAGCAGCGGCGCCTTGAAGCCGAAGGTCTCCGCGCTCTTGATGCCGCGGTCGAAGGCGACCCAGGTCATCACCTTGGAGAAGACATAGTGCTTCGGCTGTCCGCGCCGCTCCCAGATGCCGTGGTCGGGCTGGTCCCAGACTTCGGCGAGATGATCGAGCACGGCGCATTCCAGCGCCCAGGTCGCTTCATCGTCGAGCTTCAGCTTGGCCATGCGCGACTGGTGGAAGGCGTCGATCAACTCGCCGTAGACGTCGAGTTGCAGCTGCGCATGCGCGGCATTGCCGACCCGCACCGGCTGCGCGCCCTCGTAGCCGTCGAGCCAGTCGGCCTCCCATTCCAAAAGCCGCCGCTGGCCCCAGATGCCGTACATGATCTGCATGTTCGCCGGCGACCCCGCGGCGGCGCGCAACAGCCAATTGTGCCAGGCCGAGGCTTCCTCGGTATAGCCCGAGTTCATCAGCGCCAGCAGCGTGAAGGTGGCATCGCGCAGCCAGCAGAAGCGGTAATCCCAATTCCTGGCACCACCGAGCTTCTCCGGCAATGACGTGGTCGGCGCCGCGACGATGCCGCCGGTCGGGGCGAAGGTCAGCGCCTTCAGCGTGATCAGCGAGCGCATGATCAGATCGTGATACTCGCCGTCATGCGTGGAGCGGCTTGACCAGTCATTCCAGAATTTTTCGGTCTCCTGGAGCGCGAGCTCCGGGTCGATCGGCGCGGGCGGATCGAGATGCGAGGGGCCGTAGGTCAGCACGAACGGCACGGTGTCGCCTTGCTTCACCTCGAAATCGGACACCGTGGTCATATCCTCGCCGCGGGTCTTCGCCGTCGTCCGCAGCACGGTCATATCCTGGCCGGCGACCGCCAGCAGGGAATGGTCGATCCGCCGCACCCAGGGGATATCGACGCCGAAGCCGAAGCGGATCACGAGCTCCATCCGCAGCTTCACAGTGCCGCTGACACCGCGCACCAGCCGCACGATGTCGGAGGCCTTGCCGCGCGGCGGCATGAAGTCGATCAGCGCGACGGTGCCGGTCTTCGTCTCAAAGCGCGTCTCGAGGATGAGGGTATGGCCGAGATAGCGGCGCGAGGTCGCGGTGACGTCCTCGCTCGGCGCGATCAGCCAGCGCCCGTTCTTGGGCGTGCCGAGGATCGCGGCAAAACAGGCATCGGAATCGAAGGCCGGCCAGCACAGCCAGTCGATCGAGCCGTTGCGTCCGACCAGCGCCGCCGTCTCGCAGTCGCCGATCAGCGCGTAGTCTTCGATCTTCTGAGACAATGTTCTGCGAGCCTAAAAAATCCCCGGCGATCAACTCCCGCCGATCAAGGAACGTTCCCGTGTGGCGGCCTTCAAAGCTGCGAGATCGACCTTGGTCGCGATCTTGTCGAGCGCAACGGGCAGGCGCTGGCGCCAGTTCGGATGCTCGTCGATCGTGCCGGGAATGTTGGGCTGGTCGATCACGCCGAGCAGATCCTCCATCGACACCGCCAGCAGCCGCGACGGCGTGCGCGACAGGAAGGCGAGCACCGAATAGAGATCGTTGGCGCTGATGCCGTTCTGGCGCAGGATCTCGTCGAGCCTGCCGAGCGCGTCCCAGCGCGCCTGATCGCTCTCGCCGGGGTCCAGCCCGAGCGACAGCTTAACCCTGAGATCGCTGAAAGAGCGCCAGCCCGCATAGGTGCAGAGGTCGTGCGTGTTCAGCGTCACCAGCGCGTTCGGCCGATAGAAGTCG
This sequence comes from Bradyrhizobium sp. Bra64, assembly GCF_024519875.1. Taxonomy (NCBI): domain Bacteria; kingdom Pseudomonadati; phylum Pseudomonadota; class Alphaproteobacteria; order Hyphomicrobiales; family Nitrobacteraceae; genus Bradyrhizobium; species Bradyrhizobium sp. Bra64. Next base: position 1,068,814 of record NZ_JALJRD010000001.1, on the reverse strand, counting down.
ACGTTGCGAAAATGGCCGGCATCGTCGCGCTCGAACATCATGACGAGATAGGACCAGATGCCGAAATCCTGCATGGTCTCGCGAAAACCTTCCGGCACGGTGCCGAGGTCCTCGCCGATCACGATGCATTGATGCACCGTGCTCTCGCGTGCGATGGCGCCGAGCAGCGCCTCGAACGGCATCTGCACATAGGCGCCATTGTCGGGCTTGAAACCGCGTGGCACCAGATAAAGCCGCTTCAATCCCAGCACGTGATCGATCCGGATGGCGCCGGCGTGGCGCATCGAGGCGGCGAGCATGTCGGCGAACGGCACGAAGGATTGCGCTTCGAGGCCGCCCGCATTGAAGCCGGCAAGACCCCAATCCTGGCCGACGGTGTTGAGCACGTCGGGCGGCGCGCCGACGGCGAGATGGCGGGAAATTGCCGCCTGCTCGTTCCAGGCATCGAAGCCGTTGGACTGCACGCCGACGGCGACGTCGAGATAGAGCCCGACGCGCATGCCGAGTTGGATGGAAAGCTCCTTGGCGGCCTGCAACTGCGAATCTGCCGTCCATTGCACGAATTCGATGAATTCGACATCGCGCTTGTCGGGACCGTTGCGCAACTCGGCGCACTTGGCCTCGTCAGGCTGCTGCCATTCGGACGGCCATTCCCACCACGGTCCGGTGAAGCGATGCCGCAGCACCTCGAAGCAGGCAAAGCGGGACAATAGCGGCGCGCGGTCGGCCCGGAAGGCGTCGAACTGGTTGCGGCGGACGCCGCTCGCGCTGGTCACGAAGCTGCCATAGGCGGCGCGCAAGCCCAGCCACTTCAAGGCCGCCATGTCGGCGTAGGGCACACGATTGCCTTCACGCAGGCGCGCGGCGGTCGCGGCCGCGTCGGGGACGAGATCCGCGGTAAATTCCGGGATCGCCTCGACGTCGATATAGAGCGGATTGAGAAACAACCGGCTGTTCGGCGAATAAGGACTGCAATCGGCCGGATGATTGTCGAACAGCACATGCAGGGGATTGAGCCCGACACCGTCGGCACCGAGCTGCTTGGCGAGCCGGACGAGATCGGCAAGGTCGGTGAAATCGCCGATGCCCCAATTGCGCTCCGAGCGGACGCCGTAGAGCTGCACGGCGAGCAGCCAGCCGCGGTCGAACTCGCCGCCAAAGGCCCGTTCGGGCGCCACGATCATCGGCACCTCTTCCGCAACACCCTCGGCATCGGTCAGCGTCAACCGGTGATATCCGAGCGGCAGATCGGCGGGCCAGGCGATCACGGGCTCGCGCGTCTCGCCCTGCGCAATCACATTGCCGTTTGCGCGCAATGTCCATTGCAGCGGCGGCGCGCCCATCGTCGCCAATTCGGTGCGCGGATGTCCCAGGGCCCGGACCACCACGGGCCCGCTGACGAAGCGGTAAACCCGCTTCTCCGGCAGGGCGTCGAGGATGGATTTGAGCGCCACGGGATCGGTAACCCGCAACTTTCCGAGGGCATCGACGAATTCGGACTGAACGCCCTTGATCCGGGCTTGAGCTAAAAGATCCATTCGGCACGCAGCTTGCAGGCCATTTTTGGGCCGGGGGCATCGATTTTAACGAGGTGGTGGAAGACGTTAGTCGGAGTCAACTCGCAAACCGCGCTGACCGTTCCCAGGGAACTAATGACACACAACCGGCTTTCTATATAGGTACCAAGCGTAGGTTCCCGACAAGGGAAACGGGGTCCTGCTTTCTTGTCAATGGCATCACCGTGAACAAGACAATTCAAACTGTCGAAAGTGCCGCAGCCGGCAGCGCTTTCCTCATCGAAGACGTCTACCCCTCGATCGACGGCGGTCGCTTTGCCGTGAAACGGATCGCGCGCGAACGGGTCGAGGTCTGGGCCGACGTCTATCGCGACGGCGACGCCGTGATCGGCGCCGCGCTGATCTGGCGCGGTGAGCAGGACCGGGACTGGCGGAGCGAGCCGATGATCCATCGCGGCAATGATCGTTGGTCCGGCGCATTCACGCCAGTCGAGCCCGGCCAGTATGTCTACGCCATCGAAGCCTGGACCGACGAGTTCGCGACCTGGTCTCATGGGGTCGCGCGCAAGCAACGCACCGGCGCGGATGTCAGCCTCGACGCGATCGAGGGCGCCGGCCTTCTGACCAAGGCGCATGGCGCGCAGCAGGACGCCGCGGCCGTCATCGTCAGACAGTGCGAGAATTATCTTCAGACCGGGGACGTCGCCCCGCTGCTTTCAACCGAGCTCGGTGAAGCCATGGCCGAGAGCCAGTCGCGGCCCGACCTCACCCGCTCGGTGCCCTTCCCGCTGATCGTCGACCGCGACAAGGCGCGCTTTGGGGCCTGGTATCAGATCATGCCGCGGAGCCAGAGCCGGATCCCGGGCCGGCACGGCACGCTCCGCGATTGCATTGCGCGCGTGCCCGACATCGCCGCGATGGGGTTCGACGTGCTCTACCTCACGCCGATCCACCCGATCGGCCGCACCCGCCGCAAGGGCCGCAACAATGCGCCGGTGGCGACCGAGGGCGATCCCGGCTCGCCTTATGCAATCGGTGCCGCCGAGGGCGGGCACGATGCGCTGCATCCCGAGCTCGGCACGATCGAGGATTTTCGCGCGCTGGTCGCGACCTGCCTCGAATACGGCCTCGAGCTGGCGCTCGACTTCGCCGTGCAATGCTCGCCGGATCATCCCTGGCTGACGCAGCATCCGGAATGGTTCAAATGGCGGCCGGACCGTTCGGTGCGGACGGCAGATGGCCCCTATTCGGACATCATCATCCCCGATTTCGCCTCGGTCGACCGGATCGGGCTTTGGAACGCCTTCCGCGACGCCATGCTGTTCTGGATCGACCATGGCGTCACCATCTTCGCCATCGACAATCACGATACCGCGCCGCTTCCATTCTGGGAGTGGCTGATCCGCGACATCCGCCGCCGGCATCCCGAGGTGATCCTGTTCTCCAAGACTTTTGCGCGGCCGAAGCTGATGAAGGGCCTCGCCAAGCTCGGCTTTGCGCAATCCTTCAGCTACTTCCCGTGGCGGACGGCAAGGTGGGAACTGGAGCAATATCTCGGCGAGCTGACGCGCTATCCCGAGCGCGACTTTTATCGGCCGAACCTGTTCGTGAGCACGCCCGACCTGCTGCCCTATCATCTCCAGAGCGGCGAGACCTGGGCGTTCAAATCGCGCGTCGCGTTGGCCGCGACGCTGTCCGGCAATTACGGCGTCTACAGCGGCGTCGAGCTGCTGGAGCACGAAGCGGTCCCGGGCCGCGAGGAATATCTCGATTCCGAGAAATACCAGATCAAGCAGCGCGACTGGGACAAGCCCGGCAATATCAAGCCCTACATCACGCAGCTCAACCGCATCCGCAGTGAGAATGCGGCGCTTCAGCAGACCGCCGATTTGCGCTTCCTCGGCATCGAGGACGGCGAGACGATCGCCTTCGCCAAAGAGGCCACCGATCCCGCCAATACCGTCGTCGCGGCCATCGCGCTCTCGCGCCATGCGCGGGAATTCTGGTTGCCGCTCGGCGACCTCACCATCGACGTCGGCGGCGAGCGCCGCCACGTCACCGCGCTCGAAAACCTCCTCACCGGCGAACAGTCCCGCATCGAATGGGGCGGGATCAAGTTGCGTATCGATCCCGACCGTGATCCGGCGCTGCTGTTCCGCTGCCTGGCGTAAGGGGCCACGCCATGAATGTTCTGTCTTCCGTCGACACCAAGAAAGCCGAGGCTGCCGAGATCGTGGACGAGCTCTGGTACAAGGACGCCATCATCTACCAGCTCCACGTCAAGGCGTTTGCCGACAGCAACCATGACGGCGTCGGCGACTTCGCCGGGCTGACCGAAAAGCTGCCCTATCTTCAGGAGCTCGGCGTCACCGCGCTGTGGCTGCTGCCGTTCTATCCTTCGCCCGGCCGCGACGACGGCTACGACATCGCCGACTACGGCTCGGTCAATCCCGATTTCGGGACGATGAAGGATTTCAAGCGCTTCATCCAGGAAGCGCAGAAGCGCGGCCTGCGCGTCATCACCGAGCTCGTCGTCAACCACACCTCGGACCAGCACACGTGGTTCAAGCGCGCGCGCCGCAGCCATCCGGGCTCGAGCGCCCGCAACTGGTATGTCTGGAGCGACACCGACCAAAAATACCAGGGCACCCGCATCATCTTCACCGACACGGAAAAGTCCAACTGGACCTGGGATCACGAGGCCGGTGCGTTCTACTGGCACCGCTTCTTCTCGCACCAGCCGGACCTCAATTTCGACAATCCGCGCGTCGTCAGCGCGCTGATCCAGGTGATGAAGCGCTGGCTCGATGCCGGCGTCGACGGCTTCCGGCTCGACGCCATTCCCTATCTGTGCGAGCGCGAAGGCACCTCGAACGAGAACCTCCCCGAGACGCACGCCATCATCAAGCGGCTGCGGCAGGAGCTGGATTCCTACTCCAAGGGCAAGCTTCTGCTGGCCGAGGCCAATCAATGGCCGGAAGACGTGCAGGAATATTTCGGCCGCGGCGACGAATGCCACATGGCCTACCACTTCCCGCTGATGCCGCGCTTCTACATGGCGATCGCGCAGGAGGACCGTTTCCCGATCACCGACATCCTGCGCCAGACGCCGGATATTCCGGCGAGCTGCCAATGGGCGCTGTTCCTGCGCAACCATGACGAGCTGACGCTGGAGATGGTCACCGACGTCGAGCGCGACTATCTCTGGACCACCTACGCCAACGATCCCCGCGCCCGCATCAATGTCGGCATCCGCCGCCGCCTCGCGCCGCTGATGGACAACGACCGCCGCAAGATCGAGCTGATGAACTCGCTGCTGCTGTCCTTCCCCGGCACACCGATCATCTATTACGGCGACGAGATCGGGATGGGCGACAACATCTATCTCGGCGACCGCAACGGAGTGCGCACGCCGATGCAGTGGAGCCCTGACCGCAACGGCGGGTTCTCGCGCTGCGACCCGGCCCGCCTCTACGCGCCGCTGATCATGGACCCCGTCTACGGCTACGAATCGGTGAACGTGGAGGCACAGTCGCGCAGCCTGTCCTCGCTGCTCAGCGCGACCAAGCGCCTGATCTCGGTGCGCAAGTCGACGCTCGCCTTCGGCCGCGGCACCATGACTTTCATCCGTCCGGCCAACCGGTCCGTGCTGGCCTATGTCCGTCAGTATCGCGGCGAGGTGATCCTCTGCGTCGCCAATCTTTCGCGCGCTGCGCAAGCGACAGAACTCGACCTGTCGCCGTGGAAGGACCGCATCCCGCAGGAAATGCTCGGCCGCAGCCGCTTCCCCGCGATCGGCGAACTGCCCTACATGATCACGCTCGGACCCTATGGGTTCTACTGGTTCCAGCTCCAGGAGCGCGACAAGTCCGAGCCAGTGACACCAAGCGCGGTGCCGGAATTCGAGACGCTGGTCGTGCCGGTGAATTCGACCTGGGTGTCGCTGGCGCGCGAGCGCGGCGTGTTCGAGCACGAGGTGCTGCCGGGATTCCTGTCGCGCACGCGCTGGTTTCCCGAGCAAAATCCCAAGCACATCAAGCCGACGCTGACCTCGGCGGTGCCGTTCTGCGACATCGGCGACAACCGGCCCTGGATCGCGTTTTTCGAGACGGCGCGGGACGAGGTCAAGACGCGCTACGTGCTGCCGATGCAGATCGAGTGGGTGCGCTTCGACCGCGAACGCTTCAACCCGAAGGCGCTCGCCGCCGTCCGCCAGGGCGCGCGCGAGGGCACACTGCTCGACGTTGCGACGGAGCAGATCTTCATAGGTCTGTTCCTGCGCAATTTGTCGCAGAACCTGGTGGTGGAGGAGAACAATCTCCGGCTGGAGTTCAAGGCGACCAGCCGGTTCGCCGACTACTCCATCAAGGAGCCCGAGCGCATCCGCGCCGTCGAGCAGTCCAACAGCACCGCGCTGGTCGACAACCAGTATGTCTCCAAGATCTATCGCCAGCTCGAAAGCGGCATCAATCCCGAGATCGAGATCGGCACCTACCTCACCGAGGTCGCCCGCTTTAGCAACACGCCGGCGCTGCTCGGCAGTGTCGAGCTGGTCGAAGGCGACAGCCGCAGCGCGCTCGGCGTGCTGCACGCCTATGTCGAGAACCAGGGCGACGGCTGGGCCGTCACTGCCGGCTATCTCGACCGCTATATCGACGAGCAGCGAGTACTGCCGCCGGGCGAGATGGCGCACGAGACCCAGGAGCAGGCACCCTATCTGCACTTCATGGCGCAGATCGGCAGGCGGCTCGCAGAACTGCATGTGGCTCTCGCCGCCGCGAAGCCCGGCGATCTCGCGCCGGAGCCGATCGGCTCCGCACACGCCAAGCGCTGGGCATCCGACCTCAAGGCACGGGCCGAACGCGTCTTCGAACGGCTGGCCGACAGCCGCGACGGCCTGCGCGAGGCGGACCGGCCGCTGATCGATCAGCTCACGGCGGCGCGTGCGACGCTGTCCGACCGGCTGAATGTGCTCTTGCCATCCGACATCGGCGGATTGAACATCCGTCATCATGGCGACTTCCGCCTCGGGCAAACTCTGATCGTGAAGGACGACATCTTCATCATCGACTTCGACGGCGATCCGCGTCTGCCGCTGGCCGACAAGCGGCGCAAGGCACCTGCCGCGCGTGACGTCGCCGGCCTGATCCGCTCGATTGATCTTTCGGTCAACGCGGCGCTCTACCGCGCGCTCGCGGGCGCCTCCGACGAGCAGGGCCGGCTTACGGCCGCGCTCGACGAATGGCGCGAGCGCGCCGCCGCGACGTTCCTCACCGCCTACCGGGAAGCCATGACCGATCGGCGGCTGTGGCCGGAAGAGCGGCAATCCGCGGCAGGCCTGTTAAGGTTTTTCCTGCTTGATCGAGCGTTCGACGAAGTAGAGTACGAGCTGTCCCACCGGCCTGAGGGGCTCCATGCGCCGCTGTCCGGACTGCTTCGCATTCTGACCAGTACCGAGAGCGAAGCCCATGCCTAAACTCCCAGCCGAAGCCTACGCGATCATCGAGGGCCGCCATTCCGACCCCTTCCACTATCTCGGGCTGCATCCCGAGGGCGGCAAGAGCGTGGTACGCGCGTTTCTTCCCGAAGCCTCCAATGTCGAGGCGGTCGGCGAGCACGGCGAGGTGGCGACGCTCGACCGCGTCCATGCTTCGGGCCTGTTCGTCGGCGCCCTGCCGAACGGCTCGAAGCGCTATCAGCTCCGCGCAAAGTTCGGCAACGACGTCGTCGAGTTCGAGGACGCCTATCGCTTCCCGCCGATCCTGACCGATTTCGATCTCTATCTGCTCGGCGAGGGCACACATCAGCGCCTTTACGACAAGCTCGGCGCGCATCCGATGCGGCTCGAAGGCATCGACGGCATCGGCTTCGTGGCGCTGGCGCCCAATGCGCGGCGCGTGTCGGTGGTCGGCGACTTCAACTTCTGGGACGGGCGGCGCCATCCCATGCGGGTGCGCGGCGCCGGCTACTGGGAATTGTTCATTCCGCACGCCAAGGCGGGCGACCACTACAAGTTCGAGATCATTGGGCCGCACGGCCACTTGCTGCCGCTGAAATCCGACCCGATGGCGTTTGCGAGCGAAGTGCGTCCGAAGACCGCCTCCATCGTGTTCGACGAGGCGCATCTGCCTCGGCCGCGTCCGATTCCCGACGGCATCAACGCGCTGTCGGCGCCGATGTCGATTTACGAGGTTCATCTCGGTTCATGGCGACGCAAGAACGGCGGTGAATGGCTCACCTATCGCGAGCTCGCCGAGCAGCTGCCGGCCTATGCCCGCGACATGGGCTTCACCCATCTCGAATTCCTTCCCGTCAGCGAGCATCCGTTCGACGGCTCCTGGGGCTATCAGCCGACCGGCCTCTATGCGCCGACCAGCCGCTTCGGCACGCCGGAGGATTTCGCCGCGCTGGTCGATGCCTGCCATCGGGAGGGCGTCGGCGTCCTGCTCGACTGGGTGCCCGGCCATTTCCCGGACGACCCTCACGGGCTCGGCAGCTTCGACGGCACCGCGCTCTACGAGCACGCCAATCCGCTCCAGGGCCGCCATCTCGACTGGGGCACGCTGATCTACAATTACGGCCGCACCGAAGTGACGAATTTCTTGGTGTCGAACGCGTTGTTCTGGCTGGAGCGCTACGCCATCGACGGCCTGCGCGTCGATGCGGTCGCCTCGATGCTCTATCTCGACTACAGCCGGCCGCCAGGCGCGTGGATTCCGAACCAGTATGGCGGCCGGGAAAACATCGAGGCGATCAACTTCCTGCGCCGCTTCAACACGGAAGTCTTCGCCCGCTTCCCGCAGGCAACCACGGCCGCCGAAGAGTCCACCGCCTGGCCGCAGGTCTCGCGCCCGGTCGAATTCGGCGGGCTCGGCTTCGGCTACAAGTGGAACATGGGCTGGATGCACGACACGCTGAACTACATCAGCAAGGATCCGATCCACCGCAAGCATCATCACGGCGACATCCTGTTCGGCCTGCACTACGCCTTCTCGGAAAACTTCATCCTGCCGCTGTCGCATGACGAGGTCGTGCACGGGAAGCGCTCGATCCTGGGCCGCATGCCCGGCGACGAATGGCAGCGCTTTGCGAATCTGCGCGCCTATTACAGCTTCATGTTCGGCCATCCCGGCAAGAAGCTGCTGTTCATGGGCGCGGAGATCGCGCAAAGCCGCGAATGGAATCACGACCAGTCGCTCGACTGGCACCTGCTCGAATACAAGTTCCACTCGGGCATCCAGGCGCTGATCCGCGACCTCAACCGGCTCTATCGCGCGGTGCCGGCTCTGCACCAGATGGACTGCGACCAGGCCGGTTTCGAATGGCTGGTCACGGATGACGCCAACCGCAACGTGTTCGCCTGGCTGCGCAAGGGATTCGACGAGCACGCCAGGTGCATGGTGATCATCAATTTCTCGCCCAACGTCTACCAGAACTACCGCGTTCGCGTGCCGTTCGGCGGCAAATGGAAGGAAGTTCTCAACTCGGACTCCGCCCATTACGGCGGCAGCAATGTCGGCAATATCGGCGAGGTCCAGGCGGTCAATGGCGAGCTCCGCCTCACCATTCCGCCGCTCGCCGCGATCTTCCTCGTTCCGGAAAGCTGACCGATGCGTCTGACTGCTGGATCGCCCGCACGCCTCGGCGCAAGCTGGGACGGACGCGGCACCAATTTCGCGCTGTTCTCCGCCAACGCCCACAAGGTCGAGCTCTGCCTGTTCGACACGCAAGGCCGCCGCGAGCTCGAGCGCATCGAGCTGCCGGAGCGAACCGAGGACGTCTGGCATGGATATCTCAACGATGTCTCGCCCGGCCAGCTCTATGGCTACCGCGTGCACGGCCCCTACGAGCCCGAGCAGGGTCATCGCTTCAACGCCAACAAGCTGCTGCTCGACCCCTATGCCAAGCGGCTTTCCGGGCGGCTGGTCTGGAGCGACGCGCATTTCGCCTATCGCACCGGCAGCCCGCGCGAAGATCTGTCCTTCGACCGGCGCGACAATGCGCGCGGCATGCCCAAGGCCGTCGTGGTCGACGAGACCTTCAACTGGGGCCGCCGCGAGATCCGTCCCAACATCCCCTGGGAAGACACCATCATCTACGAGGCCCACGTCAAGGGCCTGACGCAGAAGCGCGACGACGTGCCGCCGAATCTGCGCGGCACCTATGGGGGCCTGTCCTCGCCGGCGATGATCGAGCATCTGAAGAAGCTCGGCGTCACCACGGTCGAGCTTCTGCCGGTGCACAGCTTCGTCGACGACCGCATCCTGGTGGAGAAGAAGCTCGCCAATTACTGGGGCTACAACACCCTGTCCTTCTTCGCGCCCGAGCAGCGCTACGCCCAGGACAACGCGCTCGATTCCTTCCGCACCACGGTCGCACGCCTGCACGATGCCGGCATCGAGGTGATGCTCGACGTCGTCTACAACCACACAGCCGAGGGCAATCACCTCGGCCCGACGCTGTGCTACCGCGGCATCGACAACGCCTCCTATTACTGGCTGAACCGCGACAACCCGCGCTTCTACGACGACTTCACCGGCTGCGGCTCGTCGGTGAACCTCACCCACCCGCGCGTGCTACAGATGGTGATGGATTCCCTGCGCTATTGGGTCGAGGTCTGCCACGTCGACGGCTTCCGGTTCGACCTTGCCACCACGCTCGCACGCGGTCCGAACGGTTTTGACCGCGGCATCTCGTTCCTGACCGCTATCCGGCAGGACCCGGTGCTGGCGTCCGTCAAGCTCGTCGCCGAGCCCTGGGATCTCGGCCTCGGCGGCTACCAGGTCGGCGCATTTCCCTCGCAATGGTCGGAGTGGAACGATCGCTATCGCAGCGCCATGCGCCGCTACTGGAGCGGCGAAGGCAGCCTGATCGGCGACATATCCAGCCGCATGACGGCATCGTCCGACCTGTTCAATCATGACGGACGGCGGCCGCGCGCCAGCATCAACCACATCACCGTCCATGACGGTTTCACGCTGGCCGACCTCTTCAGCTACAACGAGAAGCACAACGAGGCCAATGGCGAGGACAATCGCGACGGCTCCAACGACAACCACAGCAACAATTGCGGCTTCGAAGGCCCGACCGACGATCCCGGAATTATCGGCCTGCGCCGACAGCTTCGCAAGAACGGGCTGGCCTGCCTGATGCTGGCGCAGGGCATTCCGCTGATTCTCGCCGGCGACGAGGTCGGCAATTCGCAATCCGGCAACAACAACGCCTATTGCCAGGACAACGAGGTCGGCTGGGTCGGCTGGGACAATCTCGGCAAGGAGGGCGACGACATGATCGAGTTCGTCGCCGAACTCGCCGACATCCGCCGCCGGTTCTCGCAGCTTCGCAGCCATCGCTGGCTCGACGGCCGCCCCAAGGACGGCATCTCATACGGTGCGCTGTGGCTGACGCCGGCCGGCGACGAAATGACGGAAAGCGACTGGAAGTTTCCCGAGGGGCGGTTTCTCTCCTATGTGATGGGGCCGATGGAACCGGGCAGCGCCGCGATCTTTATCGTACTGAACGCCGCCCCCGAAGAGATCGCATTCAAATTGCCCAAAATGACCGAATACAAGAGCTGGCAGCAGATCCTGAACACGACCGACGCCATGCTGAACACGATCGACTTCCCGCCCGGAAGCGACAGCAAGGCGCCGCCGCGCTCCGTGCTCGCTTTCGCGGGGGCGCTATGAGGCCATCCTTCGGGGCAAGGCCGACGAAGGACGGCCTGTCGTTCCGCCTGTGGGCGCCGGGTGCGCGGCGCGTCGACCTGCTGCTCGACAGACGGCACGCGATGCAGCGCCGGCAGGAGGGGTGGTATGTCGCCGAGATTCCCAACCTGGCCGTTGGCAGCACCTATAAGTTCAGGATCGACGACGAGATCGACGTGCCCGATCCGGCGTCTGCATTCCAGCCCGACGACGTGTTCGGCCCCAGCGAGGTGATCGATCACGATGCTTTCACCTGGCGTGCGCGCGATTGGCGCGGCCGTCCCTGGGAAGAGACGGCGCTGATCGAGACGCATGTCGGCACCTTCACCCCTGAAGGCACCTACCGCGCGATGATCGACAGGCTCGACCATCTCGTTGCGACCGGCATCACCGCGGTCGAACTGATGCCGCTGGCCGATTTCGCCGGCCGCCGCGGCTGGGGTTATGACGGCGTGCTGTGGTATGCGCCCGACAGTGCCTATGGCCGCCCTGATGACCTTAAGACGCTGATCGACGAAGCCCATCTGCGCGGGCTGATGGTGTTCCTCGACGTCGTCTACAACCATTTCGGCCCCGAGGGGAATTACCTTGGCCGCTATGCGCCGTCCTTCTTCGCCGACGCACACACGCCCTGGGGAAGCGCGATCGATTATCGCGTGCCGCAGGTGCGCGCCTTCGCGGTCGAGAACGCGCTGTCCTGGCTCGGCGACTACCGCTTCGACGGTCTGAGGCTGGATGCCGCCAATCACATCATGGCAATCCCCGGCGAGCAGTCGATGCTGCAGGACCTCAGCGTCGCCGCAGGCGAGCTTGCCAAGGCGACGGGGCGGCACATCCATCTCGTGCTGGAGAACGGCGACAACCGCGCCAGCCTGCTCGACGCTGCGCAGGAGCCGCCGAACGGCAAATATCGCGGACAGTGGAACGACGACTATCACCACGCCTGGCACGTGATGCTGACCGGCGAAACCGCCGGTTATTACGCCGACTATCAAACGCCGCGCCTCGATCTCGCCCGCGCCCTCGCCTCCGGCTTCGTCTACCAGGGCGAGATCTCGGAATTCTGGGGCAAGCAGCCGCGCGGCGAGACCAGCGGCGAGCTGCCGCCCGCAACCTTCGTCAACTTCCTGCAAAACCACGACCAGATCGGCAACCGGCCGTTCGGCGACCGGCTCGAGAGCCTGGCATCGCCGCAGCAGATCGAAGCCGCGCTGGCAGTGACCCTGCTCGCGCCGATGGTGCCGATGCTGTTTCAGGGCGAGGAGTGGGGCTCGACCGCGCCCTTCCCGTTCTTCTGCGACTTCCAGGGCGGTCTTGCCGACGCCGTCCGCAAGGGCCGCCGTCAGGAATACGCCTGGGCTTATGAGACCTACGGCGACGAGGTGCCCGACCCGCTCGATCCGGCAACGCCGCAATCGGCCGTGCTCGACTGGACCGGCCACACGCCGGAGCAAGCCGTGCGGCTTGCGCTGGTGCGCGATCTGCTCGCGCTTCGCCACAAGGAGATCGCGCCCCGGCTGAAGGGGGCGAGGTTCGGCGATGCCGAGGCGGCCGACAGCGGCCTGCTGACCGCGCATTGGCGTCTCGGCGACGGCGCGACGCTGCGCCTCGCTGCCAATCTGTCCGACAAGGACATCCCGTACGCCAGCGGCAATGCAGGCACGCCGATCTGGGGCAGTGCAAGCGGCGACCGGCTTTCGCCGTGGTCGGTGGTCTGGCATCTCGGAGATTGATATGCCTTCGGCAATCCCTCTCGCAACTTACCGGCTCCAGCTCACCGCAGAATTCGACTTCGACAAGGCCGCCGCAATCGTCCCCTATCTCAAGGCGCTGGGGATCACGCATCTCTACGCCTCGCCGGTGATGAAGGCGCGCAAGGGCTCGACCCATGGCTACGACACCGTCGATCACAGCCAGCTCAATCCGGAGCTCGGCGGCGAGGCCGGTTTTGTCCGGCTGAGCGAGGCCCTGACCAGGCACGATATCGGCCTCATCATCGACTTCGTGCCCAACCATGTCGGCGTGCATTTTGCCGATAATCCCTGGTGGCTCGACGTACTGGAATGGGGCCAGGCATCGCCCCATGCAGTCTCCTTCGACATCGATTGGGATCAATTGGCCTTCCGTGCGCGCGACGGCGTGCTGCTGCCGATCCTCGGCGCATCCTACGGCGAGGCACTGGAGCGCGGCGATATCGAGCTGCGCTACGACCCGGACGAAGGCAGTTTTTCCGCCTGGTATTTCGAGCATCGCCTGCCGATCGCGCCGGAGCGTTACGGCGAATTGCTGCGCATGATCGTGAAGGAAGCCGACGCCGCCGAGACCGAGGCCGGCAAGCGCCTGCTGTCGCTCGCGGCCCGCTACACGGGACTGCGCCGTCCCAATCGCAAGGAGGCGCCGGGCTTCAAGGCCGAACTCAGGGAGATCGCAGGCAGCGCCGACCTCGTCGCGCGCGGCCTCGATGCCTATCGCGCCGCCAAGGACCGTCCCGCGCAGACGCTGACGCTGCATCATCTGCTGGAGCGCCAGCACTACAAGCTCGGGCACTGGCGCCTTGCCTCCAGCGACATCAATTATCGCCGCTTCTTCGACGTCAACGGCCTCGCCGGGCTGCGCGTCGAGGATGCCGGCACGTTCGCCGCAACGCACCGGCTGGTGAAGCAACTCGTTGCCGACGGCAGACTGCAAGGCATCCGCCTCGATCACATCGACGGCCTGCGCGATCCCGCGCAATATTGCCAGCGGCTGCGCCGGCTGGTGCGCGACGCGCAGGGCAAGACAAAGCCGTTCTATACGGTGATCGAGAAGATCCTGTGCGAGCACGAGCGCCTGCCGCACTTCGCCGGCGTCCAGGGCACCACCGGCTATGAGTGGATGAACGCCATCACTCACGTCCTCGTCGACGCCAAGGGGCTGGAGGCCCTGGACGAAACCTGGCGGCAGATCAGCAACCGGCCGCCACGGCTCGCGCCGTACGTCAAGGACGCCAAGCGGCGCGTGCTGGAGACGCTGTTGACCAGCGAATTCACGGTGCTGACGCGCCTGCTCGCGCGCATCGCCAACGGCCATTATTCGACCCGCGACTTTTCCGCCGACAGCCTGCGGCAGGCGCTCGAGCTCTATGTGCTGCATTTCCCGGTGTACCGTACCTACCTGACGACGAGCGCGCCGGCGGCGCATGATCGCAAGCTGATCGACGACACCATTGTGCGCGCCCGTGCGGAATGGTTCGCCGCGGACGAAGGCATCTTCGATTTCCTGCGCGATGCGCTCACCATGGACCTGCTCAAGCCGGGCCGCCTCCCGCACAGCGCCCCGCGGGTGCGCCGCTTTGCGCTGAAGGTGCAGCAATTCACAGGGCCGATGATGGCGAAGTCGCTGGAGGACACCGCCTTCTATCAATTCCACCGGCTGCTGGCCCTGAACGAGGTTGGCGGCGATCCCGCGAGCAAGGGCCTCACCATTGGCGCTTTCCACGAGATCATGCAGGCCCGCGCCAGGGAATGGCCGCAAGGGATGACGGCGACCGCCACGCATGACACCAAACGCGGCGAGGACACCCGCGCGCGGATCGCTGCCTTGAGTGAAATTCCCGGCGAATGGACCAGCGCCGTGGCACGCTGGAAAGTCCTGAACGCCCCGCACCTCGCGCTCGACGGCAATCTGCGCGCGCCGTCGGCGACTTTCGAATACATGCTCTACCAGACCCTGCTCGGCGCCTGGCCGCTTCAGGAGAAGGCCGATGCCGGCTTCGTCGAGCGTATCCAGGCCTATGCGCTCAAGGCCGCGCGCGAGGGCAAGGAAGAGACGAGCTGGCTCAACCCCCATGGGGCGTATGAGAGCGGCGTAACGAGCTTCATCGCGAAGATTCTCGATCCTGCGCAATCAGCCGAATTTCTGGAGGCGCTGCAGACCCTGGCCCGCCGCATCGCGCTGCTTGGGGCGCTGAACGCGCTCAGCCAGCTCACGCTCAAGGCGACCCTGCCCGGCGTGCCCGACTTATACCAGGGCACCGAATTCTGGGACCTTTCGCTGGTCGATCCCGACAACCGCCGCCCGGTGGATTTTTCCGCGCGCCACGCGGCGCTGAGTACGCTGGACGATCCGGATTGGGATAAGCTGATCAAGAGCTGGCCCGACGGCCGGCTCAAGCTGGCCTGGACGCGCCACCTCCTCAAGCTGCGCAACGAGCTTCCTGACGTTTTCGCCCGAGGCGACTACCAGCCGCTTCAGGTGCGGGGCGCCCATGCCGACCATGTGGTCGCGTTCGTCCGCCGGCATGGCCGTGCCGCGGCCATCATCCTGGTCGGCCGCCAGTTCGCACCTTTCGCGCAAGCAGGACGCGAATGGCCGACACACGATGGTTTCGACGCAACCGTCGACGTCGCGGGCTACGACGTGCCGGATCTCGCGGGCAACGATCTGTCGCTGGCGCAGGCTTTTCGCAATTTCCCCGCAGCCGTCATCGCGGCACGAACCGCGGGTGCGGCGAAGCCGGTCCGGCAGCGCGCCCGCGCTTGAACGCTAGCTTTTTCCGTCCTTGCTCAGCAGCAACTGGCCGCGCTTGCGGATCGTGGCCTGCGCCATCTCGGCGAAGCGCTGCAGCAGCCAGGGCAACACCACCTCAACCTTGACATGGTCGTCGGCAACGTCGACCTGCCCCGTCGCGACCTGGCCCATTGCGCGGATGCGAAAATTCATGGTGTCGCCGCTCCAGCGCTCCTCCTCGACCTGCATCACGGGAATGCTTGTTGCGGCACGGCCGAGCCCGGTCTTGAGCCGGCGCACCGCTTCCTCGCGGCCGAGACGATGCGGGATGGAAACGACAAGTGGTGCTGACATGGCCCTGCCCTGTAAGTGATTGATCCTCACATAGTCATGCCGGTCGCGAGGCCAAAGGTTCCATCCGCCTTACCAGCCACGCCCTGTTTCATATCTGGAACTTTAAAACCTGCGGCAAGTTGCCCTGAGCACAACATAGCAACCCTTTGACGAAGGGCTGGAGGAGATTCGCATGTCTATCGGTACAATCATCCTGATCATTTTGGTCATCGCGCTGCTCGGCGGCTTCAGCGGCATCGGCGGCGGCCCGTTCTACGGCACCGGCTATTACGGCGGCGGCGGCCTCGGGCTAATCATCGTAATCCTGCTGATCCTGCTGCTGATGGGACGGATCTAGCGACTGACATCGCAGGGTGGGCAAAAGGCGCAACGCGCCGTGCCCACCTCTTCCTCGCGACGCAGGAAAGCTGGTGGGCAAGCTTCGCTTTGCCCACCCTACTTCGTTTTCGCCGCAAGCTTCTTCATCGCCGCCTTGATGGGCGCGGCCGCATCATCATAATTCTCCCACGCCTTCGAGCGGCCGAGCAATCCCGGCACGGTCCGCACCGTGTACCGCTTCGGATCGAGGTCGCCCTTCGCCTGCGCCCACGTCACAGGCATCGACACGGTCGCTCCATCGCGCGCCCGGGGCGATAAGGGCGCGACCGCCGTCGACATGCGATCATTGCGCAGATAATCGAGGAAGATCTTCCCGTTGCGCAGTTTCTTGGACATGTTGAGCAGATAGCGCTCGGGATCGTCGTCGGCCATCCACTGGCAGATGCCCTGCGCGAAGGCCTTGGCTTCCTTCCAGCTCACCTTGTCGCGGGCGCCATGGCGCAGCGGCACCACCAAATGCAGACCCTTGCCGCCGGTGGTCTTGCAAAAACTCTCCATGCCGACATCGGCCAGCCGCTGCCGCATCTCCTTGGCCGCCTCGACCACGTCGGCAAACTCGACGTCCGGCGCCGGGTCGAGGTCGAACACCAGGCGGCCCGGCGTGTCATACGCGCCCGGCGCGCAATTCCAGGGATGCAGTTCGAGGCCACCGATCTGCGCGACCGCGGCAAGCCCCTCGACACGGTCAATCTGCAAGTACGGCTTCCGGTCGCCTGAGACTTTTGCCAGTTCAAGCAGGTTCGAGCTCCCCGGCATGGCGTGGCGCTGGAAGAATTTTTCGCCACCGATGCCATCCGGCGCGCGCACGATCGAGCAGGGGCGGCCCTTGAGATGTTCGATCATCCAGCCGCCGACCGCCTCGAAATACCGCGCGAGATCGAGCTTCGTGACGCCCTCGCCGTCGCCGCCGTCCGGCCACAGCTCCTTGTCCGGCTTGGAAATCAAGACGCCCATCACCTCGGCAGTGCCGGCGCCCTTCTTTTTGCTGGAGTTTGGCGCAGAACGTCTCTTCGGCGAAGGCTCAGCGAGCTCGGTATCAACTGGCGTCTCCGCCTCGACCTCCTCCGCCGGCTTGTCTTGCCGCAGCCCCTTGAAGGCGGCCTGACGAATGTTGCCGTCGGCGGTGAAGCCGGCGAACTCGATCTCGGCGACGAGTTCCGGCTTCAGCCAGTGCACTTCGCGGTCTTTTTTCGGTGCGTTCTTGCCGCCGAACGGGCTTTGCTTCGCCTCCATGGCCTTCAAGGACGGCATGATGCGCTTGACCATGTCCGCGCCGAAGCCGGTGCCGACCATGCCGACGAAGGCGAGATGATCGCCGCGGTGCACGCCGGCCATCAGCGAGCGGAATTTGCCGTTGGTCGTCTTGTAGCCGCCGATCACGACCTCATGGCCGGCGCGGCATTTGGCCTTGGTCCAGCTCTCGGTGCGGCCGGAGCGATAGGGCGCGTCCAGCTTCTTTGACACCACGCCTTCCAGCTCGAGCTTGCAGGCCGATTGCAGCACGGCGTCGCCGCTGCTCTCGAAATGATCGACATAGCGGATCTGGCTCGATTTGCGCTTGCGCGCTTCCAGAAGTTCCTTCAGCCGCGCCTTGCGCTCGCCGAGCGGCAGACGGCGATGATCGAGGCCGTCCGCGAACAAGAGGTCGAAGGCGAAGAAGATGAGCTCGTCGGTCTTGCCGTCCGATAGCGCAGCCTGGAGCGAGGAGAAATTCGGTGCGCCATTGTGGTCCAGCGCGACGATCTCGCCGTCGATGATCACGTCCGTCAGCACACCCGCTTCCTTCGCAATCGCGGCGAACTTGTCGGTCCAGTCGAGACCTTTTCGCGTCTTCAGCGTCGCCTCGCCCTCCTCGACGCGGAGCTGCACGCGATAACCGTCGAACTTGATCTCGTGGCACCAGCCCTCGCCGCCCGGCGGCCGCTCGACTGGCGTGCAGAGCTGCGGCGCCACGAAGTCCGGCATCTCCGCGACCTTCTTGGCGTTCGAGGCCGTCGTCGTCTTCCCTGCCTTCCGGGTCTTCAAGGCCGTGCGCGGCGCCGGCATGACCGTGCGCCCTTTCGTCTCGTCGGCCCGGTTGGACTGCCAGACCGCGTCCGCCTTGGTCCTGGCGCCCTTCGCCAGCATGAACGGTTTTGGCGCGCGGCCCTTGCCTTCGGCGATCTGATCCATCGCACGGCCGGAGGCGACCGACTTGTCCTCGCTGAGAATGTCCTCGCCCTCGGCCGCATATTCGTCGCGGTGCTTGATCAGGAGCCAATTGGTGCGCTTGCCGCCGCTGCGGTCATTGCGCATGCGCACCAGCACCCAGCTTCCGTGCAGCTTGTCGCCATGCAGGGTGAACTTGAGATCGCCTTTCTTGAAGCCGGCTTCCGGATCATCCGATTCCCAGGTGCCGCGGTCCCACAGCATCACCGTGCCGCCGCCATATTGTCCCTCGGGGATGGTGCCTTCGAAATCGCCATAGTCGAGCGGATGGTCCTCGACCTCGACCGCCAGGCGCTTGTCATGCGGGTCAAGCGAAGGACCCTTCGTCACGGCCCAGGACTTGAAGACACCGTCGAATTCGAGGCGGAGATCGTAATGAAGGCGGGTGGCGTCATGCTTCTGGATCACGAAACGCCGCTGCTTCGATGGCGCCACTGCGGTCTTGCCGGACGGCTCCGGTGTCTTCTCGAAGTCACGCTTCTGTCGGTAGGTGGAGAGTTTTCGCAGCACGACCGGTCCCGCATTATCTAATCGCGTTAAAGCCTATCACGGCAAAAGTCCCAGCCGGAACCAAAACCCCGGAGCCCGGTTGGAGTTCCTGAAAAGCCTTGGAATCGCTGGAGAATGGAATGGCCCCCCGTGCCTATTGGAAGGGAACGTTGAAGCTCTCGCTGGTCAGTTGTCCGGTCGTGCTTTATCCCGCGACCACTGCGGCCGAGAAGACGCGGTTTCACATGATCAACCGCGAGACCGGCAACAGGCTCAAGCAGCAGATGGTCGATGCCGAGACCGGCGACGTCGTCGAAAGCGACCAGAAGGGGCGCGGCTACGAGCTGCGAAAGGGCAAATATGTCGAGATCGAGCCGGAAGAGCTCGAGGCGCTCCAGATCGAGAGCAATCACACCATCGACATCGAGAGCTTCGTGCCGAGCGAGGAGATCGACCAGCGCTATCTCAACCACCCCTATTACATCGCGCCCGACGGTAAGGCTGCGGTCGACGCCTTCGCCGTGATCCGCGATGCCATGAAGGACCAGGACCGCGTCGCGCTCGCCAAGATCGTGCTCACCAACCGCGAGCACATCATCGCCATCGAGCCGCTCGGCAAGGGCCTGCTGGGCACCACGCTGCGCTTCCCATACGAGCTGCGCGAAGAGGACCAGTTCTTCGACGACATCAAGAACCCGAAGACCACCAAGGACATGGTCGAGCTCGCCGGCCACATCCTGCATACCAAGGCCTCGCATTTCGACCCCAGCAAGTTCAAGGACGAATACGAGAACGCCCTGAAGGCGCTAGTGAAGCGCAAGGCCAGCGGCAGGAAGATCGAGCTGCCGGAGCCCGAAGAGCGGCCGAGCAACGTCGTCAACCTGATGGACGCGCTGAAGCAGAGCCTGAAGGGACGCGGCGGAAAGAAAACGGCAGCGAAGGCTCACGCGCGCCGCGCGACGGGGCGTAGCCGCAGCGCGAAGAAGACGCATCGTTCGACAGCCCGACACCGGAAGGCGGGTTAACCCATTCCGTCATTGCGAGCGCAGAGAAGCAATCCAGAATCTTTCCGCGGAGACAGCCTGGATTGCTTCTCTGCGCTCGCAATGACGGGTATGGCCGGAAACGCGCTCTTCAGTCCTACGGCGTGAAATACACTAATCTCCCGCCTTCAGCCGGTAGCCGATCCCCGTCTCCGTCAGCACATATTGCGGACGCTCCGGATCGGCCTCGATCTTCTGGCGGAGCTGGCGGACATAGACGCGCAGATATTGCGCGTCGGTCAGCTCGTCCCACAGCTCCTTGAGCAGGAAGCGATGGGTCAGCACCTTGCCGGCGTGCTGCACGAGCACACGCAGCAGATCGTATTCCTTCGGCGACAGCTTGATGTCGCGCTCGCCGATCTTGACGATGCGGCGGACGAGATCGACCGAGAGATCGCCGCTGCGAAAGATCGGGCGCTCGCCCTGGACCTGCAACTGGTGACGCAGCGCGGCGCGCAGGCGCGCCAGCAGCTCGTCCATGCCGAACGGTTTGGTCAGGTAGTCGTCGGCGCCGAGATCGAGCGCCTGCACCTTGCCGGCCTCGTCCCCGCGGCTCGACAGCACCACGATCGGCACGCTTTCGTTGCGGGCGCGGATGGTGCGCAGCAGCTCGTGGCCCTGGACGTCGGGCAAGCCTAGATCGAGGATGATAAGCGCGGGCTCTTCGCTGAGCTTTTCCAGCGCGGTCTTGCCGTTCGGCGCCTCCAGGATCTCATAGCCCTGCGTCGTCAGCCCCATCCGCAGCAATTTGCGGATCGGCGGCTCGTCGTCGATGACCAGCACCTTGATGGGGGCAGCGCTCATGCGGCGGTATCCAATGAGTGGGTCTGTGCCGGAACAGGCAGACGGATGGTCAGGACCGCGCCGCTCCGGTCATTGCGGTTGGCGGCCGCGATCGTGCCGCGCATCGCCTCGACGAAGCCGCGGGAGATGGCAAGGCCGAGCCCGGTGCCCGGGCGGACGTGATCGCCCTTCTGCGCGCGGTAGAACTTGTCGAACACGCTCTCGAGCTCGTCCGGCGGAATGCCGTCGCCTTCGTCGGCGACCTGAAGCACCACATGATCCCTGTCGCGCTGGCTCCTGATCGAGATCGTGGTGTCGGGCCGCGAATATTTGGCGGCGTTGTCGAGCAGGTTGAACAGCACCTGCTCGAATAGCACGGCATCGAGCTGGAGCATGGGGAGGTCCGCGGCAAGCACCAGCTCGACCTTGTGGGCGGTGAGAATCTTGGCTGCCCGTCGCAGCGCGCTGCCGACGATCTCGCCGAGGTCGTGCAGCGCCGTGTTGGGCACGATGGCACCGGATTCGAGCTTGGTCATGTCGAGCAGATTGGCGATGAAGCGGTTGAGCCGCTCGGACTCGTCGATCACGGTGGCGAGCAGGTCGCGCTTCTCGGTGTCGGACAACGCCCCGGCGAGATCGCGCATGGTCGAGGCGGCCCCCAGCACGGACGCGAGCGGCGTCTTGAGATCGTGCGAAATCGAGGTCAGCAGCGCCGAGCGCAGCCGCTCGGACTCGACGGTCCGCTTGACGCGGTCCATGTCCTCGACCAGCAGCACGCGCTCGATCGCGAGCGCGCCCTGGTCGACCAGCGCGTCGAGAAGCCGTCGCTGGTCCGGCGTCAGCAAGGGACCTGTGCGATCGTCGTCGATGCCGATGACGCCGATCGGGCCGCGCCCGGTACGCATCGGCAGGAACAGCCGTTTTGCACCCGGCAGCGTGTCCGAGCCGCGGCCGGCCGTGCGATCGTTGCTCCAGGCCCAGTTGGCGGCGGCAAGATCGGCCTGGTCGAGCTCATCCTCCGGCGGATAACCGGACTTGACCGTGAGCAGGCCGTCCTCGGGCAACAACAGCACCACGCGGACCTTCAGCATCAGCGCGGTCTGATAGGCGGTCGCCCACAGCACGTCATCGAGCGTGGCGGTGCCCGCAAGCTTGCGGCTGAACGCATAGAGCTGCTCGGTCGTGCGGATGCGGCCGATCGCGGTGTCGGCCTGGGTCCGCACCCGTCCCGCAACGTTCGACACCACAAACGCAATCAGCATGAAGAAGAAGAACGCCGCGACATTGGTCGGATCGGTAATCGTGAACGTGTAGACCGGCGGCAGGAAGAAGAAATTATACGCCAGCGACGCCGCTATGCTCGCCAGGAGCGACGGCCATAGCCCATAGCGAACGGCCACGGCGACCACCGCGGTCAGGAACATCAGGTCGACGTTTTCGATGCCGAAATAGGGCTTGATGCCCACCGCTGCGGCAAGGCCGAGCGCAGTGATCCCGAGCGCCTTCAGATAGGGACGTGCGTCAAACGGCTCGGAACGTGCCGCGGTCTGGATCGCCGACTTCGGCGCGGGCTCGATCGCGAGCTCATCGCCGGGAATGACGTGAACGCTGATATTGCCGGCACTGCGCACCAGATCATGCACGACGGAACCGCGCGTCAATTCGAACCACCGCGATCGCGTCGACTTGCCGATCACGATCTGGGTGACGTTGTTGCCTTGCGCGAAATTGATGACGTCGTCGGCGATGCGGCGGCCGACGGCGGGGATGGTCAGGGCCTCGCCGCCGAGCGCTTCCGCGAGCCGCAGCGTATCGGCGACCCGGTCGCGCTCTTCGTCGGAAAGCTGGAGCGAGCGCCGTGTCTCGATCGAGATCGCGGTGAACGCCGCATGCAATCGGTCGGCCAGCCGCTTGGTGTAGCGCACGAGGCTCGCAGCGCGCGGGTCCTCGCTGACGCAGACGAGAATGCGCTCGCCTGCGGCCCAGGGCCCGGCGATAGCGTTCGCCTGCATGTGCGTGAGCAGCTGCTCGTCGACCCGCTCCGCCGTGCGCCGCAGCGCCAGCTCGCGCAGCGCGGTCAGATTGCCCGGCGAGAAATAATGCTCCAGCGCGCGCTCGGCCTGCTTGGGCACATAGACCTTGCCCTCCTTCAGCCGCTGGATCAAGTCGTCAGGCGTGAGGTCGATCAGCTCGATCGCATCGGCGCGGTCGAATACCGAATCGGGCACCGTCTCGCGCACCCGCACATGGGTGATCTGCGCGACGACGTCGTTGAGGCTCTCGATGTGCTGGATGTTGACGGCGGTGTAGACGTCGATGCCGTGGGAGAGCAGCTCCTCGACGTCGAGATAGCGTTTTGGATGGCGGCTGCCAGCCGCATTGGTGTGGGCGAGCTCGTCGACCAAGGCGATTTTCGGCCGCCTTGCGATCACCGCATCGAGGTCCATCTCCTCGACGATCTGGCTGCGGTAGTCGAGCCGCTTGCGCGGGACCACCTCGAGCCCCCGCACCAGAGCCTCGGTCTCGGCGCGGCCATGGGTCTCGACGAAGCCGACCACGACGTCGATGCCGGCCTTGCGCTTGGCGTGGGCGCTCTGCAGCATCTCGTAGGTCTTGCCGACGCCGGGGGCGGCGCCGACAAAGATCTTCAACTTGCCGCTCGCGCCCTCCTCCCGGCGCGCAGCTTCCAGCAGCGCCTCGGGAGACGGCCGTTGTTCGGGATCGCGGCGCTCTCGGACCATCAGGCCAATATAGTCATCCGGGCATTCCTAGCATAGAGCGCTACTTCGCGGCCACACGATCAAGCGCGAGGTTCAGCGCCAATACGTTAACGCGGGGTTCGCCAAGCAGGCCGAGCCAACGGCCCTGCGTGGTGGAGGCCACGAGCTGCTTCAGCGTGTCTTCCGGCATATTCCGAGCCTTGGCGATCCGCGGCACCTGGAATTCGGCAGCTTCCGGCGAGATGTCCGGATCGAGACCACTGGCCGAGGTCGTGACCAGGTCAACCGGCACGGCCGCGTTCGGGTTCTCACTCTTGAGCCTGTCCACGTCTTCCTTCAACCGGTCGGCCAGCGCCTTGCTGGTCGGACCGAGATTGGAGCCGCCGGAGTTGGCGGCGTTGTAGGGCGCCGAGACCGTCTTGGTCGAGTCGTTCGGGTCCGGCGCGAGCGTCGCCGAGGGGCGGCCGTGGAAGTATTTGTCGTCCTTGAACTCCTGCCCGATCAGGGCGGAGCCGATCACCTTGCCGTCCTTCTCGATCAGGCTGCCTTGCGCCTGCGCCGGGAAGATCGCGCCGGCGATAGCCGTCATCGCGAGCGGATAGGCCAGGCCCGTGATGGCGGTCAGCACCAGCAGCAGGACGATGGCGGGGCGGATTTCTCTGAGCATGTTAGGTCTCCAAATATATCGTCATTGCGAGCGAAGCGAAGCATTCCAGGGTCTTTCCACCGAGGCAGTCTGGATTGCTTCGTCGCTTCGCTCCTCGCAATGACGGGTTAGGCCAGATGCAAGGCGACGACGACGAGGTCGATCGCCTTGATGCCGATAAAGGGAATGACGATACCGCCGAGGCCGTAGATCAGCAGGTTGCGTCGAAGCAAAGCGCCGGCACCGACCGCACGATAGGCGACGCCCTTCAGCGCCAGCGGGATCAACCCAATGATGATCAACGCGTTGAAGATGATCGCCGACAGGATGGCGCTTTGCGGGCTCGACAGGTTCATGACGTTGAGCACGTTGAGCTGCGGATAGAATGCCAGGAACATCGCCGGGATGATCGCAAAATACTTTGCGACGTCGTTGGCGATCGAGAACGTGGTCAGTGCACCGCGCGTCATCAGCAGCTGCTTGCCGATCTCGACTACCTCGATCAGCTTGGTCGGGTTGGAATCGAGGTCGACCATGTTGCCGGCCTCGCGGGCCGCCTGGGTGCCGGTGTTCATGGCGACACCGACGTCGGCCTGCGCGAGCGCCGGCGCGTCGTTGGTGCCGTCGCCGCACATGGCCACCAGCTTGCCCTTGGCCTGCTCGTCGCGGATCAGCTTGAGCTTGTCCTCGGGAGTTGCCTGCGCCAGGAAATCGTCGACGCCGGCCTCCGCCGCGATCGCCGCGGCCGTCATCGGGTTGTCGCCCGTGATCATGACGGTACGGATGCCCATGCGGCGCAGCTCGGCAAAGCGCTCGCGGATGCCGCCCTTGACGATGTCCTTGAGCTGAACGACGCCGAGCAGCTTGCCGTCCCTGGCGACAGCAAGCGGGGTACCGCCCGCCTTCGCAATGTCGTCCGCAATGGTCTGGACCTCGCGTCCGATGTCCGACAGCGCCACCGGCTGGATGGCCCGTGCGGTGTTGCCGGAAGCGACGGCCAGCGGCGCGCCGCCCCCGACATAATTGAGCATGGCATCGACCGCGCCCTTGCGCACCGACGAGCCGCCGGCATCGACGCCGCTCATGCGGGTCTGCGCCGTGAACGGGATGAACGTCGCGCCAAGCTCGGCCATGTCGCGCCCGCGAATGCCATACTTCTCTTTCGCCAGCACGACGATGGAACGGCCTTCCGGCGTCTCGTCGGCGAGTGAGGCAAGCTGAGCTGCGTCCGCCAGCTCCTGCTCGGTCACGCCGCGAACCGGACGGAACGCAGTCGCCTGGCGATTGCCGAGCGTGATCGTTCCGGTCTTGTCCAGCAGCAGCGTATCGACGTCGCCGGCGGCCTCGACGGCGCGGCCCGACATCGCCAGCACGTTGAAGCGCACCAGGCGATCCATGCCGGCGATGCCGATCGCCGACAGCAGCGCACCGATCGTCGTCGGGATCAACGTCACGAACAGCGCGACCAGCACGATCACCGAGATCGAGCCGCCGGCATAAGCCGCATAGCTCGGGATGGTGACGGTGGCGAACACGAAGATGATGGTGAGACCCGCGAGCAGAATGTTGAGCGCGATCTCGTTCGGCGTCTTCGCCCGCTCGGCGCCCTCGACCAGCTTGATCATGCGGTCGATGAAGGTCGAGCCCTGCGCCGCCGTGATGCGGACGCGGATCCAGTCGGACAGCACCTGCGTGCCGCCGGTCACCGCCGAACGGTCGCCGCCGGACTCGCGGATCACGGGCGCGGACTCACCCGTGATGGCGGCCTCGTTGACGGAGGCGACGCCCTCGATCACCTCGCCGTCGGAGGGGATGGTATCGCCCGCCTCGACCAGCACGATGTCGCCGACCTTCAGGCTGGTGCCCGGCACGAGCTGGAAGGCCTGCCCGGCGCCGGTCAGCAGCTTGGCCTGGCTCTCGGTGCGGGTCTTGCGCAGCGAATCGGCCTGCGCCTTGCCGCGGCCTTCGGCGACCGCTTCGGCGAAATTGGCGAACAGCACCGTGAACCAGAGCCAGAGGATGATCTGGAAGGTGAAGCCGAGATTCGCGCCGCCGGTGACGAGGTCGCGCAGGAAGATCACCGTGGTGAGCGCGGCCACGGTCTCGACCACGAACATCACGGGATTTCTGATCATCAGCCGCGGGTCGAGCTTGGTGAAGGACGCGCGAATCGCGGGCACGACGATCTTGGGATCGAGCATCGCCGAGACGGAAGCGCGTTTTTGCAGTTTCATCGTATCCATGGAGGTCACTCCAAACAATCAGAAGGCTGTCGATCAGAACACTTGCTGTTCAGAAAACTTGGCCGGCGTTCATCGCGAGATGCTCGACGATCGGGCCGAGCGCGAGCGCCGGGAAGAAGGTCAGGCCGCCGATGATCAGGATCACGCCGACGACGAGGCCGACGAACAGCCCGCCGGTGGTCGGGAGGGTGCCCGCAGACGGCGGAATGGACTTTTTCGCGGCGAGCGAGCCCGCGATCGCCATCGCGGGAACGATCATGAAGAACCGGCCGACGAACATCGCGCTGGCGAGCGTGAGGTTGTAGAAGAAGGTGTTGCCGGTGAGCCCCGCGAAGGCGGAGCCGTTGTTGCCGGTCGCCGAGGTGAAGGCGTAGAGCACCTCGGTGAAGCCGTGCGGGCCGGCATTCGCCATCGAGGCGACCGCCGCCGGATAGACCACTCCGACCGCGGTCCAGCCCAGGATCATCAGCGGCAGCACCAGGATGGCGAGCATCGCCATCTTGACCTCGCGCGCCTCGATCTTCTTGCCGACATATTCCGGCGTGCGGCCGACCATCAGGCCTGCGACGAAGATCGCAAGGATGACGAACAGCAGCATGCCGTACATGCCGGCGCCGACGCCGCCGACGATGATTTCGCCCAGCTCGATGTTAATCAGGGGAATCATGCCGCCGAGCGCGGTGAAGCTGTCATGCATGGCGTTGACCGCACCGCAGGAGGCCGCCGTCGTGATCACCGCGAACAGCGAGGAGGCAACGATGCCGAAGCGGACTTCCTTGCCTTCCATGTTGCCGCCGGTCAGGCCGAGCGCCTGCAGGGTCGAGGTGCCGTTGGCTTCGGCCCAATAGGTGACGGCGACGCCGGCGACGAACAGCACGCCCATCACGGCGAGGATTGCCCAGCCCTGGCGCTGATTTCCGACCATGCGGCCGAACACATTGGTAAGCGCCGCACCGAGCGCGAAGATCGACAGCATCTGCACGAAGTTCGACAGCGCGGTCGGGTTTTCGAAAGGGTGCGCGGCGTTGGCATTGAAGAAGCCGCCGCCGTTGGTGCCGAGCATCTTGATCGCGACCTGCGAGGCGACCGGGCCGACCGCGATGGTCTGCTTGGCGCCTTCGAGCGTCGTCGCTTCGACATAATCGCCCAACGTCTGCGGCATGCCCTGCCAGACCAGGAACAGCGTGTAGACGACGCAGATCGGCAGCAGCACGTAGAGCGTCGTGCGGGTGACGTCGACCCAGAAATTACCGACGGTGCGCGCCGAGGCGCGCGAGAAGCCGCGGATCAGGGCGACCGCGAGCGCGATGCCGGTTGCGGCCGACAGGAAATTCTGGTGCGTCAGGCCGAGCATCTGCACGAGATAGGAGATCGTGCTCTCGCCGCCGTAGTTCTGCCAGTTGGTGTTGGTGATGAAGGAGATCGCCGTGTTGAAGGAGAGGTCCTCCGCGACCGCGCCCTGGCCTGCCGGATTGAAGGGCAGCGCGGCCTGCAACCGCATCACGCCATAGATGATGAGAAAGCCGCCGACATGGAACAGCAGCATGGAGACCGTGTAGGTCAGCCAGTGCTGCTCGCGCTTCTCGTCGACGCCGGAGAACCAGTAGATGCCGGCCTCGATCGGCCGCAGCACCGGCGACAGGAACGTCCGTTCGCCGTCGAACACGCGCGTCATGTACCAGCCGAGCGGCTTGGCGAGCGCGACGATGATCGCGCAATAGAGAATGATCTGGAGCCAACCGATCATGGTCATGGAATCAATCCTTCAGGCTTGGCGCCCGGCGCAACAGCGGCAGGAACACCGTCAGCAGGCAGGCGACGAGCACGGCGTCCGCCAGCAGCAATTCGACAAGGAGCAGCACGGCTCAGAACCGTTCCGGCCGCAGAAGCGCGTAGGTGAGGTAGAACAGGAGGCCGAACGAGACGGCACCGGCGAGCGCATAATCAAAGATCATGGTCCGCTCCCTCACAGCCGTTCGCAGGCGTAGGTGTAGCCGATCGCAAGGGCGAAAAAGGCGAAGCCCAGCGCCAGCATCAGAATGTCCATCATGGAGATACTCCTCGTTGCGTCTTTATGTCCGGCGCAACCATTTCTCTGGGACCCGGCGGGGCGCGCGGACATGGAATGCAACGCGCTTCCACGGCGCCAGTCGGGATTTTTGACCGTGCTGAAGTGCCACCACGGGCATAGGTTTTCGAGATGAGGGCTATGGCGACGTTATAGGAATCTCATAAAGGCCGGGGCGCGGCGCCGAGCGGGATAGGCCCGCCACTTATGAAATCCCTATATCTCCCGCCCCGTCCCCATCTCGTTTTCAAATGCCATTTTCGCCATTTTGGAGAGGCCGGCCGACTGACCGACGCCAATTCCAGGAGGCCTGACATGACCGCCACACTCCGACACTACGACCCGCCTTCAATCAGCCAGCGGCTTCGCGCGGCACCGACAGTGACGCGATCGCTGCTGCTGGACATCATCGATCACGCCTGCCGGCGCTTCCCTTCGCTTGGACAAAGTGAGCGCACAGCGCGCATCATGCGCCTGGTCGATGCCGAGGCCTGGGCCGATGCCGCGCTGGCGCTGCTGGAGCTCGAGCTGCCGCTGTGGCAGGTCCGCCGCATCGCCTATGACGAGGGTGAATGGCATTGCGCGCTCTCGCGCGAGCGCGAATTGCCGGACTGGCTCGACGCCGCTGTCGAAGCCCGGCATGCCGACCTTGCGTTGGCCCTGCTGTCGGCGTTCATCGAGGTACAGGCGTTGGCCGTGGAAATCTCGCGGCCGAGCGTTCCCATCGTGCGCCCCGCCCCCGACCCGTTCTATGAGCCGGTCGGCTGCGAGAACTTCAGCTAGCCGGCCGGGCGGGTTCGCGCCTTGCCGCAGTCTTCGGACATATCGAGGGTCCTGAGCCCGACACGCGCGATCGCGCGCTTTGCCGTCCGCGTCGTACTCCTCGCCGCCTTTGCCGCCTTCGGCAGCATAAGCTTCGGGCGGAGCCTCGCCGCGCTGCTCTGGATGTCGATCATTCTGTGCGCCGCCGTCGCCCTCTTGCGACGCGAGCCGCTGTTCGGTGGCGCCCTCAATCATTGGGACGAGTGCGCGGCGTTCGGTGCGCTGTTCGCGCTGGTTCACGTCGTCAACGAGCTGACCTGAACGCCAGACTTTATGATCTTCCTATGAGATCACCTTCCGAACGCTCTCGAAATCATACCCACCTGAAAAGATATTGATCGAACGGTTGCGGGACATGTCCCCGCCGCCCGCATCAATCGGAAGGACTACATCCGTGAAACTCGTTGAACCTCCCTCGTGCAGCTCGCCTTCGACCATCGTCTTCATTGGCCGCAACCACGGGGGACAATGGGTCGCCCAGGAACAGAGCGGCCTCTATGGCGGCCTGTTCGTCAGCCGCGCGCAGGCGATCAAATATGCGCTGTTCGAAAACGGCCAGCACCCCGAAACCATCGTCGAGCTGCCGCGCGAGATCGAGCTCGACATGGGCAAGAGCCCCGGCAGCAACAGCGCACGCCGCGCCGCCTGAGCCGGCGCATACAGGCGAAAAGCCATGTTCACTCCACCCTCAGCCTGGTTCACCGGCTTCATCCCGGACATGCCGACCCCGTTCGATGCGGCGGACACGATCGACCTGAAGGCGTTCGCCGCGCTGTGTGAGCGGCAGGTCGCGGCCGGCGTTCCCGCACTCGTGCTGTGCGAAACCGCCGGTGAGGCACCGACGCTCTCGCCGGCCGAGCAGGAGTTCGTAATTCGCGCCGCGGTCGACGTCGCCCGCGGCCGCGTTCGGATCATCGCCGGCGCGATGTCGAATGGCACCGGCCAAGCCATCGAACTTGCGCGGCGGGCGGAGGCAGCCGGCGCCGATGCCGTCATGGCGGTGGTGCCCGCTTACAACAAGCCGATGCAGGAGGGAATGCTCGCGCACTTCCGCGCGATCGCCGGTGCGATCGGCTTGCCGGTGATCCTGCACGACGTTCCGTCCCGAACGCTGCGCCCGCTTGCCGACGAGACGCTTCTGCGTCTCCTCGAATCCCGCCAGTTCGTCGGCCTGCGCGATGGAAGCTGTGACATCACCCGCCCGATGCGGCTGTCCCGGCACCTCCCGGCCGGATTTCGCTTCCTATCCGGCGACGATCCCACCGCCTTCAGCTTCATAGCCAGCGGCGGCGACGGCGCAATCTCCGAGGTCGCCAACATCGCTCCGGATCTCTGCCGCACGATCTTCTCCCAGGTCCGGCAGGGCCGGCTGCAATCCGCCCGCTATTTACACAAGCGACTGATCCCGCTCATCGCCTGCCTCTCGAAGGAGAGCCCGGCTGCGCTCAAACATGCACTTGGCGTGCTCGGCTTGATGTCGGCACAGACGCGACTGCCGATCGTGCCGCTGGACGCGGCGGCGCAGCGGGAAATGGTGCGAGCCTTCGCCGCGATCGCCGACGAGGAACTGATCGACGGCGTCGGTGCCTGATGTTCCAGGTGCGGGCGATTTTTGCGTGAGCTCTATCCCACCGGCCGATGGGCATCACCGGTTGCTCCGTGCCTGGCAATTGGCGCTGCTGCGCTTTGCCGTGACGCGGGATGATTGCGACAGAGTGAACATCGCGGCTCTGGCCGGAGAACTCGATCGTCTCGGCCGGCGCAACACCGATGACTCCCTCCACTTCTTCCGGCGATCCAGCTCGCGGCTCTGCGTTGCGATCAATGGACAGCAAGAGGACGCCGAAGCGATTCTTGGCCATTTTTGCCAACAAATTGACGAATCACGGCTGCGGCTCGCCTTTGCCGCAGCCCTCGGGATCACGGGTTCGAGCCCTGCTCCATCCAACGTTCGCCGCAAGCGGAGCCCGGATCTGTTCAGGGGCCTGCCGACACGACAGACCGCTTCTTTATGAGATTCCTATGCAGCGAGCCCGGCGCTCATCTCGCAATCCTACGCGCCGATGGCCATCATTCGAGACTGATGGCGGCGGCTTCGACCGCCGTCAGGCTTTCGAAGGAATACCAGAATGTCGATGCTGACACATGGCGTTGAACGCCCCCTTGGCTGGGCGGAACGCCCCGCGCTGATATCGGATGCACGCAAGGCCCGGCTCAAGCGCATCGCGCTGAGTGCGCTGGCCGTGCTCTCGATGGGCAGCGTGCTCACCGCGCTGATCGCGCTGAAGACCGCGATCTATGTCTGGCACCTCCACGCCTGACGAGCATGGGAGACGATCATGACCTTGCAGATGTGTGAGGAGGCCGCCATGGCTGCGATCGCCCTCCAGGCTTCCCGCCGCCGGCCGGAGACCCGGCACGCGCAGGCGGCGACGCTTGGGCCGCTCGACCCGGATGTCGTCAGTGCCGCCATCCCCGCCTTCTTCATCGGGCGCAACGGCGCCGGCCTCTGGGTCGCGCGCGAGGCGAACGGATGCACGGGCGGCGTCTTCCTGTTCAAGAGCTCGGCGGTGGATTTCGCCAACCGGCAGAGCGGACCGGCACGATGCGCGCTGGTATTTCCCGCCGAGACCTTCGAGCTCGACGTCCAGAACCAGGGCAATCCGCTGATCGTGACAGCCGCACACGTGCTGGACGGGCTCAAGCGTCTCCTGGGGCACAAGGCTGCGAGGTAGCTGGACATGGTCGAGCTCAAGATCATCATGCTGATCGCGCTGATGGCCGCGCTCCTGTTCGGCATGCGCCTCACCGCAGCGCCCGCCTCGGACAGCTAGCATGCAGCTCCTCAAGGGCAATCTCGAGCACGCGGTCACCACGACGATCCTGACGATGACGCTGAGCCTGGTCTGGGGCGCGATCCTGACGATCGTGATCACGCTCGTCGCGCGGGGACTCGGCGTCTAGTCCTCACCGCTTCACTTCCGTCTCGATCAGGCGCGCCAGTTCCACCGCGGTGATCTCGATCGGCCGGCCGCTGCGTTCGACTCGCGCCTGGATCAACGCCCCCTGGAGCGCCGACGTGCAGAGCACGGCAAGCGCCTCCGCCCGCGGCCTGGCGAACCCGTCCGCAATCAGCTTGTCACGAAGCAGCGCGATCCGCGCCGCATAAGCCTTGCGGCCGGCATCGGACACCGCGCGCTCGCGCGGTGCAAGCTCCAGCAGCACGGTCGTAATCGGGCAGCCATTGCGAAAGCCGGAGCCCTGCATCCATCCCGCCAGCAGCCTTGCGTGGGCGCGCAGCAAATCGCCGGTCGAGCCGCATTCGGCCGCGAGTTTTGCGACGGTCGCCGCGACGCGGCGGCCGGCTTCCTCGACCGCAGCGACGGCAATCGAGGACTTTCCATCCGGAAAGTAGTGATAGAGCGACCCCTTCGGCGCACCGCTGACGTCCACGATGTCGTTCAGGCCGGTGCGGGCAAAGCCCTGGCGGCGGAACAGCGTCACCGCCGCATTGATGATGGGCTGGCGGTGTCTTGGCACGGCCGGCATGGCGTCCTCCTTCGATCATAAATTATATTGATTGGTCTACATCAGCCTCCGACAGTCAAGGCGTGACAACGAGGAGAGGCAAATGGCAAAGGGACTGACCTACGAGCTGAAGGACGGCGTCGCGCGGGTCGGGCTCGACGACGGCAAGGTCAACGTGATGTCGGCCGCCATGCTGGGCGAGATCGGAGCCGCCTTCGACCGCGCCGAGACGGAAGCGCGGATCGTGGTGCTGCGCTCGGCGCGGCCGGGCGTCTTTTCCGCGGGATTCGATCTGAAGGTGTTCGCCTCGGGCGATGCCGCCGGGAGTCTCGAGATGGTCCGGGCCGGCGCGGAGCTTGCGCTGCGGCTGATGTCGTTTCCGCATCCGACCATCGGCGTGATGGAGGGCCATGCCTTTCCGATGGGGACGTTCCTGCTGCTCGCCTGCGACGTCAGGCTGGGCGCCCGCGGGCCGCACCGCATGGGGCTGAACGAGGTCGCGATCGGCATTGCGCCGCCCAGCTTCGCCATCGAGCTCGCACGCAGCCGCCTGCATCCGGCCTGGCTCAGCCGCACCGCGACGCTGGGCGAAATGTACGAGCCTGAAGAGGCGCTGACTGCGGGCTTTCTCGATCGCGTCGTTTCGCCGGAAGCCATCGACAACGCCCTCGAGGAGATCATCGCGGCATTGCGCGCGATCCACATGCCGTCGCATGCGACCGCGAAGAAGCGCCTGCGCCAGCCGGCCATCGACGCCATGCGAACGGCGATCGAGCGTGAATTGACCATGGCTGCCTACGAGGCAAGCAGCCGTGCCCGCAAGGAGGTCGCGATGCCGGCTTGAGGCCACGTATCCGGCGGAAAACACCCGGCCGATCTGGCGCAATTTCACGGAACCGTGTAGATCGGTTTCATGAGCACAAGCAGCGTCAACGTCGTCGCCCATCCCCTGGTCCAGCACAAGCTCTCCCTGATGCGGGAGAAGGACCGCTCGACCAAGAGCTTTCGCGAGATCCTGAACGAGATCGGGATGCTGCTCGGCTACGAGGTGACGCGCGACCTGCCGCTGGAGCTGGTCGAGATCGAGACGCCGATCGCGCCGATGCAGGCGCCGAAGATCGCCGGCAAAAAGCTCACGCTGGCGCCGATCCTCCGTGCGGGCGTCGGCTTCCTCGATGGCATGCTGGCACTGATGCCCTCGGCGCGCATCGCCCACATCGGGCTTTACCGCGATCCTGAAACATTGCAGGCCGTGGAATATTACTTCAAGGCGCCGCAGGACCTGTCCGACCGCACCGTGATCCTGATGGACCCGATGCTGGCGACCGGCAACTCGGCCTGCGCCGGCGCCTCCCTGCTCAAGGCGCGCGGCGCCCGCGATATCCGCTTCGTGTGCCTTCTAGCCGCCCCCGAGGGCATCGCGCAGTTTCAGAGCGAGCATCCCGACGTGCCGATCTGGACCGCCGCGATCGACGAGCGGCTCAACGACCACGGCTACATCGTGCCGGGCCTCGGCGACGCCGGCGACCGGATGTTCGGCACAAAGTAGACAGGATTGCGCGATCGGGTTAGTTCGGTTGGCATGAGCGCCAATGAACTTTCGCTGCAATGGCTGATCCGGAGCGAAGCCGCGGCCGGCCCTGCCTTCGTGTTCGACGGCACGCCCGTCTCGCGCGCGGAGCTTTCAGAGAAGGTCGAACAGGCTGCCGCCTGGCTTGCCGCGCAAGGCGTCGGCAAGGGCGACGTGATCGCGATCTGGCTGGTCAACCGGATCGAATGGGTCGCGCTGCTGTTCGCTGCCGCCCGCCTTGGCGCGGTCGTTACTGCCGTCAATACCCGCTACCGCAGCGCGGAGGTCGCCCATCTGCTCAAGGTTTCCGGCGCCAGGCTCATGGTGGTTGAAGCCGCGTTCCGCTCGATCGACTTCGCCGCCATCCTCGCCGACGTCGCCAGGGACGAGGTCCCCGCATTGCGGGAACTCGCCGTGGTCGGCGCGGACAGGATTCCCGCACAATGGCCCTGTGTACGCTTCGACGCCTTCGACAAGCCTTATCCGCCGGCCCCACCGCCGCAGAACGACGTCGACCTGCCGGTTCTGCTGTACACGACATCGGGCACGACCAGGGGACCAAAGCTCGTTGCGCATTCGCAGCGGACGTTGGCCACCCACGCCGCCTCCGTCGCCAAAGCGCTGAAACTCTTGCCGCAGCGTCACTCGCTGCTGGCCATGCTGCCATTCTGCGGCACCTTCGGCATGACCAGCCTGCTCGGCTTCATTGCCGCGGGCGCGACCGTTCATGTGCTCGAGGCTTTCGAAGCAGCGCCAGCGCTCAAGATTCTCGGCGAGTGCAGGATCACGCATTCCTTCGGCTCCGACGAGATGCTTCGCCGCATCCTCGCACTCGCCGATGCGCCGCGGCCGTTCCCGCATCTCGAAGTCTGCGGCTTCGCTGCATTCCAGCCAGGCTGGCGCGAGCTTGGCACAGACGCCGAGGCGCGCGGCGTGCAGCTGTTCGGCCTCTACGGTTCGAGCGAGGTGCAGGCGCTGTTCTCGATAGCCCGGCCTGGCGATGCCTTTGCCGACCGCATCGAGGGCGGCGGCTGGCCGATGTCACCCGACGCGATGGTGCGCGTGCGCGACACCGAGAGCGGCGAGCTCGCGGCCGAAGGCGTCTCCGGCGAGATCGAGATCCGCGCGCCTTCGCGCTTCCTCGGCTACTTCAACAACCCGGACGCAACGCGCGATGCGATCACGGCGGACGGCTTCTTCCGCACCGGCGACATTGGCCGGCTGCGCGGCGACGGCTCGTTCGTCTACGAGACCCGTGCAGGAGACGCGATGCGACTCGGCGGCTTTCTCGTCGCCCCCGGCGAGATCGAGGACGAGCTCAAATCGTGCGCTGGCGTGGCCGACGCCCAGGTGGTCGCGGTCGATCTGAAGGGAAACGCCCGCTGCGTCGCCTTCGTGATCCCGGCCCAGGAACCGCACCAGGAGCCGCCGCAACAGGAGAAGCTGGTCGCGCGCCTGCGCGAGCGGCTCGCCGGCTACAAGGTGCCGGCGCGGATCTATGTCGTGGAGACCTTCCCCGTCACCGACAGCGCCAACGGCGTCAAGATCCAGCGCGCCCGGCTTCGTGCCATGGCGATGGAGCGCATCGCGGCCGAATGAGCCTGTCCTACTTCAGATAGCTCGCAAGATTCAGACTCAGGATCTTGCCAAGCGCCGAATAGGACGCGGTAAGTTGCGACTCGTAGGTAGAGAGCTGCGCCGTAATGGCGGCGACGTCGACGCTGGTGAGGTCGCTCGACAACGTCTCGGCATAGCTCTTGTAGTCGCTCTGGCGGGCGCTCGCCGTCTCGATCGAGGACGCCGCGCTGGAAAGCTTCGCCTGCACGGCCGCCGTGTCGTCGAGCGCCGTGCTGGCAAGATCGAGCGCGCTGGAGATGTCCGCGGACGACAGCGAGGTGCTGTTGGCGACGAATTTCAGCACACGCATCACCTCCTCGAACGCCGAATTGTCGGCGGTTACGCCATAGGAGACGGTTTCACCGGCGCCGACACGCACCGAGGCGATTTCGTCGTCGCCCCCGTAGTAGCTGCTGTCCGCCGTGGCGAGAGAGCCCGTCCCCGACGAAAAGCCCGTGAGATCGACCGGGGCCGTGTCCGTCTTGCCGCCGGAAAAGACATACTGGCCGTCATACTGCGTGTTCATGATCGACCCCATCTCCTCCAGCATCTGCTGGGCGGAGCTGATCACCGAGGTCGCTTCGGTCGTGCTGCCGGTCGAGGCGGCGCTGAGCTGGGAGCGAAGTTGCGTGATGATGTCGGTCATCGAGCCGACCGCCGAATACATCACCTGCACCTTGCTGTCGGCGAGCGTCGCGGCATCGATATAGGACTGCGCACGCGTCACCGAGACTTGGAGGTTGACGACGTGCTGGGCGTCCGAACCGTAACCGCCGATATCGCTCGAGACGATGCCGGACGATTCCTGGACCTGTTTCTCGGCCATGACCGCCTGCACGCGCAGCGCGTCGGAAATCATCTTGCTCGACTGCGCGAAGGTCGCGACCCGCATCGCCACCATGCCCAGGGTGCCTCCTATGTCGACTGCACGGCGGAGAGCAGCGCCGAGTACATGGAGTTGATGGCTTGGATCAGCGCGGAGGCTGCCGAGTATTTGTTCTGGAGCGTGCTGAGTTTCGCCGATTCCTCGTCCAGGTTGACGCCCGACTGCGACGACAGGGAGTTCGCATAGGTCGACTGCGCAGTCTCCTTGGCGGTGTAGTTGGTGGAGGCCTGCGACGACTTGCTCGCGACATCGGACACGACCGCCGAGGCGTAATCGGCGAGTGAGCCGGTAGTGGCGGCGAGCCCGCCGGTGGAGGAAAATGTCCGCGACTCCGTCAAAGCATCGTAGAAGGCATTGACGACCGTGGCAGACCCCGACGACAGCACCGTGTTGCCGGCCGTCAGGCTCGACGAGGAGTCCAGTGTCGCGAGCTGAAGCTCGTTGGTTCCGGACAGGATCTTGCTGTTGACCGCGATATCCGACGCGCTCGTTCCCGTCACCAAATCGTTGAGACCGAAATACTCCGAAAACCCCTCGCCGGAGCTTCCCACCGAGCTCGTCATCTCATTGATGGCGACGCCATTGCCGGAGCCGGTCGCCGTGATCGAAAGATGGCCGTCCGAATCGACCGATGCGGAGAGCCCGGAGATACCGTTGATCGCGGTGACGAGATCGCCGACCGTGGAATAGGACGAGAGGTCGAGATCACCGTAAGAGACCAGATTGCCGCTCTGGTCGGTGGCGGCGATGCGCACCGTGCCGGTGGCGGAGAGCGCCGTGCTGCTGGTGACGGCAGTCGTACCGGTCAGGCTGGTTGGTGCCGGCACCGAAGAAGCGCCGTTCGAGACGCTGTTCATGGCCGAGGCGAGTTGCTGTGCGAGCTGGTCGAGCTGGGACTGCGCCTCCGACAGGGTCTTGTCGCGAAGCGTGACGAGTGCGCCGATGTCGCCGCCTGATATCTGGGAAGTGATATCGACGCCGTTCACCGTGATCGCGCTGAAGCCGCTCGACGATGAGCCGGCGGTGTAAGTCGTCGACGCCGTCACCTTGGCCGCGGCGGTATAGCTGATCGTGTGCGCGGAACTGTCGACCAGCGCCTGCCCGGACGTGGTATAGACCTGCAGATCGCCGTTCGACGCCGTGAAATAGCTGATGTTCATCTTGGAGGCGACGTCCTGGAGCGCGGTGTTGCGCTGGTCCTCCAGGTCCGCGGTCGATTGGCCGGCCGCCGCCGTCTGCTTGATCGCGGCGTTGAGATCCGCGATCTGCTCCAGATCCGCATTGACGTCGTCGATCGAGGACGAGATGTCCTGGTCGGCGTCGCCGCGGAGCTTCTGGATGCCGCTCGACGTCTCCCGCAACTGGCTCGCGACGTCATCGAGGGCGCTGACGACATTGGATTGCAGCGAGGCGCTGCTCGGCGTGTTCGCCAGCGACGCCAACGCCGATTCCAGCGTGGCGATGCTGTTTGCGAGCGAGGTTCCCGTGGAGCTCCCATCGGTGCTGCTGGTCGAACCGTAGAGCTTTTCGAGCGAGGTCAGATAGGTGTTGGTGGTATCGGCCGATCCGAGGTCGGAAGTCGCCGCGACCAGCGACTTCAGCAGCAGCTTGTCGACGGTTGAGGTGATGCCGGTCACGGTGACGCCAGTGCCGACGCCGTTTGTGACGCTGCTCGACTGGCTGGCGGTCTTCTCGGTATAGCCCGTCGTGTCGGCGTTCGAGATGTTCGACGACGTCACGCTGATCTGCACCGACGTGGCCGATAGTCCGCTGAAGGCGATCGATCGTGCGATATTGAGTGACACGGCGGGGCCCCTCGAATCGTCAGGCGCTGCGGCTGGTGCCGCTGGAGACGGAGCGCGCGGCGACCCGGCCGGAAGCGCCATAGGGCGACACCGCCGCGATCTGCTCGCGGATCGCCTGCATGACGGCCTCGATCCGGCGGTTGCTGGCCTCGATCGCCGCGCGCAGGCGCACCAGGTTCTCGTCCATCGCCGCGCGCAGCTTCAGTATCCGCTCCATGAGCTGCTCACGCAGGATCCGGTCCGGTACGTTCAGGCTGGTCGTGCCCGCCGCGCACTCGGCAACCGTCCGTTCGAACATCTCCGCCAGGAGGTTCTTCTCGTCGACCTGCTTCAGGCGCGAGGCCGGCAGGCCCTTGGCAAGCTCCGCATTCTCCTCGGCGACCAGCGCGGTCAGCGTGTCGATCAGCGCGATCAGCGACTTGATCCGCGTGTCGCCGTTTGCGGCGCTCGTCCTCGTGGCGTGGCTCTTGGCTTGGGCTACAGTCATGGTCATCGCCTTCTTCTAGTTATTCCGTTTGCCGCGGCTGGCCTGCGCGTTGCGCAGGTAAGCGGCGATCGCAGCCGTCCTGACGGCTGCCTGCCTCATCTGGCCCTCGACCTCCGCGCATTCCCGCAACAGGCCGCGGCGCGCCGTCTCGAGGTCGTCGATCAGTGCGAGCAATTGCCTGCGCTCGCCGCCCTTGGCGGTCGCGGCCCGCGCCACCAGTCGTTGCAGCCGACGCAGCAGCGCCTCGCCGACAGTCCCGGATTCCTCACTGCGCACCACTCACCTCATCGCCGAGATCAGGGTGTCGTACATCTTGTTGACGGTCGAAATGACCTGGGACGCCGCCGAATAGGCCTGCTGCGCCGAGATCATGCTCGAGAACTGGCTGGAGGTATCGGTGGTCGAGGATTCGAGCTCGCTGCCGTAGATCGTGCCCGCGCCGTTCTCGCCGGACGCCTGCAGCGCGGCGTTGCCCGACGTCACGGTCGCCGAATAGATCCCGTCGCTGGAGGCGGCGAGCCCGTTGGGATCGGCGAAGGTCGCGACCGCGATCTTGTAGATTGCGATGGTCTGACCGTTCGAATAGGTCGCATCGACCACGCCGTCGTCGCCGATCGAGATGCTGGACAGCTTGCCGTAGGACAGGCCGTCCGAGTCGATGCTGGTGACGTTGACCGACGGCGTGGTTTCGCCGGACGCGTATTGCGTCAGACCGTCGGTCTTGCCGGCGGTGCCGAGATCCATGGTGATCGTACTGTCGGCCGCGCCGTCGGTCCAGCCCGTGATCGAGACGGTCGCCGGGTCAGGGCTGGTGCTGGCCAGCGAGCCGTCGCTGTTGAAGGTGATGTCGATCGTGCCGGAAGCGGTCCCCGTCGCGGTGGTGGTGTCAGAAGCCGAGGTCGGGTTGGCGAAGCTCGCGCTCCAGGTGTTGGTGCCGGTCTTGGACCAGGTGATCTGCATCGAATTCGCGGCGCCAAGCGAATCGTAGACCGTCATCGAGCTGGTATAGGTCTCGCCCGTCGCGGCGTCCGACGGCAAATTGGCGGCGATCGTGGTCTTGGTGGTGGCGCTGCCGCTGGTCGAGGCGACCTGGGTGTTGATGGCTTCGAGATTGCTCGCCGATTCGTTGCCGACGACATTGCCGTCCGCGTCGGTGCGCCAGCCCTCGAGGTAATAGCCGTTGTTCTGGAGATAGCCGGCATTGTCGGTGGTGAAGGCACCGTTGCGGGTGTAGGCGACGGTGCCGCCCGACTTGGCGTCGGTGACAACGAAGAAGCCCGAGCCCTGGATCGCGACGTCGGTGGCGTTGGAGGTCGCGGCCAGCAGGCCCTGCTGGGTGATGTTGGCGCGGCCCGAGACGGTGACGCCGCCCGAGGCATACGAGGTGGTGTTGCTCGACGCCGTCACGAGCGCGTCGAACATCCCGGACGTCGTCTTGTAGGCGGTCGTGTCGGAATTGGCGATGTTGTCGCTGATCATCGACAGGGACTGGCTCTGCGCGCTGAGCGCCGAGATCGCCGAGGATAATGCGCCGCTGAGACTCATGATAGAACTCCGGAAGAAATCAGGATGTGACGCCGATGATGTTGGCCGCGCTGACGGAAATGCCGTTCACGGTAAGCGAGGGTGTCGAGGTCGAGGTGTCGATGCCGGTCACCGTGCCGGTGACGGTCGTGTAATTGAGCACCGAATTTCCGGAGGAATTCGTCGCGGTCACCGCGATCGTGTACTGGCCGCCGTCGGAAAGCTGGTTGCCGCTGGAGTCCTTGCCGTCCCAGGTGAAGCTGTTCGAGCCGGAATTGCCGGTCCCCGTGCCGGTGTAGACGACGTTGCCGGAGGAGTCCGAGATGCTGATCGACACGTTCGAGGCGGCAGAGGACAGCGAGTAGCCGAACGTCGCCGAGCCGTTGCTCAAGGTCGAGGTGTCCGTCTTTGCCTCGACGGTATGGCCGATGTAGTTCACCGAATTCAGCGTCACGAGGCTGGAGAACGAGCTCGCGAGCGAATTGAGGTTGGAGTTGATCGACTGCTGGGAGGTGAAATTCGCGTAGGAGGTGAGCTGATTGACGAGGTCGGTGGTCGAGGTCGCATCCAGCGGATTCTGGTTCTGGAGCTCGCTGACGAGCAGGCTCAGGAAATCGCTGGAGGTCAGCGTCGAATTGGACGACGTGCTCGACGACGACGATGTCGTCGTGGTGGCGGTCGACGCAGAACTCGTTGCGGAAACGGTCATCAGAAACTCCGGCCTTCCCGCGCCGCCGGCGACGAGACGTCGGTCGGCGGCGCTTGAAATCTGTGTGCTGATGAAACGGGTGCGCGCGCGGATTCAGGCGGGGATTCACGCGCGCAAAAACGGCTTTCGACACGGCAAAATCTGCCGTGCGGGCCTCACGCGCGGCAAAGCAATCGCATCCGAGAGGAGTGTTCGGGGTGCCGACGCTTCCACTGCGTCATGGCCGGGCTTGGCGGCAACCGCAACGAATTGAAGAACACGCTTTCGGAAGGAGCCCTTCAGCTCTCCGTTGTCTCGCCTTCGGTGCGCGGCTCGGCAGTGTCGCCTTTCATTTTCGCAGCGGCGGCGACGATGCGGTCGGCGAGGCCTTTGGGCGCACGCACCGGAGGGGCTGCAAGCGCGCTGCGAACCGCGCGGGCCTCCTCGAGCAGGGCTTGCGCAGCCGACGAGTGCGCCAGCAGCTCTTCGGCGGGCAAACGCCGATCATCGGGCCAAAGCGAGAGATCCTCGCCCAGCCGGTCGATCAGTTCTTCAAACTCGGTGACGTCCATCGCCCGCCGGTCCCGCCTCGGTCAGGCCGTCATAAAGCATTGCGGGCGATGCGGAAACCGGATTTCAGCGGCTCCGGCCGCCAAAATCGCCGGCAAATGGGGACAAAACAACCGCCCCCAACGCCCCTCCCGCACTGCGGAGGAATAGGCCGCTTCAGCCCGCGCGGGCCGAATCGACCGGCCCGGCCTTGCTGCTCCGCAACGTGGCATCGACCGATTCCCAGGCCTCCCGCAGCTCGGTCAGCCCGGCGATGATCCGCCGAAAACTCTCGCGGGCATGCGGCCGGCCGTAAGCCTTGAGGCTCGCCAGGATCAAAGCGTTGTAGGTCTGGAACATCTGTTCCGCCACCGCCCCGCCCTTCGTGAAATCGAGATTGTGGCTCAGCCCGCGCAGGATCGCGGTCGCCTTCATCAGGTGCTCGTGCCCCTCCTCGAAGCGTCGTCCCTCCTGCGCGTTCAGCGACTTCTGGAGCAAGGTGATCGTGCCGCCAAGCAGCATCGAGACCGCCTTGAGCGGCGGCACGCTCGTTGCTGTCCCCCGATAGGCCTGGTTGGCCATGTACGCCATTGCATTATTCATCATCAATTACTCGAGCTGGAATTGAGCAGGGCCTTGAGATAATCGAGCGTGCTGTTGGCGCTCTCGATCGCCGCCTGGTATTTCGCGTATTGCGTCTCGAGCTGCGACTGCAGCGTCGACGCCGCGCTGTTGATGTCGTCGACCTTCTGCTGGAGATCATCATCGCGGGTCGTCAGGCTGGTAATCTGCGTTTGCAGCGCGCCGGTCGACGACGAGTAGTCCTTAGCGATCTGATAGAGCTGCGTTGCAATGCCCAAGGTCGACGTCACCGTGATCGACTGCGAGGTCGAGCCGCTATAGGTGAAGGCCATGCCGGCGTAGATCGAGCCGGAAGCGCCGATGATCGTGGTGCCGCTGATCGTGAACAGCGATGTGTCGCCGCCGACCGACGCCGAGGTGAGGTTGCCGTCGGAATCGACTGCCAGATCCAGGGTGAAGGATTGCGGCGACGTTCCGGTATTGACGACGCTGAGCTGGCTCGACGACGTCGTCGTCTGCGCCGACAACAGCTTGGTGACACCGCTCAGATTCGTGCTCAGGATATCCGACAGCGTGCTGG
Organism: Bradyrhizobium sp. Bra64; assembly: GCF_024519875.1. Taxonomy (NCBI): domain Bacteria; kingdom Pseudomonadati; phylum Pseudomonadota; class Alphaproteobacteria; order Hyphomicrobiales; family Nitrobacteraceae; genus Bradyrhizobium; species Bradyrhizobium sp. Bra64. Next base: position 1,025,532 of record NZ_JALJRD010000001.1, on the reverse strand, counting down.
TATCCAGCTCGAGTTCGTTGCTCTCGTTGAAGGACAGGCCGAGATCGGCCATGGTCATGCCGCCCACGGTCGTGTTCAGGGCATTCTGGAGCGCGTCCATGATGTTGCGCATGGTGCCGTCGCCGAACAGCACTGCGCTCGAATCCGCGGTGCCGTCCGTTGCGGTCGCCTGCTGGGCGACCACCTCGTCGCGAAAGGCGTTGTAGTTGGTGACGAACGTCTCCAGTGTCGATTCAATCTGGCTGGTGTCGGTCTCGATGCTGATGTTCAGCGTCGCTCCGTCCGGCGTCTCCTGGAGCAGGCTGAAGGTGACGCCGCTCAGGACGTCCGAAATATCGTTGGTGTCGCGCGTCATCGCGATGCCGTCGAGCGTGAACTCGGCGGCCTGCGCCTCCTGGAGCACGTCGGTGAAGCTCCCCGAACTGTCGGTCACGCCGAGCTTGTTCAGGATATCGTCGCCGGACGTGCTGGAATAAGTGATGTCGGCGGCATCCTCCGTGCCCGTCAGCACCATCTGGAACGAAGTGCTGGAGACCTGCACGATCGAGGCCTGGACGTTGGTCGTCGAGGTCTGGGCATTGATGGCATCGACGACGTCCTGAAGCGACATCGTGCTGGTGACACTGATGTCGGCGGTGCTGCCGCCCTCCAGGCCGATTGAGAACGTGCCGGAGTATCCGAGTTCGTCGGTCTGGCTCGATTGCGAGGTGCCGGAAACCTTTTGAGCGGCGGCCAGCTGACTGATCGTCAGCGTGTGGTCGCCGATCGCGGCCCCGCTCTTCAGCGTCATGGAGAGCGCCGACGAGGCGCTCACGTCGCCGGTGGAACTTATGCTCGCCGCGCGCGTCGCAAATGCGCTGGTGGACAGCGAGTTGACCACCGCGGTCGAAAGCGACGCCAGCCCTGAATACAGCGTCTTCAGATCGCTCTGGAGCGTCTGATAGGCCGATATCTTGGCCTCATTGTTCGTAATCGTGGTCGAGATCGTGTCCGCCTGCGCGGTCTTCGCGTCGACGGCCGATTGGATCAGCGCCGTCCAGTCGATGCTGCTCGAATTGGTGGTTCCGCTCGTCGTGACCGATACGCCCGACGAGCTCGTCGTACTTGTGCTGCTGGTGCTCGAACTGACGCTGGTCACTTTGCTCGTCCGTCCCTGACAGAGAGGGCCGGGCCGGCATCATGCCGGCCCGGTCGGTTGGTCATCAGCCCAGCAGCTTGAGGAGGTACTGCGGCATCTGATTGGCGGCGGCCAGCGCCGACACGGCAGCCTGGGTCTTCACCTCGGCCGAAGACAGCCTGGACTGCTCGGCAGCGATATCCACGTCCTTGATCGCGGAGTTTGCCGACTGGAGATTCTGCGTCTGGGTCGAGATCGAATCCGACGAGAAGTTGAATCGCGATTCCTGGGCGCCGATCGAGGCGCGCGCGGCGGAGACCGTGTCGATCGCGGTATCGAGGGCGTCGAGCGCCGACGTCGCGCCGGACTGGGTGCTGACGTCGAGCGAGGTGACGGCGAGCGAGGACGCCGTGAGGCTGGTCAGCGTGATGGTGATGGTGTCGGAGCCGTCCGAGCCGACCAGCACGGACACGCCGGACGAGAACACGCTGGATCCGTCGAGCAGGCTCTGGCTGGAGTAGCGGGTGCCGGTCGCGATCGAGTCGATTTCCGAGTTGAGCTGCGAGAATTCCGATTGGATATAGGCGCGGCTGGAGTCGGTCGTGGTGCCCGAAGCGGACTCGGAGGCCAGCGACTTCATGCGCGCGAGAATGTCGGAGATGTTCGAGGCGCCGCCGTCGGCGGTCTGGAGGATCGCGGTGGCCTGCGAGGCGTTGGTCGCGGCCTGCTGGAGCGTGGTGACGTCCGAGGAGATACGCGTGGAAATCGCAAGGCCCGCGGCGTCGTCGGATGCCGAGGTGATGCGCGAGCCGCTCGACAGCTTCGAGAGCGAGCTGCTTTCCTGCGCGGAGTTGATGTTGAGATAGCGGACCGCTGCGTTGGCGGCGCTATTGGTATTGATTGCGGGCATTGGAAGCTCCTGTGCTGATGGGCATGGCGTGCCGCATCGTTGAAGACGATTGACGACGCGGACCGCAGCCCCGTCCGTTCGCTCAAACGGCGGAGCGCAAGCAGATCAGGCGCGAAAATCTTCGTGAAGTGATTTTTATGGTTAGCAGTCGGTAAACGCGGTGCGGATGTCGCGCTCGTGCTTGCGCAGCAGCTGGCGCAGCTGCTGGCGGCCACGCTTGAGCAGCGATTCCACCGCGGCCACCGTGGTGCCCATCACCTGGGCGATCTCGCCGTTGCTCATGCTTTCGTGGTACGACAGGATCACCGCGATGCGCTGCTGCTCGGGCAGGCGCTGCATCGCGAGCTCCAGCATGCCGTTGAGCTCGTTGCGCTCGATGATCTCGACGGCGCCGGGCTGTCCGTCGGCGACTTCCGGCACCGTCTCGACATTCTCGTTGCGCGGCTTGCGGCGCAGGTCGATGCAGCGGTTGGAGATGACGCGGTAGAGCCAGGTCGAGAATTTGGCGCGGCCGTGCTGCCAGCGTCCGCGATGGCTCCAGATCTTGAGCATGGTGTCCTGGACCACATCCTCGGCATCCGCCGCGTTGCCGACGATGCGAAGCGCGATCGCATAGGCGCGATCGATGTGGCGTTCGACCAGCGCACGGAACGCGGCTTCGTCGCCGGCCGCGAGCCTGTCGAGGAGCTCGCTGTCCTCGTCATAGACGACATCGGCGGTGACAGGTGCACTGTCCGGCGCGAGCGGCACCGACGGCGTCACCGGCACGATCGCATCGACCGGCGCCGTCGTCGCGATCCCGGCCTCGGCGGGAGCCCAGACATCAGCAGCGTAACTCATCCCGCAACCTCCAACCCGCAATGCCGGGGGCGCACATGCCACACGGCTTCCAGGCGTTGAACGCGGAGCCAAAACAATCCAGGCGGAGATTTTTTGTTATTTTTCAAGATGTTATCCGGTATCTTTTGCCGAGCATCGGGCAAGAATTGCCGACTGCGCGTGACCATCGCGCGTCCAGCCTGCAATCATCACATCGTCTCGCGCCATGGCGGATCGTCCATCCTGAACAGATGCACTCGGGAGAAAACGCTGACATTACGCGGCACTGGATGATCGAACGCGACACGCGCGTACTGCAAGCAGACGCGATTGTTTCCGAGTGTGAATGAACGCGAGACGACTTCTGCACTCGGCAATTTTTTCCGAATCACCTTTTCGAACCTAGCGCTTTTTTTGAATCTGTCAGTCGCGACGAACGCGATTTTGAATCGCGCGTGAATTTTTTTCGCATTTGCGGCGCCTGACTCCGTGCATGCGCACGTTAATCGTCCTGGTGGACGGGGAATTGTCGCATGAAGATCGCAACGGCCGAGCTCGAGCCCCGCGCGAAAATTGTTTCTGCATGGTCGTTCGATGTTTTCGATACGTTTCTGCTTCGCGCCTGCACGACGCCGGATGGTGTGTTTGAAAGGACTTACGAGCTATCCGGCATTTCAGGAACTTGTCCGAATGTTTCCGCAAGTTTCGTTCAGCATCGAATCCAGGCCGAAGCACGTGCGCGCAGGACCGCGAAGGAGAAGCGCGGCGGAAGCGAAGTTCACATCGCGGAGATCTATTCCTATTTTCCGTTCAGGCTGTTCGGTCTCACACGCGGCCAACTGAACGATCTGGTCGAATCGGAGTTCGGGGCCGAGATCGAGCTTTGTCGCGCCAACCCGGACATGCTTCGGCAATATCTGGACATGAAGCGCACGGGCCATCGCGTCGGCTTCATTTCCGACACGTATTGGGATTCCGACCGGCTGGCGCGGCTGCTGCGGGCTTGCCGTCCCGGGCTGACGTGGGACTTTCTCTACGCCTCCTGCGACCACGGCAGCAGCAAGAGCGAGGCGCTGTTCGAAAAATACCTCGCTACCGAGGGCATCGACGCCAGCGCCTCCTTTCACGTCGGCGACAATGACAAGGCCGACATCAAGGGTGCCAGGCGCCACGGCATTCGCCCACGTTACTATCCGCAGGCCACGGCCCGGCTCGCATCGAAATTTCAGCGCGAGACGGCGCTGTTCGAGCTGCTGTGTCAGGGCGCGCCGTCGCGGCTCGACCACGGCGCGCGCACCTTGCGGCGCATGGCCGCCGCGCGCAACGCCGAGAGGTCGCCGGCCTTCCACCTGGGTGTCACGGTGCTCGGCCCGGTCATGACGGCATTCGACGCTTTCGTCGCAAGGCGGTGCGAAGAGGTCGCAGGTCCCGGCAGGAAGGTTGCTCTCGCCTTTCTCGGCCGCGACGGCTTCCTGTCGCATTTGATCTGGCAGGACCTGCACGGGATGCCGTCGGCCTATGTCGAGATCAACCGTCGCGTCGGCCTGATTGCCTCGGCCGACACGATGCAGCCGCTCGTCGATCTCCTCGGCAAGGTCTTCAGGATCGACGCACCGACCTTCCGCGACATGGTGAAGATCCTGCCGTCGGAGGTCGCGGCCTTCTTTGCCGGCTGTCCCGGCGGTATCGCCTCCGGCGAAGAGCTCGCCGAGGCGCTTCCCGGACTGATGGATCCGGCTGAAATCGTCGCACTCGCCACCGGCCTGCGGGCCCGTCTGCTCGTCTATCTTCGCCACGCCATCCCCGGCTTCGACGACTGCACCGACCTCGTGCTCGCCGATCTCGGCTATTCCGGCAGCGTGCAGAAGGCGCTGCGCCGAATCTTCGACCTGGAAGGCATCGAGATCCGCCTCCACGGCGCCTATCTGATCTCGCTCGACGACGCCTTCGACGATCTCGCCGAGCAGGACAGTGCGATGGGTTTTGTATCCGACCTCGTGGTCACGCCGCATGTCAAGCGCATGCTGATCCGCAACGTGGCATTGCTGGAGCAGGCCTGCTGCTCCGCCGACGGCTCGGTTCGCGATTACGACGGCCGCGCGGTGCTGCGCGAGATCAATCCGCGTCCCGCGGAACAAATGGCGCTTGCCGCCGAGATCCAGGCCGGCGCGCACGCCTTCGCGCAGAACGCGGGAGACCTCGCGCTCGACCATGGCCTCGATCCCTATGCTGCGCCCGAGGTTGCCGCGCGCTGGTGCGCGGCGACGCTGGCGCGGCTCCTGCTGTTGCCCGACGATGACGAGCTCGCGCTGCTCGGCACGTTGAAGCACGACGTCAATCTCGGTACCCACGCGCTCGCGCCGCTGCTCGACGAACGATTCGTGCGCGACCAGATCACCGCCCGCGGCCTCTCGGCCGCCTGCGCTTCGGTGGCACCGCCGATGTGGCTCGCCGGCAGCTTTGCCGGCCTGTCCCCCTCCTACGGCTATCTCTATGTGCTGTTCGGTACCAACCGCCTGCCTGCCGACGTCTTCGAGGAACGGCCCTGCGGCCCGGTTCAAGTCGGCCTGTTCCGCGCTGGCGGCGATGCGGCGCTGGAGAGCGTAAGCGCCCATCGCACCGGTCTCGGCGAGTTGCGCCTGCGCATTCCCCTGTCGCGCACCATGGGTATCACCATGATCGCGCTGCCGCTGGCGAATTTCGCGCCCGAGGGCCTTCTTCATGGCGTGACTGTACAGCAAGGCGATGACGTTCGTGGCGCCGCCGAGAGCCAGGACGTCGTCGGCATCGGGGCCGACAGCCTGGTCTATGCCGGCGTGCGGCGGAATGGCTCGCATTATCGCGCCGAGAGCGACGATGGCTGCCTGCTGATCCCCGTCGTTCCCATGACGCAGCAGATCGCGGTCTATTCCGTCGCGATCACCCCGCTCGGCTCCAGCCCCAAATAGTGCGCCTGATCGCGCCGCTCGGGACGTTGAAGTCCAAGGGCTGACGATTTGAGGGGCACGGAATTGACGGACGAGGCGCACGCAAACCTTGATCGGCTGCTGCAATCGGGTGGCGTGAGACTCGGCCGGGCCCAGCGCGACCGCCTGGGCTGGCTCGTCAACCAGTATGGTGCGCCGACGTTCGACGACGTCAGCGAGGGCCGCCGAAACGGCGTCGTCATCCTCAAGGAGCCGCTGAGCGGCGCTGCGGCCGAGCTGTTCTACCGCTCGCTCACGCCCGGCTGTGCCGTCGTCATCCCAAGAAGCGAAAATCCCGGCTTCGATTTTCTCAAGTCCAAGCTGACCGAGTTCGGCTCGGTCGGCCCCTGCGGTGCGGACGGCCCGCACGAGATGTGGTGGGGCGGCATCGGCTGGTCGAAGTTTCTCGCCGCTTCCGATGCCTCCTCCCTCCGGCCGCGGATCGTCTCATGCTATCCGCGCGGCGGCGACGCGACAGCAGCGTTCGCCTTGCGGCATTCGCTCGAGCGGTTCGACCTGGCCTGTCACATCGAGGCGATTGAGACGGAATTCAGCGACCGCGTCCTCTGCTTCGAGAAGGCGGAGTTCATGATGCGGATGTGGAACAAGTTTCGCGAGCCGCTGCTGTTCGTCGAAGCCGGCGCCATGCTGCGCGAGGCGCCGCTGCTGCCGTCCTACCTCGGCTGCGACGTCGCGTTGCACAAGTGGAACCGCTGGGAGATGTCGGCGCGCACGCTCTATCTCGGCCGCACCAAGGGGGCGGAGATGCTCCTGCGCAGCTGGCAGCAACTCGCCGCATCCTATCCCGCGATCTGGGAGGGCTATCTGCTCGACCAGGCCTGGAGCCTGACCTCGTCACAGCTGCCACTCGACACGGTATGGCTGCCGCGCTCCTATCACGCGCTGAAGGGCGACCTCGGCGCGATGCGCGCCACGATCCTGCATGACCAGCAGACCACAACGCTGGAGCTCGGGCCCGATCCGGCCTTTGCAAGCATGGTGCGCGCGGCCCGTCGCGCCGGCCGCACCGGCGCCCGCGATGCCTTCATGGTGATGACGTCGCAGGCCGAAGCCGGCAACGGCATCTCCGTGATCCTGCGCGATATCTCCGCAAGCGACGCGGGCGCGGTGGCCGCAACTGTCGAGGCCGTGACCGGCGCCTATGCCGCCGATTGCGGCGGATATGGCCGGCTCGAGCTGTCGCTCTGCGCCTGGCAGGACGACGTCGGCGCCGCGCGGGACGCCGCAGCTCTCGCGCGCTACCGCATCCTGGAGATCGCGCCGGGACAGCGCATCGCCAACGACTTCTTCGCTCACCACGCCGCCGACGATGCGGTCATGACCGCCCGCCATCTCTTTCCCTGAGGCATGTCACAAGATGCTCAAGACCATCATCCTGCTCACCGACACCGTGCAACAGCAGCAGCCCCTGGCCAATCTGCTCCGAGAGCACAATCACGATCTCGCCTTCTGCTCGGCGCTGCGCGCCCATGACCTCAGCTCGATCGAACCGGAGGTGCTGAGCGAAGCGCGGCTGGTGTCCTTTGCCGCTGACGTCGCCGTCTCCGAAAAGTTCCTGCTCCAGCTCGGCTATGGTGCCTACAAGTTCTACGCGGCACCGGTACAATACCCGGGCTTGCCGCCGGCACCCGACGAGAGCGACGATGATCCGCGCTGCTATTCCGTGATCGCGCAATCGATGACGATCTGGCCGGATTTCAAGAAGGTTGTCGGCCTCGAAACCGTGACGGTCCCGGACGGCACCGTTCCTGCCGAACGCGAGCGCCTGGTGTTCTCCCGTCTCGCCCATCTGTTCTGGCAGATGTCGGGCATGATCGCCGGCGAGGCGGCGGACCTCCCCGGTATCATCGGCTCCAGCGAGAGCCAGCGTCCGGCATTCGCGATGATGAACTGAGCTAGCACGCGGCGCGGCGAAGCTGTTCCCAGAGCGCGTCGCGGTGTTCGGGCGCCGCGATCGCGATCATGCGGCGTGCCCGCTCGGCCAGGCCGCAACCTCGCAACTCCGCAACGCCCCATTCGGTGACGATGGCATCGACGTCGGCGCGCGGCGTCGTCACGGTCTCGACCCTGGAGACGATCCGGCAGCTCCCGTCAGAGGCCGCCGCCGGTAGCGCGATGATCGCCCTGCCCCCGGGCGAGGCATTGGCACCGCGGACGAAATCGAGCTGCCCGCCGATCGCGCCGATGGCGACGCCGTTCAGCGTCTCGGAATTCACGCTGCCGTCCAGCCCGACCTGAAGCGCCGAGTTGATCGCGACCAACCGGCTGATCCGCGCCAGCACGCCTTGGCCGTGCGTATAGGACGTCGGCCGCACCGCGACCGCCTTGTTCTCGTGCACGAAACGATAGAGCCGCCGGCTACCGATCACCTGGTTGGTGACGGTGATCCCGGCATCGATGCCCTTCGCCGCATTCGTCACCGCACCGCATTCGATCAGGTCGACGACAGCATCGTCGATCAGGCCGGAATGAATGCCGAGATTGCGTACATGGGAGAGCGAGGAGAGGACCGCGTCCGGTATCCGCCCGACACCGAACTGCAGCGTGCTGCCGTCGACGATCAGGCCGGCCGCATGCGCCGCAATGCGCCGCGAAACATCGTCGAGCGGCATCGGTGCCAATTCAACTGGCGGCCTCCGAGCCACCACGCGGACATGGATCGGCGCATCCTCCGGCCATTCCGCGCCGAACGTGAAGGGCGAATCCGGATTGATCTCGGCGATGACGAGGCGCGCGCCGCGTGCGGCGTCGATGACATAGTCGTTGGAGAGGCTGGCGCTGAGCCGGCCCCTGGACTCCGCAAGCTGCACCAGAACGACATCGGCCTTGTGGCGGCGCGCGGCGAAGTCCGCACAGAAGGCGCTGTAATTGCTCGGGATCACGTCGAGCCGCCCGGCTTTCGCGAGCCGCCGCGCATTGCCGATCACACCGTAGCTCTGGAAAGAGACGCTCCCCGTGCAAGACGCGGAAAACGTCTCCGAGAACACCGGCCCAAGCATCATGCGATACGGCGGAAGATGTGCCGCCTGTGCCATCAGCGCCTCGGTCAGCGTGGCGGGCTCCGCCGTCGCCTGGCCGCACACGATGAGATCGCCGTGACGGATCAGGCCGGAAAAGTCGATCGGCGGCGCGTGCTCGGGCATGGCCACTCAACCCATCGGCGTGAGGCGCGCAGAGGATTCGCCGAGCAGCGTGCGCAGCTCTGTCTTGACGATCTTGCCGTAGCTGTTTTTCGGCAGCTCGCCGGTGACGTAATAATGCTTGGGTCGCTTGAAGCGGGCGATCCAGGCGTTGCAGATCTGATCCAGCTCATCGCGCGCCACGGTTTTTCCGGTGACGGGTACGACGACCGCCACGACCTCCTCGCCCCATTCCGGATGCGGCCGGCCGATCACCGAAACCTCGGCGACGGCCTCGTGCCGCAGCAGCACCTCCTCGACCTCGCGCGGATAGATGTTGGTGCCGCCGGAAATGATGACGTCCTTGGAGCGGTCCTTCAGCGTGAGGAAGCCGTGCGCGTCGAAAGCTCCCATGTCGCCGGTGTAGAGCCAGCCGTCGCGCAGCGTGCTCGCGGTTGCGTCCGGATTCTGCCAGTAGCCGGACATCACGGTGTCACCCCGCACGATGATCTCGCCGATCTCACCCGTCGCGACATCCTGCCCTGCCTCATCCACGGTGCGCACCTGGACGACGCCCTGGGCAATGCCGACCGAGGCAAGGCGCTCCTCGTGGCGCGGATGCCCGGCATCGGCATGCATCGATTTCGGCAGGTATGTGATGGTCATCGGCGTCTCGCCCTGACCGTAGATCTGCGTGAGTTTTGGTCCGAACACGGCCAGCGCGGCCTTGCAATCGGCGACGTACATCGGGCCGCCGCCATAGATGATCGTCTTCAGCCCCCGCGCGGTCACCCCCGCTGCCTCAGCCGCGACCGTCAGGCGCCGCACCATGGTGGGCGCAGCGAAGAAGGAGATGCCGTCGCGCTTCGTCGTCAGCTCAAGGATTTCGTCCGTCTCGAAGCGACCGCTCTCCGGGATGATCTGCGCGCCCATGCCGAGCACGTGCGGCACCATGTAGAGGCCGGAGCCATGCGACATCGGCGCGGCATGCAGCAGCGCTTCGCCCGGCGCGATCGGATTGATCTCGGCGAGATAGTTCAGCGACATCGCAAGCAAATTGCGATGGCTCAGCACCGCGCCCTTCGGCCGGCCCGTCGTGCCACTGGTGTAGAAGATCCAGGCCGGGTCGGTGATCGTGACGTCGGCGATGGCAATGCCTTCGCTCTTCTCCAACCTGCGATATTCGGCGGTGCCGATTTCGACGATGCGCGGCTTGGCGGTGCCGAGGACCAAAGCTTCCGAGGCAACCCCCGCCATGTCCTCGGTCACGAACACGATCGCCGCGCCCGAATTGTCGAGAATGAACGCGACCTCGCGCGGATGCAGCTTTGCGTTGATGGGAACTGCGACCAGCCCGGCATGCCAGCAGGCATAGAGACAGGCGACATAGTCCGGCACGTTCTTCATCAGCAAGGCAACGCGGTCGCCTTTGGCGAGGCCAAAATGCTGTTGAAGCGACGCAGCCAGCGACGCCACCGTCGCAGCGAGCCGGCCGTAATCGGCAACCGGCGTCAACCCCTTCAGCAACGCCGGCACGGATGCGTCGGCCCTGGCGGCCCGCAGAAGATGGTAAGCGAGGTTCATGGCGATCCTGCCGAGCTATCCGCGCGTCAGCTTAGTACGACTTTGCTAGCCCAAGCACCTTTTCCGCGATGAAACTGAGCGCAAGCTGCGGGCTCACGGGCGCAATGCGCGGGATCAGACTTTCACGCAAATAGCGCTCGACATGAAACTCTTTGGCGTAGCCGAAGCCGCCATGGGTCATCACGGACTGCTCGCAGGCGGAAAAGCCCGCTTCGCCCGCGAGATATTTTGCGGCATTGGCGGCGGCCCCACACGGCAGGCCCTTGTCATATTGCCAAGCCGCCGACATCACCATCAGCCAGGCCGCCTCGAGCTCGACCCAGTTCACCGCGAGCGGATGCTGGATGCCCTGGTTCTTGCCGATCGGCCGGTTGAAGACAACGCGCGTCTTGGCGTATTCGCTGGCGTGCGACAGCGCGACTTTGCCGAGGCCCACCGCCTCCGCCGCGATCAGGATGCGTTCGGGGTTCATGCCTTCGAGGATGTACTGAAAACCCTTGCCTTCCTCGCCAATGCGATCTTCCATCGGGATCTCAAAGTCCTCGAAGAACAGCTCGTTGGAATCGACGACCTTGCGGCCCATCTTCTCGATCTCGTGGACCTTGATCTTGTTGCGGTCGAAATCGGTATAGAACAGACTGAGGCCATGGGTCGGCGAGCGCACCTCTTCGAGCGGCGTGGTCCGCGCGAGCAGCAGGATCTTGTGCGCCACCTGCGCGGTGGAGATCCACACCTTCTGGCCGTTGACGATGTAGCGGTCGTTCTTGGCGACCGCGCGGGTCTTGAGCTGCGTGGTGTTGAGGCCGGTGTTGGGCTCCGTGACCGCGAAGCACGCCTTCTCGCGGCCCTCGACCATCGGCGGCAGCATGCGCTTGCGCTGCTCCTCGGTGCCGAACACGACGACGGGGTTGAGTCCGAACACGTTGATGTGCACCGCGGAGGCCCCGGACATGCCGGCGCCGGATTCCGCGATGGCGCGCATCATGATCGCGGCCTCGGTGATGCCGAGGCCGGAGCCGCCATAGGCTTCCGGCACGCAGATGCCGAGCCAGCCGGCATCGGCCAGCGCCTTGTGGAAGTCGTGCGGGAAGCCGCCGTCGTGGTCCTTCTTCAGCCAATAGGCGTCGGGAAAGCCCTCGCAGATCTTTGCGATGGCATCGCGAATGGCTTCCTGCTGATCGGTGAGCGCGAAATCCATGTTCTTGATCTCCTTCTTGGGAGCCGCGAGAGCTCCGATCCTAGCGCCCCATCTGCGAGGGCAGCCAGAGAATGATGCTCGGAAACGCCACCAGGATCGCGATCGCGATCAGGTGGGCGATGAAATGCGGGAAGGTGCCGTGAAACACTTCGGCCACCGGCCGTTTGGCATAGCGGGCGACGATAAAGCAGTTCAGCCCGACCGGCGGCGTGATCATGCCGACTTCGGCGGTGACGATCTTGATGACGCCGAACCAGATCGGATCGAAGCCGAGCGTCTTGATCAGCGGCAGCACGATCGGCACGGTCAACACCAGGATCGCGATCTGGTCCATGAAGGAGCCGAGCACGATGTAGCCGCACAGGATCAGCGTGATGATCACCCAGCGCGAGGTCGACAGCGAGCCGATCCAGGCAACGAGGTCCTGCGTGACGTGGGTGAGCGTGAAGAAGTAGCCGAAGATCGAGGCGCCGACGAGGATCGTCACGATCATGCAAGTGCCATGGCAAGCGCTCAGCAGCGCCTTGTAGAGCGAGCCGGGCGTAACCCTGCCCTTGGCGATGGCGAGCACCAGCGCTCCCGCGGCACCGAGAGCCGAAGCTTCCGTCGGCGTCGCAATGCCGAGATAGATGGTGCCAGTGACGAGCGAGAACAACAGCACCATCGGGCCGACCTGCCATAGCAGCGCAAACCGCTCCCGCCACGGCACGGGTTCCACGCGAGGGGCTCGCGAAGGGTCCTGCCAGACCAGGAAGCCGATCGTCGCCATGATCGTTGCCGTCACGAGCATCGCCGGAATGATGCCGCCGATCAGCAACTGCCCGATGTTGACTTCAGCGAGCAAACCGAAAATGACGAGCGCCACGCTGGGCGGGATCAGCATGGCCAGCGTTCCCGAGATGGCCACGACGCCGGCCGCCATCTTCGGCTCATAGCCCTGCCGGATCATCGCCGGCAGGCTCGTCGATGCCAGCGTCGCTGCGGACGCCGTCGAGGTGCCGCAGATCGCGCCGAAGCCCGCGCCGGCCAGCGCCGTCGCCATGCCGAGCCCGCCGGGAATGCGGCCGACCCAGGCCGACGCCGTCTTGAACATGTCGTCGGCGACGCCGGACAGCAAGACGAGATCCGCCATCAGCAGGAACATCGGGATCGTGATCAATTCATAGGACGATACCGTCGAAAGCGGCGCCGTCTGGAGAATGCCGAACAGCGTGCCGGTGCCGCCAACCATCAGCAAGCCGACCGACCCGGCGAATCCCATGGCGAAACCGACCGGCGTGCCGATCGCCAGCAGGAGGAAGAGCAGCACAAGAACGATGATGACTGTCATGGAATGGGCTACTCGAACGAGTTGGCTTCGCCGGTCCCGGTCTCCGGCGGCAGGGGAAAGAGGTCGCGACCGCTCACGAGGCTGAGCCCGTGGCCGATCAATTGCAGCGCCAGACGCAACACCAGCACACAGCAGCCGAACGGCACCAGCGCAGCGGAGATCCAGGTCGGCCACGGGATGGCGCCGGCGAGCACGTCTTGCTGCTGGTAGTTCTCGAGTGCACGCTCGAACCCGACCTTTGAGATCAGGACGAAGACGAACAGCCCCGTGAGCGCCGTCACAACCTCCGACAGCCGCCGGCCCGCCGGCGGAAATCGTGACAGCAGGATGTCCACGCCGACATGCGCATGCACGCGCAAGGTGTCCGACAGCGTCAGGAAGAACACGCCGGCAAGGAGATAGAGTCCGATCAGATCATAGGTGAAGGAGAACGGACTGTTCATGACGTAGCGCATGAACACGTCGGCCACCACGAGCGCCATGATCGCGAAGAGAGAGACCGCCGCGATCACCGTCAGCGCGCGCTCCAGCACACCGAGCACATCCGCTGCTCGCTTGATCATCTCCGACGTCTCCCTTCCGCTTCGATGGTGCCCCACTACTTCGCGGCGCCGGCGGCGAGCAAGCCCTCGAACTCCTTGAGCACGGCGGAGGCCTGCTTGCCGCGGCTGTCCAGCCCGGCCGCCCATTCGTGCGCGACGCCCTTGAGCTTTTCCTTCATTTCCGTGCGCGTGGCATCCGGAAGCGCGGTGAAGCCGATGCCCTGATCCTTCATCTTCTGCCGCGTGACGTCCTGCTCGTTGTCAACATCGGCACAGGCCTTTGGCGTGATCGCCTCGGACGCCTCGTTCATCGCCTTCTTCACATCGTCCGGCAATTTGTCCCAGACCGATTGATTGATCGAGTAGGCGACGATGAAGCTGCCGAAGCTGACGCCTTCGGTCGCATACTTGACGAGCTTGTCCAGGCCGTATGCGACGACGCTGTCCATGGGGAACAGAAGCCCGTCCATCGTGCCGCGCGACAGCGATTCATAGGCATCCGGAGCGGCCATGCGTACCGGCACCGCGCCGAGCGTGCGCACGGTGAGATCCTGTGCGCCGCCGGTAGTGCGCAGCTTCAGGCCAGCCATGTCCTTGATCGTCTCGACCTTCTGCTTGGCGGTCCACACCTGATAAGGCGGCAGCACCACGGCCATCAGCAGCTTGATCTTGTTCGGCGCATATTCCTGCTTGGCCAGGATGCCTTCCCGCGCGCTCTTCCAATAGGCCATTGTGCCCTGGCAGCTGGTCTGGAATGCGCCCGGCAATTGCGCGACCTCGGAAAGCGGCATCTTGTCCGAGACGTAGGACGGCCCGATGTAGCCGATGTCGATCACGCCGGACTGGGTCAGGCGCAGCATGTCGGTGGCCTTGCCGATCTGCTGGTTCGGATAATGGGTGAAAGTGACGCCGCCGTTGGTGCGCTTGGTGACATCCTCCATCCACGGCTTGAGCATCAGACGAACGAGATAGTGGTCGCCGGGGAAAGAGTCGGCGACTTTCAGCTCCAGCGCCTGGGCCTGCAGCGTCGAGAGCGGCAGCGAGAGTGAGAGCGCTACGGCGGCCCGGACCAGATTTCTCTTCATTTGCTTCTCCTTGACGCGTTCCCACGCCGAAGGCGGCAGCTCATCGCTGCCGACCGCTCGGCCTTCACTCCAATTCTTGCTTGAGTTAAAAATACATATATGTGAATTTATCTGTCAAGTATATGAAATTTGTCATATGGCTATGCACCGCGGTGCGAAGTTGCCGAATTGACACCAGTCTTTTCTGAACTCTAACTCCACGTATATGAATTCATCCCACGAGGCCCCATGGGACCGCTCGCCGGCTTCACCATTCTCGATCTGACCTCGGTGCTGATGGGCCCCTACGGCACCCAAGTGCTGGCGGACATGGGCGCCGACATCATCAAGGTCGAAAGCCCCGAGGGCGACATCGTCCGCCAAATTGGTCCCGGCCGTACGCCCGGCATGGGCGGGATGTTTCTCAATGCCAATCGCGGCAAGCGCAGCATCGTCGTCGATCTGAAAAAACCGGAGGGGCGGGACGCGCTGCTGCGGCTGGCGAGGCGCGCCAACGCGCTCGTCTATAATGTGCGCCCGCAGGCAATGGCGCGGCTCGGCCTCGATTATGAGACGCTGGCCGCGATCAATCCCGCTCTCGTCTATGTCGGCGCCTTCGGCTACGGCCAGTCCGGCCCTTATGCCGCCAAGCCCGCCTACGACGATCTGATCCAGGGCGCGGCAACCATTCCGACGCTGCTCGCGGCAGCCGGCGACGGCACACCGCGCTACGTTCCGGTCACCATCGCCGACCGCATCGTCGGCCTGATGATGGTCAACGCCATCATGGGCGGGCTGATGCACCAGCAGCGCACCGGTGTCGGCCAGCGCATCGACGTGCCGATGTTCGAATCGATGACGGAGTTCGTGCTGGTCGATCATCTCGGCGGACTGACCTACGATCCGCCGCTCGATCATGGCGGCTATGCCCGCCTGCTCTCGCGTTATCGAAAGCCCTACAAGACCAGCGACGGCTATCTCTGCGTCCTCATCTACAACGACAAGCACTGGCGCAGCTTCTTCGAGGCGATCGGGCAGCCGCATTTCCTCGATCAGCCGCGCTTTGCCAACCATGCGTCGCGCACCAAGCATATCGACGAGATCTACGAGGAGATCGGCCACATCTTCGCAACGCGCAGCACCGCCGAATGGCGCGAACTGCTGGAGCGCGCCGACATTCCGGTAATGCCGATGCATACGCTGGAGACGATTCTGGACGATCCGCATCTCAACGCCGTCGGCTTCTTCCAGACCGTCGATCACCCCGTCGAAGGCCGTATCCGGCAGATGCGCGTGCCCTCGACCTGGAGCGTAACCCAGCCGGAAGCCGCCGGCCCCGCTCCGACGCTCGGCCAGCACGGTCGCGATATTTTGCGCGAGGCTGGCTTCTCGGCCGACGAAATCGAACGGCTCGCAGAGCAGAAAGCAGTTCAACTGGCGGCGCTAGCTTAACGGCCGCGCCAGCCAAATCGCAGGACATAGGGAGGAGATGGCGATGGCCGGACTTTACTTCGAGGACTTTTCCGTGGGCCAGGAGTTCAGGCACCCGCTGACCCGGACCGTGACGGAGATGGACAACACCATGTTCAGCCTGCTGACACTCAACCCGCAGCCGCTGCACATCGACGCCCATTTTTCCGCAAAGACCGAGTTCGGCCAGCGCATTTTCAACAGCCTTTACACCCTCGGCATCATGATCGGCATGACGGTCTATGATACGACCATGGGCACCACCGTCGCCAATCTCGGCATGACCGACGTCACCTTTCCGAAGCCGGTCTTCCATGGCGACACGTTGCGGGCGACGACGAAGGTGCTTTCGTTGCGGGAATCCAAATCGCGCCCCAAGGCGGGCATTGTCGAGTTCGAGCACCACGCCCTGAACCAGAACGACGAGATCGTCGGTAAATGCCGCCGCATGGCGATGATGCACAAGAGGCCGGTCTGATGCGTTCGATGCTATTCGTGCCGGGGGATTCCCCGCGCAAATTCGAGAAGGCGAGCGAAGGCAAGGCCGACGCACTGATCATCGATCTCGAGGATTCCGTCGTCGCCGAGAAGAAGGAAGAGGCGCGCGGGCTGACGCTCGCGATGCTGAAAGGACGCAGCGGGCCGTATCAGCTCTATGTCCGCGTCAATGCCCTCGACACCGGCATGACGCTCGCCGATCTCGCCGCCGTCATGCCGGGCAAGCCCGACGGAATCGTGCTGCCGAAATCACAGGGCGGTGACGACGTGCGGCAGGTGGCGACATGGCTCGAAGCGCTGGAAGCTGCAGCCGGCATCGCGGTCGGGACGACGCGCATCGTCTGTGTCGCGACGGAAACCGCCGGCGCGATCTTCGGCCTCGGCAGCTACAAGGGATGCTCCCCTCGCCTCGCAGGCCTGATGTGGGGCGCGGAAGATCTCTCGGCCTCGCTCGGCGCCACCGAAAAGGCCTCGGGCGGCGTGTTCCACAGCCCGTATCGTCTGGCGCGCGATCTCTGCCTGATGGCGGCGGCCGCGGCCGAAGTCGCGCCGATCGACACCGTCTATACCGACATCGATAACCTCGCCGGTCTCGAGCAGGAGACGCGCGCGGCGCGGCGCGACGGCTTTTCGGCGAAGGCGCTGATCCATCCCAAGCATGTCGACGTGGTCAACGCGGCGTTTGCGCCGACGGAGGCCGAGCGCACATGGGCGGAGAAGGTGATCGCGGCGTTCGCGAGCAATCCGAATTCCGGCACGCTGCGGCTCGACGGCCAGATGATCGACAAGCCGCATCTTCGCGCCGCGAAGAAGATCCTCGGCCAGCCCTAGATCAGGACGCAGCGTCGCCAGACGGGATCCATCATGATCGTTCGCCAAGCCGCCAATGTTCTGGAGATCATGGAATTCTTCGCGCAAACGAGGAAGCCGGCAACGCTTGCCGAGATCGCGGATCATTTCGGCTGGCCGCGCTCGTCGACCTTCAATCTGCTCGCGACGCTGTCGGAGAAGGGCTATCTCTACGAACCGCGGCCGCGCGCAGGGTTCTATCCGACGCCGCGGTGGCTCGCGATGGCGCGGATGATCTCGGAGGTCGAGCCGCTTCCGCCCTGGACGCATACGCTGATCGCCGATCTTTCCGCCGAGACCGGCGAGACCGCCTCGATCGTGGCACCGGCCGGCGTGATGGCGGTGTTCATCGACGTCGTCGAATCCGGGGCCGCGATCCGCTATTTCGCAACCATCGGCCACCGCGTACCGATCCACGCCACCGCGAGCGGCCGCGCGCTGCTGCTGCAATATTCGCAGGAGGAGCGCGACTCCGTCTATCGCAAGATCGAATTCAAGCAATACGGCCCGTCGACGCCGATCAGCATCGAGGCGGTGGAAGCCGAGCTGCGCAACTCGATCGCGCGCGGCTATTGCCAGAGCTTCGGCGACTACAGCCGCGACCTCGCGGGCGCCGCGATTCCACTGCCGATCGGAGATCGCCGTCTATCAGTCGTCGTCGCCGGCCCGGAGTTCCGGATTGGGCCGAAGGTCGGCGAAGTGGCCGCCTTGATCGCAAGGACGGTCGACCGGCTGCGGCCGAAGACCACCGCGGCCTGACGCCGAAGCTTCATTCGAATCCCTGAATGGGCGGCGCCGACGTCTGCGCCGGCGCAGCTTCGACAGGCTGCACCGCAGGCGCGGCTTGAGCGGGCGGATTGGTAGCAGCTCTGATCTGGCCGTTGGCATTCATCGCCTCGCGTGCGCGCGGCGGAGCGCCGGCTGCGCGATACGCATCGCGGCGCGGCGGCGGCCGATGTCTCGCCGAGTGTGAATCTCTCACGCCCCAGGACCGGGCAATTGCAGGCCCCGCGGTATAACCCACCACAGCGCCCGCGACGGCACCGATCGGACCGAGCACGACGGCGCCTGATACGGCACCCAGAGCCGCAGCGCCGGCGCGCTCCTGCGCGACAGCACTCGCGGGCACGCCAACCACCATCACGACGGCAGCGATCAAAGCTTTGTTCATCGGAGCGCCTCCCTCACGGGAGATGACTCATGCCCAAATATGGCCTCACGAGGTTCGCTTGCCGGCCAACAAAAGGCAATCGGCCGGGGAACCCGATGTCAATCGAAGAGCTCCGCAGCCAACTGAGCCGCGGAGGCCCGTCGGCGCGACCACTACACGATCTTGATCGACATGTCCGGGAGGCCCTCGAGCTTGCACAGCAGCACATCGCCCTTGACCACCGGGCCGACATTCTCCGGCGTGCCGGAATAGATGATGTCGCCGGCCTTCAGCTCGAACGCTTCCGAGAGCTTCGCGATCTGCTCGGCAACGCTCCAGATCATCTTGCTGATATCCGAGCTCTGCTTGACGTTGCCGTTGATTGCCAGAGAGATAGCGCCCTTCTCGAAATGACCGGTCTTGCTCACGGGATGGATCGGACCCAGCACCGCGGCGTGGTCGAAGCTCTTGCCGATCTCCCACGGCTTCTTCTCCGCGGCCATGCCGTTCTGGAGATCGCGCCGGGTCATGTCGAGGCCGAGCGCGTAGCCGTAGACATGCTCGAGCGCCTTCTCGGCCGGGATGTTGGTGCCGCCGGATTTCAGCGCGGCGACCAGCTCGACCTCGTGATGATAGTTCTTGGTCAGCGACGGATAGGGATGGTCGGCGACCTCGCCGACCGCGACGTTCTGGATCGCGTCGGTCGGTTTCTGGAAGAAGAACGGCGGCTCGCGGTTCGGATCCGAGCCGCGCTCGATCGCGTGCGCCGCATAATTGCGACCGATGCAATAGATGCGGCGGACCTGGAACACCTGGGTCTCGCCGACGATCGGGATGGTGACCATCGGCACCGGGAAGATCGGCTTCGGCCCGGCTTGCGCCGCGGCGGGAGCAATTTCGGCCATCGAAGCTGCTGTCACCGCCACGGCGGTGGCAAGCAGATCGCGTCGCGTGGATGAGGTCTCTTTCATGTTTTGTGCTCCCTTTCAGCCTTATTGGGCAGCGTCGTACGCGCCGCTCCGGCTGATAATCGATATTCAGTATGCCAGCAACAACGACGGGACGGGACGCGACGCGGCATCGCCTTATTGTTGAGAGCAGGCCATCCTGCGGTTTCGCAGCCCAGGCCGGACTGCCGCCCCGTTAGCATGGAACTTGCATAAAATCTGGGCGACATGGACGCCGCATGAACCTCATCAGTCTCGATATCCGTATGCTCCGGTCACTGATCTCGGTGGTCGAGACCGGCAGCATCACCGAGACCGCGCGACGGCTGGGTCGCACCCAGCCGGCGATCACCCTGCAATTGCAGCGGCTGGAGGAGCTGACCGGCAAGCAATTGTTCGAGCACGCCGGCCGCAGGCTGACGCTGACCGAAGACGGCACCACGGTCCTGACCTACGCCAAGTCCATCCTGCGGTTGCATGACGAGTTGATCTCGCAACTGGCGTCGCAGGAGATCGAGGGCCAGGTCGTGCTCGGCACGCCCGACCTCTATGCGGCGTTCATGCTGCCACAAATCCTCAGCGTGTTTCGAAAATCCTTTCCGCGCGTCCAGGTCGAGCTCAATTGCGCGTTGTCGACGCCGCTGGTCGGCCTCGTCAAGCGCGGCGATGTCGACATCGCACTCGTTACCCGTATGAACGATTTCACCGGCGGCCAGGTGGTGCGGCGCGAGCAGCTGGTCTGGATGACCGGCGAGCAATCCGCCGCGCATCAGGAACGCCCGATTCCGCTGGCGCTGCTGCCCCCCGGCAACATCTATCGCGACTACGCCATCGATACGCTGGAGCGCGCGAATTTGCGCTGGCGCATCGCCTGCGTCAGCGAGAGTGTCGGCGGCCTGCAGGCTGCGGCTTTTGCCGGCATGGCCGTCACCGTGCTCGGCCGCAGCGCGCTGGTGCCGGCGATGCGCGAGATCGGCCCGAACGAGGGCCTGCCGCCGCTGCCGAAGATCGAGCTGCTGCTCTACAAATCCAGCGGCGCGACCTCAAAGGCGGCGACAGCGCTGCACGACTATCTCGCGCACTATCTGCGCCTCGACGAAGAACTCAGCGGCCGTGGGGTGCCGATCGAGCTGTCCTGAGCTTCATGCCTTCGCGCGCGCGGGACTTTCGCGAAGCGCCAGCTGCGGCCAGAACTTCGCCCAGGGCAAAGCCGCCTCGAACGCAGCAGCGATGCGAAAAATCGTGGGCTCGTCGAGCCAGGGAGCGACGATCTGAAGGCCGATCGGCATTCCGTCGCGATCGAAACCGCAGGGCAGCGTCGCGGCCGGAAGGCCAGCGAGGTTGATCGGCCAGGTGAACGGCGACCAGCCGAGATGCGGATCGACCTTGCTGCCGTCGATCATGTCGACGCCAATCCGGCCGGCCTCGAACGCGGTCACCGCAACCGTCGGCGTCACCAGCGCATCGACGCGCTCGAAAAGCTTCAGAAAGCCGCTGCGCGCCTGGCCGCGGCGATAACCGGCTTCGATATAGTCCGTGCCGCTGTAGCGCCGTCCGGCACTGACGACATCGCGATAATCTGCTTCGGAGCCGGCGAGATCGGCCGTGGTCTTGGTCGCGACCGCAGCCGCCTGTTCGGTGAAGGCGATCGGCTTGAGCGTGTGTTCCAGAATGCCGGGATCGAGGCCCGGTCCATCCATGGTGACCTGCGCGCCGCACGCATCGAGAACAGCCAGCGCCTTGCCGAACGCCGAGCGCACGTCGGGGCTGACGGCGGCGTAGCCGAGATCGACGCTGGCGCCGATGCGAATGCCATTCAACGGCGCGACGTTGGTATCAAACCGCCGCGGCGCCGCCGGCAGGCTCGCCGGATCGCGCAGATCGTAAGCAGCGATGATCTCCAGCGTCAGTGCGGCATCCGCGACCGTGCGCGTGATCGGCCCGGTATGTGCGAGCGAGCCCCATGACGGTGGCGAGAAGCCGGGCGAGCGCGGCACCAGGCCAAAGGTCGGCTTGAGGCCGAACACGCCGCAGAAGGACGACGGCACCCGGATCGAGCCGACACCGTCGGTGCCGATCGCGATCGGACCGCAGCCGGCGGCGACGCCCGCCGCCGCACCGCCGCTCGATCCACCGCTGGTGCGGCCGGGATTCCAGGGGTTTCGCGTCGTCCCGGTGACGGGGCTGTCGGCCGTGAGCTTGTAACCGGACTCGCAGGTCGTGGTCTTGCAGGTGATGATCGCACCCGCCGCCTTCAGCGCCGACACCACGGCCGCATCGGCCTCGGGGACAAAGCTCTTGTTCATCGGCGAGCCGCCATAGGCCGGCACACCCGCGACAAAGACGAGATCCTTGATCGTGACGGGCACGCCGGCAAGCAGCCCCCTGGCTTCGCCCGCACGCATCTCCCTGGTGAGACGATCGGCTTCCGCCCTCGCCTGCTCGTACATCGGCGTCACCACCGCGTTGCAGGTCTCGTTCGTCGCCAGAAGCGCGGCGATGGTGTCGTCGACGACATCGCGCGGGGTAAACGCCTTGCGCCGGTAGCCGGCCATGATCTCGGCTGCAGAAAGCGCGCCAAGGCCAGTCGGCGCCGGCGGAAAGGCCGTTCGGCCGGAACCATCAGTCATCATCAACCCTAAAGAGTTAGCTGAGCGCCGCGTCGACGGCGCGCTTGGCCATGACCGTGACGAGATGCGCGCGGTAGTCGGCTTCGGCATGGATGTCGGAGGTGAGGCCGTCATTATCGATCTTGATCGCCGCTATTGCAGACGGATCAAAGTTCTCCGACAGCGCCATCTCCATCGGCGGCACGCGGAATACGCCGGGACCCGCACCGGTCACGGCGACACGGACGCCATCGGCGAATTTTGCGACGAACACGCCGACCAGCGCGTAACGCGACGCCGGCGCCTTGAATTTTGCGTAACCCGCTTTGAGCGGCAAGGGAAAGCGGATCGCCGTGATGATCTCGCCGGGTTGGAGCGCGGTCTCGAACAGGCCGAGAAAGAACCTGTCGGCCGCGATCTCGCGCGTGCTGGTGACGATGGTGGCGCCGAGACCGAGCACGCCGGCCGGATAATCCGCGGCCGGATCATTGTTGGCGACCGAGCCGCCAATGGTGCCGCGGCTGCGCACGGCAGGATCGCCGATCATCGAGGCCAGCGCCGCGAGACCGGGAATTTTCGTCTGCACCAGCTTCGAGGCGGCGACCTGCGCATGCGGCGTCATCGCACCGACGGTGATGCTGTCGCCGTCGTCGGTGATACCCTTCAGGTGTCCGAGCTTCGACAGGTCGATCAAGGCAGGCGGGTTGGCCAGCCGCTGCTTCAGCGTCGGGATCAGCGTCATGCCGCCGGCGACGAGCTTGCTGTCCTCGATCGAGGTCAGGAGTTTAGCAGCGTCGGGAATCTGGTCCGGCTGGTGATAGGCAAACGGTTTCATTGTTGCTCTCCCTATTCCGCCGCGACCGGTAGCGACGCGTTCTGCAGCAGCCGCCAGATCCGGTTCGGCGTCGCCGGCATGTCGACATGGGTGACGCCGAGATGCGACAGCGCATCGACCACCGCGTTGATGACGGCGGCCGGCGAGCCGATCGTGCCGACCTCGCCGCAGCCTTTCACGCCCATCGGGGTGTGCGTGCACAGCGTCGAATGGGTCGCGACCTTCATCATCGGCATGTGATCGGCGCGCGGCATGCAATAGTCCATCAGCGAGCCCGACAGCAGTTGGCCTGAGCTCTCGTCATAGACTGCGTTCTCGAACAGCGCCTGGCCGACGCCCTGCACGATGCCGCCATGCAGCTGGCCCTCGACGATCATCGGATTGATCACCGTGCCGACGTCATCCACGGCGGTGTAATTCACGAGCGTCACCGTGCCCGTCTCCGGATCGACCTCGACCTCGGCGATGTGGCAGCCGCCGGGATAGGTGAAGTTGACGGGGTCGTAATAGGCCTGCTCCTCCAGCCCCGGCTCCAGCACTTCGAGCGGATAGTCATGCGGCACGTAAGCGGCGCCCGCGATTTCCTCGAACGTCTTGGCGCGGTCAGTGCCGGCGACCGAGAATTTTCCGGACTTGAACTGGATGTCGACTTCGGCGGCTTCGAGCAGATGAGCCGCGATCTTCTTGCCCTTGGCGACCACTTTGTCGGTCGCCTTCGACAGCGCCGCGCCCCCGACCACCAGCGAACGCGAACCGTAGGTGCCCATGCCGAACTGCACGCGGTCGGTGTCGCCGAACACGATATCGACATTCTCGAAGGCGACACCGAGCTTTTCCGAGACGATCTGCGCGAACGTCGTCTCGTGGCCCTGGCCGTGATTGTGCGTTCCGATCATGACCGTCACCTGGCCGGTCGGATGCACGCGCACCGTGGCGCTTTCATAGAGGCCGCCGCGCGCCCCCAGCCGTCCGGCGAAACGCGACGGCGCAAGGCCGCAGGCCTCGACATAGGTCGAGTAGCCGAGCCCGCGGAATTTGCCCTTGCTGGCCGAGGCCGACTTGCGCACGCCGAAATTCTTGACGTCGGCCGCCACCAGCGCACCGTCGAGACAGCCCATGGGATCGCCGGAATCGTACTGCACCAGCACCGGCGTCTGATACGGATAGGCTTCCTTCGGGATCATGTTGCGGCGACGGATCTCGACACGATCGATGCCCATCTCGCTCGCTGCGACATCGACGATGCGCTCCAGCACGAAGGTCGCCTCGGGCCGGCCGGCGCCGCGATAGGCGTCGACCGGAACGGTATTGGTGAACACCACCTTCACGTTGCAGTAGATCGCCGGCGTGGTATAGACGCCGCCGAGCAATGGGCCATAGAGATTGGTCGGGATGTTCGGCCCGAAGGTCGAGAGATAGCCGCCCATATTGGCGAGCGTGTTGACGCGGAAGGCCAGGAACTTCCCGGTCTCGTCGAGGGCAAGCTCGGCCTCGGTGACGTGATCGCGGCCGTGGCGATCCGAGACGTAGCCCTCAGAACGGCTCGCGACCCATTTGATCGGCCGCATCACGCGCTTGGCGGCCCAGGTGATCACGGCCTCCTCGCCGTAGTGGAACTGCTTGACGCCGAAGCCGCCGCCGACATCGGGCGCGACCACGCGCAGCTTGTGCTGCGGGATGTTCAGCACCAGCGCGCCCATCAGAAAGCGCACGACGTGCGGGAACTGGCTGGTGGTCCACAACGTGAAGCGGTCGGTGCCCGGCTCGTATTCCGCGATCGCCGCGCGCGGCTCCATCGGGTTGCCGATCAGGCGATTGTTGACGAGGCTCAGCTTTGCGACATGCGCCGCCTTTCGGAACGCGGACTCGACCGCGGCCTTGTCGCCGAGCTCCCAGTCGCAGCAGATGTTGTTCGGCACGTCGTCGAACAATTGTGGCGCGCCCGGCCTGAAAGCCTCGAGCACGCCGACCACGGAGGGCAGCACCTCATAGTCGATCTTCAGCAGCTCGGCCGCCGCATTCGCCTGCTCCGGTGTCTCCGCGATGACAAAGGCCACCATGTCGCCGACGAAGCGCACCTTGCCCTGCGCCAGCATCGGAAACGGCGGCTCCTTCATGGGCACACCCTTGGCATCCGAGATGCCCCAGCCACAGGGCAGCGAGCCCAGCTTGTCGGCCGCGGCATCCGCGCCAGTCAGGACGGCAATGACCCCGGGCGCGGCCAGCGCCGCGCTCCTGTCGATGCCGCGCAGCACCGCGTGGCCATGCGGCGAGCGGACGAAAACGCCCGCGGTCATGCCGGGTCGCTTGATGTCGGAGACGTAATTGCCGCGGCCGGTGAGGAAGCGCTGATCCTCTTTCCGCTTCGGTGATGCGCCGATGCCGATCACGTTGCCCATGGTCACTCTCCCTTGGCGGCGTTCATGGCGGCAGCGCCTGCCATCACCGAGACGACGATGTTCTGATAGCCGGTGCAACGGCAGATGTTGCCTTCGAGGCCGTGGCGGACATCAGCCTCGGTCAGGTCCGGCTTCTCGGTCGCGAGCGCCACCGCTGTCATCAGCATGCCGGGCGTACAGAAGCCGCATTGCAGGCCGTGATGCTCGCGAAACGCTTCCTGCATCGGATGCATCCGGTTCGAACCGGGCGCACCTTGCAGGCCTTCGATAGTGAGCAGCGTCGCGCCATCGAGCGCAGGTGCCAGCAGCGTGCAGCTCTTCACCGGCAGGCCGTCGAGATGCACGACGCAGGCGCCGCACTGGCTGGTGTCGCAGCCGATGTGAGTGCCGGTGAGGCTGAGCTGTTCGCGCAGCAGCTCGGCGACGAGCGTTGCCGGCTCGACTTCGACAGTAGTTGGCCGTCCGTTGAGTGTAAAGGATATCTGCACGGTCATACTCCTGTGCGCGACGGGGCTTTAGGCGAGTGGAAGCGCGCTGCCGGTGGCCCATGTGGCCATCACGACGTCGCCGACGGTGAACGGATCCGCGAAGAAGACCTTTTCCGGCACATAGGCGACGAACGCGTCGTCCGGCACGGTGTCGAGCATGACCTTGACGAAATAGCCCTGGTACTCGATCGCGAGCACGCGGCTCGGCAGCGACGTCGTGCAGCCCGGCGGCAGCTCCCTGCCCGGCCGGACCAGCGCGACGTCGTCGCGTCGCACGGCGATATCGATCTTGTCGCCGACGCTGACCGTGGACCGCGCCTGAAGAGGAACCTCGATGCCATCAGGCGCGACCTGCGCGAGCGTAAAAGTCGAACCGTTGACCTTCTTGACCAGCCCCGACAGCACGTTCTGGCCGCCCATGAACTCGGCGACGTAACGGTCATGCGGATGGGCATAGACGTCACGCGCCGCTCCGGCCTGCTTGATCCTGCCCTGCTCCATCACCACCACGAGATCGGCGAGCGCGATGGCCTCGAGCTGGGTGTGGGTGACGTGGATGAAGGTGATGCCGAGATCCTGCTGCATCCGCCGCAGCTCCTGGCGCATCTGCACGCGAAGCTGCTCGTCGAGCGCGGACAGCGGCTCGTCGAGCAGCAGCACCCGCGGCTCGGTGATCGCGGCGCGCGCCAGCGCCACGCGCTGCTGTTGCCCGCCGGAGAGCTGCGCCGGCAGGCGGTCGGCGAACTGCGTCAGCCGCACCTTCTCGATCATGGCGTCGGCCGCGCGCAGGCGATCGGCCTTCGACATGCCGCGCACGCGCAAGGCGAACGCGATATTGTCGCGTACGGTCAGATGCGGGAACAGCGCGTAGGACTGGAACATCATCGCGGTACGGCGCTGCACCGGCGCGAGCCCGACGACGTTCTGCCCGCCGATCACGATCTCGCCGGCAGTCGGGTCCTCATGGCCGGCGATCATGCGCAAGATCGTGGTCTTGCCGCAGCCGGAGGGGCCGATGAAGCAGCAATAGGCGCCGTCGGCGATCTTGAGATTGACGCCGTCGACCACGTAGGTCGCGCCGTCGAAGCTCTTGCAGACGCCCGCCAGTTCGATATCGCCTCGATCGCTCTTCATTCCCAACTCAACCCTTTGCGCTGCTGCCGCGCTTTTTCTGGATCAGCACGATGCTGCCCAGGCTCGCGCCGATGACGATGAAGGAGACGATGGTCGTCACGGTGCCGAGCGCGTAGAGCGAGGGCGAGGTGACGTTCAGCGTCATGCTCCAGATCTCCAGCGGCAGCGTGTTCAGCGAGCCCGCGGTCTGGAGGCTGCGCGCGAACTCGTCGTAAGAGAGCGTGAATCCGAACAGTGCGACCGCGACGAGGCCGGGCGCCAGCACGGGGATCATCACCAGGCGGATCGACTGCCAGCGGCTGGCGCCGAGGTCGTAGGCCGCCTCCTCCCAGACGTGGTTGAAGCGCGACATCACCGCGAACATCACCAGCACGCCGAACGGCAGCGTCCAGGACAGCTGCGCGCCGAGCGCCGAGGTGTACCAGCTCGCATTCAGCCCGAGCGCCTGGAACAGAAGGCCGGTGCCGAGGCCGAGCACGAGGCCCGGTGCGACCAGGCTGCCGATCATCATGTAGAAGACGACGGTATCGCCGCGAAAACGCTTGCGGAAGCCGAGCCCGGCGAGGAACGAGACCACCACCGTGATGACGGTGACGATGACCGCGAGCTTGATCGAGCGGTCGAACGAGCCCTTGACGTCTCCGGTCCGCACCTGGGTGAAGAGATCGACGAACCAGTGCAGCGAGTGACCCTTCATCGGAAACACGAGCCCGCCGCGGATATCCTGGAACGACAGGACGTAGATGCAGAACATCGGGCCATAGAGCGCGATCACATAGAACGCGAACAGCGTCGCCAGGACGTAGAACGTCCAGGGACGGCCGCCCTTGCTCGGTGCGATCGCCCTGGTCGTCGCGGGCGCGCCCGTCTTTGACGCGTCGGTCTTGGGCATATCGGCAAGAATGGCGCTCACCGCGTGATCTCCTGCCTGATGTCGACAGTGCGGAGGATCAGCGAGACGATCGCGACCAGCACCAGCGTCAGCAGCACGGCGCTCGCCGCCGCGGTCGGATATTGCAGCACGCCGACGTCCTCGTAGAAGGCGCTGACCACCGAGGCCGAGCCGCCGCCGGACATGACCTTGACGACGAAGAAATCGCCCATCACGATCGACACCACGAAGATGGTGCCGAGCGCGATGCCGCTCTTGGACATCGGCACCACGATCAGGCGCATGATGTCGAAACGGCTCGCGCCGGCGTCGATTGCGGCCTCGATCAGCTTCTTGTCGATCCGCGCCATGGAGTTGAAGATCGGCACGATCATGAAGATCGTGAGCTGGTGGACATAGGCGATGACGACCGCGAGGTCGGAGAACAGCAGCACCTCAAGCGGCTGACGGATCACCCCGAGCGCCAGCAGCGCCTGGTTGATCAGGCCTTCCTTGCCGAGCAGCGGAATCCAGGAAATCATCCGGATGATGTTCGAGGTCCAGAACGGCACCGTACACAAAAGGAACAGGCCGATCGCGAGCAGCTGATTGCGGACGTGGAACACCAGGAAGTAGGCGACGAAGAATCCGATGACGAGGGTGAAGATCCAGGTCAGCACCGTGAACTTGATGGTCGCCAGATAGAGCTTCAGCGTCAGCGCCGAATGCAGCACTTCCACATAGCTTGCGAGCGTGAAACCCGGCGTCAGCCCGCCAAAGCCGTCCGTCGCAAAGAAGCTTGCGGCCAGCACGACGAGGATCGGCGCCACGAAGAACGGCACGAGCACCAGGACCAGCGGCGACACGTAGAGCCAGCCGGCGAGATTGGCGCGTGATGGGTTTGGACTTGGCTGCATGTCGGCAAAAGCCACGCTTCAGTTCGGTCTCTCTGCCGGAGCGTCGCCGCGCCGGCGCTCGTGTCGGGCCAGGGAAAGCAGGATTTACGCCACCTTGAAGTCGTTCCAGCGCTTGTTCATGTAGGCGGCTTCGTCCATCAGCGTGTTCCAGCACGAGATGTTCTTGACGCGGTCGAGGAACGAACCGCCGTCACGCTTGGTGCCGGCCTTCTCCATCGCAACGCCATAGGGATCGTTGACCACCTCCGGCGCCGGCTGGCCCTCGTACCAGAACGCCCACTCGGCCGGGGTGAGGAATTTCTTCGCGGTCGACGGCACCGGGCTGTAATAGCCGTAGCGCGCGACGAAGCCGCCTTGCCAGCCCGACAGATACCAGTTGAGATATTCGTAGGCGGCATCCAGCTTCTTGCCGGAGAGGTGCTTCATCAGGCCCATGCCGTTGCACCAACCGCGATAGCCTTCCTTGCCGTTCTTGACGTTGACCGGCGCGTAGACGCAAGGGATTTCCTTGACGCGGACGGCAGCGACCGCCGGCGACCACATCGACTGGATGACCACTTCCCCCGCCGCCATCAGCTGCACCGACTGGTCGAAGGTGGTCCAGGTCGCGCGGAACTGGCCCTGCTTCTTCAGCTCGATCAGCTTGTTGCAGGTGAAGTCGATCTCCTCCTTGGTCATGTTGCCCTTGTTGCCGTACTTGATCAGCCCGGCACTTTCGAAGCAGAGCGCGGCGTCCATGATGCCGATCGCGGGCACGTCGAGGATCGCCGCCTTGCCCTTGAACTTCGGGTCGATCAGGTCCTTCCACTCGGTCACTTCATGGCCGACGAGATCCGGGCGATAGCCGATAGAGTCCGCGTTGTAGACCTGCGGCAGGAACGTCGCCCATTCGGTGACGCCGTCATGCAGGTCGGTCGAGTCGGGCTTGGAGATGTACATCGCCTCGTAGGGCGAGATGCCCTGGCGCGGGATCTTGTGGCCGTCGATCTCGCCCTTGGTGAAGATCGGCAGGATGTTGTCGAACTCCTTGATCTTCTTGACCTCGATGCCCTGGATCACGCTGCGCTTGGCGGCGAGCTTGGCCTGCCAGCCCTCGAGGTCGGCGATATCGACCGTATTAGGCTGGCTTATGAAACGGTTGATGGCGGCGGAGGTGTCGAGGTTCTGCATCGTCACCTTGAAACCGAGATCCTTGGCGGCCTGGTCGCCGATCGCCTTCACCACCGAATAGGACACGCCGACATGGCGCAGCTCGATATCCTTGATCTCCTGCGCCCAGATGGTCGGGAAGCCGCGGATCGCGTCCGAGCCTGCGGCTGCGCCGGCAATTGCTGCCGCGCCCTTCAACAGCGTGCGCCGGCTCAGCTTTTTCGCAGACTTGTCGCTCGTCCCCGCCGGATTGGCAGTGGATGTCCCCTTGTCCCTGTCAAGCATGGCAACCCTCGTTGGTTACAATAAGCGCTCGCTCCGATCGTCATTGACCGGCTGCGGATGTGATCAGTTGCGGGCGAGGCTATGGGCCGGATGTCGCGAAGTAAAATTGGAAGTAAAAATTCGCGGTATAAACGCGGCTAATGGTTCGCCCCGCTGCATCGGCTTTTAGCAGCGCGCATAAGAAGGCGTCAGGACATGCATGCAAGCCGGTGGCCTCGGTCGTGCGGGCTCGTCCCAGCGGCGGCTCTGACGACAATCGCGCTGCTGATTGCCTCAACGTTGTGCGCGGCGCGCGCCGGAGATGTGTCCATCGCGCCAGCGGAACTGAAATTTATCGGCACGATCGATCCGCGCTTTCAATCCTACAACATCGAGATGGTGGAGGTGACCGGCGGACGGTTCTGGAAGCCCTATCCGCAAACGATGCACACGATCGATCAGCGAAATCGTTACAGCGACCGGCCGCCGATCGATCTTGCCAATGCGCGACTGCGCAAGCTCGCTGCCGCCTTGTCGCCGGCCTATCTGCGCGTAAGCGGCACCTGGGCCAATGCGACGTTCTTTGCCCGCAGCGAACAGGCACCAGCCGCGCCGCCGCCGGGGTTTGACACGGTGCTGAGCCGTGCACAGTGGCGCGGCGTCGTCGACTTTGCGCGTGCGACTGATGCGGAGATCGTCACCTCCTTCGCGATCAGTCCCGGCAGCCGCGGTGCCGATGGCGTGTGGAGTCCGGACCAGGCGCGGCGTCTGGTCGATGACACGCGATCGCTGGGCCACCACATCGCCGCCGCCGAGTTCATGAACGAGCCGACGCTCGCGGCGACGAGCGGAGCGCCGCGGGGATATGACGCGAAAGCCTATGTCCGCGATTTCGACGTCTTTCGCGACTGGATACGGCGCGCGGCGCCGGAGACGCTGATCGTCGGCCCGGGCTCCGTCGGCGATTCCGCATCCCCTTCCGCATCCGGTATTCGCACGCACGACCTGCTCGCGAAATCCGGAGCCGACATCGATCGCTTCTCCTATCATCACTACAACACGATCTCGCCACGCTGCGGCGGCCGGGACGCGCCGGCACGCGCGTTGTCCGAAGAATGGCTGGCCCGAACCGATGTGACGCTGTCGATCTACCGCGGCCTGCGCGATGAATTCGCGCCGGGCAAACCGATCTGGCTGACGGAAACCGCCGATGCCGCTTGCGGCGGCAATCGCTGGGACAGGACGTTTCTCGACACCTTCCGCTATCTCGACCAGCTCGGACGCCTGGCACGAGCCGGGGTTCAGGTGGTGATGCACAACACGCTGGCGGCGAGCGATTACGGCCTGCTCGACGAGACGACGTTCCGTCCACGTCCGAATTACTGGGGCGCGCTGCTCTGGCATCGGCTGATGGGAGCGACAGTGCTCGATGCAAGCGCGGCGGCAGTGCCCGACCTGCACGTCTACGCCCACTGTCATCCATCGAGGCCCGGCGCCGTGACCATGCTCGCGATCAACATCTCACACCGCACCTCGCGCGCGATCGTGCTGCCGCGTTCCGCCGAGCGCTATAGCTTGCAGGCAGAGAGGCAGCAAGGCGCGACAGTGCAACTGAACGGCACGACACTCGCGCTGACCGACGGTGATGAGCTGCCGCACCTCGCCGGGCGAGCGACGGCTGCCGGTGCAGTTCGCCTCGCGCCCGAGACCATCACGTTCCTCGTCGTCCCAG
The DNA here is from genome assembly GCF_024519875.1 of Bradyrhizobium sp. Bra64. NCBI lineage: Bacteria > Pseudomonadati > Pseudomonadota > Alphaproteobacteria > Hyphomicrobiales > Nitrobacteraceae > Bradyrhizobium > Bradyrhizobium sp. Bra64. The sequence continues at coordinate 993,550 of NZ_JALJRD010000001.1, read as the reverse complement.
GCGCCGCGAACCCCGCGTGCCGATGACCACGCTCGCGACCCGAGCAATTCGCGCGTCATTCGCGGGGAGATTCTGGATTGCTTCGCGAAGCCTGTCATCGGGCCGCGCTTCGCGCGGACCAGTTGGCTCGCCATGACGACGGTTTGGGACGTCGTCATGGCGAGCCAACGGCCCGGAACCCAACCATCCCATCAAATTCGTCATTGACAAACCTATTTGTTAATATCTAATTATCGCGAGAATAGCCGGCCGCGCCAAGCGGCCCGTAAAAAGAGAGGGAACGACGATGAGAGGGCATCTCGCCTGGGCCATGTTCGCGGCCATGAGTTCGGCTGCGATGACAACGACTGCGACCGCGCAAGTCTCCGACGACGCGGTGCGGATCGGCGTGTTGACCGACCTGTCGAGCTGGGGCCGCGACAACAGCGGGCCGGGCTCCGTCGAAGCCGCAAAAATGGCGGTGGAGGAGTTCGGGCCGACCGTGCTCGGCAAGCCGATCGAGATCATCAGCGCCGACCACCAGATGAAAACCGACGTCGGCGTGCAGATCGTGCGCGGCTGGTTCGACAACGGCAAGGTCGACGCCGTGGTCGACATTCCCAATTCCGGCATCGCCATCGCGGTCCACAATATGGTGCGCGAGCGGGGCAAGATCGCACTGCTCTCCGGCCCCGGCGCGAGCTCGCTGACCGACGAGCTGTGCAGCCCGAACACCGTGCACTTCACCTACGACACCTACGCACTGTCGAAGGTGACGGCCTCCGCCGTGATCAAGGAAGGCGGCAAATCCTGGTATTTCATCACCGCGGATTACGCCTTCGGCCAGCAGCTCGAGAAGGACGCGACGCGCTTCATCAACGAAATGGGCGGCAAAGTGCTCGGCGGCGTCAAGCATCCGACCAACACGGCGGACTTTTCCTCTTTTGCACTCCAGGCGCAGAGCTCGAAAGCCGACGTCGTCGCCTTCGCCAATGCCGGCCAGGACACCGACAATGCGATCAAGCAGTCCGGCGAATTCGGCCTCGTGCAGGGCGGCCAGAAGCTCGTCGGCCTCCTGATGTTCGACACCGACGTCCACGCGGTCGGCCTGAAGGCCGCGCAGGGCACCTACATGACCACGGCGTCGTACTGGAACATGGACGAGGCGACCCGGGCCTGGTCCAAGAAATTCTACGAGCGCACCAAGGTGATGCCGACCATGATCCACACCGGCGTCTACGGCTCGGTGCTGCATTACCTGAAAGGTATCAAGGCGGCCGGCACCGACGATGCCGCCAAGGTAATGGCCAAGATGCGCGAATTGCCGATCGAGGATACATTCGTCCATGGCGGCAAGTTGCGCGAGGACGGCCGCGTCATCCGCGACATGTATCTCGCCAAGGTGAAGTCGCCCGAGCAGTCCAGGGAACCCTGGGACTACCTAGAGATCATCAAGACGGTGAAGGGCGAGGACGCCTTCCGTCCGGTCTCCGAATCCAAATGTCCGCTGCTGAAGAAGTGAGGTGAGACATGACCAGCAACGCGCACAACGCAATTGAGACTTACGAGTGCGATGTGCTCGTGGCCGGATCGGGCGCCTCCGGCATGTCGGCCGCGATCACCGCACGCCATCGCGGCCTCGACGTGCTGATCGTCGAGAAAGAGCCGCGCTTCGGCGGCACCACAGCGCGCTCAGGCGGCTGGCTCTGGATTCCCGGCACATCGCTGGCGAAGGCCTATGGCATCGCGGAGACGCGGGACCAGGCCCACACTTACTTGCGGCACGAAGCCGGCAACAATTTCGACGCCGCGCGCGTCGACGCATTCCTCAGCGCCGGCCCCGAGGCGGTCGATTTCTTCACCAGCCAGACCGCGCTCCGCTTCGACATGCCGCTGGTATTTCCGGACTATCATGCCGAAGCGCCCGGCGGCGCGCAGGGCGGCCGCTCGATGGTGACGCGCCCGTTCGACGGCCGCGAGCTGGGTGAGCAGATCAAGACGCTCGGCATGCCGCTACCCGAACTCACCGTGTTCGGCATGATGCTGGGCTCCGGCAAGGAGATCATCCATTTCATGCGCGTGACGAAGTCGCTGGCGTCCGCCGTATATGTCGCAAAGCGCCTGTCGCGTCATCTGATGGACGTGCTGCGCTACGGCCGCGGCATGACGTTGACCAACGGCAATGCGCTGGCGGGCCGCCTCGCGAAATCCGCGCAGGATCTGAAGATTCCGATGTGGCTGTCCTCGCCGGTGCGCGAGCTGACGGTTGAAAACGGCACCGTCACCGGCGCGATCGTTTCGCGCGAGGGACGCGACGTCCGCATTCATGCAAGACAAGGCGTCGTGCTCGCCTGCGGCGGCTTCCCCCATGACGTCGAACGCCGCAAGAAAATGTTTCCGCACGCGCCGACCGGCAACGAGCATTTTTCGCCCGGACCGACCGGCAATACCGGCGACGGCTTGCGCCTTGCGGAGTCCGTCGGTGGTCACGTCGAGGATCGCTTGCCGAACGCGGCCGCCTGGGTGCCGGTGTCGCTGACCACGCGCAAGGACGGTTCAATGGGCGTGATGCCGCATTTCATCGACCGCGCCAAGCCTGGCGTGATCGCGGTGATGCGTGACGGCAAGCGCTTTGCCAATGAAGGCAATTCCTATCACGATTTCGTCCAGGCCATGGTCAAAGCCGCCAAGCCCGGCGAAGAGATCGCCGCCTATCTCGTCTGCGATCATCCGACGTTGCGCAAATACGGCCTCGGCTGCGTGCCGCCCTTCCCCATGCCGCTCGGCCACCATCTGAATACCGGCTATCTCATGCGCGGCGATACGCTGGAGGCACTGGCGGCGAAGGCCGGCATCGATGCCAACGCGTTCACCGAGACCGTCAAGCAGTTCAATGCGACCGCGCCGCAGGGCCACGATGCCGCCTTCGGCAAGGGCACCAAGGCCTATAATCGCTACCAGGGCGACGCGCTGCACGGCCCGAATCCCTGCGTCGCGCCGATCCAAAACGGCCCGTTCTACGCCATCAAGATGGTGGTCGGCGATCTCGGCACCTATGCCGGCATCGTCACTGACGAGAATGCGCGGGCGCTGGACTCCGAGGGCCGGGTGATTCCCGGGCTCTATGCCGCCGGCAACGACATGGCCAGCATCATGGGCGGCAATTATCCCGGCGCCGGCATCACGCTTGGGCCGGCGCTGACCTTCGGCTACATTGCCGGCCGTCATCTCGCCGACCGCGCCGCCAGGCGCGACGCGGCATAGGCCACGCCAGGAGGCGCATGAAGAGAGAAAGCCGCGGTATCCAGTCGATCGAGGTCGGTGGAGAATTGCTCCGCGCGCTCGCCAGATGCGGCGAACCGATGATGCTGCGCGATCTCGCCCGCGAGGCGGGCATGACGCCGGCCAAGGCGCATCCTTATCTCGCCAGCTTCTCCCGCATCGGCCTGATCGAGCAGGACGAGACCACCGGCCGCTACGAGATCGGCGCGCTGGCGCTGGAGCTCGGCCTGATCAGCCTGCGCCGTCTCTCCGGCGTGCGTATCGCCGGACCGAAGATCGCCGGCCTCGCAAGCCAGATCGGGCACGCGGTCTCGCTTGCGGTCTGGGGGACGCACGGCCCGACCGTGGTGCAGCTCGAAGAACCCGGCCAGCCCGTGCACGTCGTGATGCGCGCCGGTTCGGTGATGGCGCTGCTGGAGACGGCCACGGGCCGCGCCTTTGCGGCCTTTCTGCCCGAGAAGACGATCAACGCCGCGCTGGAGAGCGGACTCGATCGTCACGGCGTCGGCTACAATCCGAAGCGCGCTGTAAGAGGCGCGAAGGTCGCCGAGATGCTCGCTGAAGTCCGCAAGCACGGCCTCGCCCGTGCGCTCGGCGATCCCCTGCCCGGGGTCAATGCGTTCTCCGCACCGGTGTTCGATCATTCCGGCCATGTCGCGCTGGTCATCACCGCGATGGGGCCGGAAGGCACCTTTGACGCCCGCTGGGATAGCCCGATCGCAAATGCGCTGCGCGACTGCGCCGGCGGCATCTCGAAGCGACTGGGCTACGGGATGACGATCGCCGCGGAGTGAACCGGCCCTACCTCTCCTTCACCGGCACCGTGTAGTTCAGGATCAGCCTGCCGCCATCGGGATAGATGGTCTGCCCCGTGATGTAGGACGCATCGTCGCTGGCGAGGAACGCGACCACGGACGCCACCTCGCTCGGCTCGCCGCCGCGGCCGGCCGGCGTGCGCGACATCACGGTCTTGCGGGCATCCTCCGAGGTGTAGATGGACGAGGCCACCATGTCGGTCAGGATCGTGCCCGGCCCGACCGCGACGACGCGGATATTGTGCGGGGCCAGCGCGACGGCAGCGACCGAGGTGAGCTGCTTCATGCCGCCCTTGGACATCGCGTAGGTCGCAAGCGCCGGGATCGCCAGCAGCGCGTTGACCGAGGACATGTTGATGATGACCCCGCCGCCGCCCTGCGCGATCATCTGCCTGGCCGCCGCCTGCACGCCGAAGAACGCGCCCTTCAGATTGATGCCGATGATTTCGTCGAATTCCTCCTCGGAAATCTCCAGGATATCCCGGTTGCGGGCGACGCCGGCATTGTTGACCATGATGTCGAGCCGGCCGAACTCCTTCACGGCGGCTGCGACGAGCTGATCCACGTCAGTGCGCTTGGCGACATTGCCAACGACGGTGCGCAAGGCGTCCGGATGCCCGAGCTCGACGGCCGTCGCAGCGAGGCCCTCGGCATCGACATCCGATATGACGACCTTGACGCCGTCGTCGAGGAATCGTTTTGCGCAGGCCTTGCCGATGCCGCGCGCCGCGCCGGTGATGGCGGCGACCTTGCCGGATAATTTCATGGGGCTCACTCCAGAATAGCTGCTTGCGGCAAACCTATTCCGGGCAAGGGCCTCAGCTCAAGCCGCCGCAAATCCGAGATGAGCACGGAACCGGTTCTTGATAAAGACGGCATCGCGAGACGGCAGCGAACGCGGCGGATTTTCCGCCAGAACCTTGATGACGAAAAGCCGCGGGCCATCGGCCGGCTCAGCGATTTGCGACGCGAGGCGTTGCACCTCCGCCAGCGTCCGCACGGTCCTCGTCGCGGCAAATCCGCATGCTGCGGCGATCGCCGTGAGATCGACGCCGCGGCCGGTGTGGCTCGCCTGCATCCCGGTCTCGCCAAAATGCTGGTTGTCGATCACGACGACGTCGAGATTGCGCGGGCGCGCGACGCCGATGGTGGCAATGCCGCCGAGGCCCATCAGTTGCTCGCCGTCGCCGGTGAGGGCCATCACGCGCTTTCCCGGCTGCGCCTGAGCAAGGCCAAAGCCGATCAGCGCGGCGCCGCCCATGGCGCCCCAGAGATAGAAATTGCCGTCGTGGTCGCCGACAGAATGAAGGTCGTAAGTGGGCGAGCCGAGGCCGGAAACGACCAGCGTGTCCTTGCGGTTCTCGAGAAGAGCCGCGACGGCAACGCGACGATCAAGCTGAGAGGGTACGGACATCGATATCACCACTTCTTCTTGCCGATCAGGCGTTGCCCGATCAGGACCGCGATCTGCTGATCGGAATCGTACGCGAGCGCAGCCGCCGATTCGACCGTCTCGACCAGATCCTCCGCCGTCTCCGCCCGCATCACCTTCAGCCCGATCGCCTCCAGCGACGGCTGCGTGGCCCGGCTCATCGGCACCTGCCAGGGATTGAACTCGGCCCATTCGCCGCGCATCGTCACCAGCATCAGCAGCGGAAAGCGGCCGATCGCCGACAGCGACAGCATGTTGATGCAATTGCCGACTCCGCTCGACTGCATCAGCAGCACGCTGCGCTGGCCGCCGAGCCAGGCGCCGGCGGCAATCGCGACGCCCTCCTCCTCGGTCGTCAGCACGTTGGTGGTGACGTCAGGATCGGCGGAGAACAGCCGGATCAGCTGGCTATGGCCGGCATCTGGGACATAGGATATCTGCCTGACGTCGGCGGCTTTCAGGATGCGATAGAGCTCTTCCGGCCAGTCGTCGCTTGTGCGCGTGTCGAGATTGGGTTGAGGGCTGTGCACCGTGGGTCTCCATGAATTTCGAGCAGCACGCTAGCGACGTTCGCGTGCGAAGGCTCTGACCGTCTGGCACGATCAGATATTGAAGGATTGTATAGCTGCGTGCGCTGGTGCGCCTGCGGGACCGGAGGCGCGATGCGCATTGCTGCGCCCTCTCCCCTTGTGGGAGAGGGCATCCCCGCAAGTCGACACGGCCTCGCTCGGGTGAGGGGTTGCCTCTACGCGCTCACGCGCATCGGCATGCGCGGAGAGATACCCCTCATCCGGCGCTTCGCGCCACATTCTCCCACAAGGGGAAAAGGGAGAGCACCGTCACTGCGGTACGCAGACTAGTTGGCCGCAGACCGCGCCGTCGTCGGCATATAAATCTGCGCGTAGCCTTCCTTGATCGCGGACGTGATGCGATCGAGGCGGCGGTCGATGTGCTTCTCCAGCACCGATACGCAGACCTCTTCGTCGCGTGCCTTCAGCCCTTCGACGACGGCGCGGTGCTCGGCTTGCGTGTTGGACCGGTTGATGCTGTCCATGTCGATCCAGCGCACGAAGCGGATGCGGGCGTTGACGTTGCGCAGGACGCGCAGCATCTCGGCATTGTTCGACATGCCCATCAGCCGCTCGTGAAAGGTCTCGTCTAACTCGACCAATTCGACCGAGGAGCGCTCACCGGGATCGGGACCGGTGGCCTCGAGGAATTTCAGCAGCGCGTCGATGTCCTCGTCCTTGGCGCGCCTGATGGCGAGGCGGATCGAGGCGACCTCGATCGATTTGCGCAGCTCGTAGAGATCGAAGATCTCGTGCGCGTCGAGCTCGCGGCAGAAAAAGCCCTTGCCCGGCGTGAAGCGCAGAAACCCTTCGGTGTTGAGGCGGTTGAGCGCCTCGCGCAGCGGCGTGCGGCTGACGCCGAGACGCTTGGCGAGCTCGCCCTCGTTGAGCCGCTCGCCCGGCTTGAACTCATAGCTCACGGCCATCGCCTTGAGCTGTTCATAGACGCGATCGACGATACTGTCGGAAGCCAGTTCCACGTTGCTCATCACAATCTGCATTTATGCCCGAACACAGTTCAATATACCGGGGCGCCTCAGACGATGGCAATGCAAACGAAGGTCTGGCAGGGCTTGTTCAGTGCTTTGGGACGGCCGGAATCAGGAAAAGGCGCGCGGACGCAGTCCCGCGTGAAACCAGGTGATCATCGAATAGATGTCATAGACGGGCAATCCGACTTCGGCCTGAAGTGCTGCAGCGTAAGGCGGCATGTTGGTGCATTCCAGTACGATCGCACCGACATCGGGGTTCCTGGCGACGAGCGCCTTGCCGGCCTCGACCACGTCGCGCTCGGCCTGCGCAATGTCCATGTCGTCCTTCTCGGCCTTGATCAGGACGCGGAAGAACTCCTTGCCGTTCTCGGTGCCGGCCAGCGGCGTATCGAGCGGCACCCCGGCGCCTTCGAGATGGGCCGGCGTCAAGGTCGAGCCGGACACCGTGACGAGGCCGACGCGCTTGCCCGGCGGCAGTGTCGCCTGCACCCACGGCACCTGCATCAGCGACGAGGTCGCGACGGGCACGCCGACGGCGGCCGCGATCTCCTTCTGGAACAGCGACAGGAAACCGCAATTGGTGGTGATCGCCTCGGCCCCGAGCCGCACCAGATCCTTCGCCGCATCAATGAAGTCGGGCAGCAGGCCGGCCGCGCCCTTCAGCACCACCTTCTCCGGCGAGGCGCCGCTCACCACGCGATAGAGCACGGGGAACGGCCAGGTCGTGCCGTTGCCCATATCCCCGGGAATGCGGGGGAAGCGCGCTTCCAGCATCAAGATGCCGAGCGGCGCACCGTAGATGGCCTTGCCGCCACGGGCGATGCGGGAGGATGAGCTGGCTGGAGTGGTCATGGTGCGATCTCAGAGGAAACGATTGGGCGAAAACGGCGTGAGCGGAATCTCAGTCTTCTTGCCGCTCAGGAGCTGGGCGACGAGGCGGCCGGTGCGGGCCGAGCCGACCAGGCCAACATGGCCGTGGCCGAAGGCGTAGACGATGTCGCGCGAGGCGCGGGCATGGCCGATGCAGGGAAGTCCGTCCGGCATGCTCGGCCGATGGCCGAACCAGGTCTTGATGCGCGAGGGCGGAATGTCCTTCGGCAGTTTCGGGAACATACTGAAGAGGTGGTTGCGCAAAATCTCGGCGCGCTTCCAGTTCGGCGCGGCCTCGAGGCCCGCGATCTCGACGGTGCCGGCGGCGCGCAGGCCCTTGTCGGTCCAGTTCACCACCATCTTGGCGTCCGACGCCATCATCGAGCTGCGCGGCCCCGACTCCGGGTTCTCGATCATGACGTGATAGCCGCGCTCGGTCTCGAGCGGCAAGGGATCGCCGACCGAAGCGGTGAGCCGTTTTGAATGCGCACCGGCGGCGACCACTGCCGCGTCGCAAGGAATCTCGCCAGTCTCGGTAACGACAGCAACGAGCTTGTCGCCGGAAAGCCTGAAGCCCGTCGCCTTGGCACGCACGAGCTTCACACCACTGGCGATCGCATGATTGGCGAGCGCAGCAACGTAAGCGCCGGGATCGCGGCAGCGTCCGGCTTCCTCCACAACCACGCCAAAGGTGTAGCGCGGATGCAGATCCGGCTCACGCTGACGCATTTCATCGCCGTTGAGCTCCAGCCATTCGACGCCGACCTTCTTGCGCAGGCGCCAGCCGAGATCGTTGTCGAATTTGCCGCGCGACGGGAACACATGCATCACGCCGTTGCGCTCGATCAATTCAGGCACGCCGGCTTCTTCCGCCAGCTTCCGGTGCAGCAGCGGTGCATCCTTCAGGAGATCGCGCAGCGCGAAAGCCGTCTTCTCGACGCGCGCCTCGGTCCAGCCCGACAGCAGGTACTTGATCAGCCACGGCAGCGCCTTCGGCAAATAGGACCAGCGGATCGCGAGCGGTCCGAGCGGGTCCATCAGATAGCCCGGCACCTTCTTCCAGACGCCGGGCTCGGCCGGCGGGATCACCGAATGCGAGGAGAGCCAGCCGGCATTGCCGTAGCTCGCCGCCTGCTCGCCTCCGGGCTCGCCCAGATCGATCAGCGTGACACGATGGCCCTCGCGCAGCGCCTCGATGGCGCTGATCACGCCGACCGCACCGGCACCGATGATGGCGACGTGGCGGCCCTCGGACATCGCTTAAGCCTTCACCGCTGGGACAAAATCCTTGCCGACCGAGATCGCGCGCGGATCGATGATGCAGTGGAGGATCGACGGCTTGCCCGAGGCCAGCGCGCGCTCGAAAGCCGGAGCGAACTCCTCGGTGCGCTCGACCCGCTCGCCATGGCCGCCGAACGCTTTTGCGTACATCGCAAAATCCGGGTTCTTGAGCTGGGTGCCGACCACGCGGCCGGGATAGTCGCGCTCCTGGTGCATGCGGATGGTGCCGTATTGTGAATTGTCGACGACGATCACGACGAGCGCCGCGTCGTACTGCACGGCGGTCGCGAACTCCTGGCCGTTCATCAGGAAGCAGCCGTCGCCGGCGAAGGCGATGACGGTGCGATCCGGGTATTGCCGCTTGGCCAGCACCGCCGCCGGAACGCCATACCCCATCGAGCCCGACGTCGGAGCAAGCTGTGAGGCAAAGCTGTGGAAGCGGTGATGGCGATGGATCCAGCCGGCATAATTGCCGGCGCCGTTGCAGACGATCGCATCCTTCGGCAGGCGGTCGCGCAGCCAGGTCATGACCTGGCCGTACTGGAACGTACCCGGCAGCTCGCGCGCCTTCTCGGTCCAGGCGAGATAATCGGCATGCGCCTTGGCGGCCTCGCCGTTCCAGGCAGGCGCGGCGGCCGGCTTCAGTGTCTCGACAGCGGCGGCGAAGGCGGCGGGCGTGGCCTGGATCGCAAGCTCCGGCTGATAGATGCGGCCGAGCTCTTCCGAGCCCGGATGCACGTGAATCAGCTTCTGTCGCGGCGTCGGAATGTCGAGCAGCGTGTAGGACGAGGACGGCATCTCCGACATGCGGCCGCCGATCAGAAGGAGGACATCGGCGCCGTCGATGCGCGCCTTCAGGCCCGGGCTCGGCCCGATGCCGAGGTCGCCGGCATAGTGCGAATGATCGGCATCGATCAGCGACGCCCGGCGGAACGAGGTCGCAACCGGCAGGTCGAACCGCTCGGCGAAGCGCGCGATGCTCCTGGTTGCCTCATCGGTCCAGCGCGATCCGCCGAGAATGACCAGCGGCGCCTTGGCACTCGCGAGCATCGCCCCGAGACGCTCGATATCGGCAGGCGCGGGCCAGCTCACCGCCGGCTCGATGCGCATGGCATCGGCGACAGCAGCGGTCTCGGTCAGCATGTTCTCCGGCAGCGAGATCACCACGGGACCGGGACGGCCCTGCATCGCGACGCGGAAGGCGCGTGCGACCAGCTCCGGGATGCGGTCGGGGCGATCGATCTCGACCGCCCATTTCGCCATGGTGCCGAACACCGCCTTGTAGTCGAGCTCCTGGAACGCCTCGCGCTCGCGCATGCCGGTATCGACCTGGCCGACGAACAGGATCATCGGGGTCGAATCCTGCATCGCGATGTGGACGCCGTGGCTGGCATTGGTCGCGCCGGGGCCGCGGGTGACGAAGCAGACGCCCGGGCGCCCCGTGAGCTTGCCGTAGGCCTCCGCCATCATCGCGGCGCCGCCTTCGGCGCGGCAGATCATGACGTCGATCGGGCTGTCATGCAGCGCGTCCAGCGCGGCGAGATAGCTTTCGCCCGGCACGCAGGTGACTCGCTCGACGCCTTGCGCGACGAGCTGATCAATCAGGATCTGGCCCCCGGTGCGGGTGTTGCGAATGGTCATGACAGCTCCCTGCAGGCTTTGGCGATGCGCTTTAAGGCCTCGCGCAAGTTTTGTTCCGAGGTGGCGTAGGACAGGCGGAAATAAGGTGCAAGGCCGAAACAGCTGCCCGGCACCACGGCTACGTCATGCCTCTCCAGCAGGAAGCGGCAGAACGCGGCATCGCTGTCGATCGTGGTGCCGTCGGGGGCACGGCGGCCGATCAGGCCAGCGCAGCTGGGATAGGTGTAGAACGCGCCCTCCGGCCGGCGGCAGCTGACGCCGTCGATCGCATTGAGCGCATCGACCACGATGTCGCGGCGTCGCTGAAACGCGGCGCGGCGTTCGGCCAGAATATCCTGCGGCCCGGTCAGTGCGGCAATCGCGGCGGCCTGGCTCACCGAGCACGGATTGGTCGTGCTCTGGCTCTGCACCACCGCCATTGCTGCGATCAGCTCGCGCGGGCCGCCGCCATAGCCGACGCGCCAGCCGGTCATGGCATAGGCCTTGTAGACGCCATTCACCGTCAGCGTGCGCGATTTCAGGCTGGGCTCAAGCGCTGCCGCCGTGACGAACGGCATGCCGTCATAGGTCAGGTGCTCGTAGATGTCGTCGGCGATCAGCCAGACATGCGGATGGCGCCCCAGCACATCCAGGATCGGGCGCAACTGCGCCGCGGAGTACGCAGCGCCGGTCGGATTGGACGGCGAGTTCAGCAGCAGCCAGTGCGTCTTCGGCGTGATCGCGCGTTCGAGGTCGGCGGCATCGAGGCGAAAGCCGTTGTCCTCGCGGCAGAGCACGTCGACCGGAGTGCCGTCGGCGATGCGCACCATGTCGGCATAGCTGGTCCAGTAGGGCGCGGCGATGATGACCTCGTCGCCCGGGCTCAACGTCGCCATGAAGGCGTTGTGGATCACCTGCTTGGCGCCCGCGCCGGCGGTGATCTCCTCAGTGGCATAGACGAGATCGTTCTCGCGGCGGAATTTCTCAGCGATCGCCGCCTTCAGTTCCATCGAACCGTCGAGGATGGTGTATTTGGTCTGGCCGGCGCGGATCGCGCGCTCGGCCGCGTCCTTGGCATGATCGGGCGTGTCGAAATCCGGCTCGCCGGCGCCCAGCACGATCACCGGCCGCCCCTCGCGCTTCAGCCGCTGCGCGACCGCACCGATCTTCAGGATCTCGGAGACGCCGATGGCGCTGATGCGCTGGGCTGGACGGAAGCCGGTTGCGGGAGCCTGGACGGTCACGAGCCAGCCCTTACTTGCGCGCGGCGATGGCGATCACCTCGATGCGGTAGGCGGGATCGGCGAGCTCGACCTTGCCGCAGGCACGCGTCGGCGCGTTGCCGGGCACGACCCAGGCATCATAGACCGCGTTCATGGCGTCGAAATCGTCCATGGTCCTGAGCCAGACCTGCACGCTGAGCAGGCGCGACTTGTCGGTACCGGCGCGCGCCAGCATGTCGTCGACTTTACCGAGTGCCTCGCGGGTCTGCAGGGTGATATCGGCGGTCTTGGTGTCCGCCACTTGCCCGGCGAGGAAGACGAGATCGCCGAACACGGAAGCGCGGCTGCGGCGGGCGTTCTGGTCGATGCGGGTGATATCAGACATGGGACGTCCTTGTTACTTGCCGGTGGCGATGATGCGGCGGCAGTGATCCAGCGCGGCGCCGATCAGGTTGTCGCTGGCCTCCGGCGTGCGGAACGCCGAATGCGCCGACAGCGTCACGTTCGGCAGTTTGGTCAGCGGATGTCCGGCTGGCAGCGGCTCGACGGTGAAGACGTCGAGGCCGGCATGGGCGATGTGACCCGAGCGAAGCGCGTCGAGCATCGCGTCTTCATCGACGACGGCGCCACGCGCGGTGTTGATCAGGATGCTGCCTGGACGCATCTGCGCGATACGCTCACGTGACAGAAAACCCTTGGTCTCGTCGTTGAGCAGAAGATGCAGCGAGATGACGTGGCTTTCCGCCAGCAGCTTCTCCAGCGCAACGAACTCGACGCCCGGATGCGTCTTCGGGGTCCTGTTCCAGGCGATCACCTTCATGCCGCAGCCCGCCGCCATGCGGGCTGCTTCCGCAGCGATACCGCCGAAGCCGATCAGGCCGAGCGTCTTCCCGGTGAGCTGGACCGCGTCGCGGCGCAGCCAGTTGCCCTCGCGCATGCCGCGATCCATCTCGCCAAAACTCTTGGCGGAGGCCCACATCAGCGCGATCGCACATTCTGCGACTGCCGTATCGCCATAGCCCTTGATGGTGTGGACGGCGATGCCGCACTCGGCGAGCTCTTCCGGATTCATGTAGCTGCGGGCGCCCGTGCCGAGGAAGACGACGTGCTTCAGCTTGCTGCACTTGGCGGCAATCACTGAAGGCACTGCCGTGTGATCGACGATCATGATCTCGGAATCGCCGAGCAGGCTGGGGAGATCGTCCGGCTTGATGGAGGGGTTGCGGTTGATGCCAACAGCCAGGTTCTGCGAGCGCAGCAGCTTGTCGGTCACCGCCGCCAGGGTGTCGTTTGCATCGACGAACAGAGCGCGCACAGGCCTCTCCTTGAGATCACGAGAAAATTGCATTCAGACTTGTATTCAGATAATCATGCGAATGACAACCTCAATTTTATATAGCTCTGCCAAGATATTGGGCTGATTTCTGCCCTGTCGCACAAATGGTCAGCAATCTAAAATACCGTATTGCATATTATCCTGAATACAGAACTAGTCCAGCGACCGATCCGACCCAAATTCCAGGGAGACAGAGACCATGAATCGCAGGGACGCTCTCACCACCGTGGCGCTGGCAGGCGCAGCGATTGCCGCCGCGAGCAGCCCGGCCAGGGCCGACACCGCACCGACCTCCACGCTCGACCGCATCAAGAAGAATGGCGTGCTGCGCGTTGCCGTCATCGTCGGCCAGGAGCCCTACTTCCATAAGGACCTCGCCACCGGCACGTGGTCGGGCGCCTGCATCGACATGGCCAACGACATCGCCGGCAAGCTCGGCGCCAAGGTCGAGACGCTGGAATCGACCTGGGGCAACCAGATCCTCGACCTCCAGGCCGACAAGGTCGACCTCGCCTTCGCAGTGAACCCGACGCCGGAACGCGCCCTCGTCATCGACTTCCCGACGCCGATCCTGGTGCACTCCTTCACGGTCATCACCAAGAAGGGCTTTGCCAAGCCGCAGACCTGGGCCGAGTTGAACAAGCCCGAGGTCAAGATCGCCGTCGACATCGGCTCGACGCACGAGACCATCGCGCGCCGCTACTGCCCGAAGGCGACCATCCTCGGCTTCAAGAACCGCGACGAGGCGATCCTCGCGGTTGCGACCGGCCGCGCCGACTGCAACGTATCGCTGGCAGTGCTCTCGGTCTCGACCCTGAAGAAGAACCCGAATCTCGGCGATCTCGCGATCCCGCGGCCGCTGCTGACGCTGCCGACCAACATGGGCATCCGCGCCGAGAGCGATCGCCGCTACAAGGACTTCCTCAGCGCCTGGGCCGATTACAACCGCGCGATGGGCCAGACCCGCGAATGGATGCTGAAGGGTTTTGAAGCAGTCGGCCTCACCGCCGAGGACCTTCCGGCCGAAGTGCAGTTCTGACGACCGTTCGACGATGTATGTCTGGGAGTTCGCGGCGCTCAAGCCGTATTGGGGCCTGATCTGGCAAGGGCTCCTGGTCACCTTGTTCTACACGGTGACCACGGTGGTCGCGGGCCTCGCGATCGGACTGGTCGTCGGCATTCTGCGCACGACGGCACCGCGCTGGGTCTCGGTGCCGCTGCGGCTCTATATCGAGGTGTTTCGCTGCACGCCGCTCCTGGTGCAACTCGTCTGGATGTACTACGCCCTGCCCGTCCTGATCGGCGTCGACATGTCGCCGGCGATGGCCTGCTTCATCGCGCTGTCGCTCTATGCCGGCTCGTTCTACGCCGAGATCTTTCGTGGCGGCATCGAGGCCGTCGACGTCGGCCAGTGGGAAGCCGGCCGCGCCATCGGCATGCGGCGCGGCAAGATCTTCCGCCGCATCGTGCTGCCCCAGGCAACCCAGGTGATGATCCCCTCCTTCATCAACCAGACCATCATGCAGCTGAAGAACACCTCGCTGGTGTCGGTGGTCGCGGTCGGGGACCTCCTCTATCAGGGCTCGGTGATCACGGCGACGAGCTACAAGCCGCTTGAGGTCTACACCACGATCGCCGTGCTTTATTTCGTCGTGCTGTTCCCGCTGACGCTGGTCGCCGACCGGGTCGAGCTCAAGCTGGGAGCACATCGATGAGTGCCCTGATCGCAAGCAACATCCACAAGGCGTTCGGCGACCACGAGGTGCTCAAGGGCGTCTCGCTGTCGGTCGAGCGCGGCGAGGTCGTCACGCTGATCGGCGCCTCCGGCTCCGGCAAGTCCACCTTCCTGCGCTGCCTGAACCTGCTCGAAATGCCGCAGCAGGGCGAGCTTGCGATCGGCACGCATCGGTTCGCGTTCGGCAAAGGTCCTCGCGCACCGAAGGACGCGCAACTGGCGCAGCTGCGCGAAAATGTCGGCATGGTGTTCCAGCACTTCAACCTGTTCCCGCACATGTCGGTGCTCGCCAACGTCAAAGAGGGCCCGGTGCAGGTCAAGGGCATGGCACGAAACGAAGCCGACGCGCTCGGCCGCGATCTGCTCGCCAAGGTCGGCCTCGCCGACAAGGCCGACGCTTTCCCGAGCCGCCTGTCCGGCGGCCAGAAGCAGCGCGTCGCGATCGCGCGTGCGCTCGCGATGAAGCCCGAGGTGATGCTGTTCGACGAACCGACCTCCGCGCTCGACCCCGAACTCGTCGGCGAAGTCCTCGCCGTAATCCGCAGCCTCGCCGCCGAAGGCATGACCATGGTGCTAGTGACGCACGAGATGGCCTTCGCCGCCGACGTCTCCACCCGCGTCGGCTTCATGAACGACGGCATCATGGCCGAGATCGGCACGCCCGAGGAAACCATCCGCCGGCCGCGCAGCGAACGGCTGAAGGCGTTCTTGAGCCGGTTTCACGAGACGCATTAGACTGCTGGTGACGACCATCCCGAATCGGTGGGGACAACCATGAAACTCCGCGGCGGCTTCACGAATTACGGCGAGACGATCGGCATCCTGATGCTCGATACCCGCTTCCCGCGCCCGCGCGGCGACATCGGCAACGCGCTCTCCTACGACTTCCCGGTGCGCTACAAGATCGTGCGCGGCGCGCACGCCACCAAGATCATGGGCGATCATCCAGATCCGGCCCTGCTCGAGCCGTTCGTCGCAGCGGCCCGCGAGCTGGAGTCCGAGGGCGTCAAGGCCATCACGACGAGCTGCGGCTTTCTCGCGCCGTTCCAGAAGCAGCTCGCCGCCGCCGTGAACATTCCCGTCTTCACCACGAGCCTGATCCAGGCGCCGCTGATCCACGCCATGCTGCCGCCGGGCAAGGTCATCGGCGTCTTCACCGAACGCGGCCATCACATGAACGACGAGCATTTTCGCGGCGTCGGCTGGTCGCAGAAGCAAATTCCCGTTCATATCCAGGGCATGAAGCCGGATGCGCAGTTTCCAGCGACTTATATTCTCGGCCGCGAGGAACTGGACACCGAGGTGTTGCGCGCCGAGATGATCGAGATGACGCAGGCCTTCATGGCGTCCTGCAAGAATCCCGGCGCGGTCCTGTTCGAGTGCACCAACATGTGCCCGTTCTCGAAGGACGTCGCCGAGGTGTCGGGCCTGCCGGTGTTCGACATCAACACGCTGATCAATCTGTTCTACCGCGCGGCCAATCCGGTGCCGTTCCTGCGCTGATCGCCTTCCGAACGATCAAAGACAATTGAATCTATTTCTGAATCTATTTCGATCGCCCTGAAGGGCGCGGCAAAATCACACACCTTCGTCGTCGTGCGATTTTGCAAATGCCGCGGCGGCGCGGTTTGACAGCATCGCCGCATCAGCGACACGCTGAGCATGCCGGTCTAACAATTCGACGACGCTCGCTGGAGCGTACTCGTTCGACCTCACGTCCCGCAAGGACGCGCGAAAGGACACCGACATGATCGAGCTCACGGTCAATGGGATCAAGCGCCAGGTCGATGTTGTTCCGGAGATGCCGCTGCTCTGGGTGCTCCGCGACGAGCTTGGTATCACCAGTCCCAAATACGGCTGCGGGGTCGCGCAATGCGGCGCCTGCACCGTCCAGATCGAGGGAATGGCGGTCCGGGCCTGTCAGGCGCATATCGGCGAGATCGCAGGCAAGTCGGTCGTCACGCTCGAAGGGCTGGAAAAGCGGGACCAGCACCCGGTTCTGCAGGCCTGGATCGAACATCAGGTTCCACAGTGCGGTTACTGCCAGACCGGGCAGATCATGCAGGCCATCTCGCTTCTCGATCTGATCTCCCAGCCGACCGACGAGGACATCAACGAGGTGATGTCCGGCAATCTCTGCCGTTGCGGAACCTATCCCCGCATTCGGGCGGCGATCCACGCTGCGGCCGCGAAGAAGATGGCGGAGAAGTGAGATGGGCGAGTTGCAGAGGCTGTCCCGCCGCGCATTCGTTTTCGGCTCCGCCGCGGTGGCCGGCGGTGTCGTATTCGGCTCCTACGGCGACGCTGCGCAAGCCGCGACGGACAGTGACAATCCCTTGTCCGCCCGGCTCGGACCGAATTCCGCAAGCTTCAACCCCTGGGTCGAGATCAGCCCGGATAAAATCACGCTGATCGCGCAGCATGCCGACATCGGTCAGGGCGTCGGCTCGATACAGCCGATCATGATCGCCGAAGAGATGGACCTCGATCCCGGCCAGTTCGAAGTTCGCTTCGCCGGCCCGAGCCCCGCCTATTTCAATACGGGCTTTGCGGACGAATTCGCGCCGTTCGTGGCTGCCGACCAAAGTCCGGCCGCCGAGGAAGCGCGCGCCAAGACGCTCGAATGGCTCAGACAGTCGGGCCTGCAGATGACCGGCGGGTCGAGCACGCTGCCGGACACCTACGAAAAGCTGCGCGTTGCCGGCGCGGTCGCGCGCGAGACGCTGAAGGCCGCCGCCGCCAAGCGGTCGGGGGTCGCCGTGGCTGACCTGCGCACCCAATCGGGCCATGTGATCCTGCCCAACGGCACCAAGATCGCCTATGTCGATCTTTCCGCGGATGCCGCAAGAATTCCGCCGGTGCTCGATGCCAAGCCGCGTGATCCGTCGAAATGGCGCTTGCTGGGCAAGCCGATGACGCGCCTCGACATTCGCGCGAAGGTCATGGGCGAGCTGAAGTTCGGCATCGACCTGAAAACGGACGGCATGCTGTATGCCTCCGTCAAGCTGAACCCTGGCAAGGGCCAGCCGCTGAAGTCATACGACGCCAGCAAGGCGCGCGCGATGCCGGGGGTCAGGAAGATCCTCGAAATCAAGAATGGCGTGGCGGTGATCGCCACGAACAGCTGGTACGCCATGAAGGCGGTCGACGCCATCGCTTGCGAGTGGGCGGCCTCGGCCTATCCCGCCGAGCAGGCCGACCATTGGAAGGTGCTGGAATCCTCGTTCAAACCTGAATTCCTCGGCAAGGAGTGGCGGAAGATCGGCGATATCGAAGCCGGCCTGAAGACAGGCAGGCTTGTCGAAGCCGAATATCGCGCGCCCTATGTGGCGCATCAGCCGCTCGAGCCGCTGAACGGGATCGGCCTCGTCACCGACAAGGGGATGGATATCTGGGTCAGCCATCAAAGCCCCCGTTTCGTGCAGTATGTTGCGGCGACAGCGATCGGCCTCAAGCCCGAACAGGTCACCTTCCACAATCAATGGGCCGGCGGAAGTTTTGGCCATCGTCTCGAATACGAGAACGTACGGGTTCTTGCAGAAATCGCAAACCAGATGAAGGGAACACCGATCAAGCTCGTGTTCTCGCGCGAGGAGGATTTCCTGCAGGACATTCCGCGGCAGATTGCGATCGCAAGGCACCGCGGCAGCGTCGACAAGAGCACGATCGTCGCAGCCGATCTGCAACTGGCCTCGACGACGCCGCTCAAGGGGCTGCTCGAGCGTTCGGGCACCCCCTCGAAGGATCCCGACGGGCAATTGGCCGCGGGTCTGTGGAACGTCTATTACGACATCCCCAATTTCCGGGCCACGAGCTACGAGGCCCAGGGATTGTCGCCGAGCACCACGTGGCGGTCGGTCGGCGCCTCCACATCGGGCTTCTTCACCGAAAGCTTCATCGACGAGCTGATCCATGCGGCCGGTCTCGATCCCATGCAGGCGCGCATCGCGATGTGCACCGTGCCGCACTACCGCAAGGTGCTGGAAACGGTCGCGGAGATGTCGGACTGGAAGGGACCGCTCGGCAACGGCAGGGGCCGTGGCGTCGCCTTCGTGGAGTCCTTCGGCACGCCGACCGCCGAAGTCGTCGAGGTCACGAAGACGGAGCGAGGCATCAGGATCGACAAGGTCTGGATCGCGGTCGATGTCGGCAAGGTGGTCGACCCCGTCAATTTCGAAAACCAGGTGCAGGGCGGCGTGATCTGGGGGCTCGGCCACGCCATCAATTGCGAGCTGACTTACGCCAAAGGCGCGGTGCAGCAGACCAACTACAATCATCACGAGGCGATGCGGATCTACCAATGTCCCGTCATCGAGGTTCGCGGGCTCGAGAACGATCCGAAGGTGAGAGGCGTTGGAGAGCCGCCCGTCCCGCCGGCCGCGCCCGCGCTTGCCAATGCGATCTTCGCGGCGACCGGACTGCGCATCCGCGAAATGCCCTTCAACAAGTTCATTGATTTCGTGTGAGGCGGGTCATGAAGAGATCCCTGATTAGGCTCGCCCTCGCCGCTTCGGCCATTGCGGCCCTCACCGGAATTGGCGCGGCCAAGGACGAGGCCAAAAAGGACGCTCTGCCGCCGGGCAGCGTCAGCCGCGCCGAAGGGCTGGAAGCCTGGAAGCGGATCGAAGCGGTGGTGACGCATCCGCGCTGCGCCAACTGTCACGTCGATGCCAGAGCCATTCCGATCTGGACGCCGGCAGGCGAAACCAGGCCGCGCGTGCATGGCATGAACATCCATGGCGGCGACAGCCGCATCGGCGCCGAGAAGATCGCCTGCTCGACCTGTCACATGACCTCCACCCAGGCCAACGAGCCGGCACCATCGCCGCCACGCGCCGGCATCGACTGGCAGCTTGCTCCGGTCGAGTTCATCTGGTTCGGCAAGAGCGGCGCCGAGATCTGTGCACAGCTGAAGGATCCCAAACGCAATGGCGGGCGCGACGCCGTCGGTCTCCTCGAGCATCTCAGGCACGATGCATCGCTGAACGGCTTCATCCCGCGCGGATGGGCGCCCGGAGCGGGTCGTACGACGCCGCCCGGCACGTTTGAGGATCACGTCAAGGACATGGCCATGTGGGGAGCCGCCGGGCAACCCTGCCCAAACTGACAGCGCATGCTGCGACGACGATGCCGAGAGCAGTCGGCTCAGGCGCGGACGCTCTCACCCCGCATTGCGACCGTACCCTGCGTCGCATCTGCTGCCAGAAGCTCCGCCCAGACGCGGAAGCGCGCGCCTTCGTTGAGCGCACAGACTTGGAACGGCTGAGCGAAAATCGCACGAGCCTCCTTGCTCGCACCAAACCTCGGCCAGGCCTCGGCAATATCGGGCCGGCCCGTCGTGACATACCGCAACAGGTCTGCCTGGAACTGCGCGGCGACATCGATGTCGGCAGGTGTCATCGGACCGCCCTTGCGCTTCAGGATCGGGCGATCGATGAAATTCGGCGGATGCGCCCAAAGACAGGCATTATCGGCGCCGTGGGTCGGCCCTTGCGACAGGAACGGCTCCAGCGCCGGGCGATGGTCGAACCGGCTCAGCCACACTGCACCGCCTGCCGCAGCGTGAACCCGCGCGAGGTCCGCCATCGGACGATGCCAGAACGCATCCGACAGCAGCGCTTCGTAGGGATCCTCGTCGCGGCGCGCCGTCGCGCGGTAACAACCAAGCAGGCGCTCCCAACCGGCGTCGCCGAATGCGGCGCGCACATTCCGCTCGGTGGTGCGGATCATCGCGGCGGGCGGGGTGCTCTTCAGGAACATCACCATCTCATCGCGGCAGGAGCCGAGCCAAAGCGGGATGTCGCGCAAGGTCCCGTCGGCAAAGACCTCGCGCGGCTCCCGCGGGATCACGATGCCGTCCAGCACCGGGCCGAACACGGTGCCTGAGGCGGTCTCGTCCGCAAGCCTGCGGCCGACCCGCTCCACCGCCGCAAAGAGCTCTGGCAGCGGCACGGCCGCGATCGCGGCGGGATCACCTGCAAGTTCGAGCTCGTCGAACACACGGCGCGCGACGTCGTCGGCATGATCGGCGCTCATGATGTTGCGCCCGGGCGCGCTGAGCGCGAGGGCGCGGATGAACTTGCCTTTGACCTGTGGCAAGGTTGCGAGCGCGATCACCATGGAGGCGCCGGCCGACTGGCCCGACAGCGTGATCGCATCCGGATCGCCGCCGAAATTCGCGATATTGGCGCGCACCCAGTCGAGCGCAGCGACCGCGTCCGACGTCGCGAGATTGTTCGCCTCGTCGAGCCCATGACGATGCAATTGCAGGAAGCCGAGCGGCCCGAGCCGATAGTTGATGGTGACGATCACGGCCGGCCCGCGCGCGGCAAGGAAAGAGCCGTCATAATCGGCGCCGCCACCGGTGACGAAGGCCCCGCCATGGATGAAGAACAGCACCGGCAGCGGACGATCGGCCCCCGCCGGCGCCCAGATGTTCAGGCTGAGACAGGACACCTCATCCGCGTTGTCGAGATGCCCGGGCTGCGGCGCAAAAGCGCCGTAGTCCGTGCAGCGGCGCGGTTCCGTCCACGAAAGCGGCGGCCTCGCACTGGCGAAGCGCGGCGCGATCGCGAACGGCACGCCCTTGAAGGCACGCATGCCGGCCTGTTCAGAGCCGACGATCGGCCCACTCGTCGTCGGAACTGCATTGGTCAGCATGCGATCGCTATCCTGTTTTTCGCTCAAGCACGTCGCTTGCCGAGATCGGCGATATCCACATTGTGGGTTTCGCGCGCGGTCGCTGCGGCCGCCGCCGAGATCACGCAGCAGCAGGCCACGAAGATCGCGACGGGAATCCAGCCGTTCGGTCCCTCGCCGACCAGGCTCGCGCTCACCAGCGGCGTGAAGCCGGCGGCGAGGAAACCGAGCTGGGTGCCGATCGCGGTGCCGGAATAGCGCACGCGCGCCGCGAACATCTCGGCATAGAAGGACGGCCAGATCGCATTCGGCGCGGCGTAGATTATCCCCGAGAGGATCATCGCAGCGGCGAAGACCGCGATCGTATTTCCCGACGTGATCAGCATGAAATACGGGAACAGCAGCACCGCGCAACCGAGCACGCCGCCGATGAACACTGGTTTGCGACCGATCTTGTCGGCGAGCAGGGCCCAGAACGGCTGCGTGATCAGCGCCGTGACATTGCCGAGCACGCCGGCCCACAGCATGGTCGGGCGCGCGACGCCGAACTTGCTGGTGGCGTAGCCGAGCGCGAACACGGCGGTCATGGTGCTGACGGTGGCGATCAGCGCGCAGGCGATCACGCGCAGCACGTCCGGCCAATAGTCGCGCAGCAACGCGACCACGGGGAAGCGCGCAACCTGCGCCTTGTCCTTGATGTCCTCGAAAACCGGCGTCTCCGGCATGGTCCGCCGCACCAGATAGGCGACGACCAGCACGAAGAACGACAGCAGGAACGGAATGCGCCAGCCCCAGCTCAGGAGCTGGTCTTCCGGCAGGCTCGACACCGGGATGAACACCAGCGTCGCCAGGATCGCGCCGGCCTGTGTGCCGCTCAGGGTCCAGCTCGTGAAGAAGGCGCGGTTGGAATTGGCCGAATGCTCCAGCGTCAGCGAGTTCGCCCCGCTCTGCTCGCCGGCGGCCGAGAGGCCCTGCAACAGGCGAAGCAGGGTCAGGATGACGGGCGCGGCGTTGCCGATCGCCTTGGCATCCGGCAAGAGGCCGATCGCAAGCGTCGAGCCGCCCATCAGCACGAGGGTGAACAGCAGCACCGTCTTGCGGCCGATGCGGTCGCCGAAATGACCGAGGATGACGGCGCCGACGGGACGCGCGACGTAGCCGATGCCAAAAGAGAGCAGCGCGAGCAGCGTCCCGGTCGACGGATCGACATTGGCAAAGAACACTTTTGGAAAGATCAGCGCCGCCGCGGTGCCGTAGATGAAGAAGTCGTAGTATTCGAGCATGCTGCCGACGAAGCTGACGAGCGCGGCGCGCTTGGGCAGCTTGTTCGGCGTGGCCTCCGCGCTGGACGGCGCGTGCAGCGGTGCGGTTGATGTCAACGTCATCTGAATCTCCTCCCCATGTGTCCGGTGCGGTTCGCGTCAGGCTGACCGCCGCGCGCGTTTTTGTGGTTCTGGTTGCCGCAACCTTGGTTTGAAGCCATAATGTACGAACTAGTACGTTTATGCAATACGCATTGGATCAATGCCGCGACAGGTGAAATTTGCCTTCACCTTCAAGGTGATCCGTGGAAACTGGCGGGAGAAACAGCGATGCTCGAGCGCATGCCGCCCCTATCGAAGCGCATCAACGACCCCGAGCGAACCAGGCGCGACATCCTTGAGGTGGCGATGGCCGAATTCGCCTCGGAGGGCTATTCCGGCGCCCGCGTCGATGCGATCGCGGCGCGGACGCGCACGTCGAAACGGATGATCTATTATTATTTCGGCGGCAAGGAGCAGCTCTACCTTGCGGTGCTGGAGGAGGCCTATCGCAGCATCCGCGCGCTGGAGGACCAGCTCGACATCGCCAGTTGCGACGCGCGCGAGGGACTGCGCCGCCTGATCGAGGCGACCTTCGACCATGACGAGCGCAATCCGAATTTCATCCGCCTCGTCAGCATCGAGAACATCCACCACGGCAAGCACCTGAAGCAGAATCTGCAGCTGCGCCAGCTCAATGCCAGCGTGATCGCGACGCTCGACGGCATCCTCAAGCGCGGCCGTGGCGAAGGCGTCTTCCGCAACGACGTGGACGCCATCGACCTGCACCTCGCCATCTCCTCCTACTGCTTCTTCCGCGTCGCCAACCGCCACACTTTCGGCGCCCTGTTCGACCGCGACCTCAGCGAGCCCAGGGTGCTCGCGAAGAGCCGCACGCAGATCGTAGAGATGATCCTGGCGTGGCTGGGGAAGCAGAATTAGTAGCCCTCACCCACTCTTCTTCTGCCGCGCGCTCGCCAGCAGCACCAGCATGAACGAGGCCGCCGTCATCAGCGTCGAGATCGCGGCGATGGTCGGATCGATCTCGTCGCGGAGCGCGGTGAACATGCGCTTGGTCAGCGGCTGATACTGGCCGCCGGAGATGAACAGCGCGACGATGGTCTCGTCCATCGCCGAGATGAAGGCGAAGATGCCGCCGGCGACCACGCTGGACTTGATCTGCGGCAGCGTGACCGCAAAGAAGCTGCGCAGGCGGTTCATGCCGAGGCTGCGCGCCACCATTTCCTGCGCCGGATCGAAGCTCTGCAAGCCCGCCAGCACGGAGATGATGACGTAGGGCAGGCCCAGCATCACGTTGGCGAGCACGAGGCCCGGCAGGGTCGCGACCAGGCCGACCTTGGCATAGACGAAGAAGATGCCGACCGCGGTGATGATGATCGGCACCACCAGCGGCAACAACAGCATCATGTGGATCAACCGCATGATGCGCAGCTTCGACTGGCTGATCGCATAGGCGGCCGCAACCCCGAGCGGCGTGGCGATCAGAACGGTCAGGAGCGCAACCGTCAGCGTCACCCGCGTCGCCTGCATCCAGGCCGGATTGGAAAAATACTGCTGATACCAGCGCAGCGACAGCGACGGCGGCGGGAAGGTCAGGAAGCGCGCGCTGGAGAACGAGATCGGCGCGATGATCAGCACCGGCAGGATCAGATAGACCAGCACCAGCGCGCTGACGACATAGAGAGCGATCCGGGCGGGCGACACTCGCATCATTTCTGCCCCAGGATACGATCGAGCGAGATGAAGCGGCTGACGGCGACAAAGATCAGGAGCACGCTGACGAGCAGCACGACGGCGACCGCGCTCGCAGCCCCGAACTGGTTGTAGAGCTCGACGTTGCGGCTCACCAGCATCGACACCATCACCGTACGGCCGCCGCCGAGCAGTTCCGGCGTGATGTAGAAGCCGAGGCAGAGCACGAACACCATGGTGCAGCCCGCGAGCACGCCCGGCAGCGACAGCGGCAGGAAGACGCGGGCGAAGGTGAGCGACGGGCTCGCACCCAGGCTGGCGCCGGCCTGCATCAAATCGCCCGGAATCTTCTGCATGGTGGCGTAGAGCGGCAGCACCATGAATGGCAGCAGGATGTGCACGGTCGCCACCACCGTGCCGAAGGTGTTGTGGACCAGCGCGAGCGGCTCGGAGATCACATCGAGATAACGCAACAGCTGGTTGATCACGCCGGTGCGCTGGAGCAGCGCCAGCCACGCATAGGCCCGCACCAGCACGCTGGTCCAGAACGGCAGCACGACCAGCGCAAGGATCAGGATGCTCCACCCCTTCGGCACGGAATTGGCGAGATAGGCGACGGGATAACCGAGCAACAGCGCGATCAACGTGACCGCGAGGCTGATCTCGAAGGTCAGCGCAAAGCTGCGCCAGTAGATGTCTTCGGTGAAGATGCGGCGATAGTTCTCCAGCGTGAAGCCGTCATGGTAGATCGACTGCCAGGCCAGCCAGCCGACCGGCAGCACGATCAGCAGCAGGATCACGAGCAGCGCCGGCGACACCAATGCCAGCATCAGCCAGTGCTCACGGCGCTGATGCTTTTGGGAGGGATCTGGCACGGATGTCGTCAACGCGGCCTCGCTTCGCTTACTTCTGCATGAACGACGCCCAGCGCTTCTCGGCCGCCTCGCCGGCGGGCGAGGACCACCAGGCGTAGGACATCAGCGCCTGCTTGGCCGCATTGGCCGGCTCGCTCGGCAATTGCGCGGCGCGCTCGGGCTTGATCACGTTGGTCTCGAACGCCTTGGGATTGCCCGGACCATAGTCGATCTGCAGCGGCAGATTGGCCTGGTGCACGGGATCGACGGCCTCGTTGAGGAACTTCACGGCGGTGTCGAGGTTCGGCGCACCCTTGAGGATGCAGAGCGAGGTGCTCTGCAGGATACCCTGATTGTAGGTGAAAGCGACCTTCGCGCCCTCTTTCGCGACGGCGCTGACACGGCCGTTCCAGGCCATCTCCATGTCGACCTCGCCGTCGTTGAGCAACTGCGCCGACTGCGCACCGGAGGTCCACCACACCGTGATATTCGGCTTGATCTCTTCCAGCTTCTTGAAGGCGCGATCGACGTCGAGCGGATAGAGCTTGTCGGGCGCGACGCCGTCGGCCATCAGCGCCGCCTCGAGCGTGGCGATCGGGTGGTTGCGCAGGGCGCGGCGGCCGGGGAATTTCTTGACGTCCCAGAAGTCGACCCAGCTGTTCGGCGCATCCTTCGGGAAGGTTTTCTGGCTGTAGGCCAGCACGCTGGAATAGAACTCGTAGGACACCGAATAGGGGCTGCGATACGCCTCCGGCATCGCCGCCGCGTTCGGGATTTTCGAGAAGTCGAGCTTCTCGATCAGCCCTTGCTCGCCGCCGCGCAGGCAATAGCCGGTCGGGGTGTCGACGACGTCCCAGATCGGCTTGCCGCTGCCGACCTGGGTCTTGATCGCGGGCCAGGCGTCGGGAATCGAGTCCTGGTTGATGGTGATGCCGAGCTTCTTGGCGGAGGGATCGAGGATCGCCACCGTCTGTGCCTGCTGATAGGCTCCGCCTTGCGAGACGAAGGTGATCTGCTCGGCCGCATGGGCCGCAGTGCCACCGAGCGCGATCGCGCCCAGCAGGGTGTAGCCAAACCCAGAATTCCGCTTCATCGTCATCCTCGCCTCCTCCAAATAAATCTCATTGACCGATCGCATCGAGAAACTGGTACCAGCCGGCGACCATGCGCACGGCGGGCTCGCGCAGCGGATAGAACGGAATGGCCTTCAGGCGCCGCGCATCGAGCAGCCCGACCTCGGGCGTCTCGCCGCGCGCGAAGGCGGCAAGATAGCGGCCCATCAGGCTCGACATCGCCACACCCGCGCCGTTGTAGCCCATCGAGAACAGCGTGCGGTCGTCGAGCCGGCCGATATGCGGCACGGAGTCCAGCGTCATGCCGACCAGGCCCGACCATTTGTATGCGAGCGGCACATCCGCGAGGTCCGGAAAAATGCCGACCATCGCCTTGCGCAGCGCATCGAAGGCAGCTTCGGAATCCTGCTTGCCGAAGGCGCCGCGGCCACCGAAGATGACGCGATTGTCGACCATGCGGAACCAGCGCATCATGCGCTTGGTCTCGGTATAGGTGCGCCCGGTCGGCATCAGGCGACCGGCGAGATTGCGCGGCAGCTGCTCGGTCGCGACCATGGCGCTGCGGAACGGGATCAGCGTCCGCTGCATATGCGCGGTCGCACCGGTCAGATCCGAATAGCTGTTGCTAGCGATGATCGCCTGCTTCGCCCGCACCGCGCCCTGTGGCGTTTCGGCGACGATGCCGTCGTTCTCGCGCCGGAGCTTGATCACCGGCGACTCCTGGAAGATCGGAACGCCGCGACGCGCCACGCCATCGGCGAGGCCGCGCAGATAGTTCAGCGGATGGATGCCACCAGAACCGGGATTGAGCACGCCGCCGACGAAGATGTCGGAGCCGGTCTCCTCGCGCACCTCGCGCTTGTCGAGGATGCGGACTTCCGCATCGCCCATCTCGCGCTTCATCCAGTTGGCCTCGTCGATCGCGGCCTTCAGCGTCGTCTCGTTGTGCGCGGCCTTGACCTGACCGGTGCGCGTCAGCGCTGCGCTGGTGATGCCGAATTCGGAGACGAGCTCCTCGACCATGTCGGTGGATTCATGCGCGATCCCGTACATGCGCTGCGCCATGGCGCGGCCGTGCACGGCATCGATCTCGCGGAATGACAGGCGGAATTTCGCTGTGATCACGCCGCCATTGCGGCCGCTCGCGCCCCAGCCGGGCCGGTTGGCCTCGAGCACGACCGGCGCGAGCCCGCTCCTGGTAATGTGGTGCGCCGCGGACAGGCCGGTATAGCCCGCACCGATGATCACCACATCCGCTTGTTTCTCGCCCGACAGCACGGGAAACGCGCGCGCCGGCTCCGCCGTGGCTTCCCACAGCGAGTTGGCCGATGGCAGCGCGCTCCAGTCCCGTGTCATGCCCGTGCTCACCGATTACGCCGCCGGCCCGATGGCCGCGTCAGCGAGCGCCTTCAGCGTCGAAAAGTGGAAATCCGGCTTGGTCAGCTTCTCGACGGCAGGCGTGCCGCCGAAGCCCGCCATGCCCTGGCGCCGCTCGATCCAGCACACCTTGTAGCCGAGCTTCCGCGCGATCCCGATGTCGTGGTGCTGGCTCTGCGCGACGTGCAGGATGTCGGATTGCTTGTAGCCGAAGGCGGACTGACGACCTTTGTTGTAGGCGAAGAACTCCGGATTGGGCTTTGCAACGCCGGTCTCGTCGGCGCAGACGGTGTCATCGAAGGGATCGCCGAGCGCATGCGCGTAACATGAGAGCGCGACGCGGTCGGCATTGGTCATGGCGACCAGGCGGAATTTCGTGCGCAGACGCTTCAACGCCTCGACCGAGTCCGGGAACGGTCCCCAGCGCAACACCGAGAGCTGGAACATGTCGCACGCTGCATCGTCCGCCGGAAGCCCGAGCTCCTTGGCGAGGTAGCGATAGACGTGGAACATCACCTCGCTCGAGCGCTCATAATGCCGGTCGCGGCCGCGCTTGTAGGATTCGAAAATCTTGTCGTCGCTGAGCTCGGCCGGCGACTTGCCCGAGATCCTGCGCACCGCGGAGAGCACGCCGGTCTCGAAATCGATCAAGGTGCCGACGACATCGAAGGTGAGGACCTTGAAATTGCTGAACGAGGCTGCTGACGACATTTGCGCTTCTTCTCTCGGGTTGGACAAGGCTTAGGTTCCCCCGGGCACGATGATGGTGTCCTCGGGGTGAAGGGTGACGGTGAGACTGCCGCCGAGCGGCGGAATGCGGCTATAGGCCTGGTGATAGCTTGGCTGGCGCAGGCTGAGCGCGACGCCGCCTTCGAGCGCGAGGAAGATGCGCAGGCTCTCGCCCTGATAGACGATGTCGGTGACGGTGCCGGTCAACCGGTTGCAGGCGATATCCTGCGAGTCGTCGTCGATCAGCAGCTTCTCGCTGTGCACGGCCAGCATCAGGGCATCGCCGTCGGGAATGGCGCGGGCGCTGCGCAGAAGAGCGTTGCCGAGCGCGACGCTGGAGGCATCGACGCGGCGGACGGGCAGCATCGTCGCCTCGCCGATGAAGCTCGCGACGAAGGAATCTGCGGGGTAATCGTGCAGGCGCGCCGGCGCGTCGATCTGGATCAGCCTGCCGTCCTTCATCACGGCGACGCGGTCGCTCATGGTCAGCGCCTCGCGCTGGTCATGGGTGACGTAGATGATGGTGGCGCCGATGCGCTTGTGCAGCGCGCGCAGCTCGATCTGCATGGATTCGCGGAGCTGCTTGTCGAGCGCGGAGAGCGGCTCGTCCATCAGGATCAGGCGCGGCTCGAAGATCATGGCGCGCGCCAGCGCCACGCGCTGGCGCTGGCCGCCGGAGAGCTGCGCGATGCCGCGCTCCTCGTAGCCGGCGAGACCGACCATCGCCAGCGCGGCGCGCACCTTGTCCGGCCAGATCGCCTTCGGCAGGCGCCGTGCGCGCAACGGAAAGGCGACGTTCTCGCCGACGCTCATGTGGGGGAACAGCGCGTAGTTCTGGAACACGACGCCGATGTCGCGCTTGTGCGGAGGCATCCAGGTGACATCTCGGCCGCCGAAATGGATCGAGCCGGACGATGGCAGGATGAAACCGCCCAAAATGCCGAGCAGCGTGGTCTTGCCGGAACCGGAGGGGCCGAGCAGCGAGACGAACTCGCCGGCGCCGACATTGAGGGACACGTCGTCGAGGGCGCGAACCGCGCCGTAAGCCTTGCTCGCGGACCTGATCTCGACGCTTTCCGCTCGTTTGTCCAACGATCGACCCCGTCTGTGTCCTGCAACAGCGTGCCTCACTGCACGCCATAAGCCTGCTTTATAGACAGGGATTCGGAGCAATCCGGATCGCAGCGTGCGCTGCAACCAATCTTTGCTCCAAGACCCTGTCTTTATGCTGTCATGCCAATGACACCAGACTTGGCAGAACTCGGCAATTGCCAAATTCTTACCAGGCTCATAACATGGCGTTATGCCCGAGCTGCGCCGGATGCTGCCCTCAAGTAACGCTCTGTTCGTCTTCGACGCAGCAGCGCGCAACGGCAGCTTCACGGCCGCTGCGGCTGAATTGAACGTCACGCAACCGGCGGTGAGCCGCATGCTCGGCCAGTTCGAGGATCATCTTGGCGTACGCCTGTTCGACCGCAAAGCGGGACGCGCGGTGCTCACCGAGGAAGGCGAGTTGCTCTATCGGCGCGTGCTCGACGGTTTTCGCAGCATCGAAACCGGGCTGATCGAGATCGAGCGCCGCCGCAAGGGCACCGAGACGGTGACGCTCTCGGTCTCCTCCGCCTTCACCACGCATTGGCTGATGCCGCGGATCGACAAGCTTCAGAAACAGTTTCCGCAGGTCGATCTGCGCTTCCAGCTCATCTCGGGCGCGCTGCGCGGACCGGTGGAGAATGTCGATCTCGGCATGCGCTTCCGCGATCGCGAAGAACCGTCTTCGGGCGGCACATTGGTGATGAAAGAGGTGATGCTGCCGGTGTGCAGCCCTGCCTATCTCGGCGAGACCGGGCCTGCCGAGGGCAACACCATCATCCGCCTTGCCGACACGCCCGGCGACTGGGCGGCGGATTATTCATCGTTCCTCACCCGGCGGCGTGGCGCGGCCAAGGCGCTGAGCTTTACCGATTATGCCGTCGTGGTGCAGGCCGCCCTGCTCGGCCAGGGCATCGCGCTCGGCTGGCTGACGGTTGCCTCGCATTGGCTGTTGACCGGCGCGCTGGTGCCGGCATCCAACGCGCTCACCACCACGCGGCGCATCTGCGAGTTCCTGCCGCCGCGCAACCGGCCGATGCGCCCCATCGCCGCCGAAATCCGCGACTGGATCACCGCGCAGATGCAAAGCGAGATCGCCGCGATCGACCGGCTCCATCCGAAACTCGGTGCGATGGCGGCGTGCTATTGAGCGAGCGGGAGGTGTTTGGAGTGGGGCACCTCTCCCTCCACGTCACTGCGAGCGCAGCGACTTGTCCGCCGAAGCCTTGGCGAAGGCGGAAGCAACCCAGAGTCTTTCCGCGGAGGGATTCTGGATTGCTTCGCTGCGCTCGCAATGACGGGTGGATAGAGCGCCGTCCCTACCGATGTTCGATTGCGCGGATCGCACCGCGCAGCTCGGCGAGGCCGCGGAGGCGGCCGATCGCGGTGTAGCCGGGATTGGTGCGCTTGGTGGCGGCGAGGTCGTCGAGCATGCGGTGGCCGTGGTCGGGCCGGAACACGATCCGCTTGTCGGGCGAACGCCGCGCGTTCTCCTTCAGCAGTGCCTTGAGCACTGCGACCATGTCGACGTCACCGTCCAGATGATCGGACTCGTAGAACGACAGGCCATCCGCCTCGCGCTTGGTCGCGCGCAGATGCGCAAAGGCAATGCGCGGGCCGAAGCGCTCGGCCATGGCAGGCAGGTTGTTCTCGGCGCGCACGCCGAGCGAGCCGGTGCACAGGCAGATGCCGTTGGCCTTGGACGGCACGGCGTCGAACAGCGCCCGATAGTCGTCGGCGCTGGAGGCGACGCGCGGCAGGCCGAACAGCGGGCGCGGCGGATCGTCCGGGTGCAGCGTCAGCGAGACGCCGAGTTGCTCGGCGACCGGCGCAACGCGCGCGAGGAATTCGGCGAGATGCTGCCGCAGGATTTTTGGCGTGATGTCGCGATACGTTTCAAGCCGGTCGCGGAACTGCGGGATCGTCATCGGCTCGGTGGTCGAGCCCGGCAGCGCGCTGGCGATGACCATGACGAGATAGTCGATGTCGACCTCGTTCATCCCGTCGAACAGCTTTTTCGCGCGCGCCTGCTGCTCGGGCGAGTATTCCTCGAGTGCCGCGGGACGCTTCAGGATGTGCAGCTCGAACGCGGCAAAGCGATCCTGGTCGAAACGCATGGCGCGGGCGCCGTTCGGCAGCTCCCATTCCAGATCGGTGCGGCACCAGTCGACCACCGGCATGAAATTGTAGCAGATGATCTTGATGCCGGAGGCCGCCACGGCTTCAAGGCTCGCGATCCACGCCTCGATCGACTTTGTAGCCTTGCCCCCGAGACGCTTGACGTCGTCGGGGATCGGAATCGATTCCACCACCGACCAGGTCAGTTGCGAGCGGCCGGGCTGGCCGCGCTCAATGAAATTCTTGCGCTCCTCGACCGCCTTGCGCGTCCAGGCCTCCCCGATCGGCACCTGATGCAGCGCCGAGACGATATCGGTCGCACCGGCCTGCCTAACATCGTCGAGCGACACGGGATCATCGGGCCCGTACCAGCGCCATCCCTCTAGCATCATCGAAATTCTCCCGGGTCAGTTCGCCGTCAGCACCACCTTGACGCTCTGCGAGCGGTCGAGCGCCAGCCGCAGCGCGTCGGGCGCGGTCGACAGCGGCCGCTCGGCGGTGACCAGCGACAGCACGTCGACGCTGCCGGCTCCGATCAGTTCCACCGCGTTCAAGAATTCGAAGCCGAAGCGGAATGAGCCACGCAGGTCGATTTCCTTCGCCATCACCGCGTTGGCCGGCACCGGAATCTGGCCGCCCGGCAGATTGCCGATCTGCACCACGATGCCGCCACGCCGGATGATGCCGATGGCGCTGGCAAGGCCCGCGGCCGTGCCCGAGACCTCGAAAGCGACGTCATAGGGCCGCGAAGCAGCCTGCGCCTTGAGGCCCTCCTCGCCGCTTGCGACGTTCTCGACATGAGAGGCGCCGAGCCGGCTAGCAAAGGCCAGCGGCGCCGGCGCGATGTCGGCGACCGTGATGTCAGTCATGCCGGCGCGGTGCGCAGCCAGCATGGTCAGAAGCCCGATCGGACCGGCACCGAAGATGATGCCGCGCTTGCCCTCGATGTTGCCGGCACGCGCGACCGCGTGCAGACAGACCGCAAGCGGCTCGGCGAGCGCCGCGGCCTGATAGGACACATGATCCGGGATCTTCACGCACTGGGCCGGGATCGCGTCGAAATAATTGGCAAAGCCCCCCTGCATGTGCGGCGTCTTCGAGGCCGAACCCATGAAGTAGATGTTCTCGCAGAGGTTCGGCCGGCCTTCGCGGCAGGCGACGCAATGGCCGCACCAGCGCGACGGATTGACGGCAACGCGGTCGCCGACCTTCAAATTGGCGGCGGAGCCGGATATCTCCACGACCTCGCCAGAGATCTCATGGCCCAGCACCAGCGGCGACTTCACCACGAAATCACCGGTCCGGGCATGACGGAAGTAATGCATGTCCGAGCCGCAGATGCCGCCGGCGCCGAAGCGGATACGCACCATGCCGCCTGCGAGCTTGTCGAGCGGATGCTCGATCATGCGCAGGTCTTCGGGCCCGAACAGGGTAGCGGCGAGAGCCGTGGAGGTCATTTGGAGAGTCCCATGTATTTAGGCAGCCAGAGGGTCAGTTCGGGGATGTAGGTGATCGCGATCAGCGCGAGCATCAGCGGCACCAGCCAGGGCAGGATCGCGACCGTGGTGCGCTCGACCGAGAGCTTTGCCACGCGGGCGAGCACGAACAGCACCATCCCGAGCGGCGGATGCAGCAGGCCGATCATCAGGTTCAGCGTCATGATCAGGCCGAAATGGATCGGATCGATGCCAAGCTTGAGCACGATCGGCAGCAGGATCGGCACCAGGATGGTGATCGCCGCCGTGGTGTCGATGAAGCAGCCGACGAACAGGATCAGGACGTTGGCAAGCGCCAGGAACACCCATTTGTTGTGGGTGATGCTGAGCATCCAGTCCGACAGCAATTGGGCCGCCTGCGACACCGTGAGCAGCCACGCGAAGATCGAGGCTGCCGTGACGATGAACAGCACCGAGGCCGTGGTCTCGATGGTGTCGAAGGTCGCCTTGGCCACCGTCTTCAGCGTCATGGTGCGGTAGCGGATGAGGCCGAGGAACAGCGACCAAATCACGGCGGCGACCGCGGCCTCCGTCGGCGTGAACCAGCCGAGCGTCATGCCGCCGATCAGGATCACCGGCGCCATCAGCGCCATCACCGCGGAGAAGTCGAAGTACCAGTCGATCGCGAGCAGCACGCCGAGGCCGATGACGACCGCCATGTTGGTCGACATGCCGGCAACCACCATCAGCCAGATCGCAAGCGGGAAAGCCAGGACGATGGCGATCTCGAGGCCGGCCGAGCCGAGCTGCGGCCAGGAGAACGGGGTGTCGCTGCCCCATTTGTTCTTGTGGGCGAAATAAGTGACGGTCGCCATCATCAGCAGGGTCAGGACGACGCCGGGAATGACGCCGCCCAAAAACAGCGCACCGATCGAGACGTTCGCCATCATGCCGTAGATCACGAAAGGCAGTGACGGCGGGATGATCGGACCGAGCGTCGCGGAGGCCGCGGTGACGCCGACCGAGAACTCGATGGTGTAGCCGTGGTCCTTCATCGCCTTGATCTCGATGGTGCCGAGACCGGCGGCGTCCGCGATCGCGGTGCCGGACATGCCGGAGAAGATCACCGAGCCGATGATGTTGACGTGACCGAGGCCGCCGCGCATCCAGCCGACCAGCGCGACCGCGAATTTGTAGATGCGGCCGGTCACGCCGGCGATGTTCATGAGGTTGCCGGCCAGGATGAAGAACGGCACAGCGAGCAACGGAAAGCTCTCGACGCCGGCAATCATGCGCTGCGCCAGCGTGACGTCGGGCGTCACCCCGCTGACGAGGATGTAGAGCAGCGACGACGAGGCCATGGCGATCGCCACGGGTACGCCGAGCAGCATCAGGATGAGGAAGCCTCCAAGCAACAGCAGCATGACTTTATCCTTCAAAACCGTCGTAGGCGCCGGGACGTTCGAGGATCGAGTAGCCCTGTCGCAGATGTTGCACCGCCACCTGCACGGAGCGCACGAACATCAGCACGAAGCCGAGCAGCACCGCGTAGTAGACGTAGTCCTTGGGAAGATTGATCGTGGTCATCGATTCATCGCCGATGATCTGGATGTAGACCCAGACCAGCTTGATGGCGTAGCCGAAGAATGCGATCCGGATCAGGTCGATGACGGTCGACAGCGCGCGCGCCGGTAGATGCGGCAGATAGCGATAGATCAGATCGACCTGGATGTGCCGTGACAGCCGCACGCACATCGAGGAGCCGATGAAGACCACGCCGATCAGGCAGTAGGTCGCGATCTCCTCGGTCCAGGCGTAGCTGTCGTTGAGCACGTAGCGCGTGAAGAACTGCAGGAAGACGGCGAGCGCCATCACCCAGAAGATCGCCAGCGCCACCCAGTCCTCGAAAGCGTAGATGCCGAGATCGACCTTCGGCGCCGCCTCCTCCTCGAAGGTATGGGCGATCTCGTCCGCGGTGATCTGCCGGTGCGTTTCGGCGGTGGACATGGGGATGCTCCTCAAAACCTGCAACGCGTCGTTCCGGGTTGGTGCGCTAGCACCGGACCCGGAACTTCGAGATTCTCAGGTGCGCTATTGCGCACCGTAGTTCGGTCCTGCGGACCGCCCCGGAATGACGACAAGGTCGCTACTTCACCGCCTGGATTCGCTCCCAATCCGCCTTGCGATAGCCAAAGGTCTCGAACGCGACGTTCTTCAGCACGGCGTCGCGGAACTCGTTCTTGTCGACCTCGGTCACGGTCAGGCCCTTCTCCTTGAAGAAGGCGACCAGCTTGGCTTCGTTCTGCTTGATTTCCGCGGTCGCCTTGGCGGCAGCCTCCTGCGCCACGTCCGTGAAGATCTTCTTGTCCTCGTCGCTCAGCTTCTTCCAGAGCGCGCCCGCCACCACCGTATTGAGGTGGTCGACGATGTGGCCGGTGAGCACGATGTGCTTCTGCACCTCGTAGAACTTCTTGGCCTCGATCGTGGTCAGCGGATTCTCCTGCGCCTCGACGGTGCCGTTCTGGAGCGCAAGATAGACTTCGGCAAACGCGATCGGCGCGGTGTTGGCGCCGCAGGCACGCGGCATCGCCAGATAGGCCGGAACGTCGGGCACGCGCATCTTCAGGCCCTTGAGGTCGGCACAGGTCTTGATCGGCTTGTTCGACGAGGTCTGGCGCACGCCGTAATAGGTCACGGCGACGATGTGGTGGCCGCTCTTGTCCTCATAGCCCTTGGCGAGCTCCTTGAAGATGTCGCTCTTGGTGTAGGCGAGGAGATGGTCGGCGTCGCGGAAGGTGTAGGGATAGTAGGTCACGCCGATCGGCGGAAAGCTCTTGGCCGCGAAGCTCGAGCCGGAAATGATGATGTCGACCGAGCCGAGCGAGAGGCCCTGGTTGATGTCGGCTTCCTTGCCGAGCTGGGATGCCGGATAGACGTCGATCTGGTAGCGCCCGTTGGTGCGCTTGCCGATTTCCTGCGCGGCCCAGACCGAAGCGGTGTGGAACGGTTCCGAGGTCTCGTAGACATGCGCCCATTTCAGCTTGGTCTGCGCCATGCCGGCATGGGTCGTCGCGAACATCGCCGCGACCGAAGTCGCCAGCACCATCGTCATTTTCTTCAACACTGACTTATCCTCCACTGACTAAAGTCTGCTTCTTGTTCGCCCGCCCAAAACCGAGACGGGCCGCCCAATCTCATCGCTGTCGCGCGCTGCCGCTCTTGGCTTGCTTTTTGGCCCGCTTCTTCGGCGCTCGTTTTGATCCCGCCGGCGTTGGTGCAGATCGCGCCGCCCGGCCTCGCCCGGCAGACGATCCTGCCGCGGTCTCGGCGCCGAAATTCTGCGCAAAGCGTTCCTGGGAGCGCGCCAGATGATCGCGCATGGCATCGCGGGCAGCTTGCGGATCGTGTGCCGCAATGGCGTCACGCACGGCGCGATGCTCGTCGAGCGCCGTGCGCCACGTGCCTGGGCTCTCGAAATAATGCGCAAGCTGCGCGAAATAGGGATTGAGGCGCTGGTCGAACAGTTCGCCGACCACGCGCACGAGAACCGCATTGCCGAGGCTTCCGGCGATCGCGACGTGGAAGGCACGGTCGTGGACCATCGAGGCTTCGCCGGGATGCTCGACATTCTCCATCGCTAGAACGGAAGCGTCGATCCGCGCGATGTCGTCCTTCGTCGCCACGCGCGCGGCCTGTTCGGCGATCGCGCTTTCCAGGAATTCGCGGGCGCGCAGCAGCTCGAACGGCCCCTCGATCACTGCGGCGGTTGCGGGCGCCGCAACGGCCGCCGGTTCGATCACATAGATGCCGGAGCCGACGCGGATGCGGAGGCGGCCTTCGACCTCGAGCGCGATCAGGGCTTCGCGCACGGTCGGCCGCGAGATCTTGAGCTGCTCGGCGAGTTCGCGCTCGGTCGGCAAGCGGCTGCCGACCGCGTACTCGCCGCTGTCGATCAGGCTTCGCAATTGATCGGCGACCTGGCGATAAAGCCGTCTCGCCTCCACAGCTTCCAGCGGCACGCTGGTCCTCCCTAAAAGGTCTCGCAGGGGAGGCTTCCCCCGGCGGCCCGCCAATTTTGGAAAATTGGTCTTACCAATTGACCGGAGCATTGACCGAGGACGGGCGCCATGTCAAGCAGCGGCCAAAGCAAAGGGAGACGTCCATGCGCCTTGGCAGCGCCAATCTCGAGCGGTTGCCGCAGGCTATCCGCCGCCCGGCCTATGACCGTTCGCGCGTTACGCCCGGCATCGTGCATCTCGGCCTTGGGGCTTTCCATCGCGCCCATCAGGCGGTCGTCATCGACGATTGTCTTGCCGCAGGCAGCAACGCCTGGGGCATCGTCGGCGCGAGCCTGCGTAGCCCGGATACGCGCGACGCCCTCGCCCCGCAGGACCATCTTTACACTGTCGCCGTGCGTGCCGCCGAAGGCACCGGGCACCGCGTGATCGGCGCGCTGCTCGACAGCATGGTCGCGCGCGAGAAGCCGGCAGCGCTGGTCGAGCGGATGGCCGATCCCGCCATCCGCATCGTCTCGCTCACCGTCACCGAGAAGGGTTATTGCCACACGCCGCAGACCGGCGATCTCGACGAGCGCCATCCCGATGTCGTGCACGATCTCAACAATTTCGACGCGCCGCGCTCGGCACCCGGCTTCATCGTGGCTGCGCTGGCGCGGCGGCGGGCGCAGGGACTCGCGCCCTTCACCGTGCTGTGCTGCGACAACCTTGCCGCCAACGGCCATACCGTGCAGCGGATCGTGACGCAGTTCGCGACACTGCGCTCGAAGGATCTCGGCAAGTGGATCGCTGATAGCGCCGCCTTCCCGTCGACCATGGTCGATCGCATCGTGCCGGAGACGAATGATGCCGACCGCGATATGGTCTCGACCGCGCTCGGCATGCGCGATGCATGGCCCGTCATGACCGAGCCCTTCACGCAATGGGTGGTAGAGGACCGTTTTACAGCGGGACGGCCTGATCTTGCCGCCGCGGGTGTCGAGCTCGTCACCGACGTCAAGCCGTTCGAGCTGATGAAGCTGCGGCTGCTCAACGCCAGCCACTCGGCGCTGGCCTATCTCGGCTATCTCGCGGGCTATGAGACCATCGCCGACACGATGCTGGATCCGCATTTCGCCCGTCTCGCCGAACAGGTGATGGAAGAGGCCGCGGTGACGCTGACGATGCCTGTCGGCACCGACCTTGCCGCCTATCGTGCCTCGCTGCTCGAGCGCTTCGCCAATCCTGCCCTGCATCACCGCACCTGGCAGATTGCGATGGACGGCTCGCAAAAGCTGCCGCAGCGCCTGCTCGGCGCGATGCAGGACCGTCTCGCCAGAAACCTTCCGATCGCAACGCATGCGCTCGCGGTGGCCGGCTGGATGCGCTACGTCACAGCCCTCGACGAGCAGGGCCGCGCGATCGACGTGCGCGATCCGCTTGCCGGCGAGCTCGCGGCGCTGGCACGCGAGGCGGGGTCCGTCGCCGAACGGCTCGCGCCCGCGCTGCTTGGGGTCGAGAAGGTGTTCGGACCGCTGGCCGCCGAGCCGCGCCTGCGCGAGGCCGTGACCGCGGCGCTCGACCGGCTTTACAAGAACGGCGCGCGGCGCGCGGTGGCGATGCTCATCTCGGCGTGACTACAAAGCGAGCAATGCTGCACTGCGGTCAAAACCGACGGAAGTCGCGCTTGATTTTTGCCTGTCGTTGCCCCACCCGAAAGGCATGGCAAAGGACAGCAAGGTCATCGCCGCGAACGCGGCCTTCTACGCCGCCTTTTCAAAGGGCGACTTCGACGGCATGGAGCGGATGTGGGCGGACGATGACGCCATTTCCTGCATCCACCCCGGCTGGCCGGCCATCATCGGCCGCGCCACCGTGATCGGAAGCTGGCGCGACATCCTGCAAAATCCGGAGCGGCCGCAGATCGTCTGCGCCGAACCGCAGGCGATCGTCGATGGCGACAGCGCGCGCGTGCTCTGCATCGAGATCGTCGACGGCACCGCTTTGGCCGCCGCCAATCATTTTCGGCGCGTCGGCGACGGCTGGCGCCTTGTGCATCATCAGTCGAGCCCAATTGCGCAGATTGTCGAGCAGGGCGAAGACGATAGAGCGAGCCACCGGGTCCACTGAAGGCGGCCGGCCCGCGGGCGCGTTCTACTGTGCATGGGGTTGTTTTGTTGCTTTTTCATTTGGCGGCCCCGAGTTCCGACAAATCATCCAGCACGAACCGTGCATCGCCGAAATCATCGTCGCTGAAGAACATGCTCCGCGTGATGAGGACCGGAATGCCGGCGCGCGAGGCCGCGATCAGCCCGTTGGCTGAGTCCTCGATCGCGACGCAGTCGGAAGCCTCCAGGTTCAGCCGGGCCAGCGTTTCGAGATAGACATCCGGTGCCGGCTTCTTCTGGCGCACGTCATCGCCGGCCACGATCGCGTCGAAGTCCGCCGCCCAGCGCGTTCCCAGCGCCTGCGACAGCAGCGCATCGATGTTGCCGTGCGAGGTGGTGGTTGCGATCGCGAGCCGCTGGCCGCGCGCCTTTGCAGCAGCGAGGAGTTCCGTCACGCCCGGCCGCAAGGGGCAGCAGCCGGTCGCGACCAGCTCGGCGTATTGTGCGGTCTTGACGCGATGGAGCGCAGCGATGTCTTCGTCCGACAATGGCGCAGCGATCCGCAGCCTTTCGTGGTGGGCGCGGATGCGCTCCTTGCCGCCGGTGACCCGCAGCAGGTCCTTGTAGACGGCACGGTCCCACTGCCAGTCGAGGCCATGGCGGGTGAAGGCATGGTTGAAGGCCTGCCGATGCAGCTCCTCGGTCTCGGCCAAGGTGCCGTCGACATCGAAGATCAGCGCGGCGGCGCTCCGGATCAGCTCCGCAGCGTCCCTTGGCACTCTAGCGGGGAATTCTGCCCGCGTGATCGACGCATTCATCCTGTCCCCTCTGTGACAGGCAAGCATCGCCCGCACTGGCGGGCGGAACAAATCGCAATATCTTTTGCCGGACCCAAAAATCTCTTATGAGCGAGGATGCGCAGCTCGCGCGAACGGGAACTCCGACCAGAACGGCAGACGCATGCGGCTCTTCATCCTCGGCCTCGGCTACAGCGCCCGGCATTTCGTCCGCAGGTTTGGCGGCACCTTCACGCATATCGCCGGCACGGTGCGCGATCCCGGAACACGAAACGACCTTGCCGGCATCGAGACACATGCCTTCTCCGGCGGCGGTCCGGCACGCGAGACAGTCGAACGCATCCGCGACGCCGATATCCTTCTCGTCTCGATCCCGCCCGGCGGCACCGGCGATCCCGCAATCAAGGCCTTTCCCGGCGTGCTGGCGGCGGGCCGCCACCGCAAGATCGTCTATCTGTCCACGATCGGCGTGTATGGTGATCACGCCGGCGGGTGGGTCGACGAGAGCACGCCGCCGCAGGCGAGCCTCGAGCGCGCGCGCTTGCGCCTTGCTGCCGAGCAGGCCTGGAGGGACGCGGCGCACGGCAATGTCGCGATCCTGCGGCTTGCCGGCATCTACGGCCCCGGCCGCAACGCGCTGGTGACGTTGCGCGCTGGAACAGCTCGGCGCATCATCAAGCCGGGACAGGTCTTCAACCGCATCCATGTCGACGACATCGCGAGCGCGATCATGGCCGCCATTCATCGCCCGGGCGGCGGCACCTGGAATGTCTGCGACGACGAGCCGGCGCCGCCGCAGGACGTGATTGCTTACGCGGCGGAGCTGATGAATGTTGCACCGCCGCCCGAAGAGGCGTTCGAGACGGCCGAGATGTCGGCGATGGCCCGCAGCTTCTATGCCAGCAGCGCCCGCGTCTGCAACGCCAGACTGAAGCGCGAGCTCGGCGTCACGCTTGCTTATCCGAGCTACCGCCACGCCCTGGATGCGCTATGGCGCGCGGGGGAAGGACGATAGGGGTCGGCATCTCCGCCGCCCCAGACATGCCGTGCTCGCGCTTGACTTCGCGCCAGCGCGGCCTTGATCTACCCGTTGAGCGGGGCCACTGCATAACGAGCTCGCCTTGGGAGGAAACAATGAAGAAGACGATCGCCATGATCGCGGCGGCTGCCGTCATCACGTTCGGTCCAGCGCAAGCCGCGCCGCTGCCCGAAGCCAATCCCGACGATGCCGGCTTCTCAAAGCAGGGCCTCACCCGCCTCGACGATTTCTTCGCCCGCGAGATCGCCGCCAAGCGCGTGCCCGGCGCGGTCGTGGCTGTGGCGCGGGACGGCAAGCTCGTGCACTACAGGGCCTACGGCATGCTCGATCCGGACAAGCGCACGCCAATGCCCGTCGATGCGATCTTCGCGCTGGCCTCGATGACCAAGCCGATGGCCGCGGTCGCGGGCCTGACACTGATGGAACAAGGCAAGTTGCCGCTCCAGGCCAAGCTGTCGGACTACTATCACGGCTTTGCCGGCATGAAAGTCGGCGTCGTCCAGGCCGACGGTTCGCTCAAGCTCGAGTCGCAGGCCTCGCCGATCTTCATCCACGATCTCTACCGGCATACGTCCGGATTGATGTATGGCGGCCGCCCAGACTCATCTAGCCCGGTGGCGCGGCAATATCCTGATGGCGTCGCGCCGGCGATCGAAGGCGACACCCAGGCGTTCATCGACCGCATCACGAAGTTGCCGCTGGCGCATCAGCCCTCGACCGAATTCGAATACGGCTTCTCCATCGACGTGCTCGGCGCCGTCGTCGAGAAGGTCAGCGAGCAGAAGCTCGGAGACTATCTCGCCGCCAACGTGTGGCAACCCCTCGGCATGAAGGATGCGACCTTTCATCCGACCGACATACAGCGCCCGCGCCTCGCCCGCCCGTTCGGCAACGATCCGCTGACCGGCAAGCCGCAGGCCATCAAGCTGCTGGATACGCCGACCAGGTTCGACTGCGGCGGCGCCTGCTCGTTCGCGACGGTCGGCGACTACATCCGCTTCGGCCAGATGCTGCTCAACGGCGGCGATCTCGACGGCCAGCGCATCCTCTCCCCGAAGACCGTGCATCACATGACGACCAACCATCTCGGTCCCGAGATCAAGAACAACGTGGCGAATGTCGAGCCGCATCGCGCCGGCTTCGGCTTTGGCCTCGCGGTCGCGGTCCGGACCAGCGAGGGATTGTCATCGGTTCCCGGCAATCCCGGCGAGTTCACCTGGAATGGCGCCTACGGGACGCAGTTCTTCTGCGACCCCAAGGAGCGTCTCGTCGTCGTGGTGGGAACGGCGGCACCTGGCGAAGTCAGGAAATATTACCGCGAGCAGGTCCAGGACATCGTCTATGGCGCGATGGTGAAGTGAGACCGGCGCCTTGAAATAGCAAGGGCGACCGCTCGGGCCGCCTCCTGAATTGTTTGAGCATGATCTTGTCGGAAAGCCGCTGCGCACTTTTCCGGATCATGCCTCAGCGTCAGCTCAACACGCCGTATTTCTTGAACCAGGTCTGCGCCTTCTTCCAGGCATCATCCACCGCGTCCTTGCGGTAGCTGCCGCGGTAGTCGGCATGGAAGCCATGCGGCGCCTCCGGATAGATCTTGAATTCGGCCGTCTTCTTGTTCCGCTCGAGCGCGGCCTTGAGCTGCTCGACCTGGGCGACGGGAATGCCGGTATCGGCGCCGCCATA
Organism: Bradyrhizobium sp. Bra64; assembly: GCF_024519875.1. Classification (NCBI taxonomy): domain Bacteria; kingdom Pseudomonadati; phylum Pseudomonadota; class Alphaproteobacteria; order Hyphomicrobiales; family Nitrobacteraceae; genus Bradyrhizobium; species Bradyrhizobium sp. Bra64. The sequence continues at coordinate 950,462 of NZ_JALJRD010000001.1, read as the reverse complement.
GAGGCCGAGCACCGGCGCCTTCATCTCGGGCGCGAGCTGCATCGGGCTCTTCGGCCACAGCGGATTAGGCGCATCGACCGGCGGACCATAGAACGCGACGCCGGCCTTGAGCGTGCCGCTGTGGGCGGCATATTCCCAGACCGTGCGACCGCCGCGGCAGAAGCCGATGATGCCGAGCTTCGTGGTATCGCCGCCTTGTGATCCTGCCCACGCCGCCGTTGCGTCGAGATCGGACAGCAGCTCCGCGTCCGGCTTGGCATTGACGACCGGCAGCAGGTCCTTGATGTCGGTGACCTTTGTCAGATCGACGCCCTTGCGGAAGTAATAGTCGGGCGCGACCGCGAATGCGCCGAGCTTGGCGAGGCGCCGCGTCACGTCCCTGATGTATTCGTGCAGGCCGAAGATCTCCATCGCCACGATGATCACCGGCGCCTTGGTATTGCCGGCGGGGCGGGCAAAATATGCAGGCATCTCCTCGGAGCCGACCTTGATCCTGGCATCGCCGGTTTGGAGACCGTTGGTGTCTGTCGTGATCACCTCGGCGCGGACCGGCCCGGCCGCAAGCGTGTAGCCGGCGGCTACAGCCGCGGTGACGCTCATGAAGCCGCGACGCGAGACCGGGGCGACTTTCGTCAGCCCGACGACGTCGGATGTGATGGTGGTTTCGAGACTCATCGGTCGGTCCTTCCTGATGCCTGGCCCCGATCCTTCAGGCGGCGCATTCGCCCTTGGTTGCCGGCCAAACGCAAATCACCAGCCTGCGAGCGCTGCCGCCATCAGGCCTGCTTGCGGCGCTGTTTCACCGGCGCGGCCTCGGGCATCAGGCTCGTCGCAACAAGATGCTGAACGGTTTGCTTGCTCGATCACGGACGGCACGCTGGCATTCCCAGGCCCGATCGTATTTCGGATTTAACCGGCTGGCTGCGCTGCGGCGCAACATCCATTAACCGAAAATGGCGGTTCCCTCGTCCTGACTTGCGCTGCCGGGAGTTGCAGCCGACGCGCCTCGTCGCGCAATTCGAAGCACGTCGCGGCAACAAATGAGCTCTGCCGTAGCCGCAACAACACATCATGTTGCTCCCGCATCGCAAGCCATCGGAGATCCGCGCGCGAACTGCGGTCATTTGACTGAAATTATCGGAAGAGTTGAGCGAGGCGATTTACTCGAACTTTCTTTGTGAAGCTCTAGTTCCACGTCCGGAAGTTCCCTCCGCAGAACCAAGGCTCTTCCCGCGCGCGGTCTGCCTTCCGGCAACGGAGGAAGGATCGCCCGAGAGATTCATCCTCGTCCACCCAGATTGCGCTACCAAAGGCTCAATTGAATAAAGCTTTATCCGACCTGGAATTGAAATGAACTTGGCTCGCGAATCGATTGAACTGTTGGAGCAGGCCGCGCGGATCCTGTGGTTCGAAGGCGCCAAGCACGGGTTGCGCGACCGCGAGTGGATGGCGCTGCGTTTCCTGTCCCGCGCCAACCGATTTTCCCGAACACCGTCGGCGCTCGCGAGTTACGTCGGCACCACGCGCGGCACTGCTTCGTTCATCATCGGCGAGCTGGAGCGGCTCGGCTATGTCGAGCGAAAGCGCTCGGCCAAGGACAAGCGCTCGGTGATGCTGAGCGTCACGCTGCAGGGCAAGAAGTTCCTGGTGCGCGACCCCGTCAACGTCCTCGTCGAGGCGATCGACGTACTCGACGACGAGGCAAAGATCCGCTTCCGCGACACGTTCCGGCATGTGCTGGATCAGTCGGACGCCGCAGAACAGCGGCATCACACCGACGTTTGCAAGCGATGCATCTTCCTCCGCGAAGACCGCACCACGACGGACAGCAAGACGACGGTCGAGTTCAGCTGCCGCCTGTTTCGCGCGCCGATCGCGGAGGCGGAGGTCGATCTGCTATGCACCAGCTTCGAGCATCACCGTCAATAGAAGCGGCCTTCGATCAGGGTGCCGCCTTTCGTGACGAATAGATGACGCCCCCGCTGGACTCCACCACCAGACGTCCGTTCTCGCTTCTGATCTCCTCGATGCGGCCAAGGCCGGACACCTGCTGTCCCAGCACGGCCTCGATGACGCCGTTGGGGCCCTGCAGGATCGCAATTCCCTCATAGGCCTGGCGGACCGACCAGCCCTTGACCGCCTTTCGCGGTGCCGACCCGCGCTCGGATGGAGGCACCGATCCCGTGATCTCGGGTGCCGCGACCGAAGCCATCATCGGCACTGGCTGTTGCGGTTGCGAGGCGGCGGGCGTCGGAGCCTGGTCCTGGGCCAGGGCGAGCTTGTCGAGCTTCACCGTCGAGGACGAACTCACCCGTTCTATGCGATCCAGGTTCTCGGCGAAACGGCCAAAACGGTCATTGGTTGCCTTGCTTGATTGATCGACCGCGGTGCGCAGGCCGTCGAGATTTTCGGACACGCCCGACACCTGCTTGCGTAGCTGCGCCACCGTCTCGCGCAGAATCCTGATCTCCGTATTGGCTGCGACGCTGCTCTGGGCGGGCTGCGTGGTGAGATAGGCGATCACGCCGGTGCAGGCACAGACCACCAGGATCGAAGCGACCGCCAATGTGGCGAGCGGCGCAACCCATGTCGGGCGCGGCGGCGGCGGCTTGGCCACGATCACTGCCGGCTTGATCACGGTCGGCGCGGGCTTCGGTATCGCCATCTTGTCGAGGCGCGCCTTGGCGCGAATACGCTTCAGACCCTCGAGCGCCTCTTTTGCCAGAGTTTCGTCACTCGCTGCCGCCGACACACGCTTGGTATTCGCAGCGGGCTTGGGGGCTCGCGCCGTATTGTCCCTGACATCGCGCACCTCCGCAGCCGGCTTCGCCGCTGCGGAAACATCAGCGGTCGCGTTGGGACGAGCTTGTCCATCGGACAACATGCGGGAATGCTCCGTTCGGTTCGATCTGTCGGACGATGACGTTATTTGCCGAAGCTTGCCCGAAACGTGCGTATCGAAAACTTTTCATCGCGTGCGACGACGTCACATGAGTCCGACGAGTCATACACGTGGCGAGAGTGCGACTCGAAAGACACACACCCGCCAAGATTTCGCCAAACTGGAGTCATCTCGCCATAATGAGTCGAATTGTCGCACATGGAAACGCGACGGCGAGAGTCAATCCCGGGTTGAGAACCACTCGATGTGCATGACCTGCAAGACCACCCAAAATAGCTGCAATCATACGGGGATGCGGAACTTTAGAACCGCCACGGTGCAAAACTAGTTCGAATTCCAAATCAACTGATGCGATTGGATATACAAAGAAACAACCCGAAACAAACCAACAGCATCAAGCACGTGTAGCAATCGCTTTGTTGCGCACGCTTGATCGGAAATCGGCAATTGTTACGGTCCTACTCAAGTGATTCTCGCCAGTTGGCGAGGAGATCGACACAGTGCAGTAGCGTTCGGACGCGATGAGCAACCTGGCGCAACTGTTCTAGGTCGCTTTCTCAATCCGCTCCGCGGGGTGATCCGTAAGACACCCGCCGGGCCTCACGCAGTAAGCGTTCAGTATCGAGTCGAAGTAGCAGGCCTGCGAGACGCAGGCACTGAATGCGTAGGGCTGCCCGCGAATATCGAAACCATAATAACGGTTCGCGGGAAGGAATGTCGTCAAACAGCATCGTTGCCGAGCCGGGGCATCACAACAAACAACCGGCCGCAACAGTTGCGAAACAGGGGCGAAAGACTGATGTATATTATCGTTGATGATCGCGAGAGCGTCGCGAACAGCTACGTCGGAGGGCTCGTTCGCGAAGGTGTATCGTCGATCGGCTTCTCCTCCGGAGAATTCTGGGACTGGCTGCAATCTGCGAGTGAATCGGATCTGGCTGCGGTGGACGCGTTCCTCCTCGGGGATTGCGACGCCCGTGGAAGCCTGCCGCGGGCGATGCGCAAGCGCTCTTCGGCGCCCATCATCGCCATGAGCGGCCAGAAGATGCTCAAGAACACGCTCGAGCTGTTCGAATCGGGCGTCGATGACGTCGTGCACGTGCCGATTCATCTCCGCGAGATCCTCGCCCGAACGGCCGCGATCGCGCGCCGTCGCGTGGGCGAACTGCCGAGGCCCTGCGAGACCAGGATCCAGGTCTTCTTCAACGGACGTGACCCCGAGATCGCGGGCCACGCCCTCACCCTGCCCCGCCGCGAACTGCGCATTCTCGAATATATGGTCAGCAACCACGGCAAGTGGATCACCAAGACGCAGATCTTCAACGCGGTCTACGGCATCTTCGAGTCGACCTTCGACGAGAGCGTCATCGAGAGTCACGTCAGCAAGCTGCGCAAGAAACTTCGTGACCGCCTCGGCTTCGACGCGATCGTGGCCCGGCGCTACGTCGGATACCGCCTCAACATCCCGGCCGGCGAGACCATTGACGTGCCGATGCAGGAGCTCGACGAGGTCGGCATTCTCCTGAACCGGGCACATGCCGCCCCGGCGGCGTATCCGGCTGGAAACTGAACCGGCGGGGCGCACACCCTCGAAACCGACAACGGCCTCTGCTAACCAATTTCGCAGAGGCCGTTGTAGTTTCAACGATAGAAGCGGCGAACGCAGGCACGGTCCCGCGACGCTCCGGAGCCGGCTGGTGCGTCAGGGCTTCTGCTGGAATTCGTCCTTCGACACGTAGTTGAAATCCTCGACCAGGACGTCCTGGACGATTTCCGCCTGCATCCGCTCATTAACGCGCTGCTTGATGGCCGTCGTGAGGATGGAAAGATCGTAACGGGCGAGCTTTCTGAAGTCGAGGCGGTCGTCGGCATAGATCCTGCGGAAGGCCTCATCGACGACGAACGGCTCCGGCGGAACGGTGAGCTGGTGCAAGGTCCTCGCATCCACGGTGTAGACGAAGCGCGCGACGATATAGCCCTGCACGTTGCCGCCCTCGACCATCGGCACGCTCAGCGCCCGCGTCTTCTGGTACTGCAGCCCCTCGAGATATTCGTCTTTCGCCGGCAGCAGGCTGCCGTTTTCCTTCCAATAGGCCACGGCATAGCTCGTGCCCGCGGTGAGGATGCATACCCAGAGCCCGGCCAGCACGAGTCTGATCATTTTCCGTCCTGTGCTGCGCGACCGGTATAGGTGCCGTCCGATTCGGCGTCCCTGATGGCCTTGACGATGATGGCCGCAACCTCGCGTACCGCGTCGTAATGCATCTCGAGGATGGCGCGATTCCGTTCAAGCTTCTCGCGCAACCGCTGGATCTCCTCGGTGATCTCGACCTCGCCGCCGAGATGCATTCGTGCCCGCATCAAGCGGACGAATTCCAGCATGCTCCGGCTCTTCCGGGCGCTGAAATCGTCGAAATCGATCTTATTGCCCGTCGAGAGCGCGGCGGTCTCCTCCTCGACGATGCTTTCGAGCCGGCGGATCGCGGCCAGCAGGCCGCGCACCTCGTCGGATCTCGCCGCGTCCGCGCCGTCGCTCACGATCTCGCCGCCGCCATTCGGCAGCGGCACGGGCAACAGCACGTCGGTCGTCGCGGCTGCCGTCGTCATCGCCCCGGTTTCCACGACCGGCTGTTCCATCACCAGGGTCGCCGCGCCATCTTGTGCCTGCATAGGAAATTCACCCTTCAACTTCTGTCTTCCATTTCCGGATCGTCATCCGCCCTTGCCCGTAACGTCAGGCCCCGCCGGATGCGCGGCGGCGAGCTGCTTGGCAATGCCAATTCCCTTGCCCTTCGCCAGCTGAGCACCCAGTTGCTCCGCCAGCATCGACTTCCAGACGCCGCCGGCCGTGCCCTTGCCGAAGACCTCCTCCGACTCCTTCGGCAACATCGTCTCGACGAAGGTCTGGAGAATGAAAGCTTCGAACTTCCGGTACACTTCGCCCGAAGCCGGCGCCTTGATCACCGGCACCGGAGCCCCGTTCACCGCACCCGGCTGCGCTTCCGAAAGCTTCGTCGCCGCTTGATCGGCCGCCGCCGCAGCCTTGCCCACCTCCGCATCCATCGTGGCGGCGAAATCGGCATCGGAGGCTTTCAGCCCGTCGAGCTTGGCGGTCGCCGCGCGCTGCGCTACCGGGTCGGCCGCATCGAGAACGTCGAGAACGAGGTCGGTTGTCGCTGTTACGATCATGTCTTGGTCCGGTTGGCTGGCCGTGGCGTCCACTCGCGCACAATGAGGCTGGTTCCCGTCATCTCCTCGAGCGATCGCTTTTCGGCGTCGCGAAGCTTTTCCGCGAGTGCCGCCTTCGCGACCTGTTCGAGCTGCTTCATACGGCGGCTCTCCGCGCGGACCTGGTCGAGCTGCTGCGAGGCCTGGGCCTGAACCGCGCGTGCGCCGACGCTCGTCCTGCTCAAGCGCCGCGCGATCGATTCGCTCGATGATCCCGCCGGGGGCGTCCCGTCGTTCAGGGTCCCGACCAGCCATTCCTGCTCGTCCTGCAAGCTTCTCTCCTGCTGCCGCAATTGCGCGAGCTGCCATTCGGACAGCCGGAGCTGGAGCTTCACGAGCGAGACCATCCGGCCGAGCTTGTCCGCGCGCGACGTCATGACCGGTCACTCCGCCAGCCACGACGAGACGCCGAGCATGAATTGCGTCAAGAGCTCGTCGCTGGTGAGGTAGAGCAGCAGGAAGCCTCCGCACAGCACGAAGGGCACCGAGATGAAATAGACCGGAATCGCCGGCGTCAGCTTGTTGATCAGGCCGACCGCCAGGTTGACGATCACCGAATAGACGATGAAAGGGCTGGTGATCCGCAGCGTCAGCACGAACGCCTCGGACAGCCGGCCGACGAGTTGGTCGAGCGCCATGCCGCCGCCGAGCCTGTCGCCGGGATGCCAGACGTCGTAGGAGTTCATCAACCCGCGCAGGACCTGCCAGTGCTGGTCGGTCATGAAGAACAGCGTGGTGACGGCCGCCATGATCAGCGGCACCAAAGCCGGCGCAGGATCGGTGTCGGCGATCGGCGTTCCCGGGATGTTGCTCAGCCCGATCGCGCCCGCCATCATGGTGGCCATGGTCTGGAGCGCGAGGAAGAACACGCGACCGCCGAGCCCGATGACGCTGCCGACCACGAGCTCTGAGCCGATCAGGAGCGCGAGCGTCAGCGGCGCGGCATTGTCCGTGAGGGGTTTCAGGACAGCGATCAGGATCGGCGTCAGCGCAAACGTTGTGACGAGTGCGACGAACAGGCGGACCTGGACCGGGACGTTGACGCTGGAATAGCCGGGCACCAGCATCAGGCAGGCGCCGATGCGGCAGAACACGATGAACGTCACCAGAACGCTGTCGGCGAGGCCGCTGATCACGATATGGCTCCGAGCGCTCTGATCTCTGCGCTGCGCGCGACTTCGACATGCGACAGGATCGGCAGCGTCGGAAACACCCGCTCCAGGATCATCCGGACATAGGGACGGGCTTCAGGGGTCACCGCCAGCACAACGCTGGTACCGTTCTCGGTGAACTTGCGGATCGCGGCGCTGGCTTCGGTCGCAAACTGCTCGATCAGGCGCGGATCGGCGTCGAATTCGACGACGTCTCCCTTGGCGTCGCGCTTCAGGCTCTGGTGGAACGCCAGGTCCCAGCGGTTGCCGAGACGGACCACGTTGAGCACGCCGTTGTCCGAGAGGTCGCCGCAGATCTGCTGGGCAAGGCGCGTGCGCACGTGCTCTGCGACCTGCTCGGAGCGCCGCACATGGGGCGCGATCTCGGCGATGGCCTCCAGGATCAGATGCAGATTGCGGATCGACACGCGTTCGGCCAGCAGGATCTTCAGGATCGCCAGCAGGCCCGAGTACGAGATCTGCGACGGGCAGAGGTCCTCGACCAGGCGCTTGTATTCGGGATCGAGCCGGTCGAGCAGGCCGCGCATATCCTTGTATGACAGAAGCTGGGCGAGATTGGCCCGGATCACTTCGCTCAGATGCGTGAGCAGCACCGACAGATTGTCGACCGGCTTGCAACCCTGCCGCTTGACCTCGTCGGTGAACGCGTCGGTCACCCACAATGCCTTCATGCCGAAGGCCGGCTCGATCACCTCTTCGCCGGGCACGTCGGGCTTGCCGTCCTTGTCGACGAGCACCAGCACCTCGCCGAGCCGGAGCTCGCCCTGGGCGATGCGGGTGTCGTGGAGCCTGATCTGGTATCCCTTGGGGTCGATCGACAGATTGTCGGTGAGCTTGATCTCGGGAATCACGAAGCCGTACTGCTTGGCGAACTTCTTGCGAATCTTGGCCACGCGGTGCGCGAGCTCGGTGCGCGAGCCCAGCAGATGGACCGAAAGGTGGCCGCCGAGCGCCAGCTCGATCTCCGCGGTCTTGAGCGATTCCTTGACGGATTCCTTGGCCTCGGACTGGGCGCGCTCGTCGGCCTTGCGCGCATCCTCTTTCCGCTCCCGCGCCGCCTGCCGCCTCGGCAGCGCGTATCCGATGAATGCCATGACGCCGCCGAGCAGCAGGAAGGGCGCCATCGGCAGCCCCGGCATCAAGGCGAGCACGAACATCATCAGCGCGGCGGCAGACACCGCGCGCGGATAGCCGCTGAGCTGCCGCAGCACGGCCTGCTCGGCTGAGCCCCTGGTGCCGCCCTTGGAGACGAGCAGGCCCGCCGACAGCGACACGATCAGCGCCGGCATCTGCGACACCAGGCCGTCGCCGACCGAGAGCTTGGTGTAGACGTCGGCTGCGCGCGACAGCGTCAGCCCGTGATGGGTGACGCCGATGATGATGCCGCCGAAGATGTTGATCGCCGTGATGATCAGGGCGGCGATGGCATCGCCCCGAACGAACTTCGAGGCGCCGTCCATGGCGCCGAAGAACGCGCTCTCCTCCTCGAGTTCGCGGCGCCGGCGCTGCGCTTCCTTGTCGTCGATCAGGCCCGCCGACAGATCCGCGTCGATCGCCATCTGCTTGCCCGGGATCGCGTCCAGGGTAAAGCGGGCGCCGACTTCGGCGATACGCGTGGCACCCTTGGTGATCACGACGAAATTCACCGTGACGAGGATCGCGAAGATGATCAGACCGATGACGAAGTCGCCGCCCATGACGAACTTGGAGAAGCCGGCAACGACGTGACCGGCCGCCTGCTCGCCCTCCCCGCCCCGCGACAGGATCAGCCGCGTCGTCGCGACGTTCAGCGCCAGGCGCAGGATCGTCGCGATCAGCAGCACGGTCGGAAAGGCCGAGAAGTCGAGCGGCCGCTGGATCCACAGCGCGACCATCAGGATCAATGCCGACAGCGCGATCGAGAAGGCGAGGCCGAGGTCGATCAGGATCGGCGGAATCGGCAGAAACAGGATCGTGAGCATGGCCACGATGCCGCCCGCGAAGAAGGCGTCGGCGCCCAATCGTCGCGGGGTCGGCAGGCTAGCAGCTAACGTATCGGCCATGGGTCACCGGCAGAGGATCCGGCGCGTAATCTGCCGTGCAAAGCTTACGCGGGGGTGGTGGCCGGGGCCGTCCGGATCAGAAACCGCGCTCGATGTGCGAATAGACCATCTCGGTGAAGGTGGAGAGATGGGCCCCGATGAAGGAGCCGGAGACGGCAACGACCACGAGAATGACGATGATCTTCGGAACGAAGGTCAGCGTCACCTCCTGGATCTGGGTCAGGGCCTGGATCAGCGCGATGATGGTGCCGACCAGCATCGCGGCGCCGACGGCAGGGCCGGAGGCGACGATGATGGTCCAGATCGCCGCCTGGACGATGTCGAGGGCGTCCCGTTCATTCATGACTGGCTGATCGTGAGACCGGGCCCGACGGCGACCTTGGTGCCGTCCTCGAGGGTCGCGACGGAGCCGTCGCTGTTGATGGAAATCGAAGCGACCTTGCCGCTGAAGGTCGCTCCGGTCGAGTCCGTGAAGCTGACGGTCTTTCCGATCAAGCCGTCGGCCTGCGACAGCGACTGCGAAGACAGCAGTGCGTCGAGCTTCGTATTGGTCTGCATCGCCTGCTCGACCGACGAGAGCTGCGCGAACTGGCTCATATATTGCGAGGTATCCATCGGATTGGTCGGATCCTGGTTCTTCATCTCGGCGATGAGCAGCTGAAGAAACGTGTTGTAGTCGACGCCGGTGCTCGACGTCGACGTGGTGGAACCGGTCGAACTGGACGACTTGCCGGTGCTATCGGTCGCGCTGGTGACGTTCATGTGCCTCTCCGCTGTCAGGCAGCTTCGGATGGGGAATCGGTCTTGGCGCCCGCCAGGATGGCCTGCTCCACCGGAAACAGCGCCCGGATCCGCTTGAGCGCCTCGAAGTAACGCGTCGCTCCGACCAGTTCGTCGACAGCGCCAAGCCCGACCAGCATCTCGTGGCTCTCGCACACCGCGACCAGGGCCGCGTGATGCTGCCCGTACAGGGCCGATGCATCCCGGACGTCGGTCGGATTCATCAGCATGAGCTGGACGATGAAATAGAGCTGGCGCAGCGCCGTGGTGGCGTCGGAGGCCTGCATCACCTGCCCTTCGAGCAGGAACATCACGTCGTTGACGAGTTCGAGCGAGACCTTGCGGTCCACACGCAGCACCGCGCCGTTGATGTAGACCCGTTCACCCGCGCGCAAGGATATCTTCATCAAAGAGCGTCTCGGATCAGGCGGTTGATTTCGATGAGCTGCATCACGTCGTCCGACTTCTCTTCGCGGAGGCGGTCAGCTTCCTTGACGACCCACAGGCCGATCGAGATGATGTCGGCGCGCAGCTTGTCCGGCAGTCCGTTCTCCGGATGCGCGAGATCCTCGATGAAGATCGTCCACAGCCGCCGCACATAGAGCAGGCTCTCGACCAGATCCTCGAAGCTGAAGCGCCCCTTCTGGATTCGCTCGAGCCGATCGATGCCGAGGCTGAGCGCCTGCCGCTCGCGGCCCCGCGCCTCATAGCCGCTCTCGTCGACGACCGCTTCATAGGCTTCAAACGTCATCAGGAAAACTCTGCGCAGGAGACCGAATAACAAGACAAGGATTGCAGGCCTTACGAACGGGCTATGACTCAGAGATAGTTGATGAGGCTGATCTTCTGGAGCTGCGAGGTCAGCGCGAGCGCCGTCTGGATCTGGGTCTGCAAGGTGTTGACCCGGACCGAGGCTTCCGCCGGATCGACCTGCTCCATACCGACGATCTGATTGTTCAGAATGTCCTGCTGCGCCTTCAGTTTGCTGGTTGCGGTGGTGAGCCGCTGCTGGACCGTGCCGACGCTGCCGCCGAGCGCAGCGAGGTCCGTGATGGCGTTACCGACGAGGCCGATAGCCTTGTCCACGACGACCTGGAACGTCTCCTGGCTCAGGTTCGTGTTCCCGAGATCCGCCATCATGGTGTAGGCCTCGGCGAGCTTGCGGAAGCCGGCCTGGTTGGCGCTCACGGACGTATCGGCGATCTCGGTCGTTGAGATCCGGCTTTGCATGACCTGGTCGGTGGCCGTTGACCAGTTGGTGTTCCAGGCCGGGCTCGCGAACTCGGCATCGAAGCTGGTGTTGAGGAAGGTCTGCATTTGAGCGGCGGTGATGCTGCTCACGCTGGCGGAGGATTGCGAGAAGCCGAAAGTCGCAAGGAAATCGGAGTCGACCTGGTTCTTGCTGGCCGAGCCGGCGGCGTAAGCCGTGATCGGCTGGTTCTGCGTGTTGATGCCCGAGAACAGGTACGAGCCGTTATAGGACACGTTCAACGCGCCGATCAGATCCTGGAGATTGGAGGACGCAGGCGGCAGGATGATCCGCCCGCCGCCGTCGGTGCTGCGGGCCGCGATCAGGTCCTTGAGGAAGTCCGTTGCGGTCGTGCTGAGCTGGGTGATCCGGTTCTGCGTCACGTCCAGGCGTCCCGAGACGAGCCCGTTGGTATCGACGAGCTGATCGGCGAAGCTCCAATCCGCCCGCAGGGTGACGTCGCTGCCGGTCGTGGCACCAAGTTCGAGGCCAATATCGGCGAAGCGGCCGGTGGTTGCCTCCGTCGACGCCTTGCTCAGCGCAGCCTGGTTGTTCGTGATCGAGGACCTCAACGACGAAGACAGCATCAACGTCGAGATGTAGTTCGCGCTCATCATGGCTCAATTCCCCACGGCAGCCAGCAGGCTCTGCAACATTTCGTCGACGGTCGAGATGATCTTCGACGACGCCGAATAGGTGCGCTCGACCTGAAGCATCAAGGACATCTCGTCGTCCATGTTGACGCCGCTGACGTTCGACAGCGCCGCAGTGCTGCGGTCGAGCAGCGTGTTCTGGTAGGTGACGTTGTCGTCCGCGGCCTTGCGTTGGTTTTCGATCCAGCTCGTTGACGACGAGGCGAAGTCGATCAGGCTGCCGCTCGGCTTGCCTTGCGTGGTGGCATCGAACGGCTGCGACGCATCCATGTCGCCGATGAGCTGCTGCAACCGGGTCGAATAGCCGCCGTTGCCGGCGGTGTTGTATTGGTATGCGGCGTTGCCGCTGATCGCACCGTCGCGCAGCAGATCCGGGTTGCCGCCCAGGGCCGGATCGACCGACGCGGCGACCGAGATCGTGCCTGCGAGGCCTACTGAGACGGTGGCGCTCGCCGGCATCGCCGGCGCGCCGGGATAGGTGAAGAGACCGGGAACGTCGGGCAGCGCCGCGCCGGACTGATCACTCTCCTTGAAGGTATTGATCAGGCCGCGCGCGATCTCGTCGAGCTGACTCTGATAGGTGACCGCGTCCTGGTCACGCAGCTGGGCGAGGCCCGCCAGCTTGCCCGACTTCAGCGGCATCACCGAATTGGCGCCGGTCACCGGCACGCCGTCGATATAGACAGCATTGCCCGTGGTGCCGGCCGTATAGGCGTTGGTCGGCGCAAAGCTCACCGTCCGCGCCGTCTTGTCGAACAGCACGACGCCGCTGTCGGTGTAGAGTGCCGCGTCTCCGTTGGTGCGGATCGACATCGTGACGCCGAGCTCCTGCGACAGCTGGGAGACGATGCTGTCGCGCTGGTCGAGGTAGTCGGTGACGTCGTCGCCGGAGATCGTGCCCTTCACGATCGCCGTATTGACGGACTGGAACTGGGAGAGCAGCCGGTTGATGTTCTGGACCGACGTTTTCATGTCGGCATCCGCACCCTCACGGACCGACTGCACGGTCTGGGTCGCCTGGTTGAGCGCGGTCGCCATGTCCTTGGCTGACGCAACCGCCGCCTGCGCCAGCGTAGTGTTGTCCGGGGCGTTGGCATATTGCTGGAGCGCCTGCTTCAGCGCATTGAGCTGCGCCGTCGGCGACTGGTCGAGTTCCGGATCGTCCACCGTGGCAGATGCGATCTTCTGGAGGCCGTCATGGATCGCGCTCTGCTTGGCCGACGACGAGGTCGCGATCAGAACGTTGTTGTAGAGACCCGAGCTGGCCGCGCGCTGTATCCCCGCCACGTAGACGCCGGTCCCGGGCAGGTTGTCCAACACGGCAATCTTGCGCGAATAGCCGGTGGAGCTGGCACCGGCGATGTTGCGCGAGATGACCGACGACTGGATGCCCGACGCCATGAGCGAGGAGCGGGCGGATTCGAGAGCGGCGGTAAGGTTCATGATCTGCTCTTGCCGGCGACGAACGCTGCGGGAATCAGCGCTTCAGGTTGACGACCACGTCCAGCAAATCGGCGCCGGTCTGGAACGATTTCGAGTTCGCGGTGAAGCCGCGCTGCGCCTCGATCATCGAGGTCAATTCGTCGGCGAGATCGACGTTGGAATCCTCCAGCGCGCCCGACTGGATCGTGCCGAGGCCGCCCTGGCCGGCGAGGCCGACCTGCACGTTTCCGGAATCCAGGTTCGGCGAATAGACATTCCCGACTTCGGGCGTCAGATGGTCGGGGCTCGGCACGGTCGCCAGCGCGATCTGGAAGCTCGGAAGTTCGGTGCCGTTCTTGAGGACCGCGGTGACCACTCCCTTGTCGTCGATGTTGACCTTCTCGACAGCGGACGGAGCGTTGCCGTCGACGGTCGCCTTGAAGTCGAAGGCGGAGGCGACCTGCGTCATCGCCGAGAGGTCGATATTGAAGGCAGCAGAACCGCCAGGGATCGCCACCGAAAGCGACGTCGGGCTCGCGGCGGCCAGCGCACCCTTGCCGACCGCCGTAACGTCGAAGGTGAACGTGGTCGCGGGGCCGCTCGTCGTCAGCGCGGTTGCGCCGTTGTAGACCTCGATATCCCAGGTATTCGCGCCCGTCTTTGCGGCGTAGACGTCGAGCGTCACGGCATTGCCGATGTTGTCGTAGGTCACCATCGAGGTCTTCGACGTGTAGTTGGCCGGACCGGCCGGAGCCGCGATCGCGGTTGCGCTCGGATCGAGATTGGCCGCCACGGTCGCCTTGGTCGAGGGCGCGGCCTGGAGCGCCATCTGGTTGACGTTGATGACCTGAAGGCCGCCGAAGCCGTTGGCGGCGACGGTGGGCGTGGCACCGTTCTGGATGTTGTAGCCCATCAGCTGGAAGCCGGCCGTGTTGACGAGATTGCCCGTGCTGTCGGGCACGAACGAGCCAGCGCGCGTGAGGAAATTGTTGCCGTTCGGGTCCTGCACGACGAAGAAGCCGTTGCCCTGGACCGCGAGGTCCGTCGTCGAGGTCGTGAACTGGAGGTTGCCGGGATCGGTGATGGCATAGCGGACCGTGGTCTCGACCGCGCCGGAATCGTAATTGCCCGAGCCGCTCTTCAGGATCAGCGAGGAGAACTCCGTCGAAGCCCGCTTGTAGCCGGTGGTGTTGACGTTCGCGATGTTGTCCGAAACCGTCGACAGCTTGTTGGACTGCGCGTTCATCCCGGAGACTCCGGTGCGCATAACACCATACAGGCTCATGAATTGGGCTCCTTTGGTAGGTTGCAGTTACAATGGGGGTTGTTGCTTGCGCGAGGCTGATGATCGGGAACGATGCACAACTTGATGTCGCTCCTCGGGTGGTCTCTTCAGGTAGTCTCTTCAGGTGGTCTTGGGCCGACAGAACGAGCGCGCCTTGTCGGTCCACGCGCCGAAGCCGCTGGAGACGAGATGAGCGACGATGTGACAGACGTAGCGCTTCTGCGCCGGCCGGTTGTTGGGCCCCGCATTGTAGCGGGCGACCGCCATTGTCCAGCTGCCCTCGCGCTGCTTGAGCTCCTTCAGGAAGCGCGCGGCGTAGTCGACGTTCCTGGCGGGATCGAACATCGCCCGCACCGAGGCGAACTTGTCGCCGTGATAATAGTGGTTGATCTGCATGCAGCCGAGGTCGATCAGCTTGATGCCCTTGGCTCGCATCGCCTCGAAATTCGCGATCGCGTCGTTCATGTCCTTGGCGAAGACGGTCTGTCCCTCGGCGCCGAGCGCGTAGGGATAAAGCGCGCCGCGCCTCCCGGTCTCGGTCAGTCCGACCGCATAGAGAATGCCGAGCGGAATCCCGTGCTGCTGGGACGCGCGCGCCATCTCGCGCTCGCAAGGGCGCGAATTGTCGGTCGCCGCTGCCGCGGCGCCGGCGTTACAGATAAACAGGGCCGCGACGAATCTGCGGCGCCACGTCCTGGTCATGACGCGTCTCCTGGTTGGACTGGCGCTCCTGTCGGGTCTGCTTCGCGCCGCCGTCCGATTGTCCAGACGACGTGCTCGTGCCGCCGAACGTGCCTTGCGACTGCGACGACGGCTGTTGCTGGCCCGAGAGCTGCGACTGCGACTGGCCGGTGCCGCTCTGGAATCCATCCAACGAGCCGTGCTGGACAGGGGCAACGTCGGCGACGTAGCCCGCCGACTGCATGAGCTCGCGGATCGAGTCGCGCCGCTGGTCCAGCATCTGGCTCGTGTCCTTGCGCTCGGCGGCAAGGTGGACGGACACTTCGGTGCCGACGAGACGAAGCCGAACGGTGACGTTGCCGAGCGCGGGCGGCTCGAGATTGATGGTCAGGATCTTGAGCGGCTGGTCCGGCGCGGAGGTCTGGGATGCCGCAGAATCGGGAGCTGCGGACGCCGCCGGCACCGGAGATTCCTTCAGCTCGGCGACGACGGCATTGGCAATTTGTTGTGGGGCGTTGAACTGCGCCGGAGGCAGATGGGTTTCCTGCTGGATCACCGTGACCTTGGTCGCCTCGGGCAGCGCATCCCGCGCCGAGGCCTTGGCGGCGCGTTCGACATTGGCGGCGACGGCCTCGAAGCCGGGTGCAATGGGCATCGCCTTCGACGGCTCTTCGCTTTGCGTCGATAGCGCTTGGGCGGCGTCTATCGCTCGCGGAGCCGCGGCCTGCGAGCGCGCAGCGGTCGGAGCGACAGCAGACGGGCGGGACTCGGCCGTTGCCGCCTTCGTCAAGTCCGTGACCTGAACTTCGCGCTTCGCAGTGAAGGACCGCTCGCCGCGCACGGGGGTATCCTGCTTGTCGCCGGCTGTTGCTTGCAGCTGCGGCTTCGCGGCCGGTGCGGCGGCGATCTCCTGTCCGACGATTGCGGAAATCCCCGGCCGGTTCTGGACGTCGGCCTTCTCGCCGGGGTCGACCGGAGCCTGCTTCTCCAACGATTTGCCGGTCTTCTTCGCGGGGGATTTCCCGGTGGATTTGGAGTCCTCGACCGTCGCGGTGCCGTCGTGCGCCGTCTCGTCCCTTGCTTTGTCCTTGTCGCTCTGATGCGCCAGGCCCGTCCGAAGCGTTGCCGCTTTGACGGCCGTATCGCCGCCCTCATCGTTCAGGGCCCGCTTGGCGAGGTTCGAGACGGTGTGGAGCAGATCGTTGAACGACGAGTCCGCCTGCGGTTTCGCCGCGGCACTCTTGCCGGAGCGCGATGCGCCCCGCATGCTGAGGCTTTCGGCTAGTCCCGAAAACACCTGTCCGGAGGTTCCACTGAGCTTCGTCATGGACGGCGATCCCTGGTGAGAAGTTCGAGTTCGCCGAACTGCTTCTGCGCGCGCGCGAGCGTCGCGGCCGACGATGCGAGATCGAGACGCGCCGGCGTGACCGGAGGCTTGTCGGCTGCGGCGACCGTTCCGCCCGCGAACGGCTTGCGGACATCGAGCGCGAGCTGCAGCGTTGCATTCAGGAGCGGAAGATCGCGCTCGGGCAATTTCGACCGGACGAGCGCCTTCAGCTCGGCGATACCGCCGTCATATTCGTCCGTCAGCGCCCGCGAGGCGCCGCGGAAGAAATGCGCGCGCTCGCGATCCGCCGAGGCATCGGCGCTGAGCGCGAGCGCGCGCTCGCCGGCAAGCCGGGTCACGACCAGCCGTCCGCGCACCATCGCGGTGCGCGCGATCACGAGATAGAGCTTGAGCCGGCTCGCGCGATCGATCTGCTCGAGCAGAGTGACGATCCGCGCAAAGCGGCGCTCGTCGAGCGCGAGGCTCGATTGCGTCACGCCCGTGGAAAAACGCTGCCAGAAATCCCCGGCATAGACCGAGTTGCGGTAGTGGCGGATATAGGCCAGCGTCAGGAACTCGAACTTGTCGAAATCCTCCGCCTGGCCGACCAGCAGGATCTGGCGCCGCAGCGCCGCTTCCTCCACCAGCGTGCCCGGCAGGAGCAGGCGCGCGTCGTCCAGGCGCTCGATCGCGAGCGACGCCTCGGTGCGCGCGAACAGCGCCCCCTGCACCAGTGCGACCTGTCCGCCCAGGCCCGACGGAATCGTGCGCGGCTTGACGTCCTTGAGCAACTCGCGCGCTTCGTCCTGACGGCCCTCGACATAGGCAAGCGCACCATCGAACAGCCGTGCGTCGACGTTCAGCTTGTCGCGCGGCAGTTTGCGGACGATTTGCGGCCCGCCGCCGCTGAGCAGATAGATGACGACGGCCTGGCCGTTCTGCGGGTTGCTCCACACGCCCGGATCCGCAGCGACAAATTTTTCGCCGATCTGCCGGATCAACGCGATGTGCTTGCCATACGCCGCAGTATCGCCGTTGGCGATGCCGTCCTGCGCGGCCTGCAATGCGCGCACGAGCTCATATGGCTCGCCCGATGTCGATGGCGCCGGAGCCGGTGCCGGCTCGGCAAATGCGCCCGCCGCCGTTATCGGCAGCAGCGCCAGCAGCGCGGCGCGGAGCAGTGGCTTGATCAAGGACGCTTCTCCCGGATCAGGATCTCGATCCGGCGATTTTGCGCGGCCGCCGGATCGTTCTGAAGCTTGGGCCGCCGGTCGGCGTAACCCTCGACATGCTCGATCCGCCGCGCATCGACGCCGGCGCGGACGAGCATGTAATAGGCCATCTGCGCACGGGCCGTCGACAGCCGCCAATTGTCGTAGGTCTCCGATTTGTATGGCCGGTTGTCGGTGTGTCCCCGGACGATGATCATGCCAGGCCGCTTCGTCAGCAGCGGGCCGATCTTGTCGATCACGCGGATGAGCTCCGGCCGGGGCTCAGCAGAGCCGACCGCGAACATGCCGAAGCTGGCGTCGTCGGTCAGGCTGATCAGCAGTCCTTCCTCGACCTGACGCACCTCGGCCGCCGGTCCCGCGCCGGCCTTGATGTCCGACAGCGCCTCTGCGATTGCCGATTGCAGCTGCTTGACCGTCGGTTGCTGCGTCTGGGCCGCATCGCGCGGCTCGGACTCCTTTGTCGTATCGTTGAGCCGCGCGGGTGCGGCGGCGTTGGCTTGAACGCCAGACTGGGCGCCCGGCTGCGCGTTGCCGTCGCGTGCAGACTGCGACGGCGCAGGCCCCGGCGGCAGCAGAGGCGACAGGCTTGCGGACGAAGCATCGGCGTTCGGAGCCACGTTTCCGGCGGCATCGTCCGCCCTGGCACGACGCGCCTGCGGCTCGCCCTGAACTGTCCCGGCCGCATTGTCGCGCGCGGACGCATTCGGCTTGGGCTCGCTCTCGATGATGCGATCGGCATCCTTGGACGCCTGCGGCGCGAGCTTCCAATAGCCGGGATCGAAGGGATCTCGGTAGGCGTCGCCACCCTTGAGGCCGTCCTCTTCGGCCGACGTCAGCGCGCCGGCGCGCCGCTGGCCCGAGGCCTGGTTGGCGCTGTTGGCGATCTCGGTGAGCGTCGCATAGGGATCGCGGAACAGGACCTTCTCCTCGTAGAAGGGCGGCTTCTCGGCGGTCGGGGAGTCGCCGCGACGTTCCTCGCTGGGTCCGGCCGGCTGACGCCTGCCGTCCTGGCCTTCGAACGACGACGGCTCCTTTTTGGAGAGATCCTTGAGGCCCTTCGGCGCGGGCGCGTTCTCCGCGAGCTTGATCGGATTGAAATAGCTCGCCACCACCTGCTTCTGGTCCTGGTTCAGCGCATTGATCAGCCACATCACCAGGAAGAACGCCATCATCGCGGTCATGAAGTCCGCATAGGCGATCTTCCAGACGCCACCGTGCGGCTTCTCGTCGTCGAAGGCGCTCCGCCGACGGATGATGACGAGCTCTGCTTTGACCTCATTCATGGCGGGCTACCGGCGCGCCTCTTTCAGGCGTTCGCTCCAGGCCGAGAGCTGAGTCTCGATCACGGTCTGGTCGGCGACGACGCGGACCTCGAAGGTCTCGGCGGCCTCGTACTCGATACCCGTTCGGCGGGCCGTATCGAGCTGTATCTTCACCAGGTCGAGCAGTTCGCTCGGGCCGGTGACCTTGAACACCGGCACCGGCGAATTGCCGGTCAGCGCCGCAATCTGCTCCACCAGCGACCCGATCGCCTTGTCGCGGACCGCCTCAGCCAGGAACGGCAGCAATATCCGTGCGACGGAGCTCGCGATGTTGGTCTCGATCTCGCGGCAAGCCGTCTCGAAGCCACTGACGACCGCGACCGCCTGCTGGTCGGACCACTTGGCCCGCTCCTCGCCGAGCCGGATCGCGCTGCGCACCCGCTCCTCGGCGATCCGGGCGTCGCCTTCCGCGACGCCCGCGGCATGGCCGCGCCGATAGGCATCGTCCAGAAGGTTGGCCGACGGAGCTTCCGCCTTCGGAGCGGGAGACGGCGACTGAGGCTGAGGCTGCGGCTGCGGTTGACCCTGAAGCTGAGGCTGGGGCTGCGGCTCGCGCCGGACCTCCTTCTGCCTCGTCAGCACGTCCTGGATCTTGGGCGGCGGAGGCGGCGGCGACTTGGCCCGGCCGTTCGCGTCGAACTGCGTCAGAAGTTTTCCGATTGCCGCGTTCATGCCGCCTCCTCGCGTCGCATCCAGTCTTTGAGGATCGCTGCCGCCTGCATCTGATCGAGCCGAACGATCTGCTCCAGCCGCTTCTGCGGCGTTCGCTGCATCTTGCCTTCGAGATCTTCGACGAGGTTGAGCTCGGCCTCCTCGCTTTCAGCCAATGCAAGGGCTCCGGCGGCCTCGAGCTGGGCAGCTTCTGCCGCCTCGGTCTGCTCCTGCGCAGCGCGATGGGTCAGAATGCCGTTGACCGCGGGGCGAAGCCCGAACCAGACCAGCATCGATGCAACGGCCAGGATCGTCACCGCGTTGATGACGCTGCCGAGCTGCTTGTTGATCATTTCGACGAAGCTGATCGGCGGCACCGGCGCCAGTTCGCGCGAGCCTTCGATGAAGTCGACGGCCGTTACCTGGATCTGGTCGCCGCGCTGCTTGTCCAGCCCACCCGCCGTCGCCGCGAGTTGGCTGATCTCGGCGAGCTTGCTGTCGACGATGGCCTGGTTGCTCTTGTCGCCGAGGTCGGCGACGAGGCGCGCGCGATTGACCAGGACCGCGATGAACAACTTCTTCACCAGATAGCCGTCGCTCACCGTCGTCGTGGTCTTGGACGAGACCTCGAAATTGGTGACGTCCTCGCGGCGCGTCTTGTCCTCGCTGGAGTTCTTGGTGCCGCCGGCGTTGACCTGCTGGTCCGGAAGGTTCTGCTGCACCGTAGTCGGCGTCGAGCGATCCGCGTTCTGCGACGATTCTTTCTCGCGCACGTTACGGACGGAACGCTCGGCGCGGGTCTCCGGATCGTAGACGGTCTCGTTGATCTGCCGCTTGTCGGTGGAGAGCTGCGGCGCGACGCTCACCTCGAAATTGTCGAGGCCCAGATACGGCGTCAGCGCCTTGCGGATATTCTCCTGCACCATCCCGCCGACCGTCTTCTGGAGGTTCGCCATCTTGGTCGGCGCGGCGCTCGCCTCGTCGTCTTCGGCCAGCAGCATCGAACCGTCGGCATCCAGCACCGTCACCTTGTCGCGGGTCATGCCTGGAATCGCGGCCGCGACGAGGTGACGGATCGACTGCGCCGTGCGCGCCTCGATCGCACCGTCGGTACGCAGCACGACCGAGGCCGACGGCGGTTGCTGGGTGGCACGAAACGAGCCGCGCACCGGCAGCACGATATGCACCCTTGCGGCCTTGACGCCCTTCATCAACTGCACCGTGCGTGCGATCTCGCCTTCGAGCGCGCGCAGCTTCGTGACTTCCTGCATGAACGAAGTCAGGCCGAGCGAGCCGATCTTGTCGAACAGCTCGTAGCCGGAATTGGCGCTGGTCGGCAGCCCTTTCTCGGCGAGCAGCATTCGCGCCTGCATGGTCTGGCTCGGGCGCACCGAAACCGCATCGCCGGCGGTATTGACGTCGAATGTGATGTTCTGCTCGCGCAGCGCGGCGCCCATCCGCGTCACGTCTTCCCGGCTGAGGCCGGTATAGAGCGTCTCGAATTCGGGCCGGCTCAGATAATAGGCGCCGCCGACGACGGTGACGAGAACGGCAAAGCCGATCAGTCCCAGGGCCATCAGGCGTCGCGGCCCAAGCTCCAGAAGGTTGTTGAGCAGTTGCTGTATCTGCGCACGACTGAGCAGCATGTGACCTCGTACCGATGCGAACGTAGAGGACACTCCGCTGCCAACCTTGTCTGAAGGTTGCGCGAGAATGCGAATGTGCCGGTTCGCCGGCGAGGCGTTGCAATTTTGCAAGCGAGTGAACGACGCGATCGGCGGCAACGTGCGGGCGATCGGGCGAATGACAGCGCGATCGGCGATACGTACTGGGTCGAGTCTGGCGTCGGGAGGTCGATTGCGGGCACGTCTTGTGCCACCGGATCCGCCGTCCATGGCGGAGGCCGTGCTCCCTTGGGAGCACGGCCGGTTTCGAAGCCGCGGCTTAACGGAACAGCGACAGGATGCTCTGGCTGTTCTGGTTGGCGATCGAGAGCGCCTGAACGCCGAGCTGCTGCTGGGTCTGCAGCGCCTGAAGGCGGGTCGATTCCGCGTTCATGTCGGCGTCGACGAGCTGGCCGACACCGCGGTCCACGGAGTCCATCAGCGACTTCACGAAGTCCGTGTTGGTCGCGATGCGGTTCTTGACGGCACCGAGATTGGCGGCGGCCGAGGCCACCGAATTGATCCCGGCGGTGACCTGCGCGATGTAGCCATCGAGCAGGGTCTGGTCAGCCGCCGAGTCGGTCAGGGCGGAGATGTTGATGGTGTCGATCGACGGAGCAGTCGTGCTGGCCGCCGTGTCCAGGATGCCGGTCTGCGTGCTGGTGTAGAGCGAGTAGTTGGCGGTCGTCACGGTGATGGAGCCGATCGTAGGCGTGCCACCGACGCGCGAATACGACGACACGAGGTTGAAGCTCGTCGGCGTGGTGCCGGTCGTCGTGCTCAGCCAGTTCACGCCGTTGAAGGTCGCCGAATTGGCCTTGAGCTTCATATCCTGCTGGATCTGGGTGATGTCAGCCTGGATCTTGGTGCGGTCGATACCAGCGGTCTTGGCTTCGACCAGCAGCGCCTGGAGCTTGGTCAGGCCGGAGTCCTTGTCGCCGATGACCGAGGTCAGAGCGGTATATTCGGTGTCGACGGTCGCGGCCGACAGACCGAGCGAGTCGGAGACTGCCGAGAGCGCGGCGTTGTCGGAGCGCATCGACGTCGCGATCGACCAATAGGCGGCGTTGTCCGAGGCGGTCGAGACGCGCTGGCCGGTCGAGATCCGGTTTTCGGTCGTCTGCAGGCTGGAGCTGACGTTCCGAAGCGTCTGCAACGCGGTCATTGCGGCGGAGTTGGTAAGCAGACTAGAACCCATTTTGATGTCCCTTTGAGATTGAATTGAGCTTGGGGGACATACCGGGCTTGCACCGGTACGACAGGGCGGCGTCATGCCTTTGGGCTGCGGAAATGCGCGTTAGGCCCAACCTGTCGTAGTGGCGATGTTAGCGAGCGAAGCTTGTGCGAGGCTTGTGGCTCTGTGCCCCCTCGGCAACAGGGCTGCCGAAATGACGGCGCGCAGGACGTCGCGCCAAACGAAAGGGCCGCGCTTCGCGAGAAGCGCGGCCCTCGCCTGGATGGTTGAAGGCTTAGCGGAACAGCGACAGGATGCTCTGGCTGCTGTTGTTGGCGATCGAGAGCGCCTGCACACCGAGCTGCTGCTGGACCTGGAGAGCCGCCAGACGGGTGGACTCCTGGTTCATGTCGGCGTCGACGAGCTGGCCGACACCGCGGTCCACGGAGTCCATCAGCGACTTCACGAAGTCCGTGTTGGTCGCGATGCGGTTCTTGACGGCACCGAGATTGGCGGCGGCCGAGGCCACCGAATTGATCCCGGCGGTGACCTGCGCGATGTAGCCATCGAGCAGGGTCTGGTCAGCCGCCGAGTCGGTCAGCGCCGAGATGTTGATCGTGTCGATCGACGGAGCGCTCGAACTGGCCGCCGTGTCCAGAAGGCCGTTCTGCGTGCTGGTGTAGAGCGAGTAGTTGGCGGTCGTCACGGTGATGGAGCCGATCGTG